>NZ_JBHXAQ010000002.1:538522-1411463 GCF_042728755.1 Nocardia sp. NPDC060249
CCGCCCGGGCGGCCGCGCGGGGGGGGGGGGCGCCGGGGGTTCCCGGGCCCACCCCCCCCACCCCCCCGGCGCCCCCCGGCGGCGCGCCCCCCCCCCCCGGTTCTGTTCACCGCAGGGAGGTGCTCGCCCACGCGGCGAGGGTCGTCGGGGTGGTGGTGAGCACGGTTCGCGGGTTCTCCGCGACGAATCCGGAACTCAACCCCGCTGACATCCCGGCGATTCCGTCGATCTGCCCCTGCCCCAGCCCCGCCGATCGCAGCACTTCCCGGAACTCGTTGCCGGCGAGGTGGATCGGGGTGACCGCATGGCCCAACTGCCGACCGAGGATCTCGGCGACCTCGGTGAACGTCAGATCCCGCGGCCCGTGCACGGCCTGCACGACTCGCCCCGACCACCCGTCCGACAGCAGTCGGGCCGCCGCCACCTCACCGATATCGCGCGGATCCACCCAGGCCATCGCATGGTCGAGCGGCCACGGCGTGGACAGCGTGCCGGCCCGGATCTCGTCGAGCTGGGTCAGCAGATTGGTGAAGAAGTAGCCGCACCGCAGGTGCACCACATTCGCCCCGGTCTCGTCGAGCAACTCCTCGGTCCGCGCCAGCCCGTCGATCTCCCCGGCTCCATCCCGCTTCTCGGCACCCTGGCTGCTGAGAAACACCGTCGCCTCGATCCCGTTCTCGACGACAGCACGCGCCGCCGACGCCCCCATCCGCGCGTACCCCGCCACCGGATCACCATCCACCAGTGTGGGCGGATCCACCCAGAACAGCCGGTCGGTCCCCACGGTGGCCCGCACCACCGCATCCGAATCCCCCTGATCAACCCGCACAACGTCGACGAACTCCGGCATCGCGGCATCGAGCCGCCCCGGATCGCGCATCAACACCGTCGGCCGGACCCCCGCCTGCACCAGCAACTGCACAACCCGAGCCCCTACATGCCCGACCGGTGTCGTGACAACAACCTTCTTCGCGTCCTCTCTCAGTCCCATAGCTCCACGCTAGAACCCGTCGCGGCCAGTTCCTGACCGCAACAGCCGGCAGATTTCACCGAATTCGCCGGCTCTCAGGTCAGCGTGAGCGAACCAGCTCGAGGGAAGCGTTCGGTAACCACGGCTCCCCGGCGGCGATGAGGGCGCGGGTGGCTCGAAGTTCCCTCGGTCGTGCCATGGCTACGGCGCCGACGGGGTGGCCGTTGCGCAGGGCGATCGCGAGGAAGTCCCGGGAGTCGAGGTCACCGTCGATGACCAGGTCGTCGTGGGGGTGGAGCCAGCCCGCGAAGTGCATCGACAGGCCGTGCTGATCGGTCCAGCCCCAGGGGACTTCGGCGGGGGCGGCAGGGTGGCCGAGGATGGCTTTCGCGGCCGCGGCGCCGTCCGACATCGCCGTGTTCCAGTGCTGGCCGCGTTCGTATTCGCCACGTCGAGGGTTGAATGCGGTGGTGGCGTCGCCCGCGGCGAAGACGCCAGGGGCCGAGGTGCGGTAGTGCTGGTCGATGATGATGCCGTCGTTCACCGCGATGCCGGCGGATTCGGCCAGGGTGGTGTCGGGGACAGAGCCGATGGCGACCAGGGCGGTGGCCGCGGTGAACGTACGGCCGTCGGTGGTGATGGCGGTGACACCTGTGGCGGTGTCGACGAGTCGCGTGGTGGTGACACTGTTCTCGACTACGACGCCGTGCTCGAGGTGGATGTCGCAGACCAGGTCCGCCACGGCCGACGGCACTACCCGATCGAGCAATCCCGGCCCGGCGTTCAACAGCGTCACGTCGGCGCCGAGGCCGCGAGCGGTGGCGGCGACTTCGCAGCCGATCAGCCCGCCACCGATGATGAGCAGCGAGCCGCCCCTGTCGATCGCGGCTTGCAGTGCGGCGACGTCGGACTGCCCGCGCAAGGTGTGCACGCGGGTGGATACGGTATCGATCGTGCGCGCTCTGGCTCCGGTGGCGAGCAGCAGGCTGTCGTAGCCGAGCACCTCCCCGGTGCTCACACGCACTGTCGCACTGTCGGTGTCGATCGCGCGCACCAGCGTGGCCGGGCGCAGATCGACCGCGTTGTCGGCCCAGAACTTCATCGGCTTCAGCACCGCGCGCTGGAACGGTGTAGTGCCCGCGAGCAACTCCTTGGAGACCGCGGGCCGGCGATAGGGCAGGTCGGGTTCCGCCCCGACGAGCACGAGCTCACCGGCGTAGCCCTCGCGTCGCAGGGTCTGGGCGGCGGTGGCACCGGCGACACCGGTGCCGACGATGACGATCCGTTCCCTCATCCGCGGCTCACCTCCCGCATGTCGAAATCGGCTTTGGCCGCACCACAGTCGGGGCAGGACCAGTCGTCGGGGATGTCGTCCCAGCGGGTGCCGGGTTCGATGCCGTCCTCGGGCCAGCCGAGTGCCTCGTCGTATTCGAAGCCGCACTGGACACACTGGAACAGTCGGTAATCACTCATCGGGACGCACCTTCCTTCGGTTCGAAGTCGACCTTCTCGCGCACACCGCAGTCGGGACAGCACCAGTCGTCGGGGATCTGCGACCAGGCCGTGCCGGGCGCGAAACCCTCACGGGGAGCACCGAATCGCTCGTCGTAGACGTAGTCACAGATCGGGCAGAGATACGCCATCAGTTCACTCCGTACTTCGCCAGGACCCGCGCACGCTTGCTGGGCTGAATGTTCACCCGGGTGATGTCGCCGTTGTAGTGGGCCAGCACGCGATGATCCATCACCTTGCGCCACAGCGGCGTCACGTAGGCCAGGCCGATCAGGCTCGCGTAGCCGCTGGGCAGCTCTGGCGCGCCGTCCATGTGCCGCAGGATCTGGTAGCGGCGGGTGGGGTTGGCGTGGTGGTCGCTGTGCCGCTGCAGGTGGTAGAGGAAGATGTTGGTGACGATGTGGTCGGAGTTCCAGCTGTGCTCGGGGGTGCAGCGCTCGTAGCGGCCCGAGGCGGTCTTCTGCCGGAGCAGACCGTAGTGCTCGAGGTAGTTCACCGTCTCCAGCAGCGAGAAACCGTAGATCGCCTGGATCACCAGGAACGGCAGAATCGACGGACCGAACACCGCGACCAGCCCCACCCACAGCACGACCGACATGAGCCAGGCGTTGAGCACGTCGTTGCGCAGCGAGAACGTGCTCGTGCCCAGCCGCTGCATGCGGGTGCGCTCCAGCTCCCACGAGGACGTCAAACTGCCCCACACGCTGCGCGGCAGGAAGCTCCAGAACGATTCGGCGAAGCGCGCACTGGCCGGATCCTCCGGCGTGGCGACACGCACGTGGTGGCCGCGGTTGTGCTCGATGTAGAAGTGGCCGTAGAAGGTCTGGGCCAGCGTGATCTTCGACAACCACCGTTCGAGTTCGTCCTTCTTGTGGCCGAGTTCGTGCGCGGTGTTGATGCCGACACCGCCCATCGTGCCGATCGTGAAGGCCAGGCCGATCTTGGAGATCAGGCTCAGACCACCGTCGATGCCGAGCCAGGACAGGTTGTCCGCGGTCCACAGGTAGCAGGCGAACACCAGACTGAACAGCTGCAACGGAATGTAGGCGTAGACGCAGTAGCGGTAGTACCTGTCGTTCTCCAGCTGCTCCATCACCTCCTCGGGCGGGTTCTTGCCGTCCGGCCCGAAGAACCGGTCAAGGGTCGGCAGCAGCACGTACAGCAGGATCGGCCCGAGCCACCACCACACGGGTGCGACGGCCTGCCACCCGAATTGGTTGAAGGCCCACACGAACCCGCTCGCCAGCAGCGTCGCGCTGGGGGCGATGAGGCCGAACAACCACAGGTATCGCTTGGGATCTCGCCACTGCGGCGGTGCCGTCGATTCCGCGTGGTCACCGATTCGAGATGTCGTCATTGCCGTTCTCCTGATCACCGAGACTTCGGACACCTATCCGCTCGAAGTCGCCTTCGTTTACACTTTAGCGCGTGTTGTTCCGATTGAATACAGAACTACGCAGATTGTCAACGAACAAGCACATCGATGGGCACATGTAGGATGATCACGTGGCCGAACCACCGAACTTTCAGGCAGAAATGCGCCAACTGCTCCGCGACCGGATGATCGACGCCGCGCGCACGATGGTCGTCACCGAGGGCTGGGGCGCGGTCAACATGTCGCGGGTGGCCAAGGAAGTCGGCATCAGCAGGCCGGTCCTCTACAAGGAGATCGGCACCAAACAGGCGCTCGCGGATGCCCTCATCGAGCGCGAGACCGGCATCTACCTGGCCGGCATCGCCGAGACGCTGGCCGACCACCCGGCCGACCCGCTCGCGGGCATGACCGCCGCCGCCGAGTACACGCTGCGCACCGCGGGCGACAACACCCTGATCAAGGCGGTGCTCTCCGCTCGCCAGGACGGCGATACCGCCCTACTGCCCGCCCTGGTGAGCGATCCGGAACCGGTGCTCGGGCGGGCCGTCGCCGCCCTCAGCGCCACCGTCCGCGAGCAGTACGAATTCGCGTCCCTCACCGATGACGAGCTGACCTCGGTCGTCGAGATCATGGTCCGGCTGACGCTGAGTCATCTGTTTCAGCCGACAGGCAGCGTCGACCGCGCGGTGGCGCAGGTCGGCGCTGTCCTGTCGGGGGTCATGCCCGCTCTCTGAGCGGGCTCACAACCGCGCGTCCACCTGTCCGGCCGCGGCCGTGAACGACCACTCGTATCTGCCGTGCGCGGCCGGGAACACCCCGCCCGCGCACACCGGATCGCCTGCGGCGCAATAGTTCGCGGTGCGGTCGGCGTACAGCGGTGCGACCGGGCCGCCGATCAATCGCAGGGGGTCACCGAACAGGAGCACCGCGACGACGCGCGAGGACAGCTCCGGCGGCAGCACCCACGCGCCGGGCAGCGGGACGGAGCCGAGGACACCGTGGGTGACCACCGCGCCCTGGGAGTAGCCGACGAGAACGAAACGCTGGTCGGGGCAGGCGGCGGCCTGCTCGAGCAGGTGGCCGGTCATGGCCCGGGTACCGTCGGGCATCGAGCTCGGTACCAGCAGATCGGCGGGGTACTCCACGCGATGGGCGGAGGTATCCACCGGTAGTTGCGCACTCAATACCGCGTAGAGCGGGTCGCCGATCACGGCTCCCAGATAGCCGGGTTCCGCTGTGCCGCGGGCGATCACGACGTCGAGCGTGGCGCAAGCCTGCGCCCACGCTGTCAGTCCCGGGGACATCGCTGTCCCGATTCCCGCGGCCAGTAGCAACACCGACAGCGCTCGCGCTGTCTGCCTTGCGACGATACGAATTGCCTTCCGATAGATCATCGTGCCCACCCACTCACGCCGTTGTGAGAAATAGAGAAAGAGCGATTCACCTCCTGCCCGAAGGCATTCGGTGTGCTCAGTGGTGGAATACCCGCTGACCTGCAAAGACATGGCACGAACTCGGCATCGGCTGCGCCACGGTTACATCTCGGATCGCCTGCGGCACAACGCCGTTGCCCGGTCTCAGTGCTTCTTGGGCTTCTTCTTGTACTTCGGCTTGTCGTGATCGGGCTCCCACTCGTAGCCCGCGACACCACGCTCGCAGTAGGAGTCCGCGACGTGAACGTCGCCCTGATCGCGTTCACACCAGCGCGACTTGGAGCACGATGTGGCGCCGAGGCCGGCGACGACAGCGAGCGCGAGGACGGCAGCGCCGGTACGGGTTCGGACGTTCATGAGGGTGTCGAGCCTTTCATCGAATGAAATGTCGCAGGTCAGGGTGTTTTCCAGAACTTGCCCCCGCCTGCCGACGAACCAATGCTACGTTCCAGGCATGTCGAGCACAGCGCCTGAGCCCACCGAAGATTTCACCCCCGACGCGATTGTCGTCGGCGCCGGACTGGCGGGCCTGGTCGCCGCGCACGAGTTGGTGCTCGCCGGACGCAAGGTACTGGTGCTCGATCAGGAGAATCGCGCCAACCTCGGCGGGCAGGCGTTCTGGTCGCTGGGCGGGCTGTTCGTCGTCGACAGCCCGGAGCAGCGCAGGATGGGCATCAAGGACTCTTACGAACTGGCACTGCAGGATTGGCTGGGTTCGGCCGGTTTCGACCGCGAGGACGAGGACCGGATGGGCCGCGAGTGGGCGAAGGCCTACGTGCGGTTCGCCACCGACGAGAAGCGGGATTACCTGCACGCCCTGGGTCTGCGTTTCACGCCGCTGGTCGGCTGGGCCGAGCGGGGCGGTGGTTTGGCGGGCGGGCACGGCAACTCGGTGCCGCGGTTCCACCTCACCTGGGGCACCGGACCCGAAGTACTGCGCGTGTTCCGCGAGCCGGTGCTCGCCGGTGAGGCGAAAGGGTTGGTCCGCTTCGGTTTCCGGCACCGCGTCGACGAGCTGATCGTCGACGACGGCGCCGTGACCGGCGTGCGCGGCAGCGTTCTGGCCCCCTCCGACACCGACCGCGGTCAGGCCTCGAACCGGGAGGTGGTGGGCGAGTTCACCGTCGAAGCCCCTGCGGTCCTGGTGAGTTCGGGTGGCATCGGTCACGCGCACGACCTCATCCGCCGCAACTGGCCCACCGAACGTCTCGGCCCGTGCCCGCAACACATGATCTCCGGCGTTCCCGCCTATGTCGACGGCCGGATGCTCGGGATCTCCGAGGAGGCCGGGGCGGCGCTGGTCAACCGTGATCGGATGTGGCACTACACCGAGGGCATCCACAACTGGGATCCGATCTGGCCCGATCACGCCATCCGCATCATCCCCGGGCCGTCGTCGCTGTGGTTCGACGCGAACGGAAACCGCATGCCCGCACCGTGTTTCCCCGGTTTCGACACCAACGAGACCATGCGCCAGATCCTGTCGACGGGCTACGACTACTCGTGGTTCGTCCTGAACCAGTCGATCATCGAGAAGGAGTTCGCGCTGTCGGGTTCGGAACAGAACCCCGACATCACCGGCAAGGACTTGAAGTTCACGGTCCGCAGCAGGCTCGCCAAGGGCGCACCGGGACCGGTGGAGGCGTTCAAGCAGCACGGCGTGGACTTCGTGGTCGCCCACTCCCTGGCCGAGCTCGTCGACGGCATGAACGAGATCGCTCGCGGACCGAAGCTGGACGTGGCCGCCCTCGAACACCAGATCGTGGGCCGCGACCGCGAGGTCGCCAACTCCTTCTCCAAGGACGCGCAGGTCACCGCGATCAGCAGCGCCCGCAAGTACCTCGGCGACAAGGTCCGCGTCGTCAAACCGCATCGCATCCTCGATCCGGCGCACGGCCCGCTCATCGCGGTGCGCCTGAATGTGCTGACCCGCAAGACCCTCGGCGGGCTGCAGACCGACCTCGATTCGCAGGTGCTGCGCCCGGACGGCTCGGTGTTGCCCGGGCTGTACGCGGCCGGTGAGGTCGCCGGGTTCGGCGGTGGCGGCGTGCACGGTTACAACGCGCTGGAGGGCACGTTCCTGGGCGGGTGCATCTTCTCGGGTCGCGCGGCCGGTCGGGCGATGGCGCGGCGCGAGGCCTAGTGCGGGTGCCGGGGGGCCAGGGTGCGTGACGCTTCCTTGGCCACCTCGGCCAGCGCCCGGGCCAGCCGTGCGGTGTCGAGCGCGGTGCGCTCGCCTTTGACCGTGCCCGACAACGAGATCGCGGCCACCGCGACACCGCGGCCACGGATCGGCACCGCCACGCACCCGACGCCGGGCAACGACTCCTCGGTGTCCACGGCCACGCCCTGACGGTTGCGGATGCGGGCGAGTTCGCGGTGCAGTTCGGCCCGGTCGACGATCGTGCGGGCGGTGCGTGCCACGGCGTTGCCCCGCAGCGCGGCCTCGGCGATGCCGGGCTCGAGCGTGGCCAGTAGCGCCTTGCCCACCGCCGTGGAGTGCGCGGGCAGCCTGCCGCCGACGCGGGTCGGGATGACCACCCGTCCGCGGCCCCCCGAACGATCCAGGAACAGCACCTCGCGCCCGTCGAGCACCGCGAGGTGCCCCACCAGCCCGGTGCGCTGACTGAGCTCGTAGAGCAGTGGCCCCACCACTTCGCGCAGTTCGTTCTGCTCGGCCGCGAGCCCGCCCAGTTCGAGCACCCGCAGCCCCAGCCGGTAGCCGCCGGGAGTGTGCGCGAGCCAGCGCAGCCGGATCATCTGGTCGAGAATGCGATGCACGGTCGAGCGCGGCAGCCCGGTGCGTTCGGCGAGGCCGAGCAGGGTCAACGTGGGTGTGGCGGCGTCGAACGCGTCGAGGATGAGCGTCATCCGCTCGATCATCGACGTCGGCGGTGCCCCGGTCGCCCGGCCCGATCCGGTCCACAGGTTCTCGGGCGCCGGTTCGGTCACGATCTCGACCGTCATGTGATCCAACCTCCACAGTGCGTAGCGCTAACAGACTAGAGCCGTCAGCTCCGCTCACGCACTATTTCGCCGCGATCTCGAGCGCGCGCCGGGCTGACCTGGCGTCACTGCCCTACCTGCGAATCCCCCACTACCGCAGTGGCGAACCCGGTGCCCGCCTGCCTCGTGTGCGATCACCGCGCACCGAGATGGAGGTGGATCGTGTCGCGCACCCAGCACCGGTACCGGTCGAGCGACCACCCTCGTTCGTTGACGAGATTGCCGTAGGTACCGGTGTTGACCAGGCCCCACAGCATGTCGGCCACCGCATCGGCGTCGATCTTCGGCGGCAGTGCGCCCGCTCGCTCGAGCCGGCGCCCGAGAGCGAGCAGCTCGCTGTAGCGATCCGCCTCGCGCACCCGCAATGTCTCCTCGACTTCCGGATGCTGGCGCCGAGCCATCACCAGCGCCTCGTGGATCCGCCACACCCTGGACGCGACGTCGACATCGGCGGCGATGGACGCGTCGAGTGCCTCCCACGCGGTCATCGTGTCCGTGATCGGGTGCCGTTCGAGGACCGGAACGACATCGGTGGCGTAGACGTGCAGATGCAGGGCCGTCAACAGCTCGACCTTCGACGGGAAATGCAGGTAGATGGCCTGGCGTGAGACCCCGGCCTCCTTCGCGACAGCTCCGAGTCCGGCGCCGTGATAGCCGTGTTCCTCGAACATCGCGCGCGCCGACTCGAGAATCTGAGTCCGGGTTTGGGGACGTCCACTACTTGACACGCTGTCAACCATACCGTACTTTACAAGCTGTCAAGTAATCCTCGAGGAGGAACGTCATGGCTCGCTACCTGATCACCACCTGGGACGGCGCGGGAAACCTCGTCCCCACTCTCGGCATCGCACGCGCCCTGGTCGATCGCGGCCACGACGTCCGCATACTCGGCCACGAGACGATCGCGCAACGATGCGCCGATGTCGGCGCCCGCTTCGTCACCTTGACGCAGGGCGAAGGCTGGGACGCGATGGACACCCCGGACGACTTCGAAGCAGAGGTGAAGCTCATGATCGAAGAGCTCTGCTTCAGCTCGGCCATCGCCCGCGACCTCGCACAGGAGCTGGACCGCGAACCCGCTGATGCGGTGATCGTCGATTGCCTGCTCTTCACCGCGATCGACGTCGCGCTGGCATCGGGCACACCGACCGCGACGCTGTTCCACACGGCCTACACCATCTTTCGGGGCGGACCACTGGTCGAGATGTTCACGCCGGGCATCGCGCTCGCGAACGCGGCACGCGCGGAACTTGACCTGCCCGCGATCGAGAGCCTCGCCGAGATCCACGACGCGTGCGCGCAAGCGCTCGTCGCGGTGCCCGAGGAGTTCGAGCCCGACATCCCGGATGCCGCCAACGTGGTGCGCATCGGGCCGGTGCTCGACGCACCCGCGCTGTCGCGCGAGATCGACGAGGTCGATGTCGGCGACGGTACCGAGCCACTGGTGCTGGTCGCGCTGAGCACGAGCGAGCAAGGTCAGGCCGATCTGTTGCAGCGCTGTGTCGACGCGGTCGCACAGATGCCCGTGCGCGCCATCGTCACAACGGGCGCGGCGATCGACCCGGCGACAATACGGGCGGGGATGAACACCCAGGTTGTGCGGTACGCCCCACACGCCGAAATCCTTCCTTCGGCGTCACTGGTGATCACCCACGCGGGGCTCGGAACCACCATGGCCGCGCTCGGTCGTGGCGTGCCGCTGCTGTGCACCCCGATGGGCCGCGATCAGTTCTTCAACGCAGAGCAGGTCCGAACCCTCGGCGCGGGCCTGATGCTGATGCCCGACACGAGCAGCGAGGTGATCGCACAAACCGCCACACAGATCCTCGGCGACAGCAGCTTCGCCTCGTCCGCCGAACAGCTGGCCACCAGCATCAGCGACTACGGCGGCGCGGCGAAGGCCGTCGCCGTGCTCGAGACGCTCGGATAAAACCGCGCCCGCTCACCCGCGCGCGTTCTCGAGCAACGCGGCCCGCTCGACGAGCAGTTCGCCCGGCCCGGTCGGCGGGGTGTTGCGACGCCAGATGGCCCGGAACTTGCGGGTCAGCCGGGCGGCATCGGCCGAGGGGACTTCCACCAGAGTGCCCGTGACGAGGTCGGGTGCGGCGATCAATCGACTCAGAACCGCGGGTGCCATGCCGGTTCGAGCGGCGGCCACGATCGCGGCGGTCGACCCGAGTTCGGCGGCCGGGCCCGCGGGTGACGCCGCGGTGGCGAGCAGGTCCCACACGGTGTCGCGGGTGCCCGAACCCGGTTCGCGCCACAGCAGGGCGGTGTCTGCCAACTCGGTCAGCGTGACCGGGGTCTTCCGTTGCGCCCAGGGATGATTCGGCGCCACGACCACGACGAGGTCGTCGGCGCCGAGCACGCGGCTGCCGAGTCCGGCCGGTGGATGCGGTCCTTCCACGAAGCCCAGATCGGCGGTGCCGTCGCGCACCAGGCCCGCGACCTGGGTCGAGTTCTCGACGTCGAGGGAGATCACGACTTCGGGGTGATCGGCACGCAATGCGGCGAGCCAATGCGGAATGCGATGGTCGGCAATGGTTTTGGAGGCCGCGATGCGCAGGCGCGGGGCATGCGCGGCGCGCAGCCGCGCCACGTCGTCCACGAGGTCGGTGACGGCGGCCAAGACGGTGCGCGCATGGGCGACAACGGCGCGACCGGCGTCGGTGAGTTCGGAGCCGGTCGGCGCACGGTCGAGCAGCTTCACATGCAGGCGGCGTTCCAGTGCGCTGATCCGCATGCTCGCGGCCGGCTGGCTGACCCCGTGTCGACGGGCGGCGGCGCCCAGACTGCCCAGCTCGGCCACCGACACGAGGAGATCGAGGACCTCCAGGTCGGGGGTTCCGGGCGGCAGCGCCATGGCCCGATTATGGGCGACGGGCGGCACGACACCGCATCAGGCACCGCAGCCGCCGCGCTCGGGACCGAATCGGCCGCGCAGTGTCTTCGCCACGCCGTAGAGGGCGAACACCGGCTTGAGCGGCATCCATTCGCCGAACCGGTATTCCCGGCCGGGGACCAGTCGTGCGGCCAGTTCCGGGCTCTGTTCGGCGAGGTAGACGCGGGCGGTCTCGGCGTGCGTCGGCAGCGAGACGATCTTGATCCGGTCGACGTCCTTCAGGTACGGGATCGCGAACGCGATGTTCTCCCAGGTGGACCGGCTCGACTCCTCCAGGACGAGTTCGCCCGCGTAGCCACGGGTTTCCACGGCGTAGCGGCCCATCAGCGCCGCCTCGGTCTCCGGGCCGGCGCAGGCACCTCCGCACAGGACGAGACGCGTCTCGGGCGCGCGCGGATCGATGGACCGGAGACCGGCACGCACACGCCACCGGTTCATGCCGTTGGCGCGTGCACCGGTGTTGCGGTACCCGAGGACCACGACGGCCTCCGACCCCGAGCGTGGGGGTCCGACGCCTCGACGAGAGGCGCGTCGGTTCGCCCATTCGCCCCACAGCATCAATCCGACACCGGTGGCGATCGTCAGCCGGGTTCGTTTCCGCACGTCTCCAGCAAACCACACACCCCGCCGACAGGGCCATAAGCCGAAATTATGACCACCTGCGAATTCGGTCTCTACCTCGCGATCCTGCGTACGACGAGGGTGAAGGAGTGAACCGCGTACTCGCTCTCGCTCCCGGCCTGATCCTCGCCGCGCTGTTGGCTACCGTGGCCACGCCGCTCGGCAAGGCGCTGCCGATGGTCGGCGCGCCGGTGCTCGCGCTCGGTGCGGGCGCCGTCGCGGGGATGGTGCTGCGCCGCAAGGACGCGACGGGCGAGACCTTCGGCCCCGGACTCGACATCGCCCGGCAGCGTCTGCTCGGGCTGGCGATCGTGCTGCTGGGGCTCGGCCTGCCGCTCGGGTCGGTGATGAGCGTGGGGCGCGAGACGGCGGTGGTGCTGATCGCAACGCTGCTCGTCGGCGGTGTGGCGGCGTTCTTCGTGGGACGGATGCTCGCGGTGGACAAGGAGTCGGCGACCCTGATCGCCGTGGGCACCACGATCTGCGGCGCGTCCGCGATCGCCGCCGCCACCGCGGTCCTGCGGCCCGACAAGCAACGGGTCGCCTACGCCCTGTGCACCATTTTCCTCTTCAATGTCACGGCCGTGCTGGTGTATCCGCCACTGGGCCGCGCACTCGGTTTGTCGCAGGAGGCGTTCGGCCTCTGGGCGGGCACGGCGATCAACGACACGTCGTCCGTCCTGGCCGCGGGCGTCATCTTCGGCGCGGGCGCGGCCCAGTTCGCGGTGATCGTGAAAATGGTTCGCAGCCTCGCCATCATCCCGCTCTGCGTGGGCCTGCACGTCGGCCGCCGCCACATCGCCGAAGACACCGAACTCGCCCAGGCCTCCCTGCGCCGGGCCGTCCCCCTTTTCGTGATCTTGTTCCTGGCCGCCTCCGTCATCGCCGGTCTCGGCATCATCCCGGTCGAGCTGACCGCACCGCTCGCCACCCTCAGCGGCTGGCTGATCGCCGCCGTCCTCGCCGCCATCGGCACCTCACTGAGCATCGCCCGCCTGCGCACCGCGGGCATCCGCCCCCTGGTCCTCGGTGGCACCCTCGGCCTGATCCTGGGCACCACCAGCCTCGGGCTGATGTACCTGACCGGCTGGTGTTGACGGCAACAGCCCCACCGGCGAGTGCGCGGACCTGATCAGGCCGCGTCGCGGAGCTAGGATTGCTGGAACATCGCATGTCGGCGCGGACAGGAGGATGTCATGAACAGCGTTTACCGGATCATCGCCACCGCGGGTGCCGCCGCGGCATTGACCCTGGTCGCCGCGGGTGTCGCGGCGGCCGAGGAAGCCGAGCCACCTTCGTCGCCGTTGGTCGAGTACATCGAGTCGTGGCCGCCCGCCCCCGAGTGGTGCAACGCGAGGTGGGACCCGATCGAGAATGCCATCGAGGACTCGATTCCGCCCCAGTACGAGCCGGAGTTCGACGCGTTCGACGACTGGTGTGAGGGCGACGCGGACTGACTCGCCAGGCGATGGGGCGGCCGCCGGTGCGACCGCCCGACCGACCTGTTCCGTCACGTTGACGGCGTTCATCACCGCTGCCAGCGAGGCCGCGACGACCGAGGTGTCGCGACCGAATGCCCAGCCGGTGCGATCTGCCGCTCGGTACTCGACGTAACTCACGGCAGCGCTGCCCGCGCCTTCGTCCACCGAGTGCTGGGTCAGGCCGAGGATCTCGATGGGACAGCCCGCCCCGTCGAGTGCGGCGGTCAGTGCCTCGACCGGGCCCACCTCATGGTGCACCGAGTGTCGTTCACTGCCGTGTGCGGCGAGGTCGATCTCGGTGGCGCCGATGGCGATCTGCCACTGCACCAGCGCGATTCGCTGATCGGGGGCGGTGTACGCCTGTTCGAACAGCGTGAACAGTTCCTTGGCGGTGATCTCCGCGCCGGTGTCGTCGGTGTATTCCTGCACCCGCTTCGCGAGATCGATCTGACGCGATCATCGACACCCTCGGCCTGTCCGGCAAGGCCGACGACATCTAGCCGACCCTGTCCCAGGGCGAACGCGGCCGTACCCTCATCGCCAGGGCCCTGATCAGCGACCCCGATGTCCTACTCCTGGACGAACCGTCGACCGGCCTCGACCTGGCCGCCCGCGAGCAACTCCTCACCACCATCGACACCCTCGATCGCACCCATCCCGAGGTCGCCTCGATCCTGGTCACCCATCACCTCGAGGAACTCCCGAGCACCACCACCCACGCCTTGCTCATCGCCGACGGCCACACCGTCGCCGCGGGCCCCGCCACCGACGTCATCACCACCGACCACGTCTCCACCGCCTTCGCCCACCCGATCGAAGTCCGCTACGACGGCCGCTGGAGCGCCCGCGCCCGCTGACCACCGGATGCCCACCCGGGCAACACTTCACGCGCCGCGAGCCACCGCTCCGGAATTCCGCGGGTCGCACCGCGGGCTCCGGCACCGGTGTGGGCGGCCACGATCCCGCCGACGATCGCGGCGGTGGTGTCGACGTCGCCACCGGCTTCCACACACGCGGTAACGGCGCGCGGATAGTCCTCGAGGTAGGTGGCGGCAGCCCACAAGGTGAAGGGCACCGTGTCCTGAGCACTGACCCGCGCCCCGTTGCCGAGTTCGTAGGCGGCTTCGGCTACCGTTCGGCCGAGCAGCTCCCGAGCTCGACGGATTCCGTGCGCGGTGCGCCCGTCGACCAGATACGGTCCGACCGCCCGCAGCAATTCATCGGGCGCGCAGCCCTTTCCCCGTGTTTCCGCGGCGTGTGCGGCGGCAACCGCCACTGCCATCGCCCCCACGATCGCTTCCGGGTGCCGATGGGTGATCTCGGCGGACAGCGCCGCCTGCGCCGCGGCGCGATCCGGATTTCCGGCGAAATGCGCACCGAGCGGCGCGACTCGCATCGCGGCCCCGTTCCCCCACGATCCACTCCCCCCGAAGACAGCACCGGCCGCCTCGCGCCACGGACGACCGTCTCGAATCTCGTGCAGCACAACAACTGTGCCGGGACCGTAGCCACGGTACGGTTCGCACCGCTGCGCGAACGCGCCCGCGAGAGCCTCACGGTCCACGCTGCCGCGATCGCGGATTTCCGCATACACCGAACACGCCATTTCGGTGTCGTCGGTCCACGACCATGGTGCCGACGGCGGTCGACCCGCAAGAAGATCAGGAACGGAACTACCGGGAACGAAGAATTGCGCGCCGAGCGCATCACCGACAGAAAGGCCTTGAAGACTGTCGAAAGCAGGATCGGCATTCAGCATGCTGGACGCAATCATTGCCCATCGGCAGCCAACGTCGCAATACGAATTCCGGTCGGCTAGACCAGTTCGACCTCGTCGAATCCGACGGTCAGCTTGTGCCGGCGCTCGCGTAGGACATTCCCCTCACGGTGGACGGTTCCCTCGCCGAACTCGATGCGCAATTCCGCGCGCCGCGCGTCGACCTCGCGGACAACCCCGCAGATGCCGCTGAACGGACCCGCCGGGAAATACACGACATCGCCCGGGCCGTAGTCGGTAAACCCCACGGCGCCACTGTAATCCACGTCAGCGAGCATTGCCGCTGTGCGATGGGACAGCGGGAGGCAGGATCGGTTCGTACAGGTTGCGTGCGTGCTGCGGGTCGACGTTGTCGAGGTCGAGAAAATAGGCGCACTGCCACTGTTGCGACTTGTGCGCTTGCTTGTTGCGGGTCACCGACCACGGTGGGTACAGGCGGAACCCGCGCTTGCCGCCCCGACCGGCTACGGACACGATTCCGTGTTCGACGAGGGCGTTTCGCGGGAAGACGAACTGTCCGGCACGCGATTCCTCGCGAACGGTGATCACCAGCAGGTCGACACCGTCCTCCACGGCGCATGGCTCGGTCGAGCCGTCCTCGGCGCGCTGCCACACGGACACGAACAAACCCGGCTTTGCCGGAGTCCGCTTGCCCACCCGGAATCTCACCGCGCCGCGGCCGACCTCGGCCACGGATGCTCCGTACTCCGCGTTCTGCGTCTCGGGAACCGTGGCCGAAATGCTCAGTCCCAGTGCGGCGATGAGGTTTCGGGCCGCGAGGATGTCAGGGTGCGTCATCCGAGACTTCGAAATCGGCGTCGAAGTTGTCGAGGAGTTCGTCGGCTCGGGAGAGCGCTCGGTCCAGTTCGTCGGTGACGGTGTCCATCAGGGACATGCCGTCGAGCATCCCGGACAGCTCGGTGTGCAGGGCGTGGAGTTCGGCGATGGCGGGGTCGACGGTGGTCCAGGCAACGGTGTCGGACCACCAGGTGTCGCGTTGGATCCAGGACCAGACGATGTCGCGGACCAGCAGGGCATCGGTGGTGAACAGCTGGCGATGTTCGGCGCCGGTGGTGTGCTCGAGTTCGTAGGTGCCGTCGTCGAGGTAGCGCGCCTGAATGGAGTCGGTGGGGGTGCGGGTGAGGAGGAGGAAGGGGTGTTCGGGGGCCGGATCGGTGGCGGAGGCGCCGGGACGGGCGGGGTCGACGGGGTGCGGCTCCTGCGAGCCGTCACCGACGTGGACTACGACTTCGGGCTGGTCGTCGCGCTGGGCACCCATCGGGCCAGTGTGCCGGACCGGCGAACGGCCCGAACAGCCGGACCGATGAATCGGTGACGCGTACAGCGTCTACATCGACAGCAGGATTTCTGTCGACAGAGAGGCTCCACAGTGCGCGAAAACGAAGTCAGAGCCGAGACCGCACGGCAGCGCGCCGAGACGGCGGAGTTCTTGGCGGGGTTGGACGAGGCCGCCTGGGACGCGCCGACACTGTGCGCCGGCTGGCGGGTGCGCGAGGTCGCCGCGCACCTGAGCATGCCGTACCGGACCTCGCTCCCGCGGTTCGTCATCGGCATGATCACCGCGCGCGGCAACTTCGATCGCCTGGCCGACCGTGCGGCCCGCGCCGACGCCGCGCGGCTGAGCACCGCCGACTTGGTCGCCGCCATCGGCGACAACACCGAGCACCCGTGGAAACCACCGGGCGGCGGCTTCGCGGGCGCGTTGAGCCACGACGTGATCCACGGCCTCGACATCACGGTTGCGCTCGGCCACACCGATCCGATCCCTCTCGACCGGATGCGCATGGTGCTGGAAGCGCTCAACCCACGCTCGGCCGGGTATTTCGGCGTCGACCTCGCGGGAATCGCCTTGCGGGCTGACGATCTCGACTTCAGCTACGGCGAAGGCGAGGTGCTGTCGGGACGTGCGCAGGACCTGCTGCTCGTCCTGTGCGGGCGAAAACTCCCCCCGGGCCGTCTCGACGGCGAGTCGGCGGCGCGATTCACCAGCAACTGAGAATCGCACTGCACCTAACCATGACGGCGGGTAGCCTCGCACCGATGACGTGGACAGCTCCCGAACTCCAGCCGACCAGGACGCTGGTGGGCGCGGATGAGCGGCCGATGTTGCAGTCCTGGTTGGACTTTCATCGCCAGACCCTGCTCGGCAAATGCGGCGGACTCGACGGCGAACAGCTCAGCGCGCGCTCGGTGGAGCCGTCCTCGCTGTCGCTGCTGGGCCTCGTCCGGCACCTCACCGAGGTGGAGCGAGGCTGGTTCCGGCTGTCCGCCGCGGGTGAGGCGGTCGAGCCGATCTACAGCTCGGAGGTGGAGCCCGACGCCGATTTCGACGACCTCGCCTCGCTACCCGCCGACGAGGTGTTCGCGGCCTTTCACGCCGAGGTCGCCGCCTGTGACGCCGCCGTCGCCGGACTCTCCCTCGACCACGTGTTCCACGTGCCGTGGCGCAGCGACGAGTACACGCTGCGCTGGGTGTACCTGCACATGATCGAGGAATACGCCCGCCACAACGGCCACGCCGACCTGCTGCGCGAGCGGATCGACGGCGTCACCGGCAGCTTCTGAGTCAGGCGTCGCCGGTCACCGAGTCAGGGGTGAGTTCGCCGAGATCGTCGATGACGACGTCGGCCAGGGCGAGGGCGTCGGGCAGCGGCGGGAATTCCGGGCGTGGCGCCGCGATCAGGCGCATCCCGGCGTTGTGGGCGGAGCGCAGACCGTTGGTGGAATCCTCCACGGCCGTACAGTCGTTCGGCTCCACGCCGAGTCGCTGCGCGACGGTGAGATAGACGTCGGGTGCGGGCTTGCCGCGTCCGACCTCCTCGGTGGACAGCACCACGGCGAAGTAGTCGAGCAAGCCGGACTTCGCGAGCACCAGATCGATCAGGGTGGCCGGTGACGAGCTGGCCAGGCCCAGTTTCCAGGAACCCGCGCATCGCCGCACCGCGTCGACCGCGCCGGGCAGCAGCGGGACGTGGTGCGCGTATCTGTCGGCCATCAGATCGATGACGGCGGCAGCCACCTCGTCGGCGGGTTCGGCCACCCCCAGCTCGTCGGCCAGGTACGACGACCACTCGACGGTGTTCATCCCCATCATCTTCTTCTGCGAATCCGGTTGCCACCGGCCACCTTTGAGGACCACGTAGTCGTGCCTGACCTGTTCCCAGATCGGCTCGGAGTCGATCAGCACGCCGTCCATGTCGAACACAACCGCCGCGATACCCATGCGTTCAGCCTTTCGCCGCTCACCCGGAGGGGCACCTCCGGTGGTGCGCCGACGCTCCGGTACGTAGGACCTACTCGGTGATCGGGATCCAGCGTAGTTGACCTGACACCGATCCCCGACGCGAACATCCAGCTCGGCAGCGATAACGTGTTGCATATGGACGATACACAGGTCGGCAGCTCGCTCCCGGACGAGAAGCATCACGAAGGCGGATTCCGGCCGGTTGCCGAGCTGATCCAAGCACGCAAGGACCGCGGCGCCGACAACACGGTGGGCGGACCGCACTACGGCGAGCTGATCGATCAGGTCCGCGCGCTGATGGACCGGGCCCGGCTGGTCAATCCCTCCGACGAGCTCGCCAAAGAGGCCATCGCCACCCTCGAACAGCTCAACGCCCGCCTCGACGAGGCCGTGGTGGACGAGTGGTCCTCGCCCAGCTGGACCCGCACCGATCTACCCGCGCGCGGCAACATCACGTTACCGCCGTACACAGTGGTCAGCGGTGACCGCGACGGCGTCACCGCGAAGGTCACCTTCCGCACCTTCCACCTGGGCGGCAACAATGCCGCCCACGGTGGGCACATCGCACTCGCCTTCGACGACATCATCGGCATGACCGCCGCGCTGTCCACCAGGTCGGTGACCCGCACGGCCTCGCTCACCCTCGACTACCGCTCGATCACGCCCCTCAATCGCGAGCTGACGGTGCGCGCGTGGACCGAGCGCGTCGAGGGCCGCAAGGTGTATCTGCGGGCGACGCTGCACGACGGCGAACGGTTGTGCGCCGAGGCCAAGGGTCTGTTCATCGTGCTCAACCCCGGCCAGCCGTGACCGCGCGCCGACATTGCGATCGACGTGATCGCAATGTCGGCGGCGGGGCGCGAGGTGGCGCAATAGCGGTTTCGCCGCGGATACCCGCAGGTCGCGCGAACCGCCACCCGGCGTAGAAACATCCGCTGAATTCGCCCCGGAATCGCGGCGCGCAGAGTGCCGCGTAATCGCCGCTATCGTCGCTGTTCATGCAGGTCAGCGAGAAAACAGGGGCTACGGAGCCCACCCCGATCCGCGGTCAGCGCGCCGATCGGGCGCGCCGGGTCGCCGATATCCTGCGCCACCAGATCCTGGCGGGCGCGGTGGCGGGCACAGTGCCCGGCGAGCAGGAACTCGCCGCCGAGCACGGCACCTCCCGCAATACCGTCCGTGAAGCGCTGGCGCTGCTGCGCGACGAGGGCCTCATCGATCGCGCCCCGAAACTCGGCACCCGGGTCGCCGCCCGCAAGTTCGACCACGGTCTCGATGCCCTGCTGGGCCTGCAGGAGACCCTCAAAGGGCACGGCACCGTCCGCAACGAGGTCCGTGCCGCCACCACCATCACCGCTCCCCCGGCCGTCGCGCGCCGGCTCGAGCTGGCGCCGGGCGACAAGGTCGTCTACATCGAACGCCTGCGGTTTCTCGCCGATCTGCCGCTGAGCCTGGACCTCACCTATCTCGCGCCCGATGTCGGCGCCGAAGTGCTCGCCCACGATCTCGAGACCACCGACGTGTTCGTGCTCCTCGAACAGGTCACCGGCCGGTCGCTGGGCGCCGCCGACCTGGCGCTGGAAGCCGTCGCGGCCGACCCGCACACCGCGACCACCCTGGATACCCCGGCCGGCGCGCCGCTGCTGATGCTCGAACGCCTCACCCACCTCGACGACGGCCGTCCCGTCGACCTCGAATACATCCGCATGCGCGGTGACCGCATCACGATGCGCGGCAGCCTCACCCGCAGCACCCCCGAATGGAAGGTCCTGTAATGGCACTGGTCCCTCAGCGCGCCGACGTCCCGGTGACGATCGACGAATCACTGTGCATCACCGGTTGCACTCTCTGCGTGGACATGTGTCCGCTCGATTCCCTTGCCATTCACGATGATTCGGGCAAGGCCTACATGCACGTCGACGAGTGCTGGTACTGCGGGCCGTGCGCGGCCCGCTGCCCCACCGGCGCCGTCACCGTCAACATGCCCTATCTGCTTCGCTGAAACCGGGAATCCCACGCATGAAGATCACTCGATTCGCCCCTGTCGCTTTGGCTCTCGCGCTCACCGCGGCGGGCTGCTCGCTAGAAAGTTCCGACGCCGCACCGGCGGGCACCGTCAAGGTCGTCATCGGCTACCAGTCCAAGACCATCAACACCGTCACCGCGGGTACGCTGCTGAAAGCGCAGGGTTACCTGGAGCAGCGGCTCCAGAAGATCACCGACGGCGGTGGCGCGAAGTACCAGGTGGAGTGGCAGGACTACGACACCGGCGCACCGATCACCGCTCAGATGGTGGCCGAGAAGATCGATATCGGCTCGATGGGCGACTACCCCTTGCTGATCAACGGATCTCGCACGCAGGCCAATGAACGCGCACGGACCGAGCTGGTGTCGATCACCGGCTACAACCCCAAGGGCGCGCTGAACATGGTGGTGGTGCCCAATGATTCACCTGCTCGTTCGCTGAAAGATCTGGCCGGGCAGAAGATCTCGGCCAGCGTGGGTTCGGCGGGCCACGGCACCCTGGTGCAGGCGCTGAGCCGGGCCGGGATCGACCCGGCCAAGGGTGTGGAAGTGCTCAACCAGCAGCCGCAGGTCGGCGCGACCGCGCTGGAATCGCACCAGGTGAGCGCACTGTCGCAGTTCGTGGCGTGGCCGGGTCTGCTGGTGCAGCAGAACAAGGCGAAACTGCTCTACGACGGCGCCGAGCTGAATGTGCCGACCTTCCACGGCGTGGTGGCACGCCGGACCTACGCGGCCGATCATCCGGAGGTGTTGCAGGCGTTCCTCGCGGCGCAGCTGGACGCGACCGCGTTCCTCAACGAGAAGCCGTTCGAGGCAGCCGATCTCGTCGCCAAGGGCTCCGGTTTGCCGCAGGAGGTCGTGTATCTCTACAACGGCCCCGGCGGTACCAGTTTCGACACCACGCTCAAGGCGAACCTGATCGCGGCGTTCAAGGACGACGTGAACTACCTGAAGTCGATCGGCGATTTCGCCGACCTCGACATCGACGCCTTCGTCCAGGACGGCCCGCTGCGGCAAGCCTTCGCCGAGACCGGCCGTGGCAACTACGACGCGCAGCTGGCGTCGGGGGTCAACCCGAGCAAGGTGACCGGGACCGATCCGATCTGCGCGGTGGCGGTGAGTGATCCGGCGCTGGCCGGTGAAGTCTGGGTCGACGGCGCGAACAAGCCCGAACCCGCCGCGAACCCCGGCTGCTTGCTGCGGGCGGTGCAGGCAGCGAAGGCGCAGGGCAAGACGATTCGCGCGGCGTACGTCCCCGACGCCGAACTGGGTACTCGCTGGTTCGCCGACAAGGCCATCTGGCTGCGCGAGGGCGCGCAGTACCTGCCGTTCACCACGCAGGCAGCGGCCGACCGCTACCGCGCTACCCATCCCGCCGCCGCGCCGCTCTCCTATGAGCAGGCCGTGACGGAAGTCCGCGGATGAGCACGGTTTCCGGGCAGGTCGCCGCGATCGAGACCGACGAGAATGTCCACGCGGCCCCATCCCGCACTGTGGCGTCCGGTCGGCCGGACGATACCCCTGTCGTCGACGGCGATTCGCGTGCCGACTCCGCCGTCTCGCCCGATCACGACGTGCCCGCCAGGTCGGTGTGGGTGTCGCGGACGATCCGGGTCGCCTCGGTGGCGGCCGCGATCGGCCTGTGGCAGTTGCTCACCGTGGGCGATGTGCGCGCGGGGCTGCGGTTCGACACCTTGCCGACGGTGACCGAGATCGTCGCCGAGTTCGGCGAGCACCTCGGCACCGGCCAGTACTACCTCGATGTGGCGCAGTCGCTGATCCGGATCGTCACCGGATTCGGGCTGGCCGCGGTCGTCGGCGTGCTGGCCGGCATCGGCCTGGGTCGATCGCGACTGCTCGCCGATGTGTTCGGATCGCTGGCCGAGCTGATCCGGCCGATTCCGGCGATCGCGCTGGTGCCGGTGGCGATCCTGCTGTTCCCCAGCGACGAGTCCGGCATCGTGTTCATCACGTTCACCGCGTCGCTGTTCCCGGTGCTGGTGAGCACCCGGCATGCGACGCGGGCGCTGCCGACCATCTGGGAGGACGCGATCCGCACGCTGGGCGCGTCGCGGCGGGAGGTGCTGACCAGGGTCGTCGTGCCCGGCATCCTGCCCGGGGTGTTCAGCGGGTTGTCGGTGGGAATGGGCGTGGCCTGGATCTGCCTGATCTCGGCGGAGATGATCTCCGGGCGACTCGGCATCGGCTACCGCACCTGGCAGTCCTACACCATCGTCGACTACCCGGCCGTGTTCGTCGGGATGATCACCATCGGTGTGCTCGGTTTCCTCACCTCCGGAATCGTCGAACTGGCAGGCCGTCGGGTGACCCGCTGGCTGCCGCGAGAGGTTGCCTCATGACCACGACCACCGCCGCGCCCGCCGTCTCGGTCGGCATGCGATTGGACCTCGAGTCCGTGCGGATCAGCTACGGCCGCAAAACCGTGGTGCACGACCTCGATCTGACGGTCGCGGCCGGGGAGATCCTGGTCCTGGTCGGCAAATCCGGCTGCGGCAAGTCGACCCTGTTGCGCGCGATCGCCGGGCTGCGCAAGCCTGTGGCCGGGGTGATCCGCGCCGACGAGGACACCGTCACCGGTCCGTCGGCCGATCGCGCGCTGGTGTTCCAGGACGACGCGCTGCTGCCGTGGCGCACCGCTCGCGCCAATATCGACCTGGCGCTGCGCCTTCGGGGCGTGTCGCGCAGTGACCGTGCGGCACGGTCGCAGCGCTGGCTCGACGAGGTCGGGCTCAGCGGCTACGCCGACTATCTGCCGCGCGATCTGTCCGGCGGGATGCGGCAACGGGTTCAGCTCGCCCGCAGCCTCGCGGGCTCGCCGCGCGCGGTGCTCATGGACGAGCCGTTCGGCGCGCTCGACAGCCAGACCCGTGCGGAAATGCAGCGCCTGCTGGTCGACACCTGGCGCGCACACCCGACCACGATCGTTTTCGTCACCCACGACCTCGACGAAGCCCTGCTGCTCGGCGACCGGATCGCCGTGCTCGGCGCGGGTTCGCTGCGCGCGGTCGTCGAGGTACCCGACCCGCGCGAACCGGTGGACCGGAGCGCCCTGCGGGCCCGAATCCTGGAGTCGCTGTGAACATTCCCGACCTGTCCGACCGCGTTCGGCTCGACTGCGATGTGCTCGTCATCGGCGGCGGCACCGCCGGCACCATGGCCGCGCTCACCGCCGCCGAGTCCGGCGCGAACGTGCTGCTGCTCGAGAAGGCGCATGTGCGCCATTCCGGTGCGCTGGCCATGGGCATGGACGGCGTGAACAACGCCGTCATCCCCGGCAAGGCCGAGCCGGAGGACTACGTCGCCGAGATCACCCGCGCCAACGACGGCATCGTCGACCAGCGCACCGTGTATCAAACGGCGACACGGGGTTTCGCGATGGTGCAGCGCCTCGAGCGGTACGGGGTGAAGTTCGAGAAGGACGAATACGGCGAATACGCGGTGCGCCGCGTGCACCGGTCCGGGTCGTATGTGTTGCCGATGCCCGAGGGCAAGGACGTGAAGAAGGCGCTCTATCGCGTACTGCGCCAGCGGAAGATGCGCGAGAAGATCCGCATCGAGAACCGGCTGATGCCGGTGCGGGTGCTCACCGCGGGCGGACGCGCGGTGGGCGCTGCCGCGTTGAATACGCGCACCGGCGAATTCGTCGAGGTGGCCGCGAACGCGGTGATTCTGGCGACGGGTCCGTGCGGCCGGCTCGGTCTGCCCGCCTCGGGCTATCTCTACGGCACCTACGAGAACCCCACCAACGCCGGTGACGGCTACTCGATGGCCTACCACGCCGGTGCCGAACTCTCCGGTATCGAGTGCTTCCAGATCAACCCGCTGATCAAGGACTACAACGGTCCCGCCTGCGCGTATGTGGCCAACCCGTTCGGCGGCTACCAGGTCAACGCCGAGGGTGAACGGTTCGTCGACTCCGACTACTGGTCGGGTCAGATGATGGCCGAGGTCAAGCAGGAGATCGAATCCGCCCGCGGGCCCATCTATCTCAAGGTCTCCCACCTGCCCGACGAGACGCTGTCGACGCTCGAATCGATTCTGCACACCACCGAGCGGCCGACTCGCGGGACTTTCCACGCCAACCGGGGCCACGACTACCGCACCCACGACATCGAGATGCACATCTCCGAGATCGGTTTGTGCGGTGGGCATTCCGCGTCGGGGGTCTGGGTGGACGAGAACGCGCGAACCACCGTGCCGGGCCTGTACGCGGCCGGCGATCTCGCGTGCGTGCCACACAACTACATGATCGGGGCGTTCGTCTACGGCGATCTGGCCGGTGCACACGCGGCCGCCACCTCGACCGAGCTCGATCCGCCTGCCGAACTGCCCGAGGATCAGCTCGCCGAAGCACACGAACTGATCTACCGACCGTTGCGCCAGCCGGAAGGACCGCCGCAGCCGCAGGTCGAGTACAAACTGCGCCGGTTCGTGAACGACTATGTGGCGCCGCCGAAGACGGCCGCCAAGCTGTCGATCGCCGTCGAGACCTTCGAGCGGATGCGCGCCGAAGTCGACGGGATCGGCGCGCAGACACCCCACGAACTCATGCGTGCGGTCGAAGTGCAGTTCATTCGCGATTGCGCCGAGATGGCGTCGCGCAGTTCGCTGACGCGGACGGAGTCCCGCTGGGGCCTCTATCACGACCGCGCGGACCTGCCCGATCGCGACGACGAGTCGTGGAACTTCCATCTGAACCTGCGCAAGACGGTCGAGGGCGAGATGGAGTTCGTCAAGCGGTCGGTGGCACCGTATCTGGTGCCGGTACCCGGCCTCGATGATGTGCCGTCGGCCGAGCCGATCGTCGAGGTGATCGCCCAACCCGAGCTGGTGGGAACGCGAGCCCCGCAGCGCGAAGCCCCGGTGCGCAGCGAGGCGGCGCCGAAGTCGCCGTCCTCGCCTCGGCTGGTCACCCTGCTCGCGCTGGATTCGCCTGCGGTCGAAGACCTTTCGAGCTATCTGACCGATCCCGATCCGGTGGTGCGGGTGGCCGCGCTCTCGGTACTCACCGAGAACACCCCGGACGGTTTCGCCGATGAGCTGATCGGGGCGCTGGGCGACGAGGCCGCCTCGGTGCGCCGGGCAGCCACCGAGAGCCTGCGGGAACTGGTGGAGGTGCTGGCGGGGGCCGGTGCGCTCAGCGAACATCTCAGCTCCCCCGATCCCCTCGTCCGCGCGACCGTCGTCGATCTGCTGCGGGCTCTGCGGGCCGGGTCTGCCTCGGATTACCGTGCGGCACTCGGTGATACCGATCATCGCGTCAGGATCGAGGCGGTGCGCGCGCTGGTCTCGCTCGACGACGCCGACGCGGTGTCCACGATCGCCGGCGATGTCAACCGCGAGGTGCGCATCGCGGTCGCGCACGGACTCGCCTCGATCGGTGGCGGCGGCGTCGAGGTGATCCGCGTGCTGACGGGCGATCCCGATCCGCTGGTCCGCGCTGCCGCCCTCACCGCCTACGCCGCCTTGGGCACCGCGGACGAGGATATCGCCGAACTTGTTGCGGCACTGAGCCACTCCGCCTGGCAGGTGCGTGTCGGCGCCGCGCGTGGCCTGGCGGGCGCTACCCCGGAGACGGGCGTGGCACCGTTGAGCGAGGCGCTCGCCGACCGTCACCTCGATGTGCGCAAGGCGGCGGTGCTGGCCCTGTCCACCTGGCCGAGTAGCGCCACCGCCCTCGACGCGCTCGAGTCGGCGATCACCGATCCCGACGCCGATGTCCGCGCCTACGCCCGCCGGGCGGTGACCGCCGCGGGTCGCACCCCGGTCGACGCCATGCGCGCCGACGCGGAACTGGCCGAGGCCGGGAGGTGATCAACTCGCCGGGGCGTTGCCGCAGCGCGGATGCGGCGCGATCGCCCCTTCGGGCAGCAGGCGCGGGGTCCGGCCCGCAGCGGTCGAACGCCGGCGAGCACCTCGGCGACCTGGCCCCCGCGACCGGGGATCCCGGTCGGCGCACCCGGGGTTTCGCGGACCCGTCGGGGTCGCTGTGTCGGCGTTCACCGGGCAGCGCGCTCAGGATTATCACAGCTCGCCGTCGGTAGGCTGGCCCGATGAGCGCCTTTCCTGCCACGCTGGTGACCGTCACCGACGACCTGGACGCGGTGACGACGATCGGCCACGAGGACGATCCGGCCGACGTCGGGTCCTCGCGGGCCGACGTCGAGGCGATCTGGGCGTCGGTGCGCACGTGGTACGCGATGGGCACGACGCCCGCCATCCAGGTGTGTCTGCGCCGCAACGGCGGGATCGTGCTGAACCGGACGATCGGGCACGGCTGGGGCAACGCACCGAGCGACGGACCGGATGCCGAGAAGATCCTGGCGACACCGGAGACGCTGTTCTGCGGGTTCTCCACCGCGAAGGGCGTCGCCGCCACGCTGATGTTCATGCTCATCGAACAGGGCGCGTTCGGGCTGGAAGACCGGGTGGCCGACTACATTCCCGAGTTCGCGGCCCACCGCAAAGGCGTGATCACCGTCGGCGACGTGCTGTCGCATTCGGCGGGTATTCCGTTCATCACCGCACCGCACAGCGGAACCGCGGCGGTCCTCGACGAGGAACTCGCCCTCGCCGCTCTCACCGACCTGGTGCCGAGCTGGGCGCCCGGCCGTTTTCGCGTCTACCACGCGCTGACCAGCGGGTTGATCCAGCGCCTGCTGGTCCAGCGCGCCACCGGCAAGCGGATGCGCGAACACCTCGCCGAACAGGTCCTGACCCCACTCGGCTTCCGCTGGAACAACTTCGGCGTCGATCCCGCCGATGTCGACAAGGTCGTGCCGAGCGTCAAGACCGGCCCACCCCAACCGCGCCTGGCCCGATTCCTGGCGAACAAGGCCCTCGGCGGCCATCTGGACAAGGCGTCGAAGGCGACCAATGACGCTTTCCTGGCCGCCGAACTCCCCTCCGGCAACCTGGTCACCACCGCCTACGAACTCTCCCGCTTCTACGAAATCCTCGCGCGTGGTGGCGAATTGGACGGCACGAGAATCATCGGGACCGGTACTCTGCGCGACGCGATTGCCCCCGCCGACCGCATGCTCGGGCTGGCCGGTCGCGTCAGCCGCGCCGGATTCGAGCTCGGCGCCCGCCGGTCCAAGTTCGGCCGCGATACCGGGTCGCACTTCGGTCGCAGCGGTCTCACCACCCAGTACGGCTGGGCCGACCCCGATCGTGGCCTGTCGGGCGCCGTTCTGACCAACGGCAAAGCGAGCACCGACCTCGATCGCCCGTGGCAGCTGGTCGCCCAGATCTCCGGCACCCTGGGCCCACTGCCGCCCGCCGGGCGGCTCTTCCGGCCCTGACCGGACGAGCGACGCCGATCAGAAGTAGGTCCCGCTGAAAGGCAGTGTGGGAGTGGCGAAAAGGTGGTCGGCGGCGTCGACGGCACCCGCGCGGTGCTCGACCACACGACCGGCGAGGGCGAGCTGGCGCCAGGTCGACCCGCCGAGGTAGATCGCGCCGAGGGTCGCGACGTCGACGGTGACATCGGCGGGATCATCGACTCTGAGCACCTGCTCGGCGCCGATCCGGTACCGGCCGGTGTTGGCGGTGCGGATCGCGTCCTCGACCTCGACGATCACCGGCGGCGCGTCGCGGTAGGTCCGGCGGGCCAGCGCGGCGGGGACATCGACCAGGCGCAGCCAGGTTTCGTCGTGCACCCCCGCGACGCCGACCGCGCGGTCGTCGGTGAACAGATGCCGCAGCGGCGCATCCGCCGGCGCGAACGCGAAGCTCACCTTGTCGACGAGATCGACCGAGAGCAGGTGCCGGATCAGGCCGAGGTAGGCCTGCGGGGTGGTCGCGACGAGATCGTCGACGACGATCGTGCGCTCGCGGGTGGTGAACCAGTTCGCGGTGTCGACCGGATGGTAGCGCGCGAACCCGTCCTCGGCGCCGACCGGGCCGTGCGTCACGGCGTACACCGGCTCGGCCGCGGTGCGTTGCTTCAGCTTCCACCAGTAGTCGGGCCGGTCGATGGCGCCGGTCCAGGAGATCGCGGCGGTCGCGTAGATCTGCGGAAACAGTTTCCACGCGTCGGCCGGTTCGACGAACCGCACCGGACCCGACGGTGGCACTGTCTCACGCAGGCGGGCTCGGCCACGGTGCAGGTCGAGGCGCGCGAACGAACTCGCCAGGCCGTACCCGAAACGCTCGTAGATCGAGGCCTCCGACGCTCGCAGGGTCGCCACCACTTCGCCCCGCTCGGCGATGTCGTCGAGCTGTCGGCGCAGCAGGGCGGTGAGCACGCCGCGCCGGGTGTGGGTGGGCAGCACGCCGACATGGGTGACCGCGGCGTGCGAGACGCGCGCGCCACCGGGGACGACCAGCCAGCTGGTGTAGGACTCCGCGGTGCCGACCAGCCTGCCATCGATGCGAGCGCCGAGCGTGCGGCCCGGTTCGGACAGGTGGTCGCGATGCGGCGGCAGCGGCGGCAATCCCACCATCGCCGCGCGGAACAACGCGCCCGCCGCGTGCAGGTCGTCGTCGCCGTGCAGGGTGTCTACGTCAACAGCCATCCCCTCACTGTTCCCTATTCGGCGCGGCGCCTCTACTCGGGATCGACCACGACCACGACGCCGCTCGGCGCTTCGAGCACGTCGAGCGTGCGCGCGGCGGCGGTGTCGACGTGGATGCGGGGTCGCGCCGGTGGGGTCGCCTCGTAGTACGTTCCGGGACCGTAGAACTGGCCGTAGCGCAGGACGACGCCCCCCGCGGCGAGGACGGCGGATTCGTGGGTCGCGATGGCGTCGCCGCGGCCCGCCGGCGGCGTCCAGGCGATGCTCTGGGCGAGAAAGCGTTTCGCCTCGGAGGCCGTGGCGGCCGCGAGCAGATTGGCGGTGCCCTCGGTGCGGATACGCGAGTTCGCCTCACCGGAGGCGGCCAGTCGCGCCACATCGTCGGGGAGGTCGGTGAGCTGATGCAGGACGAGGTCGGGGGCGAAGTCGAGCACCGCGGTGGTGAGGCCGTCGGCGTCGTAGACGTCGTGGACCACCGCGGTGGCTCCGGTCGCACGGACCGCCGCCGCCTTACCCGGGGAGCGGGTCAGGCCGGCCACCTCGTGACCGGCGCCGACCAGCAGTGGCAGCAACCGTGATCCGATGACGCCGGTGGCGCCCGCGAGAAAGATACGCACAACCCCGACACTAGCGGGGCAGTCGATCAGGCCCCGATGACCGCGTTCATGATGGTGCCCGCGCTGGTGGCGACCGCGCCGCCCGCCATGGCGCTGGCGATCATCTTCGGCGACTGCAGGCCGCCGCCGTTCCACTTCTCCCAGGCGAAGCGGCCACCGCCGTAGGTGATGGCGGTGACGCCGGACAACAGGATCATCCAGGTGAAATACCGGCCCAGCTGCATCACTTTGTCGGCCATCGGCGGCGCTTCCGGCGTGGGATTGCCCACCTGGGCGACAACGACGTTATAGGTGTCATGCACTGCGGCCAGGATCATGCTCACGATCGGTGCTCCTTCGTCGGTTGTTCGTGGTGAAGCCGATGTCGAGAACTCGTGACGCGGTAGAACCCAGATATGTTGAACATTCAACCTCATGGGCGATTCGGTGACGTGGGCGACACTCCGCGTCGACCATGACCGCAGTCACAGCCGCGGATCCGTGCCCGCGTCGCGCCGTGCCCCTAGTATCGAGCGTGCGGGGCTCGTTCAGATTCGGCGCGACGAGGCGCTGACCACCACCTTCATCGCACGACTACCGTACCGCGAGGAGGGCACCATGGCTTTCCTGATTCCCTTGTTCGTCGCGTTTCTTCTGGCAACCGGAGCAGTGGTAGTGGCTTCTTACGCCACCGTTTCCCTGACCTATTGGTTTGAATCACGCCGGATCCGTCCGGAACAGTCCGACCCGCAACCTGCACGCTGAGCCCTGTTCCGACCCGATGTCCCGGTACCCGGCGCGGTACCGGGACATCGTCGGTTTCGCGCCCGATCGCGGTCAGGGCAGATCGAGACCGGACTGCGACGCGATCACCGCGGCCTGCACCCGCGACTGCACACCGAGCTTGCTCAGCACCCGGGAAACGTGCGTTTTCACCGTGGCCTCACCGATACGCAGGCGCGTACCGATCTGGATATTGGACAGACCGGCGCCGAGACCGGCGAGCACCTGACGTTCGCGGTCGGTGAGCGCGGACAGGTCGGGCGGGGGCGCGACGTCGGCCACGCGGGGCAGCGCGGCGATCACCGCGCGCGTCACCTTCGGGTCGAGGACCGCGTCCCCTTCTGCCACCGCCAGCACGGCGCTGACCAGGTCGTCGCCGCCGACGGACTTGAGCAGGAATCCGCTCGCACCGGCCGAGAGCGCACCGAGGACGTATTCATCGATCGCGAAGGTGGTGAGCACCAGCACTTTCGCGCTGGTCTGCGCGACGACGGCGGCGGTCGCCTCCAGCCCGTCGACGCGCGGCATCCGCACGTCCATCAGCACCACATCCGGGCTCAGTGCCCTGGCTTGGCGAACCGCGGCGGCGCCGTCGGCCGCTTCACCGATCACCCGCACCACACCGGACACTTCGAGCAGCATCCGCAAACCCGCGCGGATGGTGGCGTGGTCGTCGGCTACCAGCACTGTGACTGTCACTTGTCTCCCAGGGGAATGCGCGCGCACACGCGCCAGGTGCCGTCCTGTGCGCCCGCGGTGATGGTGCCGTCGACCGATTCCGCGCGAAACGTCATGTTGCGCAAACCGTTTCCCTGCCCTTGCAGGATTCCGGGCGGGATCGGATTCATCGCGGTCACCACCAATCGTGTCGCGTCGCGGCGCAATTCGATATCGAGGGGCTTGCCGGGGGCGTGTTTGGTCGCGTTGGCGAGAGTCTCGCTCAGGATCCGGGTGACGACGGCCTCGACCGCGGTGGGCAGTTCGAGATCGGCGGGCCTGCGTAACGTCACCGAGCCGCCCGCCGCCTCGGCCGCGTCGATCAGGCCGTCGAGGGAGGCCAGCCGGGTGGTCACCGCGGTGTCGTCGGGGGCGGTGAGCAGTTCGATGGTCGTGCGCATCTCCTCCACCGCGGCCAGGCTGCCCGAGCGGATCGTCGCCAGCACCGCGGTGTTACCGGGATCTTTGAGCGCGACTTCGGCGAGGATGGCGACGGCGGAGACGTGGCCCGCCACCGCGTCGTGCAGGTCACGAGCCAATCGCCGCCGCTCCTCGCCGATCGCCGCGGACCGTTCGGCATCGCGGGCGGTGAGCTCGGCGCGGGCCGCGGCCCGTTCGGCCTCGACCGTGCGACGCGAGGCCCGCACCGCGCGGGCGTAACCGAGCGGCGACCACGTGAGCGCGACGCCGATCAAACCGGTGTAGAAGGCCGCTCTGACCCCGAACACGGTCAGCGCCAGCAACGATCCACCCAGGGTCACCGTCAGCGAGAACCAGCCGACCACCGCGCCCAGCCGGTCCGATCCGGTGCTGACGGCCAGGAAGATCACGTCGGTCAGCGCGATCCACAGCGGCAGCGACGGACCGAGCACGAAGTCACCGGCCAGCAGCGCGACCATCAGGCCGAAGGCGAGCGCGGGCCTGCGCTGCGCGGTCAGCTGGATCGCGAACGCCGCGCACAACAGCGCCAATTTCGCCGGTGGTGGGTACAGGTCGCGGTCGACCACGACCGCCCAGCCACCCGCCGCCCACAACAGCAAGCCCACCAGGAACACGCCGACGGCGGCCGCGGTCGAGCTGTCGTGCACGTCCGCGAGCCGGCTCAGGAGCGTGCGGGACGTGGGCATGCCCCATTTCAGCACATCGCCGGTACGGGCCGGGTCCCCCGAAAGGCGGACCGGCGACGGACCACAAGCGGGACGACGGCGGACCGACGTGCCCGGCACAGTGAAGGAATGAACGAACTGAGCAACCCCGTACTACTGACGATCGCCGCGTGCGAAGTCGGTTTCTGGGTGCTGGTGGTCGGCGGATTGCTGCTGCGGTATGTGATCCGATTGCCGCGTGCGAGCACCGTGACGTTGGCTTTGGTGCCGGTGCTGGATGTGGTGCTGGTCGCGGCGGTGGCGATCGATCTCCACCGGGGTGGCGAGGTGAGCTTCGCCCATCGTGTCGCCGGGATCTATCTCGGTTGCACAGTGATGTTCGGTGGCCGGATGATCCGGTGGGCCGACGAGCGATTCGCCCGCCGATTCGCCGGTGGGCCGGTCCCGGTGAAGGTCCCGAAGTACGGGCCCGAACGCACCCGCAAGGAATGGGCCGACTTCTCCCGCTGGCTCGGCGCGGCAGCCATCGCCGGCGCTCTCACCCTCGCGTTGAGCTACACCGTCGCCGATGCCGCTCAACGCGAGCAGTTGATGGGAGTGTTCGGCAGCCTCGGCGTGATCACCGTGATCTGGCTGCTCACCGGGCCGGTGTGGGTCACCGGGTCACGGCGCGACTGAACTCGATGCCGGCTCAGACGGTGGCAGCGGACTGTTCGCTGATGACCTCACCGATCCAGGGCAGCACCGCGGACCGCACCTCGATCGTGCGCGGGAGCAGCCCGTTGACCGCGAGGAGGTCGGCGGCGCGTTGCTGTTCGTCGAGGAAGTCCTCGCTCACCGGATGCACGCCGAAGGGACGGCCGCGCAGCGCGGCTTCCCAGGCATCCAGGTCGGCGGGGATGCCGCGCGCCTGAGCGTCGTCGACGAAGTACTGGGCCGCCGCACGCGGGTTCGCGGCGATCCAGGCGTCGGATTCCTGCAGCGCGGCCAGCACCGCTTCCACCGCGGCGCGGTTGCCTTCGGCCAGGTCGCGGCGGGTGAACCACAGCGACGGGTGACTGAAGACCGAGGCGGTGTCGACCAGCGTGGTGAGCTCGGTGGCCGCCTCCACCTCCTGCAGACCGGGGTAGGTGCCGACCCAGGCATCGAGCTCACCGGCCAGCAGCGCGGCACCGCCGCCGCGCACGTCGACGTCGATCGGTTCGACGTCGGCCCAGGTGAGACCGGCCTGGTCGAGGGCGAACAGCAACAGCGTGGTCTGCCACGAGCCGTGGGCGATCCCGACCCGCTTGCCTTTCAGGTCCGCGGCGGAGGTGATGCCGCTCGCCGCGGTCGCGACCAGCCTGCCGTTCTCCACTCGCGGGCCCGAGATCCCCAGGTAGACGATGTCGCGCTGGTTGGCGAGTGCGGTGAGCGGCGGGGTGAAGCCGGTGCCGATGATGTCGTAGCCGCCCTCGGTGAACAGCCAGTCCGAATGTTCGCCCGGCAGCCCGGTTTTCGGATCCACGCGGTCGGGGTGTGGCAGAGCGCGCAGGTCGACCCATTCGACCTCGGGCAGCAGGCGTTCCAGGATCCCGCGATGGCGCAGGACGAACAGCGAATTGTTGTGCGGGAAGTAGCCGACCCGGATGCTCATCGCGCGTCTCCGATCAGGCCGAGGCGACGGGCCTCGTCGGCCAGACCGCTGCGCTGCCACTGCACGGCGAGATTCGACGGATCGAATTCGACGGAGCCGCCGAGGGTTTCGGCGATCGCCTGATACTGTGCGCCCTCCTCGAGCAGCACGACGAACTTCGCCAGTTCCAGCAGACCGGCGCGACCGATCACATTCGCGCCGCCGTTGGCCTCGAAGATCGCGACCAGGTGCGGGTCGGCCTCGAGGCGGCCGAGGATGAAATCGCCCGCACCGATCGTGCGGTCGATGTGCGGCGGGATCTCGCGCGACAGGGTGAGTCGCTGCGAGGCGGCGTAGCGGATGGGCAGGGTGCGGTGGGTCTGGGCCCAGCCGCCGAGCCACGGGGTGTGGATGTGAACGACGGAGGTGATCTCGGGGTGCGCGCGGAACACCTTCGCGTAGCCGGTGACGAATCCGGCGGATCCCTTGCCGGACAGTACTTCTCCGTCGAAGGTGGCGACGACGGGCTCGACGGTCCGGTCGTCGGCCCACGGGCCCGGCTCGTTGAGGGCGACGGCGATCTCCTCGCCGGGCACGCGCTCGACGAAGTTGACGGTGCCGTTGCCGGTGACGGTTCCGGTCTCCCGGAATACCCGGAACGCGGTGTCGGCGTCGCGGGTGACCGCATCGACGAAAGCGGTGACGGCCTCCGGCAGACGGGTTTCGGTGGTGGTCAAGATGGCTCCTGCGTTATCGGGCCGTCGCGAGGACGGCGTCGGTGGACGGGGTGGTGAGCCGGGAACGGCCCAGCAGTGGCAGTACTTCCTCGCCGACCCGGTAGGCCTCTTCCAGGTGCGGGTTGCCCGCGAGGATGAAGGCGTCGACACCGAGGTCGATCAGTTCGTCGAGCCGCTGGGCGACCTGTTCATAGCTGCCGACCAGGCCGAAGGCCGGGCCACCACGGATCAGGCTGAATCCGCACCAGACGTTGGGCTGGACTTCCAGATCGCGGTAGCCGGTGATGGTTTCGGGCACCCAGCCCTTGATCCGGGCAGCACCGACGGAGTCGCCCTGGGCGGCGCGGTTGGCGGCGTCGCGGTCGACGAAGGCCCAGCCCTTCTCGATCTCGGCCCAGGCCGCTTCCTCGGTGTGGCGGGCGACGATGTCGATGCGGACCGCGAACTTGGGTGTGCGGCCCGTGGTTTCGGCGTTGCGGCGGACGCCGTCGAACTTCGCGCGCAGGTCGGCGTAGGGCTCGAGCCAGGACAGATAGTAGTCGGCGTGGCGGCCCGCGGCGGCCACGGCGGCACCCGAGGAACCGGAGAAGTACACCTCGGGGAAGGGCTGTCCGGCCAGACCCGGCGGGAGGGCGGCGCCCTCGGTGCCGAAGAAGCGGCCGTCGTGGTCGAAGGGTTCGCCGTCCCATACCCCGCGCAGCACGTCGAGGAACTCGCTCGTGCGTGCGTAGCGGTCGTCGTGGGAAACCTTGTCGCCCCACCACAATTGGGCCGGTCCGCCGCCACCGCTGATGATATTGTAGACCAGTCGCCCGCCGGTGGCGCGCTGCAGACTCGCCGACATCCTCGCCGCCTGCACGGGATGGAGGAAGCCGGGCTGGAAGGCCACCATGAAGCGGTAGGTGGTGGTCTCGGCGGCGAGTGCGGCGGCCACCGCCCACGGGTCGTCGGTCACCGGGAACGAGGGCAGCAATCCGCCGAGGAAGCCCGCCGATTCCGAGGCCTTGGCGACCGCGGCGACATGGTCGAGATAGCTGTACTGATCCAGTGCGCCGTCGCGAACGGCCGGTGCGATGTTGCCGGGCCCGTAGCCGCCCGCGTTGCCCCGGTTGTAGCGGCGCGGGGCGCGCAGGGAGGCGTGGTCGCCTTCCATGCCGATGCGCCAGTAGACGTCGATGGTCATGCGGTGAGCTCCTGCGCGGTGGTGAGGGTGCGGCCGGCCGGGTCGGCGAGGAACAGCAGGTGTTCGCCCGCGCGGTGGATTTCCTCGATGTTGGGGTGGCCCGACAACACGAAGGTCTGTACGCCTGCCGCCTGGTAGGCCGAGAGCTGGTGCGCCACTTGCTCGTAACTGCCGACCAAGCCGATCGGCCGGTCGTAGCCGAATGCGTCGAAGCCCGCCCAGCGTCCATCACCCAGCGCGTGTTCGGCGACAGTACCGGGGCGGTCGAGCTCGTCCCACTGGCGGTGGACCCTGGCCCAGGCTTCGTCCTCGGTCTCCCTGGCGATGATCGGCAGCTCGAGACCGACCCGCACCCGGCGCCCCGCGGCAGCGGACCGCTCCCCCAATTCGGTGACGGCGGAGGCGATTCCGTCGGCGTGCTCGCCGAAGAGGTGGACGTCACCGTGCGCGGCCGACAAGGCCAGCGCGGCGGGTGACGTGCCGCTCAGGTGGACGGTCGGGAACGGCAGACCGGACAGGATGCCGCGGAATCCCCCGTCGACGACGTCGTAGTACCGGCCCGCGTAGTCGAAGCCGGTGCCCGCGAAACCCGCTGCGCCGATGTCGTTCTCGTTCCAGACGCCGCGCGCGACGGTGAGGAATTCCGCGGCGCGGTCGTAGCGCTCGTCGCCGGTGACGCGATCGCCGCGCGCGCGGGCCTCGGCGTCGTCGGTGTCGACCGCCAGTCGCCAGTTCAGCCGGCCCGCCGAGTGCCGCTGCAGGGTCGCCGACACCTTGGCCGCGTAGACCGGTGTGCCGAAAGCGGGCTGGAATTCGACCGTGACTCGCGTGTAGCGGGTGGCCCGCAGGGCGGCGGCCGCCACGATCCAGGATTCCTCGCCGAGCGGGTCGTAGGGCGCGAGCACACCGTCGAAGCCGTTCAGTTCGGCGGCGTCGACGATCTGGGCGAGATCGTCGAACGGACCGAAGCGGCCCGGACGCACATCGGTGGTCTCGAGCGGCGGTGCCGGCGGGCCGAAGCCACCGCGACCGCGCAGACCCGGGTCGGCGCGCCGACCGTCGCCACGGCTGGGCAGCCGCCACAGGAATTCGGTCATGCGAGCACCCGCTCGGCGGCGACGAGTTCGCGTGCCCGAGCCAACGGCTCGGCGGCGACCCAGGATTCGAGATCGAAGTCGGCGGCCAGGAAGCCGTGGGTGTAGAGGAACTGCTTCTGCACGCCGAGCAGTTCGACGCGTTCGGCGGTGAGCGAGGGGTGCAGTCCGCGATGGAACTGGTCACCGTAGGCCGCGACGACACCGTCGGGCCCGGACTGTGTTTCGCGCTGCAGCACCGTGCGGACGCCGTCGAGATCACCGGCTGCCCAGTCGGCGGCGCGCAGGCTCTGCGCGAGGAATCCGACGACGACCTCGGGCCGCGATTCCAGCAGGTCGGCGTGCACCGTGATGGGTCGCGGGGTGCCGTTGTTGACCCGCAGGTGCTTGGTGGCCGAGGCATCGAGGTCGACCGCGACACGCAGACCGTTCTCTGTCGCCACTTCCTGAGCGCGGGCGCCCTTGACGTAGATGGCGTCGACCTTGCCGTCGAGGAGTTCCTCGACACCCCACGTCGTCGAGCGCCGTGCGCTCTGAATGACGGTGCGCACCTGCGGATCCCGCTCGACGTCGAGCTCGACGACCCGGACATCGGCCAGGGTCAGCCCGGCGGGCCGCAGCGCGTTGGCGAAGCCGTGCAACGCCATCGCACGCGGGAAGCTGCGCGCCTGGTCCTGCGCCCACGCAGGAACACCGACGCGCAGACCGGCCAGGCCCGCCGCGTCGGCGACCGGCGAATCGGGGCCGACCAGGATCGCCTGGGACTCGTCGATCCAGGTGAGCCCGATCAGGCGGGTCGGCGAACCCTGCGCACGAGCGGCGAGGGCGGGCACATTGCCGCCCTCGCGGATCAGGCCCGACAGGTCGTGGAGGAAGTGGTGGCCGGCGAGCTCGGGGCCCGCGTCCTGGAGAACGCCGAACTCGAGACCCGCGCTCGCGGCGGTCTCGCCGAGCCAGCCGAGGCTGTGCGCGAGACCGCTCGCGGTCGGCACGGGGCAGCGGGTGTACCACAGGGTTTCGGTCATGACAGGCTCCTGGTGTGTGGTCCGACGCCGAGCTGGGCGAGGAATTGCGTGCGGTAACCGAGGGTTTCGGGTGCCGCGTGATCGCGCGGTTGGGGTAGGTCGATGACCTCGTCGACGGCGAAACGCCCGTGATCGAGGATGATCACCCGATCGGCGAGGCGGATCGCCTCGTCGACGTCGTGGGTGACCATGAGGACGGCGGGCCGGTGCCGGGCGACGAGATCGCCGACCAGGTCCTGCATCTGGAGCCGGGTGAGGGCGTCCAGTGCCGCGAACGGTTCGTCGAGCAGCAGCAGTTCCGGTTCCCGCACCAGCGCTCTGGCGAGGGCGGCGCGCTGGGCTTCGCCACCGGACAGCGTGGCGGGCCACTGGCCTGCTTTACCGTCGAGGTGGACTTCGTTCAGCGCGCGCAGACCGGCTTCACGTTGCGCCTTGCCGCGCCGCAAGCCGACGATCACGTTGGCCAGCACCCGCTTCGACGGGATCAGCCGGGGCTCCTGATAGACCGTCGTGCGACGGGCGGGCACCAGCACCTCACCGGCATCGGGGGTTTCGAGCCCGGTGAGCAGACGCAGCAGGGTGGTCTTGCCGGTGCCGCTGGGGCCGAGCAGCACCACGAACTCGCCGCGGCGGATGGTCAGGTCGACTCCGTCGAGGACTGTCTTCTCACCGAACGCCTTGCGCAGACCGGTGATCGATACCGCGACCGGGGCCGGAGCTTCGGTCTGGATCTGGACCGGCGCGGCTGCTGTCGTCGTCATCGGATCGCCACCTGCTTCCGCCATGGCATCGCGTAGCGTTCCGCGAGCCGCACGAGTGCGTCGAACACCAGACCGAGCAGCGCGTAGAGGACGACGCACAGCACCATGTAGTCGGTGCGGTTGTATTCCTGAGCGAGGGTCACCAGGTAGCCGACGCCCTCCTGGGTGCCGACCTGCTCGGCGGCGATGAGCGCGGTGATGCTGATCGACAGGCACACGCGCAGCGCCATCAGGATCCCGGGCAGGGCGGCGGGCACGATCACCTCGACGACCAGCCGGGTGCCGGTGAGCCCGAAACTGCGTGCCGCCTCGACCATCTTGCGGTCGACGTTGCGCACGCCGAGATAGGTGTAGGCATACATCGGCGCCGTCGTCGCCACCGCGATGAGCAGGATCTTGTACAGCTCGTCGATCCCGAACCAGGCGATGAACAGCGGAACCAGCGCCAGGAACGGCACCGCCCGCACGATCTGCATGGTCGAATCGACCAGCTCCTCCCCGAGGCTGGACAAGCCCGACAGCAGGCCGAGCACCAGCCCGACCGCGACGCCGATCGCGACCCCGGCGGCCGCGCGCCCGAACGAGGCGAGCGCGAAATCCACCAGCTGGCCGCTGTCGAACAGTTCGACGAACGCCGACCAGACCGCGCCGGGGCCCGCGATCACCCGCGGCGAGATCGCGCCGCTCGCCGAACCCACCCACCAGACCAGCACGATCGCGGCGGGCAGAACAGCACGCAGGCCCAGTGACAACCATCGCGGCCGCTGCCGGGCGACGCGCGCCCGGGGCGGGGCCAAGGCGAGGGTGCTCATCGTCACTTGCCCTTCAACGCGGCGAGCTGGTCGGGGGTGAGCTTGGATTTCAGGTCGTAGAAGATGTCGGCGGCGGTGATCCGGCGGGAGATGACGCCGTTGTCGGCGAAGGTGTTCACCACGTCGGCCAGGTCGATGGCATCGGACTCGGCGGGCAGGCGGGGCACGGTGACCTCACCGCCGACCCGGACCGCGTCGGCGAGCCGGTCACCGGTCAGCGCACGCGGGCCGGACTTCTCGAAGACGTTCTCGAAGTCGGCGGGCGCGGCCTTCTGCTTCGCGGTGAGTCCCTGCAGTACCTCCAGGTACTTCGCGGCGATATCGGGGCGCTGGTCGAGGACCTCGGTGCGGAACACCACCACGGTGTTGTCCTTGGAGCCGACGGACTTCTCGGTGGCGATCTCCTTGGCGCCCGCGGCCTTGGCCTCCTGATAAGGCACCAGGAACGAGGCCCACGCGTCGACCTTGCCGGTCGCGAAGGCCGATGCGGCGTCCTTCTGCTGCAGGGGCACCCGGGTCACCTTGTCGGCCGGAATGCCTGCCTGGGCCAGCGCTTTGAGCGTGATGTACTCGCCCTTGCCCGCGGGATTCACCGCGATCCGCTTGCCCACCAGGCCGGCCACGGTGGTCACGCCCGACTCCGGGGTCACCACGATGCCGCTCTGATCCTGACCCGCCGGGTCGGCCACGGCGACGATCTTCACACCGACGTCCTTGGACAGCGCGCCGACCACGGGGCTGAACGCGGCGCCGGAGACGTCGAGTTCGCTCGTGTTGAACAACTTCAACATGGAGCTGAAACCCGGTGTGGTGCTGACCCATTGGATCTTGGCGCCCAGCGGGGCGAGTGCCTTGTCGAAAGTGCCGTCGCGCTTGCCGACCGCGAGCGGGCCGCTGTTGCCCGGATCGGTGACCTTGAGAACGAACGAGGCTTGCGCCCCCTGTTCCGGCGTGGAGTCGGAGCCACACGCCGCGACGAGGGCTACGACGGGGACGATCGCGAGAGCGATCCGCGAGAAGGCCGGCAGCCTGCGGGACATCGGGGCTCCTGTTCGGGGCTGGGGGGTTGATGCCTTCGCAGCGTAGGAGCGGGTGTGGTCTCGAACGAGGTATGCCTTTCCACGGATCGGAAAGCTTGACAGCGGTGGACTTGTCGTTCTATGGCACGTGACGGGGGTTCACCGGCGCCCGCTTTCCACATAACGGAAGTTCGAGCGGTCGCACGCTCGAACACCTGTGTTACCGTCGGCGCTGTGGAGACCTCCAGCGTGCAGACCGTGACCAGGGCCCTCTCGGTACTCGACTGCTTCCGTGGCGGCGAGGAGCGTGGGGTCTCCGAAGTCGCCCGCGCCCAGGGCCTGGCGGTCAGCACCACCCACCGCCTGCTCGGTGCGCTCGTCCAGGCCGGGTTCCTGGAGAAGGACGCCGAGTCCAGTCGCTACCGGATGGGCGGAGCGCTGGCCGAATACGGTCAGATCGCCTATCGCCAGCACCGGATCTACCTGGCCGAGCCCTACCTCGAGCAACTGGCCGCCACCACCGGCGCGACCGGGTCGGTGGCCACCCGCCACGGCATCCACGCCGTGCTGCTGGGCACCAGCCGGTGGCGCGAGAGCGACGGGCACAAGCTCCAGGGCGTGCGACTGCCGTTGCACGCCAGCGCACTCGGCAAAGCACTGCTGGCGTGGTCGGAGGCCACCGATGACGAATTGCGATCGCTGCCTTACGAAGAGGGCACCGAGCGTTCGGTGTCGAGCCCGGAGGAACTGCGCGCGGAACTGATCACCACCCGCGAGCGCGGCTACGCGTTCAACGATCGCGAACTCGACCCAGGATTCCGGACCATCGGCCTGCCGATCCTCGATGGCCAGGGTCGCTGCCGTTTCGCCCTCGGTATGCGCGGGCCCGCGACGCTGATGATCGATGAGCGGGTGCCGTTCTTCGTGGAACTGGCCAAGGTCACCGCGGCCGATATCGCCGCGAGGTTCGCCGCCGACTGAAGACCCGCTCGCCACCGATCGCGTCACACCCTCGGAAAATGCCGCGCGGAAACGGTCGCGCCCCCGATACCGTGAACCGAGTGGTTAGTCGATGCAACGAAAGGACCCCGGTGGCTACCGATACCGCGAGCCCGGCTGTCGGTCTGCGTTCCGAACGAGGTTCGATCCTCGCCTCGCTCATGCTCGCCACCGGGCTGGTGGCGCTCGACTCGACCATCATCGCGACCGCGGTCCTCACCATCACCGACACTCTCGGCGGGTTCGCGATGTTCCCGTGGTTGTTCTCCATCTACCTTCTCGCACAGGCTGTTACGGTGCCGATCTACGGCAAGCTCGCCGATATGGTCGGGCGCAAGCCGGTGATCCTGTTCGGGATCGCGGCGTTCGCGGTGGGGTCACTGCTGTGCGGGCTGGCCACGAGCATGGTGGCGCTCATCGCCTTCCGGGCGATCCAGGGCATCGGAGCGGGCGCGATCCAGCCGATGACAATGGTGATCGCCGGTGATCTGTACACACTGGCCGAACGCGCCAAGGTCCAGGGGTACCTGGCCGGGGTGTGGGCGAGTTCGGCCGTACTCGGCCCGCTGCTGGGCGGCTTGTTCGCCGACCATCTGAGCTGGCGGTGGATCTTCCTGATCAATCTTCCGCTGTGCGCGGTCGCGGCGTGGATGCTGGTGCGCCACTTCACCGAATCGGCGGTGCGCCGCACCCAGCGCATCGACTATCTCGGCGCGATCCTGCTCACCGTCGGTGCGGGTGCGTTGATCCTCGCCCTGCTCGAGGGCGGTCAGGCCTGGGACTGGACCTCGCCGGTCTCGCTCACCCTGTTCGTGGGCAGCGTGGCGGTGCTGGCGCTGTTCGTGGTGGTCGAACTGCGGACGGCGAATCCGATTCTGCCGCTGTGGATCTTCACCCGGCGCGTGGTGATCGCGAGCAGCACGGTCTCTCTGCTGGTCGGCGCCGTCATCCTCGGATTGACGTCGTACGTACCCACTTTCGCCCAGGGCGTGCTCGGGACCACCGCCCTGGTGGCCGGACTCACCGTAGGCGGACTCACACTCGGCTGGCCGCTGGCCGCGACTCTGTCCGGAAGGCTGTACCTGCGCTGGGGATTCCGCATCAGCGGCGTCGTCGGCAGTACGATCGCCGCCCTCGGCTGCGCGACCACGCTGCTCGTCGGACCGCAGTCGAGCCCGTGGCAGATCGCGGCCTCCTGCTTCCTCATCGGCTGCGGGATGGGCCTGGTCGCCTCCCCCACCCTCATCGCCGCCCAGGCCAGCGCCGAATGGCACGAACGCGGCGTGGTCACCTCCGCCAACATGTTCGCCCGTTCCCTCGGCAGCGCACTGGGCGTCGCGGTGTTCGGCGCCATCGTCAACGCCGGCATCCACAACCCCGACCACCCCTCACCGGGCGAACTCGCCGACGGCATCCACCTGGTCTTCCTCGCGATGCTCGCCATGGCCGTCGTCATGCTCGCCGCCGCCGCGACCATGCCGGGCCGCGGCCACGTCGCCTCGACGATCAGTGCGCCGTGATCCATTGCGCGATGTCGGCCACGACCTCACCGTCGACGTGCCGCGCCCGCGCGTAATCCGCGGGCATCGAGGGTGAGTCGCCGGGGAAGAACAGGTGGTCGTCGGCGGGGTAGGTGCGGATGTCGACGTTCGCTCGGCCGGCGAGGCCCGCTCGCCACTGCGCGAGATCGTCCTCGACGGTGACCTGATAGTCGCGCTCGCCCTGCAGGATCAGCATCGGGATGTCGAGGGTCGCCGCGACCGCGACCGGGTCGTACGCGCGCAGGTCCAGCCAGTAGGCGGCGGACTGGCCGAACGGGAGGTCCTCGGCCGGTGTCTCGAGTGAGAGCTCGGGGCTGTCCACCCGTTTCGCCTGCTCGATCGCCGTCTCCACAGAGGGCAGTGCCGCGACCGCGACCGGATCCACCTCGGCGAGGTGGCGCAGAACTCGCACCACAGCCCACCACATCGGCGCCGTGTCACCGGCCATCGTGATGATCCCGGCGACCTCGCCGGCGGCATCGGCCACGCGCGGAGCCATCCTTCCGCCCATACTGTGGCCGACCACGTGGATTCGCTGCGCGTCGACACCCGCTGTCGCCCTGAGGATTTCGACAGCGGCCAGAGCATGGGGAAGGTACTCGTCGCGCACCGTGAACCCCGCTGTCGCAGCGACCGCGTCGGCGTGGGTGAGGGTGACCTTGTCGAAGCGCAGGACCGCGATGCCACGCGAGGCCAGCCCCCACGCGATGTCCCGGTAGATCCGGTTCGGCCCGACGGTTCCGTCCCGGTCGAACCCACCGCCACCGGCCAGGATCACGACCGCCGGATGCGGGCCGGGAGCCAGCGGCACGCTCAGGACACCCGCGACAGCGAGCTCGCCGGAGCCGACGGTGACCTCGCGATCAGCGAAGACCTCCGGGTTCACGTAGTCCGGGAGCTGCCACGACTCGATGCCTGAACGCGCCGTCTCGTTGCCGACCATGGGGTGTCCTACCTTTCATTGTTCTCATCTTTGCGAAAGGTAGCACATGTGAGAACATCGACGCATGGACTCGTTGGAGCTACTGACACACCCGGTGCGCTTGCGCATCGTGCACGCGATGTCGGGCGGCCGGACGCACACGACCGCGCAGCTGTGCGCCCTGGTGCCCGAGTCCTCGAAGGCGACGGTGTACCGCCACGTCGATCTGCTGACCTCCGGTGGCGTGCTCGAGGTCGTCGAAGAACGACGCGTGCGCGGGGCGGTCGAACGGCGCTACCGATTGCGCCGCGAGCGCGCGAGCATCGACGCCGCCACCGTGACACCGGCGGACCATCGCCGGATCTTCGTCGCCGCGATGGCCACCCTGCTCGCCGAATTCGACGCCTATATCACCGGCGAACGCGCCGACCCGGTCGACGATCTCGTCGGCTACCGCCAGCACTCACTGTGGCTCGACCCCGGCGAACTGGCCCGGCTGATCACCGACATGCGCGCCGCGATCACACCCCACCTCGACAACGCGGCCACCGCGGATCGTTCGGAATACCTCCTCAGCCCGATCCTCTTTCCGCTCGACCGCCGAGGCGACGCCACAGCGTGACACCCGCGTTCTGAACGCCACGATCGTCTGCGCACGGATCACCGTGACGCGCAGCGGAAACTCGGGCGTACCCGCCTCAATCGAGGAGGTCGAGCTGTTGGGCGGCCGCGTCGGCGGTGTCCCGCCCGACAAACTCGTGGCGCATGCCCCTGAGCGAGACGAGGTGGTCGCCGAGATCGGCATCGACCCCGGGTTCGATCCCGAGATCCTCTCGAATCGCTCGACGCAGCAGACGCACACCGAAGCCCAGCGAGTCGTCCACGAAGCGATAGAGCGCCTCGACCGCCACGGGATCGTTCTCGTCGAGCTCGAGCGCTGTGCGATGGCCGATGTCGAGGCACCGATTCACCTCGGACGCGAAATCGAGGGCTCGGTCCGACACCACCATCTGCGCACGGGAATAGCTGTCGCGCAACGCCTCCCGCGCTGCCTCGAACTTGGCGAGATCGGGGGTGCGCCCGCCGCACTTCTCGTCGAGGTAGTGGCGGACGGCCGCTCGGCAGGAATGCGCCGTGGTGTTGAGGCTCGCGTAGACCGCCCGCTTCTCGTCGGTGGCCTCTTTCCGGGTGAGCTCCCGCAATTCCTCCGCCCGATTGTCGCGCTGCGCCTTCGCATCGATTCGCTTGCTACGAATCGCGAAAACCTGGGTCACGATGCCGCCACCGAGCGTTCCGGCGACAGTGATCGAGGCAACCGCCACATTGGTCCAATCCATGGTGACTATTCTCTCTGCACCCCAGCACAATTCACCACCCGCGCGGTCCTACCCCAGCGCGCCGGCGGTAGTAGCTTCGTACCATGGTGGGAATCGGCAGTTCCGAGGATCGGACCGCGGACGAGGTCCGGCGGCGGAAGCGGCGGGCGGGCTCGTTCGGCGCGCAGGCAGCCGTCTACGCCGAGCATCGGCCGGACTATCCCGAGGCGGGCATTCGGTGGGCGCTGGAGGCAGTCGGTGGTGGCGAGGGGACTGTCGTGCTGGATTTGGGGGCGGGGACGGGCAAGCTCACCGGAGGGTTGCTCGCCGCGGGGGTCGAGGTGATCGCGGTGGAACCCGATGAGGGGATGAGGGCCGAACTCGTTCGGCTCTACCCCGGGGTCACTGCGCTTTCCGGTGCGGCGGAGGCGATTCCGCTGGCCGACGGGTCGGTGGACGCGGTGCTCGCCGGCCAGGCGTTCCACTGGTTCGATCAGACCCGCGCCTTTCCCGAAATCGCGCGGGTGCTGCGGGCGGAGGGGGTGTTCGCCGCGTTCTGGAACAACGACGACAACAAGGTCGAGTGGGTTGCGGGGCTCCGGGATGTCTCTCGCTCGTCGGCGTCGTTTCCGCCGTCGTCGTCCGATGACGCGCTGCCCGCGCATCCGCTGTTCGCACCGTTCGAGTACGCCGAGTTCACACACAGCCAGCGGCGGACCGCCGAATCGCTGACGGCGTCCATCGGCACCAACTCACACACCGTGGTCATCTCCGCGCGAGAACGAGCCGAAGTGCTGGGCCGGATCCTCGACTACCTGCGTGCGACACCGGAAACCGCCGAGGGCGAGTTCGACTTCCCCCTGCGCACCGAGGTGATCCGCACGGTCCGGCGCGCGAATACACCCCGATGAGCGCCGATCACCGACACACATGAACCCCGCGCCGGACCGCGGGGTTCACCGGGCCTGCAGTCGTTGCCGCCATGCCCGGATTCGACTGTCGCACCCCGCTATGCCGAGCGTTCCTCCGATCGGCGCACCACATCGACGACCTCGTCGGAGGCGAATTCGACGACTCGGCGGACCCTCGAGTTGGCGACCGGTGCCAAATCCACGACGATCGGTGCGCCCGCGGCGGGTTGGGTGATCGCGGTGATGCGGTCCTGGAGGAAGCCGCCGTCGGGAACCGGGACACGGATGATGTCACCGACCGTGAGGGCTTCGGCGCGGATTCGGCCGCCGGTGGCGGTGCGATCGTGCGTGCCACAGCGGGTGTGGCCGACTGTTGCGCCCAGGCCGCGTTCGGCGATGGTCCACCACACGGGTGAGTCGGGTTCTTCCGGGCCGATGCGGGTGTGCCAGGACAGAATTCGGTCGCGTTCGGCTTCGGCGTCGGCGCGGGTCTCGTGGAGCGACAGCTGGCGCCGGACCGGGGCGTTGCGGGGCCGGGTGGTGCCCGCGGCGCCGTCGACGACCAGGATCCAGCGGGCGCCCACAGCTTCGTCACGGCGGGCGGTGACCCGTTTGGCCAGGGCGAGGCCCGGGGTGGCGCCGAGCCGGTCGGCGGCTTCCTCGATGCTCTCGACCAACCCCAGCGCACGCAGCAGCTCGGCGACCGACAGTTCCGAGGTGGCCAGTTCCTGGGCCAGCGCGGGCATGGGGGTGCGGCGGCGCCAGCCGATCCGGACGCAGTGCTCGTGGCGGGTGAACCACAGGCCGCTGCGGGAGCGGCGGTGATGGTCGATCACCACCGCCCACCAGTCCCATTCCGGTTCGGCGACAAGGCGTGTGCGGATCCAGCGTTCCCGTTCGGCGGTCGGTACCCGGTCCTCCGGCGGCACGAAGTTGCGCAGTGCGGTGCGCACCGCCGATTCGGTGCGCCCGACCGTGATCGCCGTGCGAGCCAGATCGGCGCCCGCGCGCAGATCGTCGGCCAGTATCCGGTATTCCGATTCCCGCCAGGTGGTTCCGTGCTGGCGTGGCGGCCGCAGATCGCCGCGGTTCTCGTCACTCATCTCGTGTGCCCCCGTTCTCGCACCGCCCGGCCACACTCGCGTCCGGGCTGGTTGTGTGACACTTCGACGATACCGAGGGGGTACGACAGAAAATGGCTCTCTGCCAGCGGCTTTCCAGCAAACGGAGCTATCCGGCGCGCACCGCGTCGCGACGGCCGAAGGCGTAGTAGCCCGCACAGACCAGTGCCGCCCAGACCGCCCCGACGACCAGTGCCGTGCGCCCACCGCCGGTCCACAGCAGCAGCACCACGACCAACCCCAGGAATCCGAGCGCGGCCCACGTGGTGACGGGAGCACCGGGCAGCCGGTAGTCGCTGCCGGGCAGCTCGCCCGCCGCAACCTTGGCGCGATACTTGATGTGGCACACCAGGATCACGCTCCACACGACGATGATCCCGACGGTACTCACCGAGGTGATGTAGGCGAAGGCCTTGTCCGGCGAGATGGCGTTGACGACCACCCCGATGACCATCGCGCCCGCCGAGGCGCAGATGCCGGTGAACGGCACCGACTGCTTGCTCAAGGTCGCGAATTTCGCGGGCGCTTCGTCGCGCAGGGCGAGGCTGCGCAGCATCCGACCGGTGGAGTAGATACCCGAATTGCACGATGAGAGTGCCGCGGTGAGCAGCACGAAGTTGATGATGCCCGCCGCGGCGGGGATGCCGATCTGTTCGAAGACCTCGACGAACGGGCTGCGCCCGGCATGGAAACTGCGCCAGCTCGCCACCGACATGATCACCACGAGCGCACCGACGTAGAACAGACCGATTCGGAACGGCAGGGTGTTGATCGCCCTGCGCAGCGTGGTCTTGGGGTCGCGGGCTTCTCCCGCTGTCACGCCGACCAGTTCGACACCGACGTAGGCGAACACGACGATCTGCAGCACGAGCAGGGTCTGACCGAACCCGTGCGGGAACATGCCTCCGTCGGCCCACAGGTTGGTCACCGTGGGATCGGCGGCGTGGCCGAAGCCGAACACCAGCACCCCGATACCGATCAAGATCATCGCCAGGATCGCGGTCACCTTGATGGCCGAGAACCAGAACTCGCCCTCACCGAAGAACCGCACCGAGATCAGGTTCGCGGTGAACAGCACCGCGAGCACGACCAGCGCGGTCACCCACTGCGGAATATCGAACCAGTACTGCACGTAGTGTCCCGCCACCGTGATCTCGGCCATGCAGGTCGACACCCACACCGCCCAATACGACCACCCGGTCGCGAACCCGGCGAACCGGCCGAGGAATTCGTGCGCGTATTCGGCGAAACTGCCCGAGACCGGACGGTAGGTCAGCAACTCACCGAGCGCGCGCATGATGACGAAGATCGCCAGACCCGCGACGAGATAGGCCAGGATCAGCGACGGGCCCGCCTGCTCGATCGCCGCACCGGAGCCGTAGAACAAGCCGGTGCCGATCGCACCGCCGATGGCGATCATCTGGATGGTGCGCGGGTTCAGGCCGCGTTCGTATCCCTCCGAATCGGCCGGAGGGACGGACGCCACGGGGGCATCGGTGGATAGGCCGGAGCCATCGGCTGACATGGAAACAGTCCTTCCTCGCGTCGATCAGTCGTGCACGCTACCGCCCCGCAACCGTGGCCGGTGTCACCACCACCGGCACGCGGAAATACCCGCAGCCCGGCGCGGGTTGGCCTCCATAGGGGTAATACACATCTCGAGGAGGCTCATGAGCGCCGTCACGCTGTCGGTTCTGGATCTGGCACCGGTGCAATCCGATGCGACGGCCGGTGCGGCGTTGCACGCGACTACCCGCTTCGCCCAACACGCCGAGGAGCAGGGGTTTCGCCGGTTCTGGGTGGCCGAGCACCACAACATGCCCGGCATCGCGAGTGCCGCGCCCGCGGTGGTGCTGGCGCATCTGGCCGCGTCCACCTCGCGGATCAGGGTCGGCTCGGGCGGGGTGATGTTGCCCAATCATCCGCCGCTGGTGGTCGCCGAACAGTTCGGCACGCTCGAGTCGCTGCACCCCGGACGGATCGATCTCGGGATCGGCCGCGCACCCGGCACCGATCCGGTCACCGCGCGCGCACTGCGCCGCAGTGCCGAAGGACTCGGTGGTGACGAGTTCCCCCAGGAACTCACCGCGCTGATCGGCTTCTTCCGTGGCGCCGATCCGAGCGGGATCGTGGCAAGCCCCGGCCGCGGCGCGGAACCGCAGGTGTGGCTGCTCGGCTCGAGCGGGTACAGCGCGCAGGTCGCCGCGGTGCTGGGTCTGCCGTTCGCGTTCGCCCATCACATCGCCCCGGACAACACCGTCGCCGCGCTGACGCTCTACCGCGACAATTTCCGTCCGTCACAGACGCTGCGCGAGCCGTACACGATCGTGGCCGCCTCCGCGATCTGCGCCGACACCGACGCCGAGGCCGACCGCCTCGCCGCACCCCGCGATCTCGCCTTCGCCAATCTGCGCTCGGGTCGCCCGCAGGCACTGGCCACCCCGGAGCAGGCCGCGGGCTTCCCCGGCACCGACGCCGAACGCCACTTCGCCGCACAGCGCCGGGCCGCGCAGTTGCAGGGCTCGCCGGAAACGGTCCGGGCCCAAGCCGCGCAACTGCTCGACGCCACCTCCCCCGACGAGCTCATGCTCAACACCCTCGTCTACGACCTCGACGCCCGCATCCGGTCGCTCGACCTGACCAAGAAGGCGATCGACGGCTGAGCGGCCCCTGTCTCAGTGCAGCCGGAACCCTCTGGCGGCCAAGGACTCCCGCAACCGGTGACGGCCGTTGAGGGAGGCCGCCGAGGCCAGCCGAGCCAGGGTGCGCTCGGTCCACGAGAACGGCAGGCCCTGATCGGTGTAGATCTCGCCGATCCGCTGTTCGTATTCGGCGACCGGCTCGCGCTGGACGGCCAGGTCGTAGGTCTCGTGATGCAGCACCGCCGCCTGGGGTAGGCGCGGCTTGACCCTGGTGCCCTCCGCCGGGTCCGGGTGGCCGACAACGAGGCCGAAGACCGCGAAGACGTGATCGGGCAGATTCAGCTCGGCCGCCACCGCTTCCGGGTCGTTGCGCAGCGCGCCGATGTAGACGGTGCCCAAGCCGAGGGATTCGGCGGCGACCACCGCGTTCTGTGCGGCGAGCGCCGCGTCGACGAAGCCGACGTAGCTGGATTCGAGATAGTCCGCGCCCTCCAGCGGTGCGCCGTGATCGTCGGCCAGCTGACGCAACCGGGCGAAGTCGGCCGTCCAGACCAACAGCACCGGTGCCTGCTCGATATGGGCCTGACCGCCCGCGATCGCGGCCAGCCTGGCCCGGCGCGCCGGGTCACGGACCTCGATGACGCTCCACACCTGCAGGTTCGACGAGGTCGCCGCCGACTGCGCGGCCGAGACCAGCAGCCGAATCGTGTCCGGCGATACGGGATCCGGGAGATAGCGGCGCACCGACTTGTGCGCGTGCAGCACCTCGAGCACCGGATTCCACTGGGCCGGAATCTCGGTGGCCGGGTCCGCGTAACGCTGCTGGACGGGGTGGGCGGGGCTCGGTGCGGTCTGCGTCATAGGGACATCGTCGGCCAACGCGCCGCGGCCGTCTGCGGTAACCCTCACCGTGAACCGAACGGCGGACCCGGCGCGGCCGGTCGATACAGTGGACGCGGGGAGCCCACCGACTGGTGGGACGAAGAGAGTGCGTCATGGGCAAGGTGTTCGATCGGATCGACGACAAGTTGCGGGCATTCATCACCGAACAGCCGATGTTCTTCATCGGTACCGCGCCGTCCGCCGGCGGACACGTGAATGTCTCTCCCAAGGGCTATCGCGACACCTTCGCCGTGCTCGACGACCACACCGTCGCCTACCTCGACCTGTTCGGCAGCGGCTCGGAAACGATTGCCCACCTGCGCGACAACGGCCGGATCACCGTGATGTTCTGCTCGTTCACCCGCACCACCCGCATCCTGCGACTCTTCGGCGCGGGCCGCGTGGTCCGCCCGGACTCCGACGAATTCGACACGCTGCGTGAACATTTCGGCACCGGCCACACCGGTATCCGTTCGGCGGTGGTGATCTCGGTCGACCGGATCGCCGACTCGTGTGGCTGGTCGGTGCCGAAACTCGAGCTCATCGAGGAACGCTCGATCCTCGACGAAGCCCATACCCGCCGCACTGATGCCGATTTCGCCCGCCGTATCGCCGGCGACAATTCCACCAGCATCGACGGGCTGCCCGCGCTCGAGCCGGACCATCCGGTGCCGTCCACCGTGCGGCGCTGAGGTCAGGTCGCCGGTACCGAGGTGACCGCGATCGCCGGCTCGGACAGGCTGCCGAGGTAGAGGGTGCCGTTGTGTTCGGCCACCGCGGTGACCAACGCGTAGTCGGCGCCGTCTCGCTGTAGGTCGTGCACGAGGGTGCCGTCGAAGTCGAACGCGAGCACCCAGACCGAACGGACGGGCGCGGGCGTCAGGCGATCCGGGAGCGCGTCGACCAGTCGTCGCAGGATCCCGGGGAGCGGGAAGAGCCTGTCCAGCAACGGGTTACGTGGGGAGACGATGCCGACCCACACCAGCCCGTCGCTGCCGACCAGCATGTTGTCGGGTGAGCCGGGCAGGTTCTCGGCGACGTAGTCGGTGGTGCCCGCGCGCGGACCCGTCAGCCAGTAGCGCGTGATCCGGTAGGCGCCGGTCTCGGCGACCAGCAGACAGGAACGGTCGGGTGCCAGTACCACACCGTTGGCGAACTGGAGACCGTCGACGAGCACCTCCAGGTGTCCGTCCGGATCGCGGCGGACCAGCTGCCCGCTGCCGGAATGTTCCAGAATGTCGGTCATCCACTCCTCGAACGGCCACCGCCGCGACGAGATCGAGAAATAGATCGTGCCATCGTCATCACGGATCACGTTGCTGGGAAACGCGATCGGGACACCGTCGATCTCGCCGACGACAACCTCGAGTTCCGCGCCCGCCTCGGCCAGCCGCAGGACGCCTCGACCCGCGACGCAGATCAGCAGGGCTCCGTCGGCCTCGACGTGCATGCCCAGTGGCCTGCCACCGGCGTCGGCGATCCGCTCGACCGTGCCGTCGGCCGGATCGACGCGCCAGATCGCGCCGTCGTCGGTCCCGGTGACGATCCGGCCGTCGGGCAGCACCACGACATCCTCCGGGCCGTTACCCGGCAGCGGAAGCAGTCGGGTCGGCGGCATCGGCGGATCGCTCCGGGTCTGGCGCGCACGGGCGGTGGGGCGCGGCGGAGTCCAGCGGTGAGGGCGCATCTGCATGCCCATTGCTACCACGATGCGCGTCGCCATGGGCCCGGTGACGGAACGGACGCACCGCAGGCAGTGCTGCGGCAGTCCGGTTCCACGGTCGGCGACGCACCGGCCCACGGACAGCTAAAGTGCGGCGGTGAACACCGGATCCGCCAGCACGCTGCTCGATCGTCTCCTCGCACCCCAGCCCGCGCCCGCCTGGTGGTTGGTGCTCGCCACCGCCGCGGTGGCGTTGATTCTGGTCGGCTACCGACCGCTGTGGCGGCTGACCCGCGCCGCGGTGACCGTCGCGCACGAGGGCGGTCACGCGTTGGTCGCGCTGCTCACCGGGCGCAGGTTGCACGCGATCACCCTGCACACCGACACGTCGGGACTGACGGTGTCGAGCGGCAAACCGAGCGGTCCCGGCATGATTCTCACCGCGGCCGCCGGGTATCCGGCGCCGGCGCTGCTCGGGCTCGGCTATGCGGCGCTGCTCGGAACGGGCCGGGTCACGGTGATGCTGTGGGCGACGCTGGTGATGCTGGCGGCGGTGCTGATCAAGGTGCGCAATGTGTACGGGCTGCTCACCGTGTTCGTGCTGGGCGCACTGGTGTTCGGGGTGTCGTGGTTCGGCAGCGATCTGCTGCAGGCCGCGTTCGCCTATCTCGCGGCGTGGTTCCTGCTGGCCGCCGGAGTGCGGCCGGTCTTCGAACTGCAACGCAGCCGACGCAGGCAACCGGGGCGGACGGACTCCGACGCGGACCAGTTGGCCCGGTTGACCCATCTGCCCGCGGTGCTGTGGGTGTTGTTCTTCAGCGCTGTCTGCCTGGCGGCGCTGGTCGTGGGCGCGATGCTGATGCTGGCCCCGGTCGAAGAGCTACATCCGCTGCTTCAGCGGTGATCGGCGATCCAGTAGTCGACGGCCTCGGTGACGAGCGTGCTCGGCGGCTGCAACGCGTTGAGGGTGACGCCCGCTTCGTCGGCTCCCAGCGGTTCGAGGGTGTCGAGCTGGGAGTCGAGCAGGATCGTCGGCATGAAGTGACCGAGTCGGCCGGTCATCCGGCGGAGCAGTTCCTCGCGGGTGGCGGCCAGGTGGACGAAGTAGGTCTGCGGCGCCTTCTCGCGCAGGCGGTCGCGATACACCCGCCGCAACGCCGAGCAGGTCGCGACCCCGCCCTTCGCCTGGTGGTCGGCGAGCCAGTCCGCGACGGTGTCGAGCCAGGGCAGCCGATCCTCGTCGGTGAGCGGGATACCCGCGGCCATCTTGTCGATATTGGCCTGCGGATGGAAGTCGTCACCTTCGGCGTACGGGACTTCGAGCCGGTCGGCGGTCAGCGCGCCGACGGTCGTCTTCCCGCACCCCGACACCCCCATCACCACGATGACAGGTTCGACCACAGCGACCTCCTCGTCGGAACGAACTCCACAGCACGCACACCCGTCCTGCCCGACCGAGGGTAGCGGGGGCGACGGATTCCCCAGCGTCGATCAGGGAATCGGACGGTCGGTGGGCAGGTTGACGAAGCTCGGCGACGCGGGGTCGAGCCGAACGTGCTGGGGCTCGAGGCCGCTGGCGTTCAGCATCGGCCGGAACGGCAACGCCTTGGGCGCGTTGCCCGCGAAGACGTCGATGCGCAGCCGGTGGCCCGGCGCCAGCACCGCCTGGGTCGGGATGACGGCCACATCGATATCGGTGGGAGCGCCGGGAACCACCGGGAGCAGCCGATCGACGGTGAGTGGGTTGAAGGGCGCGGTGAAGTCGCCGTTGATCGAGCGCGCGCTGCGACGCTCGTCGACCGCCCGCATCGACGAGGTGAGCTGGCCGGTGGTGAGCACCGTCGAGGTCCCGTCGGGTGCCACATCGTTCACGGTGACGTTCCAGAATCCGTCGGTGGCGTCGTGAATGGTGTTGAGCCGCACATTGATCGGGCCCGAGATCACCGTCTGTTCGGTCAGCGGGGCGCTGGTGAAGGTGAGGCCGTTGCGTTCGGCGATGCGGGAGTCCTTCGCGCAGGTGTCGAACGCGGCCGTCATGCCCGCCGAGCCCTGTGCCGCGTCACGCGAGCAGATCTGATTCAAACCCGGTGCGACGGTCAGTGTTTCGGTAGCGGAAGGTCCTGTGGCAGTGAGCGATCCGTCGTGCAGACTGTCCTCGGTACTGCCACTCGGCGCGGCGGAGAGGTAGACACGGCGATGGGTGACGCCGGGCTGCGGGAACTCTCGCAGTGTCACCCAGCTGCCACCTTGTTGTTTCACCGTGACCGGTCCGAATCTCTCGACGCCGCTGTCGATGTCCTTGAGCCACTTGTCGAACCAGGCCCGCTGCAGCACGTCCAGGCGCGGGGGCGCGCCGGGAACACCGGTGCCCGCACCGGGATTGGCGTGATAGGTGTCGCCGACGACGAGCTGCTTGCGCCCGGCGGGCAACGGGATCTGCTCGTACAGCTTGGTCGCGCTGTTGGCGAAGATATCGTGCCAGCCGCCGTAGACGAAGGTGGGCACCGTGACGTTCTCCGGATGGCCCATGATCGCCTCACGGAACGCCGAGGTGTCGTCGAGCGCGCCGTCGAGCGCGGGCGGCATATTCGACAACGACGGGGTGAGCAGCGACTGGGCGAGCAGGTCGAAGTTGGTGGTCGGGTCGGCGAGGCGATCGTTGAACCAGGTCCAGTCGAAGCTGCCGTCGACCATCGAGGCCACGTCGGGAACGAGTTTGAGCTGGTTGACCGAGTTCAGCCACATCGGCAGGAACGTGGTGCCGACGCCGCCGCCGGGGGCGACCACGTCGCGCATGAGGTCGCTGCCGGGCTCGACCGGGAAGATCGCCTGCAACGCGGGCGGGGCGTTCTCGGCGGCGCGCAACTGGTTGATCCCCGAGTAGGAGCCGCCACTCATCCCGATGCGCCCGTTCGACCACGGCTGCGTGGCCGCCCAGTCGATCACCTCGCGGGTGTCGAGTTGTTCGCGTGCGCCGAGGGTGTCCCATTTGCCCTGCGACAGGCCGGTTCCGCGCACATCGGCGACGATCACGGTGTAACCGGCGCTGACGAGTTTGCGATCGACGCCGAGCATGGTCTGGATCATGCCGCCGTCCAGTGCCTGCATGAGGTCGCCGAAACCGCTGATCGGGGTGGTGGACAGGTTCAGTCTGCGCACGATGTCGACAGCGGTGGACTGCAGGCCCGGGATCGCGGCGGCCGATTCGATCAGCCCGGTCATGAGTTTCGAATAGGGCGTCAGACTGACGATCACCGGCAGCGGCTTCTGCTCGATCACGCCCGCGGCGTCGGCCGGACGGTAGACGTCGGCTTTGAGCACCACGCCGTCGCTCATCGCGATCTGGACGCCGCGCTCCACCCGCACCTCGGGGTAGGCCCCCGGGCCGTCGTGCTGGGCGGTCCATCGCGCGGACGGCGCGTCCGGCGGCTGTGCGCCGGCGGGACCGCCGCCGCAGCCGAGCACGACGACGACCGCGAGGATCGTCACCAGAATCCGGATCAACCCGCGTTCCGAACCTCTTACCACCATGAGTCGCTCCCGACCGGTTCGTCTCCAACGTTGACCAAGCCACCGCACGATCGGCGCGGAAACCGTAACAGGAGTAACGAGTTTGCCGGGTGAGCGTCGGCCCGCTCGGACTGTCGCTGTGAATACACGTTATTCCAGTTCAGCGCGGTCGCGGGCTACACGGTCGTGTCGGTGGCTGGTGGTTGACTTGGCCCGTGCCGGTGCGTTGGGGCCGGCTTTCATCCATCGCCGAGGAGGACGTTCGACAATGCCGACACGCGACGAAGCTTGGCCGCAGGGAACTCCCTGCTGGATCGACTGTCAGGTGGACGACACCGCCGCCGCCCGCGATTTCTACCGCACGCTGTTCGGCTGGGAGATCCAGGACGGTCCCGCCGAAGCCGGCGGCTATCTCATGGCCACGCTCGACGGCCGACCGGCGGCGGGCATCGGGCCCAAACCCGAGGGCATGGGCGAGATGCCGTCCGTCTGGACCACCTACTTCGCCGCCGAACGCGCCGACGAGATCGCCGAACGGGTGAGCAAGTCGGGTGGGCAGGTGTTCATGCCGCCGTTCGATGTCCTCGACGTCGGACGGATGTTCATCGCCGGCGACCCGGCAGGCGGGGTCTTCGGCGTATGGGAAGCCAAGGCCCACCACGGTGCCGGCGTGTTCAACCAGCACGGCGCCTATTGCTGGAACGAACTGCACACCCCCGCCTACGACCAGGCCCACGAGTTCTACCACCAGGTGTTCGGCTGGCAGTACAACGAGATCGGCGACGGGGAATCCTTCACCTACTCCACCTTCGCGCTGCCCGGGGACGCCCACGAGGTCGGCGGCATGATGGACGCCTCAGCGCTGAGCACCCCGCCCTACTGGCTCACCTGGATCCAGGTCGACGACGCCGACGGCTCCCTGGCCGCGGCCACCGAGCTGGGCGCATCGGTGATCATGGGCCCCGACGACAGCCCGTTCGGCCGGATGGGCATTCTGCAGGCGCCCCAGGGTGAGGTGTTCGGCGTGATCGATCCGGCCGAGGCGGTCGGCGAGGTGCCCACCGGGTCCTGACTACGGCGTGACGATGGCGAAGTTCGGGTCCGGCTTGTCGATCAGGCCGGGCAGCTTCGCCAGTGCGGTGACATCGCCGTCGATGGCGATGTCACCGCTCGCGACGCCCTTGCGCAGGTCGGCGCCACCGACCAGAGTGGCGATCAGGGTCTGACGGGTGAGGGTGATCGTCGCGTCGGGCGCGGGCAGCGCGTCACCGGGGAATCGGTCGTAGTGCACGAGGACGCCGTTGCGCAGTTCGACGCGGTGAACACGGTTGTCCTCGTTGCTGATCCGCCAGTCGGTGCTCATCCGGACGTCCCAGGCCTTCGGGCCGTCGATGCGCAGCGACACCGCGTCGAACACCTGCTCCACGCTCAGCGCGTTCGCCATCGCCGCGGAGTTGGCCGTTGTCGGCGTGCCGAAGGAGCCGTGGCGCAGTTCGTAGGCGCCACTGAGATAGAAGTTGCGCCAGGTGGCGTTCTCCGCGCCGTAGGCGAGTTGCTCGAAGGCGCCGGCCTGCAAGTCTTTCGCCGTCTTGTTGGTGGGGTCGGCGAAGATCACGTAGTTCACGACTTGGACGACCCAGCGGTAATCGGCGGCGTCGTAGGCCTTCTGCGCCGTGCGCAGCGCCGCGTCGGCGCCGCCCATCGCGTCGACGTGACGGCGCGCGTTCTCCACCGGCGGGTGTTCCCACAGGTGCGCGGGGTTGCCGTCGAACCAGCCCATGTACCGCTGGTACACGGCTTTGACGTTGTGGCTCACCGAGCCGTAGTAGCCGTGCGTGGACCACGACGCGGTCAGCGCGGGCGGCATCCGCAGCATTTCGGCGATCTCGGCGCCGACGTAGCCCTGGTTCAGCAGTCGCAGCGTCTGATCGTTGAGGTAGCCGTACATGTCGCGCTGTAGCGACAGGAACTCCACGATCCGATCGGTCCCCCAGAGGGGCCAGTGGTGCGAGGAGAACACCAGATCGGACCGACGGCCGTAGCGGTTGATCGAATCGGTGAGGTATTTCGACCAGACATGCGGGTCGCGCACCAGCGCGCCGCGCAGGGTGACGATGTTGTGCATGGTGTGGGTGGCGTTCTCGGCCATGCACAGGATGCGGCGATCGGGGAAGTAGAAGTTCATCTCCGACGGCGCCTCGGTGCCCGGCGTCAGCTGGAAGACCATCCGCACGCCGTCGACGGTCTCTTCCTGGTCGGTGCGGGTGACGTGCACGGTGGGCGGGATCAGGCTGATCGTGCCGACCGAAGTGGTCTGCCCGAGACCGGATCCCACCTGGCCTTTCGGGCCGCGAGGCAGGGCGGCGCCGTACATGTAGGCGGCGCGGCGGGCCATCGCCGTGCCGGTGTAGATGTTCTCGGCGACGGCGTGCTCCATGAATCCCGACGGCGCGATCACCGGGCAGCGCCCGGCGGCGACGTCCTGGGGCGTGATGACGCCGTAGCTGCCGCCGAAGTGGTCGACATGGGAGTGGGAGTAGATCAGTCCGGTGACCGGCCGGTCGCCGCGATGCTTGCGATAGAGCGCGAGCCCGGCGGCCGCGGTCTCCGCCGAGACCAGCGGATCGATGACGACCACGCCGGTCTCGCCTTCGATCAGCGTCATGTTCGACAGGTCGAGGCCACGGATCTGATAGAAGCCCGGCGCGATCTCGTAGAGGCCCTGCTTGACGGTGAGCTGGGACTGCCGCCACAGGCTCGGGTTCACCGACTGCGGACAGGAGCCGGCGAGGAAGTCGTAGGAGTCGTTGTCCCACACCACTTTCCCCGACGGGTCGGTCACCGTGCCCGGTTCGAGGGAGGCGATCCAGCCGCGGTCGGCGTCGGCGAAGTCGGCGGTATCGCCGAAGGGCAGGGTGTCGGCCAGCGCGCGGTTGGCCTCCAGGATGGCCTCGGTCGGGTCGGTCTGGGTGCTCGACGGGGTGACTCCCTCCGGTTGGTCACCACATCCGGTGAGGGTCGCACCGACCGCTACCGCGGCGGCCGCGCCGACTCCGACACCCAGCATCCCGCGCCGCGACAGCTCGCCCCGACCCGTGTGTGCACTGCTCACCGTTGCTCCTTCGTTCCACGACCGTCCGACCCGAACGACTATTGCAGTCTAACTGCAATATCTGTGTTATTTCTGAGCAATCGCCGTACCGGGCAGCGCGGCCAGCTGAATATCGAGCAGCAGCCGGTCCTCGGGGTCGGTCAGATCGATGCCGAGAATCGCCTCCACCCGCCGCAGCCGGTAGCGCAGCGTGTTCGGATGCACCCGCAACACGGCCGCGGCGGCGCGGACCTCACCGTGCGCCCGCAGATAGGCCTGAACCGATACCCGCAGGTCAGCGGCATGGGCTCGATCGTAGGCGTCGAGGTCGGCCAGGCGCGGATCGTGCAGGCGCGGGCGCTCACGGATCAGCTCCATGATCTCGGCCAGCAGCACCGCGGTCCTCGCATCGGCCAGCGTGGCGACCCGGCTGCCCGTGGAGTCGGCGACCGGGCTGTCCAGCACCCGGTCGACCTCCGCGCGCGCACCCGCGACCGCGGTGAGCCCGGCGACCGGTGCGGCGATCGCGGCCCGCACGACCAGTTCGCGCGTCTGCTCGAGCTGGCCCACCAGCTTGCGCACCCACGAGCCGACGCTGCGCTCGGAATGGTAGGCGGGCAACAGGACATAGACCCGTTCGCCGATCGACTCGGTCACCGAATCGTCACGAAAAGCGCTGGCGTGCAAACGGATCAAGCCACTCGACGCGGCCAGTCCCGCGGCGGGGCCGATCGGCGCGAAGCCGATCACCGCGGCGGGGCCGGTCGTCGGCAGGTTCAGCGCGGCGGCCACCGAGGGCACATCGACACCCGCGCCGTGCGCGCCGAACAGCCGGCGGACGAGCAATGCCTCGGTCGAGGGCGCGTCCAGCCGTCGCGCGATGATCCTGGCCGCCACCGCCGACGCGCCGCGCAGCACCTGCGCCGCGTCGGGTCGCAGCGGCCCCGCACCCTGCTGCAACCAGATGGTCCCGAGCATTCTGGATCGCGCACCGCCCGCGCCACGCCGGATGCCGACGACGAGTCTGCGGCGGATATCGAGCTCGGGATGCTCGGGCACGTCGACGACCTCGTCACCCCGCCGCACCCGGTCGAACACGCCCCATTCCCGCAGAATCCGCAGGTAGTCGCTCGGGCCTTCCCGCCCGAGGATCGACTGGATGCGCAGCTGGTCGGCCGACGCGTCCGAGGCCGAGTAGGCCAGGACGTGCGATTGGGGGTCCTCGATCGAGACCATGCCGCCGGTTTCCCTGGCCAGCACCTGAGCCAGCCCGAACAGGTCGGTGTCGGGGGCGAGCAGGTCGTGCTCGCCGGACGCGGCGCGCTGACCGGGTGAACGGGCCAGCATCCGCCGGATCAGCGAGAACACCTGGTCCCAGCGCGCCTGCCGGTGCACGTGCACCAGCGCGACGCCTGCGGTGTGGGCGGCGGCGCGCACCGCGGGTGAGTCGTTGGCGCTCTTGGTCATCAGTACACGCGGTCGCTGCGCGGGGTCGCGGTCGCCGACTTCGCGCAACCAGCGCTCGGTCGCGTCGGCGTCGACGCCGACCAGTAGGTACACCGCGGGCAGCGTGCCCTGCGTATCGAGGTGTTCGGGCAGGTCGGCAGGCTCGGCCAACGCGACTGTTCGCACCGCGATCTCCTTGCCCGCCGGCGCGTCGACGAGGGTCGCGACGGTGTGGTCGAGGGCGGCGAGCAGCTCACGCAGCGTGGTGGACCCGTCGGACATCGCGCACCTCCGGTTTGGTCGATCGAACAAAGGCTCGCACGGATATTCATCCGATCAGACGATTATGACTGCTGCCGATCGGTGTTGACTACGTCACATCCCGCTATCCCTCACAACGCAGGAGCCGCACTCATGGATGCCATCGCGACCACCCCGCCGCCGGTCAACGAACCCGTCGGCACCTTCGCTCCGGGCAGCCCGGAACGCAGCCGCCTCCAGACCGCGCTCGCCGAGTTGTCCGCCTCCCCCACCCAGATCAGCCACGTGATCGGCGGTCGCCACCTGCCCGGCGACGGCCCTTCCTTCGACGTGGTCCAACCGCATCGGCACGCCGCCGTCCTCGGCGCCCTGCACGAGGCGAGCACCGGCGAAACCGCCGCCGCGGTCGAAGCCGCCTGCGCCGCGGCGCCCGCCTGGCAGGCGATGTCGTTCGACGATCGAGCCGCGATCTTCCTGCGCGCCGCCGACCTGCTCTCCGGGCCGTGGCGGGAGAAGATCGCGGCCGCGACGATGCTCGGGCAATCCAAGTCCGCCTACCAGGCCGAGATCGACGCACCGTGCGAGCTGATCGACTTCTGGCGGTTCAATGTCTCGTTCGCCCGCGAGATCCTCGCCGGGCAGCCGATCTCCACACCGGGGGTGTGGAATCGGATGCAGTACCGCTCACTCGAGGGGTTCGTCTACGCGGTGACGCCGTTCAACTTCAGCGCGATCGCGGGCAATCTCCCCACCGCGCCCGCGCTGATGGGCAACACCGTGGTGTGGAAGCCGGCCAGGAGCCAGGCGGTGGCGGCCTATCTGACGATGCGACTGCTCGAGGCGGCCGGCCTGCCGCCCGGGGTGATCAACCTGGTCAACGGGCCGGGGCCGGTGATCTCCGATGTCGTGCTGGCCGATCCACGCCTGGCCGGGGTGCATTTCACCGGGTCGACGGCCACCTTCCAGCACCTGTGGCGCGAGGTGGCGCGGCATGTGGACGGCTACCGCACCTATCCCCGACTGGTCGGCGAGACCGGCGGCAAGGACTTCGTGCTCGCGCACCCGTCGGCCGATCCGGCTGTGCTCACCACCGCGCTGGTGCGCGGCGCGTTCGACTATCAGGGCCAGAAGTGCTCGGCCGCCTCGCGAGCCTTCATCCCGCGTTCGGTGTGGGCGACGATGTCGGAAGACCTGATCGAACGGACATCGAACCTGCGCTATGGCGATGTCACCGATTTCACCAATTTCGGTGGGGCGCTGATCGATCGACGCGCCTTCGACCGCAACATCACCGCGCTCGAGCGCGCCAAGGCCACCCCGGGCCTGACCGTGGTGGCGGGCGGGCACAGCGATGACAGTGTCGGCTGGTTCATCGACCCGACCATCGTGGTCGGTGACGATCCCGCCGACGAGGTCTTCCGCACCGAGTACTTCGGCCCGATCCTGGCGGTGCACGTCTACGACGACAGCACCCCGACCGCCTTCGCCGACGCGATGGACCTCGTCGACACCGGCAGCCCCTACGGGCTCACCGGCTCGGTCATCGCGCAGGACCGCACCGCGATCACCGCGGCGACCGACCGGCTCACCTTCGCCGCCGGCAACTTCTACATCAACGACAAACCGTCCGGGGCGGTCGTGGGCCAGCAACCCTTCGGCGGTGGGCGCGCGTCCGGCACCAACGACAAGGCCGGCTCCCAGCAGAATCTGCTGCGCTGGACCTCCGCGCGCACGATCAAGGAAACCTTCGTTCCACCCACCGAGCACCGCTACCCCCACCAGGCTCCGGAGGCCGGCTGATGTCTGCTCTGCTGCGTTCGACCATGCTCGCCGCCGCGCGGTCACCCCGGCTGGAGCGCACCGTCACCCGGCTGCCGGTCAGCCGGGCGGTGGTGGCCCGCTTCGTCGCGGGCACCAGCACCGAGGAGGCGGTGCGGGCCACCGAAACACTGTTGCGCTCAGGATGTTTCGTCAGCATCGACTATCTGGGTGAGGACACCACCGACCTGGCCGACGCGGAGGCGACCGTCGCACAGTACCGGGCCTTGATCGCCGCGCTCGGCGCCCTCCCCCACTCCGAGGTGGCGACGGGAGCTGTTCGGCCACTGGAGGTTTCGGTGAAACTGTCCGCACTCGGGCAGGCCCTGCCGAGCGACGGGCACGCCATCGCCCGCGAGCACGCTCGCCAGATCTGTGCCGCCGCCGAGGCCGCGGGGATCTGGGTCACCGTCGATGCCGAGGACCACACCACCACGGATTCGACGCTGTCGATCGTGCGCGAACTGCGCGCGGACTACCCGTGGCTGGGCACGGTGTTGCAGGCGTATCTGCGCCGCACCGAGGACGATTGCCGCGCGTTGGCGGGCCCGGGTTCGCGCATCCGGCTGTGCAAGGGCGCCTATGACGAACCCGAGTCGGTCGCCTTCCGCGACAAGGCCGAGGTCGACGCGTCGTACATGCGGTGCCTGGGCGTACTCACCGCGGGCGCGGGCTATCCGATGATCGCCTCGCACGACCCGGCGGTGATCACCGCGGCCGGGGTGGGCGTGCAGTCGGCGCAACGCAAGACCGAGGAGTACGAGTACCAGATGCTGTACGGCATTCGCGTCGATGAACAGCACCGGCTCGCCGCCGCGGGCAACCATGTTCGCGTGTATGTCCCCTACGGCGACCAGTGGTACGGGTACTTCATGCGCAGGCTGGCCGAAAGGCCCGCCAACCTCAGGTTCTTCCTGCGCGCGATGGCCGGCGCGCGCGGCCGATGACCAGCCCTGCCCAACGATCATCGCCGCTGAACATTATTCACTCTCGACGTCCGTGATTGCGCGTGGCGGTGTACTCGGATGAGCGCACCGTGACGCGGCGGTGGGCGCCGATGGAAGGAAACGCGAATGTCTTTCGCAGAGCTGCGCACCCAGATGTTGCGCCGCAAACCCTTGACGGAGGTCGACGACGAGGTCCCCAGTGACGAGCGCCTCGCCAAATCGCTCGGCCTCTGGCAGCTCACCGCCATCGGTGTCGGCGGCATCATCGGTGCGGGCATCTTCACGCTGGCGGGCTCGGTCGCGCACTCGGTCACCGGTCCGGCGGTGCTGATCTCGTTCCTGATCGCCGGTGTCGCCAGTGCCGCGGCAGCGCTGTGCTACGCCGAATTCGCCGGCATGGTCCCGAAAGCGGGCTCGGCCTACACCTACGGCTACGTCTCGCTCGGTGAGCTCGCGGGCTGGTTCATCGGCTGGGATCTGCTGCTCGAGTACATCGCGGTGGCGGCGGTGGTCGCGATCGGAGTCTCGGGGTATTTCGGGTTCCTGCTCGACCAGGTCGGCCTGACCCTGCCGGAATGGATGCTCGGCGCGCCCGATACCGGCGACGGCCGGGTGGTCGACCTGTTCGCGGTGCTGTTCTGTCTCGGCACCGCGTGGGTTCTCTCACGCGGTATCGGCAGCGTCGGCCGGTTCGAAACCGTCGCGGTCGGCATCAAGGTCGCCTTGGTCGTGCTCATCGTGGTGCTCGGCGTGTTCCACATCGACAGCGCCAACTACGACCCGTACTTCCCGTTCGGCACCGGCGCGGTGTGGACGGGCGCGGCGACGGTGTTCTTCGCCGTGTTCGGTTACGACGCGATGAGCACCGCCGCCGAGGAATCCATCGACGGACGCAAGCACCTGCCCAAGGCGATCATCTACTCCCTGGCGATCGCGATGGTGCTCTACGTGCTGGCCACGCTCGTGCTCACCGGCATGCAGAAGTACACCGAGATCAGTCCGACCAGCGGGTTCTCCACCGCGTTCGAATCGGTCGGGATGCCGGGCGTCGCCAACATCATCGCGGTGGGCGCGATCGTCGGCATCATCACCGTGGTGCTCACCTTCATGCTCGGCGTCACCCGGGTGTGGTTCGCGATGAGCCGCGACGGGCTGCTGCCGATCTGGTTCGCCAAGACCCACCCCACCCGCAAGGTGCCGACCAGGGTCACCTGGATCGTCGGCTTCGGCGCGGCGATCCTGGCCGGTGTGCTGCCGATCAACACCGTCGCCGAGCTCACCAATATCGGCATTCTGATGGCGTTCATCGTGGTGTGTCTGTCGGTGATCGTGTTGCGGCGCACCAGGCCCGACGCCCCGCGTTCGTTCCGGCTGCCGTTGATGCCGGTGATCCCGCTGGTCGGGATCGGCTTCTCGGCCTACCTGATCTGGTCGCTGCCGTGGGAGACCTGGGTGCGCTTCGCCGGTTGGCTCGCGGTCGGCCTGATCGTGTACTTCGCGTATTCGCGCCAGCATTCGGTGATGAACCGGACCGCACCGGAGCCGAGCACGTAGGCCGGCGGCGAACTGTGCTGTGATGGGTCGATGAGATCGGAGCAGGACGCCGCGGCGAGCGCGAGGCAGGCGCGCGCGCCGCGGCGGCGGCGGGATCCGGCGAAAACGCGTGAAGCGATCATCGACGGACTGCTCGCCGCGGTGACGGCGGGCGATTTCGCACCGACCGCGCGCGAGATCGCCGCCAGAGCGGGCACCTCCGAACGCAGTGTCTTCGTGCACTTCCCCGATCGGGAAGCGTTGCTGGTGGCCGCGACAGAGCGCCAGTCCGAGATGGTCGAGGCGTGCCTGGTCGTCGCGGATCCCTCGCCCGCCCTGGCCGAGCGGATCACGGTCGCGGTGCGCCAGAGCGCCGCGATCTTCGACCTGCAGCGCGTGCCCCGGTTGCCCGGTCTGCAGGAATCTCGATCGATCGCCGCGATCGACGAACGGATGCGGCGCACCGACGAACGTATCCGCGCCGTGCTGGCCGCGCTGTTCGCACCCGAACTGTCCCGGCCCGACGGTGAACTCGACGACGGGCTGCTCGATCTGGTCGACGGCGCCCTGGCCTGGCCGACGCGCCACCATCTACAGGACCGGCGCGGACTGTCGGGCGAGCAGGCGTCGGCGACGATCGAGCGCGCGGTGGGGTTGCTACTCGCTCAACGCTGACCCCGGCACGAGCACCCGCTTGAGGATCTTGCCGGTCTCCCCGCGTGGCAGCGCGCTCAGGAACGTGACATCGCGGGGCACCGAGAAGCGACTCAGCCGGTTGCGGATGTAGGTCCGCACCATGTCCGAATCCAGTCCCGCCCCTTCGCGTTTCACCACGAACGCGGCCAGTCGCTGACCGAACTCCCGGTCCGGGACACCGACGACCGCGACCTCGCTGATCTGCGGCAGGTGGGCGAGCGCCTCCTCGACCGGTCGCGGGAAGACGTTCTCGCCACCGGAGATGATCATCTCGTCGTCGCGGCCCGCCACGAACAGCCGTCCCGCGGCGTCGAGATAGCCGAGGTCGCCGGTGTCGAGCATGCCGTCGGCCTCCTCCGGCGGCGCGGAGTTCACATAACCGTCGAAGAGCATGTGATTGGCGACGAAGATGTGTCCGGTGGAGCCGACCGGCACCGGCCGCAGGTCGGGACCGAGCACCGCGACCCGGGTGCCCAGCGGCGGGCGACCCGCGGTCGTCGGCGACACCCGCAGATCGTCGGGGGTGGCGACGCTGGCCCACGAGACCTCGGTGGAGCCGTACACGTTGTAGAGCACGTCGCCGTAGCTGTCCAGGAATCGCAGCACGGTGGCTCCGGCCAGCGGCGCACCACAGCTGACCACGAACCGCAGGCACGACAGGTCCAGGCCCGCCCGGACCTCGTCGGGTACCTCGAGCAGGCGTTCCACCATCGTCGGAACCACGATCAACGTGGTGATCCGATGTTCGACGACCGCGCGCAGGCAGTCCATCGCGTCGAAACCGTCCGACAACACCACGGTGGCGCGCAACGCGGTGCTCAGCTGCAACCCGGCCAGACCCCAGGTGTGGAACAGCGGCGCGGGAATGAGCATGACCTCTTCCACGCGCAACGGGATCCGCGAGAGCAGCGCGGCGATAGTGCCGAAACCCTTGGCGTGCGGGCGGCGCGCGCCCTTGGGCGAACCGCTGGTGCCGGAGGTGAGCACGATCAGGCGGCCGGGATGGGCGGGGATAGGGAAGTCGTTGTGCGCCTGGGTGATCAGGTCGTCGATCGTGGTGCGATCGGGGTCGGGCGGACAGTTGTCGGTGGTGTAGCGCGGCACCTCGCTGTGCAGGTAGCGGATCAGCGTTTCCAGCGCACCGTCGACGAAGACCGCGCTCAGGCGATGCCGCTGCACGATCTCCTCGATCCGCCGCCCCGACAGCCCCGCGTTGAGCAGCGCCACGTCGACGCCGAGTTTGCCTGCGGCGACCATGGTTTCGACCATGCCCGCGTGATTGCGCGCCAGCAGGCCGATGGCGTCGCCCTTGCGCAATCCGATAGCGTGCATCGCCGCGGCCAGCGCGGTGGATCTGGCGTCGACCTCGGCGAAGGTGCGGTGCCCGCCCGCATCGATCAGCGCGAGCCGATCGGGCTCGTACGCCGCGCCCGCCGCATAGCCGCCGGCCAGGTTGAAGCCCCACTTCGACAGGGAGCGAAGCTGTCGCACGATCGACACCGGCTCGGGCCGCATCAGCCCGGTCGCCGCGATGCTGCGCGCCACCCCGGCGTTGCGACGCACCATCGAGCGTTCGGCGTTGACCACCACCGAGGAACGGGTGCCCGCGATCGAGTCGGCGGTCCGGCGCAGCCCCGCCTTCACCCAGTCGGTGACCAGTGAGTTGCCGCCCTGTTCGAGCAGCGGATGAATCCGCGCGGTCGCGAAGAGGGTGATGTCCAGACGCGTCCGCTGCTGGTCGCCACGCAAGCGGATCGCGGCGAAACTGCCGAGGACCGGGCTGCGCAGTTCGAAACTCTCGTACCAGCGGCCGATCACGAGAATGAACTCGTGCGTGCGGATACCGCCGTCGGCCGATCCGACCCGTACCTGCCAGTGGACCGCGCCGTCGGGGCGTTCCACCGGTTCGCAACTGCCGATCCCGGTGAACATGCGTGGGTAACTCTGGGGATCGAGCAGTACATCCCACAACGCTTGACGCGCGATCGTGAAATCCGCGCTGACATCGATGACGTCGTTGACCAAACTCCGTGCTCTACTTCCCGTCGGCCTGTTCGACCCAGTTGGTCGGCGGGCAAAAATGGGCGCTGCGGCCGATACCACCTCGCGGGTCGCCACGCTACCCGGCTGCGGCGCCCTGTCATCAAGAATCAGACAAAACCGGTGGTTCGGGAGCGTTTCGACCGGATTTTGGTTTGTGCGCCACACCTGCCGACATCGCCGATGTGAAACTGTCCAATCCCTTGCACACCTTTCGAGGATGCCGAAGTATTGCTGGCAGTACCGACCCCGATCTGCATGAGTCGCCGTGAGCCACGGCGCGACGAGCGAAGAGGTGTGGGCATGACAGCGAATTGGCCGAGTTCTCGCGATCCTTTCGACGACATCTTCCAGCGGTTCTTCAGTTCCGGAATGTCCTCGAAGCCACCGGTACAACGCATCGATCTGGGCAAGCTGATGACCGACAACGCGAAGTTGCTGGTCGGTACCGCGCGCGAGGCGGCCCAGGAATGGGGCAATCCCGAAATCACTCCCGAGCACCTGCTGTACGCGGCCACCGAAGCAGAACCCGGGCGCAGCATCGTCGCCGAGCTCAGCCTGGATCCCGACCAGGTTGCCGAGCAGATGGAGGACTACCTCGACACCGGCAGGCCCAGCGAGAACGACCTCGCCGACATCACGCTCAGCCCCGCCACCAAGCTCGCGCTCCGCGCGGCCCAACGCCAGGCAGCCCAGGCAGGCAGCAGCTACATCGGCCCGGAGCACATCCTGCTCGGCATCGCCGCACTCCCCGACAGCGTCGCGGCGCAGGCGCTGGTGGCCGGGATCGCGGCCACCCAGAGCGGCGGCGTACCCGCCCCGGGAACCCCGATGGCGACCGCGCCGTCGAAGCGGCAGCAGCCGGAATCCGACACTCCCACCCTGGACGAATACGGCCGCGACCTCACCGCCGAGGCCCGCGAGGGCCTGATCGACCCGGTCGTCGGCCGCGCCGAGGAGATCGAGCAGACCATCGAGATCCTGTCGCGACGGCGCAAGAACAACCCCGTGCTGATCGGTGATCCCGGGGTGGGCAAGACCGCGATCGTGGAGGGGCTGGCCCAGCGCATCGTCAACGGGGACGTGCCGGTCACCCTCGCCGACCGCCGCGTCATCGCGCTCGATGTCGGCTCGCTCGTGGCCGGGAGCAAGTACCGCGGCGAATTCGAGGAGCGGCTGACCAAGATCCTCGACGAGGTCCGCGCGCACAAGGACGAGCTGATCATCTTCATCGACGAGCTGCACACCATCGTCGGCGCCGGGGGCGGCGGCGAGGGCTCGATGGACGCGGGCAACCTGCTCAAGCCCGCGCTGGCTCGCGGCGATCTGCACGTCGTCGGCGCGACCACCATCGACGAGTACCGCAAATACATCGAGAAGGACGCCGCGCTGGAACGCCGGTTCCAGCCGGTGATGGTCTCGGAGCCCTCGGTGGAGGACACCGTCGAGATCCTGCGCGGGCTCGCCGATGTGTACGAGGAACACCATCAGGTGCGCTACTCCGACGAATCGCTGGTCGCGGCCGCGCAGCTGTCGGATCGCTACATCACCGACCGGTTCATGCCCGACAAGGCGATCGACCTGATCGACCAGGCGGGCGCCCGGGTCCGGCTCCGTTCGGGCACCCCCGACCCGGCGGTGAAGGCCAGAGACGAGGCGATCGCGCGGCTGTACCGGGAGAAGGACGCCGCGGTCGACAACGAGGACTACGAGAAAGCCAAGGCGCTCAAGGCCGACATCGCCGCCGCCGAGGCGGAGCTGGAGGAATCCGGTGCGACGTCCTCGGAGCCGATCGTCGATGTCGTCGACATCGCCGAGGTGATCTCCCGGCGCACCGGCATTCCGGTGGCCGATCTGACCGCCGAGGAGAAGCAGCGCCTGCTCCAGCTCGAAGACGTCCTGCACAAGCGGGTGATCGGGCAGAACGAGGCGATCGTCGCGATCGCCGAGGCGGTGCGCAGGGCACGGGCCGGGCTCAAGGATCCGAACCGGCCGATCGGGTCGTTCCTGTTCCTCGGTCCCACCGGCGTCGGCAAGACCGAGCTCGCCAAGGCCCTCGCGGAAGCGGTCTTCGGCGACGAGGATCGGCTGATCCGGTTCGACATGAGCGAGTTCCAGGAGAAGCACACGGTCTCGCGGCTGGTCGGCGCCCCGCCCGGATACGTCGGCTACGACGATGCCGCGCAGCTCACCGACAAGGTGCGACGTCAGCCGTATTCGGTGATCCTGTTCGACGAAGTCGAGAAGGCGCACCCCGATGTGTTCAATGTGCTGCTGCAATTGCTCGACGACGGGCGCGTCACCGATTCCAAGGGCCGCACAGTCGATTTCAAGAACACGATCGTGATCATGACGTCCAATATCGGGTCGCACGTGATCCTCGAGGCACCTCCCGGTGACCTCGACTCGATCGTGCCGCAGCTCGAAGAGCTACTGCGCCGGCACTTCCGGCCCGAGTTCCTCAATCGGATCGACGAGCAGATCGTGTTCCATCGCCTGGACAAGGAGCAGCTGGAACAGATCGTGGAACTGATCCTGGATCGCACCCGGCGCATGCTCGCCGCCCAGGACATCGAACTCGAGATCAGTCAGTCCGCGGTGGACTGGTTGAGCGAGCGCGGTTTCCAGCCCGAGTTCGGTGCGCGGCCGTTGCGTCGCACGGTGCAGAAGGAGCTCGACAACCGGGTCTCGCGCCTGCTTCTCGACGGCGGGCTCGACCCCGGCGGCACGGTGAAGGTCGACACCGCCGACGACGATCTGGTCGTCTCCGCGGTGAACCCGGCGGGTAAGCCCGACACCAATGGTTCGGCGCCCGCTCCCGCGACGAAGAAGCCGGCGAAGAAACCCGCCAAGAAGACCGCGAGCAAGAAGGGTGACGACAAGAAGCTCGCGTCGAAGTAGCGGATCGACGACGCGACGGTGGCCCGGTTCCTGCGAACCGGGCCACCGTCTTGTCGGGATCAGCCGCCGGTGACCACGCACGATTCCCCGAGGCGGAAGCCCCGGCCGACCGTCACATTCGAGCTACTGGCGATGCCGTCCTGGACGGCGGTCATGGTGTGAGCGCCGGTGTAGGACGGCACCCAGTTGAACATGGCGACGCCGTCGGTCGGAGCGACCACGGCCAGCAGCGCGCCGTTGTCGTAGAAGGCGACAGGAATGATGCCGACGCTGAGCCTGGCCAGCAACTGATGAGTGCATCCGGTGCCATAGTCGGTTGCCGAGCCGACACTGAGATTGGGTTTCACCGTCAATTGCGAAACACCGGCCGAGGCCGTGGGTGCGCCGAGCGTCGCGGCCAGCATCGCCGTCCCGAGGGCAGCAACGGTGATGGCGAATTTCCAGTCACTCATATTTCTCACGTCCTTGTGCTGCGGGGCCGACCGAACGCGAGGCCGGCGAGTCGGTCCCATCCTCACCCCATCGCGGGACCGATGGTGGGAGAACACACGAACCGTTTCGCCGGCCTCGTCACCCATGCTGACAACAAGCTGCCTTACCGTTGGGGCGGCACCACCCGCAACAGGGGGCCTGGCGAACTTTGCGCGACTCCTTCGAAATCGGCAGGCGGGCCCCCGAATCAGCCGAGGAACGCCAGGATTCCGGCCGTGACGAGTTCGGCGTAGCGGGCCCGGCCCTCCGGGGTCTCGATGAGCGCGGCATCGGTCGCCGAGCGCATGTTCCCGCATTCGACCAGCGCGCTCGGCCGCTCCGCCAAATTGAGCCCGGCCAGATCCGCCCGCGGATCCAGTCCCGCCGACCCCACATAGGTCGAGGGCACCACGCCGCCGGCGACCATCGCATCACGCAACGCCCTCGCCAGTCGCGTCCCCGCCTCGGCCTGCACCGGGTTCAGCGGAGGTTCGGCGTAGGCGATGTGGAATCCGTGCGCGTCCGCACCCGTATTGCCGTCGGCGTGGATCGAGACCACCGCGTCGGCGCCCGACCGATTCGCGATCGAGGCGCGCTCATCGACACACGGTCCCACGCCGGCGTCGTCGGCGCGCGTGAGGATCACCCGGACACCGTGTGCGGCGAGCAGGTCGCGCACTCGCACGGTGACGTCCCAGGCGAACTCGTGCTCGGTATAGCCACTCGCGGCCGAGGTCCCGGTGGTGTTGCAGGCTTTCGTGCCACCGCGCCCGTCAGGTACCGGTGCGTTGATCTGCGCGAGATGGGTGGCATTGCCGCCGTTGTGACCGGGATCGAGGACGACAGTGCGATGCACGGCAGGCGAAGTCGGTGGCACGGAACCCTCCGAGGCAACGGCCGTCGCGGTCGACGTCGCCGGGCTCTCGTCCATGGTGGTGGACGCGCACCCGGCGAACAGCGCTGTCGCCGCGAGCAGGCAGGCGGGCAGGAACAAGCGAAGGCGCACCCTGACACGGTGCCACAGACTGCCCACCGGAAATGAGTCGCGCTGTTCGGCGCGCGCAGAACTAGCCACGCCTGCGCCGAAGATTCCAGCGCGGCGCAGGGACAGCAGCACCAACAACATGCTGCAGGTGAGCAGTGTGTCGGTCTCAGCCCGCAGTTCGCCGCGTATTCCCTTATAGATCACACGAATCCCGGATGTTCGTGCAGCGGATCTCCGCCCCAACCGAGGTCAGCGGCGGGTGATACGCAGGGGCAGAGTCGCGTGGCGCCGGGCGAACAGGCTGGGCAGCCAGCGTGGTGGCTCCGCGTCGATGAGGCTGAAGCGCTCGGTGCGGTCGAGAAGCAGGGTGAGCGCGGCGGTTGCTTCCAGTCGGGCCAGGGTGGACCCGATGCAGAAGTGGGCGCCCGCACCGAACGCCGTACCGGCACGCGCACGCGGGCGGTCCAGGTCGACGACGTCGGGATCCGGGTAGGCCGCGGGATCGCGGTTGGCGGCTCCCCACAGCAACAGCAGGTGACTCCCGGCGGGCAGGTCGACGCCGGCGAGCTGCGTCGCGGTGACGACGTGGCGGTGGTGGCCACGGAAGGGCGATTCCAGGCGCAACGCTTCGTCGAGGAACGCGGGAACGAGTTCGGGGCGGTCACGCAGGTGCGTCTGCAGGTCGGGGTCGGTGGCGAGCAGTCGCGCCGCCGAAGCGATCAGACCCGCGGTCGACTCCCCGCCCGCGCCGATCAGCTGCACCACGATCAGCACCGCCTGCTGTTCATCGATCGTGCCCGCCGCTATCGCCGCGACGAGTACTTCGAGCAGCGTCCGCGGCGAATCGCCGTCGTCCATTCGATCCTTCGCGTCGCTGATCGCCCGGTACGCGTAGTGCGCGAGCTCGGCCGCCGAGGTGATCAGCGCAGCCATCCGACCGTCGGCGACGACACCGCCCAGCATCTCGGTGGAGTCGTAGGCCAGCGCGAGCAGTGTCGGCACGTCGGCGCCCGGCAGTCCGAGGAGTTCGGCGATCAGCGCCAGCGGCAATCGATCGGCGACCCCGGTGGCCCAGTCGATCCGGTCGCCGTCGAGTTCCGCCGTCCACAGCTGTTCGGTCAGTGCGGTGACGACCGGGGCCAGCGTGCGAACGCGTTTGGCCAGCGCCGGCCCGACGATGGCGCGGTGCGCGGCGTGGATGTCGCCGTCGGCTGTGGCGAGCACGTGAACGCCCTGCCCGGTCGCGTCGAGATCGAAGGTCATCGGCGTCGCCCCCGGCCGGGCGACGAGCACGCCGGTCAGATGCGAGGAGAATTCCGCGGAGCGCCGGGTCGCCTCGGTGACCGCGGCCCACGAGGCGACGAGAAAGAAGTCGGTGCCGGGTACCCGGTAGACGGGCGCGTGCTCGCGCAGGGTGCGATACATCGGGTACGGGTCGTCGAGTACCGCCGAGTCGAACAGGTCGATCGCTTCGAGGTCCGTGGTCATGGCCGCCGCCTTTCCTGGTCAGGCTGTCGGCGCTCACGGTGCATCGCCGAGAAGCACGCGGTCAATGACTGTCTCAGGATGAGACGGCGGGGCGCTGCCGTCGGCGCCGGTACGGCTTCGAAAAGCTCCTTTGACTTGCCTACTTCGGATAGACAGATGTGTTCGACCGTCTCACGCTGAGACAGATCCGTGGGAGGATTCGCCGATGACCGACCACGTGGACTGGTTGACCGGCGGTGACCGACGCACCATAGCGGTCGACCGCATCGAGCGCGCCGCCCTCACGCTGTTCCTCGAACACGGCATCGACAACGTCACCGCGGACGATATCGCCGCGGCCGCCGGCTGCTCGCGCGCGACGCTGTACCGCTACGTCGGCGGCAAACCCCGCCTGGTGCGCGCGGTGATGGTCAGGGCCGCCGAGTCCGTGGTCGCGCGTGTCGAGGCGGTCGTCGACTCGGTGCCACCCGCCCGACGACCCGTCGAAGCGATCCTGGCCGCCGTCGCCGCGATCCGCGCCGACCCGGTGCTGCGTCAGTGGCTGATCCGGCACCGCTCCCCCGACACCGATGAATTCCTCGCCGGCGCACCGGAACTCGGTCATCTCGCGACCGCGCTGACCAGCATCGCCCCCGATGACGAAGCCGCGGGCTGGGTGGTGCGGGTCGTCTTGTCGCTGCTCACCTGGCCACTGCCCGATGCCGCGGCGGAACGTCACCTGGTCGAACGATTCGTCGGGCCGACCCTGCGCGCGGGCTGACTCCCCCGGGCCCGGCCGGCGCCGGCCGATACGCGGGACCGAGCGGTGCGCGCTCGTCACGGGGTCCGGCGGGACGCAGCTCAGCCGCGGTGGTGACGACTCTCGTAGGCAACGCGCTCGGCTTCGGTCCGGCGGCGTTCGGCCTCGTTCGCCAACTCGGGATCGAAGCCATGGCTGACCAGGCGGTGGCGCCGGTACACGTAGACCAACGCCACGGTGAAGTAGACCAGCGGCAGGTACAGCAGCGCCATCATCGACAGCCCGATCCACAGCGGGCCCGGCACCAGCAAGAACAGGCACAGCACCGGGAGCACCGGCAGCAGGAAGCGCATCAGGTATCGGCGGGTCGCGCCGGGGCCGGTGAGGTCGGTCAGCACCCAGTCCGACATCGACGGCGGCAGGGTGCCACCGGTGATGTAGCGGACGCGCTGCCACAGATTCGGGGTCGAGTTGCTCATTGCCGCTCCCTCACGTCGGACGCGCGTCGCGCGGCCGCGTTCACCCGGCCGAGGACATCGCGTAATTCTTCCAGGTCCGCCAGGCTCACGCCGAGGCGTGCCACGACGGCGGGTGGGATCTGCTCGGCCTGTTCACGCAGGTCACGGCCCATCTCGGTGAGATCGATGTGCAACGTGCGCTCGTCGTGCGGATCACGGCGGCGGGTGATGAGACCGGCGGATTCGAGACGCTTGAGCAGCGGTGACAATGTCGCGGAGTCGAGCTGGATCGCCTCGGCGACGGCTTTCACCGACATCGGCGCCTCACCCCAGAGGGCGAGCATCACCAGATACTGCGGATGTGTCAGGCCGAGCGGTTCGAGCAGCGGCCGGTAGACCGCCAGCACCGATCGGTTGGCCACCGCCAGGGCGAAGCACACCTGCCGGTCGAGCCGCAACGGGTCGTCGAGCTCCTGCATCGTCCACCACCTTCCTTAGCCCACACATTATTACGCCACTAATAGTTAGTGCAATAACTATTAGTGGCGTCACAGTTGGGTGACGGGACGGGCCGCGTCAGTCCTCGTCGACGACCAGCGACTCACCGGCGGCGGCGCGGCGCACCTTCTCGCGGCCGTTGTCCTCCTCAGTGCGACCCTGACGCCAGTAGCCGGTGAAGGTGATCGCGCGCTTGTCGACACCGCGGTCGCGGACCAGATTGCGCCGGGTGAGCTTCACCAACTCGGCCTCACCGGAGATCCACGCGTAGGGCACGCTCGCGGGGAGCACGGCGGCGCGGACCGCGTCGACCACCGCGTCGCCGTGCGGGCGATCGCCGCGATGCACCCACTCGATCCGCACGTCGCCGCCGGTCTCGAAGCTCTGCTCGTCGGCCGGGCCCTCGACCTCGATGAATGCTCGCACCCGCGCTCCCGCACCGAGGCGTTCGATGATCGCGCCGATCGCGGGAACGGCGGTCTCGTCACCGACGAGCAGCTGCCACTCGGGGTCGGCGGGCGGGTCGTAGAGCGCGTGCGGCGGGCAGAGCAGGCCGATCTCGTCGCCGGGCGCCGCGGTCGACGCCCAGTCCGAGGCGGGGCCCGCGTGCTCGGCGTGCAGGGCGAAGTCGATGTCGAGTTCGCCGAGTTCGGGCCGCTGCGCGCGGACCGTGTAGGTCCGCATCGGCGGGCGGATCTCGTCGGGCATCGCGAGATAGCGCTGGTACCAGCTCATTACGCTGCCCGCGTCCTGCAGAGGTGGCGGCACGACCGGACGCGGGCTGCCCGGGAGCGGGAAGAAGAGCTTCGTGTACTGGTCTGGCCCGACGTCGATGAGGGCGGCCGGGTCCTGACAGCCGAGGGTTACCCGCACCATGCGCGGCGTCAGCCGTACCGCGCGACGAACCGTCAGTGGCGCGTAGACCATGGCCGGTCGATTCACAGTCCCAGTCGTCATTAGGCAAGCCTAACCTAGTGAGTCTCGAACTAACCGCCCTGATCGACAGCGAGGCCGGAAATGAGCTGCTCGATCACCGCGCGGACAGCGACGATATCCCCCGCGTCCGCCGAATGCGCCAGGTATTGCGCCGCCTCGTCCAGCGCACCCACCACCACCAGCGCCAGCGGACGCACCGGCTGCTTCGCGATCCGGCCGGCGGCCATGGCGCCGATCATTGCATTCTCCACCAGACCGATGGTGTGGCGCAGTTCGATCTCGCGCCACCGGCTCCACCCGAGCACCGCGGGTGCGTCGAGCAGCGCGATCCGGCGCACCTCGGTCGCGGTCGAGGCCTGCAACCACGCCAGGCAACCCACGATCAGGCTCGCGATCGGATCCTCGGCGCGCGCCTCGGCAACGGCGGTGGCGATCACCTCGACCAGACTGCGCTCGAGATCCTCGAACACCGCCTCGAACAGATCCCGCTTCTCACCGAACTGGTGATAGAGCGCGCCGCGACTGACCCCGGCGGCCTCGGCCACCGCGATCGTGCTCACCGCGCCGTACCCGAACTGCCCGAACAGTTCTCGCCCGGCACGGATCACCGCGGCACGCGTGGAGGCCGAGCGTTCGGCTTGGGTCCGGCGATCAGGGTTCATGGCGACGTCGAAGTCTAGGGCAGAACGAGGGCCACGGCAGATCCGAGGCCCTTCGACCCTTGACCGGCCGCATCGGATTCGGGAACATACAGTCAACCTGTTTGTATATTGGAAGGGCTTGGCGACCATGTCCGATGCCACCAAGGATCTGTTCGAGCGTTATCACGCCTGCTGGGCCGAGCGCGACCCCGACCGGATCGCGGCGCTACACACCCCCGATTCGGTCTTCCACCTGCATTCCGGGAGCGCACCCGCGCACGGGCGCGCGGAAATCCGAACCGCCGCCGCGGAGACCTTCGCCCTCGTCCCCGACCTGACCTTCACCCAGGTCGACCTGCGCGTCGGCGACGACTTCTGGGTGGTGCGCTGGAAGCTGTCGGGCACCTCCGTCACCGGTGGCGCCGTCGACGTGGATATCGCGGACATGGTGACCGTCGAGGACGGCGCGGTCAAGGCGAAGCACACCTACGTCGACGGTGTGGCCATGCAGGCCGCACTGACTGCGCCCTCCGAAATCGCCTGAATCACCACGTGTTCGCCTGCGGTCACCGACACCGCACCGAACACGTCAGCGCACACGCCCCGCCAGGCTGAGCACACACGCGAAGGCGCCCGCATCATCGGCCGCCTCGCCCTGACCAGGCGTGGCGGAAGTCTGCGTCATCCGGAGGACAGTTGTCCGCAGGATCCGCTGGGTGACGTCGGTGGCCGGTTGATAGGGCAAGCCCCCGAGCGCCTGGGCGATGTCCCAGGTGTGAACAACCGCGCTACTGATCTGTTCCTCGTAGAGGGTCGCGATGTCGACCGCCCCTCGGGCCCCCCTTGTTCGAACGAGCCGGCTCGCGTCCCTCACCGAGGCGAACGCGTTCTCCATGAGCCGGGCAGTCCGTCGATAGCCCACGTCGAGTCCGGCATCGCCGTAGCGAATGTCCACGGAGACACCGAGGGACGCTCTGTCCATCGGCCCGATCGACTGCCCGTGCGGCATCGCCGCGCCTGCAGTCGCCGTGGCGACGCTGACGTTCTGATCGATCAGGCGCAGGTACAGATCACCGATGTCCCCCGCGCCGTGTGCCACTCGGCACCCGAGGTCGCCGTGGGTGACCTCGGACAGGAACGAGGCCAGGTCTTCGGTCAGGGTGTGCAGCACGGATACATCCACCGCATGTCTCGCTTCCACTGTCGCCGGTCCGGTAGGAGATGCTGAACGCATCGGGCGTGTATGCGCTAGATCCTCTACCACGGTAGACGATATTGGAAAGGGTGTCCATGGCAGAGCAGGGCGACGCGACCGACGAGCCAGATCTGGCGGCGTTGATGGCTCGCGTGTTTCCGCAGCTGGCGGCAGTGGAAGAACCGATCCTGCGTGAGGCGGGGCTGTCGATGTGGGAGTACGCGATCATGAGCGAATTGACATCGGCACAGGGCGTTTCACAGGTCGAGCTGTCGCGCCGCACCCGGCGCGATCCGACACGATTGGGCAAGCACCTCGACGATCTGACCGTGCGCGGGCTCGTCACGCGTTCTCGTGCGAGTGACAAGCGTCAGCGCACCGTGGCACTGACCGAGAGCGGACGTGGTCTGTACGCACAGGCCAAGGAACGCATCAGAGTTGCCGAGGATCAGTTCCTGCACTCGACCCTGGCTACGGAAGAAGCCACGGTCCTCAGACGCCTGCTCGCTCGGCTCGCAGCCTGAGTGCGCCGACGATTCAGGAAGCGTCCTGCGAACCTGTCCCGCTCCGCACTCCGGCGCACCTCACGAGCGGGTTCAGGGCATCGGCAACGGTGGTGTCTGCGGGAATCTCACGGGCAGCGCCGCGAGCGAGCGGTGGAACGGGCCCGGCCGCCACACCAGGTCCTCGACGGGCACCGCGAGACTCAATTCCGGAAGCGCGTCGAGCAATTGGTCGATCGCGTCCTGCACGATCAGGTACGCCACCGGTTTGGCCGGACAGCCGTGCGGACCCGCGCTCCACGCCAGGTGTGCCCGGTTGTCGACGACATCGCGCCCGGCGATGGCCGGGTCGTTGTTGCACGCCGACATGCTGATGACGACCGGTTCGTGCGCGGGCAGCCAGGTGTCCTCGACCAAAATCGGCTGACGCGGATAGGTCATGCAGAAGTTGGCCAGCGGCGGGTCGGTGAACAGCACCTCGTCGAGCGCGTCGCGCGTGGACAGGCTGCCGCCGAGCACATTTCCCGCGAAGCGGTCGTCGGTCAGCATCAGGCGCAAGGTGTTGACCACCAGGTTCAGCATCGGCTCGATGCCCGCACCGTAGAGCACCAGCAGCTGGTGCACCATTTCCTCGTCGGTCAGCGCCGCCTGGTGCTGCAGCAACCTCGTGGCGACATCGTCACCGGGTTCGCGCTGACGCAACCCCACCAGGTCGGCCAGCGCGGAGGCGAGCAGGTTGTTGCCCGCCTCGGCGTCGTCACCTTCGAAGATCTGCGCCATCCCGGTGGCGACCTGCTGCCCGATCTCGGGTGTGCACCCGAGCATCGAGTTCAGCGCCTGGAACACCAGCGGAAACGCGTACTGACTCAACAGGTCCGCCGACCCGGTCGCGCAGAAACTGTTGATCAGCGGGATGGCGAACTGTTCGACGGTGCTGTGCATCGCGTACAGATCCACCCCGGCGATGCCCGCCACATTGGCCTGCCGGTATCGGGTGTGCTCGGCCCCGGTGGTGCGCAGCGCGGCCGGACGGAACTGCAGCATCGGCAGCACCGGGCAGTCCGGCGGGATGTCGCGTTCCCACATGCGGGGGTCGGCCGGGAAGTGCTCCGGATCGTTGAGGATGCGCACGGCGGTGTGATAGCCGATCACCAGCGTGGCCCGGATGCCCGGCGACAACTCCACCGGTACCACCGAGCCGAACCGGCGCCGCATCCGCTGGTAGGCCGCCTGCGGATCGGCGGCGAACTCGGGTGCCCACATCGCCACCCGTTCGTCGGCGGCGATATCGACCGTCATGACGCTGTTGCTTCCTGTCTGCGAAAGAGATATTCCGCCAACGTGATCAGCGCGCGCAGGCCCTGATCACGACGACGGGCGTCGAGTGCGATAACCGGGGTCTCGGGCGCGAGGTCGAGCGCCTCGCGCACCTCCTCGAGCGGGTAGCGCCGGAATCCTTCGAATTCGTTCACCGCCACCGCGTACGGCACCCCGCGCTGTTCCAGCGCCGAGAGCACGTCGTCGGCCTTCTCGATGCGCCGGGTGTCGACGAGCACCAGCGCGCCGAGGGCGCCACGAGCCAGTTCCTCCCACAGCGGGGCGAACCGTTCCTGGCCCGGCGTACCGAACAGGTACAGCGCCAGTTGGGGATTCAGGGTGATGCGGCCGAAATCCAGTGCGACGGTCGTCGACACCTTGCTGCCGAGGCCGGCCATGTCGTCGACACCGATGCTGGCCTCGGTGATCGTCTCTTCGGTCCGCAGTGGCCTGATCTCGGACACCCCGCACACGAAGGTGGTTTTGCCGACACCGAAATTTCCTGCGACCAGGATCTTCACCGACCGTGTCACGGTTTCCGCGACGTAGTCGACCTCATCCCGCGATGGCGCGGAGGCCATGCAGCACCTCCTTGATCAATGCGAGTTCCGGCTTCACCTGTGCCGGGGTGGGGCAGTGCAGGTGACCGCTGTCGAGCAGATCGGAGACGATGATCTTCACGACGGAGGCGGGCAGGTCGAGATAGGCCGACAGCTCGGCGATCGACAGGGCGCCGCGGCGGCTGGTGAGGGCCAGCAGGCGGCGTTCGTCGGGGCGGTGATCGGGACGTGCGTCCTCGACGGCACGGACCAGGGTCACCAGATCCAGGTCATGGGCGGCACGCACCCGCCCGCCGGTGCGCACATAGGACCGCACCAGGTCCGGATCGCGCCTGCCGCGGCTCAATTCCTCCCGCCTAGGCGGGGCGCGCTGCCGATCTCGTGGCCGACGCGCGAGGCCAGTTCGTTCATCCGATGCGCCACCAGCGCCACGTCGACGTCGGCGGTGGTGGCGACGCCGAGCAGTGCGCCCGCACCGGCGGCGGTGATCATGATCATGCCCTCGTCGTACTCGGTCATGTTCTGGCGCACCGTGTTCGACGGGCCGCCGCAGAACTCACCGAGGGCCTTGCCGAGCGAGCGCAGGCCCGAGGCGGCCGCGGCGAACCGCTCGGCGTCGTCTTTGATCACGCCACGGGAGTGGGCGATGCGCAGTCCGTCCTCGGACAGCAGGACCGCGAAGCGGACGCCGGGGATCTCGAGATCCTCGAGCAGCCACGCCAATCGGTTGGTGCTATCGGCTACCGGTGTGCTCATCGGCTGTTCCTTCCGTGGTTCGCTCGGCCGCAGCGGCACGACCGCTGCGGGATCCGCTGCGCCAGGCAGCGGCGAGGTCGGGGCGTGCCTGCCCCGACTCGGTTGTTACCCCCGCCGAATCCGGGGCGACCGGTCTGCGGCGGCGCTTGGGCAGCCCGCCGCTGGTGATCTCGTGGACGTCGGCGCCGGGCGATTCGATCTCGGCGACCGGCACGGGAATGTGGGCGGGCGCGGCGAGTTCGGGCTCGGGCAGCCGCGGCGCGTCCCCACTCACCAGCAGCGCCGACGGGACGTACACCATGGCCCGCATGCCACCGAAGATATTGGGCCCGTCGACGTGCACGGAGAATCCGTAGCGCCGGGCCAGCGCCGCGATACCGGGGAAGCCGACCTTCGGCGCGGGACCGAGATCGTGGATGTCGACCGGACGTTCGCCGCTGAGCACCAGGCGTGCGTCCTCGAGCTGCTCGGGACTCATCCGCATGCCCGCGTCGTCGATGATCACGGTGACGCCGTGATGGCCTTCCTGGAAACCGATCTCGACGAACGACGACGGCGGCGAGTAGCGCAGCGCGTTGTCGAGCAGGGTCGCCATGGTGTGCACGAGCGGCTCGACCGCGCGGCTGATCACGATCCGGTCCGATTGCGCCGCGCGTACCCGCAGGAACTCCCTGACTCGTCCGGTCGCGCCGCCCGCCACATCGGTGAGCGACTGCTGTGGCCACCGGCGACCGGGCAGACCGCCGGAGACGATCACATAGGACTGCGCCTGCCGGATCATCTGCTGCACGGTGTGGTCGATCCGGGTGAGCGTTTCATAGATGGCATCGTCGCGATGTTCGCGCAGAGCGGCGCTGACGACCTGTCCGAGGTCGGTGCCCAGGCTCACCACCGAGGTGCCGAAGGAGCGCACCGCGGCACTCGTGGCCGCCCGCGAGGATGCCGAGAGCTCGCCGCGGGTCTGGTCCCGGGCGTCCTGTATCTCGGCGAGGCGACGTTGTTCGCCATAACGTTCGACCATCGCCCTGGTTTCCTCGGCGACCACGCGCAGGTCCTCGGCGTGACCCGTGGCAATCCACTGCAGCGCCTGGCCGAACTGCGAATCACCCAGTTCCACCGGCAGATCTACCGCGACCGAGGGGATCTCGTGGCGGCGCACCGCGGCGGTGATCGCGGGGAGGGTGTTCTGCGTCAGCTGCATCAAGGCGTTCTCGCAGGCGAGGCGTTCCCGGATAGCGGCGTCGGCCCGCTGCCGCTGTCGGCGCTCGTTGCGCATGGCCAATACACTGACCGCGATCGCGAGCAGTAACAGCGGCGCACCGATGACGAGCAACAGCACCGCAATTCCTGAGTTCATCAGATCTTTCGTCGTCCTCGACCACACGGCACTGTTGCCGATGGCCCTCGCCGGCCGGCCCGCCGAGGCATTCGCTTTCTACCGCGGAGTGATTTCGAATACCCGATTCACACGCCCCGTTTCCAGCGACCCGCACACATTAGCAGCACACGTAACGATCGCGACACGGATCTTACTGTCCGACATCATGTTTCCCGCTCGAAACACGACACACTACTGGACAGCTGATCTATTCTGGTTCGCTATGCCTCGAGCCGATACTCGCGGAACCCCGGGTACCGGATATTATCCCGGCGTGGCGAAACTGAAGCTTTCCGTCGATGTCCCCGTCCCGCCGGACCAGGCCTGGGCGCACGCGTCCGACCTTCCGCACCTCGGCGATTGGCTGACCATTCACGAGGCGTGGCGCGGGACGCTGCCCGAGGAGCTGACGCCGGGCACCGTTCTGACCGGCATCGCCCGCGTGAAGGGCTTCCGCAACAAGGTCACCTGGACCGTGCGCACCGCCGAACCGCCGCGCAAGCTCGCGCTCACCGGCACCGGCATCGGCGGCACCAAGTTCGGCCTCGGCCTGCTCGTCGAGCCGAGCGGCAGCGGATCGAAGGTGAGCGTCGACATCGATCTGGGCGGCGCGCCGCTGTTCGGCCCGATCGGGTCCGCCGTCGCCAAGGCCCTGCGCGGCGATATCGAGCGCTCGCTGGAAATGTTCGTCAAGCTCTACGGCTGAATCCCGACGCGAAAGCCCGGACGGAACCGCGGTGTTCGGTCCGGGCTTTCGTGTACGAGCGATCAGGCCAGCGCCACAGCGTCGGCGTCGATCGGCGCCTTCGGCTTGGTCCGCGGCAGGAAGAACGCCGGGATCAGGGTCAGCAGCGCGAGCACCACGGTGACCCAGTAGGTGTTGCTGAACGCCGTCGCCGCCAGGTCCAGTCCCTGCTCGATGACCGACGGTGGAACCTGCGCGGCGAGGTCGGGTCTGGCGGTGGCGCCGATCGCGAGCTTCGCCGCCGGATGATCGTTGAGCTGAGCGGCCAGCACGACCGACATCGTCGCCGTGCCGATCGACGCCGCGGTCTGGTTGACGATGTTCATCAATGTCGAACCGCGCGCGACCTGTGCGTGCGAGAGCGTCTGGATCGCGGCGGTCATCACCGGCATCATGGTGCAACCCATGCCCAGACCCATCACGAACAGCGCGCCACCGATCAACAGGTACGAAGTGTCGGCGCCCAGCTGGGTGAACCCGGCCAGGCCGAGGGTGATGAAGGTGATGCCGAACATGACGATCTTGCCGGGACCGATCTTGTCGACCAGGAATCCCGCGATCGGCATCGTCAGCATGGCGCCGATCCCCTGTGGCGCCATGAGCAGACCGGAGTCGAACGCCGTCTCACCGCGCACCTGCTGCAAGTAGTTCGGCAACAGGAAGCCCGCACCGAAGAACGCCGTCGCGAACAGCGACATGGTGAGCACCGAGTAGCGCAGCGACGGGTTGGAGAACAGCCGCAGGTCGATCAGCGGATGCTCGGTGCGCAGCGCGTGGAACACGAACGCCACCAGCAGCGCCGCGCCGATGATCGCCGGAATCAGCACGCGCGCGGCCATCACGGTGCCCTTCTCCGGAATGGAGGAGACACCGAACAGGAACAGCGCCAGGCCCGGCGAGGCCAGCAGCATGCCGAGGAAGTCGAACGATTCCGAGGGCTTGGGCTTGTCCGGAGCGAACACGACCCAGGCCAGGATCAGCGCGACGATGCCCAGCGGCAGGTTGATCAGGAAGATCCAGTGCCAGCTGAAGGAGTCGATGAGCCAGCCACCGAGGATGGGGCCACAGATCGGGCCCAGCAGCATGGGCACGCCGAGTACCGCCATCACGCGCCCGATCCGCTGCGGGCCCGCGGCGTGGGTCATGATCGTCATGCCCAGCGGCATGAGCATGCCGCCGCCGATGCCCTGGATGACGCGGAACGCCACCAGCGACTCGATGCTCCACGCCATCGAACACAGCACCGACCCGATGATGAAGAAGGTCAGCGCCGCCATATAGAGGCGTTTGGTGCCGAAGCGGTCGGCGGCCCAGCCGGTCATCGGGATCACCGAGGCCAGCGCCAAGGTGTAGCCGGTCATGGTCCAGGCGACGACCTCGACGGAGGCGTTGAAGTCCTGCATGAACGTCGGGATCGCCACGGTGACCACGGTGATGTCGAGAATCGACATCACCGCGCCGAGGACGACCACGCCCGCCACCTTCAGTACGGCGGCATCCAGCTTGTCAGGAGTGCGGTCGGGCGCGGCGGCACCGATATCCGGAGGTTTCGTCACCGGTTAACCCAAGCACCTTTCGCTCCTGATGACCAGTGAAATCTTCTGTTCGTGATCTGGTCGATGTCACACCCGCGTGATCGTTGCCGCCTCGCTCGCGGCCAGCGCCGCCCTCGTCGCGCCGCTCGACGCGGGCAGCATCGGCAGCCGGACGGCCGCACTGGAAATCTGTCCGCGCTCGGCGAGCACGGCCTTGATGACCGTCGGGTTGGGCTCGGCGAACAGCGCGGCACCGAGCGCGTCGAGACTGTTGCCGATGGCGCGGGCCCTGATGATGTCGCCGACGTGCCATGCCTCGATGAGATCGGCGTATTCGCGGGGCGCGATATTGGCCGCGGCCAGGATCGCACCGTGCGCGCCGAGAGCGAGCAGCGCGGAGGCGAACCGGTCGTCGCCGCTGAGCACTGTCGCCGGGGTGTGTGCGGCCATCAGTTCGACACTGGCCGCGTCGATTCCGCCGACGGCGTGCTTGAAGCCGGCGATGTTCGGCGTGTTCGCGAGCCGAATCAGCGTGCTGCCGCTCAGTGGGCGGCCCGTGCGGTGCGGCACGTCATAGACGAGCAGCGGAGCGGGACTGATCGCCGCCAACTGCGTGAAGTGCGCGATCACCCCTTCTTCGCTCGGTCGCACGTAGTACGGCACCACCGCCAGCACGGCCGCGACCGGCCGCGCGAGTTCGGCGATCGCCCTGACCGATTCGGTGGTGGCGTTGCCTCCCGCACCGGCGATCAGTGGTGCGCCGCGGTCGGCGCAGACGCTCGCGCAGATGTCGAGGACTCGGGCGCGTTCGGCGCCGGTGAGCGCGGAGGGTTCGCCGGTGGTGCCGAGCGCGACGAGGCCGGTCGCGCCCGCGTCGAGGACGGCGTGCGCGTGGCGTTCGAGGGAGGCGGGATCGAGTTCCCCCTCAGCGGTGAACGGCGTGATCAGGGGGACGAAGAGGCCGTGTAGCGATGTCATGGCTCCATCATCGAGCCGGACATATCATCAGGTCTAGTTCACATTCATAACGTTGACCGTAAGCTGAACTGATGCTCGATGTCCGCAAACTTCGCCTGCTCCGCGAACTCGCCCATCGCGGCACCATCGCCGCGGTCGCCGAGGCACTCAGCTATACGCCCTCGGCGGTGTCCCAACAGCTCACCGCCCTCGAACGCGAAGCGGGCGTCTCGCTGCTCGAACGCTCGGGCCGCCGCGTCACGCTCACCCCCGCCGCCCAGCTCCTCGTCGGTCACACCGAGACGATCCTGGCCGCCCTCGAACACGCCGACGCCGAATTGTCCTGTACCCGTGACGAACTGGCGGGAACCTTGCGCATCGGTACCTTCCCGACCGCCGCGCGCACCCTGCTGTCCCCCGCGCTGGTCACCCTGAGCACCGATCATCCGCGCCTGGAACTCACCGTCACCGAAATCGACCCCGCCGACATCCCGAATGCCTTACGGGCCGGCACCTTGGATATCGCGCTCACCCACGACTACGACCTGGTCCCCGCCGACGCCGACGCGTCTTTGCAGTCCGAACCCCTGCACACCGAAACCGTCTACCTCGCCACGCGAACGCCCGTGCCCACCAAGGACTCACTGGCCGCGCACCGCCGATCCCCGTGGATCGCGGGAACTCCGGGAACCCTGTGCCACACCTTGACGATCCGAGCCTGCCAGGCAACAGGATTCACCCCCCATATCCGCCACCACGCCGACGACTTCGACACCGTCCTCACCCTCGTCGCCGCGGGCGCGGGCACCGCGATAGTCCCGGCCCTGGCCCTCTACGCGCCCCCCGAACACATCACTCTCACTCCCCTGCCGATCCGCCGCCACACTCAGCTCGTCTATCGGAACGGCACCGGCCTACATCCCGCCATCCACGCCGCCCGCGTCGCGTTGCACGCCGCGGGATAGCAATACCCGGCCCCTGCCGACCGGTGGGACAATCGAGGTGGTCGTGTGAAGGAGAAACCCATGGCACGAGTCAAGACCGGAATTGTCGATCCAGGCCTGCATTCGCGCTATGCGCCGGATTTCACCCAGCGCACGGCGAAGTTCGTCGCGGCGACGACCCGTGCCGACTCCCTGTGGGTCATCGACCATTTGATCGGGCTTTTTCCCTCGTCGGTGTGGAAACCGAGCCATGCCGGCGGCGCGCGGATCGCTCCCGCCGCGGACGCGTTCTACGAACCGTGGACCCTGCTCGGGCGCGCGTCGGCACGGAATCGGTGGAGCCGGCTGCGGCTCGGTGTGGGAGTCACCGACGCCGCTCGCCGGCATCCGGCGGTGACCGCACAGGCCGCCGCGACCTTACATCTGCTCAGCGGGGGGCGAGCGATTCTCGGGATCGGTCCGGGCGAACGCGAGAACAATGAGCCCTACGGTGTCGATTGGCAACGCCCGGTGGCGCGCTTCGAGGAAGCTGTCGCGACTATTCGGGCACTGTGGGAATCCAACGGTGAGCCGATCTCCCGGGATTCGGAATTCTTCCCGCTGCGCGACGCGGTCTTCGCCCTGCCGCCGCACCGCGGCACCCGGCCGGAGCTCTGGATAGGGGCGCACGGGCCGCGCATGCTCAGGGTGACCGGCCGATTCGCCGATGCGTGGCTGCCTGCCTTTCCGAGCAGCCCGGCCGAGTACGGCGACAAGCTCGACATCGTCCGGGCCGCCGCCTCGGATGCAGGGCGCGACCCGGCTGCGGTCCGAGCGGCCGGCTGGCATTGGATCGTGACCGCGAAGACGCAGACGATTGTCGACGAGATCCTCGACTCGGCCGTGATCCGCGCCTACGCGCTCGCCGCGTCCGCGCGGGCCTGGGCACGCCACGGTGTCGAGCATCCGCTGGGCCCCACGTTCTCCGGTGCACAGGACATTCTCCCGCAGACCATCGACGAAGCCACCGCGCTGGACTACGGTCGTCGCGCACCCCGGTCGCTGATCCGCGAAGTCTTCCAGGTCGGCACACCGGCAGAGGTACTCGACCAGCTCGCCGAACGACGCGACCACGGCCTGACCTACGCCGTGATGGTCGACCTCGGCGCATGCCACCCGGCACTGCGTACAGGGCTCCGAACCGGTTCGTCGTTCGCCGAGGTCGCGCGCGGAGTCCGCCGGCTGTGATCCCGATCGACCAAGTCAGGCGCTCTTGCCGCGCTGGCGGGTGCGGGTAGCCGAGACGGGGTCGATGGTGGGCATGGACCATTGCGCCGACAGGGCAAGACTGGGTTCACGACCGGAAGCCACATGGCGATAGGCGATTTCGGCCGCCGAGCCGGGATCGTTGGCGGCGATGGCGGCGTAGAGGGCTTCGTGTTCGTCGCACTGGGTGCCGGGGTCGCGTTCCTTGGTCAGGTGGAACAGCCAGCGGACTCGGGATTCCAAGGGCCGCAACAACGATTGCAGCAGCGGGTTGCCGGAGACTTCGACGATGACCGCATGGAAGCCGGCGTTCGCGGCGGCGATCGCGGCCTGGTCGCCACGGGCGGTGGCCTGACGGGCCGCGGTCAGTTGCGCACGCAGGGCGGCGAGATCGGCCGGTTCGGCGCGTTCGGCGGCGAGGCGGGCCGCGAGCACCTCGAGGCTCTCGCGAACATCGAAGAGGTCGCGCACATCGGCCACCGTGAACGGGGCGACGATCGCGCCCTGCCTCGGCACGATCACGACCAGCCCTTCGCGTTCGAGCATCTGCAACGCCTCGCGCAGCGGGATCCGCGAGATGGCCAGCTCGGTGGCGAGGTCGCGTTCCACCAGCCGCTGACCAGGGCTCAAGCGCAGATCGATGATCCGGTCGCGTAACTCCTCGTAGGCCCGATCCCGCAGCGACTTCTTCGCCGGTTCGTCTGCCACCGCATCATCCTTCTGCTCCTGCACGCCACCACGGTAGTCCGCTCGCGGCATGCGACCGTTTCTTACGTTTCGGTAATCCGCCCGTCATCTGCGAGCCCCAGGCTGACACTTAACGGTATACCGCTAAGTGAGCGGTTCGTTCGATCAAGGAGTACCCGTGCACAAGTCCACTCGGCGCGCGATCGCCTTCGGCTCGGCTGCCCTCGCCGCCGCTGCCCTCCTGTCGGCCTGCGGTTCCGCCGACACTACGGCGTCGGGCGGCAAGCTGAAGGTCGGCGTGTTCTTCCCCGGCTCACTGTCGGATACCGGCTTCATGCAGTCCGGATATCTCGGCTACCAGCGCATCGCCGACGCGCTGGGTGACAAGGTGGAACTCAGCAAGGTCGAACAGGTCGCCGCGAGCGACTATCAGCAGGCCCTGGTCCGCTTCGCCTCGACCAACGATCTGGTGATCTCCCTCGGCGGCCAGACCGACGCCGATGTGCGCAAGGTGGCGCCGCAATTCCCGAACGTGAAGTTCGTCGAGATCGGCGGACCGGCCGACGCCCGACCCCTCGCCAACCTCGCCTACTACGACCCGCAGCAGGCCGAAGCCGAATTCCTCAGCGGCGCGGTATCGGCGGCGGGGTCGAAGTCGGGAGCGGTGGCCTTCGTCGGCGGCGTCGAACTGCCCGCGATCGTCAACGCCGCCAACGCCTTCGGCAACGGCGCACGGTTCGCCGTGCCCGACGTGAAGGTGCTCACCCCGCAGTACGTCGGCGACTTCAACGACCCCGCCAAGGCCAAGCAGGCCGCACTGGCCGACTACGGCGCCGGCGCGGGCACACTCGGCCAGATCGTCAACCTGGGGAAGGCTGGCATGGAGCAGGCCGCGACCCAGTCCAATGCCACGATGGTCGGCGGTCCGATCCCCGGCGACTGCACCAACCCCGCGTACCTGGGCTACGTGCACACCGATATCGGCGCCGAGGTCGAGTTCGCGGTGAAGGCCGTGCTGGACGACTCGTGGAAGGCCGAGAATGTGCGCTTCGGGCTGACCTCGCCCAACGACGGCACCGATTTCGTGTTGTGCAGCAAGGACTCCGAGGTCGCCGACGCGCTCACGAAGGCGAAAACGGCCCTGTCCACCGGCGCGGTCAAGCCGTACTGATCCGCGATGAGCACTCCCGCATTGACCCTGCACGGGGTCGGCAAGCGCTTCGGTGACGTGCAGGCGCTGCACGAGGTGGACCTCACCGTCGAATCCGGCACTGTCCATTGCGTTCTCGGCGAGAACGGCGCGGGCAAGTCCACGCTGTGCAATCTCGTCTTCGGCGGCTACCAACCCGACACCGGACGTATACAGCTGGGTGGCAAGGACTTCCGGCCCGACTCCCCCGCCGCCGCGATGGCTTCCGGCGTCGCCATGGTGCACCAGCACTTCAGCCTGGTCACCACCATGACCGTCGGGGAGAACCTGCTGCTCACCCAGCACGGATTCCGGTCGCGCCGCAAGGAGCTGGCCGACCGGCTCGACGAGATCGCGCAGCGCTACCGCCTGCGCGTCGACCTCGACCAGCAGGTCGCGACGATGCCGGTCGGCGCCAGGCAGAAGGTCGAGATCGTCAAGGCCTTGCTGCGCGATCCGGCGCTGATCCTGCTCGACGAACCGACGGGAGTGCTCGATCCGGCCGAGATCGACGCGTTGATCGACACCTGCCGTGCCATCGCCGCCGACGGCAAAGCGGTAGTCCTGGTGACGCACAAACTCGGCGAGGTGGCCAGGGTCGCCGATGCCGCGACCGTGCTGCGCCGCGGCACGGTCGCCGGTGGCGGACGGATGTCGAACACCACCATCGCCCAGTTGCTCACCGCGATGGTGGGGCGTACCGCCGCCGACCTCGACCCGACCGTCGCCGCGACCATCGGCCTGGATCCCGCCGACGCGGCACGGTCCGTCAGCGGGCCCGACACGGACGCCGGACCAGGCTCACCCGCAACGGATCTCACCGAAGAACCCGCCACCGCCCCACCGGATGCCCGCCTCCTGTCAACCGACTCCGGTTCCCCCGCGCCGGTTCTCACCATCGACCGGGTCAGGGTGCATCGCGCCGACGGCAGCGCCGCGCTCGACGACGCGCGTCTGGTCGTGCGGCCCGGCGAAATCGTCGGGATCGCCGGCGTCGAAGGCAACGGGCAGAGCGAGCTCGTCGCGGTCCTCGCCGGCGGCACGCCGGTGAGCGGGGGCAGCGTCACACTCGCCGGCACCGACATCACCACCGCGAGTCCCGCGACCCGCACCGGGCTCGGCCTCGGCGTCGTGCCCGAGGATCGTCACCGCGACGCGATGGTCGCCGAGATGACCCTGGCGGAGAACCTCTTCCTGGGACAGCTGGGCCGCTTCCGTCGCTTCGGCCTCCTCGACAAACAGGCGATGGGCCGCGCCGCCCAGGCCGAACTCGACCGCTTCGATGTGCGCGCGGCCGGTCCGTGGGTGCCGATGGGCTCGCTCTCGGGTGGCAATCAGCAGAAGGTGGTGCTGGCCCGCGAACTGTCCGCCGCGAACCTGCGCTGCCTCGTCGCCGCCCAGCCGACACGCGGATTGGACATCGGCGCAGTCGATTTCGTGCTCACCCAGCTGCGTCGCGCGGCCGCTGACGGCTGCGGGGTGCTGGTGGTGTCGAGCGAGGTACCCGAATTGCTGGCGCTGTGCGACCGGGTGTTCGTCGCGTATCGCGGTTGCCTCGCCGGACCGGTGGAGACCTCCGATCCCGCCGCGGCACAACAGATCAGCGAATTGATGATGGGAGTCGCGGCATGATGGACAAGTTCTCCGCGAGGCCGAGTCCGGCAGTCCTGCGGCAGTGGGCTCACCACCCGATCGTCGTCGCCGTGGCGGCGATGCTCGCGGCGGGGGTGATCGGGCTGATCCTGGCCGCCGTCGCGGGCGCCGCGCCCGGCGCCACGATGACAGCACTGTGGGAGGGCATGTTCGGCAGCGACTACGCGATCGGCGCCTCACTCAATGTCGCGGCCACCCTGATGCTGGTGGCCGTCGGCTTCACCATCGCCCACCGCGCCGGGCTGGTCAATGTCGGTGGCGAGGGCCAGATCTGTGCCGGTGGCATTGCCGCCACCGCGATCGGCACCACGCTCACCGGCGCGCCTGCCGCGATCACCCTGCCCGCGGTGCTGATCGGGGCGGCGGCCGCGGGCTGGCTGTGGGCCGCCATCGCGGCGTATCTGCGGGTCGCGCGCGGCACCAGCGAGATCATCACCACGCTGCTGCTCAACTTCGTCGGCCTGGCGCTGGTGCTGCTCGTCGTGCACGAGCCCGCGCTGCTGCGCCAGCCGGTGACGTCCTCGGAGACTCTGCCGCAGTCCGAGCAGCTCACCGCGGCGGCGCATCTGCCGCTGCTCGGCATCGAACGCTCCCCCGCCACCATTGCGCTGTGGATCGCCGTGGTGGCCGCGTTCGGCACCGCGATCCTGGTGCGCCACACCGCACTCGGCACCCGATTGCGAGCGGTCGGGCTCAATCCCGACGCGGCGGCGCGGCTCGGGCTGCCGGTGCAGCGGTTGCGTTTCCTGAGCCTCTCGGCGGCGGGCGCGTTCTCCGGCGTCGCGGGCGGGCTGCTGGTGGCGACGGCGCCGTTCGTCCTCGCCGAAGGGTTCTCCTCCGGATACGGATTCTCCGGTCTGGTCGTCGGCCTGCTGGCACGTGGCTCACTGGCCGCCGTCGTCGCGGTGTCGCTGCTGCTCGGCTTCTTGGTCTCCGGCGGGATCAACCTGCAGCTGGCCGCGAATGTGCCCGCCTCGACCATCTCGGTCGTGGAGTCGCTGATGATCGTGTTCATCGCGGGCGCCGCCGTCTGGACCTATCGCCGACGCAAGGCCGAACCCGCCCCACCCCAACCGGTTTCCTCGGTGGACACCGCCGAGCTGGCGGGAGCGCCGCGATGAGCCTCGACACCGTCACCGATATCGCCACCAGCGGCATCGGTTTCACCCTGCCCATTCTCGTCGCCGCGAGCGGTGAGCTGGTCAGCGAGCGCGCGGGCGTGCTCAACCTGAGCCTCGAGGCGATGATGCTGACGGGCGCGTTCGCCGGTGTGCTCGGCGCCGTCACCACCGGTTCGCCGGTCCTCGGTGCGGCCACCGCGGTACTCGCCGCCCTGATCTTCGGCGCGCTGCAAGCGATCTGGAGTATCGGCCTGCGGGCCGACCAGATCGTCGTCGGCATCGCGAGCAACGCCCTGGCACTCGGCGCCACCACCTACGGCGCGCGACTGCTGCTCGCCGACGGCAAGGGCCACAGCGTTCCCGGTTTCGACGCCCTGCGCATCCCTGTGCTGCACCATATCCCGGTCATCGGTCCCGCCCTGTTCGGGCAGACCGCCCTCGGCTATCTGTGCGTCGCGGTCGTCGCCGTCCTGGCGTTCGTGTTCTCCCGCCGCACCAAGCTGGGCCTGGTGATCGACGCGATCGGCGAGGACGCTGTCGCCGCCGACCGCACCGGTCTGCCCGTGCGGGCCGTCCGCTACGGCTGTGTGCTGCTCGCCGCCTTCGCCGCGGGCCTCGGGGGCGCGCAATTGGCGCTGTCGGAGGTGCATTCGTTCAGCGACAACATGACCGGCGGCATCGGCTATCTCGCCGTGGTCGCGGTGATCGCGGGCCGGTGGCGTGCGCTCGGGGTGATCTGGGCATCGGTGTTCTTCGGCCTCGCCCAGGCGCTGCAGTTCGCGCTGCCCGCCCTCGGTGTCGATGTGCCGTTCGCGTTGCTGGTGATGCTGCCCTATCTGATCGCGATCGTCGCCGTCAGCGGCTTGGTCGGCAACAGCCGCTCGCCGCGCGACCTCACCGTCGCCTTCGCCCGAACTTCCTGACCCGCCACTACTTTCGCAGGAGCCACCGTTGACTCTGATCCTGTCGCACTCCGATGTGACCGCCGTCCTCGCTCGCGGCGAGGTGCTCGCCGCCGTCGAGCGCGCGCACGCCGAGCTGGCATCGGGTACCGCCTTCGTCCCCGCCCCACCGGCGATGACCCTGGGCGGCGCGGCCTTCGTGCCCATGGTCGCCGCCGCCGAATCCGCAGGTGCCGCTGCCGTGAAGCTACTCGCCGACCTGCCCGCCAATCGCGAACGCGGGCTGCCGGTGCAGCGGTCGGTGATCGTGGTGACCTCGGCGGCCGACGGTTCGTGCGAGGCGCTGATCGACGGACGCCTCGTCACCGCCGTCCGTACCGCGGCTGCCAGCGCGGTGGCGACGAAATACCTTTCCCGGCAATCGAGTTCGGTGCTCGGTGTCATCGGTGCGGGCAACCTGGCCGTCGAGCACACCCGCGCGATAGCGACCGTGCGCGAGCTCGAGGCCGTACTGGTCTGGTCGCGTACCGCGGCTACGATCGACCGATTCCGCAGTGCGACAGCCGATCTCGGACTCGAGGTGCGCGCCCTCGACAGCCCGGAGGCGGTCACCCGCGCCGCCGACGTACTGTGCACCCTCACGCCCTCACGCGAGCCGATCGTTCACGGCGCCTGGTTCGGCGACGGTCTGCACGTCAACGCGGTGGGCGCACCGCCGAGGGCGGATCACCGCGAGGTGGACGGCGAGGCCATGCGCCGGTCAAGGGTCGTCGTAGACTCGATCGGCACCACGCTCACCAAGTCCGGCGACACCCTGATGGCGATCGCCGAAGGCGCGATCAGCCAGGACGCGGTGGGCACCGAGCTGGGCGAGGTGATCGCGGGCCGGGCAGCCGGCCGTCACGACGACCGCGACATCACCCTGTTCAATTCGGTGGGCATCGGCCTGCAGGATCTGGCCGCCGCCCGCCTGCTCATCGACAAGGCCCGCGCCAACGGCATCGGAACGGAAGTGGATCTCACCTCATGATCGAACTGACCGATATCGACATCACCCATCTGCGCCGTGCCATCGACCTCGCCGGGCACGCCACCGCTCTCGGCGACCGCCCTTTCGGCGCGGTCGCTGTCGGCCACGACGGTGCGGTCCTGGCCGAGGGCGTGAACGCGGTGAACACCACCGGCGATGTCACCACCCATGCCGAACTGGTCGCGATCACCCTCGCGACCGCCGCAGGCCACGCGGCGACACTGCGTGGCGCCACCGTCTACGCCAGCGGCGAACCGTGCCCGATGTGCGCCGCCGCGATGGTGTGGGCCGGGGTCGGCCGCATCGTCTTCGCTGCGGCCGCAGCCGAATTCGGGCCGATCATGCCCCCGGGTATCACCTTCGGACTCAGCTGCGCCGAGGTCGTCGCGAGTTCGAACGTGCCGGTCGAGGTCAGCGGACCGCACCTCGGCGAGGAAGCTCTCGCTGTCTTTCACGCGGCCGCGAAGAACTAGCCCCGAAGACACCGAGGGCGCGACGCCGTCTCGACGCCGCGCCCTCGGTGCACGATCTACTTCACCGCGACGAATTCGGCGGGCTCGCCCAGTTCACGCTGTTCCTCGATCGCCTCGGGGGTCCCCGGCACCTGAGTGCCGCGCAACGAGACACCCTTGGTCTCGATCAGGAAGAAGGACGCGATCAGGCCGACCGCACACGCAGCGAGCATGTAGTAGGCCGGAACCATGCTGTTGCCGGTCGCGCTGATGATCGCCTCGTTGATCACCGGGGCGGTGCCACCGAAAATCGACGTGGCCACGTTGTAGCCGATCGCCACACCGGCGAACCGCACGATGGTGGGGAACATCGCGGGAAACGTGGCCGAGATCGTCGCCAGCTGTGGCGCGTAGAGCATGCCCAGGATCGCGAAGCCGACAATCGCGCCGGTGAGCGAAGAACCGATCAGATGGTAGACCGGGATCACCGCGACCATCATCGCCGCACACGAGAACATCCACAGGGGTTTGCGCCCGATCCGGTCGGAGAGGGCACCCAGGAACGGCAGGGTGCACAGCATCGCGATCTGGCCGATCAGTGGCACGAGCAACGCATCGGATTTGTCCATACCCAGCGCGGAACCGAGGTAGGTCGGGGTGTAGCTGATCAACGAGTAGTTCACGACATTCAGCGCGATCACCAGGCCGAACAGGGTCAGCACCGGGCGCAGGTACTTCGTCACCAGATCGCGGTAGACGCCGGAGACCTCCTCGGTCTCGTCCTTGCTGTCGACCTCACGGAACACCGGGGTGTCCTCCACCCGGCTACGCAGGTACATGCCGATCAGGCCGAGCGGACCGGCGATCATGAACGGAATGCGCCAGCCCCACGAATTCATCGACGCGTCGTCGAGGACATTCACCAGCAGCAGGGCGACCAGGTTACCGAGCGTGAAGCCCGCGAGCGTGCCGACCTCAAGGAAACTGCCGTAGAAACCACGCTTACGATCGGGCGCGTATTCGGCCATGAATGTCGCGGCGCCACCGTATTCACCACCGGCGGAAAGTCCCTGGATCATGCGCAGCGCGTACAGCAGAATCGGGGCGCCGATGCCGATCATGTCGAAGCTCGGGATAAGGCCGACGGCGAGGGTCGATCCGGCCATCAGAATAATCGTCGTCGCGAGCACCCGCTTGCGCCCGATGCGGTCACCGAGCGGGCCCCAGATCATGCCGCCCACCGGCCGGATCAGGAACGATACGGCGAAACCGAGCAGCGTGTAGACCATCCCGGACTCACCGTCACCGGGAAACAACGACCTTGCGATATATGTCGCCAGATAAGCGTAGACACCATAGTCGAACCATTCGACCGCATTACCGATCGCCGACGCACCGATTGCCCGGTGCAGCACCGATTTCGATTCCCTTGACATCCACAACACCCTCTCGTCGTCGCCTTTCACGAATACCCGACCTCTTTGCGAGCAAACGTTACGAGCGCGCGAAGACTGCGCTTTACCGCCGCTGTACTGCGCGAATGGGGTCCTGCGACGGGCAACGCGCTACACCGGGCTCTGCCCTGCGGCGAGCCCGGATGAACTCGTCAGGCGAGGGCGGCGAGTTTGTTCGCGAGGACGGTCTTTTCGCGTTCGTTGCCGCACCGGCGGATGGCTTCGGTGAGCTCCGCACGAGCCTCGGTGGTGCGGCCGAGCCGGGTGAGTAGTTCACCGCGCACGCTGGGCAGCAGGTGCGAGGTGGACAGGGCGCCGGATGCGGTGATCTCGTCGACAATCGGCAGGGCCGCCGCGGGCCCGTCGGCCATCGACACCGCGACTGCCCGGTTGAGGTCCACCACCGGCGACGGTGCGAGTCTGCCCAGTGCCTCGTAGAGCACGACCACCCGTTCCCAGTCGGTCCGCTCGACCGACGGTGCGACAGCGTGACATTCGGCGATCGCGGCCTGAAGGCCATAGGCGCCCAGTCCACGCCCGACCGCACCGGCTCGCGCCAGCGCCGCCCGGCCGCGCCGGATCGCCGAGCGGTCCCAGCGGCGGCGATCCTGCTGTTCGAGCAGGACCGGCTCACCGTCGGGACCGGTGCGGGCGGGGAACCGCGCCGCGGTCAGTTCGAGCAGCGCCAGCAGTCCGTAGACCTCGGGTTCGTCGGGCATCAGCCGCGACAGCACGCGGGCCAGCCGCTGGGCCTCCCCCGCGAGATCGAAGCGGATGAGGTGGTCGCCGGTGCTGGCCGACGACCCCTCGGTGAAGATCAGGTAGATGACCCCGAGCACCGAGCCCAGCCGGGTCCGGCGCTCCGCGGCGGGCGGCACCTCGAAAGGGACCTCGGCGGCGCCGAGGGTCTTCTTCGCCCTGGTGATCCGTGCCTGCACGGTCGCGGTCGGCACCAGACACGCTTTGGCGATCTCGTCGCTGGTCAGACCGCCGACGACGCGCAGCGTCAAGGCCAACCGCGCCTCCCGCGAGAGCACCGGGTGACACGAGATGAACATCAGCGCGAGCACGTCGTCGTCGATCTGATCGGGATCCCACAGCACGTCCTGCCCGGCACGCACAGGATCGCCGCCGGTGAGCGCATCGCCCTCGCCGAGGTCCGCGGCGAGGGCGGTGTAGCGGTCGTCGAGGGCGGCGCGACGCCGGAACGCGTCGATGGCCCGGCGTCTGCCGACGGTGAGCAACCAGCCGGCCGGCTGCCGTGGCACGCCTTCGCGTGGCCATGTCACCAGTGCCTCGGCGAAGGCCTCCTGGGCGAGATCCTCGGCCATCGCGAAATCACGGGTGTAGCGCGCGAGCGCGCCGACGATCCGGGCCGATTCGATCCGCCAGACGGCGGCGACGGCCTCGCGGCCGGTGTGGTCGCTCATCGTGGTTCAGAGCTGGCCGGTGGCCTCACGCCAGGCGCGCTCCTTCACGATCCAGACATTGTCCTGCGGGAATTCATCGATGCTCGGGACCCGGCGGATCTCGGTCTTGGTGCCCGGCACGACGACCGGCATGCGCTTGGCCCACTCGATCGCCTCCTCCTTAGAGGCCACGTTGAGAATGTAGAACCCGCCGAACAGTTCCTTCGTCTCCCCGTAGGGCCCGTCGGTGACGACCGGGGTCTCCGACGAGTAGTCGACGACGACGCCCTGGGCCGCGTCGTCGAGCCCCTCGGCGGCGACCAGCACCCCGGCGCTGATCAACTCGTCGTTGAACTTGCCCATGGTCTCGAGCATCTCGTTGAAGTCGATATCGGCCGCCGCGGCCCAGGCTTCGTCGGTGGCGCGCATGATCAGCATGAACTTCATGGTTTCGTCTCCTCGGATCGGTGTGGGCCCGCCTGCCGGGCCCTGCGTTCATCCCTAGGTCGAACGGGCACCGCTGCGGATCGACACCCGGCCGGAAATTCTTTTCGCGAGTGTTCGGCAGCCTACGACGCGGGCAGGGTGCGCGCGACGACGACGGACACGAATCCCCGATTCGGGTATTCAAGATCGTCCGGCGTGATACAGATCGACGAGGTTTGTCATGCTGATAGCCACCTAGCGAAGGAGTCACTCGTGAGCGCAGTTCTCGTCGAGCAACGCGAGCATGTGCTCGTCATCGTGCTGAATCGGCCCGAGGCCATGAACTCGGTCAACGCCGAAGTGAGTACGGGGGTCGGCGAGGCACTCGAGCGAGCCGAGGCCGATCCGCAGATCCGCGCGGTGGTCCTCACCGGTGCGGGTGAGCGCGCGTTCTGTGCGGGCGCGGATCTGAAGGCGCTGAGCCGCGGTGAGTCGATTCTCGCCCCGGGGCACGAGGATTGGAACCTGGCCGGGTACGTCCGGCACCCGATCAGCAAGCCGACCATCGCCGCGGTGAACGGTTTCGCCCTCGGCGGCGGCACCGAGCTGGTTCTGGCCAGCGATCTCGCGGTCGCCGCCGAGACCGCCACCTTCGGCCTTCCCGAGGTCGCTCGTGGCCTGTTCGCCGCGGCCGGTGGCGCGTTCCGCCTGCCCGAACAGCTCCCGCGCAAGGTCGCGATGGAGATGATCCTCACCGGCGAGCCGATCACCGCGGCCCGCGCGCTCGAGCTGGGCCTGATCAACCGTGTCGTGCCCGCCGCCGAGGTCCTCGAGGCCGCGCTCGCGCTGGCCGGGCGGATCGCCGAGAACGCGCCGCTGGCCGTGCAGGCGAGCAAGCGGGTGGCACTGGGCCTGATCGACGGCAAGCTCGCCGACGATGCCGCCTGGGACCAGACCAACCGCGAGATCATGACGGTCGCCCAGACCGAGGACATGCGCGAAGGCGCCATCGCTTTCGCGCAGAAGCGCAAGCCGAACTGGCAGGCGCGCTGACACATGCGGATCCTGATCCTCGGCGCCTCCGGGTTCGTCGGCAGCGCGCTACACGCGCAGTTCGCCGCGAACCACGAGGTCGTCGGGACCAGCCGGGGCGGGCACGGGCTCGTCCCGGTGGATCTCGCCGACACCGGTGCGGTGCGCGCACTCGTCGGACAGGGTTTCGACATCGTCGTCCACACCGCCGGTGTCGTGGATCTCGGTGCGGCGCAACGTGATCCCGTAGCGGCCTACGCGGCGAACGTCGCACCGATGGTGCCGCTGCTCGACGCCATCGGCGACGCGGGCGCCAAGCTCGTCTACCTGTCGACCGACAATGTCTTCGACGGCACGGCCGAGCACTACGACGAAAGCGCAACGCGCACACCGATCAACGTCTACGGCGAGACCAAGGTGGCCGCCGAGGATCTGGTCCTCGAACGCGACCGGCACCTGGTCGTGCGCCTGCCGCTCGTCTACGGGCCCAGCCCGCTGTCGAACAAGTTCCTGGCCCGCTTCGCCACACCCGAGATCCAGGCACGCACCGATATCGTCTGCAATCCGCTGTATCTGCCCAGCCTGGCGCCCGCGCTCGCGCAGCTCGCCGACGAGGCGGGCGTCGTGCACATCGCCGGCGCGGAAACCCTGAGCCGCTACGAGCTCATGACCCGGGTCCGCGACCACCTCGCCGCACCGGCGCGCGTCGTGGCAACCGATCGCTTCTCCACCGTCCAAGACTGCCCGCGACCGTTGCGGCTGGTCATGCGCAGTATTCGGCACAGCCTGACCGGCCCGGACGTGAACACCGCCCTCGCCGATCTGCACTGGATCCGCGGTCACCTGTTGACGCTCGCCAAAGAGTGAGTGTACAGTCACTCACATGACCAAGCGCGGTGCCACCCTCTCCACCTCGGACGTCCGGCGTGACGCGGTCGTCGACGCCGCGATCATCGAGTTCGCCAAGACCGGCTACCACGGCACCCCGATCAACACCGTCGCCGCGCGCGCCGACATCTCCCCCGCCTACGTCTTCAAACTCTTCCCCGGCAAGGTCGCCCTGTTCGTCGCCGCGCTCGATCACTGCTTCGACCTCGTCGAACGCGCGATGTCCACGGGCGCGGCCAATTCCACCGCGACGGACCCGGCCGGCATCCTGCACGACATGGGCGGCGCCTACGCCGAGCTCATCGCCGACAAGAGCCTGCTCATGTTGCAGGTACACGCTCAGTCCGCCACCGATATCCCCGACATCGCCGACGCCTTGCGCCGGGGTCTGGCCAAGGTGACCACGTTCGCGCAGCGCCGCTCCGGCGGCACCCCCGAACAGATCCAGTACTTCATCGCCTACGGCCAGCTCTGCCACCTCGTCACCACCCTCGGGCTCGACGGCAACGACAGCGCGTGGGCCACCGCCCTCACCACCGGAATGCGCCACCCCAAGGCCCACTGACCCCTTCGCTCCAGCCTTCTCAGGGTGGAGCTTTCTTTTGCAGCAAGAGTGATTGACCAGTCACACACTATGAAAGGCAGCTTCTGATGAACACCACCACCGTTACCGAAATCGTCCTGCCCGGCCGGGTCGACCCCAGCGGGCTGCTGGTCACCCGACGCGAACTCCCCGCGCCCGCACCCGGTCGCGCCTTGGTTCGCGTCGATGCCTCCGGGGTGTCCTTCGCCGAGCAGCAGATGCGCCGCGGCAAGTACTACGACCAGCCACCGTTTCCGTTCGTGCCCGGCTACGACCTGGTCGGCACGGTGATCGAGGCCGATGACGCGACGCTGATCGGCCGGCGGGTCGCCGCGTTGACCAAGACCGGCGGCTGGAGCAGCCACGTCGACCTCGACGCCGCCGATCTGATCCCCGTACCGGACACCCTGGACGCCGCCGATGCCGAAACCTTTGTCGTGAACGGCATCACCGCCTGGCAGATGCTGCATCGCGTTGCCGATGTTCAGCGGGGCCAGACGATCCTCGTTCACGGCGCCAACGGCGGCGTCGGCTCGACCCTGGTCCAATTGGCCCGCGCCGCGGGCATTCACGTGATCGGCACCGCGTCCGCCCGCCATGCCGACGCGGTCGCCGCACTGGGCGCCACCTGGATCGACTACCGCGCCGATGTGCCACACCAGGTCCGGGCCATCGCCCCGCGCGGTGTCGACGCGGTGTTCGATCACGTCGGCGGACCCGGCATCGCCGATTCGTTCGACCTGCTCGCCGACGGGGGCACCCTCGTTTCCTACGGAACGGCGGCCACCAAGAACGACGAAGGCGACTCCCGGCTGCCGGTCCTGAAACTGTTCGCCCGCCTGCTGTGGTGGAACATGCTGCCCAACAAGCGAAGTGCGCACTTCTACAACCTGTGGGCGGGCAAGCGCAACATCGCCCGCTTCCGTGCTCGGATCGCCGAGGATCTGGCCCAGGTCTTCTCGCTCGCCGCCGCGGGCACCGTCACGGCCCAGGTGGCGGCACGGATCACTCTCACCGATGCCGCCCGAGCGCTGGAGCTCGCCGAATCCGGCACCGTCACCGGCAAAGTCGTCCTCGTCAGCGCCTGACCCCGCTCACACACTGGAGATCGCTCATGTACGTTTCCCAGCCCGTTCGCACCGTCCTCGACAATCGCCCCATCTATCTGAGCTTCGGCCTCGCCTGGCTGGTCGGTCACGGCACCTTCGCTCTCAGCCATGGTCCGAACCCGCTGCTCGATCTCCCCGGATTCGTGCCGACCACACTGCTGGGACTCGGCCTGCTGACGGCCATGATCGTGACGACCGTCGTCTCCCTCCGAGCCCAGCGGGGCGCGACGGGACGGGAAGCGGTCGTGGGCAATCTGCTCGGCGCTTCGTGGCTGATCGGGTTCGCGGCCCTGTTCTTCCTGATCACCGCGCTCGGTTCCACGCTGAGCCCCGACACCGCCGCGACTCTCTGGCCGACCGGGTCCGGGCTGATCGTCGGACTGCTCTACCTGGCGGGCGGCGCCGCGTACCGCGACGTCCTGCAGTACACGCTCGGCGCTTGGCTGGCCGTGAGCTCCACGGCCGCACTGTTTCTCGACGGCGCGTACCTGTACTGGGCGCTGGCACTGGCCGGCGGCGGCAGCTACCTGCTCGCCGCCGCGCTCGAGCCGCGCAGGATCGCCGCCGCGCGCTGAGGATCCCGCACGTGCCCGTCCGGATTTCCGGGCGGGCACGTCCGCCGTTCAGCCCTTCTGCTGCGCACCGATCGCCGACCCCATCCAGCGCCGCAGGTATCGGCGCAGTTCGTCGTCGGAGCGGGCCGGGTTGCCCGGCGACAAGAAGAACGACTGCATGGTGCGCAGAACGAATTCGACGAGTTCGCGCAGCGCGGGCTCGTCGTAGCCGTGCGCGGCCCAGTCGACATCGAAGCGGCGGATCATGGTCATGCCGAAGGCTTGGGCCTCGTCGGAGGTCATGCTTTCCGGGTGGGCGTTGGAGTACGAGCTCGACAACAGAATCCCCAGGTGGGGGGTGCGGCGGACATCGGTGAGGGTGAAGACGACGGCCTCTGTCATCGCTTCGACGGGGTTACCGAGGCCGCTGACCTGACGGGTGAGTCGATCGAGGAAATCGTCGACCGAGGCGATGGCCGATGCGGTCATGAGCGCGTCGGCGCTGGGGAAATACCGGTAGACCGTCTGACGGATGATGCCCAGCGACTCCGCCACGTCGGCGATGCTGATCTCGGCACCGGTCCGGCCGATGAGTTCGACTGCGGCAGCGATGATCCGGCGCGTCGCCTCCGCATCGTCACCCGGCGGACTGCCGCCCCACCCACGTCTACGCGCCACCAGGTGGACGCTAGCACAACCCCAGGTCAGGGCGAATTCCTCAAAAGTTATCATACACTCGACAGTCGACTCGTATGATTGCTCCATCAACCGTGGCCGAACAACGAGGTAACTCACCGTGACCGACCTTCACGTCCGCAAAATGGATTTCGCGTTCTCCGACTACGACGTGCCGTTCCTGTGGAATCCACAGAACCCCGCGTTCTCGTCGATGGCCAATGCCGTCTCGTTCCTGGCGATCGGCTTCGAGAAGATGATCGTGCAGCTGATCACGCAGGCGAAACCGCAGATCACCGACCCCGAAGTGGCCGCAGAGGCCGACGCCTTCATGCGCCAGGAGGGCCAGCATTCGACGGCGCATCGCCAGCACGTCAAGGCGCTGATCCGCCGGTATCCCGGCTTGCAGCAGACCCTCGACGCGGTGATCGGCGAGTTCGACAAGCTCACCGCCGAGACCCCGGTGAAGTACCGACTCGCCTACACCGCCGACCTCGAAGCGACGTTCACACCGGTGTTCAAGCTGATGCTCGACAACGACAAGAATCTGTTCGCCCCGGGCGACGACCGCGTCGCCTCGCTGTTCATCTGGCATTTCGTCGAGGAAGTCGAGCACCGCAGCTCGGCACTGATCATCTTCAACTCGGTGGTCGACAGCGAGCTGTACCGGATGCGGGTGGCGGCGTCGATCTTCCGGCACGTGCTGCAGGTGATCCGGGTGGCGTGCGAAGGCTTCAACGAGCATGTGCCGCTGGAGGATCGACAGGTCGACGCGCTGTCGATGTTCGCCAACTACCGCCGCGGGCAGACCCTGCGCCGGTGGCTGCCGTTCCTGCAGCCGGCCGACAACGGCACGATGCCGCGCGCGTTCGACGATCTCGGTCTGCGCGAACAGCTCGTCGCGCTGGGCGGCATCATCCGCAGCCAGACGCCCGGGCACAATCCGGCGCACGAGAAGCTGCCCGCCCTCGCCGACGAATGGTTCCGCCGCTACGACGAAGGTTACGACGTAACCCGTTGGTACACCGCCGATTCCGTCAGCTCGTAGAAGGTAGTCCGATGGCCGACCACTGCTCCCCCACCTTCGCCGAACTCGCTCACGAACTCGGCTTCTCCTGCGAGGAGGCGGGCGGACTCGTCGAGTTCCGCAATCCGTTCGCCCTCGAGAACTGGACCCTGGCGGTCCTCGAACTCACCATCGTCGTCGGCGCGATTCTCGCGCTCTGGTACGCGATCGTGCGCCTGCGCCGGCACGGCGACCCGACCAATCTCGTGCTGTGGTTCGGCGCCACCGCCTATCTGTTCGTCATCGAACCGCCGCTGTACTTCCCGGCCGCGTTCGGCATCGAGGAACACGTCGACACGATGTTCGCGCACAACGTCTTCACCGTGGACTTCCTGTGGGGCCGGCTACCCATCTACATCATCGCGATCTACCCGCTGATGGCGACGATGGCGTTCGGTATCGTCCGGATGCTCGGCATCTTCCGCCGCTACGGCACCTTGATAGGCGCCACCTGCGTCGGCTTCGTCCACCACGCCTTCTACGAGATCTTCGACCACCTCGGACCCCAATTGCGCTGGTGGGAATGGTCGATCGACAATCCGCTCAACCAGCCGATGTTCGATTCGGTCCCGATGGGCAGCGTCGTCGTCTTCGCGGCCCTGTGGCCGATGTCGCTGGCCTTCTGCGTGCAGTATTTCGTGGGCCGCCACGTCGACGACGGCCGACACTTCTCGGGCGTCGAATTGACCTGGCGCACCATCGTCATCGGCCTGCTGGCCTCGGTCGGCACCTTCCTGCTCCCCCTGCCCGCCACCGTCATCGGCCTGAGCAGCACCACTGTGCGCGGCATCGTCTACGCGCTGGAACTGGCCGTGCTCGCGGTCGTCGCCGGGTTCGTGCTGGTCCGCCAGTGGACCGAACTACGCCGAGGAACCGCGACACCCCCGCAGTACGAAGACCCTTTCGTCCAACGATTCGCCACCCTCTACCTGGTTGTCTTCGCCGCCCTCTGGATCGCCGCCCTCCCCGACTTCTTCGCCGCGGTCAACGGCGAGACAGCCAATGGCGACCCCATCGGAAACCTCTGGTACACAGCGGTTTGCTTCGCCGTCGCGATCGCGTCGGTCCTGGCGACCTTCACCGTGCCGCGCGCACGGCCTGCTCCGGACGCACCTGTGGCGACAGCCTCCCAGGTGCCCGGCTGATCGCCGTCGGATGTCGCCTGCGCCGAGCCGTCAGGCCGTGGCGTCGCCGATGCGATGGCGGTAGCTGTCGGCCAATGCGCGCAGTGCGGCGCCGCCGTCGCCGGTGTACGACGAACCGTGCATCAGGGCCAGCGTCCTCGGTGCGAGCTCGGCGAGTCGGTCGACGATGACCGGGGTCGTCGGTGCGAGCGACGAATAGGCGAAGAGGTCTTCGGTGTGAACGGCGGGGTCGACGATGTCGCCTGTCGTGAGGGCTGGGCCGTGGCCGAGGTGGGTGAACAGATCTCCACACAGCAGAGTCTGGGTGGTCTCCTCGAACAGCACCCGCGCTTCCCAGCCGTGCGGGGTGTGCGGGGTGTCGATGTGGCGCACTCGCATCCGGCCGAGTTCGATGGTTTCGCCATCGGCAAGCGGTCTCGGTGGCCGGTCGGCCATGTGGTCCAGCGACACCAGGCAGCCGACGGCGCCGTGCGCGACCTGCGCGTCGGGGGCCGCGGCGAGGAACTCGTTCATCGACCCGCATTCATCGGATTCGACGTGTCCGAAGGTGATCCACCGCAGCCGGTTCACCGGTGTGACCCGCGCGATCGCCGCCGCGACGTCGGCGAACATCGCGCGATGCCCGGTATGGAACAGGAGCGGCTGATCGTCGGCGAGCAGGAACTGGTTGAACGTCAGCCCCTGCTCGCCGATGCCCGGCACGAACGTCGAGATGCGGTAGATGTCGGCGGCGATTTCGTCGATGGTGGTGGTCATGGTCAGCTCGATTCGGTGCAGTGTCAGAACGGCACGTGGGTGATCAGCAGTCCGGTGCTTTCGGCGCGTCCGGACAGGATGCGGCAGAATTCGACTGCGTCGAGGTCGAGGCGTTCATCCGTTGTGCCGCAATGCCATCGACCTCCGGCTGCGCCCCTCAGACGCAGGTTGTAGGGCCTACCGTGACGGGCGGCCCATTCCTCGACCACGCCGGCCACGATCGCCCCGTCGTGCTCCTCGGTGAGCACGAGCGTGTGCCCGGTAGCCCGGGCCAAGTCGATCCACGGGTCACGGGTGATGCCGACCACGTCAACGACGAGGTCGTGCACGGTCCACCCGGTGCACTCGGTCGGTGTGGTCCAGTCGCCATCGTCGAGCGATGCGACCGCGTCGGCGAAGCGCACGTACTCCTCGCGGGCGAACCGCATCGCGTCGGTGTGGGTGAGTCTCGCGCGCCGCGGACTCACCGCCGCCTGTTCGATGGCCGTCATTTCTGTGGCTCCTTCGTCGGCGGAAGGCCGACGCTGTCGGCCCACATGTCCACGGCGCGGTCCAGCAGCTTGCGCCGGCTGTGCCCACCCGGGTCGTTGGCCAGCTGCTGATCGACCAGGCCCGGTCCGCGACGGCGGACCATAGTGCGAGTACAGCGACGGCGCCCGCATCCCGATCCGGTCACCGACCTCGCGCAGCGTCAGCTGCGCCAACCCCCGCTCACGTGCGACCTCCCACGCGGCCTCGACAATCTCCTGCCGCGTCGCCTCACGCCGTTCCGCTTTCCGATCACGCCTCGGCATAGCGTCCATAGTCTGTAATTATGAACGCCGTTAGGCAACCGCTCAACGATAGGTTGCATCCAGCGAAGCGTCCTCGCCGCCCTGAACCGCCGCTTCGTCACCGAGTGCCTAGGGCAGTCGGATCCCGGCACAATCAGACGGTGAATTCGGAGGGTGGTGTGACGGTCGCCCGGAAGGAGGCAACCACGTCGCTGACGGCGTTGCCAGGGGTTGGGCAGACGGGTACTCACCCAGTTTGCCCGGTGGTCCCGTCACCTCCGCGCCGCCGAGCTCTGCCAGGGTCGATGTAGAGCCGAACACCCTTATACACCACAGTATTCGGCGCATCGTCGTCGTTGTCCGGGTCACCGGAGTCCGCGGGATCCGGCAGTTCCGCGATCTGCTCGACGACGATCTGCGCTCGCGCTGCACCGGGATCGAACATCTCTTGAAATGGCCCGACGAACGCCCCTCCGAGGCCACGGTGCTTCGCCCGAACACCCGCCCAACCGAACAGTGCCAACGGGCCGATAGTGGCGATCAGCAGCAACAAGTCCCCACCCAGATCCACGAGCGTCACGCCGACTGAACGAACCCGGAAGCCAGGCCGTCGAGCAGGCGGCGGATCTCCTCGTCCGGATACCGGGTGCTCCGGCTCGCCTGCTGGAACGCAAGAGTGAACGCGGACATCGCCGCGGCGACCGGCGCGTGCCTGGTGAGGACCGCGGCGGCACCCTCGGAGATGCCCTCCGGCGGCTTGCCGTCCGCGATGGCGCGTACCATCGCGGCGCGTATCTCCCGGTCGTCCCGCCGGAGCCCGTTCAGGGCGGTGAGCAGCCAGTTCACCAAGTAGGTGGCGGTGAAGCCGCGGTCGTAACTCTGGTTCTGGTCGAAGAACGCGGTTTCCTGCGGCGAGAGGTCGAACCCGGAGGCGAGCGCGAGGCCGTAGTCGGCGAAGTAGAGGCGTCGACCGTCGGTGAGGATGTTCTGGAAGTGCGCGTCGAGGTGCAGGAGCCCACGGCCGTTCATGAACGCGGTGCCGGCGGCCAACTCCTGCTCCACCATGGCGCAGGCCCGGTCGGTCGCCTCATCCCCCGCCTCGATCTGGATGTTCAGCCACTCGTGCAGGGTGCGCGGGATGTACTCCAGAAACAGCGCGATACTCGCCGAAGAGTCCCGCAGGGCCTCGATCCGGTGGCGTACCTGGGGACGGTCGTCCCAGTAGGCAACAGCGCGATCGATGTCGGCGAGCTCGGCCGACAGCGGCGTCGCGTCCGGCAGCACCCGCCAGTGGTACATCAGCGGAAAGCCCTCGTGTTCGGCGGCGAGCACCCAATTCGTCGTCATGGTGTGCACGGCGAGCTCGCGCCAGGCCCCGAAGCCTGCCCCACCCACGAGGCCGACACCATAGTGGTAGAACAGCGGCACATCGAACAGGTTCCCCGTGGACCGGACGTGCTCCGGCTGCCGTTCCAGATCGGTGAGAGGCACTCGCTTCACGAAAACCGGAGATCCGGCGATCTCCAGCAGCGATGACGTCCCACCGATACCGGAACCGAGCGGCACGGCCGCATCCACCAGCTCGCGCAACGCATGATCGCTGTACAGCGCCAGGGCTGTAGAAACAGCGCCGTGGACGCGCAGGCGCTTCGAGCGCGACATGTCACGGATCGCCGCCGCGTCGCGAAATATCGCCCCTCCGCCGCGGATCACCACGCCCACCCCTCCCGCCAACTCGCGATACCGTCGCAATCAACAGCCAGCCTATCGCGGTCTTCACCTGCCAAACATCCGGAAACGTACCCGACGCTGACGGACTGTCGGTTCCACCTGCCAGAAGATCCGCCGGCAAGAGGTGACCGCTGTTCGGTTGCCGAAGATCGGGTTCGGCGGGTGACTTGCGGAATCACGGCATACGGCGTCTGCCTGGACAGGATCGGGTGTTGCTTGCTCGTGCACTCGTCCACAATCAGCTAGCGGCCGGACCTACGAGCGCCTATCGCTGGTGAGCTACGGGTCCGTCTTCGACGGCGACAGCAAGCCGACAGATTTCGGACAATGTGTATTTCCACCGATCGCGCGGTCACGAACGTCCGCTTCTGCCGATAAGCGTGCCTGATCGATGGGGATGTTCGGTGGCGTCGCAGCACCACTAAAGGAGGAAAATCAAGAACCCGAAGCAGGCCACTCCTGCGCACAGGAGAACCAGCAACAAAACACTGACGAACACCGAGCAGCAGAAGAGCACCCAAACAAACCGAGCCTTGCCATGCGCTGCTGGTCGAACCCCATCCTTTCTCCCGGAGGCAACCTCTATCCCGACGACACCCACCTTGCTGGCCGCAACCCTCTCGAGGATCGCTTCGGTGCCGCCTCCATGCCCGACCTGTTCACACTCACCCACGCCGCCAGATTGCCACAGAACAGGAACCCTAGTGACTGATGGCAAGGCGCTGCATTGCCGCTGGGCGCGCGGTCACGAACGTCCGCATCTGCCGATGTGCGTGTCAACGACGGCGTCGGGCCAGGCCGGTGACCATTACTGTGGGGCAGGTCCTGACAGCGCCGATGCTTCACGTGAACGAGCAGCGCCATTGAGATGAGAGCGGTGAAAAGCGTGGCCGACAGCGAAGAGTTCTCCCAATCGGTGCAGGACATCGAGGGTGACGTTTGGCCGGCAGCCGCCCCGGAGGACACCTATCTGGTTCGGACAGTCCACCGGATGCGGCAGGTTCCGATCGGAGAACTGGATATCGAGGGCCTGCGAATCATGTTGTCGCAGAATGTTGGAACCACGGCGATACTGCCTCGAGCGCTTGATCAGCTGGAGGCAAATCCGCTTGCCGCCGGTCACCTTTATCCGGGTGCCCTGTTGGCGGCTGTGCTCCGGCTTCCTGAGGAGCGATGGTCGGACTCGGCCGAGGTCTTGGCTGAAGTGCGAGGCATTGCCCAGCGAGCGGATGTGATGATCGCCGAGATGGACGGCGCGCAAGATCCAGAGCTGCGCGGCTTGGTCTTGAAATTCCTGTCAGACCGGTCCGAGGTCGATCCAGGTCGAACGCACTGAAATGCCGCTGGGCGCGCGGTCACGAACGTCCGCATCTGCCGAGATCCGCGCGATCCTAAGGCTGCGGCACCAGCCAACGAACGCACTGGGCTGTCGAGCTTCGTGCACGTCGGCGTGTGTGCGGCGAGGGCTGATCGATTCGGCGTGGTGCCGTCGGGCAACAGTCCTCATCGGGAACTGATTGAAGACAGGCGATTTTCGGCGCGATCGTATCGAAGAAGGACGGCGGTGGCCGCCAGCCTGGGCATCCTGAACGACACACAACTGACTTCCGGACGACTCCTTGCAGGACGCATAGTAGTGATCGGACATTGGAAGGGGCAGAGTTGCGCATCGGGGTTTCCGGACCGCATGGAACCGGCAAGACAACCTTGGTCGAAGAGCTCTGTGCGCGACTGGAGCGCGGGCACACAGCGGTCCAGGAACCGTACGTACTGCTCGAAGAGGAAGGATACGAGTTCGCGTATCCGCCCGTGGCCGCGGACTATTGGGTGCAGTTGCGCTACGCGATGCGTTTACTCGGTGATCCCGCACCCGATGCGGTATTCGACAGGACACCGCTCGATTTCCTCGCCTATCTGTCAGCCATCGGCGTCGACGCGGAAGCCGGGATCGACGAAACCGCCATACGCACCGCACTGGCGACCCTCGATCTGCTGGTGATCGTTCCCATCACCGCCGAGACCGAACGTGTACTACCCGCACCGGAACTGACCGGGCTCCGGCGCAGCGTGAATGATGCTCTGCTGGAACTGGTTTACGTCGACGACATGCAGCTACTCGAAAACGTGCCCATCCTCGAACTGACCTGCCCGCTCGACCAGCGCGCCCACGCGGTTCTGAAAGCACTGACATAGGGCAGCCAACCAACCGCCCTGCACACAAGTGCGCGGTTGGCAACGTCGGCTGGCGTAGTCGCGGGAGTAGGCCGCGTCCTCTGTGGTCTGGCGCAGTCCGGTAGCGGAAAGTCCATCTCAGCAAAATGCCGACCAGCTCGAGGACGAGTGCTCGACACAAGCGTCGTGCGATCTCGTTCGGGAACGGATCATGCGCGGCAACGTGGAGACGCTCACCGACTGGAGTGCATGCTGACCCGAGCCGGTACAGCCCAGGACATCCGATATGGCCGCTGCGTCGGCGCGTGACGCGGCGCTGATCCCCGGTTTCGACATTCACCAGCGCAAACACCGATGAGTTTGTGCAGGTGGTGCCGTCTGCACTACAGAACGACGAAGCGGCTCCGCGCGACCGTTTCGCCGTACACCATGGGGTGCGCAGCGCACCGGACCGATAGAAAACTGAGTTTGGAGGTACCTCGTGTCGGACGCCCCAGCCCGTGACGCCCTCTGGGCGATGGCCCACGCCGAACGCGCCGCCCTGGCCGACGATCTCGCCGGCTTGGACGACCAGCAGTGGGGCCAGCCGTCACTGTGCGGGGACTGGGTGGTCGAGGAGGTCGTCGCGCACCTCACCGCAGCGGCGAGCATCGGACGTCTGCGCTGGCTGTCGAGCGTCCTGGGTGCCCGCTTCGACTTCGACAAGCACAACAACCGGCGCCTCGCCGAGCATCGCGGGAAGACTCCTGCCGACACCCTCGAACGGTTCCGGGCAGTCGTCACCAGCACCACCGCGGCTCCCGGGCCCACGGCAGCTTGGCTCGGTGAAGTCGTTGTCCACGCCCAGGACATTCGGCGTCCCCTCGGACTGCTGCGCACGCCGTCGACGGAAGCCGCGACCGAAGTCGCGCGTTTCTACGCCGGACGCGACTTCACCGTTGCCAGTCGCAGCAATGCCGAGGGGCTGCGACTGGAAGCGACCGACGGATCGTTCGCTGCCGGAGCCGGCCCAGTGGTCAGCGGAACCACAATCGCACTGACGATGGCAATGGCCGGCAGATCTACGTACTGCGATGACCTGTCCGGACCCGGCGTGCCGCTGCTGCGTGACCGCGTGACCGCTCGACCCGGCACCAGCACCGAATGATCCCGCCCCGTCCTCGGAGCCGCATGTCCCCCGCTTGCAGTTGCGGGGAATTGGGCTGCTGGCCGCTACTGACCCGCATAAGCCTGACCGGCGACCTTGTCGTGTGGGACTGTTTCGAACAGCCGTATCGCACCACCCGTGACTACACCGCATTCGACCGCAACCAGTACGACAAAGCTGTTCAGGGGCTCGCCACCGCGATCGCCGCCCACGAATAACCTCTCACCAGGGCACTCTTCCGGCGTCGTCGAAGAATCCGCCGGTCGGTCCGTCGTCGGGCAGGGTCGCGAGGTGAATCGCGATCGCCGCCCCCTGTTGGGGTGTGCGGACCCCTCGCAAACCGTTGAGGTCGGTGGCGGTGAAACCTGGACAGCCGGAGTTGATCAGGACATTGGTCCCGCCCAGTCCCTTGACGTATTGGATGGTGACGGCGTTGAGGAAGGTCTTCGACGCCGAGTAAGCAGTGGAAATCGGGCCCATGTCGATGCCGGGCGCGGTCTGCAGCGCGAGCGAGCCCACGCTGCTGGACATGTTGACGATTCGCGGTGCTGCCGAGCGGCGCAGCATGGGCAGCATCGCATTGGTGACCCGGATGACGCCGATCACGTTGGTTTCCATGACAGCTCGCACGGTCGCGGGTTCGACTGTGGTAGCTGTCTGTGGCTCGCCGCCGGTAATCGCGGCATTGTTGACCAGCACGTCGAGCCCTCCGGCATGGTCGGCGATCAGCTCGGCCGCGGCGGCGACGCTCGCGTCGTCGTTGACATCGAGGGGCACGCCGAACGCATCGATTCCCGCCGCGCGCAGCTTCTCCACCGCGGTGTCGCGGCGTTGTCGATCCCTCGCGCCCACACCGATTCGCCAGTCGAGCGCGCCGAGGCCCGCCGCGATCTCGAATCCGATTCCTTTGTTCGCGCCGGTCACCAGCGCGATCGTCCGTTCACTCATGCCGTCGACAATGCTGCGGGCCAGGGTGGGCGTCCAAGACCGATCCGGTGTGCGGCAATACCGTGCGGGTATCGGTCGTGGTGAGCGCCGGATACGATGCCCTGGTGGAGACGCGGGAGTTGCGATACTTCGTCGCCGTCGCCGAGGAGTTGCACTTCGGGCGGGCGGCACAACGGCTCGCGATGGCGCAACCACCGCTGTCGCGGGCGATCCAGCAGCTGGAACGGCGGCTCGGAGTCGTTCTGCTGCACCGCACTACTCGCGCGACCACGTTGACCGAGGCCGGGGCGGTGCTGCTGCGGGAGGCTCGGCTCGCCCTCGAAGCGGTCGAAGCCGCCGAGCGCCGCACCCGCCGCGCCGCTGCCGACCGGCCCGGTGTGGTGCTGGCGACCAAGGCAGGAGCGTCCAGCGAACTGCTGTCGAAGTTGCTGGACGCCTACGCCGCTGACCCCTGCGCTGTCACAGTCGAGGTGGTGCTGTGCGGTCCCGGCGAACCGGAAACCCTGCTACGCAACGGAAGTGCCGACGTCGCTCTGCTGCACCGGCCCTACGACACGACAGCCGGATTCGACACCGAGGACCTGCACACCGAACAACAGATCGTGGTCCTACCCCCGGGGCACCCCCTCGCCAACCGACCTCACGTGTCGATGGCCGAGGTCAACGCCCTGACAGACCTGCCCCTGCCGCGATGGCCTCGACGGGATGGAAGTTACCCGGACGGCCCCGGCCCACAGGTTCGCGACCACACCCAACTGACCCAGCTGATCACCCTAGGTCGAGCCTGCGCCCTGATGCCCGAGTCACTCCGAGCCCAACTACGCCACGCGCACGCCACCGTGCCGGTGCCGGACGCACCGTCCGTCACGACCGTCATCGCCTGGCCGCCACACAGCAGATCAAAAGCCATCGCCGACCTCGTCCGTATAGCGACAAGCCTCTAACCACCAGCATCCGCAAATGCCGCCCACTGGGTGGTCGCGAATATCCGCACCTGCCGATGAGCGTAAAACCAGACTGCCGGTTCGCCAGAGCGGGCAATGCCACAGATCGCGTTTCCGGCGAAGTCCGCTGCTGTCGAATTGTGTGCGATGACGCCGAGCGGCCATGTACTGATAATCCCTTGCCGCCGTGTGCTGCGCTGATCGAGTATTCGGCATGACTTCTGATCTCGTACAGCACTACTCCGGCGCTTCGGAGGACGATCGCCTGTCCAGGTCCCCTCACGGCCGACTGGAGTTCCTTCGCACACAAGAACTGATCCGTCGCGCCCTCACGGCTCCGATGAGAGTGCTCGATGTCGGTGGCGGGACCGGGGTCCACGCCGAATGGTTGGCGAACGACGGTCACATCGTGCACCTCGTCGATCCAGTGCCCGAACACGTCGAGACGGCTGCAGCACTACCTGGGGTGACCGCCGAACTGGGCGATGCTCGACGACTGCCCGTGCCCGACAACAGCTTCGACACTGTTCTGCTGCTCGGGCCCCTATACCACCTCACCGAATCCGACGACCGGACAACAGCTTTGTACGAGGCCGTACGCGTGCTTCGTCCCGGAGGCATCCTTATCGCGGCCGCGATCAGTCGCTACCTGTCGGCTCTGGAGACCGGCACCAACGGCACCCTCGACGACACACTGACAACCGCGGTCGCCGAGGTGATCGCCACGGGTGACTACGACGCCCACGTCGGTTTCGTTCGAACTCATTGGCATACAGCAGACGAGCTCCGCACCGAGATCGAAGCAGCCGGTCTCATTGATGTCATGACCTACGGCGTCGAAGGCCCGGCCTGGCCCACACTCGACCACGCCGGACAACACAGCTTCCGATCCCTCGTGACAGCAGCACTGCAGTGTGCACGGCTACTGGAGCAGGACCCTCTACTGATCAACGCAAGCGCACACCTATTGGCAATCGCCAGGACCGAGCACTGACCTGGCCTGTTTCATAAACGCACTCTCCCGCCGCGACAAGCGCGATTCGGCCAGACCCAACGCACGGTAGTGCCGAGTTGCGGATTGCTGTGCCGACCGAGCTGCTGGTCCGACAATCCGATTTCTGCGTCGACACGAACGAAAGGACCGGGGCGGCATAGGAAATTCCTATGCCGCCTGCTGAATATTCGTCTTTGCCTCTCGCTCTTTCTCCGGCATACCGTGAAACAGCTCGACGATGTGCGCAACCACGATTCTCGCGACGTTCATGCGCTGGGAGACATCGCGCTCTTTTCCGTCGAGCCGACAAACAATGCAACCGGGAGGACAGCTGGTATGAGCACGGTCGAGAACAGCTCAAGAATGCGAGAACTCGCAGGAAAGCGGGCCCTGGTAACCGGTGGTACTCGTGGAATCGGCGCCGCCGTTGTGCGCCAACTCCTGGACGCGGGTGCCGAGGTCCTGACAACCGCCCGATCGGAAACGAACACGGTGCCGGAGGGGGCCGCCTTCGTGGCGGCCGACGTGCGGACGCGAGCAGGTGCGGAGGCGCTCGCCGCAGCCGCGCAGGAGATGTTCGGCGGAGTGGACATCCTGGTCCACAACGCGGGCGGGGCGGGGCCCTACCAAGGCGCACTGGCGATCCCGGACGAAGCGTGGCAGGACGCACTGGACTTGAACTTCCTGGCGTCGGTGAGGCTGGACTCGCTGGTCGCACCGGCGATGCGGGAACGGCGCTCGGGGATGATCGTGCACATCTCCTCGGCCGCGGTCCCCACGGTGGCGCCGCCGTTCCTGCACTACACGACGGCCAAGGCGGCGCTGGAGAACTACAGCCGCGGGTTGGCGGCGGAGTTGGCCCCGTTCGGAATCCGCGTCAACACCGTGTCTCCCGGCAGAACCGCCACCCCCGGCGGCGAAGCGACGCGGGAGCAGTGGGCGCGCCTGGACGCGGGGCCCGGCCAGGACAACACCACCCCACCGCTGGGGCGTGATGGCCGGCCCGCCGACATCGCCCACGCGGTGGTTTTCCTCGTGTCGCCCCGGGCAAGCTGGCTGACCGGAAGCAGCATTGTCGTCGATGGCGGCGAATTCCCCAGGGGCTGAACGAGTTCCGCAACAACGAACGGAGGAACCCCGACATGGGTGCATACAGCGACAAGAATGTGGTGATCACGGGTGCCGGCAGCGGCATAGGTCTGGCGCTGGCGAAATTGCTGGTGGCAGGTGGAGCCCGTGTCGCGATTACCGGTCGCTCGCACACCAGCCTCGACACCGCACGGGAGCGGCTGGGCAAGAACGCGATTGCCGTCCGAGGCGATGTGGCCGCACTATCCGACCTTGATGCTCTGGCGGAGCGGGTGACAGCCGAACTCGGCACGATAGACGCCCTGTTCGTCAACGCCGGCATCGCGACCCTCACGCCCTTCGAGTCGACGACCGAGCAGATGTTCGACGAGCTGTTCGCGATCAACGTCAAGGGCGCCTTCTTCACAGTGCAGAAGCTCGCCCCGCTGCTCAGCCCTGGCGCGGGCGTCGTCCTCACGACCTCGAACGCGAACGTCATGGGGTTGCCGAACACCAGCGTGTATGCGGCGAGCAAAGCGGCCCTGCACTCGATGTCCCGCAGCCTGTCTCGCGAGCTGCTTCCGCGCGGAATTCGTGTCAACGCGATCAGCCCCGGCCCCGTCGACACAGGAATTCTGGAGAATACGATGACCGCAGCGGCCGCCGCACAATTCAAAGCCGAACGAGTCGCGGACAATCCCATGCGGCGTTTCGGCACTCCGGACGAGATTGCCAGGGCAGCAGCATTTCTCGCCTTCGATGCCACTTACGCAGTCGGCACGGAGTTTGTCGCGGACGGAGGTGTCACCCAGCTCTGAGAGGGCTTGTACCAGCCCTGTGCACCTAGGAGGTCGAGCAGCGCCGCCTCCGCCGGACCCGCGTCTCGGCGGACCACGGCGACGACGGGCTGGGCCACGACCGGGAACACCGGGCGTGCGAGGTGCTCGTCTCCCCGGGGCACCGCGGAGGCGGGGACGAGCGTTACTCCCAGCCCATGGGCGGCCCAGCGCACGGCCGTCACAGTCTGGGACACGCGGGCGGCTGTGACCGAGGACAGCTCGTTATCGCGCAGCACGCCCGTCAGCACACCGTCGAGCGCGCTGTCGCGGTCGAACCGCACCCACGATTCTCCCGCCAGCTCGCGCAGCTCGACCCGCTCCGAGGCGAGCAGCCGGTGCCCGGCGCCCAGCACCACGACGAACTCTTCGTAGCCGAGGTGCTGGGCGTCGGCGGGGCCACGTTCGCAAGCCGCCATCAAGGCGAGGTCCAGCACGCCCTGACGACACAACCGCTCCAGCTCGGCCGAACTCGGCTCCTCGAAGACGGTGACCTCCAGCCGCGGGAAGCGACGGCGCAGCGCGCTCAGCACGACCGGCAGCTGCCGCGTGCCGAAGCCCATCTGCGCCGCGACCACCAACTCGCCCACCAGCTCCTCAGCGCCGTCTCGCGCCGTCGCCCGCGCCCGCCGCGCCGCGCTCACCGCCACCTGCGCCTCCCGCAGAAACGCACGACCCACCACGGTGGGCACCAGCCCAGTCGGCGTCCGGGCGAACAGCGTCACGCCCAGTTCCCGCTCCAGGTTGCGGATCTGCTGCGACATCGACGGTTGCGCGACATGCAGCAACTCCGCCGCAGCCGTCACCGACCCCGCCTCGGCTACGGCCAGCGCATACTCGAACTGACGAAGGCTCATCGGCTCCCGCTCCTTCCCGGGCGGACCATCACCCAGCCTGTTGTGATCGCTGTAACGACAAGTGCACAACGCCGGAGGCGGCACGTTTACTCCACACTGTCTACGACGCTCCGCTGAACGAACATTCGCACATGCCGCAGCCCGCGATTCAGGGAGCGCGGCACCAGCCGACGAACACACTCAACTGCCGATTGGAGGTCGTTTGCCATCCGCAAGGGTAGGCCCGCTATGCGAGCAGATATCGAACGCGCGGCCCGGGCAGTGCGCAAGGCCACCGAGTACGAATGGACGTGGACGACGGATGATCTGCGACCGTTCAGCGACCAAGTCGACTGGCCGCTCAGCGGTCTCGATGATCAGTACCGATAGTCACCGATCTCGAGGTGAACCGCCCCGATGCGGTGCTGTACGTCGCTGACGCACCAGCAACGGAGCTGTCTCGCCCGATCGATCAGATCTGGTTTCGTGCCAGTGATGTGGTGCTCGACCGCGACGACCTGGAGCAAGAACTAGACGAGGTTTCGACGCGCTCGTGCAGCGGATCTTCGAACTGATCGGCAGCGGCCGACCGGCTGGTGGGTCGAACCGACCGGAGGTCTCAGCTGGGAATTTCCCAGCCTTTTTCTCGAGGCAACAATCAGCGCTGGTTCGGTTTATATTTCCCTGGTCAGTCCCGCGTACCAGCGATGGTCGGATGAAATTGAGCGCCAGGCAGCCGAGGATGAGTAGTCGCGAGCGGCCGGAGCGGGCTCGGCTGCGCGGCTGCGCACGCGGGGATATCGTCCGCGAACACACACTTATTTGCCGACAGCTCGGTCCACGCCTCGGTGACGTCGGCTTCAGGTTCAGTAACAAGTGGAACGGCTGGGGCTCCCTGAGCAAGGAGGGTTGTGCCGAGAAACTCGAGGAGTAGGAGAGCAACGTTGCCGATGATCCCGACTACTGCCACGGCTATGGCGAGTCGATCGTCGAGTGGCTCCAGCAGTCCAAAGCAGCAGATAAGGGCCTCATAGGCCTCTGGGCCGGATAGTCGTTGGTACGCTGCGCTTTTCGCTTGCAACACGCCCTGCAATGCCGAGTGGCGCGCTGACCCAGCCGTCCAGCGCAAGCCGCGAAAGGCCAAGTGGCCGTGCCGGCCCGAGTCTGGCGGGACGCACGGTCAGGCCGAGTGCCTTATGCAAGCCGTCGCGCTAGTCGCTGCTGGCGGGGAGCGGGCCCATGTCGCATATCTCGCCGGTCCACCATTCGGGTTCATCGGCTGCCTTCCAGTTCACGTAGTACTGCCGCTCATGTACGAGCTCGGTCTGCTGATGTAGCTTGGCCTGTGCCAGTTCGGGTGCCGAGGTGGATGGAACTCCAGGAACAGCGCCGTCCAGAATTCTGGTGGGATCGCGGAAGTAGGTCGCGTACCGCCATCTCTCGAGTGTTCGGTACAACACGAACGTGGTCGGAGTCCCCCACCCCAGTCGAGCGGCCAGGCTGTCTTCGGTCATGAACGTGACCCTATCCGGCTGGTCGACCACACCTTGGATGTGACGCTCAGGATGTCCCTCCACCCACCACCCCGAACATCCTCTTCTGCCGCTGAGCACTCGGCCGACGGTTGAAATTCACTACGGTTCGAGACATCTGCGCATGCCCATTGTCGCGCGCCACCATGGTTCATCGAGCTACCTGATCGATGGGCGACGATCTCGAAAAGTGCGGTCGGACTCGGCAGTGAAGTCCGCGCGCAGGCTGCGTCCGCGCGAAGCATAGGGTCGATGTGTACCCTGCCGCTGGACAGGCTCGCCGCGGCCGCCCAGCAGCCAGTTCAGCCATGATCCGCCTGAGCGGGACAGAGTGATCTTCCTCGGTCGCCTGAGAGGATCGGCGTCATCGAAACGGCCGCGTGAGCGGGTCGCGTGAGTCGACATGCCGCTCGCACCTCCGCTACCGGTGGTTTCGCCCGCACGCGGTCCAGTGCGCGAAAGATCCCGATGAATGGGATACGCCGTATTTGGTTCGGGCAAATAGCTGCTTTTGTGAGACGCGCCACCCCAAATTCCGGTTCTTCGGCATACCAGAAGTGGCGTTCTCCACGATGAAAGGCATTCCCACCCATGCGAATCCGATCTTTTCGATTGTCCATTGCGGTGATGGCGGCCGCGGTCGCGGCCACTACCGTTACCACCGGCGTCGCGTCCGCCGATATCGATTTCGGAAGCTCCGGCAGCAGCTCCGGCAGCAGCGGCGACATGGTCATCACCCTGGTGCGCCATGCCGAGTCCCTCGGTAACACCTCCGGCCTGATCGACACCAAGGTGCCCGGACCCGACCTGACCTCACGAGGCCGGACACAGGCAGACAATCTGGCTATCCAGCTGGCCGGCAAGAATTATGACTGCGCCTTCGCGTCCAACATGGTGCGTACCGAGCAGACTGCGGCACCGACCATCGCCAAGCAGGACCTGAGCCTCGACATTCAGCCCGGTTTCCGGGAGATCGAGGCAGGCCAGTACGAGGGCACCCCGGAGGCCGAGGCGCTGTCCGGGTACCTACAGGCGCCGATCAAGTGGCTCTCCGGCGACCTGAACGCACGGATTCCAGGCTCCATCGACGGCAACGAGTTCGACAGCCGCGTCGATCAGGCACTGCTCGATGTGCAGCGCCGCGGCTGCGCCAACCCGGTGATCTTCTCGCACGGCGGCACCATCATGTTCTGGTCGATGATGAACGCCGACAACGCCGACAAGAACAAACTCGGCACCGATCCGATGCGCAACGGCGGCCGCGTCGTCCTCGAGGGCAGCCCGCAGAAGGGCTGGACGATTGTCGAGTGGGTCGGCCACCCGGACGTGGGCTGATACACCCTTCCGCGCCCCGGATGTCACCGACACAATCGATGACACCGGGGCGCGGTTGCATCTCTGCCCAGGGTCCCCCATCGACACTTCAGCTCGTACGCGAAGGCACATCTTCCTCGCGATCCTCTCGAAAACGACCTCTCGACTGCATCAGTTCGAGTGCCGCAGCCGCGACCGGCTTGATACGCCGGGGCCACCCCGAAGCGACGAACTCCTCATCGGAGCAAATCCGAGGTGTCGCGGCACAGGCATCAACGAGTGCTCGCTGCACTTTGTCGAGCGCGGTCACCTCTGCCGGTGTGAACGTCGACCATTCGCGCCATCGCCACGCTCCGCCGTCGTCAATCGTGTCGAAGAACTCGTTGACGTAGTCCCCGTACCCCCATGTACGAACACCCTCGTCCCCCTCGGCGAGTGTCTCCAGTGCCTCTATCGCGCGGTTTCGCAGTCGCTGCTCGACAACCCGCTCGCTCGGCCGGTCCTGGTCGCCCACGGTCGTAATGCTAGCGGCCCGAAGCACTCTCATGCCGCGACCCGCGCGGTTCGGTCGGGCAAACCGCGGCTCGGCCAACGCACGACAATGCCGATTATCGTGCGAGCGGACGCGCTAACGTGCCATGAAGCTGTCGAGCTGCCGTGCGTGCTCTCGAACAGTGGCGCTCCATTCGAACCCGCCGGCGTGACCCGGCAATGGACTCAAGCGGACCCGCACGTCATGCATCTCATCCCTTCCACGGACGACCAGAGCCGCCCAAAAAATTGTGATGCCGGCCCTCTCTGCGATGACCACCAATGTGGCGAGAAGCCCGTCAGACAGCGCTTGCACAACAGCGTGGCCGGTATGGCCCCGCCAGGCTAGAACGGCTGCCAAAAACACTTCCAGCACAACAGGAGTGACCGCGCACACGTCCGATTCCATCGGGCTGAACCCCGAGGGAACACCGAGTTCCCCCGCCAAGAATTCCACCTGGTTCAAGAACAGCCGTGAAGCGCCGTGCGAGGGATTCCAGAGTGTGGTCCCGTCCATCTCGTAGTACTGACTCATCCGACCGCCTGTCCGCCACTGAACAACTCATGATCCAGCCGATCTGAAGCCGCTCGCGACAACAACTTGGCCGTACACGATTCCAGATTGCCGCACGGCCGTCTCGACTCGGACGTCCGCTGGACGCGCGGTCGCGAATCGCACAGCTGCCGATGAGCGTTTATCCCTGGGTGTGCCAGCCGTTGACCTTCACGTCCGCGTGCTCTGGCGTCCGATCGGCAGCGAAGTGGGCGTCCTCGGCAGCCATCCAGCACTGCCACAACGGCAGCGCTTCGAGCCCGTCGCGGTTCAGCCCCCGCGTGAGTCGCGTATCGCGCGGGGTTTCCACCCAGATCGACAGCGACAGGCGGTTGCGTACGGCCGCACGCGCGGACGATACCCCTTCCAGAATCAGCACATCCGGGCTCGCTATCTCATGCCACTCCGACAAGGCACGCGTTGTCCAGTCATAGCGCTGGTACCGGGCAGGGCGGTCCTGGCCGAGCGGTTCCAGCACCTGCCTTTCCAACCGCGGCCACCAGTCGAATTGGTTGTCCCACGATGCGAAGTCATCGGTGTGGAGCAGCTCAGCACCGCATGCAACGGCGAGGCGGTCCGCCAGAGTGGATTTGCCTGCGCCGCCGGGCCCGTCTACTGCGACCAGTCGGGTCGAGCCCAACCGGGGCACGCTCTCCGCTATCTTGACCGCAATCTCCTCGATCAGCACAGGCTCCATTCTGGCCTGACGTCCACTACCGCCGCCTATCGTGTGGCGGCCCGGCCAGGCTGAGGATCGACCCGACGAAATGACGACTATCGGATGGTTGTCGGGCGATGCCTGGTAGCGGGTGGACGGAGTCGGGTGATTGCCCGCGTTGCGTGACCTGCGCCGCGCATGAGCCATTTGAAAGCCGTGGTCGATGGACCTGGGACGATTCCCGCTAGTTGCACGCCGTCGAGCAGGTCGTAGAGCGTTTCGCCTTCATACATCAGGTGTTCGGCGTTGAAGTGATATCTGTCCACGGCGGTGCACTGGACAAACGCGCCGTTGCCCGGGATGGCGGCCGCATCTGCTCCGTAGGGGTGCAGCTTCAGCGGCCCGACGAGGTGACCGCTGCCGTAGTAGCGCACGACCATCCGGACCTCACCGTTCGGCGCCAGGTCGACGTAGCACTGTCCGGGTATCGGGTCGTAGCGCCAGTCGGGGATGGCATCGAAGAACGCGAAGTTGTAGGCCACGAATTCGTCGAGTCCGACCATGCTCGCGCCCAGTGTCGTCACATCCTTGTAGCGCAGATCGTCAGTGTAGAGCTCGTGGTTGTGGGTCATGTCCCGGGTCTGCCAGCTCCACCAATATTTTTTCGCCCAGTCGAGGGTCCAGGCGATATCGAGGCCATGGTCGGCATAGAACTCGATCTTCTTCTCGTATTCCTCGAACCACGTCTGTGTCATGGCGGTCAGCGCGGCTTCGTTCAGGACTTCGACCGGTTCGGCACGGTTCGTCAGCACCGTCGGGATCGGTTGTGCCAGGCGGGGAAGTCGCAGTGAGTGTTGGAACTGCTCGTCGGTGAACATCGCCTCTCCATCCGGAAGCAGGTGCTTCCTGATGAATGATGGTTCTTGTAAAGTGGTCCCGTGTCAAGGAACTACAGCGGGCAGACGGCGGAAGGCCGCGCCGCCGACCGGCGGGCGCGCCTGATCGACGTCGGCGTCGAAATAGTTGGCACGCAGGGTGTTTCCGCCCTCGGCATGCGATCGGTCTGCCGGGCGGCGGGGTTGAGTCAGCGGTTCTTCTACGAGAGCTTCGCCGACACGGACGCGCTACTGCACTCGGTCTACCGAGAGGCGCTGTCGCGCTTGGAGAAAGCCCTCGCGCCCGCGGTGACATCCGGCGATCTGCATGCGATGTTCGAGGCCGCCGCCCGCCTGATGGAGGACGATCCTCGCATCTGCCGCATCCTCCTGGTCGAGCCGGTGGCCGACGTGCGGCTGAGAAGCTATGTGCGAGAGACCATTCCGGCTATCACGCTAGCCGTACTCGGTGATCGCGTCGCCGGTTCACCCGACGATCCCCGGGTCCGCATGCGCTTTTCCGCACTCTTCGGCGCCCTGATTTCCCTGTTCGTCGAGTGGACGGAAGGCAGTCTCGGCACCGACCGCGACGCCTTCGCCGGCCACGTGACGGCAGTCGCGACACAACTCATGAGCGAGAACAGCTCCGTCGGCACAACGTGACGTGCCCTTGCGAGTCACAAGGTCCGCTCCTGCCGAGGACGGCTCACCTGCCAGGAGTGGTCGAGAACTAGACCGGCTCGAGTGTTGCTCCAGCCATGCCCACACCCCGAATCAGCACTATTTCATGAGACATATTTGATATCTGATCTCAGTAAGATTCGGATTCGTTGCCTGGCGTGCGCGTAATGGCGCGGACGGCGGTTGCGGCGATCTGCTCATCGGTGAGATTGCTGTGCTGAATGAGAATGTGGGACAGCACGATACGGACGACGACTTCGCCGGCGTGGACGGCAGGCAGGGCGAGGTCGGCGTCGGCTCGGGTCGCGATGAGTGGGGCCGCGAGAGCGGCAACGGTCTCGACGAGATTGAGCTCGGCGCCATCGTGAGCGACGGCGATGTCGAGCAGCCAGGCCGGCTCGTGCCGGCGGATGTAGCCGAAGGCCGGGTGCTCGCGCAGGTACGCCAGTGCGAACAGGGTGATTGATCGCACGACCTGCGGCAAGGGTGCGAACAGGTCGACCTGGCCGTATGCCACCGCGACCATTTTGGCGATTTCCGCGCGCCCGAGCGCGGCGACCAGGCCGTCCTTGTCGTTGAACTCGCGGTACGCCGTTGCGCGTGAGACGCCGGCCCGCTCGGCGACCGCGACCAGAGTCAGCGCGTCGAGGCCGCTCTCGGCTATCAGCTCGAGCGCCGCGACATGGAGCGCTTCGGCGGATCTGGTGGTGGAGGGCATGAACCTTTCTACCTTCACGACGTGCGCGGTCCCTCTCGGCCCGCGATCGGGTGGTTGCCATGTCGCACAAACTGAGACTAATCTCCACAAATGTATCAGTACTGAGAGCGTCGGAAGCCGACAACACCTCGAGCGGGTGCGGAACAGCCGGACAGCGACGTCGGAGGATGTGGGTGAAGACCGAACAGGCAAGCCGCCGGTGCAGACGGCGAGTGCACGCGATCGTGCTGGGCGCGAGCACGGGCGGGCTACTGGCCGCGCGCGTGCTCAGCGAGCAGTTCGACCGCGTCACCATCATCGAGCGCGATGACCTGTCGGCGCCGGGCGACCGGCGTGGGGTACCGCAGGGCAGGCACGTGCACGCGCTGCTGGCACGGGGCAAACGCAACTTCGAGGCGCTGTTTCCCGGCATCACCGCGGAACTGATGGCCGACGGGGCGGTGCAGTGCCGGTCACTGACCGAGATGCGGATGAGCGTTTCCGGGCACACCCTCTACCAGTCCGACGGCGGCTACTCACTGCTACAGGCCAGTCGCCCGTTCCTGGAATGGCGTGTGCGCCAGCGTGTTCGATCCTTGCCGAACGTGCAGATCCTGGACCGGCACACCGTGCACGGCCTGCGCACCGACACCACCGGCACGACGGTGACCGGCGCGATGGTCGAGAACGACCGCGACGGCACGCACCTGGAGATGGCTGCCGATCTGGTCGTGAGTTGCATGGGTCGGCACGGGCCGATCAACGACTGGCTCGACGCGCTCGGATACGAGCGGCCCGCCGAGGAAGGCGTGCGCATCGACATGCTGTACGCCAGCCGCTACCTACGCCTGCCCGCCGCGATGGTGGGTGGGGACAAAGAGATCATCATCGCCGACCGGGACCCCGCACGCGGGCTGGCGCTGTTCGCGATCGAGGACGGGATGCACATCCTGACCTTGATCGGGTACGGCAACGACCACCCGCCCTCGGATCCGGAAGGCTATTGGCGGTTCGCGGCATCGGTCGCGCCGCCGGACGTGCAGCGGGCTCTACTCGAGGCCGAACCGCTCAGTGGCATCAGCACCTACCGGTATCTGGCCAATCAACGCCGCCGCTACGAGCGCCTGGCGCGGTTCCCGCAGGGGCTGCTGGTGTTCGGGGACGGGGTGTGCAGCTTCAGCCCCGCGTTCGGGCAGGGAATGACGGTCTCCTCGCTGCAAGCCCTGCGTTTGCGTGAGGTCCTCGCGCACGGGGATCACGATCTGGCTCGCCGCTTTTTCGCGGCCGCGGCCGAGGCCATCGACGACGCGTGGATGATTACCCGGCTGTTCGACCTCGCCATGCCGCACGTGGACTCACAGGGACCCCCGCACACCCGCGTGTTCCGTGAGCTGACGCAGCTCGCCGTCGCGATCGGCGCCCGGGATCCGCTGGTCGGACAACAGATCTCCCGCATCGCGGGCCTGCTCGACCGGCCGCATACTGCGCTGCGACCGGCGCTGCTGAGCCGGATCCTGCGCCATGGTGCCGCGGTGGGCATCGAGCATCTGCGTGCTGCTGTGAGCCCCGGTCGCGCAGGGGGCGAGTTCGATCCGCTGCCCGCGATTCCCGCACGGGGATTCCACCTGCTGCGTGTGGCGTCGGTGCACCCCGATGGGCCGGATTGCGTGCTTGTCGAGCTCACAGTGCCGCCGGAGCTGGCCGAGCGGTATCGGTTCCTCGCGGGTCAACACGTGGTCATCCGCGGACGCCGGCATGATCAGCCGGTCCGGCGCAGCTACTCGCTGTACAACTCCCCCGATCACGCCGTACTCCGCATCGGGGTGAAACGCCAACCGGGCGGGGCGTTCTCGGACTACGCACTCGATCACCTCACCCCCGGAACACTGCTGCACGTATCGGAGCCGTCCGGAACCTTCACCGCCACACCACAACCCGGACACACCGGTCACTACGCCGCGGTCGCCGCCGGTAGCGGTATCACGCCGATCCTGTCGATCATCGCCTCGCTCCTGGCCGGTGAACCCGAGAGCACCTTCACCATCTACTACGGCAGCCGCACAGCGCACACCATGATGCTGGCCACCCACCTCGCCGCACTGACCACCCGCTTCTCCGGACGGTTGCGCGTCATCCACCACCTGTCCCGTGAACAACGACAACTTCCCGAGGACACCGACGCGACCACCCATCGGCCCGGTCGTATCGACCCGGCAGACCTCACCGGCGTGGACGCGGACCGCTGGTTCATCTGCGGACCCGATCCCCTGCTACGGGCAACAGTCGATGTGCTGACCTCGCGGGGCATCGACCACGACCACATCCACACCGAACTGTTCGAGACCATCGAGAGCAGACCCGTTGCGGCGCAACCGGGAACCCCTCCCGCGCAGGTGACTTTGACCGGATACGGCGACGACCTGGTGTTCAGCATGGCGCGGGACCGTTCCATCCTCACCACCGCGATCGAGCACCGCGAAGACCTGCCCTACTCGTGCCTGGGTGGCTCCTGCGGCACCTGCGTGGCCACCGTGAAATCCGGGCAGGTCGTCATGGACCCCGACCCGCTCTTGGCGATCACCGGTACCGACATCGCCGAGGGCAAGGTACTGGCCTGCCGAGCCCACCCTGCTTCGAGCGAAGTCACCCTCCAATTCGACCACTGACCCTCTGCAATGCCGATTACCGATCGATGCGCACCGCTGCTTGGGACGCATCGCGGGCTGGGCGCTATGGAATGCTGGGCCGATGAAGTTGATCGGAAGCGACGGGTACGGGGTGGAGTTGGGAGTGGTGGATTACCAATTTCCTGATGCAGTCGACCCAGAACACCGGCGAAGCTGGCTGATCATCAGAGGGACTGCGCACTCTCCACAAGGAACATGGTCTTTCCGCTGGCCGGCATTGACTTCGGAGGATGCCGTCGCGCTGGCACAGTGGCTTCACCATGCGACAGACCTATCTGCTGACAACGAACCCCGCAGTGCGCGAATGAGTTTCACCTAACCGAACTTGACCTTCTCCTACGTCACGGAGGAGGCGAGCCTGATCGATCTGAGCATCGGTCTAGATTTGGAGTTCTCGCCGCCGTGGCAACGACATAACCGCGCGGACGATCCGTTCGTCATCTCCTGCCGGGTCGATGCCGAGTCCCTATCGGCCGCAGCGAACGACTGGACCGCCGAGATCGGCTCGTATCCGCCTTGAGGGACGCGCCTGAAGACGAAACGCACTCTTTGCCGCTGGGCGCGCGGTCACGAACGTACGCACCTGCCGAGTGAGTGCAGGGCTGTGCGGAGGAAGGCTCGGTCGGTCCCGCTCTGATTCAATGCGGGCTTGATGATCAGGAGGTATCTATGTCGGCTTATGGTCCAGCGCTTTTCGTTTCCAGGAAGGACGGCGCGGATTTGTCGGAGCGGGAGCAGGAGCGGGTGCTCGAGCTCGTTCGAGCTGCTTGTCTGGACTCGAGAATGACCGACGGTGAGGGGTTTCCGGTCGAACCGTCGAACTGCGGTTACGACGAGGAAGAGGCCAGGTCGCTGGGAATCCTGCTGTACTCCTCGTATGCCTATGCCGGCATGCCTGAAGAAGTCCGAGCCGACGTGGAACACAGCTGGGAACAGGAGGGCGCACGAGTGGCGGCGAAGGTCGAGGAGCGCTTCCCTGGGATCTACGCGTTCACGAGCTACGGAGTCGAGAACTGACAGTCGCCGGATATCCGCAGTTGCCGCTGATCGGTTGTCCGGCAAGGCGGCTCGATGAGGTCGCCTGAACACGCTCTTCTGCCGATGGCAGGTTGTTGCCGACCCGGCGAATAGGGGGATGCGACCGACGATCTTCGATCAGGACTTGCCGTCATCGACTGGCGGGGTGGGGCCCGGTCGGCTGGATTCGTCGCCGAGGCGCGCGTGCAGCCGTTCGCGGACCTGGTCCGGGGTGTATGCGCGACGTTTGCGTTCGGCCCGAACGATGACCACCCCGGTTGCCGCGACACCCGCGGTCCCGGCCAGACCCAATATCTTCCACCAGCGCATGCGCCTAGGCTAGTCGCTGTGTCACGCGAAACGCCGATGAGTGTCGACTTGGACGAAGCAGTAGAGCTGACGCGAACGGGAGATCTCTGGCTGTTTCGCGGGCATTCGCGAGCCGATCGCGCGATACAGGGGCTGACCAACAGCCCGGTGAACCACGTCGGCATGGCAGTGGTCATCGATGACCTGCCGGCGCTGATATGGCATGCCGAGCTCGGTCGGGCACTGCCGGATATCTGGTCGGGTAGCCATCATCGCGGAGCCCAGCTACACGATGTGCGGGCTGCGGTCATCCGATGGACTCAGGAGTACGGGCAACAGGCGTGGATGCGTCAGTTGGATCGGCCGGTGACCCGCGAGATGGAGGATGCAGCGCTGCGGGCGGTAGCGAGGCTGGACGGCATGCCGTTCCCCTCCACCGGCGCGCTGGCGGGGCGCTGGCTGCTGGGCCGGGTGCCGGTACCGAAGCGGTCGAAAGAGCGCGAGTCCGATCATGCCGGTCTGGAGAACGCCTACTGCGCGGAGATCGTCGCCATGACGTATGAGGCCATGGGCTTGTTGCCGAATAGACGTCCGAATTGGTATGACCCGGGCAGGTTTTGGAGTGGCGACAACCTGCGATTGGCCGAGGGGTATCACCTTGGCGGGGAAATCACGGTGCACGTTCCCGACCACTGACCTCGGCGACTCCCGCCACGAGTGACACCCCCACCATCGTGCACGGACCACGCCCACGGAAGCGCGGCAATGCCGATGAGCGAGCCTGTCATGGTGCTGGCGCGAGTACCTCGACGACATCGGCCAAGCCGACGCACTCAACTGCCGCGACCCGCGCGGTAGCTGGAGCTGTGGCTCGGCGGCCGAACGCCCAGGCATACCGATGGGGCAGCCGGACAACAGCTTTACGGGGCGTCCGGTCGCGTGCCCTGCCGCTGGTGACGAACCACGGTCATGGCGGCGGGTCTACTTCGCGTCGCCGGCCTGGAACTGTTCTACATCGCCCCACTCCCACGCGATCCGTCCGCCGTCAGCAACGTCCTTGATCAGCGCCCACACGGTATGGATGATGCTGCCGGGAGGCAGGTCGATCGCGATATGGCGGTCCCCGCTCCATTCCGATTTCAGGTGGCATTGCGTTGTGGCGTCGTCGATGGCGCCGTGCAGTTGTGTGGCCTCGTTGTCTGACAGCGTCGGCAGCAGGAGGACGCGGAAGACGCGGTGCCCGGACTTCTCGAGCAGTTCTGTCACCTGCTGACCGGCCGGATCCAACCTCACGCGATCACCGAGCGCGAGGCCGTAGACGCGGAAGGGAATGCATGCAACCTCGAACGTATCCTCACCCCGCGACGTGAGCCAGAGCTGTTCGAGTGAGTGCGGAAAGCCGTATGGTTCGAGGTTGGCCATGGCTATGTGATCGGAATTATCACGGTCAGCCGGTGATTCATGAGTGATGTAGTACGGTCCGGGCATTGGGGCGACTCTCGATCTGATGGGACTACTGTGTTCGGGCATCTCGAAGGCAGTGAGTGCGTACGTACGATAATGCCGCTGGGCGCGCGGCCACGAACGTCCGCTTCTGCCACGCCCTGGTCACTCAACTCCGATGGCAGCGCGGAGCTGGGTTGCTGACAGGCTGTGCTGTTGGGTCCCGGACGGTCTGCGAACATGATGTCGTGCTGGATATTCGCAACGACCCGGTCCTTGCCGCACTTGCTCATGACATCGATCAGCGTTGTCGGTTGCGTGGGTCCTTCCAGCTGCGATCGGGAATTGTTGCCGACGAGTACTTCGACAAGTACTTGTTCGAGGCCGATCCTCAGCTGCTGCGACGGGTCACCGAACAGATGGCCAGTCTGGTACCGGAAGACACCGAGATGCTCGGTGGCCTCGAACTGGGCGGCATCCCACTCGTCACGATGCTGAGCCAGCTGACCGGACTGCCCTCGCTGTTCATCGGAAGACAGCCAAACCCTATGGCACGCAACAACTTGCCGAAGGCGGCGATGTGCGAGGCCGTCGCATCGTGTTGATCGAGGATGTCATCACTACGGGTGGAGCGGTAGTCGCCGCTACCGAGCAGTTGCGATCGCAGGGGGCGATCGTCGACACGGTCATCTGTGCGATCGACCGCTCGACCCCTGATACCAACCAGCTCCCGTCGGTTCACGTAGCCGTACGCCCCGTACTGACCAAACAACTTCTCGACGCGGTGCATCAGCAGTAGGTGCAGGGAGATCATCGGATTCAACAAATCCGGCGAGCTGCCTCTTCGGTAACGATTGTGCCGCCGATACCCTGACCTGCGGGTTGCTGTCGGCTAGTCGTCGGGGGACGCACGGCGGTTGCGTTTGGTGACGCCGCGTCGCTTCTTCGCGGAGATGCGTCGTTCCTTCGCTCCGCGCGAGGGCTTGGTGGCGCGGCGAACGGGTGGCGGGGCTGCGGCGGCGTCGCGTAGCAGCGAGGCCAGGCGTTCGCGGGCGGCCGCGCGGTTCTGTAGTTGGCGCGTTGTTCCGATGCGGCGATCGTGAGCACCCCGTTGACCAGGCGGGTGGCCAGTCGGTCGAGCATCCGGGTGCGCAGCCACTCGGGCACCGAGGGCGAGTTGGCGAGGTCGAACGATAGCTCTACCCGGCTGTCGGTGGTGTTGACGTGTTGCCCTCCCGGGCCGGACGACCGTGAGAACCGCTCGCGCAACTCGGACGCGGGTATCACCAGTCCCCGAGTCACGGTCAGGTCCTCTGCCATGATCCGACGCCGCACTTTCCGATCGAACAGTCGCCTCGGCCAGGTCGGCCAAGGCGCGACTGAACGGTGACCTTGTCGTTCACGATAGCGACGACCTGGTCGACAGGTAACAACAGGCCGTACCTCCGCACGGCACGCCAGTGGGCTGCCGTGACACCACCAAAGGCGACCTCGCGGTACGCGCGATCCGTACACGGATTCCCGATGCTCGACCACGGTGCGTGCGTCTGGATCTCTCGCACGTCATCAGCCATCCCCGCCCGCGCTTGTGCCGCCGGGTTTGCGTCGGGGCGTCGAGGGCATCAATCGTGGCACCGGCGGTAGCGGTACAGACCCCGGTGCGGCCCGGAACGCCTGGATCATGAGCGCGGCGAATCGGCGAGAGGCCGCGATCCGTGCTGCCGAGGTGCCGGCATGGATGCCGTTGTTGGCCATGATCATCAGGATGAGATCGTCCACCACGACATCGGGGCGCAGGTGGCCGGTGTTCTTGGCGCGTCGGATCAATTCGGCGGCGCCGGTGAGCGAGGAGTTGCGGATCGCGGCGAAGTCCAGTGCGTGCGGGTAGGCGGACATGAAGGCCGCGGCGAATCCGTGGTCGCGGGCTTGCAGCTCGCAGAGCTTCTCGACGGTGAGGCAGAAGCCGTGCCAGGGATCGGGGTCGGCGAGCCCCTCGTCTACGAGAGTCCGGCAGGCGAGCATCTGGTCGGTGAACGCCTCGGCGACCAGCATCTCCTTGGTCGGGAAATGGCGATAGAGGGTGGCGGGGCCGACCTGGGCGCGCCGGGCGATCTCCCGCATCGGCACTTCCAGGCCATCGATGACGAACACCGCGCGGGCCGCATCGAGGATGCGTTCGCGGTTGTCCCGGGCATCCGAACGCAGGGTGTGAGGCAAACGAGTGGTCACCGCTCTCACTTTAACTAAACGGACGGGGGCGTCCGTTACGGTCCCACTGGTCAGTTCCCCTCGAACAGAACACGGAGACACCGATGAAGGCAGTAGTGGTCCGAGCATTCGGAGGTCCCGAGGTCCTCGCGGTGGTCGAACTCCCCCACCCGAATCCGGCCGCCGGACAGGTGTTGATCACGACCGAGGCGATCGGCGTCGGCGGTGTCGACACCCTTGTCCGCAGCGGGGCGCTGGCCGCCTTCGGGATCACGCCGGGTCACATTCTCGGCCAAGAGGTCGTAGGCACCGTGACCGAGGTCGGCGAGGGCGTCGACACAGGATGGATCGGTCAGCGTGTGTGGGCGTTCACCGGCGAAGGCGGCGGCTACACCGAGCTCGCCGTCGCCTCGCTTGAGACGCTCGTTCCCGTCCCGGCAGCCCTCTCGGCGGTCGACGCGGTGACACTCGGCAGCTCGGCCATGGTGGCCCACTTCGCTTTGCGCCATGCGCATTTCGCGCGCGGAGAGTCGGTGCTGGTGCGTGGCGCGGCGGGCGGAATCGGAGTGGTGGCGGTTCAGCTCGCCGCCCGTGGCGGTGCCGGTGTGGTCGCGGTCACGACCTCCTCACCGGAACGCGGCGATCGCCTGCGCGCTCTCGGCGCGACACGTGTGCTCGACCGCGCCGGCCGGGGTGCGGAGAGCGCTCCCGCAGGCTACGACGTCATCATCGACATCGCCGCGGGTGCGGATCTACCGTCGTTTTTCACCGAGCTCGAGCCCAACGGTCGCATGGTGGTCGTCGGTGTCATGGCAGGCATGCCACCGGCGGATTTCGGCGTGGAGATGGTCAAGGCGTTCAGGAAATCGACGTCGTTCGCGACCTTCAGTGCCGACACCGTGCCTACATCAGATCGACGCGCCGCAACGGTCGAACTCTTCGCGGCCGCGGTGCGCGGCGAGCTGAAAGCGGTTGTGCACGAGGAACTGTCACTGGAGCAAGCCGTGCTGGCGCACCAGAAGATGGAGGCCGGTGAGGTGTTCGGCAGAATCGTGCTCATCCCCTCGGTCAGCAAGGACTGGTGAGATCGCTCGCCGCCCCAGGCGTCCTGTATGCCACCTCTGTAGACATCCCTTTACAAGAAACATAGACGGTTTACGGTTTATGTGTGAAGCTGAGGTCATGCCATCACCTCGTATCCGGCGAACACAGGCAGAGCGGACAGCCGACACCCGGCGCGCACTACTGGACGCGACCTTCGACGCCTTGGTGGAGGTGGGATTCAAGGCCACGACGACGACCGAGGTCGCGCACCGTGCCGGGGTGTCGCTGGGTGCGCTGCTGCACCACTTTCCGACGAAGGCCGATCTGCTGACCGGTGCGGTGACGCATTCCTTCGGACGCCGGATCGAGGATTACGGGCTGCTGATGGCCGGGCTGGATCCCGCGGCGGACAAGCTCGACGCGGCGATCGATCTGCTGTGGTCGATGTACGCGCGCCCCACATTCATCGCGTGGCACGAGTTGTGGGTGGCGGCCAGGACCGACCCGGACTTGGCGGCTCCGATGATCGAGATCGACCGACAATTCATGGTGGCCAGCGAACTGCTCTACACGCAACTGTTCCCTGCCACCGACGACGCCCCCGGTCGGCTCGACAAAGCGGTCGGGCTGAATCTTGTCTACGCGCTGCTCACCGGCCTGGCGACAGCGCAATCGCTCCCCGGATACGAACCGTTTCGCACCGACGAAGTCCTCGACGCGTTCAAGGCGATGATTCGCGCGTACCTCGGCACAGCACAGCCGCCCAGCGTCGGCCGATGAATAGCTTTGTCTCGCAGCACTAATCGAATATCAGCAACCACCGAGGGGGGATCCTCCATGAACACCACCGATCCGATCAAGCGTGTCGTGCGTGCGCGCCGCATCCGATTCGCCTATCCCACCGGAACACTCGACCGGCATTATGTCGACGGAGATCTGGTGATGAGCCACGTGATCGCGTATCTCTCGTCGACGTTTCCCGAAGGCGAGGACTTCTTCGTCCGCTCGGTTCGCCGTTTCGCCGGCGATGTCACCGACCACGAACTGAAGTCGCAGATACAGGGCTTCATCGGCCAGGAAGTCACCCATGGTCGCGAGCATCGCGCCCTGAACGAGCGCCTCCAGGACATGGGCTATCCCACCCGGCGAGGAGACCGCACCACACGCCGCATCCTGACCAGGTACGAGCGCTTCTTCTCGCCACTGACCTGCCTGGCGATCACGGCCGCACTCGAGCACTTCACCGCGGTGTTCGCCGAGACGCTGCTCTCCGACAAACGAGCCCAGGCACTGCTCGGCGCCACCGAGGTCCGGTCGATGCTGCTGTGGCACGCGATCGAGGAATCCGAACACCGGGCAGTCGCCTTCGACGTCTACCGCGCCGCCGGCGGCACAGAACGCCGACGTATCTGGGCGATGCGCGGCATATCGGCCTCTTTCTTCACCGCAATCGTCATCAATACAACACTGTCGCTGCTCGGCGACCGCGCCAGCTACAACCCGGTCCGGCTGATACGCAGCCTTGCCGCTATCCCCCACTCACCGTTCCTGACGCGCGCTGTCCAGCGCCGGGCCGGGGCATACAACGAGCGAGGCTTCCACCCCGACGACACCGACAACACCGCTCTACTCGAGCACTGGACCGCAACACTGTTCGGCGAGAAAGGCACACTCGTCGATCATCTGCGCTGACGGCAACCACACATCAATTCGCCGATTCGACACTGACACAACGACCCCGCGCGAGGCCACGCGACGAAACGCGCGAACGCGATCGGTCGGGCACAGACCGGAAAGGAGCTGGAGGGGGACGCCGCGTGCGCGTGAACGGCCTTCTTCCACTACCCATGACAGCCAGACACTTCCCGCTCCACTAGGCGAACCGTGTGGTGAGATCGGTCGCGATCTCGTAGTGGCGCACCAGGAACGAGCGTTCGTCCAGCTTCTTGCGGCGCAGCCAGCCGGTCACTTCGGCGTTGCACTTGCTGGCGTTGCACGACCCACACGCGGGCACGACGTTGCCGAGCGTGTAGCGGCCGCCGCGCGAGATGGCCTGTACGCAGTCCTTCTGCAGTGAAGTGACGGGAGATCGGCAGTAGGCGCACCCGCCCCAGGACGTCTTGAGCGCGTCCCATTGCGCGTCGGTGAGATCGTGGGCGACGGCCGCCATCCGCTTCTTGCGCTTGCGTGCGGCCCGAACCTGTTTGCTACCGCCAGTCGGCACGAGGGTCAGGATACGCGTCGCGAGGGTGGACCGGGCGGAGGCCGGGCGCGCTGTTTCCGACACCGTAGATTCCGGATCTGGCTCTGCTCGCCGAGCCCATGGACCGCCGAGAACTGATGCCGCTCAGCAGGTGCTTGCCGCTGGCTTCGCCGCGAAGCGGTCGGCCAGATAGGTCAGGGCCGTCGACATTCCCAGCATGGCTTCGGTACCGTGCTCGCCGACCGAATTCTCCACCAGCTGCACCGGAATCCCAGCGGCGCAGTATTTTCCGGCCAGCGCCCGGGCCGCACCGATAGGTGCGAACTCGTCAGCGACAGCGTGATGGACCAGCACCGGGACGGCGGGCGCACCCGGGCGGAACAGGGGACTTGCCTTGCGCACCACCGTGCTCAATTCGGTGTTGTTCGTGATCGACCCGGGCCAGGCTTCCAGCGTCGCCGCATCGAGAAACGGATACGCGAGCGCGGCGTCGGGCACGCAATGGGCACGGCTTTCGGCCAGCATCCTGCGGCCGGATTCGTTGAGGTAGTGGGCCACATCGGCTTCCGGATAGGACCGGTTCAACCCCACCAGGCCGACCACGACCGCCCCACCGGCGATTCCACCGCTGAAGCCGGACATGGTGGCTTCCAGGTCAGCGACGACCCCGCCCAGCACCACACCGGCCAACCGCAGTTCCGGGGCGTAAGTGGGGTGCGATTGCGCGGCAATAGCGGTGGCCTGTGCACCACCGGAGTAACCCCACATGCCGATCGGCGCCGCCGGGTCGACAGCCGCGGGCGCGAACGCCCTGGCGGCGCGAATACCGTCCAGCACGCCGTGGACATACCCGTCGGCGCCGAACAACTCGGAATCGGGACCCTGATAGTCCGGTACGACCAGAGCCCACCCTTGTTGCAAGGCAAACCGAATCATGCCGGTCTCGGCGTACGCGCCGCTGGGGGCTCCGTCGATCCCACCACGCAGCGCATACGAGGGTGCGCATTTCGAGCCGACGCCGTCTTCGGCAACCTGGTACGACAGCAGCGGGCGCGGACCGTCGCCAGTCCATTCTTGGTGCGGTACAAGAACTGTCGCGACATAGGCGCGGGGTGCCCCGTGATTGTCGACCGTCTTGTACTGCACCTGCCACGCCGCTGCCGGCAGCGGCTGCCCGAACGACTCCGTGGCGATCACCCGCGACGCGAGTACTGTCCCATCGGCCAGGTCGGCGAGATCCTCGGGCTCGGCGTAGAACGAATCCTGTTCCGGCAGCGGCACTGCCGCAGCCGAACCCGCGCACGCCGCGACCAGCGCGAAAACTGCGCCGACAACCGTCGCCCGCCATGTCGCGATCTGTACCACCCGCATCGAACACCCCGCCCCGAGAACCTGTTCTAGTTTGTGTCGGCGAGCGTAGTACATTCGAGGGGACACGACACCCGAACCGCGTGACGAGCGGCAATATCCGAATTGCGGCCACTCGCGTGAGCTGGTGACCTGTCCGGATGCCGCCCACCTCAGGTGAGTCGGGTGTCGGCGAAGACCACCATCGCGTCGCGGTAGTACGTCGCAAGCCCCGCAGCGATTCGGTCGAAATTCTCGGCGTTGGCCGGATCATCATATGCACCAGCCAGTGCCTTGAACCCCCGAGCGTCCGGGTCCCAGCTGGTACGCACGAGCTGGTACGCCGCCTCGATCTCCGCCTGTACAGACGGGTCACCCACCGCGGTCTCGGATGCCATGAATTCCGCCATCCGAATCATCGCCGCGGTCGTTTCTCGCTGCATCCGTTCGATGTCCTCGACACTGAGCGAGTCGATGAACTGTTGCGATCGCTGCTGGACCTGTTCCTGATCGGGCCGATCGTCGCTTTGTACCGCCTCGTACTGGTTCGGGTCGAAACCTTCGAAAAGGTTTTCCGGCCTGTTGATTTCGGTCATCGATCCTGTTCCCTTCTGTCTCTCGAGTTCCTCGATCGTGCGGGCAAGCGCGCGTGCCACCCGGGTGAGACGATCACGCTTGCGGGTCACCCTGGCGTGGTGCTCACGCAGCGCCTGCAGGTGGTCGGTCTGTCCGTCGAGGACCGCCGCGATGGCATCGAGCGGCATATCCAACTCGCGCAACACGAGAATCTGTTGCAACCGCAGCAGTTGTTCCTGCTGGTAGACGCGATAGCCGTTGCTGCGAACACCGGCAGGCGAAAGCAGCCCGATCTCGTCGTGGTGACAAGGTGCGAGTGGTGTTGTCGGTGCTGGCCGGTGAGATGAGTGCCACGGAGGCCGCGCGGCGGCGCGGGGTGAGCACGGCATCGGTTGGGAAGTGGAAGCAGGCGTTCCTGGAGGCGGGGACGAAGGCGCTGGACGAGGCGCCCAGCGGCCCAGCCGGAGCGCAGGGATCGCCGGAGCAGCGGCGGTTGCGGATGGAGAACGAGCAGCTGAAGCTGGCGCTGGCCGAAGCGACGGTGCAGCTGCGGGTCTGACAGCACGGTGCAGCCTTGGTGGACCAGGTCCCTTCGCTGACCTCGAAGCCCTGAGAGCGGCAGAGGGACTGTCGGTTTCGAGGCACTTCGGGGGGCGATCCTGTTACCTTTTGCGGACCGCACTCGTCATAGAAGCGACGACCGATTACGGACGGTCTCACATCTACGACCGAAGTGGAGCAGCCGATGCTGACCAACATCATGTACGTGACGATCTACGTCACCGATCAAGACCGCGCGCTGGAGTTCTACACCGAAGGCCTTGGCTTGGACAAGCGGATCGACTTCCCTGGGCCCGATGGGCGTTTCCTCACCGTAGGAATCGCCGATAGCCCGGTGCAGATCATTCTGTGGCCACAATCGGCGGACGGGCCGGTGGTTGGGACCCGAAACGGTGCGCCGGGCCCGCTGATTCTCGAGTCCGATGATCTGCGAAAGGATTTCGAAGTGTTCCGCGGTCGTGGAGTGACCTTCGTGGAATCCGAGCCCGAGGAATATCCGTTCGGGATTCGGGTCGAGGCCACAGACCCAGACGGCAATCGGATCTCGCTGCGGGAGCAGCGCAAGCCGTGACCGAACACCCATTCGGCCTGGTGGCCGAGACGTTCGAGGCCCAGCGCGACCGGCTGCGCACCGTCGCCTATCGCGTGCTGGGCTCGCACGCCGATGCCGAGGACGTGGTCCAGGAAGCGTGGCTGCGCTTGATCCGTCAAGACACAGCCGCGATTGACAACCTGGCGGGCTGGCTGACCACCGTGGTCGGCCGAATCAGCCTGGATCTGCTGCGCTCCCGCCAAGCCCGCCCCGAAACCGGATATGGGCAGGAGTTTCCGAGGTTCGTGGTAACGCCCAACGACGGCCCCACACCGGATGAGCAAGTCGCGCTGGCAGATTCGGTTGGGCTCGCCCTGCTTGTCGTGCTCGATACGCTTACCCCGAGCGAGCGCCTGGCGTTCGTCCTCCACGATATGTTCGCGGTCTCGTTCGCCGAAATCGGGCAGATCCTGGGCAAATCCGCCGACGCCAGCAAAATGATCGCCAGTCGCGCCCGCCGCAAGGTTCAAGCCACGGAACGTCGAGCGGGGCCCGGCCGGGAGCACCACGAGGTCGTCCAAGCCTTCCGCGCCGCAGCCCTAACCGGTGACTTCGAAGCGCTCCTGCGCGTCCTCGACCCGCAAGTGAAGTTGACTGTCGACACTGCCGACGGTGTGGTCGTCACCCTGGGCGCGACCGCGGTTGCCTCTGGCGCTCGCATGTTCTCCGGCGAAGTCGCTCGACAACGACCAGTGCTGGTCAACGGTATCCCTGGCCACATGTCGTGGCGTGCTGACGGAACCCCGCTCTCGGTCATCGCCTTCACCGTCACCGATGACCGGATCGCCGCGCTTCACATCGTGATCAACCCGGCCAAACTTGCCTCGATCCGGTTGCCCGAGCCGGCCTGAACCGGTGCCGTCAGCGTTGACACGGCCCGCGCATGCGAGTGCCCCCTGTGCGGGCCGGTAGAGCAGCACTGTCTGCGGCATGAGGGTGCGTTCGGTCAGGCGTCAGATGCTCACCGCAAGTTGAACTTCCGGCGCCCCGCACTGCGGGGCGAGGTGCCCGAGGCGGGCGACCGGTGGCGGCGCGGCCCGGCGACCACCAGGACCATCAGCGGCATGTATTCCCCGCAGCGCGATACCGACGAGCACATCGCTGTCGAGTCGCTGTTCGGTGCATTCCAAGTTCTCGTGCACGTCCGGGAGACATCGCCGGTGCGATGGCTGTACCTCGATCACTGAGCCTGAACACGCGATATCGGCTCCCCGCCATCGCGGCTTCGACGCCGGTCAGCCCGGATCCACCGCGAACTCCGGGCCCGCGCCTAGCGCCATACCGCCTGCTCGGCGCCGACAAGCTAATACTCCTCGACATCGACTCCCTGCAGCGCCGCTCATCGGCATTACCGATTGTTCTCAGGCGATCTCACCAACCGTGGCGTTAATCATCTGACCAGCCAACTCCTGCCAAGGTCTTGACTCAAGACACGAACAAGTCGGTCGGTGAGACCGCCGCTAGACGCGGAGGGTTCGGATTGACGCACGGCAATGTCCACGGCGACCAGTTGCCATCGACGAAACGGGCGCCGCCGGCGGGAGATTGGGAATTGTCAGGGCTGCTGACCGTGACTACGAACCAGCTCGACGATCCGGCCCGCGTCAGGCCCAGTTCGACGTAGACAGATCGGTGAGTGGAGGCGGCGACATCGATCCGGAACGGTTGCGAGGCTGTGAAAGTATCGACGCCGACGGGACTGCTGAGCATTCGAGCCTCGCTGATGCGCGGGTCGAACAGCGCGATCTGCACGGTGCCGTCCGAGATCACCGGGTCGGTCCACTCGGTCGATGCCACACCCACCGGCACGCTGACCCGGTCCCAGCTGCCACCGCCGTCATGAGTCGAGTACAACTCGCGCTCGCGTCCTACGCTCGTTCCGGAGTAATAAGCCCACCCGTTACGGGAATCCGCGAACACGAGACGAGTCACGCCGAACGGCGGCGGTGCCGATTTCCGCCAGCTGTGCCCGCCGTCGGTGGTGTGGAACAACTCCCCGCACGAAGCTTTGCCACAACTCTCCCGGTGGCCGAGAATCCAGCCCTCGTCCGCGGATACGAAGGTGACCGCGGTTGGCTGGAAAGCCGGATGCGGATCGCTCAGCACACCGCACCTCATCACGCTCAGCGGCAAGATGGCAACCACGGCACTCCGAATTAAATTGCCCCACTGCCTCATTCGGATTTCCTAACACGGTTGAACATCGAACAGAGCGTCAGCCTAGCCACCCTCGTGACCCCAGATGTGGTGAGATCGTGGAGATATTGGTGCGATATTCGCGCGGTTCGTCCGGCCGGACCGAGCCTCGACCAGGCCCATTGCAGACCGTTCGATCGATACGCTGCCGCAGTGAAAGAGATGTTGGGAAAAGGTGATGGCTGTGAACTGCCTGCCGTCGCTGTCTATTGGCTCAGCGACGAGCCGCAACCGGGCATCGTCCTGGTCGAGTTTGGTCGATGCACACGACCGACCACCAGTACCTCGACGACATCGGCCAAGCGACGAGTCGAGGACCTTCGAGCATAAGCGCACGGTTGTCTTTCAGCCCATTCGGCGCCTGGGCAGGTGGTCAGCGGTCGCTGAGGTGGATACGGCTGGTGGCCTTGGGGTCGAAATACCCGAAGAATCGGGTGACGTCATCGAGCGATCCGCGGGTGAGTTTCGCGCTGCCGCCGTCGAGGGCGTTGGCCAGGACCGCGGTGAAATCTTCGAACAGCATGCCCATGACGACGAGCTTGGGCAGTTCGGCGACGAAGTCCGTGTCGGTGGGGATGGTTGTGGTGGGTTCGACGACTCCGTTGCGGATGGTGAGTCCGACGGTCTCGCCCGTGTCGGTGACCACGAATCCCGCTGCGGCGGTGGCACCTTCGGCCTTGACCGGGTCGATCCGGAACCGTAGCCCCTCCAGGAGCGCGGCGGCAGGCAGGGCTCCGATCTGATCGGGAGCGTTGATATTGATGGCCAGGGAGTAGTCGATCGTGCCGTCGAGCTCGCGGGCGGCGGTGAGGTACCAGTTTCGCCAGTTGCTGTTGGGGGTCCGGTAGCCGACCTGCTCCAGCGCGTCGGCTTTGAGCCGGCGAGCCTCGGCATCGGCGGGATCGACGCGCACCACGTGCCGCAACAGTTCCGCCGACCGCTGGTGATCACCCTGTCCGGCAACACTTTTCGCTTCCTCGACAACGCGGTCACGCCCACCCATCAGAGCAAGGTAGCGGCGGGAGGCTTCCACCGCGTGTATCGGCGCCAGCGTGGTCGGGTCCGCGTCGAACCAGCCCAGTTCACCGACATAGATCTCCCGCACCGAATGCGGTACTCCGCCGTAGAAATCGCCGAGCCATTCGCTGGCGGCGAGTGCCGCGGGCAGGGCGACCTTCTCGACCAGGTCGTCGGGCAGTAGTCCTTTGTTCATGTGCCGCAGGGTCTGGTCGTAGACGTAGGAAATCGCGTCGCGGTAATCGCGCAACACGGTAGCGACCTGTTCGCGCCCAGCGACTGGGCGCCCGTGTGAGGGGATCATGAAATCCGCGGGGAGAGGTCGCAGGTGCTTGTCGATGGAGCGGAACCAGGCTTGCGGGTCGCGGTAGCGGCTTCCCCGGATGGTGTGCAGGTTCGGGAAGGACTCGCCCTGGATCACTTCGGCCGATTGCAAGATGCCGAGGTCGGGGAACCAGGTGACGATCTCGTCGATCGCCTCCGAGGGGGCCCAGAAATGCGTCATCCGGATCCCTGCGACGGTGTGCTCCAGTCGGTCGTCGACCAGGACGGTCGGCGGGATCAGCGACATGGTGCGCATGATGAAGTCGGGGCCGAGTCCACCGTTGACGCGCCCGAGCGGCCCGACCTCGAGCAGGGTGCCGAGCGAGTAGTCCGCCCGCGCGGTCAGGATCGGTCCGTCACCGGACACCGAACCGGCGATCACGTTGTCCATGAAGTCCCGATGGGCGATGATCTGGATCTGACCGGCATCCACCTGCTCCTGCGACGCGAACGCCTTGACTCCCGCGTAGTGATCGGTGTGCCAGTGCGAGTACACGATCGCCGCGATCGGCTTGTCCGTGATCTTGCGAAGCTCTTCGAGCATTCGCCGGCCCTTCTCCACATCTTCGGGCGGGTCGATCAGGATCACTCCGTCGTCACCCACCACCACGGTCATCGCTGAGAGCGCGTAGCCGAAGATCTGGTAAACGTTCTTCCCGGCGATCTCGAAAACACCGGGGTTCATCGTGCGCGAATGGTCGCTCATCTCCGTCGGCACGGTGTCGGAGTACTCGGTGAAGGCCAGGTTCTGGCCCGAGGCGGTGAAGGTGATGCCGTCGTCTGAACCCAGCCAGTACTTCTCGGACATACGAACCGACTCCTTCGCTAGTAGCACCCCATGCCAGGCAACCTAATGATTCGGCCGTCGCGCCACCTCACCCGCAAAGGGTGAAGCGCACCTTCAATGCACAAGAGTCGCGGGCTCATCTGTGTTCATCGCAGGTCAGGCCACGCTGTGCCGGATGAGTTGCGAGATCTGTCGCGGCACACCCTCACCGCGTCGGCCGTCGACGTGAGCATCGGCGTTCTCGGCATATATCGCTTGCGACGAGCGCTCGGGGTGCCGCACAATGGGCGGCCGAGGCCAGGACCTGCGGAAATCCGAAATCAGCGCGATGTGTGTACGCGGTGGTGGGGACGCGTGGTGACCGGGTTGGTGAGAGTCGGGCGAAGGGTGGTTCATGTTCGATGTGATCATTGCGGGCTGTGGGCCGACCGGTGCGATGCTGGCCGCCGAGCTGCGGTTGCACGATGTGCGGGTTCTCGTGCTGGAGAAGGAATCCGAGCCCGTGTCGTCGATCGTCCGGGTAGTCAGTCTGCACGTGCGCAGTCTGGAGCTGATGGCGATGCGTGGGCTGCTGGACCGTATTCTCGAACGCGGACGGCAGCGTCCGGTCGGCGGGGTCTTCGCCGCCATCGCCACGCCTACGCCCGAGGGACTGGATTCGGCGTACACGTATCAGCTGGGCATTCCGCAGCCGGTCATCGATCGTCTGCTCGAAGAGCACGCGATCGAACTGGGTGCGCAGGTCCGGAGTGGTTGCGCGGTGGCCGGTTTCGAGCAGGACGACGAGGGTGTGACCGTCGAACTGGCCGGCGGGGAGCGGGTACGGTCGCGGTATCTCGTCGGCTGTGACGGCGCGCGCAGTACGGTTCGCACACTGCTCGGTGTCGGTTTCCCCGGTGAGCCCGCGCGGACCGAGACGTTGATGGGCGAGATGGCAGTGGGTGTGTCGCAGGAAGAGATCGTCGCCAAGGTGACCGAAATCCGTGCGACCAACGCGGTGTTCAGTCTCAGACCCTTCGGAGAAGGCGTCTACAGCGTCGTTGTGCCCGCTGCGGGTGTCCGCGAGGATCGCACGGAGCCGCCCACACTCGAAGATTTCCAGCAGCAGTTGCGCGCGATCGCCGGAACCGACTTCGGCGTGCATTCCCCGCGCTGGCTGTCTCGCTTCGGCGATGCCACCCGGTTGGTCGAGCGCTATCGGGTCGGTCGGGTGCTGTTGGCTGGCGATGCGGCGCACATCCACCCGCCCGCCGGCGGTCAGGGGCTGAATCTGGGCGTTCAGGACGCCGTCAACCTCGGCTGGAAATTGGCCGGGCAGATCCACGGCTGGGCGCCGCAGACACTGCTCGACAGCTACCAGACCGAACGGCATCCGGTCGCCGCGGAGGTACTCGACAACACCCGCGCCCAGGTCGAACTGGCGTCCACCGAACCGGGCCCGCAGGCCGTGCGCAGACTGCTCACCGAACTGATGGACTTCGACGAGGTGAACCGCTACCTGATCGAGAAGATCACCGCGACCGACATCCGCTACGACTTCGGCCCGGGCCCCGACCTACTCGGCCGCCGCCTGCCCGACCTCGACCTGAAACAGGGCCGCCTCTACGACCGACTACGTCAGGGCCGCGGCCTGGTCTTGGACCGCACCGGACGCCTGACCGCCGACCATTGGTCCGACCGGGTCGACATCATCACCGATCCCACTGCGGCACTGGATGTTCCAGCGCTGCTGCTACGCCCCGACGGCTACATCGCCTGGATCGGCGAACATCAGCAGGACCTGAACGCCCAGCTGTCCCGCTGGTTCGGCGAGCCGGCGAATTCACCTCGATAGGGTCCGCGCCATCCCCAACAGTGGCGCCATCTGCAGTCCTGGCTATCCCCGTACAGCACCGTTCGGCCACACCACGTCGACCGGAATACCTCGCTCACGCGCCAGTGCGACCACGGTCCCGGTACCGGCACGCTCGCCGAGTTTTCCGTCCCACACCGCGATCAGCCGGTCGGCCTCGCCGACCAGGACCTCGTTGGCGGCTTCGTATGCCGCGCGGCCCGCATTGCCGAAATCCATGATCCGAACCGTGGTGGCGCGCTCGATGAGCGAGTCGAACTTCGCCAGGTGGTCCGGCTTCACTTTCGCTTCCCGGTAGTCGCGCGACGGCACCACCACCTCGAGCTGCCCGCCCGCGTCGAGGACCACCTCCGCGAACACGGTGTCCGCGCCGCGGGCAATGCAGGAAATACCGACCAGGCCCGGCGGTGTGTCGGCGATCAGATCGGCGATGGCCGCACGAACGAGCGGGATCGTTTCGACAGAGATGTTCGTGTGCCCGGTGACGCTGATTCGCATCAGACCATGATGCCGGGGCGCGAGGCACTGGTGCCGCAGGTCGTGTCGAAACGACTCAGCGGCCGGGTTCGTCCGGGCGCGACGAACCGGCGTCACCGCCATCGCTGCGGGTAGAACCGATCCTGCGCGGCCTCACCATCCGCCGAGCGCCGGCGGGGCGGTTCTCGCCGCCGACCCGTTTACGGCGCGACGCGTCGAAGTCGATGAGATTCGCATCGTGCTCGGTGTTCTTGCCCGACTCGGCCTCAGCCTGCACCACTTCGTCGACCGGCAACGATCCTGATTCGCGCTGCAATTCCGCTCGGGTCACCGGGCGGGTCGCCGCCGGATCGTAGGCGCCATCGGGAACCGGAGACCAGCGCTGAGCTGGACCGATATCCTCTTGACGTCGCCGCGGCGGCCTGGGCAGGCGCACGACGTTCGACGGCCCGTCTTCGCCCTGACGCGGACCCGTCTCGGCAGCCCTCGACTCGGCCAGCTTCTGACGCAGCCGTTCCACCGCATCGAATCGACTATTGCCGGGTCCGCGCGCGAACCCCGGCCCTGTTTCCTGGTCCGACATCGAACTAACCGCAGACAGGCGCCGCGACACCCGCCCCGAACTTCGGCTTACTACTCTTGCTCACGTCCACATTCTGCCTCACGACCCGCCCTGAGTCTGCGGCCCGTCGCGACCACCACCTGTGACGACCCATCAGTGGCCGGTCGCCGTCCCGGCAGGCCCTCGACATATTCCGCACCCCATCGGTTCAGCTCGGACACGAAACCGCGCAGCGCCTGCCCGGTGGGGGTGAGCGAATACTCCACGCGTGGTGGGACTTCGGCGTAGGCGAGTCTGCTGACGATGCCGTCCTGTTCCAGTTCGCGGAGTTGACGGGTGAGGACGCGGGGAGTTACCTCGCCGACCTTGCGGCGTAGTTCGCCGTAGCGCAGGGGCTCGTCGAGCAGGTATTTGACGATGGTCATCTTCCACGCGCCGCCGAGGACAGCGATGCTCACTTCGACGGGGCAGCTCCGCATCGCTCGGACGATCGGCGCCCGGACTTCATCCGTGGTTGCCATACGCTCGATGGTATCCAATTCGTCCATATGGACAAGATTGTGCATACTGTCGATCCCGTTCGCTGGTTGATAGAAACGAGGATAAGGACGTCGAGCAACGCGAAGGATTCCGGTGGGTATTTCCGCAGTCGATATCGAGCAGCGCACGATCCGACGGGCGCCGCGTTTTCATCCCGCGTGGACGATGGTCGCCGTGGCGGCCCTCGCTCTCGTCGCGGCGGGGAGTTTCGCCACCATCGCGGGGCTGATCACCGAACCGCTGGTCGAGACGAAGGGGTGGAGCCGCACCGGGATCGGCGCCGCTGTGGCGGTGAACATGGTGCTCTACGGGGTGGTCGGACCGTTCGCCGCGGCCATGATGGACCGCTACGGCATCCGCCGGGTGACGTCGTCCGCACTGCTCGCGCTGATCGCGAGTTCGGTCCTCACCGCGATCTGGACCCCGTCGGTCTTCTGGTTCGTGCTGTGGTTCGGCTTCGCCGTCGGGGTCGGGACCGGGTCGATCACCACGGTGTTCGCCGCGACTGTGGCGAATCGCTGGTTCTACCGCAAGATCGGCCTGGCCACCGGATTACTCACCGCGGCCGGCGTATTCGGTCAGTTCGCGATGCTGCCGCTGCTGTCGGTGCTGCTCGAGCGGGCCGACTGGCGCGCGCCTGTTCTCGCGTGCGGCGCCCTGGCGTCGGCGGCGTTGTTCGGCGTGGCGCTTTTCCTGCGTGAGAGCCCCGCCGCGATCGGCGCCGTCCGCTACGGCGCGGATGCCGAGACGGAATCAGACAGCACCGATCGCCAGGTCAACCCGTTCGCCCGTACGATCACCGCGTTGCTCCGTGCCCTGCGCGACAGCCGATTCTGGGTGCTGGCCTCGATGTTCGCCCTGTGCGGGGCGACCACGAACGGCCTGATGTGGAGCCACTTCACCCCCGCCGCGCACGATCACGGCATGGCCGCGACGGCCGCGTCGGGCCTGCTGGCGATCATCGGCGTCGCCAATATTCTCGGCACCGTCTCGGCGGGCTGGCTCACCGACCGCATCGATCCGCGACTGCTCCTGGCCGTGTTCTTCCTCGGCCGCGGCGTGTCCCTCGCCCTCCTCCCGGTCCTGTTCACCAGCGGGTGGTCCCCCGACCTCGTCGCCTTCGCCGTGGTGTTCGGCATTCTCGATGTCGCGACCGTGCCGCCGACATTGACCCTGTGCCGGCACTACTTCGGCGCCGACAGCGCCCTCACGTTCGGCTGGATCAGCGTCTTCCACCAGTTGGGTGCGGGCGCGATGGCCCTCACCGGCGGCCTGATCCGCGACGTCAACGGCTCCTACACTCCCCTCTGGATCACCGCCGCCCTCGCCTGCCTCATCGCCGCCGCCCTCGGCACCACAGGCTCCCGCCTCCGATGAGTCTCGGGACCACGCGAACACCTCACCCGTCGCGGTCGCCGGAACCATCGGCCGGTTCGATCAGATCAGCGCCCGATGCTTGCTGATGCGGCGGCGCACATCACGCATCATCGCGTTGGTGCCGGCGAACCTGATGAACTTCGGGATGAAGCGGTTGACGAAACCGACGAACAGGAACAGGTTCTCGAATCGGCGCTGATCCGCGGCGCTCCATTCGATCGCCATCTGCTCACGGAAATGCGGCGGCAGAAAGCCCGCGGTCAGGAATTGCAGAAGGCTACCGAACGGCAGCCGGACGGACCAGTGGACCATCCGCAGGTGCAGCAGATCGTCGATGTAGGCACGGAATTCGTCGTCACAGACGACCCCCTTGCACGCCTCCAGCCAGTACTCGTCGAACTCGGCGCGCGTCTTCGGCCACATATCGGGGTGTACCTGGAGCGTGGTGCCGAACGTGTCGGAGCCCTCGTAGAATGCCTCGAGCTCGTCGGCGGTCATCTTGCCGCACAGCAGTTGATGGGTGTCCTCGAAACCGATGTAGATCGCCGCGGCCACATACATCTGCAAGTTCCGGTCGAAGGCGTTGTACTTCACCTTCGAATCCGGCCGCGACCTGACCTGGCGGTGCGCGACATTGACCGCCTCACGCATGGCCAGCTTGTCCTCGTCGGTGCCGAGAACGGCCACCGCGAGATAGGCGGAGGTGGTCCGCAACCGCTTCCACGGATGCACCATGAGCGCACCGGATTCGACCGGACTCTCCATCACACCGGCCGCGACTCCCTGGTGCGCGAACTGCATGGCCACATTCGCGGCAGCACCCGCGAACATCCAGAAGTCCAGGGCATCGGCCAACTGGGCTGGCCGTTTGCGCGGGGACCGGTGCGTGTCGGGAATGTGGAGGCGAACCCGATCGAGTGTCAGCGCACGCTCCGTCGCAGCGGGTTCCACCGCCGGGGTGGCCGACCGGCGCCACGCGGGTCCGGCACCTTCGTCGACGTAGGAATCACTGTGCGGGTCGACGTAATTGGGTTCGCCAGGCCTGATTGCCGTGCTCATCGTCATCCTTTCGCAGATGTGCCGCGCGACAGAGCGGCCGAGGCGATGCACAGCAGCCCGGCGCACCTCGCGAACGCGGTTCGGTGCCAAGAGTACCTCGGCACACTCGATATGTTACCGCCCATTCCCGCAAATGGAGTGAGAAATAGGGGCAACAGAAGTTCTGACCAACAGCCGATTGACAGCGCTCCCCCTGATCATTAAGTTGATGCCCATTCACCAAATATTGCGGAGCGGGCATGCCCTGCAGTAGGTGGACAAGACCGCCGCCGGTAGGCGGCATCCCGGGAGTTCGCTCCCGGAGCACAAGGCTCGCGGCACGGGATGTCCAGGCCCTTAGCCCCCACTGCCGCGAGCCTTGTGGCCCACCCCAGGGGGAAGGAGTCCGCCCGCGATGAAGTCCGCGGCATCCCAGACCGGATCCTCGGCAGGTCCACTCCTGCGCAGACATCTCGGCGATCGACGTTTCCTACTGATGCTGCCGCGCGCAGTCGGACTGCAGATCTTGCACCCGTCGATCGCACCCGCGCTGGTCGAGCATGCGTCGACTCGCCTGTGGGAACACAAGAAGCGCGCCGTTCTGCAGATGATCTACCTGGCCTGCGCCAGCCGCGACACCGCCTCCGCGATACGTTTCGCCCACGAACACGTCAAGGGAACCGACGACCTCGGCCATCGCTATCACGCCCTCAACCCCGACGTCTTCCTCTTCCAGCACGCCACCTACGTCGAGACCCTCATGACCGCGGCCGACGTGTTCGGCCCACCGTTGTCGGAGCAGGCCCGCGGACAGCTCTACCAGCAATGTTGCGATTGGTACCGCGGCTACGGAATCAGCGATCGGAACCTAGCGCCCACCTGGCCCGAGTTCACCGAGTACTTCGCCGACGCGTGCACGCGCAATCTCCGAAAGAGCCCGGCGGCAACAGAACTGGCCGATCAGGTCCTGCGCCCCGACGCCTGGATCGTCCGGCGCCTGCCCACCGCGGCGGTACGGGCGATGCAGCACGAGCGGGCCGCGCATCTTCTCGGTGTGCGGCAACGCGATTCGGACGACGCCGCGTTGCGTGCCGTCGCCGCGATGACCCGAGCAGGGTTCGCGACGGCACCGCGCCGAGTCCGCTTCGTGAGCCAGGCCGGGCTCTGACACGCGATCCCGCACTCCGCGATGACCCCGCCCGCCGACTCATGTCGTGTCCGGCGGGCGGGGCGTCCACAGATGCGTTCTCAGAGCCGTTCGATGATCGTGGCGTTGGCCAGTCCACCTGCCTCACACATGGTCTGGAGCCCGTAGCGACCACCGGTCTGTTCGAGATGGTTGACCATCGTCGCGAGCAATCGGGTCCCGGAGCCCCCGAGCGGGTGCCCGAGCGCGATCGCGCCGCCGCGCGGATTCACCTTGGCCGGGTCGGCGCCGAGCTCGTGTTGCCAGACGAGTGGAACCGGGGCGAACGCCTCGTTCACCTCGAAGGTATCGATGTCGTCCACCGTCAGCGAGACCCGGTCGAGCGCCTTGCGCGTCGCCGGGACCACGGCGGTGAGCATGAGCGTGGGATCGTCGCCGACGACGGCGAAGGAGTGGAAGCGGGCTCGGGGGATCAACCCCAGCTTCGCCGCCATCGCCTCGCTCATGATGAGCGCCGCCGACGCACCGTCGGTGAGCGGCGAGGAGTTGCCCGCGGTCACCGACCAGTTGATCTCGGGAAACCGGTCGAGGAGAGCGGGATCGGTGAAGGCCGGGCGCAGGCCCGCCAAACCTTCGACCGTAGTGCCGGCGCGGATTGTCTCGTCGGCGACGAGCTCGCCTGCGGCAACGAGCTCGGCGTCGAAGCCGCCGGCGGCCGCGGTGGCGGCGGCCAGTCGATGCGAGCGGGCCGCGAACTCGTCGAGGACCGCGCGGTCCAGTTTCCAGCGTGCGGCGATGATCTCGGCCGCGATCCCCTGCCCGATCAGGCCGGCCGGATAGCGCGCGGCGAGCGGGCCACGCAGCGAGTCTTTGCCCTGGGTGTTGGAGAACATCGGCGTGCGGCTCATCGACTCGACGCCGCAAGCTATCGCCACGTCGTACGCGCCGGCGAGCACACCTTGGGCGGCGAAATGCACGGCCTGCTGGCTCGAACCGCACTGCCGATCAACGGTGGTGGCGGGCACCGACTCCGGGAAGCCCGCCGCCAGCACCGCGGTCCTGGTGATGTTGTTGGCCTGTTCGCCGCTCTGGGTGACGCAGCCGCCGATCACGTCGTCGACGAGGACCGGATCGATCCCGGTGCGCGCGACCAACTCTGCCAGCACACCGGCCAGCAGGGTGGCCGGATGCACCGACGACAGTCCGCCGCCGGACTTCCCTCGACCCGACGGTGTACGAACCACATCGACGATGACAGCTGACATCATGAACCTCCTGCACGGTCACCGGCCACGCGGCGACATCCATCACGTAAGTTAATTCCCATTCTTATCACTTGCCCCTCAGATGGTAGCCAACTAAACGGTTACCATGGTCCCGCATTGCCGATTTATGTTACTGTCGATTCCGCAGCATCGTGAGTTGGGGGCATGATGCGCGGGCCGCATCGGCACCAGCACGCACCCCTCAGCGGCGTCCGGTGCCGATGCGATGACCCCTCCCCTCGCAATGACCCGCGCCGACCCGTAGGCGGACGACCGGCGAGAAGGGCGCCGCGGGCGCGACCTGCGACGGCACTCGATTCGGCGCCCTATAGGCAATCCCTAATCTATGAGATATGTTACCGGTAATTCTCATCACAGCGACGAGAATCAGTAGTAACTTGATCTTCGATGTCAGCTTCCCGATCAGCAGAAGTCTCAGCACTTCTCGCACGACTCAGGGGAACTCGCTCGCTCTTCGGGACCACTCCCAGAAGAACGCTCGACAACAACATCGCACCGCCAACGACGGCGGCCGACAGGCCTGACGTCGTCCAAGGTCCCGAGGAAGGACACCGGAACCACCATGTTGCGACGGCTGGACAGGTTTCTCAGCTACGAGATGAAGGTGTCCGAATTCCTCGGCACGCTCATCATCATCGGCATCCCCTACGGACTGGTGGGGGTCATCTGGACACTCACCCACACCAGCCACCTCCGTGATCTCCACGGGGCCGACCTGATCATCTCGTTCCTCGGATCGATCGTGTGCTGGCCCGTGCTCATCTTCGCGAATGTGACGATGACCTGATGATGGCGCTGGTTTGGATCATCGACATCATCGTGATCATCGTCAAGATCCTCGGCGGGCGGACACAGGTCAATCCTGTTCTCCGAGTGGGCATGTGGATCGCGCTGCTCTGCGTCATCGCCCTGTGTCTGGCGGTCGTCGGCGCACTCGTCGTCCTCCTCGAACACTGGCTGAGCTCGCTCTGAGCAGCCGGGAACACAATCCCCCGCAGCAAGAAAGGATCGGTGCAGCGTGACGCCGCAACCGGCCACCGAACCGTCCGAGATCGGACGGCTCATCGACAGCGCCACCGGGCTCTGGCGACGGCATCCCCAGCAGTCGATCGAGACCCTCGGCAGGCAGGTCCTCCTCGGTCGGGCAACGATCGCGCAGTTGTTCCTCTCTCTGGTGCAACGGCGCTTTCCGTTCCAGGAGTTCATCAAACAGTGCGCGTTCATGGCCAACGTCTCGGCGTTGCCCACCGTATTCGTCGCGATTCCGGTCGCGGTGGTGGTCTCGATCCAGGTCGGCGCGCTGGTCAATCAGGTCGGCGCCACCACCTTCATCGGCGCGGTCGCCGGGCTCGGCATCATCCGCCAGGGCGCACCGCTGGTCACCTCGCTGATGATCGCGGGCGCGGTCGGCTCGGCCATCTGCGCCGATCTGGGCTCGCGCACGATCAGGGAGGAGATCGACGCGATGAAGGTGATGGGCGTCGACCCGGTGCGCCGACTGGTCGCCCCGCGACTGGCCGCCGCCGTCCTGGTGAGCATGCTGCTGTGTGGGTTCATCGTGTTCGTCGGCTTCGCCACCGCCTACATGTTCAACGTCTACGCCCAGCAGGGCACGCCGGGATCGTTCATCAGCTCGTTCGCCTCGTTCGCGGTCGCGAACGACCTCCTGGCCGCGCTGTTCAAGGCGGCGATCTTCGGTGCGCTCACCGCGATCATCGCCTGCGACATCGGCCTGCACACCAAAGGCGGTCCCGGCGGTGTCGCGAACTCGGTGAACTCGGCGGTGGTCACCTCGGCCCTGATGCTGTTCGCCACCAACATCGTCGTCACCCAGCTGTACAACATCTTCTTCCCCGCGAAGGTGGTGTGAGATGGCCGCCGAGTACATCCCACCGGCACTGCGTCCGGTCCGCGCGATCAGCGCTACCGCCAAGATCCCCGTCCAGGCCAATCAGCGCCTCGGGCACCAGGCCATCGTGTTCTTCCAGGCCCTGCTCGCCATCCCGTTCACGCTGCGCCACTACCGCAAGGAAGTCGCCCGCCTGGTCGCCGATGTCGGCTGGGGCAACGGCTCGCTCATCGTCGGCGGCGGCACAGTGGGCGTGGTCATCGCGCTGTGCGCGTTCGGCGGCATCACCGTCGGAGTCGAGTCCTACACCGCGTTGAACCTGCTCACCATGGGACCACTGACCGGTGCCATCTCCGGCTTCGCCACCACCCGTGAGATCGCGCCGATCCTGGGCACGCTCGCCTTCGCCATCCAGTCCGGTTGCCGATTCACCGCGCAGCTCGGCTCGATGCGGATCTCCGAGGAGATCGACGCGCTGGAGTCCATCGCGATCCGCCCGCTGCCCTACCTGGTGACCACCCGGATGATCGCGGCCACGATCACCATCATTCCCCTGTACACGCTGGGCCTCGCGGTCGCCTACATAGCGACCAAGCTGTCGGTGCTGTTCCTCGGCGGAACGACCGCGGGCACCTACGACCACTACTTCTTCCAGTTCCTGGTCGGCGGGGACGTGTTCTTCTCGATCTTCAAAGTGGTGGTGTTCGTCCTCATCGCGGCGTTCATCCAGTGCTACTACGGCTTCGTCGCCTCCGGCGGCCCCGAAGGCGTCGGCGTCGCGGCGGGCCGGGCCATCAAGATGGTCATCGTCGTCATGGTCTTCACCAATCTGTTTCTCACGCTTGCGATCTGGGGCATCGACCCCGGATTCCGGATCTCGGGATAGGTCGATCGAATGATTCTCGATCTCAGCGGCCGCGGCCCCAAACCCCTGCAGCTCACGCTCGCGGGACTGGCGGTGATCACCGCGTTCGCGGTCGCTCTGTATCTGCTCGCACTGCGCTACAACGGCGAGTTCGAGGACACGGTGGTGGTCGGTGCCGACCTCACCAGCACCGGCGACGGGCTACCCCAGCGCGCCGACGTGAAATACCGCGGCATGCTCGTCGGCGCGGTCGGTTCGGTGGAGATGGTCGCCAAGGGCGAACGCCAGCACGCCACCTTGGAACTGAAGCCGGGTCTGGCACAGACCATTCCCAACACGGTCACCGTGCGCGTCATACCCGACAACATCTTCGGCGTCTCCTCGCTCCAGCTCGTGGACAACGGGGGGACCGCCGAGGGGCTGCGCGAGGGTGCGACCATCCGCGAGGACACCAGCGAGGCCACGATCCAGCTGCAGACCACGCTCAACACCCTGCGCGATGTGCTCGACACCATCCAGCCCGAGAAGCTCGGCCGAGTGCTGGCCACCCTGTCCGCGGCGCTCGATCCGAGCAGCCGTGTACCGGGTTCCACGGTGGAGCGTCTCGACACCTGGCTGACCACCATCCACCAGATCCCCGAGATCGGTCATCTGCTCGGCAACTTCGGTCAGGCGGCGACAGCATTGAGCCAGTCGGCACCGGAACTGGTCGGGGTACTGGCCGATTCGGTGACCTCTGCGCGCACGCTCAACGAGCACCGCACCCAGATGGTAGAGCTGCTCACCCAGGGCAACTCCACCATCGAATCGGTCAATGCCCTGTTCGCCGCGAATCCCGATTCGGGCAAGGAATTGGTCTCCGGCCTGGACCAGCTGCTCGGTGGCATCGCCAAGGATCCCAGCGCGCTGCAGTCGACGGCGGCCAACCTCAACGCCTCGTTCCGCAGGCTGCAGCCGGTGTTCAACTTCGGCCCGAGCAAGCAGATGACCTGGCGGATGGATGTGACGTTCACACCGTTCCAGCAGTACACCGCCAAGGACTGCCCGCACTACGGCGACATGGCCGGACCTCGCTGCGGTGGACCTACCGTGCCGGAAGTCGCACCGCCGCAGGAGTATCCGGCACAGATGCTGCCGAAGCGACTCGAGTCCGCCGGACCGGCGCCCGTGCCGGCGATTCCCGGGCTGCCCGCGCTGCCGAGCATCACCGTGCCGACTGTTCCCGCGCTGCCGACGATCCCGGGTCTGCCCACCCTTCCGGGAATGCCCGCCATTCCGGGAATCACGGCGCCCGCCGCGTCCCTCGATCCCGCACCCGCCGCCACCCCGGCGGCTCAGCCGCGGCTGAGCGGCATCGCCGCGGTGTCGGCGCTGGTCGGCGGTAAGCCGACGTTCAGTCAGCTGCTGCTGCTCGGGTCGATCCTGGGCAACATCACCATCGTCCCCGCCACCGAAGGTGGTGTCCAACAGTGAAATCCAGCAAAGCACTGCTCGGGTTCAGCTTCTTCGCCGTCTTGGCGACGTTGCTCACCTACACGATCTGGTCGACCCTGCAACGCAGCGTCCCCGGCAACACCACGAGCTATTCGGCGGTCTTCACCGATGTTCTCGGACTGCGCATCGGCGACGACGTCCGGATGGCGGGTGTGCGGGTCGGCCGAATCGACAAGATCGATTTCACCGACAACTACATCGCCAAGGTCGACTTCCAGATCGAGGCGCGCCAGCACCTGACCGACACCACCAAAGCCATGGTGCGGTACCAGAATCTGATCGGTCAGCGCTATCTGGCGCTGGCGCCGGGCACCGGCGAGGGCACCGTTGTCCCGGCCGGCTCACAGATCCCGCTCGAGCGGACCGAGCCGTCGTTCGACGTCTCGGCGCTGTTGTCCGGATTCGAGCCGCTCTTCAGTGTCCTGCAACCCGACCAGATCAATTCGCTGTCGGAAACCCTCATCCAGGCACTGCAAGGCAACGAGGTGTCGCTGGCCGCGCTGATCACCCAGGCCGCCCAGCTGGCCAGCACCTTCGGTGAACGCGATCAGATCATCGGCGACGTGCTGAGCAATCTCAGCTCGGTGATGGCCGGTCTGGCCAACCGCAGCGACGAGCTGGAAACCCTGATCACCCAGACTCGCAGCCTGATGGACGGGCTCTACACCGAGGGCGAATCGCTGAAGAGTTCGGTCGAACGGGTGGCAGGAGCGACGAACGGGCTCGTCTCGCTGATCGAGCAGGTCAAGCCGGGATTGGCGGACGCGCAACGCAACGCCACTACCGGCGTGATGATGTTGCTCTACAACGGCGCGGCCCTCGATCGCGCGGCAATCGAATTCCCGGACTTCCTCAACGGTGTCGCCCGGTTCACCCAATACGGCACCTACGGCAATGCCTACATCTGTCGCCTCGACGTCTCCCTGTGGGGCGTTCTCCTGCCCGAGGGCTTGTTCTCGCAGGTCGGCGGCACCTCACAATCGGAAGTGTGCCGATGATCAAACCACGCGTCCCAGCATTTCTGCGGCACAACCGGAACCTGCGGCTCGGCCTGATCGCGGCCCTGGCGGTACTGGTATTGCTCGGCGGTTCGAGTCTGATCAACCAGGTCCAACTCGGCGACAAGACCGTTCACGCCGAGTTCGCCCAGGCCGCCGGCCTACGGCCGGGCGCGACCGTCGACGTCTCCGGCATCGAGGTCGGTGAAGTGCAGGCGGTGAAGCTGGTCAACGACCGGGTGGAGGTGGCGCTGCGGATCCGCAAGGACATCCGCCTCGGCGCCAACGCCCACGCGGCGATCAAGATGTCGACCATCCTCGGCAGGCTGCACATCGTGCTGCGGCCCGGTGACGGAAAGGAGCTACCCGGCAACCGGATCCACCTCGACAACACCGAGGTTCCGTACAACCTGAGCAAGGTCATCCAGGATCCGCAGTACAGCTCCTCGTTCGAGCGGATCGAGCGGATCGACCCGCAGAAGCTGCGCACCGCGCTCGATGTGTTCAGCGCCCAGCTGGGCGATTCACCCGCCATGGCGGTGCAGGCCCTCGACAGCATCGGCTCGCTCGCCCAGGTGATCAACAGCAGGCGTGACGAGGTCGACACACTGCTCAAGAGCATGGACCAGGTCTCCCAGTTGGTCTCGGACAACCGCAACAGCGTGTTGGTGCTGCTCACCAGGGGCGAAGCGATCGGGGCGGCGGTGCAGAAGCGCCAGACCCTGCTCACCCAGCTGCTCGACAACGTCGCCGACATGTCGAGACTGCTTCAGGACATGGGCATCGAGAACAACGGTGAACTCGGGCCGCTGATCGCCAACCTCAACACGATGGCCGACGGCCTGACCAAGAACAAGGAGAACCTGGACCGGATCTACGAGTACGCCCCGGTCACGTTGCGCCAGTTCAACAATCTGCTCGGCAACGGTCCCTACGGCGAGATCTGGGCACCGTGGATCCTTCCGGACAACTGGCTGTGCTTCGCACAGGCCGTACAGGGGTGCAACTGATGAGGACGAAACGCACGAGCAAGCTCGCGGCGGTCTGCTTCGCCGCAACGCTCGCCTCGGGCTGCGCCCTGCTGCCCGACAGCCTGACCAATCTCGGTAACCAGGTGCTGGGCGAGCAGAAGCGCATCAGCGCCGACTTCGACAACGTGGCCGGGCTGTATGCGGGCAACGAGGTCTCGGTGCTCGGCGTGCCGGTCGGTGTCGTCGATTCGGTGACACCGCGCGGCAGCTACGTCGAAGTGGTGATGTCGGTCGACCGTGACGTGCGCATTCCCGCCGAGGCGATGGCAGCGCTGGTGTCGCCGCAGCTGATCACCAACCGCCATGTCGAGCTCGCCCCGGCCTATACCGGTTCGGGGCCCGAGCTCGCCGACGGTGCGCATCTTCCGCTGGCGCGCACCAGGACACCGGTCGAGCTGGACCGGATCCTGGCCAACTTCGATCAACTGGGCGAGGCGCTCAAGGGCGACAGCCAGAGCGGGCCCATGGCGAGCCGGGTGCTCTTCCCGCTGCTCGACGGCAACGGCGACCGTTTGCGCGAGACGCTCGACGAACTGTCGGCCGCCTTCGAGCTGACTTTCGCCAACAAGGATCAGATCGCCAACACCATCATCGAACTCGGCGAGATCACCCAGATCGTCGCCGACAACGATCAGACCGTCCGTGATTTCAGCGGTCGCATCACCGAGCTGGTCGCGTTGTTCGGGCAGCAGTCCCCCGGTCTGCAGGCGGTACTGACCCAGCTCGACGACTTCATCACCAATACCTCCTCGGTGGTCGGCCAGAACCAGGATCAGCTCGCGGGCGCGCTCACCAAGTTCGTCGCCATCGCCGCCCAGATGCGGGCCAATGCCCGCAATCTGACCGAGATCATCGATGTCGGCCCGCTGATGTTCCAGAACTTCGACAATGCGATCAGCCGCGAGCACCAGGCTCTGCGCCTGCACGGTCTGCTCGACAAGATCGTGCTCGACAGCGAGGTGGTCTCACTGTTCTGCGAGCGCGTCCAGATGCGTCTGGACGGCTGCCGCACCGGCAAGATCTCCGATATGGGCCCGGACTTCGGGCTCACCGCCGCGCTGTTGGGACTGACGAAATGACTCTGCGCACCACGTTGGCCGCGGCCTTCTGCGCCGCCGCCGTGGCCGCATCGAGCAGCGGCTGCTCGATGACGGTGGCCGAGCTGCCGATGCCCGAACCGGGTATCGGCGGGCCCGGCTACACCTTGCACGCCACTTTCCGGGACGCGCTCAACCTGCCCGATCGCGCCCACGTCAAGATCGGCGGCACCGATATCGGCATCGTCACCGGGATTTCGACCACCTCGTTCCTCGCCGACGTCGAGATGCTGATCCGCACCGACATCCAGTTGCCCCAGGGCACCACCGTGGAGCTGCGCCAGGCGACCCCGCTCGGTGACATCTTCGTCGCCGTGACCCTGCCCAGCGCCGAGGCCGCCGGGCCACCGCTGCGTGAGGGCGCGACCATCGGCGCCGAGCACACCGCCTCGGCCGCCTCGGTCGAGCAGTTGATGATGTCGGTGTCGATGCTGATCAACGGTGGCGGACTCAATCAGGCGGCCAAGGTCACCTCCGAACTCGATTCCATCTTCGCGGGCAAGGCACCACAACTGCAGCACCTGATCGGGGAGATGACCTCGGTCATCACCGCGCTCAACGCGCGCACCGGCGACCTCGACGCGACGCTCACCGGCTTGTCGGTGCTGACCGGCGAATTGGCTCGGCGCAAAGCCGAACTCGGCGCCGCGGCCGACAGCTTCCCGCAACTGATCGGGCTGTTCGCCGAGAACAACCAGGCCATCGTCGACCTGATCAACAAGGTGGCGGTGACCATGGACGCCCTCGGCGACTTCAGCGCGACCAACGGGCCGCAGTTCGTCAGCCTGTTCCAGAGCATCCAGAATCTGATGTCGGGCTTCGCGCAGATGGGCGATGACCTCACCGGCACGCTCGAGGGCTTCCACCAGGTCTACCCCTCGGTGATGAACAGTATGCAGGGCCCGACCCTGGCCGTCGGAGCGATCCTGTCCTACCTCGACATCGGTGCGATCACCGATCCGGCCGGCAGCCGCTGGCCCGACGGCACCGATGTGCCCGCGTTCATCGGCAGTATCACCGACGTGATCGCCAAGGTGACCGGGCGTCTCAACAGCCCACCGCAGCAGCCGACCCATGAGGGGCCCCGATGAATTCACCGTTGTGGGAGTGGCTGGTTCGCCGTCGCATCGCGGTCGCCAATGCCGGCCTGGTCGTCGTCCTGCTGCTGGGCAGCCTGTACCTGGGCGGCGCGGTCCTGCGGATCGACCCGACGAGCAAGCGCTATGTCGTCACCGTCGAACTGGCCACCTCGGGGGGACTCACCAAGGGCAGCGACGTGACGTTCCGTGGCGTCCGGGTCGGCCGGGTCGACGATGTGCGGGTCGCCGGCGACGGGATCGCGGCCGTGGCCGAGCTCGAGGAGGGCACCCGGATTCCGCTCGGCGGTACGGTCGCCGTCGCCCGCTTGTCGGCCGCGGGTGAGCAGTACCTGGATTTCCGCCCCGAGACCGACAGCGGACCGTATCTGCGCGACGGCTCCGTCGTCGCCCGGGCGGACACCGCCGTGCCCGTGCAGGTGCAGTCGGTACTGTCGAATATGTCAGGGCTGGTCAGCGGCTTGAACCCCGACCGCCTCAATGTCATCGTCAACGAACTCGACAAAGCGCTCGCGGGCGGACCGGACGGCTTGCGCAACATGATCTCCGGGATCAGTCGCGCGATGGCGGGTCTCACCGATCTGCTGCCACAGACCGAGCATTTGCTGCGCAATCTCGAGGTCATCGCCGCGACGACCTCGCACGCGCAGCCCGACCTCGGCATCCTCACCAACGCGGGCAGTGCCCTCTTCACGCAGTTCTCCGCGGCCGATGCCGAACTGCGGCACCTGCTCCAGGAGGGACCGGGGCAGCTGGCCACTCTCGGGGGCTTCATCTCGAGCACCCACGACCCGATCACGGACCTGGTGACGAACTTCGTCGCGATCACCCGAGCCGCGAAATTGCGTCAGCCCGCGATCGAGTTGCTGTTTCCGACGTTGAGCCGCTTCTCCGAGGCAATCGGCATCCCGGCTCACGACAACGCCTTCTTCACCCTCGTCGATCCATGGCCGCGACCGACCTGCGACTACGACACTGTCCCGATCCTGCCCACCAAGGCCACCGCCGATACCAGGGTGCGCCTCTACAACTACTGCGTCACCGACAACCCCGCGCTGCAGGTCCGTGGCTCGGCGAACGCACCACGACCCGCCGGCCCCGACAACGGTGCGGGACCGCCGCCCGGTGTGACCGGTGACGAACTGTCCCAGCCCTCGGTGCCCGCACCCAGATAAGGAGCACGAAAAGCGATGCCCAACGACGAAACAACCACCAGCACAACACCATCGGAAGGATCGACGGTCGCGGCGCCGGCCTCCGCCAAAGCCACGTGGTGGGCGATGGATCGCAAGACGCTCGGCCTGCGCGGCGCCGCCGCGGTCGTCCTCGGCGCCTCGGTGGCGACCTCGGTGTTCCTGTTCGTGGAGAACAAGAACAGCACCGATCTCCTCGAGGCCCAACAGCAGGCCCGCGAGGCCGCGTGCCGCTACGCGCCCGCCTTGGCCGACTACGACAGCAAAAACCTCGACACCTATTTCAAGGCTGTACTCGCGGGCGCGACGGGCGACTGGAAGAAGCAGTTCGACTCCACCAGTACCGAGCTGCGCGACGCCCTCACCCAGGGTGAGGTCATCTCGAAAGTCACCGATACCCAGTGCGCGCTGCGCTCCGGCGACGAGAACTCCGCCGAGGCGATCGTGGTGATCGGGACGACCATTTCCAGTCTGGGAACCGAGCACAAGCCCAAGCCGGGTCAGCTGTCGATGGTGTTCAACCTGCACAATGACAACGGTCGCTGGCTCGTCGAGAAGGTGAACTCCCCGTTGACCTCGCCGCCCGCCCCATGACCCGGTCCGGCGGATCGACCTCACGCCACCAGGCGATAGCATGACAGGCAAGATCATCGGGAACTCACTGTCCCCGCGCGGAACAAAGGGTAAGACGACGAGCAGCCAGGCAGACGACTCCCCCGCGGATGCGCCGACTCGCCAAGTCAGGCGCAGGCCGAAGAATCGTCGTGCCCAGATCGCGGCGGAATCGGCCGCCGCCTTCGGCGCGCACGGATACCACGGCGTCAGCATGGACGACATCGCGCGACGCCTCGATATCAGTTCCACCGCGCTGTATCGGCACTTTCCGAGCAAATACGCGCTGTTCCGGGAGGAACTTCTGCGGTTGTCCGGGATCGCGGTCGGCGCGGTCGAGCTACCCGGCGAGGCCGTCGACTGGACGCCACGCCAGCGCGTCGATCATGTGCTCGACGCCGTCATCGGCTTGACCATCGCCAATCGGCCGACCGTGGCACTGGCCCGCTGGGAGCGCCGCTATCTCGAGCCGGCCGATCTCGAGGAGTTCACCGATCAATTCGCCGCGGCCATCGCCACGCTGCGCAAGCTGATCGGCGAGGTCCGACCCGAGTTGGACGGTCGCGACCGGGCGGTACGCGCAGTCTCGATCTTCGCTGTGGTCAGCAGTATCGGCGACCACCACGCCACCGTACCGGCGAAAGCGCTCGCCCGGCTGCTCCATACGACCAGCTGGACGTTGATCGACGCTGATCTCAGTGGACCGGACCGCACCGAACCCGCCGGTTCGAAGGGTGCGCAACCACAGCCGTTCAAGCACGACCTGCTGCTGGGCAAAGCCGTCGAGCTGTTCCACGAGCGCGGCTATCCGAATGTCAGCATGGAAGACATCGCCGCCGCCGCGGACCTGTCGGCCGCATCGGCGGTGTACCGCTACTACCGCAGCAAGAGCGATCTGTTGGTGGCCGCGTTCCGGCGCGCCGCCGACCGGGTATCGGGAGCGATCGCGCCCGCGGTGGCCGCCGCGGACACCCCTGCCGAAGCGCTCGGCACACTGATCGAACTCTATGTCTCGGGCTCGTTCGCCGAGCGCGCGCTGACCTTCGTCTACTACGCCGAGTTCAGCCATGTAGACCAGCCCGATCAGGTGACGCTGCGCCATCTGCAGCAGTTGATCATCACCGAATGGGCGAAGTTGGTGGTGGAGGCGAGGCCGGACCTGTCCATCGGCGAGGCCCGCATCCTCGTGCACGCGGCCTTCAGCCTCGTGGTCGACCTCGGGCGCACCTTCGGCGACCATGGCATCAGCCCACAGGAGACGGTGATCCGTTTGCTGGAGACCATTCTGCTCGGTCAGCCTCTGCCGCGGTAGCCAGCGAGCCGACCAGCGCCGTCCAGCGAAGGGGGCGTCCGACCGTGACCGGCCGGACGCCCCCTTTCCCCTCCTGGTCAGAGACCGAATGTCTTACCGATGATGTCGCGCTGGATCTCGCTCGTACCGCCGAAGATCGTGGACACCAGGGCACCACGGACATGCTTTTCCATGTCGAACTCGCGGGCGTAGCCGTAGCCGCCCATCATCTGCATCCCGGCGAGTGCGACCTGCTTGGACGTCTCGGTGGCCTTGAGCTTGGCCATCGATGCTTCGCGCGCGAAGGTCTTGGTGGGATTGGCGTCGACAGCGGCGGCCACGCTGTAGACCAGCAGTTTGGTGCACTCGATCTCGGTCGCGAGATCGGCCACCCGGTGCCGCAGCGCCTGGAAGGAGCCGATCGGCCTGCCGAACTGCTTGCGCTCACTGATGAACTGCAGCGTGTCCTCGAAGGCGCGCTCGGCAGCGCCGAGGCTCATCGCGGCCAGGATGAGCCGCTCGAAGTTCAATCCGGTCATCAGCTGACGCCAGCCGTTGCCCACCTCGCCGACCACCGCGTCCTCGGGGAGCAGACAGTCGGTGAAGTACAGGTCGTTGGTCTCCTTCTGGTTGCCCATCAGCTCGATCGGGCTGATCTTGAGCCCCGGCGTGTTGGCGGGCACATGGAACATGGTGAGTCCCTCGTGTTTGCCGCCACTGCGATCGGTGCGCACGACCAGCAGGATGTTCTCCGAGATGTGCGCGTTGGAGCACCAGGTCTTCTGACCGTTGATCAGCCAGCCGTCGTTGGTCTTCTCCGCTTTGGCGGTGATGTTGCCGACGTCGGAGCCCGCCTCCGGTTCCGACATCGAAATCGACTGCGACGCACCACGAACGATGCCGCGCAGGACGACGTCCTTTTGGGCCTCGGTCCCGAACTTGGCGTAGGCGCCACCGGTGATGAGGGTCGGCCCGATCGCACCGATCGGCAGCATGCCGCGCAGGCTCTCCTCGAGCAGGATGCACATGTCGACCATCGTGGCGTCGGAGCCGCCGTACTGCTCGGGCACGGTCAGGCCGAGCCAGCCGAGATCGGCCATCTTGGCGTAGACACCCGCGTTGTGTTGCTCGGCATCGTGGTCGGTGAGCGCGTCACGCTTCTCCCGGGTGCCCGCCTCACGCTTGGCGAACGCGGCGACCGCTGCCGCGAATTCCTGCTGTTCCGGGCTGAATTCGACGCCCATAGTGATTGTTCTCCCTTGTTTCGTTGGGTTGAGGATCAGCTACCGGTGCGGTAACGCATCGTGGTGACGCGGCGGATGAGTCGCATCGTCGACGCTGTCCGGGAAAATGACTGCAATGCGACAGAATTGATGGCGAACCGCTGACGAGCGATCGAATGCGTTCGAGTGAATTCGCGCAGCCCCTGCGCACCGTGGATGCGCCCGATCCCGGATTCGCCGACGCCACCGAACGGCAGCGCGGGAATGGCGGCGTAGGCAGCGGGCGTGTTCACCGAGGTCGCGCCGGCGCGCAGTTGCCGCGCGATCTCCATGCCGCGCTTACGCGAATAGACCGAGGAGGCCAGCCCGTACCGTGAGGCGTTGGTCAGCGCGATCGCTTCCGCGACATCGGCGACCGCGCGCACCGTCAGGGTCGGCCCGAAGGTCTCCTCACGGACCGCGGCCGAATCCTCCGGCGCGTCGAGCAACACCACCGGTGAGACGAAGGGCGCGCGCACCGAATCGCGACCACCGAACACCGCTGTCGCGCCGCGCTCGAGCGCGTCCTCGATGTGCGCGGAGACCACGTCGATCTGGGCGGGCATGGTCATCGGACCGTAGGACGACGACTCGTCGGATCCCGGGACCAGCGTACCGACGATCTTGCGAACTTCGGCCAGGAACTCGTCGAGCACCGAAGCCACGACATAGCACCGTTCGGTTCCGACGCAGGTCTGGCCCGCGTTCGCCATCGCGTTCCACACGACACCGTCGGCCGCGGCGGCGACATCGGCATCCTCGGCCACGATCGCCGCGTCCTTGCCGCCGCATTCGAGCAGTACCGGGGTCAGTGTCGGCGCCGCGGCGGCCATGATCCGCGCGCCGGTCGCCGTGGAACCGGTGAAGGCGATCTTGTCCACCCCGGAGGTCACCAGCGCCGCTCCGGTTGCCCCGTAACCGGTGAGCACGCTCAGAATGCCTTCCGGCAGTTCAGGATTGGCGGCAGCGAAGGCTTCGACGTACCAGCGTCCCACGCCTGCGGTGAACTCGCTCGGCTTGAAGATCACGGTGTTGCCCGCGGCCAGCGCGTAGGCGATCGAACCGTTGGGGGTGTACACCGGGTAGTTCCAGGGGCCGATCACGCCGACCACACCGAGCGGTCGATACTCGATCACCGCTTCGTGGTTGGCCATCATCAGCCCGGGGAACACGCGCTGGGGAGCCAGCAGCTTGCCCGCGTTGCCCGCGGCCCATTCGAGGTGTTCGACGGCGGTGATCACCTCGAGGAACGCGTCGTCGAGCGGCTTGCCGTTCTCCCGGTGGATCAGGGCGCAGAACTCGTCGATGTTGACGATCAGATGTTTCGCCCAGCGGCGCAGCGCGGCTTTTCTGTCCTTGGCTCGCATTCCCGCCCAGCCTGGTGCGGCCGCGCGAGCGCGGGCGACGGCGTCGGCCACGGCGGCCTCGTCGTCGACCGGCCAGCGGCCGAGGACCGCACCGGTCACAGGATGGTGGGTCTCGAGAAACTGCTTGTCGACAGCCTCTGCGACCAGGGATTCAGTCATCGGCGACTTCTTTCGAAAGGAATCGGATCGGCCCTGTCTCCGCACTCCCGATCACCGGATCGACCAGGGCGGACCCAGCGGTTTTCGCGCTCGGCCCGAGTTCGTTGACAGGAACGCTCCAGCTCGGTTAAGTTAACACCCATTCTCAATAAGTTAATCACGATTCTCGCCGGATGCAAAGAGGCCATGGGTTCCTTGCACCGGCGCAGAACTCCCGAGCGGAGAGAGGCTCAATGCTGCGCACCCGATTCACCGAGGCATTCGGTGTCGAGCACCCCATCGTGCAGGGCGGGATGATGTGGGTCGGCCGTGCCGAACTCGCGGCCGCGGTCTCAGAAGCCGGCGGTCTGGGCATCATCACCGGTCTGACTCAGCCGACTCCCCAGGCGTTGCGCGAGGAAATCGCTCGGACCAGGGATCTCACCGACAAGCCGTTCGGCGTGAATCTGACGATCCTGCCGTCGATCACACCGCCGCCCTACGCGGAGTACCGCCAGGCGATCATCGACGGCGGCGTCCCGATCGTCGAGATCGCGGGCGGCAACCCGGCGACCCACCTGCCCTACCTCAAAGACGCGGGCATCAAGGTGCTGCACAAGTGCACCAGCGTCAAGCACGCGCTCAAGGCTCAACAGGTCGGCGTCGACGCCGTCAGTATCGACGGCTTCGAATGCGCCGGTCATCCCGGCGAGAACGACACACCGGGCTTGGTCCTGATTCCCGCCGCCGCGCGCGAGATCGAGATCCCGATGATCGCCTCTGGCGGCATCGCCGATGCTCGCGGGCTGGTCGCCGCGATGGCGCTCGGCGCGGACGGCGTCAATATGGGCACCAGGTTCCTGTGCACGGTCGAGTCGCCCATCGCGCACGTGGTCAAGGAACAGATCGTCGCCAACACCGAGCTCGACACCAAGCTGATCTTCCGGACCTTGAACAACACTGCCCGAGTCGCCGACAACGCCGTGAGCCGCCAGGTCGTCGAGATCGAGCGCGGTGGCGGCACGTTCGACGATGTGCGCGAACTCGTCGCAGGCGCTCGCGGCCGCAAGGTCTACGAGGACGGCGACCTCGACGCCGGCATCTGGAGCGTCGGCCAGTGTCAGGGCTTGATCCACGACATTCCCACCTGCGCGGACCTGGTGGCGCGGATCGTGCGTGAGGCCGAAACGCTCATCGCGGGACGCCTGGCCACGTCGATCGTCGAAACGGTGGCCCGATGAGCGAGAGCATTCTGGTCGAGGAAGAAGGCGGCATCCTGCGCCTGACGATCGACCGCCAAGCACGGCTGAACGCGATCGACCTCGAAGCGATGACCGAACTGGGCGATCTCATCAGCGCTGCCGCGGCCCGGCCTTCCGTTCGGGTGATCGTGCTGACCGGTGCGGGCAAAGCGTTCTGCACCGGCGCCGACCTGGCCGCGGCCGCCGCCGCGGGCGGCAACGAAGCCTCACCACAGGTCGTGATGGACACCGCCAACGCCCTGATCCGCGCGATCATCGCCGCACCGACTCCGGTGATCGCGCGGATCAACGGGCCCGCCGCCGGTGTCGGCGCCTCGATCGCACTGGCCGCCGATCTCGTCTACGCCGCCGACAGCGCCTACCTGCTGCTGCCGTTCACCTCCATCGGCCTGATGCCCGACGGCGGCGCCACGGCGGTCGTCGCCGCCGCCATGGGTCGTGCCAGGGCCGCGGAAATGGCGCTGCTGGGCGCTCGACTGCCCGCCGCCGACGCCGCCGCGGCGGGCTTGATCACCCGATGCGTACCCGCCGCCGCACTCGACGATCAGATCGAGGCTGTCGCCGCCCAACTCGCGGCGGGTCCCCGTCGCGCGCTGCAACTGACGAAAGCTGCCATCAACGCGGCGACGCTGACCGAACTCGACGCCGCACTCGCGCGCGAGAAGGACGGACAGATCGAGCTGCTGACCTCCGCGGACTTCCTCGAAGGAATGACCGCGATGCTCACCCGTCGCGCGCCGAACTTCACCGGCGCCGTGCATCCGATCGCCGAACCGGCCTAACCCTTTCCGCGCCTTCGAGGAGACGACGATGTCCACAGAACCCCTGCGCTCGCGCCGCAATCACTGGATGAACCAGATCGCGATCCATGCCACCACCATCCCGGACGCTCCCGCCCTGCGTTACCTCGGCAAAACCACCAGCTGGGGTGAACTGCACTGGCGGGTGGGACGGTTGTCCGACGCGCTCGATCGCCGCGGCGTCAAGCCCGGCGACCGCGTGATGATTTTGATGCTCAACAACACCGAGTACCTCGAATCGGTGTTCGCGATCAACACGCTGGGCGCGATCGCGGTGCCGGTGAACTTCCGGCTCACTCCGCCCGAGATCGCCTTCCTGGTCGCCGACAGCGGCGCCGCGGTAATCATCACCGACGCGGTGCTCGCCCCCCTCGCCGCAGCGGTCTCCGCCCAGTCCCCTGACCTGCGTACTCGGATCGTGGTCGGTGCGCCGAGCGGCGACGGCGCTCTCGGCTACGAGGACCTCATCGCCGAGACCGGCGAACCGCGCGAGCCACGCGATATCGCCGAAGACACCGCCGCACTGATCATGTACACCTCCGGCACCACCGGAAACCCCAAGGGCGCGGTCCTGACCCACCTGAACATGAGTTCACAGGCCCTCACCTGTATCCGCGCCATGCGCTACAGCGCCGACGACATCGCCTTCTGCGCGTCGCCGCTGTTCCACATCGCCGGACTGGGCAGCGTCGCATCGTGTTTCGTCCTCGGCGCGTTGACGGTGATCCATCCGCTCAAGGCGTTCGACGCGGGCGAGGTGCTCGATGCCTGGGAGAGCGAGCGCGCGACCTCGGTGTTCCTCGTGCCCGCCCAATGGCAGGTGGTGTGCGCCGATCCGACTGTCGCACAGCGCGATCTGCGGCTGCGGGTGATCAGCTGGGGCGCGGCCCCGGCCTCCGACACCGTGCTGCGAGCCATGGCGCAGACCTTCCCGAACGCGCTCAATGTGGCGGTCTTCGGGCAGACCGAGATGTCGCCGATCACCTGCGTCCTCGACGGCGAGGACGCGATCCGCAAGCTCGGCTCGGTCGGCAAGCCGATCCCCACCATCGCCACCCGGGTCGTCGACGACGAGATGAACGATGTCGCCCAGGGCGAGATCGGCGAAATCGTCTATCGCGGACCGACTTTGATGCGCGAGTACTGGAACAACCCGCGCGCGACCGCTGACGCGTTCGCCGGCGGCTGGTTCCACTCCGGTGATCTCGTGCGCCTCGACGAGGAAGGCTTCGTCTACGTCGTCGACCGCAAGAAGGACATGATCATCTCCGGCGGCGAGAACATCTACTGCGCCGAGGTGGAGAACGTGCTGTTCGCGCACCCGCGGATCAGAGAGGCCGCGGTGATCGGCCGCGTCGACGACAAATGGGGTGAGGTCCCGGTCGCGATCGTGGCCGTGGAGGACGCCGACGACATCAGTCTCGCCGACCTCGAACCGCACCTCAACACCCATCTCGCCCGCTACAAGCACCCGAAGGACCTCGTGGTGGTCGACGCCCTGCCGCGCAATGCGGGCGGCAAGGTCGTCAAGCACGAACTGCGCAAACTGCACGGCTCGACGGGCTTGACACCGGCAGCCACCAGCTGAGTCAACCCGATTCCGCTGCGAATTCCGGCGGTGGTCTCCTCGGCAGCCGAGCCGTGGAGACCACCGCCGATTTGTATGAACTCCCACACCGTCGCTGATTCGATCACAATAAGTTGCCGACTATTTGTGTCGATTAATCGCGGAATTCGACTGCGCATTCTCACCTTGCAGCCATCACATCGAATGATGTTACTGTTCATTCCGCATCGAGAATGGGAACATGATGCACCCGCACGAGCGGCCGCCGACGTAGCCGGTTCGCTCGTGCGGACCCATCTCCCCTACCGCGCCCGATAATTCGCCACAGCTCCACCCATCGCTTTGCTCCAGAGCAGCCGCCGCTGCGGCGTCTGATCGGCGCGGAAAGGGATACCCACGATGACAATCCCCTCCGACAATGCCGAATGGCGGCCATCGCTACCCGATGTGGCAACGTTGACCGATCAATTGGTCACCCATTTCATCGACGATGTGGCGCAGTGCGATATTTCGCCCGGCACGCCGATGGCATCGAGAATCGTAACGATCACCCGGATATCCCTCGAGATCGCGCAAGCAATGCTGGAGGGACGCGATGTCGCACACGAACTCGGCGAACTCGCGATCATCGCCGCGGGATTGGCGTGCGACAGCGTACCCATCGACCTCGTCCTGCACGGTTTCCATGAGGGCGTGCGGATCGTTGTCGGCCAGTTGTTCGTCCAGTACCTGGATTGCACCCGCGAGACGGTGATCGATGGATTCCGGATCGCCATGGCCATCAACGATCAACTCTGCACGACAGTGTCGCACGCGTACATCGCCGAACACGGCGGAGCGACATGCGGACAGGACGCCGAGCGGACTCTCATGTCCGCTCTGCTGGCCGAACAATGGGCACCCGCCACAGCCCGCACAGGCGGCATATCCATCGCCGACACGTACTCGGTGCTCGCCATCGCGATGCGCGCGAACCCGGACGCGGGGATTGCCTTGCACTACCTGCACAGGTTGCGGAAAGCTCTGACACAACACAGCGACGGGCAGGGATTGGCACGGCTGTCGATCGACGGCGGGACCGTGCTCATCCCGACCGAGGCGGTCGCCGAGCACGAACTCGACGCGCTGGTCGCCGCGATGGCGGAGGCGGCGCGCGTCGACCTCGTCGCGGCGGTGGTGTCCGCGCCTGCCGCCGACGTCGCCTCAGCCGCGAAAACCGCACACGAAATACTCGATGTGGTCGAGCGACTCGAATGCGCACCGGGCCTCTATCGATTCGATCAACTCGCCTTGGAGTACCAGCTCTCCCGGCCAGGTCTTGGCCTTTCCCTGCTCGGTGAGTTGCTGGCGCCGCTGGACGAGTATCCCGAATTGTGGAAGACCTTGCGGGTGCACATCGCCAACAACCTGAACCGGGCGCAGACCGCGCGGATCTTGAATATCCACACCAATACCGTCGACTACCGGCTTCGCCGAATCGCCCGGCTCACCGGGCTCAACCCGGCGCGGGCATCGGATCTGTGGCAGTTGCGATCGGCGATGGTCGCGCGAGAATGCCGCGATGACAACCCCAGATAATGATGGAGCCTACGGAGATGTTCAGCAGCATCGGGTGTAGCGAGACGATCATTCTGGTCGTCGCCGCCCGGGTGGCAGACCACCGACTACATCTGAAAGGCCCGGGGCCGCCCGCGTCGAAGGGTCGAGCGCGCAATACGGCCCGAGCAACACATCACCCACTCCGAGAACCGCATGCACGCACCAAAAAACTCCGAGCGCTGTCGTGACCGCGACAGCGGCCATCGAGATCAGCAGCCTGGCCCGCACCTCTTGGAGATGCTGGACCAGTGACATCGTGCCGTCAGGATCGGCCAGGCACTGGCCTTTTGATCAGAGCGTCTTCGTCGGGCGAGTCACCGGCTCGACGAAAGGCGTCGTCGGCGCCGGCGCCGAGGGAGGCAGCCCTGTGTTCTCGCGGGCCGACCGCTCGTTTGCCGCGTCCGCGTCGTCGGACTGCATTTGACTCACCTCACTCTTGAAGATCCGTAGCGACCGGCCCAGACCGCGAGCGGCATCCGGCATACGCTTCGCACCGAAGAACAGCACGAACACCGCCGCGACTATCAACCAGTGCCAGACGCTGAACTGACCCATCATTACCTCCTATATCGACATGCTGGACCGGGAACCGACTCACATCGCATTCCACGCGAGCGCAGGAACCTGGACAGGCGGCCCGCTCTATTTCTCCTGATAATTCGCTTTACGCACGACCAGCGCCGATTGCAGATACCAGAGCCCATCGGCCGATGCAGGATCGAAGCCCGTCAGTTTGCGGATACTCTTCAGCCGGTAGTCGATGGTGTTCATATGGACACTGAGCTGGCGCGCGGTTCGGCGACGGTTCAGGTTGTTGTCGAGGTGCGTGCACAAGGTTTCCATCAGGATCGGATGATCGTCGAGTGGATTCAGAATCGCATCGAGATGCCGGCGCACGGCAGATGGTCTGGTCAGCTGATATTCGACCGCCAGATCAGCGAAACGGAACAGGCCGGGTGGCCGCTGAATTCGTTGCACGAGATCCAAGAGTTCGCACAGGTGGTCCACGGTTTCCGGGACTCTCGCCGGCGGCGCCTCCGCGCAGGTCGCGGTCATGTCGACGCCGGCCGCGGCGGAGAGCACAGCCAACAACGTGTCGAGATCCCGTGTTTCGGCCGACGGAATGAGTATGACTCCACCGCGCACATCGAGCCGCGACAACGCACGCACCGACCCGTGCCGATCCAGGGCCGCCCGGACATTTCGGATCATTCGCCGGACATCCATCTGCGTAACAAAGGTGTCGGACCTGTCGTCACTACCGGACGGAAAGTGCACCGCCAGCACGGAATAGCTCGCGGCGACCTCGAAACCACTGCACCGCGTCACCGTCGACGTATCCCGGCCCGCGAGCAACGCAACCGCCAAGGCGTTCCTGACTCGTTGATCCTCGACGACCTCGGCCTCGAGATGGTCGGTGTACGCGAGTGATATCGCCGCCGTCACGGTGTCCAGCATTTCGTTCGCCAGTTGGCGCACGACCGTGAGCTTCTGCTCTTCGGTGCCGGCCACACTCGAGGCGATCAGCTCCAGACTCGTGGAGAAGCCCTGATCGATCGCCCGATCGATCACTTCGCCGGGCACCTCGGCACGGGCTCGTGACGACCCAGCGATGCGATGTCGCACGGTGTCGCCGCGTCCACGGGCCGGAAGTGTGGCCAGGACACCGCCGTTGGCGCCACCGGGGCGCGCAGCCATGCTCTCGAGCATTCGGGAGACCAACTCGTCGGCGAGTGCCCGGACCCTGAGGGAGGACTCCGCCGTGGCCACACGGGGCCGCGCGGAATCGATTCCGGGTGAATAGTCGGTAGTCATCTTTGACTTCCTCACTGCGTTCAACGTCGCCTCACGGCAGCGATGGCTGGCAAGCAGTCTCCCACGCCGAAGACGACAACACAAGATTATGTTAATGCCTATTCCATCGACTCGGGCGAGCGCTCTCCGCTGGAGGTCGGCCACTGTACGCATCCACCCACACACTGCCGGCGCTGGCAGTGGCCTCAATCCAGCTAATTGAGCTGCAGATAGCTAGATTTTCGCCAGTAGACCCACAGTGCCAGGCTTCCTGAGCGGACTACTTCAATCCCGAGACAGGCCGACCCATCGGAGATAAGTTACTGCCAATTCCTGTCTACTGAACATCTCCGGCGCCTGTCACCGACTACCCCATCGGCGACGTTCGCGAAACGAGGCTCCCACCATGGACGAACCGGATCGCCGCAGCACGTCTGCGTCCGACAACGATGCCGATGCATCGCGCGACAGCCTGCCGCTCTATGAGCGGATCGGCGGTCACGATGCCGTGGAGACGGTCGTCGACGACCTCTACCGACGCGTCCTCGCCGATGAGCGGTTGTCGCCGTTCTTCGCCGGTACCGACATCACCCGAATGAAGGGTCGGCAGGTCGAGTTCTTCGCTGCGCTACTCGGCGGCCCCGCGCCCTACGTCGGCGCGTCCCTGCGAACCGTTCATCGAGGCCGCGGCATCACCGTAGGCCATTTCACCCTGGTCGCAGGCCATCTCACCGATGCGCTCATCGCAGCCGGGCTCGATCGAGACCTGACAGACCACGTGATCAATGCGGTCGCACCGTTGGCCGGTGACATCGCCACGTCCCGAGAGTCACCCACCCCGCCGTGAACCACGGGTGGACACACACCGCGCCCAGGGCGCCCACAGAAGAAGGCGCGGCCCGGATCTCACTGCGGATCGGCGCTCTCGAGCTTGCGACGAAGCAGTTTGCCAGTGGCATTGCGTGGCAACTCGTCTACGAACACCACATCCCGCGGGACCTTGTGTCGCGCGAGGGTCGCTTTCACGTAGTCCTTCACCTGTTGCGCGTCGCACGACGCACCGGGCGCGGGCACGACGAACGCGCGCAGGCGTTTACCGAAGTCGCGATCGTCTACCCCCACCACGGCCGCCTCGAGGATGTCCGGTCGTTCTACGAGCAGGTTCTCGACCTCGAGCGGAAAGACGTTCTCCCCGCCGGAAACGATCATGTCGTCGTCGCGACCATCGATGAACAGTCTTCCCGCCGCATCGAAATGGCCGACATCGCCACTGGACTGCATTCCGTCGACGATCTCCTTACCGGTGCCGTCGGTATAGCCGCCGAAACTCAGTGCGCTGGCAACGAAGATGGTGCCGACCACGCCTGGTTCGGTGATCCGACGGCGATTGTCATCGAAGATCGCGACCCGGCAGCCCACGGGTGGGCGGCCCACAGTGCCGGGCGCTTCCCGCATATCGGAGGGCGTGGCGACAGCTGCCACCGCGACCTCCGTCGAGGCATACAGGTTGTAGAGCACCTCACCGAACGCCAGCGCGGTACGCCTGCTCAGGTCGGGCGAAATGGCGGATCCGGCCGCGAAGATCACCCGCAGCGAGGAAGTGTCGTATTCGGCCAGTACGGATTCACCCAGATCGACGATGCGCTGCAACATCGTCGGCACCAGCACCAGCGTGCCCGCGCGATGGCGTTCGATATCGGCCAGCGTGCGGCGTGGGTCGAATTTGCGCTGCTGCAAGATGATCGTGCTTCCGAGCGCCCAGCCGAGAATCAGCTGCGAGAGACCGGTGCCGTGGAACGCCGGTGCCGCGAGCACGGTCGTACTCGCCTTCGGCAAGGGGATCCGGTCGAGGAACTGCGCCGATTGCAAGGGCGACACTTTGCCTCGCGGTGCACCTTTCGGCGTGCCGGTCGTGCCGCTGGTGAGTACCACGATTCCGCCGGGCTGCGTGGGACTCGCCGGCGGCCGGGTGGGCTGACCCGCTCGGACATCGTCCAGCGTGGGCTGCCCGTGGTTCACCCAGCCGTCGTCCATAGTCAGAATCATCAGTAACTTAGCGGGGAGGCCGTCGAAGCGATGGAGGAACTCGGCGTCGAGCAGGATCGCACCCACGTTCTCGCGCTCGGCCACCGATACCAACTGCGGGCCCGCCATTCCCGTATTGAGCAACACGATTCGTGCGCCCAGCTTGCCCGCGGCCAGCAGCGACAAGACCATCCCCCGATGGTCCCGGCACAGCGCTCCCAGCACAGTGCCACTCGTGATCCCCCGCGCGGCAAGGCCGTTGGCCACCGCGTTCGACATGCGATCGAGCTCCGCGAAGGTCAGCGGCCCCTGCTCGTCGACAATGGCCGTGGCGGCACCGTCGTGGCGAGCCGCGTGCGCGAACGCGGTAGCGACAGGACCGAGCACTGTCGCATCCCTGGCGGTTCGCAGCAGCTCCACCGGGTGTCGCAGCTCGATCGCGCCACTTCTGCGCAGGACTGCGGCGGCGGACAAGCCGTCAGCCATCGTTCTGACCAGGGCCGTAGGCATGCTCGGGATCACCGGCATGGATACCTCCGAAGGGTTCGAGTACTCGGGACAAGCGATCGGAATCTGGGCACCGACGGCCGATGACGATCGTAGACTGCCCAGGAACAGTTAGTAACTTAATCCTACCGAAAGCACCGAAAAGCATTGTGGAGGTCCGACCTCGGATGAGAACATGAGTGCATGAATCTCTCATTCTTTCGAACCGGAGGCCGGTCATGACCCGTTCAGCAAGGGCTGGTCGGCCGCACGATGTCTCCGACGACATCGCGCGCCGACACCGCTACCTCAACGGTGTCGGCGCGTTGCTGGGCGGCCCGGCGAACGTGATCATGCAGCTGAGCCTGCCGCCGGTGGGGCGCGGCGTGGTGGAAAGCGTCGTCGAATCGGGCAGCTACGCGACACGGCCGGCCAAGCGCGGTCGGACCACGCTCACCTACCTCGCGGTGGCGATGATCGGCACCGAGGAGGATCAGGCGGCATACCGTGCCGCGGTGGGCACCGCGCACCGGCAGGTGCGCTCGGGACCGCACAGTCCTGTTCGGTACAACGCCTTCGACCCACAGCTGCAACTATGGGTGGCAGCCTGCCTGTACCGGGGCGTCCTGGATACGGTGAACCTGCTCTTCGGCGGGATGAACGAGCAGGATGCCGACGCGATGTATCGCGATGCCGCCAGGTTCGGGACAACGCTGCAGATGCCGGCCGAACTGTGGCCGGCCGACCGCGCGGCCTTCGACCGGTACTGGGATTCGATGCTCGGCGATCTGTCCTTCGATGACGAAGTCCGCACCTACCTGCTCAACTACGTGGTCGAGTTGGCGGCATGGCGTCGAGGCGTCCGCGTGGCGTTCGGTCGGGCGAATCGCTTCTTCACCACCGGGTTTCTGCCACAGCGGTTCCGTGACGAGTTGGGCCTGCCGTGGAGCCCGCGCAGGCAGCGCGTGTTCGAAATCGTGATGCGCACGCTCGGCCGACTACTCGAGGTGCTGCCGGACGCTTGGCGAGCTCAGCCCTTCGAGCGCTACCTGGACGATATGCGTGAGCGTCGATCCCAGGGCAAAAATCTGATCTGAGCAGAGGCAACAGACGGTAACGCTGGGATCCGATACGCGGAACGCTGGACGCCGTCCGTTTCGCGGTGTCGGGTGCCGCGCCGTTGTCCGGGGACACGATCCGATTCTTTGACGCGCTCGCAATCCCACTAGCCGCGACCCTAGCGGTATTCGCATCAGCCGAGTCCGGACAGGCCCGTCCAGAACAGGGCGACGGTGGTGTCGACCGCGTCGATCTTGGGAATCGGGCGACCGGCGTCGAACCAGTAGCGAGCCGCCAGGTGGCTGGCGCCGACGAGACCGAATGCGCAGGCCCGGGCGCGATAAGGGTCCATGCCCGCCGCGTCGAGTTCGGCGCCGACCAGTGCCGCGCATTCGGTCATCGCGAGACGCACCCGAGCCTCGACACTCGGCTCACTCGGCACCGGAGTGTCGAAGACGAGCGTGTATCCGGCACCGTCGTCCTCGTCGACGAAGTCGAAATAGGCCGCCACCATGCGCCGGACCGTGTTCTCGTCCCCGGTGGCCGTCCGGAGCGCGCCGCGGATGCCACCCACCATCCGGTCCAGATAGCGTTGCAGCACAGTGGCATACAGGTCGACCTTGCCCGTGAAGTGGTTGTAGAGCACCGGTTTGCTCACCTGAGCTCTGACGCTGATCTCTTCCATGCTGGCGCCATGGAAACCGTGACTGACGAAGACGTCTCGCGCGGCGCCGATGACGACCTCGCGGCGACGCGCACGGGCGTCGCCGCGATCCGTGCGGATGAAGTAGCGCGCGTTTCCCACGTCGCCGCGCATCACGGTCATCGAGCCGCGCTCGTTGCCGCGGACCCACCAGGCGATAGGCGCTCGATCATGCTCGCCACAGCTGGCTCCCCGACCGGGATACGACGATATTGGGGACGACGGCGTTAGCGGAGAGCCGGGTGATGGCCAGCACCAGTTCCGCGATGTCACCGGTGGTGAGCATCGCCGCGCGGTCGAGTTCCGCGCGCTTCCACGCCGTCATATCGGTGTCGACATAGCCGGGTGAGATCGCTGTCGCGCTGACGCCGTTCGCGGATTCCTCCAGCGAGATGGTTTCGCAGAGTGACACCAGAGCGGCTTTCGATGCTCCGTAGGCGGCCAAGCCCGGCTCGCCCGCGACACCGGTGATCGATGCCAGCGCAATAATTTTCGCGCCAGCGCCGGGGTTGTCCTTCGCCGTCTTGCGTAGCAGGGGCAGGCAGTGCTGCACCAGGGTCAGGGGGCCGCGAACGTTGATGTCGAACATGCGGTGGTAGCCGGCGGCGCTCATCGTCGCGACCGGACCGGCGGTGCCGGTGCCGGCGCAGTGCACCAAGACGTCCAGGCGTCCGAACCGATCGGCGTGAGTGTCGGCGAGGCGCAGCAACTGGTCGGCGTCGTTCATGTTCGCGATCACCGTCACTACGTCGACACCGTGGTCCAGGCGCAGCTCTCCGGCGATGCTGTCCAGGACCGCCTGGTCGCGGGCAGCGAGCGTGAGGTCGTAGCCGAGTTCGGCCAGGCGCCGCGCGACCTCCGCGCCGATTCCTCGCGAACCTCCGGTGATCAGGGCACAACGCCGATACGTCGTCGCTGCGGACATCTGTGACTCCTCACTCGCTGTCGCCTGCGGTCGGCGACAAGTCCCACAAGTTAATCATGATTCTCATACATCCGGGTAAGACGTCCAAGATCCGAAATGTGCGGCACAGCGTTGCATCTTTGCCACTATGTTAGTGACAATTCCTGATAGTTTCCTTCACTGGCTCGCAACTTCCGGCAGATCAGCCATCCAGAGACGCAACCCGGGACCCATCCCATCACCAGTACACGCCCCTATACAGTGGCGCTTCCCTTCAGTACCTGCCCGAGGCAACGAGACTCGACACTTGCCGGACCGGAGTCCGCGATCCGGCTCCACAGCACGCCGTCTAGCTAAGTTACTCACTAGCCCTGCTGTATCGACCGCATTCGTCGGCGACTGGAGCGACCGAAACCGAGCCGGGCACACGCCCAGCCACATCGGAAGAGTAAGCAGGTCAGAGCATTCTTATCGACACTCCACACCGCGCCTCACCCCTCGAACCCGAACCGCAATCAAGCGCCGATCCGCATAACGTGGACACCACACTCCTCCTCCTGTTAAGTTACTGCCTATTCTAGGCTGTTCCAGTGAAGCGGATCGAGTGCTCGCGCTGCGGCCTGGGAGTCTGATCGTGCTCAATGAGGAGTAAAGTCATGGATAGACTCAATAGGCGCAATGCGCTGAAGGCCGGCGGAATGCTCGGTGTTGCCGGCACCATCGGATTGGGTGTGACCGCACGGGCAGATCCGTGGACGTGGTCACCGGAAGGATCGGTGGCCGGATCCGGATCTGGTGCCGACCCGTTGACGGTATGGGATCCCGAAGCCGACGAACTCGTCGCCGGACTCATCGATCGCGGCGAAGTTCCCAAGATCAACGAACAGTTGCGGACCTGGACCAAGAACGGTCAGGCACTGCCCGCCGGCTTGCCGTCGGAGTTGCGCGACTTCATGGAGTACGCCCGCCGGCTGCCGCAGTGGACCGACCAGGGCAAGTTGGATACCGCGATCGCGTTCAACAAGAAGCGCGGGCTGTATCTCGGTGTCCTGTACGGATTCGCCAGCGGCATGATGAGCACCGTCATCCCGAAAGAGGCGCGCGCGGTCTATTACTCCAAGGGCGGCCACGATCTCAAAGACCGCATCACCAAAACCGCGAAACTCGGTTATGACATCGGTAGCGCGAATGCCTATACCCCCGACGGGGAAATGATCGTTACCTGCGTCAAAACCCGGCTGGTGCACGCGGCGGTGCGTCACCTGTTGCCGCAGTCCCCGCACTGGGTGCACTCCGCGGAGGAGGACATCCCGATCAGCCAGAACGACATCATGGTCACCTGGCACAGCCTGCCGACGACCGTGATGAAGCACCTCAATTCCTGGAAAGTGCCGATTCCGGCACACGAATCGGACGCTTTCCTGCACTCCTGGCAGGTCGCCGGGCATCTGCTGGGCGTGCGCGACGAATACATCCCCAAGTCATGGCCCGACGCCAATTCCCAAGCGGCGCAGATCCTCGATCCCATCATCGCGGCGACGCCGGAGGGGGCCAAGCTGGCGGATCGGCTCCTCAGCCTGGGCGCCAATATCGATCTGTCGATTCTGAGCAAGCCGGTGCTCGGCGCATTCACTCGTTTCCTGCTCGGCGACAAGATCGCTGACGGGCTCTCGATTCCGAGGGAACCGGTCTGGGATCCCCTGCTCCAAGTCGCTTGGGGTCCGTTCATCGCCGTGCGTGAAGGACTGCTCACCGTGGTCCCGCCGCTCGAGGATCCCTACTGGCTCCTCGACGAATTCCTGCGCAAGGCCGCGCTGATCTATCTGGCCGAATTGCGCCTGCCGATCAGCATCGAACTCCCGACGATGAACCGCGATATGAGCAAGCCACCGCGCTGATCTGTCGGCGACTTCTGCACCAACCCATTTTCAGGGAGTTCCCACTCCCCAGCAAGGAGCACGACATGCGCAACACCCTCAGAATCGCCGCAGCCTCGGTCGCGGTGGCAAGCCTCGTCGGAACCGCGGCGGGGACGGCGGTAGCCGAGACCGGCTCATCGGCAGCCGATGCGGGCTCGGCCGCGGCGAACTCGGCCGCCCTGCTGGCCGGGCAAGGTGACATCATCGGATTGATCGTCCTGCTCGGCGTCACTCCGTTTCAAATCCTGACCGGTGGCGTCTGCGATCTGGCGACGGCGACAGGTTCGGCGAGCCCGTGCACGCCGGGAGCCAAGCACTACTGACACTCCCTTTCTCGAGAACCGACAATGCGAAACAGTTCAGTCGAACGCACAGAAGCACTGCCGTGGACGCCGAAACCGGTCTCGGCGTCCGGGATTCGCGAGGTGCTCGATTACTTCGGGAAGTGCCCGTCGTGCGGCTATCCGGCGCGGGCCAGCACGCACACCGTCTATTACAGCGACGGCTCGACCACCGCGATGGTGACCGGTATGTGCGAGTCGCCCTGCGGGTGGACCGGGCCGGTCGCGCTGACCACGATGACCGACCGCCGACGGTTCGGTCAGCCGGATTGACGACACCACCATGATGGCGCAGACATAGGTTCGGCGCATCGGGCGCGAGCTTCGCACCCGGTGCGCCGAACCTGTTACCTCTCAACCCTTCTGGCCTCTCCCCGCGACGGAACCGCCACCGACGCCGACCGAGGCGCGCAGACGATATTGCCCGATGTCGTGGCACCGCAATGTAGTCGGACTACGCTGACCGCCATTGCCGCCCATCGATGCATTGAGGGGATCAAGCGTGACCAGCAGTGAATTCGCGTACACCGGGTGCGACAACCTGGAGGCGATGACCGAAGCGGTCAATTACAACAAATTTCTGATCGACTGCGTAGATAAACATGTCACGTCGCCGGATTTGCGCATTCTGGACTTCGGTGCCGGTCGAGGCACCTACGCCGACATGCTGGCCGAGCGGCAGATCATCCCGGATTGTCTCGAACCCGATGCCGATCTGCAGAAGTTGCTGCTGTCGAAAGGGTACAAGGTAGTCGATTGCGAGGCCGAGCCGTCCGAATCCGACATGTACGGCCTCATCTATTCTTTCAACGTTTTCGAGCACATCAAGAACGATCAGGAAGCCGCCGAACACCTCACCTCGCTGCTGCGGCCCGGCGGCAGGCTGGTGATCTACGTGCCCGCGCTGGAGACGCTGTTCACCTCGATGGATACCAAAGTCGGGCACTACCGGCGCTACCGCCGAACCCAGCTCAACCGCATCCTGCGCAACGCGGGTCTGGAGATCGTGGAGTCGCGCTACTGCGACCCGATCGGCTTCTTCGCCACCTTGGCCTACAAGTTCGCCGGTAGCGACGACGGCACGATCAATACACGCGCGCTGAAGCTCTACGACCGCGTGGTGTTCCCGCTCAGCAAGCTCCTGCAGGCCGTCACCGGCAAGCTGTTCGGCAAGAATGTGCTGGTAGTAGCCACGAAGGCCTGATTCGCGACGCGCGGTGACGCAGTCGGCTCAGCTCGTCCGGCTGCCCACCGACCTCGCCAGGAACGGCCACGACGAGCGGAGGTCGTCCTCCCAGTATCCCCAGGAGTGGGTGCCGACCGGGCGTTCGTCGAGCGTGACCGGAATGTTCAACTCGCGCAGCCGGTTCGCGAGGTTGACAGTGCAGAAGTGCACCGCCGCTTCGATGGGGCCGCCGAACGCGATCTGGACCGGGAGCGGAATCCTGCCGTCCTGGACGCGCGCGTCAGCCGGTGTGTCGTGGGGTGCGCCGGGGATCCCGGTACCGGTGCTCAGATAGACCTCGGTGCCGCGCAGTCCTTCGGCGTTGACGAGCGGATCATTGGCTCGCCACAGGGGTCCGTTGCGCGGTCCCCACATGTTCTCGATGCTCTGCCCGCCGCCCCAGTTCTCGACCGTGATCCGGACGAATTCCTGACCGATGGGGTCCGAGGTCTGCGCGCAACCGCTGTAGGACGCCACACTGTTCCAGAAGCCGGGCTTGGCGATCGCGAGGTTCAGCACCGAGGTCCCACTCATCGACACACCGACCATGGTGCGATTGCCATCGGCCCCGAGGAAGTCCTCGATCACCGACGGCAACTCCTCGTTGAGGAACGTCTGCCATTTGTTGCGGCCGAGCACCGCATCGTCGCGTACCCAGTCGGTGTAGTAGGAGCTGGCGCCGCCGACCGGGGTCACGACATTGACGTCCTTGTCACGCAGGAAACTCACGGCGTCGGTCTGCGCGTCCCAGCCGCTCTGATTCGGGCCGCCCTGGGAACCGTTGAGCAGATACATCGTCGGCCGCGGGGTCTCGGTATCGGCGGCCCGGATCACCTGCACCGGGATCGGCTTGTTCATCGCGGGCGAGAAGACGCTCACCAGTTGGCGTCTGTCGTCGATATCGACGGCCGAGACCACCCCGGCCGTGTCGGGTTGGGCGGCAGCGACACTCGCGGGCAGCGCCAGCCAGGCCGAGGCCAAGGCGCTCACCAGCGCAGCGCGGACCGCTGCCGGACGGATCGATCGGCGTGTTCTTCTCACCAGCGGGAACCTCTCGTCTACCGGATGCACTGCATCGAGGCAGTGCGGGTCACCGCACGACGGACGTGCGGCATGAAGAGAGGTTCGGACTGCACCTGCCCGCGGTTTGGTGGCGCGGCCGAAATTCCGCGGGCAGATGTTCGCGCGGGTCAGCGGCTGAGGAACTCTTCGATCGCGGGCCAGGTGGTGTCGGCGGCGGAAACCAGTCCGAGGTGTCCGCCGCTCACCTCCACGAACTCCACCTCGGCGGCGTTGGGCAGGACATCGAGGCCGCGGCGCACCGAGGCGGCGGGCACCACCACGTCGCTGGGGCTGCCCGCCAGCAAGACCCGGCAGGTGACCTTCGACAGTTCGATCACCAGATCCGACCGCAACCGGATCGACCCACCGGCGAGTTCGTTGCGCAGCACCAGGCTGCGGTAGATCTGCCAGTACGAGCGGCCCGGGTAGCCGGGCATGGTGGCCATGAACCGGTCGGTGGCCTCCATCCTGGCCAGCGCTTCGGTGTCGAAAGCATTGCGGGCCAAAAACATCGGTTTGGCGAGCTCGCGGTCGAAGGCCTGGATCCGGAAACCGAGCCGCACGAATTCCTGCGGGATGCCGCCCATCACCTTGGTCGCCACGGCCATCTCGCGACCACCGGTGACCTTGGCGACCAGGCGTAGCGGGATCAGGAACGCGGTGCGGGCCTGGTCGATCGGTGCGGCCAGGCAGGTGATGGAGGCGATCGGCAGGTCGGCATGGGAGGCCGCGGTGAGCAGCGCGAGCACACCACCCAGCGACCAGCCGATGATGTCGACGCCTTGCCCGTCGTGTTCGGCACTGACCCGGGCGATGGCCTCGGGCAGGATGTCGTCGGTCCAGTCCTCGAGGCCGAGATCGCGATCGGCGTAACCGAATTCGCCGTAGTCGATGACGTAGGGCTGCCTGCCCCGGTCGAGCAGAAAGCGCACCAGACTCTGCCCCGGCCGCAGGTCGAAGCAGGCGGTGGTCACCGCGAGCGGCGGCACCAGCAGCACCGGATTGCCCCGCGCCTGGGTGGTGCGGTCGTAGCGCTTCAGGTGCCGGTGTGCGCCGTCGTACACCGTCGTCGACGGTGCAGGGCGGTAGGACTCGAGTCCACCGCCGAACGACACCGACCACACATTGCGCACCGCGCGCGGCAGATCGGCAACGATCCCCATCGGTAAACCCCTTACCTCACCAGTCACTGCCTACCGGCAGACCCACCATGTCATATCTTACCAGTGAGTAAGTTGTTGCTTCAGGCTGCGCGACGAGCCTTGCTCGCCGTGCGTTCCCCGCCGTGACCGGCCGACGAGGCCGTGATGGGTCGCCCGAAGAGGACCCGGAACACGACCCGCACGAGGGCGCCGAAACCTCGACGGCCCGCGGGTAGCGCGAGCACGCTGCGCACCGTCCGGGTGTGCGACGGTGTCACCGCCACACCCGCGAATCGGTCGTCGAGCCAGTTCAGACTCAGCGGCGTCGACAGCGGCAGCAGCGTGAGGTGCTCGCTCGCCCGGTCACGCAGATAGGTCACGTGCGCGCCCTGCTCACGGTAGCGCTGCACGAGCGCGTCGATGTCGGCCACCGCGATGATCTGGTCGTGCACGGCTTGCACCACCAGCAGCGGCACCGCGGGCGCCCGGTCCCCCAGCGTGAGATCGGCGAACACGGCCAGCATCGCTTCCATGGCGAGCAGCTCGGCGATCGGAGTGCCGCTGTGCCGGTCGACGTTGTAGCGGGCCAACCGCAGGACCGCGGCGGCGGTGGTCGACTGGGCGGCCTTGTCGAGCACCGCGCGACCCTCGTCACTGAAATGGGTGGCGACGAGTTCTTCGAACGCCGGATACACCCGGCGCAGCGCGGCGACGACGAGCGTCGGCAAGCCCGCGTGCAGGCCGCCGTTGAGTCGATGGAAGGTCGACACCAGATCGCCCACCGGGGAGCCGAGCACGGCACCGGCGATGTCGAGCTCCGGCGCGTAGGCAGGCGCCATCTCCGCAGCCCATGCCGTGGCCAGCCCGCCGCCGGAGTACCCCCACAGACCTACCTGCGCCGACGGGTCGAGCCCGCCGGGCTCGAACGCCAGTGCCGCGCGGATGCCGTCGAGCGCGCGGTAGCCCGGTTCACGCGGCGCTCCCCACGCGCCGAGCATGCCTTCGTGATCCGGAATCGAGATCGCCCAACCCCTGGCCAGCGCATCGGCGAAGCACAGCTGTTCGACATGGACGAAGGTGCCGACAGCGCGAGAGCCGCGCCGCAACACGTAGGACGGAAACGACCGCGGCGAGATGGCGTCGATCGCGCACTGGAACGACAGCAGTGGAGCGCCGGGCGCGACGCCGCCCATCGGCGTCACGACCGTGGTGACGCACGCCTCGGGCATGCCGTTGAGGTCGGTCGTGCGATACAGCAGCTGCCAGGCCCGCACCTTCATGCCGATCACACCGAACGCGGCGAGCTCGACCGGCCGCGAACGCAGGATCGTGCCCTCGGCGAGGCTCTCGAACCCGGGCCGCGGCGCGAAGAACGGGTCCTTGTCCGGGAGCACGATCGACGTGGGCGCGGACCAGCTTTCGGCCCTCATGCGGTCCTGCGCGCGGGTTCGCTGCGGTAGCGCGAGACCGGTCCGTCGATGCCGAGCAGCTGCCACACGCGCTTGGCGACCGGATTCATCAGGCCGATATCGGTCGCGAGCGCGCGGACATCGGTGAACACGTCGCGCTTGATGTGGCGCGAGTAGGTGTTGCGCCAGTACGCGTCTCGTATCACCTCGCCCGGAATCCCGAACTTCTCGGCGAACTCCTTCGGCGGTGTCGCGATCATCGCCAGCATCACCCGCATGATGATCGGGAAGGCCACGGACAGGACGGTTTTCGACACGACGTTCATCGTGGGCACGTTGATCCGAAGATATTCGTGCGCGAACGAGATGTGCCGGGCCTCCTCGGCCACATGGATCTCCATCACCCGGTGCACCATCGGATGTGGATCGGTACCGCTGCGCAGCAACGCCTTCTGCAGGTGATCGATCGGCTCCTCGCCACCGAGCACCAGGGCGAAGAAGAATCCGGGAAAGAATTTCACCGCGGGCCAGATGATCAGCGTGAGCTTGCGATCGACCGAGCCCATGCCGATCACATCGCGATAGCCGATCCGATTGATCATCTCCTGGAACATCATCGTGTGGTTGCACTCCTCGGCAGCCTCGTGCGTGATGTAGCGGAATTCCGGGTCACCGTTGGGCACCGACGGCAGATACTGCATGAGCCCACGGATGAGCAGCTGCTCGAAGTCGATGCCGACCTTCGCGATGCAGGCTTGGCGCCACAATCCCATCGCGATCCGCTTCTCGACAGGCTGCGCTTTGTACCAGGGGTGACGCCCGAGCGGGTCCACGTCGGGCAGGATCCAGCGCGGGTCGTCGGAGTGCACGGCGAACTCGGGCGAGTCCCAGTCGATGTCGACATAGGGATCGAAGTGTTTGGTCACCGAGCCTTCGGACAGGCTCTGCAGGACCTCGTGGTAGCTGGACAGCGTCATCGGTGTCTCCTCGGTGCGGTTCCACACCCAGTTTAGTGGTACCAGCGGTACCACACAAGCGTTGACGCTACCGCGTGTTACATCTAATTCTGCGCCGTCAGTTCGGCGATCGACGTGCGCGGATCGAGGGTGACCCCGACCTCGCGCAGACTGGCGTCGATGATCGCCCAGATGGCGATTTGCAGGTACGACGACAGTTCCGCGGCGTCCATCGGCTGCATCGACCGGCTCAGCCACCGGTTCACACTGCCGTCGACGAAACTCACCAGGCCGAACGACATCGGTTCGGCGACCGCCACCGGCGCGGACTGTGCCCGCAGCGCGCTCTCGAACACCTCTCGCACGGTACCCGCGATGGCGATCTTGGTCCCGGACACGATCGGCGAGTTGTGATCCTTGCTGGCACCGGACCCGGCGCCGAGGAAGTAGTGCAGGCGCGGGTTGGTCGCGATCCAGCCCACGTAGGCGTCGACGGAACGCGCGATCGCCTCGGTGACAGTGCCCTCCGGGTTCAGCGTGGGGGCGAGTACCGCCATCAGATCGTCGATGATGCGGGTGCGTAGCTGTTCGTCGAGGTCTTGGCGGTCCTTGAACAGGCGGTACAGGACCGAGCGTGGCACGCCGGCGAGGTCGGCGATCTCCTGGACGCCGACCGACGCGCCCTGGGATTGCACGGCCTCGAGGGCGGCGGCGAGGATGAGTTCGCGGCGATCGGCGCGGTGACGGTCCCAGCGGCTGGCTCTGCCGTCGGTGCGCTGTGCGGTCACATCATCTCCTTCACCGGGCCCGGGCGGCGCAAACGCTGTACTGAATACAACGACGAACTGTAGTCGAGCGATTCCACCGATCCGGCCGCGCACGGGCACCGGTGATCGCCCGGGCGCCGGGCGGTTGCCCGACGCCCGGGGCGCTCACCCGTGTGCCGCGGCGTCGCGTGGCAGGCCGAGCATCCGTTCACCGATGACATTGAGCTGGACCTCGGTGGTGCCGCCGTAGATGGTGGTGGCACGACCCGCGATCAGCTGTTCCATCGCGTGGTCGCTGCGCTCACCGGGCACCGACACCACACCGGCCACACCGAGTTCGGCGACGACGTACTCCGAAATCGCCTGTCCCAGTGCCATTCCCAACAGCTTTCCGACACTGGACGTGGTGGATACGTCGATGCCGGACAGCTGCTTGAGCACCACCCGCGAACTGATCACATCCACCGCGCGGCTCTCGGCCATGAGTTCGCCGAGCCGGTAGCGCGCCACCGGCGAGAGATCACGGCCGATCGCGAAGCGCAGCAGGTCGGTATCGGTGGCGTAGGCCTCCATCTTCTGGCTCAGCGCCACCCGCTCACCGGCCAATGTGGTTCGGGCCACGTGCCAGCCGTCGTCGACCTCGCCGACCACGTTCTCGTCGGGAATGAACACCTCATCGAGGAACACCTCGTTGAACAGCGCCGATCCGGTCATCTCCCGCAGCGGGCGCACCGTGATCCCGGGACTCGACATGTCGAGCACGAAGTAGGTGATGCCTTCGTGCTTGGGCTTGTCCGGGCTGGTGCGCGCGATCAGCATCGCCCAGTCCGAGAACTGCGCGACCGTGGTCCAGATCTTCTGACCCGTCACCCGCCAGCCACCGTCGACCCTGGTGGCCTTGGTGGTCAGGCTCGCCAGATCCGAACCCGCGCCCGGCTCGCTGAACAGCTGGCACCACACCAGTTCGCCGCGCAGCGTCGGCACGACCAGTTCCTGCTTCTGCCGTTCGTCACCGTGCGGAACGAGCGCGCCGACCGCCCAGGTGCCCATCAGCAACTGCGGCATCTGGATACCGGAGGTCTTGATCTCCTGCGCGATCACCACCTGCTCGAGCGGCGAGGCCGAACGCCCGTAGGGGCGGGGCAGGTGGGGCAGGTTCCAGCCGCCGTCGCCGAGCGCGACGAGCTGGTCGTCCTCGTCGTCGATCGCCGCGATCTCGGCCAGCTCGGCCCGGACCGCCGCCCGGATTCGCTCGGCCTCGGCGGGCAGTTCCAGTTCGCTGGACAGGGTCAGCCCCGACAGCGCGTAGCCGGCCACCGCCTCGGCCCGTTCGTCTCGCGCGCCGAGCTGCCCGCGCAGCGCGAGCGCCCGCCGGTAGTACAGGTGCGCGTCGTGCTCCCAGGTGAAGCCGATACCGCCGTGCACCTGGATACACTCCTGGGCGACCTGCACGGCGGCGTCCGGGATGATCAGCGCCGCGACGGCTGCCGCGTACTCGGCGGTGTCGTCGTCACGATCGAGGGCGTAAGCGGCGTCCCACAGGACGGCACGCGCCTTCTCCAGCGCGATGCCCATCTGGGCACACTTGTGTTTGACGCCCTGGAACTGACCGATCGGCCGACCGAACTGCACCCGGGTCTTGGCGTATTCCGACGCGGTCGACACACACCACGACATCACCCCGACCGCTTCGGCGCCGAGCACCACCGCGGCCACCGACCGCACGCGCGCCGAACTCACCTCGAGTACCCGATCGAAGGAGACCTCGAGCGAATCCGCCCGCAGCCGTGCCGAACCGCGCAGCACGTCGATGCTGTCCTGCGCGCTGACGGTCAGTTCGATGTTCTCGAAGACGACCCACCGCTGTTCGCCCGCCACCGCGACGGGCGCGATGACGACATCGGCCGACACTGCCCCCAGCACACCGTCGGCCGTTCCGCTGACGGTCAGCGTGCCGTCGGTGAGCGTGCCGGTCAGGGTCGAGGTCAGGGCCACCGCACCGGTGCGCGACCCGTCCGCGAGCCCGGCGAGCCGAGCCGACGCCGGTTTGTCCTCGGCGAGAGTGTCATACGCGGCGGCCAGCACCGCACCGGCGAGCACGGTCGGCACGAACGGGCCGGTGTGCAGACCACGCCCGAGCGGTTCGAGCGCGACGGCCAGCGTCAGCAGACCGGCGCCCTGACCGCCCAGATCCTCGGCGATGTGCAGGCTCAGCAGATCCTGGGCGACGAGAGCATCCCAGAACGGCAGAACTTTGCCCGCGTCGGTGGATTCGACCGCGGCCCGGACCACGTCGGCGGTGATGGTCCGCTCGACGAAACCGGCGACCGCGTCGGCCAGGGCCGAGTGGTCCTCGCTGACGCCGACCCCGAGCTCATAACTGTTGCGCGCCATGGCTAGTTGGTCTCTTTCAGCTGGGCGGCCACCTCGTCGATGGTCCACGGTCCGTCGGTCTCGACGGTGCGCACGTCGTGCCAGCCGGCCAGTTCGACGATCGCCCCGCCCTGCACGGCGAACACCTTGCCGGTGATCGCGCAGCCGGCCTCGGCGAGGTGGGCGACCAGTGGGGAGATGTTGGCCGGGGAGAACGCGTCGAACTCGCCCTCGGGCACCTCGGCCGCGAACAGCGCGCCCATGCCGGGAGTGGCCAGGGTCAGGCGGGTGCGCGCGATCGGGGCGATCGCGTTGACGCGCACGCCGTAGCGTTCGAGTTCGTCGGCGGCGACCAGCGTGAGCGCGGCGATGCCGGCCTTGGCCGCACCGTAGTTGCCCTGGCCCGCGTTGGGCATGAACGTGCCGGAGGCGGAGGCGGTGTTGATCACCGAGGCCGACACCGGGGTTCCGGCCTTGGACTGCGCCTTCCAGTACGCGGCGGCGTGATGCAGGGTGGCGGCGTGGCCCTTGAGGTGCACCGCGATGACCGAATCCCACTGCGACTCGTCCATGCCCGCGATGAACGCGTCGCGCAGGATGCCCGCGTTGTTCACCACGATATCGAGGGTGCCGTATTCGCTGACCGCCTGGTCGACGAGCGCTTTCGCGCCGTCCCAGGTGGCGATGTTGTCGGTGTTGGCCACCGCGGCACCGCCGGCGGCGACGATCTCGTCGACCACCTGCTGGGCCGGGCCCGCGTCGGTGCCGGTGCCGTCGTTGGCGCCACCGAGATCATTGACCACGACCTTGGCACCTTCGCGGGCGAACAGCAGCGCGTGTTCGCGGCCGATGCCACGACCGGCGCCGGTGATGACCGCGACACGACCGTCGAGTTTTCCCATGAGTCTTGTCTCCTAGTTGATTTCGACGCGACCGTCGGTGATCGCGATCTGGCCCGCGGCTTCGGTTTCGAAGGCGTAGGCCCGCACGCCGGGATCACCGGATTCGGTGGGCCAGAAGGTGGTGGTGATGTCCTGACCGGGCAGCACCGGCTTGGCGAAACGCACGGCCAGCCTGCGCAGACGCGCGGTGTCGCCGCCTGCGAGTTCGGTCAGCGCGGCCCACGAGGTGAACGCCATGGTGCACAGACCGTGGTTGATGATGCCGGGCAGCCCTGCCATGCGGGCGATCTCGTCGTCGAGGTGGATGGGCATCGGGTCACCCGAGGCCGGTGAGTAGCGGAAGGTCTGGTCGTCGTCGATGTGGGCGGTGACCGTCGCGGCCGGTTCACCTGCCCGGTCCTCGTCGGTGATCCGGTGGCCGGGCGCGAGCTCCCCTACCCCGGGACCGGCGTCGACCTTGCGGAAGAACGCGGTCATCCACTGTTCGTTGACGAGGTCGCCCGCCGCGTCACGGGTTTCGGCGTAGATGACCACGGTCGAGCCGTTCGGGCGGCCCACGTAGCCGATCGGTTTGGCCCGCACCACCAGTTCGTCACCGGCCCGGATCGGGCGGTGGAACAGGAAGTCCTGCTCACCGTGGACCAGCTTCATCAGCAGCTCCACCGGCGCGACCGACAGCGCGGCGGGCGCCATCGAGGTGAACACCGGCACCACCGCGAACACCGGCGGAGCGATCTCGCCCGAGAGGTGCGCGGGGACCGGATCATTGGTCGCCGCGGCGTATTGCGCGATCCGCTCGGCGGTGACCGAGAACCGCTCTTCGTCGGTCCACTCCCCCAGCGCGGAGCCGTCGAAGACGACTCCGGCCGATTCCGAGGTGGTCATGCGGCCGAACCGACGAGCTCGGTGAACTTGGCCATCGACTCCTTCAAGTCGGCTTCGGCGTGCTTGGCGACAGCCTTGCCGATCGGGCCGACGATCATCGCGCCCTTGAAGCTCGCGTCGAACGCGGCCTCCGAGCCGGTGTCGGTGGCGTCGACCTTGAGCGCGAATTCGATGGTCACACCCGCCATGCCGGCGCCGGTGATGCGCAGGAAGGAGTTCGGCACGACCTCGGCGACGGTCCACTCGATCTTGTTGGCCATGTTCATCACCGACACGACCTCGGTGAAGCGCGCGCCCGCGGTGAGCTCGGCGGGCAGATCGCCGCGCCAGCCCTGGTGGATGGTCAGCCATTCCTCCCAGTTGGCGAGATCGCTGAGCCGGGCCCAGGCCAGCTCGGGCGCGACGGGAAGTGCGGTGGAAACGGAGACAGATGCCATGGGGTTACTCCTGGTGTGATTCGGAAGGGAAAGGGTCAGCGGTTGGCAGGGCGGTAGGCGGTCACCACGACCGCGCCACCGAGACCGATGTTGTGCTGCAGGGCGATGCGCGCGTCGGCGACCTGGCGGGCGTCCGCCGTGCCCCGCAGCTGCCAGGTGAGTTCGCTGCACTGGGCCAGACCGGTCGCGCCGAGGGGGTGGCCCTTGGAGATCAGACCGCCCGACGGGTTGACGACCCACTGGCCGCCGTAGGTGGTGGCGTTGTCGTCGACGAGCCGACCGCCCTGCCCCGGCGCGCACAGGCCCAGAGCCTCATAGGTCAGCAGTTCGTTGGTGGAGAAGCAGTCGTGCAGCTCGATGACATCGACATCCTCGGGCCCGAAACCGGCTTCGGCGTACACCGCTTCGGCGGCCGCACGCGACATCGAGGAGCCGACCAGATCGATCGCGGTCGGGCTGGTGAACGTCGAGGCGAGGTCGGTGACCATCGACTGCCCGACGATCTCGACCGCGCGGTCGGCCAGGTTGTGCCGGTCGACGAAGTCCTCGCTCGCCAGGATCACCGCGCCGGAACCGTCCGAGGTCGGCGAGCACTGCAGTTTGGTCAGCGGGCCGTAGATCTGCTTGGCCTCGAGGACCTCCTCGAGGCTGTATTCCTTCTGGAATTGCGCGTACGGATTGTTCACCGAGTGCTTGTGGTTCTTCACCCCGATCCTGGCGAACTGCTCGGCCGTGGTGCCGTAGTGCTCCATGTGCTCCTTGCCCGCGGCGCCGAACATGTACGGCGCGGGCGGCATCGCGAACTCCTGCAGCTCGGCCAGCGCCAGCAGGTGCTTCATCATCGGCTGCTCACGGTCGTCGTAGGTCGAACCAAGCGAGCCGGGCTGCATCTTCTCGAAACCCAAGGCGAGGGTGCACTCGGCGAGCCCGCCACGCACCGCTTGCGCCGCCAGGTAGAGCGCGGTCGAACCGGTCGAACAGTTGTTGTTCACGTTGACGACCGGGATACCGGTCAGCCCCAGCTCGTAGACAGCGCGCTGACCCGAGGTGGACTCGCCGTACACGTAGCCGACGTAGGCCTGCTGGATCTGGTCGTAGTCGATTCCGGCATCGGCGAGCGCCTTGGTCCCCGCCTCACGGGCCATGTCCGGATAGTCCCACTCCCGCGAGCCCGGCTTCTCGAACTTCGTCATGCCGACGCCGACGACGAACACCTTCTGTGTCATGAACGCACTCCCGTGTGCCGTGTGTCCCGAATACCTGAGACACGGTGTCCATGTAATTTAGGTTGGACACAGCGTCCAGGTCAATACCCCGGCGAATACGGCTCGAACACGACCAGGGCCGCACCGAGAACGGTGCGGCCCTGGTGGGTCGTGCTGCCGAGATCAGGTCTGTTGACCGAACCGGCGTGGTTTCTTCGCGCCCATGATGTCGGTCCACCACGATTGCAGTGGGCTCGGCTCGGGCCAATGGACAGTCGGGTCCTCTTCCTCGGGGTCGGCGGGTGGCACGTCGGACGGGTCGTCGTCGAGATCGCTGGTCATGCAGGTTCTTCCTCGAATCGATCGACGGCGCCGCAGCGGGGAGACGAGAGAAGGAATGAGCCGGGACTCGAGGCCGAGTGCGGCGACGACGCGTTGGTCGCCGCTGGTCCACGGCTGACCTGTATCTGTTCAACCGTACACGGCGAGGGTAAACCGCCGGTATCAATTCACCGGTCTCCACAACAATGCGAGTCACGTTCTGCAGCAACCCGTTTCGTGCACTCGGCGATTCGCACTGCTAACGTGTCCCGCATCGCCGAAACGCCGGGCTGCGAGTCCGGTTTCGACCGAACTCACGCGCGCGGTGCCCAATTGTGGTGCGGCGCACACGATGTGGGGGCAGGCCGCGGCGAGAAGTCTCGTCGGAGAGACCGGCGAGGACCCGGCCACCACGGCTCTTCGGTCGGTACAGACGACAAAGGAACCGATGACTCCGACGCTCGCGGTCTTCTTGTTCTCCATCGCAACACTGGTCCTGCTCGGCGCGGTCGCTGTGGCACTGCAGGCCCTGCGCAACGAACGTCAGATCCGCGCCCGCCTGGCGGTGGCAGAGCGCGACCTACACACCAAGAACACAGCCATGGAGCAGATGTCGCTCGCCCATGCCGAAGAGCTGCGGGTGCGTGAGCACGAGGCAGCACTCGCTGACCGGGCCGCCGAGGAGCACACCGCGGTCCAGGTCGAGGCGGCACAGGAGGTGACGCGCGCCCAGGTCGCCGCCGATGCCAGGGCCGCCACCAGCAACGCGGTGCGCGCGTTCGGCACCACCGTGGTCAGCCTCGGCGCCGACGTGGGTCAGGTCGTGAGCAACGCGCTGCGGGAGAACCGCAACGACGAGGTCTACGCGACGCTCACCAGGATCGACCACACGGTCCAGCAGATGATCCGTCAGGCCCAGGCCTACGTCATCGTCTCGGGCGGGCTGCCGGGCAGGCGCTGGCCACAGCAGACCGTCGGCGACGTGGTGGGCGGCGCCACCGGCCGAGTGCGCGACTACCTGCGCGTGCGCACGGGCCACTGCGAACTGGTGGTCATGAGCCGCGCGGTCGAGCCGCTGGTGCACACGGTCGCGACCCTGCTCGACAACGCCCTGCGCTACTCGCCGCCGTCGTCGTTCGTCGACATCTCCTATCAGCAGGGCCATCACGGCGTCACCGTGATCATCGATGACGCGGGCGTACGGATGAGCCACGAGCAGATGGAGGAGGCGCGCCAGGTGCTCTCGGGCGAACGCGTCGTCGACATCAACGCCCTCGGCCCGTCGCCACGGGTCGGGTTCCCCGGTGTCGCCGCGCTCGCGCGCCGTTACGGCTTCGCCGCCTACGTCGACGGACCCAACATCTACGGCGGCACCAGGGCGATGGTGTTCGTCCCCGCGGCCCTGCTCGTCGCGGCCACAGAGGTGCACCGGCCCAAGCACGCCGAGGCGCCGGAACCGGTTGCGCCACCGCAGCCCGTTGCCGAGATCAGCGCGTCGGCGCCCGAGCTGGACATGGCCGAGCTCGACCGCACCACCGGCGGGCTGCCCAAACGCACGCGCCGCGCCGTCGCCCCGGCCGACGAGCGCGCCGACACCGGTGAGGTGCTCGCGCGCCCGGAGCTCGCGGCGGCTTGGCACAGCGGCTCCAGACACGGCCGCGCCGCGGCCGCACGCTCGACGAAAGGGCACGACAGCTGATGAGTACTCCGATCGCGAACAGCACCAACCGCCTCGCGTGGCTGCTGGACGACCTGGCGCTCGACGGCGTCCGCTTCGCGGTGTTGTTATCCGAGGACGGACTACGCGTGGCGCACTCCGGCACCATCAGCACCGACGACGCGGAGCGTTTCGCGGCCGCCGCGTGCGGTCTGCGCTCGCTGGGCAAGGTGCTCGGTGAGTTCTGCGGCGGACTGGCGAACACCGTGCGCCAGAACATGACCGAATACGACGAGGGCATGGTCCTGATCACCGCCGCGGGCGCGGGCACCCTGCTCGGCGTCGCCACCACCGGCGATGTGGACCTCGCGCTCATCGCCCACCGCATGAACGAGCTGGCCGCCAGGGTCGGCCACGAACTCGGCGCGTCGCCGAGGCACCGATCCTCGACTCAGGAGTACACGCTGTGACACTGGATGTTTCGCCGGACTCGCGCAGTGGCCAGGACCGGGTGCCGCTGTACTCGCCGGAATTCGCCGCCGACCCGCAGAGCACCTACCGCGAGATGCGGCACCGCTTCGGTTCGCTGGTGCCGGTCGATCTGGTGCCCGGGGTTCCCGCCACCCTCGTGATCGGCTACCGCACCGCGGTACAGATTCTCAACGATCCCGACCATTTTCCCGCCGACCCGAAGATGTGGCAGCGCGACATCCCCGCCGACTGCCCGGTGCTTCCGATGATGCGCTACCGCCCCAACGCGATTCGCACCGCCGGCGCGGAGCACACACGCCATCGCCAGGTCACCGTCGCGGGCCTGGCGGGCGTGGACCTGTACCAGCTGCACCGCACCGTCGAGCAGATCGCGATGCCGGTGATCAACTCCTTCTGCGCGGACGGCCGCGCGGATCTGCTGAGCCAGTACGCCTTTCCTGTCATCTTCGCCACCATCAACGCGATGCTCGGTGTGCCCGCCGATATCGGCGGGCACATCGCGACCGGCATGGCGCAGATGTTCGAGGGTGGCGACACCGCGGCCAGCGGCACGCAGATGATGGAGGACGCGCTCTACGACCTGGTGCGGCTCAAGCAGAGCGAACCCGGCGACGACGTGACGACCCGGTTGGTGCAGCATCCCCAGCGGCTCACCGACGAGGAGTTGATGAACCAGGTACTCACGATGTACGGCGCGGGGATCGAGCCGATGCTCAACCTGATTCTCAATACGGTGCGGCTGATGCTCACCGATCAGCGATTCGCGGGCAGCTTGCTCGGCGGCAGCCTGTCCACCCGCGACGCGCTCGACGAGGTGCTCTACACCGATCCGCCGATGGCCAACTTCTGCACCACGTATCCCCGGCAGCCGATCCTGGTCGACGATGTGTGGCTGCCCGCGCATCAGCCGGTCGTCATCAGCATGGCCGCGTGCAACAACGATCCCGCGATCGGGACCGGCGATTTCCTCGACAACCGGGCGCACCTGGCGTGGAGCACCGGCCCGCACGGCTGCCCGGCGAAGTCCCCGGCCTACCTGATCGCCCAGGAAGCCATCGACCAGCTCCTCGACGCGCTGCCCGAACTCGAGCTCGCGGTCCCGGCGGACGAATTGGTCTGGCGGCCGGGGCCTTTCCACCGGGCGCTGGCGGGGCTGCCGGTGGTATTCCCGAGCACCGCGCCGCTCGTGGTACCCGGCGACTGACGGACCCCTTGCTCGGCCGACCGCACGGGCCGGCCGAGCAAGTTGTGCGCTATGCGCCGTGAATGTAGGCCGGCAGGTGGTGGTGGCCGTTGGAGATGAAGCTGGGCACGGTGCCGAGTTCGGCCACGGGCGCGGCCAGCTTCAGCTCGGTGAACCGCTCGAACAGCGCGGGCAGCGACACCAGCGCCTCGAGGCGGGCCAGCGGCGCACCGAGGCAGTGATGCGCACCGTAGCCGAAGGCCATGTGCGACTGCTTCTCTCGCGTGGGATCGAACTCGCTCGCGGTCTCGCCGTGCAGCTTCGGATCACGCGCGGCCGCGGCGTAGCTCGCCAGAATCGGGTCGCCCTTGGCGATCTGGACACCGTCGATGTCGATGTCGTCCACCGCGAAACGCAACGGCAGATGCGCGACCGGCGATTCGAATCGCAGCGTCTCCTCGACCAGATCGGGCCAGGTGATCGTGCCCGCACGCAGGCTCGCGAGCACATCGGGCCGGGTGAGCAGCGCGGTGATGGCCTGGTCGAGCAGGTTCACCGTGGTCTCGTGACCCGCCGAGATCACCAGCAGCAGCGTGCCGACGAGCTCTTCCTCGGTGAGCTGGCCCTCGTCCTCGTCGCGCTGGACGATCAGCAGGCTCGTGATGTCGTCGCCGGGCTGTTCTCGGCGCAGGGCCACCAGCTCGCCGAGGATCCGGTACATCTCCATGTAGTTGGCCTGCGACTGCTCCGGGGTGAGCGTGGTGTCGAAGATGCCGTCGACACAGGTGCGCAGGCCGGGGTTCAGCGATTCCGGCACGCCCATCAGTTCCGAGATCACCTGGATCGGCAGCGGGTAGGCGAACTGCTCGCGCAGGTCCACGGTCTGACCGGCCGGGGTGGCGGCCAGCTCGTCGAGCAGTTCGGTGGTGATGCGCTCGACCTGTGCGCGCATGGCCTCGGTGCGCCGCGCGGTGAAGGCGGGCGCCACCAGCTTGCGCAGCCTGCGGTGATCGCTGCCGTAGGCGGTGAACATGTTCGGCGCCGAAACCCACAGGTACAGCGGCCAATCCGGGGGGATCTCACCGGCGACGAAGGCGGGCCAGTGCTGGCTGGCGTCCTTGGAGACCCGGGGATCGACGAGCAGTTTCTCCAGCAGCGCGGCGTCGGTGATCGACCATGCCTGCACCCCGCCCGGCAACTCGACCCTGGTGGCGGGACCATGCGACCTGATCTCGAGGATCTCACCCTGAATGTCTTGCCCAGTCGGGTCCATTACGACCCGATTCGTCACCGTTTCCATTGTGAAACCTCTCGATCACCCGGCGCCTCGCGGACCACGGCCTTCCGAGGTCGCAGCGAAACATCTTGCTGGACTAGCCCTTACGAGCCGTTAGCGATGCTACCGGCCGAACGACTCTGTCGCAGTGAACACTTGGAATGGGGATCACACAGTGAGATCGAACTATCGACGCTGCCGAAAGCGATACCCGCGGGTCGGCTTCGGTGTCACTTGGGCACGAGCACACCCGTCAGATCGGCTTCCCGGATGGGAGTGTCAGGATTGGCCTGCGCGCCACACATCAGATCGATGGCGGCGACGGACAGGTCGATGGTGTTGGGGTCCGACGTCGCGTTGTCGCCGCGCTCCTGCTCGAGGAACTTGACCACCGTGGTCCGCCGGTCTTCCGGCGTCTGGGCGGTGTACTCGCTACATGGCGTGTCGCCGCCCTTGTTGACCGCCTTCTCCACCTGGTCACAGCCCGTGCCGAGCAGTGCGATCGCGGTGGCGGCGATCGCGGTGGCTACCGCATTCCTGCGCAGTGTCGTCATAGCGGGGCTATACCCGATTCCGGCCGTTGCACGCAGCGGTGAACGTTCACGGATTGACCCGACCGTTTCAGTGTGAATCTTGTACTGTCGCAGCCAGATCAGATGCTATGTCGCTGGTGGTTCTCCCCTGGGTGGGCGCGCCACTGTCAAAGTTGCAGAGGAGCAAGGCTCATGGCCGACGTGCAGACCCCCGTGATCAGGACCGATATCCCCCACTCCGCGCGGATCTGGAACTACTGGATGGGCGGTAAGGACCACTACGAGATCGACAAGATCGCCGGCGACGCGGGGCTGGCGGTCGACCCGGACATCTCGACCATGGCCGTGCAGTCGCGGCAGTTCCTGATCAGGGCCGTCCGCTTTCTGGCGAAGGAACGCGGCATCAAGCAGTTCCTCGACATCGGCACCGGCCTGCCCACGATGCAGAACACCCACGAGGTCGCCCAGGGCGTCACCCCGGAGGCCAAGGTGGTCTACGTGGACAACGACCCACTGGTGCTCGCCCACGCGCGCGCCCTGCTCACCAGCACCACCGACGAAGGCGTCACCACCTATATCGACGCCGACTTCCACGACCCCGAACAGATCGTCGCCGACGCACGCAACGTGCTGAACTTCAACGAGCCGATCGCGGTGATGTTCATGGGCGTTCTCGGACACGCCAAAACCTACGACGACCTGCTGCGCATCGTGCGCACCGTCGTCGGCGCGGTGCCCTCGGGCAGCCACCTCATCTATTGGGACGGCACCGACGACAGCCAGGCCTACGTCACCCTGTGCGAGAACTACACCGGCACCGGCGGCACACCGTACGTCCCGCGCCCGCAGGCCCAGATCCGCGGCGTCTTCGACGGTCTGGAAGTAGTCGAGCCGGGCGTCGTCTCGATCACCCAGTGGCGTCCGGAAGTGGCCGAGGTCGGCCAGGTTCTGCCGATCTCGGCCTACGGCGCCGTCGCCCGCAAACCCTGATCAACGCGGCCGCCTGACACGCCCCATCCGAGCCCGGCTCGCATGGGGCGCGGCCGCGGCCGAGCGATGAGTTACCTCCGGATTCGGAGGAGACGTCGAGACAAGATATGGTGATACGGGGAGTTACAGTTAGTTTTCTCCCGCCGTCTCGACGTTCCGGAGAATGACATGAGCCCCCTGTCGGTTGCACTGCGCAACGTGGTCGCGCTCTTCAGTGACGGCGTCGAGCCGTACGCGCCGACGCCGTCGGACATCGTCTCCGACGGACCGCACCGCAGGCTGCTGCGCTACCGGCGCTCCACGCCCGCCACGGGCGATCCCGTGCTGCTCGTACCGCCGCTGGCAGTGACGATCTCCTGCTACGACATGCGGCCCAGCCAGAGCCTGGTGCGATTCCTGCTCGAGCTGGGGCGCGAGGTGTATGTCCTCGATTACGGCGAGATCACCTACGCGGACCGCGATCTGGGCTTCGAGGAATGGGTCGACGACATCGTGCCCACCGCGATCGAGGCGGTCAGCGCCGGCAACGGAGGCTCCCCCGTCGACCTGATCGGCTGGTCCTTCGGCGGCACCATCAGCGTGCTCACCGCCGCCGGGCACGCCGACCTGCCGATCGGGTCGGTCACCGCGGTGGGAACCCCGTTCGATCAGCGCCGCAACGGTCAGATCTCGTTGGCCCGTAAGTTCGGACAGCTCACCGGCGGCCGCGAGGTCACCGTGCCGGTGCGCGTGGCAGGCGGCGTGCCGAAGTACGGGGTGCGGGCCGGTTTCCGCATCCAGTCGATCGACCGTGAACTCACCAAGCCCTGGTACATCGCCCGCAATATCGCCGATACCGAAGCACTGGCCCGCATGCAATCGGTGGATCGGTTCATGGACACCATGCCGGGCTACCCGGGCCGGTTCTATCGTCAGGCCTACCGGCAATTGATCATCCGCAACGAAATGTTCAAGGGAACAGTGCATCTGGGACCGCATCGCGAGATCGACCTGACCGGGCTCACCGCGCCGACGCAACTGATCGGCGGCACCAAGGACGCGCTGGCCTCGTCGGCGTCGGTCGCGGCGGGTATCGGGGTCCTCACCGGCGCGGCGGACGTTCGCTTCACCGAGGTCCCGGGAAGTCATCTCGGCATCATCGCGGGACCGGCCGCTCGCGCCACCACATGGGCGACGATCGCGGACTTCCTCGACAGCGTGCGGTTGTCCACCCGGGCACCCTCACCCACGCACTGACCGAACAACCGGCGGCCCGGGGCCGAACAATCGAGCCCTCGCTCGCCGGAATGCGCCTCTTACGCCCCGGCCGTCACGCGCTGCGCATGGCGCGATAGACAGCCGAGCCGACGAAGGCGCCGAGGTCATCGGGATTCCACGCGTCGCGATGGGCGAACAGGGTGCGGACCGCGCTTTCGGCGGCCGAGACCCATAACTCCACCAGCGCGGGCAATTTGCGTTCGGCGTCGTCGACTCCCCAGGCCAGCAACGTCGGACGGAGCAGCGCCGTGCAGCGTTCCACGGCGAGCTGACGACCACGTCCGAAGGAACCCGCGACCGCGGGGTCGGGGTTGCCGTAGATCAGCCGCCAGGCATCGGGGCGCTCGACGGCCTTGTCGAGCAGCGTGCGGAAGCCCTCGACGAACACCGTCTCGTCGGCGTTGGTCGCGCGTGGCGGCAGCACGTCGAGCACTCCGGAGATCAGAAAACTCTCCTCGCGCTGGATCAGCGCGTCGATCAGCTCGACCCGATCGGGGAAGCAGGCGTAGATCACCGGGCGGGTGACCTTCATGTAGTCGGCGACCGCGCCCATGGTGACCGCGGCGATGCCGTTGTCGGCGGCGATGGCGAGCGCCGCGTCGAGCACCTGCGGCCTGCGCCGCTCGGGGCCGAGGTGCGCGGCCCGCCCTCGCCGCTGCAGTGCCGTCTCGCTACCCATGAGCCCACCATAGCAACCGCCCCGGCTTTCCTACACCGATGTACGAAAATGCTACAGTGGCGAATGAACTGCCCGACCGTGCTGGACGCCCGCCAGAGGAGCGACGATGCCCCAGGATTTCTTCAACCCGAACACCGCCGACTTCGCGCAATTCGATCCGCAGACGCGCAGGCTGTTGCGCGCGACGGTCGACTGGTTCGAGACCCGCGGCAAAACCCAGCTGCTCGACGACGATCGGTCCCGCGTCTGGCCCTCGGACTTCCTCGACTTCGCCAAGAAGGAGCGGCTGTTCGCCACCTTCCTCACCCCGGCGGCCGAGGCGGGCGGTGACCCGGACAAGCGCTGGGACACCTCGCGCAACGCCATGCTGAGCCAGATCTTCGGCTTCTACGGCATGACCTACTGGTACGTCTGGCAGGTCACCATCCTGGGCCTTGGCCCGATCTGGCAGAGCGACAACGCCGTAGCCAAGAAGAAGGCCGCTGCCCAGCTCGACTCCGGGGAGATCTTCGCGTTCGGCCTGTCGGAGAAGGAACACGGCGCCGACGTGTACTCCACCGACATGATCGTCGACCCGCAGCCCGACGGTGGTTACACCGCGACCGGTGGCAAGCACTACATCGGCAACGGCAACCTGGCCTCGATGGTCTCGGTGTTCGGGCGCCGTTCGGACAAGCCGATCATCGACAGCGCCGCGGCATTGCGGGGCAAGCCGACGCAGGAGGATTACGAGGGGTATCTCTTCTTCGTCGCCGATTCCCAGCACGACGCATACAAGCTGAAGAAGAATGTCGTCAACAGCCAGATCTATGTCGCGGCTTTCGATCTCGAGAACTACCCCGTCGCCGAGGAGGACATCCTCCACCGCGGCGAGGACGCGTTCCACGCGGCGATGAACACGGTCAACGTGGGCAAGTTCAACCTCGGCTTCGGTGCGGTCGGCGCCTGTGAGCACTCCTTCTACGAGGCGATCGACCACGCCGAGAACCGGATTCTGTTCGGGCACAGGGTCACCGAGTTCCCCCAGGTGCGGGCGCTGATCACCGATTCCTACGCGCGCATCGCCGCGATGAAGCTCTACAGCGCACGCGCGGTGGATTACATGCGCTCGGCCTCGCCCGACGACCGTCGCTACCTGCTGTTCAACGCCATCGAGAAGATGTCGGTGACCCGTCAGGGACAGCGCGTGATCGAGGACCTCGCCGACGTGATCGCCGCGCGCGGGTTCGAGAACGACATGTACTTCCCGGTCGCGATGACGGCCATGTTCGGCCTGCCGCGACTGGAGGGCACCGTCCACGTGAACATGGCGTTGTCGCTGAAGTTCATGGCCAACTACATGTTCCACCCCGCCGACGCCGGCCTGGCCGCGATGCAGTCACTGCCGGGCGCCTCGGTGGCACCCAAGGGAGCCACTCGTGCGGTCGCGGGTGCCCTGACGTGGTCGAGTCGCAAGATCACCCCGCGTCTGGGCGCGGTCGTGAAGCCGCTGCGTGCCGAATTCGCCAGCGCCGCTTACGCTCCGGTGCCCTCGCGCCACGACACCGCCGACGACGAGTTCCTGTTCCGGCAGGGCCCGAGCAGCGGCCTCGGCCGCATTCGCTTCGCGGACTGGCGCCCGGTGTTCGAGAACTTCCGCGACGTTCCGAATGTGGCGGTGTTCCTCGAGCAGGTACTCGCCCTGCAGGCCCTGCTCGCGGTCGCCGCGCCGACCTCCTCGCAGCAGCAGGACGTGGACTTCCTGTTCGCGTTCGGTGAGCTGTTCACCGCGGTGCCCTACGCGCAGCTGGTGCTGGAGCAGGCGCGCATCGACGGCACCGACCGGGCAGTGATCGACCAGATCTTCGACGGCTTCGTGCGGACCTTCTCCGCCAACGCGCTCAACCTGCACAACAAGCCGACGGCCACCGCCACCCAGCAGCGCCGGGCCCTCGACCTGGTTCGCCGGCCTGCCTTCGACGAATCCCGTTTCGACCAGGTTCTCGGTAGGGCGCGCGCGCTGGCCGGGACCTACGAGATGAAGGCCTGACCCAGCACCGGCGGTGGCCTCCGCGCCTCTCGCGGAGGCCACCGGGGTCAGTCCGGCGGCGGCGCGTTCTCGGTAATGGTGGCCAAGGTCGCCGCGACCGACATATCGGGCTTGATGACGACGCCCTTCTCGCGGAGAAAGCCGTCGAACAACTGCACGACGGCATTGGTCGTCCGATCGACGAACAGTGCCGTCGGTTCCGGCAGCGGGACGGGATCGGTGTCGAGCCACAGGTCGGTGACGGCCATGACGAAGCCGACGATGCCGCGCAGCAGATGATCGATACCGTCGGTATCGAGTGCGACCGAGGACAGCACGCTGCGGCTGCGATCGGCCAGATCGTGCGAGAGCCGCCGGCCGATGTCCAGCGGCCGAGCGGCCGGATCGGCGCCCGAGACGCTCTGGGTGAGGACGAGGAACCGGAACACGTCGGGATGTTCGGCGATCACCCCGGCGTAGGCGGTGAGGAACCGATGGATCGTGACCCTTGGCGGCTGCATGATGAGCGAGAGATCCGGCGCGACGGCCGCGTAGATCTGCGCGACCAGCCAATCCGAGACCGCGCCGTCGAGCTCGGATTTGTCGGCGAACATGCGGTACAGACGCGGCTTGGCGACGCCCATCTCGCGGGCGAGCGCCTCCATGCTCAGGTGGGGTCCGTCGCGGTCGACGCACCGCACTGCGCCCGCGATGACCTGTTCGCGGGTGAGCAACCGTACGGGCGACCGGCGAGCCGGTCTAGACGATGTAGTCACTGTTCTCCCTGATCCGCCCTTCGCGTACGGCCAGGATAGCGGCGTTCGGACAGGGATCCGCCGCCGTAGGGCGCGCGGACTCCGAGCGGGTGTTGACAGCGGCCGTCGAGATCCTCAAGATATTCCCGGTACTCCGCGTACCAGAAAATGGTACCGGCGGTACTATTGATTGCGCACGGAGCAACGAAGCCCCGTGCCGGAAGGAGTCTCGTATGACGCGCGAAACCGGCAACCACACCCCCGGGGCAGCGTCATCCAGAACACATCTGGTGCGCAACGGCGACATTTCGCTCGCTGTCTACGAATTCGGCCCGCACGACGGCATCCCGGTGGTTCTCGTCCACGGTTGGCCCGATACCCATCACCTCTGGGACGGCGTCGTTGCGCTGCTGTCGGACAAATATCGCGTGATCTCCTACGACACCCGCGGGTACGGACAGTCCAGCGCACCGGCTCAGGTATCGGCCTACGAACTGAACCGCCTCGCGACCGACTTCTTCGCCGTGGTGGAGGCCGTCAGCCCCACCGAACCCGTGCACGTCGTGGCCCACGACTGGGGTTCGGTCCAGGTCTGGGAAGCGGTGTGCGAGCCGGGTGCGGACCAGTACGTCGCGTCGTTCACCTCGATCTCGGGCCCCAACCTCGACCACCTGGCCACCTGGATGCGCCGTGGCGTGCTGTCGGGGACCCCGCGCGGGATCTGGGGCACGCTCAGCCAGTGCCTGTCCTCGGCGTACACCACCTTCTTCATGCTGCCGATCGTGCCGGACCTGTTCTTCCGGCTCGTGGGCACCGAGAAGATCTGGAAGTTGTTCCTTCGCGTGGTCGAGGGCATCTCCGCGGAGCAGATCTCCCTGGCGCCGACCCTGAAACAGGACATGATCTCGGGGCTGCGCTTCTACCGGGCCAACATCATCGCCCGCATGGTCGGGCCACGGGAACGACGCACCACCGTGCCGGTGCAGTTGCTGGTCAACACCCGTGACATCGCTGTGCGCCCCGCGGGCTACGACGACACCGCGCAGTGGGCCGATCAGCTCACCCGCCACGACCTGCCACGCGGACACTGGCTGCCCTATTCCGACCCCGCCGCGATCGCCGAATACGCCGACGCGTTCATCCAGGCTCAGCCCAAGTAACCACGAAGGAGAGAAAAGCCCATGCTCGACTTCGATATCGTCATCACCGACGGTCTCTGGTTCGACGGCACCGGAGCCGCGTCCGCCCACCGCACCATCGGGATCCGTGACGGCATCGTCGAGGCCGTCTCCACCGAACCGCTGCCGATCGGCCCCGACACCGAGGTGATCGACGCCGCGGGCAAGTGGGTACTGCCCGGCTTCGTCGACGTGCACACGCACTACGACGCCGAGATGCTCATCAAGCCGGCGCTGTCGGAGTCGCTGCGCCACGGCGTCACCACGGTCGTGGTCGGCAACTGCTCGCTGTCGACGGTGCTGGCGTCCAACGCCGACTGCGCCGATCTGTTCAGCCGGGTCGAGGCCGTGCCGCGCGAGGCCGTGCACGGCGCTCTCGACCGGCACCGCACCTGGTCGGACCCGGCCGAGTACGCCAAGGCGCTCGACGAACTCCCGCTCGGCCCCAATGTCGCCGCCTTCCTCGGCCACTCCGACCTGCGCACGCACGTGCTCGGGCTCGGCCGCGCGGTCACTCGCGACACCAAGCCGACGGCCGCCGAAATCGAGCAGATGACCACCCTGCTCGACGCGGCGGTCGACGCCGGATTCCTCGGTTTGTCGTCGATGACGAACAAGCTGGACAAGATCGATGGCGAGCAATACCGGTCGCGGTCGTTGCCGTCGACCTACACCCGCGGCAAGGAGGTGCGTGCGCTCAACAAGGTGCTGCGCAGGCGCGGCCGTGTCCTGCAGAGTGCCCCGACGGTCAGCCTGAACCCCAATATCGCCAAGTTCTTTCTCGCCAGCGCGGGCATCGGCCGGGCCAGACTCCGCACCTCGCTGCTCTCGGCCGCCGACTCCAAGGCCTACCCGCCGCTGGTGTGGTTCATGCTCTACGCCGCGCCGCTGCTGAATCGCTTCGCGCGCACCGACTTCCGCTGGCAGCACCTGCCCGTGCCGTTCACCGTCTACGCCGACGGCGTCGACCTGGTGGTGTTCGAGGAGTTCGGCGCCGGCGCCGCGGCCCTGCATCTGAAGGACCAGGTCGAACGCAACGAACTGCTTCAGAGCGAGCCGTACCGGCGCTGGTTCCGCAAGCAGTACGACAACAAGTTCACCCCGCGCATCTGGCACCGGAACTTCTTCGATGCCGAGATCATCGCCTGCCCTGATGAATCGGTGGTCGGCAAGTCGATCGGGCAGGTCGGCAAGGAGCGTGGGCTGCACCCCGTCGACGCCTACCTCGACATGGTGGTCGAGTACGGTCCCGCACTGCGCTGGCGCACCACGATCGCCAACGATCGCCCCGAGTACCTCGACAAGCTCGCCGCCAGCCCCGGCGTGCAGATGGGCTTCGGCGACGCAGGCGCGCACCTGCGCAACATGTCGTTCTACAACTTCCCGCTGCGGCTGCTCGAAAGGGTGCTGCGGGCGCAGGAAGCCGGTAAGCCGTTCCTGAGCGTGGAACGTGCCGTCCACCGCCTCACCGGTGAGCTCGCCGACTGGTATCAGATCGACGCCGGTCACCTGCGCGAAGGCGGTCGAGCCGACCTGGTGGTCATCGATCCGGCCGGACTCGACGAGCAGGTGCACCAGCTCCACGAAGCCGCACTACCCGAATTCGGCCTCGACCGGATGGTCAACCGCAACGACCGCGCCGTCGTGGCCACCGTCGTCAACGGCCGCCGGGTTTTCGGCGCGGGTGAAGTAGCGCCCGGCATCGGCACGGACTGGGGAACCGGGCGGTTCCTGCGCGCAGGCCACGACAACTCCGCTCCCCTCGCACAGGAGACCCGATGAAGCTCCCGTTCCGTCGCACGGCCAGGACCGTGCGCGCACCCGATGTGGCGCTGCAGGCACGCAATGTGAAGTTCGACTGGACCTCGGCGCCACTGCACTGGATGCCGTCCGAGCCGATCGCCTCGCACGTGGTGAACTCGCTGAACCTGCTGCTGCCCGAAGGCGAGCGGATGTTCTGCGCCACCTACCGCGACGCGCTGCCCTACGTGCGCGATGCCAAGGTGCGCGAGGCCATGCTCGGATTCATCGGCCAGGAGTCGATGCACGCCGAAACCCATGCCAAGGTCCTGGACCAGGTTTTCACGGCCCACCACATCGACACCGCGCCCTACACCCGCCAGATGGAGTACGTCTTCCGTCATTCCCTCGGCGCGCGCGAGGGCAGCCCGCAACAGGCACAGACCCGTCTGGTCGAACGGTTGGCGTTCATCGCCAGCCTCGAGCATTTCTTCGCCTGGCTCGGCGACTGGATTCTCAACGCCGACCTGGAAAAACACGGCGCCGAGCCGCGCGTGCTCGACCTGTTCCGCTGGCACGGCGCCGAGGAGGTCGAACACCGCAGCGTCGCCCACGATGTCGCGATCTACTTCGGCGCGGGCTACCTGCGCCGTGCCGCGATGATGCTGATCGTCATCCCGATCCTGCTCAGCTTGCTCGTGCGCGGCACCAAGTTCCTGGTCAATCAGGACCCCGAACTGCCGAAGATGGGCTACCCCACGCTGATCTGGAAGATCCTCGGGGCGATGTGGCGCGGTGCGCTGCCGGGTATCCCGGCGCTGCTGATCAGTGCCGGGTCCACTTTCGATCCGCGCTACGACCCGGCCGATGTCGGCTCCACCGAGCAGGCGATCGCCTACCTCGCCAAGTCCCCGGCGGCCAGGGCGGCGGCACAGTGACGGTGTATCCCGCGCCCGAGGCGATCCCACCGGACCTGTACGGCAAGCACGATCACGATCCGACCACCAAGGTGATCGACGCCGTGGCCACTCTGCGGGTTCGCTGGTCGACGTTGATCAATCGCCGCCCGATCCTCACCAGGGCCGACGACGCCCGCTTCCCGGTGGCCGTCGCCGACCGGGTGCTGGTGGCGCAGGACCAGGCCGTCATCAATCTGGGCCTGCGCGCGCCCGACGGTGCCGGGCTGCCCCGATGGGCGCCGGGCGCGCACATCGACATCGAACTCCCGTCCGGGCGCCTGCGGCAGTACTCGCTGTGCGGCGATCCGGCCGAAACCGGCGAGTACCGCATCGCGGTGCGCCGCATTCCGCACGGCGGCGGCGGGTCGATCGAGGTCCACGACGAGCTGCCGGTCGGCACCGAGGTCATGATCCGGGGACCGCGCAACGCGTTCCCGTTCGCGCCGCCGGGACACGGTTCTTCGGCGAAACGCCTGCACTTCGTCGCGGGCGGCATCGGTATCACCCCGATCCTGGCGATGGCGCGCGCCGCCGACCGGCTCGGTATCGACTGGACGCTGGTCTATTGCGGGCGAAGCCGCGACACCCTGCCGTTCCTCGACCAGCTCGCCGAACTCTCCGGGCACGTCGTGGTGCGAACCGACGACGAGCACGGAACACCCGGCGCCACAGATCTTCTCGACGGTGTCGACCACGACACCGCGATCTACTGCTGTGGACCCACCCCGATGACGGCCACCCTCGTCGCCGCGGTGCGCACGATGCCGGGCATCGAGTTCCACTCCGAAAGGTTCTCTCCCGCACCGGTTGTCGACGGCACCGCCTTCGAGGTGGAGTTGGCGAGCACCGGTGAGATCGTCTCCGTCGCCGCCGACCAGACCATGCTCGACGCGCTGCTCGCGGTCCGCCCCGACCAGCCCTACTCGTGTCGGCAGGGCTTCTGCCGCACCTGCGTCGTCCGCGTCACCGACGGCGCTCCCGACCATCGCGACGGCGCGCTGACCCCTGCGGAACACGCCGCGGGCATCACGCTGGCATGCGTCTCGCGCTGCACGGGAAAACGCCTGGTCCTCGACCTCTGAGCGCGAGACTCCCGGCGCGCCGGACCTCGCCCGTGTCGGTGAATCGGCATCGAAGAACACCACTGTCCGCGTAGTGTGCGACGTGCAATTCTGTTCGCACACAAGGAGTTTCCGTGGCGTCCTCTCTGACGAAACGCCTGGCCGCGCTCTTCGGCGCGTCCTGCGCAGCCCTACTACTCGCGGTACCGGCGGCCGCGCCCGGTTCCGCCGGCAACACGGTTCTCGAAAGTCCGGCCACCGGATGTTCGACAACGCCGGTCCCCGGCAACGTCGCGTTCGACGGCCGGTACTACCGCGTCCACGTACCCGTCGGGGTATCCGCGGGCGCGCCGCTGGTAGTCGCGATCCACGGTGGCTACGACCGGCCCGAAGGAATCGAGGCGGTGTCGGGCTGGAACGCCCTCGCCGATCAGCACAAGTTCGTCGTCGTCTACCCGCGTGGCATCAAGACGGAGAACAAGCCGGACGGCACCCCCGGGTGGGGCTGGAACGCCGACGCGGCCGACGTCACGCATATCAAGAAGGTCGTGACCGAGGTCAGCACGAAATATTGTGCGGCACCGAATCGCATCCACCTGACCGGTCATTCCAACGGTGGTCAGATGGCCTCACGCGCGGCCTGCACCGCTCCCGAGGTCTTCGCGTCGGGCGCGGTGTACGCACCGGCACCGCCACCGACCGGATGCGATCCCGCGCGTGCGGTCTCGTGGGGCGTGTTCGCCTCGGCGAACGACGCCACCGTCATCGAGCCCATCGCCTACAGCCATGTCATGTACTGGAGCTGGGAAAACCGTCCGTGCCAGAACGAACAGCCCGACGGCGGCACCGACGTCAAGGACTCCCGGCGCTGGGACTGCGCGTCCGGCACCGACGTGCTGTGGCGGGTCTACAACGGCGGCAGCCATTCCTGGCCGACGGGCGCGCGGCGCACCGAGATGCTGAACCGGATGTGGCAGTTGTTCCAGGACCACCCGCGTCCGTAACGAGGCCGACGGAGGGGCTGGCTGCCACGCTCCGGTTCAGCCGGCCAGCCCCTCCGGATCGACCAGCAAGCGCTTGAGTACCTTGCCGGTCTCGCCGCGTGGCAGCGCGTTGAGGAAGGTGACATCGCGCGGCACGGAGAAGCGGCTGAGCCGGTTTCGGACATAGGTGCGCACCATCTCCGGGTCCAGCCCAGAGCCTTCGTGCTTGACCAGGAACGCGGCCAGACGCTGACCGAATTCGCGATCCGGCACGCCGACCACCGCGACATCGGTGACCTGCGGCAGGTGCGCGAGCGCCTCCTCCACCGGACGCGGGAAGACGTTCTCACCCCCCGAGATGATCATCTCGTCGTCGCGGCCCGCCACGAACAGCCTGCCCTCGGCGTCGAGGTAGCCGAGGTCACCGGTGTCCATCATGCCGTCGGCTTCTTCGGGTGGAGAGTCGCTGACATAGCCGTCGAACAGCATATGATTGCCGACGAAGATCCGCCCGACCACGCCGATCGGCACTGCGGTGTGCTCGGCGTCGAGGATGGCGATCTTGGTGCCCAGCGGCGGGCGCCCGGCCGTGGTGGGCGCGGCGCGCAGGTCGTCGGGCCCGGCCACGCTGGCCCAGGAGACCTCCGTGGACCCGTAGAGGTTGTAGAGAACGTCGCCGTAGTCGTCGAGGAACCGGTCGACGGTGACCGCGGCGAGCGGTGCGCCGCAACTGATCACCTGCCGCAGGCTGCTCAGGTCGTACCGGTTTCGCACCTGCTCGGGCAGGTCGACGAGACGCTGCACCATCGTGGGCACCGCGATGAGCGTGTGCACCCCGTGTTCGGCGACGCGGCGCAGACATTCCTCGGCGTCGAAGCCCTGCGACAGCACCACCGTGGCCCGTACCGCGGTGCTCAATTGCAGCGCCGAGAGCCCCCAGGTGTGGAACAGCGGGGCCGGGATCATCATGGTGCTGCCCGCGTGGATCGGGATCAGCGACAGCAGCGCCACCAACGTGTCGAAGCCCTTCGGGTGCGGGCGCCGCGCTCCCTTCGGGGTGCCGCTGGTGCCCGAGGTGAGCACGATCTGGCGGCCCGGCACCGTCGGGACGGGGAACTGCGAGTGGCGGATCGCGATGAGGTCTTCGATCGTGATCCGCGCCGGGTCGGCGGGTGCGTCGTCGGTGAAGAAGCGCGGCAGATCGGTGTGCAGATACTGCACCAGATGCGCCAGATCGGTATCGACGAACAACGCCGAGAGCCGGTGCCGCTGCACGATGTCCTCGATCCGCCGCCCCGACAGTCCCGAGTTCAGCAGCGCGACGTCGACACCGAGCTTGCCCGCCGCGACCATGGATTCGACCATGCCGCAATGATTTCCGGCCAGCAGCCCCACCGCGTCCCCCGCGCGCAGCCCGACCTCGTACATCGCGCCCGCCAACGCGGTGGTCCGCTTGTCGGTTTCGGCGAAGGTGGCGGTGCTGGTGTCGTCGATGAGCGCGACCTGGTCGGGGCTGTGCGCGGCGCCCGCGGCGTATCCGCCCGCCAGATTGAATCCCCACCGGTACAGCGAGCGCAGCTGCCTTGCCGAGGTCAGCGGCGGCGACACCTGGCCCGACTGCACCCACCAGCGCACAATTTCGGACTTGCGCCGGATCGGCGCCCGGTTGCCATTGGCCACCACCGAGGTCCGTGCGCCGTCCACGACGTCGGCGGCGCGCCGCAGCCCGTCCTTGACCCACCCGATGATTGCCGCGTTGGTCACCCGCGCCAGCGTCGGGTGCAGCCGCGGCGCCGCGAAGACGGTCACGCTCACTCGGGTACGCCGCTCATCCCCGGTGAGCCGGACCAGGGCGAAACTGCCCGATTCGGGATTGTGCAGTTCGAAACTCTCGTACCAGCGCCCGATGGTCAACGCCAGCCCCGTCCGCCGCACGCCCGCGGCCCGGTCCCCGATCCTGACCTCCCACACGGTGCTCCCGTCCGGGTTGAGCAGCCGGTCACACCCCCCGATCCCGGCCCACAACCGCGGATAGCTCTGTGGTTCGAGCAACACATCCCACAGGGCCCGGCGTGGGATGGAGAACTCCACGGACACATCGACGACATCACTGGGCATTGCTGCGCGCTTTCCTCAGCCCGGCCACGTTGCCGGGTAGTGCCCGCTCGTCTCGGCCCCCCGTGCCGTGACGGTGCCCGTCGTCAGGCACTGCACCAGCACTCATCCTCGGCCCGCCGGCGCGTGGGCAAACGAAATATCTCCGGATTCTGGCCACCGAACGAACCGAACACCCGGCAGCTGTGACAGGTGCCAACGTGATGCCGCACGCACTGGCCGAGGTGTTCGCGGGAAGAACGGCACAATGGATATCGATGAAACAGTGGCAGCGCGACCCCAGCTCCGATGACGGCCCGCTCGGCGACGGAGGCCACGTCGGCATCGATGACCTGCGGATCCTCAGGGAGCAGTTCGTCGACTTCATGCTCGGCTACAAGTTCGCGATCGACGAGGTGACGACCAAGATCAACATCTTGCGCGAGGACTTCAACAACACCCACGAGTACAACCCCATCGAGCATGTGGGATCGCGGCTCAAGTCGCCCGAGAGTGTGCTCGAGAAGGTCCGCCGCAAGAACTACGCGATGAATCTGGCGGCGATCCGCGAGAACGTGCTCGATATCGCCGGGGTCAGAGTGGTGTGCAGCTTCATCTCCGATATCGGCACGATCCGGGACATGCTGGCCGGTCAGGAGGACATCACAGTCCTCGAAGAGCGCGACTACATCACTCACCGCAAGCCGAACGGCTACCAGAGCATGCACCTGATCGTGTCGATCCCGGTGTTCCGCTCCGACCGCACCGAGCGGATTCCGGTCGAGATCCAGATCCGCACGATCGCGATGGACTTCTGGGCCAGCCTCGAACACAAGATCTACTACAAGTACCGCGGCGAGGTCCCGCCGAACCTGCGCACCGACCTGGCCCAGGCCGCCGAGGTCGCCACCCAGCTCGACGAGAAGATGGAAGCCCTCCACCGCCAGGTCGACCGCAGCGCACCCCCGAAGACGAAGCCGACCACGGACTCCCTGGACCTCAGTGTGCTGTACAACAGCCTCACCGGTGGTCACCCCGTCTACCTGCGCCCCGCCGATCCGCCGGCCTGACGCCACCGGCTTGCCTCTCGACATCACAACCACGGCGACTGCACCGCATTTCCGCCGTCCGCGACCCGGGGATTCCGCTACTGTCCGAGCAGATCCTCGAACAACGTGGCGCGAAAGGAACCCGGTGGTGCTCTCCCGTCGACAGTTGATCGCCGCGGCCGCGGCCGGTGGCACAGCGGCCGCGCTCGGTATGCCCGTGAGCCGCGCCGAGGAGCGGGTGCTCGGCGCGGGTGAGTTCCAGTCGCTGGCCGCGCGGGGCTACAACCGGCGCTTCGTGGCCCGGCCCGCGAAGATCCTCGTGCCCACCAGCGCCGAGGAGGTTCGTCGCGCGGTCGCCGGGGCGGTGGCCGAGAACTCACCGATCGCGGCCCGCTCGGGCGGGCACTGCTTCGATGATTTCGTCGACAACGACCGGACCCGTTCGATCATCGACCTCGGTCGGATGAACGCGGTGTTCTGGGATGAGCGACACCGCGCGTTCTCCGTCGACGCCGGCGCCGACATCGGCACCGTCTACCACGCCTTGCACCGCTGGGGCGTCACGGTGCCGGGCGGGATCTGCCTCGGCGTGGGCATGGGCGGTCATGTCTGCGGTGGTGGCTATGGTCCGCTGTCTCGGCGGTTCGGCCTCGTCGCCGATCACCTGGCCGGGGTGGAAGTCGTCACCGTCGATGCCGAGGGCACGGCGAACCTCGTTGTCGCGACCGCGGATGGTCCCGACCGCGATCTGTGGTGGGCGCATACCGGTGGTGGCGGCGGCAATTTCGGTGTGGTGACCAGGTTTCTGCTCCGATCGCCCGGATCCGACGGCTCGGACCCGGCACACGCGCTACCGAAACCGCCGGGCAGCATGCTGAACGCGCGACTGATCCTGCCGGTCACGACCGAGGATTCGTTCGTCCGGTTGCTCACCAACTATCTCGGGTTCTTCGAACGCCACAGCGCGCCCGGTAATGACTTCGCCGGTCTCTACGCGCCGCTGATGATCCGGACGACCGGCACCGGCGCGGCCGAGATGCTGATCCTGTTCGATGCCGAAACACCTCGCGCGCGAACCCGTTTCGACGAATTCGTCGCCACGGTGAGCGACGGTGTGTTCCCGCCGCCCATTCTCACTCCGATCGCCCAGCTGTCCTACGCGGACACCGTGAACCAGGTGTATTACGCGAAGGGCGTGAACACCACGCGGGTCAAGGTGAAAGCCGCCTACCTGCGCACGGCGTACTCCCCCGAGCAGCTCCGAATCTTCTACCGATACATCACCGATCTCCGTTTCCTCGGTGAGTCCCAGCTGGAATTCCTGCCGTTCGGCGGCGCGATCAATGCCGTCGCCGGTGACGCGACGGCGATGCCCGCCCGGGATTCGTTCATGAAAATGCTGATCCACGCATCGTGGCGGCTGCCGTCCGACGACGACCGGTATGTGCGCTGGGCGCGCGAGATGTATCGCGACGTCCACGCCGAGACCGGTGGTGTTCCGGTGCCGAACGAGAACTACGGCGGCAGCTACATCAACTACCCGGACCCGGATCTGGCCGAAGCCGAGTGGAACACCTCCGGTCTGCCGTGGCACGCCTTCTACTACGGCGACAATTATCGGCGGCTGCTTCGAGTCAAGACGGCCGTGGACCCGGGAAATGTGTTCCAGCATCGACTGTCGATCGGTCGGCCGGACTGGTGACGGCGGTCAGGTGAGAGCGAGCACCCGGCACGGTCCGCCCGTGCCGCCCGCGTGTTTCGGTGCGCCGACGACGACGGTCGCGCCCGTCGCGGGCACCGCGGCGAGATTGGCGAGCATCTCCACCCCGTAACGGCCGGCACCGAGAAAGGCTGTGTGCGCACCGTATTCGGGGTCGGCACCGCAGTCCAGGCTGAGCGTATCGACGCCGGCACCGACGATCCCGCACTGCGCGACGAGGTATTGCGCGGCGTCGGCGGAGAATCCCGGCGCGTGCGGTGTGCCGCGCTCGTCGAGATTGAGGAAGGTCGACGGCCGATCGAGGCGCCGGTCCCAGCCGGAATACATCGCGACGAATGCCCGCTCCGGGATGTCACCGTGCCGCGACCGCCAACTGTCGATATCGGCGACGGTCACCACCGCGTCGGCGTCGACGGCGGCTTTGGCGCTGATATCGATGACGACCAGCGGTGCGACGAGATCGTCGACGGCGAGGGCCTCGGTGGTGGTGGCGCCGGGGATCCGATGGGCGGGCGCGTCGAGATGGGTTCCGGTGTGCTCCCAGTACCCGAGCGCGAACTGCCCGAATCCACCCGACTCGTGCCAGGCCACCGGGACCATCACCATCGGCGGATTACCCGGCCACACCGGCAGTTGCGGCGTGAGCGTGTGCGTGAGGTCGACGACGCCGGATCGCGGTGCGGCGACGGCAGGGGCGGGTGCCACCGCGGCCACCGCGGCGAGGCCCGCGAGACCGAGCACCGCCCGCCGACTCGGCTGCGGTGCACTCTCGTGGGCGAGACGAACGATCTCCGGCGAGCACATCGGACTCAAGATAGCCGAGCGAACCCGATATGGCGTCTGATCGGCGCCGATGCCGAGACCGGGATTTTCCCCGACCAGGTGGACCCGCCGGACTACCGGACGACGCTGCGGTCCCCGCCGTGTCGCGCACCGTCGGTCGGCGCGAGGGCTCGGTGCAGGCCGGCGGGGCCGAGACCCCGCGACAGCCCGAGAATCATCGCGGCGCAGCCGAGTCCGGAGAGAAGCAGGCCGGTGGCGAAGAGCGTGGGATATCCGGCCAGGTCGCCGATGAGACCCGCGGCCATCCCGGCCACGCCTTGGACGACGACGATCGCGCAGGCGAGCAGGGTGTAGTCGCTGCCCGCGTGGTCGGGTTCGGAGGCGTCCATCATGAGCGCGAAGACGGCGACGGTGGCGGCACCGCCGAAGACGTGCTCGGCGAGACTCGCCGCGACGAGCAGCTCGAAGCCACCGAAGCCGAGGGAGGCGAACAGGTACAGCGCGATGCTCGCGGTCTGGGTGACACCGCCGATCAGCAGCGCCCGCCGACGGCCGTAGCGGTAGGCCAGCCAGCCGCCCATCCCCGCGCCGGCCAGCGCACCCGCCGAGGACAGGACGCCTTTGATCAGCGCGATCTCACCGAGGTCGAGTCCGGCGTCGGACAGGAACGGACCGGTGAGCGCCGCGGCCATCGAGTCACCGAATTTGAAGGCGCCGATCAACGCGATGAAGGCGAGAATGCCGGGGCGACGCAATCGGGTCAACCAGGCGCCGAGCAACCGCGCGGGCGGCGGCGAGGGCAGCCGATCCGCGACCCGCTCGCGCATCAGCCACACCGGCACCGTGGTGAGCACGATCAACCCCGCCATGGCCAGGAACAGCGCCCGCCACCCCGCCAGCGCGAACAACCACAGCAGGGCGCCACCGCCGACGATCATCCCGACGCGATAGGCACCGACCTGGATCCCGTTACCGAGCCCACGCTCACGCGGCCCGAGCAGCCGCACGGCCAAACCGTCGGTCGCCACGTCCTGGGTGGCCGACAGCAGGTTCACCACCACGATGCCCGCGAACAGCCACCGCAGCGAGGACGACAGATCCAGGCAGGCCAGCACCATCGCGACCGCGGCCGACAGCAGTTGCAACACCAGCAGCCAGGTGCGCCGGGTGCCGTAGCGATCGACGTAGGGCGCCCAGAGGAACTTCAGCGCCCACGGCAGGAACAGCACACCCGAGGCACTGATCGCCACCAGCGAATACCCCGATTCGCGCAACACCACCGGCAGCGCCTGGGTGAAGAAGCCGAACGGCAGCCCTTGCGCGAAATACAGCGACGACAACAGAACCAGCGTGCCTGCCGTGATCACACCCGGTCGGGTGGCGGTGCTCATGGGCACATCGTCGCAGAGAGTCCGCGCGGACACAGTGGACGGGCTCGGCGTGATCCGATCTCAGCGGGTGGGCTGTGGGCTGCGAAGGTGTTCGAAGACCAAACTTGTCTCGGTCGAGGCGAATTCGCGGGTCGCGCTGAGCTCCTGGGTGACGAACTCGCGCAACGCGTCCGGTGAGGCCGCCGATACCTGGATCAGGAAGTCGACCGTCCCGGCGAGGAAGTACACGTTCACCACGCCCGGCAGCGCGGCGAGCTTGGCACTGAGCTCACCGATTCGCGCCCGCGCCGCCGGTTGGACCTGGACCGAGATCATCGCCTGCAGGGGCAGCCCCAGCGCCTCCGGGGCGATGTCGGTGTAGAAGCCGCGGATCGCACCGAGTTCGCGGAGCCTGCGTAGCCGCAGCGAACAGGTCGACGCGGCGATACCCACCCGTGCCGCCAGGACATTGTTGGGTACGCGCGCGTCCTCGGCGAGTTCGGCGAGCAGCTGACGATCGATGTCGTCGAGGCTCGACGGCGACCCCCGGAACGGCTGCACGGGGTGCGGTCGGTGTTGCTGTCGCGACGCCATCACCGCAGGATACTCAGCTTCGGCAGGCAATTCCGTCGATTGTGCAGGTGTTATCGCTGATTGCCGCGTTTATCTCCGATGCTGCTGTCAGAACCCGAATATCCTCGAGGAGTAACTTCCATGCGCATCGGTGTCCCCAAAGAAGTCAAGAACAACGAATTTCGTGTAGCGATCACGCCGATCGGCGTGCACGAGCTGGTGTCGAACGGTCATCACGTGATCGTCGAAGCCGGGGCCGGAGTGGGATCGTCGATTCCCGATTCGGAATACCTCGCGGCCGGAGCACAGATCCTCGCCGCGGCCGACGACGTCTGGGCCGGGGCGGAGCTGGTGTTGAAGGTCAAAGAACCGATCGCGCAGGAGTATCACCGCTTGCGCGAAGGACTCGTCCTGTTCACCTTTCTGCATCTGGCGGCAGACCGGCCGTTGACCGAACAGCTACTGGCGCAACGGGTTACGGCCATCGCCTACGAGACCGTGCAGCTGCCGTCCGGTGTGCTGCCGTTGCTCTATCCGATGTCGGAGGTCGCGGGCTGTCTGGCGCCACAGGTCGGCGCGCACGCGCTGATGAAGCCCTACGGTGGTCGCGGGGTGCTGCTCGGTGGTGTCGGCGGGGTGGACCAGGCCGAGGTGGTCATCATCGGGGCAGGCGTCGCGGGCCAGAACGCGGCCAACATCGCCTTGGGTATGGGCGCGCACGTGACATTGCTCGACACCGACCTCGACAAGTTGCGGATGTCGTTCTGGCGCTACAACAACCGTGTGCGCGGCCTGGCGTCGTCGAAGCTGGCGATCGCGGAGCAGGTCCGCGCGGCGGACATGGTGATCGGCGCTGTGCTGATCCCCGGCGCCGCCGCCCCGAAGCTGGTGAGCAACGACCTCGTCGCGCAGATGAAACCGGGTTCGGTGCTAGTCGATATCGCAGTCGACCAGGGCGGCTGCTTCGCGGACACCCACCCGACCACCCACGCGGAACCGACCTATCCGGTGCACGAATCGACGTTCTACTGCGTGGCGAACATGCCGGGCTCCGTACCGCACACCTCGACCTACGCACTCACCAACGCCACCCTGCCCTATGTGGTGGCCTTGGCCGACAACGGCTGGGAACGTGCCTGCGCGCAGGATCGCAGTCTCGCGCTGGGCCTGAACACCCACGCGGGCACCCTCACCAACGCCGCAGTCGCCGCGGCCCACGACCTGGGGGACCACGCAGTAGTGTGAATCGTTCACCTGCGGGGACGGGTGGCCGGACGGACGAAAGAACTGACTACCCATGCGCGACGAGCAACCGATCCTGTCTCCCGGCGAAACCTGCTGGCAGATCGCCGAGGCGGATCGGCTGGCCTGCATCGTCGATGCGGCCGACTACTTCCGCCATGCCAAGTCGGCGATGTTGCAAGCCCGCCAGCGCATCGTGCTGATCGGCTGGGATTTCGACACCCGGATAAAATTCGAACCACACGGGAAAACCCTCGAAGGACCCGATCGGCTGGGCGCATTCCTGTCCTGGCTGCCACGGCATCGACCGGACCTCGAGATCTATCTGCTGAAGTGGAACATCGGCGCGTTTACGGCGATGAGCCGCGGGATGACCCCGATCTTCATCGTCAACTGGCTGACCGACCGCAGGCTGCACTTCGAAATGGACGCCGCGCACCCGATCGGGTCGGCACATCATCAAAAGATCGTGGTGATCGATGACCGCCTCGCGTTCTGCGGCGGCATCGACATGACGGTCGATCGCTGGGACACCAGCGACCACCGCGACGACAACGGTTTCCGCACCGCGCCGAACGGCAACAGCTACGGTCCCTGGCACGATGCGACCACCGCTGTCGACGGGGACGCGGCGAAGGCCATCGGTGAGTTGGCTCGGGCGAGGTGGAAAGCGGCCACCGGCCGGGAACTGGACGCGGTCGGTGAGATCGCCGGGGACACCCCGTGGCCCGAAGGTCTGGAGCCGACGATGCGGTCCGTCGATGTCGGTATCGCGCGCACTCTGCCCGAACTCGCCGATCGCGCCGAAGTTCGCGAGATCGAGGCGCTGTATCTGGCGGCGATCGCGGGCGCCACCAGGTGCCTCTATATCGAGAGCCAGTACCTCGCCTCCCGCACCCTCGCCGAGGCGATCGCGGCCCGCCTGCGCGAGCCGAACGGCCCGGAGGTCGTGTTGGTGCTCCCCCGCAACGCCGACGGCTGGCTCGAGCAGCAGGCCATGGACGGTGCCCGGCGCCGCCTGCTGCACCTGCTGTGGGAGGCCGACATCGAGAATCGGTTCGCTGTCTACTACCCCGTCACCGCCGCCGGTGCGCCCATCTACGTCCATGCCAAGGTGCTGGTGATGGACGACCGTCTGCTGCGGGTGGGATCGTCGAATCTCAACAATCGTTCGATGGGATTCGACACCGAGTGCGATCTGGCCGTCGAGGTCACTGGCGCCACCGCCGACGGTGAGCTCCTGCGCGACACCATCCTCGGCATCCGGCGCAAGCTGCTCTGCGAACATCTCGATACCGACCCCGCGAAGTTCGACGCCACGCTCGCCGAGACCTCCTCGCTCGTGCGCACCGTCGAGGCATTGCGCGGCGACGGCCGGACCCTGAGGCGATTCGAACCCGAGACCGTCGAGAACGAGGACAGTCCCCTGGCCGAGAACGACTTGATGGATCCCGAGCGAACCCCGACGAGACTGTGGGACAGCCTGTTTCCGGGCACCGGGCGACGCCGCGGCTGATCGACCGTAGTCAGCGATCGAGCGGATTCAGCGCGATGGCGATCGGCATTCCCGACCGCCACAGTGTCGCCGCTGTCGAGCGTGGTCAGACGCGCGCGCGGGCGTGGTCGAACGGCGGCTGACCGGCGAGGGCAGCGTGGTCGAGTATGCCCTGACGCCGTGGGGTGCCGAGCTGCGCCGGCCGATCGAGGGCCTGATTCGCTGGTCCACCCCGTTGATGGTTCGCGGTCCCGCCGACGGCGACGCCTTCCGCCCCGGGCGGCTCGCCCTCGCCGTCCCCGCCCTGCTCGACGCCCGGGTCGAGGTTCGTCCCTCGGCGACGATCGGCCTCGAGATCGGCGACTCGCTGTTCCAGCTCCGCGCGTCGCGCTCGGGCTTCGAGGTCGGCCCGCACGACGGCTGCCCACTCGACGCCACGGTGCGCGCTGACCCCGGCTACCTTCTCGGCCTCGCCGCAGGCGCGATCACTCTCGGCGATGCCCTCGCACTCGGGCTGGTCGCGATCGAGGGCGACGAGGCTGTTGTTCGCACGGTCTTCGCCTGATGAGGTACGGTTCCACCGGCTTCGGCGGGCTCGGCGACATCTGGCCGGTGATCGACGAGCGGGTTTAGTCTCGAAGACATGGAGTTCCGCACCAGAGCGTTTCTCGTGGCGTCCGGCTTGGCCATCGGTCTGATGTGCGGCTGCGCCCCCGGCGAGCGGTCCGAGCAGGCAACCACCCGGACGGGCGTATCCGGCGGCGACTCCACCGTCACCGAGGAGCTCGACGCCCCGTGGTCGATCGCCTTCCACGGCTCCACCGCACTGGTGAGTGAACGCGACAGCGGCCGCATCCTCGAAATCGGTCCCGACGGAACGCAATACGAGGTGGGGGTCATCGATGATGTCGAGCCGTCCGGCGAGGGCGGGCTGCTCGGCATCGCGGTGCGCGAGGGACACCTGTTCGCCTATTACACCACCGCCGATGACAATCGCATCGAACGATTCAACCTCACCGGACCGCCCGGCAACCTTGAATTGAGCGGCGGCACACCGATTCTCACCGGCCTGCCCGCAGCCACCAACCACAACGGTGGCCGGATCGCCTTCGGACCCGACGGAATGCTGTATGCCACGGTCGGCGACGCGGGCAACCGCACGACGGCCCAGGATCGGGCGTCCCTCGGTGGAAAGATCCTGCGCATGACACCGGACGGGCGGGCACCCGCCGACAACCCCACCCCGGGATCACTCGTCTACAGCTACGGCCACCGGAACCCGCAGGGCCTCACCTGGGCCCCGGACGGGCGCATGTTCGCCAGCGAATTCGGCCAGAACACCTGGGACGAACTCAATCTCATCGAACCCGGCGGCAATTACGGGTGGCCCGAGGTCGAAGGCATCGCCGGGCGGGCCGGTTTCATCGACCCTGTTCAGCAGTGGAAACCGTCCGAGGCCAGCCCGAGCGGGATGACGAATATCGACGGGTTCGTCTACCTCGCGAATCTGCGCGGTGAGCGACTACGCCGCATCCCGCTCGACGACCTCGCCCACTCGACCGAGCTCCTCGTCGGCGAGTACGGGCGCCTTCGCGATGTCGCCGTCGCGCCGGACAGGTCGCTGTGGCTGCTGACGAACAACACCGACGGCCGCGGCGACCCTGCCGCCGGAGACGACCGCGTCGTCCGGCTCGGACTCGACAACTGAACGCCGCCCGCGAAACACACTGTGCCGCAGGCGTTCACCGCTGCGGATGCAGGACCAGCACGGTGATCTCGCTCGGTGCGAACACCCGCATCGGCGGACCCCAGTAACCGGTGCCGCGGCTGGTGTAGAGCTGGGTGTCCGCGTGCCTGCTCAGCCCTGAGACGACCGGCTGATCGAGTCGGACCAGGTAGTGGAACGGCCAGATCTGACCGCCGTGGGTGTGTCCGGAGATCTGCAGTTCCACCCCGGCCGCGGAACTGTCAGTGACCTGTTTGGGCTGGTGGGCCAGCAAAACGACCGGCAGAGCGGGGTCGGTGCCCGCGAGCGCGGCGGGCAGGTCGGGCCCGTGGCCGGGCACATCGGCGGTGGGGTCGTCGATACCGGCGACAACCAACCGATCACCGTCGCGGTCGACGGTCCGGTGCGCGTTGTGCAGCGGCTGCCAGCCGATGCCTGCCATGTAGTCGATCCAGCTCTGGGCGTCGTCGAGGTACTCGTGATTGCCGGTGATGTAGAACCGGCCGAGCGGGGCTCGGACATCGGCGAGCGGGGCGACCTGATCGCGGCGCCGCTCCACCGAACCGTCGACGAGATCCCCGGCCAGACCCACGATGTCGGGCCGCTGCGCATTCACCACCTCGACAACCTCTCGCGACCATCCCTCCCGGTCGATCGCGGCGAAGTGGGTATCGGTGAGCACCACGACCCGCAGCCCGTCGAGTCCGTCGGCCAAACCCGGTATCGCGACGTCGACGGTCCGAACCTGCGGCACCCGCCGCGCCTCGTACACCCCGTACCCGGTGAGCACCACCGACACCACCACCACGCCCAGCGCCACCCCCTGGGTCACGCGCATCCCGGTGACCCCGGCAACACGCAGCGCGCCCCGGACAAGCGACCCGATCACCGACCAGACGAACACCACCCACAACACCCCGAGCAGAACATCGCCCACCACCGCCGCCGGGTCGAACTGCGGCGGCCCGTGCCCGAGGAACATCGCGACGGGCAGACCCACGAAACCAGCCACACAGACCCCGGTCCCGACCCGATACCGCAACCCACTGCGCCCGGTCGGCGCGGCAACCAGCACCCACCACGGCACCGCGAACATCACCGCCACAACCAGCACGATCACTATCAGAAGTACAGCGGAGCTCACGAGGTCCCGTTCCACCCAGGGCCACCCCGTCCGGGCAGCACGCCACACGAGATCATTTCAGTTCGGGTCGTCGCGTCCGGCAGCACGGTCATCCGAACCCGTGAGGGTGAACACGGCAGCCAACCACGGTAGACGGATGTCTGGCGGGTCGGGGGCGGCGTTCGGGTGCGATCCACAGCATGATGGGGGGATGGCCGAGATGGTGAATGTATGCGTGCCCTGCTGATTCTGATCGTTGTGCTGGCGATCGGGCTGGTCGTGGGCGATCGGGTCGCGGTGGTGGTGGCGCAGAACGAGATCGGACGTCAGGTTGCCGCCGAGTACGAGCTTCCGAAGCGACCGAGTGTCGAGATATCCGGGTTTCCGTTCCTGACCCAGGCCGTCGCCGGCACCTATCACGACATCGACATCCGGATCGGCGACTGGAGTGGGCAGAATATTTCGGTCCATGACCTCGATGTCGCGCTGACCGATGTCTCCGCGCCGCTGACCGACCTGATCAACAACCGCACATCCAATCTTGTCGCGGCTACGGCGACCGCGACCGCGGTGGTCCCCTACGACGTCGTGCTGGGTTTCGCGCCGGCGGGCGTGGAGTCGATCTCCGACAGTCCGCAAGGCCTGCGCGCCACCGGGACGTTCTCGGTGGCGGGGATCTCGGTGCCTGCGACAGTTTTCGTCACCGTCGCACCGACCGAGGCCGGCATCGAGGTCACCCCGGTCTCGGTCCAGGCGGCGGCAGGCGGACCGACGATCTCGCTGGCATTGCTGCGCCAATCCCTGACCTTCGTCGTGCCGCTGCAAGCGCTGCCGCTCGGTGCGCGCCTGACCGCCATCCAGCCGGGCGCCGATGGTCTGCACGCGACCGCCGTCGCCCACGACGTACGTTTCGACGATCTTCCGTGACTGTTCGTCTCGCACTTCCTCCGATCGAAGGGGTAGTCAATGATGCAGGCGTCGAACAAGCGAGTTGCCCGAACATCGGTCCGCGACGGCGCGTCCGTGGCGGTGCTGGCGGCGCTGGGCGTGAGTTGGGTCAAGGCACAGGTTTTCGGCACGGTGGCCTTGGCGACGACGGCGCTGATCGTTCCGGGAACCGGCACCAGTGACCCCGCGGTGGCGCACAACTTCGAAAGCAACGCGTACCAGAACTTCATCGATCCCGGCGCGAGCGGCTGCACCGACAACGAGTGTCCCGGCGTGGCTTTCGTTCCTGTCCCGTACGACGCGGCGTTGTGGCCCGTCATCACGTCGAAAGGCCCGCACGCCTCGTCGGCGAAGTGGGACGCCTCGGTGGTCGACGGTGTGACGAACCTCGACACGATCGCCACGCGGGCCATGGATTCGAATCCGGCCGGCGCCATCGTCATCTTCGGATATTCGCAGGGCGCGACAGTGGCCAGTGCACAGAAGTCCGTTTCGGCCGACCTGTCGCAGGCGGACAAGGATCGACTGTCGTTCGTGCTCATCGCGAATCCGAACCGTCCCAACGGGGGGATCATCGAACGGCCGGTGCGTTTCGGTCGTCTCCCGATCGCCGACATCAGCTTCGGCCCGCCCACCCCCACCGATACCGGCATCCGGACAACGGATATCGCGATGCAGTACGACGGCATCTCGGACTTTCCGGCGTATCCACTCAATGTGCTCGCCGACGCGAATGCCGTGCTGGGCACGCTCCTGATCCATCCGTCCTACCTGCAACCCAAGGGCAACGGAGCGGGCAGCCAACCCAAGGCGGGCGCGGCCATCTACGGATATCCGGACCGCTCCGGCTACCTCGCGCAACAGAACTGCGCCGTACACCCGGAGAACTGCCAGAACCACGGCGACACGACCTACATCTCCTTGCCCAACCCGGAGGGAACGCTGCCGCTGCTGTATCCGCTGCGTGCACTCGGGAAACACACCGACCACTCAGCGCTGACCGAGCCCGCAGCCGCGCTGATCGAACCCGCGCTGCGGGTGCTGATCGAAACGGGATATGACCGCACGGACTATTCGGCACCCACACCATTGCGGTTCGACCAGCCACTGAACCCGGAGAAGACCGCCCAGGTGCCGGTCGATCTGCCCCTCGCCGTCGCGCAGGGCATCGACGACGCCGCGGCGGTGAGGGAGAACCCGGCACACCACGCGCACCGAACGCTCCCGCTGGAGTCGGTACTGGCCAACGCCGAAGATCTATTACCTCCGAACCCGGCGATGCCCCTCGTCCGCGCGCTACTCGCACCGTTGGGCTAGCACCAGCGGACTCGGGGTCTGCGCCGATCCGGTAGGTGCGCAGAACTGTTCAGAGTTCGAGAAGTCTGACCAGATGGGTACCCGCGTCATCGAGCGGCTGAAGAGATTTCTCGCTGCGACACCGAATGATCGCGCCTTCGATCGTGCTGACAATGACGCTACTGACCGACGCTGCCACTGCGGATTCCCTGCCCGCCGAGATCAGGACATCGGCCAGTCGACGGGTCCAGTCGGCGAAAACAGTGGCCGACGCCGCTTGGACGGTCGGCGAGTCGGGGCCGCTCTGCGCGGCAGCCACGATCGGGCAGCCGGCGGTGAACGACGACTTCTCGAGGAGCCGCTTCCAGAATTCCACCAGTCCGAGAACGACCTCTGCCGGTGACGACGACTCGGCGATCAGCGCGTCGATCGTCGCACTGATCTGCTGCCCGGCATGCAGGGTCGCCTGCTCCATGAGTTCGCTCTTTCCGCCGGGAAAGTGGAGATATATCGAGCCTCGGGCGGTCTTGCTGTGGGCGAGTAGCTCCGTCAGGCCCGTTGCGGCGACTCCGTGTTCGCGCATCATGACAATCGCGCTGCGGATGAGGCGTTCTCGTGGCCCCGCCACTGTGTTCATCGGCAACCCTTCCGCAATAGACCGATCAGTTCATCGTACGGTATCGTCATCGGCGCTAGAACGATCGGTCTATCACTGGAGAGGGCATGATGACCACCGCAACGCACAACCCCGGAACGCCGGATTTCGCCACGATGACCGGGCTCGAACTGCTGCGCGCGGCGACCGCGATGCCTGATCGGGCCGGCATCGGCACGCTGCTCGGGATGACGGTCGAGGAACTGGAGTTCGGGCGGGTGTCGTTCAGCCTCGTCACGCGCCCCGATTTCGCGAACCCGCTCGGCACCACCCACGGCGGCATCTGTGCGACCTTGCTGGACTCGGTGATGGGGTGCGCGGTTCATACCGCACTGGATGCGGGCGTCGGATACGGCACGTTGGAGCTGAAGGTCAACTACATCCGCTCCGTTGCGACCGACGGCCGCCGCCTCACCGGCACCGGCACGACGCTGCACGTCGGCCGCACCACGGCCACGGCCGAAGGCAAGGTGTTCGACGAAGCAGGCAAACTCGTCGCCCACGCCACCACCACCTGCATCATTCATCGCTGACGTCAGCCGCGTCGGTCCCGACCACACGCGTGGCCGGGACCGTGTTCAGGTGTCGCGTCGGGGAACTTCGCCCGCGGCACGCAGAGGCGCGCCGACGTGGTGCAGGTGGGTCAGCGCCTCGCGGTACGAGGCGATCAGCCCGGTCTCGTGGTACGGCACGCCGATTTCGGCGCAGTAATCGCGGACGATCACCTGGGCATGACGCAGGTTCGGCGTCGGCATGCTCGGAAACAGGTGATGTTCGATCTGATAGTTGAGCCCGCCGAGGGCGAAGTCGGTCACCACACCGCCGCGCACATTGCGGGAGGTCAGTACCTGGCGACGGAGGTAGTCGGGCCGGTCGTCACCGGTCAAGGTCGGCATGCCCTTGTGGTTGGGGGCGAAGATGCAGCCCATGTACAGGCCGAACAAGCCCTGATGGACGGCGAGGAACACGAGCGCTTTGTCGGCGGGCAGGACCGCGAACAGCGCCGCCAGGTAGAGGGCGAAGTGACCGAACAGCAGCGCGCCCTCCCAGCCGCGGTGCTTGACCGAGCGATTCGCGAGCGCCCGGACGCCGGCCAGGTGCAGGTTGAGGCCCTCCAGCAACAGCAGGGGAAAGAACAGGAACGCCTGCGCCCGTCCGACGAGACGCGGCAGGCCGCGACTGGAGCGTGCCTGCTGCTGTGACCAGACCAGGATGTCGGGCGCGACATCGGGGTCGAGTTCCTCGTGGTTCGGGTTGGCGTGATGGCGGGTGTGCTTGTCCTGCCACCAGCCGTAGCCGAGGCCGATGCCCGCGTTGCCCGCGATCCTTCCCACGAGCTCCGTGGGCCGTCGCAGCCGGAAGACTTGCCGGTGGGCGACATCGTGCATCACCAGCGCGACCTGCGCGAACGTCACCGCCATGAACGCCGCGACCAGCAGGGTCCACCACGAGTCGCCGACCAGAACGAACGCGGCCCAGCCCCCCGCGAACGCGGTCCCGACGAGGCCCAGCCGCACCGCGTAGTACACGGGACGCCGGCGCATCAGCCCCGCGTCGGAGATTCTGCGCAACAGACGGGCGTAATCGCCGTCCGCGCCGCGCCGCGGCGACCGGGGAGATGACTCGGGGACCAGAGCAGGTGTCGTCATCTCCCGAAGCTATCGACGGAATTCTCGTCGGCCGTAATCCCTTGGTATGAGATCGAATCCGACTGCGGGGTGATATTCCGAACGCTACCGCGCACCGGTGCGGCCGATCGGTGACCCACGAACTCCACCGCGCCGCCCGAGCGGACGGCGCGGATTCGAGGGTTCAACCGTGACGCCGGCGGGTAAAGAAGGTTCGACACCGTTCGCTAATCCGGCGAACGGGACGTCCTGGCGGACGTTCACAGGGTGGAGAACAGCTTGCTGAAATTGATCGAGCTCATACGGAGACCGGTACAGGCGACAGTCCCGGCCGAGCCCCCGACCGCGGCCGGGTCGCTCCGGGCGGGCGACATCGTGCTCACCGCCAAGCGCAGCTACCGGGTGGTCAGCACGAGCTTCGCCGACGACGCGCGTCGCGCGGGCCGAGTGGTCGCCGACACCGTCGACCTGGTCACCGGGCGTCTGCGCGTGCTCGACTTCCCGAGCGCCGACACGATGGTCACCGTCAAAACGGCCTAGCCCGTCATACCGGCCGATGCCGGGCATCGGTGGGGTACGGCTGTCGCGGAGCGGAGTACCCGCCGGTAGCGGGAACCTCGTCCTCGGTCACGCGACGCTGTTCGACGCTCCGCGCGCGTTCCGCGAGCGCGATGTCTCGGGTGCTGAGCACCGACAGGCGGCCCAGCGAGCTCGCGGCGAAGAACAGGATCAGCGCGCCGAGTCCGTAGAAGTACGTCAGCTGCAGCAGCGCGCGCTTCAGATCCGATGTGGCGACCGGTTCGCCGATGTCCCCGAGACGCAGCAGGTCGGCCAGGAACGGCCCGATCACGAACCACGCGCCCGCCGCCACCGACAACCAGCCACCGAAACTCGCGACCACCCGGTTCCTGCTCATCAGCATGAGCAGCCCGCCGACGATCGCGACGACGCCGGGCAGGACCTGTAGCCAGCCCCGTGCCGAGGTCCACACCCACGCCTCGTCGGGGGTGTACGCGAAATCGAAGTACGGCCCGACGAACGGGATGAGTGCGCCCCAGATCCCGAGGAGCAGCACCGCGAGCCCGCCCAGCGCGCCCCGGCTACGCGCGATGCGCATGCGCCCGCCGTTCCCGGTCGAGACTTTCTCGTCGTGACTCACCATGACGCCTCCCATCATCGAGAGCAGAAGTACGAACCGCTTACCCCGACCGGGACCGAATACGCACGGGCGCCGAAATCAGCGCATGGTCTGTGGCAACAACTCCCCGATCAGAGCCCGCACGCGGGACTCGATCTCGTCGCGAATCGGGCGGACCGCATCGACACCCTTGCCCGCGGGGTCTTCCAGGACCCAATCGCGGTAACTCACGCCGGGATACCAGGGACAGGTATCGCCGCAGCCCATGGTGATGACGACATCGGAGGTTTCCACCGCGTCGGCGGTGAGGATCTTCGGGCTCTGGTCGGCGATATCGATGCCGAGTTCGGCCATCGCGGCGACCGCGGACGGATTGATCGTCTCGGCGGGCGCGCTCCCCGCCGATCGGACCTCGATCGCGTCACCGGCGAAATGGGCGAGGAATCCGGCGGCCATCTGGGAGCGGCCCGCGTTGTGGACACAGACGAACAACACACTGGGCTTGGTTGTCATGGGGGGCAATGCCTTTCAGGTGGCCGAGGCCGACGAAGTGGCGGTGGTGGGCGCGAACCGATTGCGCAAGGCCAGCGAGACATAGACCAACCCGACCAGGACGGGGACCTCGATCAGCGGGCCGACCACCCCGGCGAGCGCCTGACCGGAGGTGACGCCGTAGGTGGCGATCGCCACGGCGATGGCCAGTTCGAAGTTGTTGCCCGCAGCGGTGAACGCCAGCGTGGTGGTGCGTTCATAGCCGAGGCCGAGGGCCGCGCCCATGGCGTAGCCGCCGCCCCACATGATCGCGAAGTAGGCCAGCAGGGGGATCGAGATGCGGACGACGTCGAGCGGATGGGAGGTGATCTGGTCGCCTTGCAGCGCGAAGAGGATCACGATGGTGAACAGCAGACCGTAGAGCGCCCACGGGCCGATCCTGGGCAGGAATGCCGACTCGTACCAGTCGCGACCCTTGGCGCGTTCGCCGAAGCGGCGGGTCAGAAACCCGGCCAGGAGCGGGATTCCCAGGAAGATCAGCACCGATTTCGCGATCTGCCAAGCAGAGACGTCGATACTGGTTTGCTCGAGCCCGAGCCAACCGGGCAGGACCGCGAGGTAGAACCAGCCGAGAACGGCGAACATGACGACCTGGAAAACGGAATTCAGCGCGACGAGGACGGCGGCGGCTTCGCGGTCGCCGCACGCCAGGTCGTTCCAGATGATCACCATCGCGATGCAGCGCGCCAGACCCACGATGATCAAGCCGGTGCGGTACTCGGGCAGGTCGGGCAGCAACAGCCAGGCCAGGGCGAACATCAGCGCTGGGCCCAGGATCCAGTTCAGCACCAGGGAGCTGATCAGGAGTGTGCGGTCGCCGGTGACGGTGTCGAGGCGGTCGTAGCGGACCTTCGCCAGCACCGGATACATCATGATCAACAGCCCGATCGCGATCGGCAGCGAGATGCCGTCGATCTCCACCGCGCTCACCGTGTCGCCGAGACCGGGAATCGTGCGCCCGAGCAGCAGTCCGGCGGCCATCGCGACGCCGATCCAGACCGGCAGGAACCGGTCCAGCGTCGAGAGTTTGCCCACGACAGCCGGGTGGTCGGTCGTGGTGCTCACGCGGTCACCGCTCCCGCCTCGGTCGCGAGCACGTCCGACAGCCGCGCCAGCGCCTGCGGGACAACCCGGTAGTACACCCAGGACGCGCGGCGTTCGCTGGTGAGCAATCCGGCCTCGCGCAGCACCTTCAGGTGGTGCGAGATGGTCGGCTGAGTGACGTCGATGCCGGTGGACAGGTCGCACACGCAGGCCTCACCGCCTGCTCGGGACGCGATCGCCGAGAGCAGCCGCAGCCGGACCGGGTCGGCGAGGGCCTTGAACAGCGCGGCCAGCTCGGCGGCGGTCTCGCCGCTCATCGGTGGGCGGGTGCTGAGTGTGGCCTCACACGCAGGTGAGGCCACACTCAGCGGCAGATCCTGATTCGACATATGTCGATATTGACCGATATCGAATCCATAAAGCAAACGAACATCGAGTGAACTCGCCCGCCGCGGCCAGGATCAGCCGCAGCAGCTCGCACCGGAGGCGACAGCCTTCGACTTGGCGTCGGTACCGCAGCAGGCGCCCTCGGCGTCGGCTTCGGCCGCGGTGCCGCAGCAGACGCCGACCGCTTCGGCATCCGCGAGGGCAAGTTCGGGTGCGGTGCCGAAGGTTTCACTGTCGGCCAGCACCGTGTAAACCTCCCACCGCTCCGCACCCGGCCCGGTCACCCACACCTTGTCCTGGGTGGCGAAGCAACACGTGGTCGCGATCTGCTCCTCGGTGAACAAGCCCGCCTCGGAGAGCCGGGCGATCTCACCGTGGACCCGCTCGGAGGTTTCGACCTCGACGCCGAGGTGATTGAGGGACCCACCCTGACCCGCGTTCTCGATCAGCACGAGCTTGAGCGGGGGCTCGGCGATCGCGAAGTTGGCGTAGCCGGGCTTGCGCTTGGCCGGTTCCGTGTCGAACAGGGTCGAATAGAACCGCACGGCGGTGTCGAGGTCGTCGACGTTGAGGGCCAGCTGGATACGAGACATGATCGAACCTCCACTTGTGTGACATATATCGAAGAACTTGTGGTGCCGAGTCTGCTCACCTTTTCGACATATGTCAATACCGCAGGTAGGGTCGGTGTCATGCCCAAGGCGCTCCCCATGATCGACATGTCCGCCCCCGTCTGCTGCGCCCCCGTCGCGGCGCGGCCCGTCGACGACGCCGCCGCGCTGGAAGTGGCGTTGCGGCTCAAGGCGATCGCCGACCCGGCCAGGGTCAAATTGCTGTCGCTGCTGCTGACCAGCCCACTCGGCGAGGAGAACGGTGGCGAGCTCGCCGCCGCGGTCGGCCTGAGCGAGTCCACGGTCTCGCATCATCTCAGCCAGTTACGCAAGGCGGGCTTGGTGGAGTCCGAGCGGCGCGGGATGAACACGATTCACCGCGCGCGCCGCGACGCACTGTCCGCGCTGTGCACGGTCCTGGATCCGAACTGCTGCACCTAGCGGGGCGCGCACCCGAGTCTCGTCCGCCACCGTCAGCCGTCCAGGCGGATCCGAATTCCCACCATGCGGCCGGTGCCCCCACGCAGCCTGCTGCCCACCAGCCCGATCCGGGCGACCAGCCCGTACTTGCGTTTCATCAACGCGGTGAAGTGCGTACTCGCGTCCGGCGCCAGCACCTCGGCGCAGCCGGGAACCGAGACGCCGAGCGGCTTGCCGCGCCAGTCGCAGGGGGCGACGATCACTCGACTCCCGTTGCGGATCCGCTTCACCTTTCCGGCGTCGGCCGCGCTCCACACCGCCAGCGTTCGGCCGTCGCGCATCACCCAGACCGGCGTGGGGACCGCCGTGCCGTCTCGGCGGAATGTGGTGAGAAGCAGATATTTGCCGGCCGCCAGTTCGCCGAGCACCGCATCGGTGGGTTTCATGGCACCATACTAACTAGTTAGTTAATTGCTGGTCGTCGGAGCCGCCCACCGGAGCGCGCACGTCGCGGGTGAGAGGAATCTGCATGGGGCGATTTGTCGGGACGCTGCTCGCGGGCTTTGCGGTGGGCACCCCCGCGATCCCTGTCGGCCTCTCACTGTCCCTGCCCGGCCCGGTCGCGCTGATCGCGGTACTGCTGGGCGCGGCGTGCTGTGTGGTCTTCGCCGTCTTCGCCATGGAACGCGTTCGGCTCATGTGGAAGTCCTGGCGATTCCGCCGGAATCCGATTGCCGCACAGAATGATTCGACGGCACCGACCGATGGCACATCCGCTGTCGATGCGACCGGCTCGACGACGACCGCGCGCAGCGCCCGGCTCTCCGGCGCCACCGGCCGACGAGCACGGCGAGTCCTCGACCGATACGGCGTGGCGGGCTTCGGCATCGTCGGGCCCGCCCTCTTCGGCACCTGGGGCTCGGCTCTACTCGGTGCGGCGCTGGGCATCCCCCGCCGACCGCTGATCTGCTGGCTGATGATCGGGGTCACCCTGTGGTGCACGGTGCTGCTCGTCGCATCGGACGCAGCCATCGCCGTCTTACGATGACCACCATGTCCCGAGCCGACGCCACCAAGACCCGCATCCTCGCGGCCGCCACCGACGAGTTCGCCACATACGGCATCGCCGGAGCCCGGGTGGACCGGATCGCCAAGTCGGCGGCGGCCAACAAGAACCTCATCTACGTCTACTTCGGCAACAAGGACCAACTCTTCGACGCGGTCTTCGACGCCCATGTCACCCACGGCCTGAACACGGTCCCCTTCACCCCTGTCGACCTCCCCGAGTACGCGGGACGGATTTTCGACTATTGCCTGCGGCACCCCGAGGTCATCCGGCTGGCCACCTGGCACCGTCTGGAGCGTGGCGACCGGGATGACCCGGCCGTCGCAGCGCCTGCGCGCGACGCCAAACTGGACGCGCTTGCCGCGGCGCAGAACCAGGACGGCATCGGCGCCGACTTCTCACCCCCGGCGCTGCTGACGCTTGTGCTGAGCATGGCTCTCGCGTGGAACCCGAGCAACATCACCAGCCTGCCCGCCTGCTCGCCCGACGCCGAGAGCGCCGACGACCGCCGCCGCGCACTCGTCGAAGCCGTGCGCCGCCTCCTGTGAACAGCGCCGGCGGTGCTCGACCACCCGCCTCGAACGGCCGTGCTGTTTAGGAACCGATTTCCGCGGTACGACCACACTGGGCGGTCTCTACAACTGCCGCCGAACCGAATTTCCGGCGCCGAAGGAGGACCATGGGCACTCGCGACATCATCGCTCAACTGCGACAGGACATCACCACGGCCAGTGACGCCGGCGACGACCGCACGGCTCAACGACTGCGCAACGAATTGGCGCAGGCCCTGGAAGAATCCGGCGATCGATCCGCCGACAGCGATGCGGAATGACACCGCGAACCAGCTCGCCGCTCTCGCCGAACGCCACGGATTGACCGTAGCCGTCGCCGAATCCCTGACAGCGGGCCAGGTGGCCGCGGCCCTCGGCGCCGCACCGGATTCGGCGGTGTGGTTTCGAGGCGGGGTCGTCGCCTACGCCACCGAGGTCAAACGGCACGTGCTCGGGGTCCCCGAGGGGCCGGTCGTGTCCGAGACCGCGGCGACGGCGATGGCAGAGGGTGTGCGCTCGCTGATGGACGCCGATATCGCCGTCGCCACCACCGGCGCCGGCGGACCCGACCCCCAAGACGGGGAAGACGCCGGTTCCGTGTGGTTCTGCGTGGTTTCGCGCGGCGACGCACAGGCCAGTCACCGGCAGTACGACGGAGATCCCGCCGAGGTTGTCGACCGTTCGGTGCAATACGCGCTCGAATTGCTGCTGTCGACGGCGAAAACGCTGACCCGAAGGAGTGCACGATGACCCAGCAACCACTGACCGGAAAGCACGTCGCCATCCTGGCCACCGACGGAGTCGAACAGGTCGAACTCGTCCAGCCACGCGCCGCCGTCGAGGACGCGGGCGCCACCACCGCCCTGCTCTCCCTCGACAGCGGTGAGATCCAGGCGATGAACCACGACGTCGAGAAGGGCGATACCTTCCCGGTGGACCGACGCGTCGCCGAAGCCGCCGTCGACGACTTCGACGCGCTCCTGCTCCCGGGCGGCACCACCAACCCCGACAAGCTGCGTCAGGATCCCGCGGCCGTCGCCTTCGTCAAGGAGTTCGCCGCCACCGGCAAACCGATCGGCGTCATCTGCCACGGGCCATGGACCCTCGTCGAAGCCGACGTCGTCCGCGGCCGCACCCTCACCTCCTACCCCAGCGTGCGCACCGACATCCGCAACGCGGGCGGCACCGTGGTCGACCGGGAAGTCGTCACCGACAACGGTCTCGTCTCGAGCCGGAACCCCGCCGATCTGCCCGCCTTCTGCGCCAAGATCGTCGAGGAGTTCGCCGAGGGCAGACACTAGCTTCGGACAGGCGCTCAGTTTCGTTCGGTGTAGCGGGGTATGCGGCCCGCATGACATCGTTTTGGTTCGCAGGCACACCGACACCGGCCCGGCCTCCGCTCGCCGGTGACATCGAGGTCGACACCGTCGTGATCGGTGCCGGGATCGTCGGCCTGACCACCGCCTTGCTCCTGGCCGAGCAGGGCCGCGAGGTCGCCGTCCTCGAGGCACGCCACATCGGTGCCGTGACGACCGGCGCTTCCACCGCGAAGATCTCACTGCTGCAGGGAACGCGCGCGCAGGCGATCGCCCGTCGGCACGGCCTCCGTGTTCTGTCGCAGTATGTGGCCGCGAATCAAGCGGGCTTCGACTGGTTGCTCGACTTCTGTATCGACCATGAGATCGCCACTCAGCGCGTTCCCGCGGTCACCTACGCACAAAATGCCGAGGAGTTCGCGGCGGTCCGCGCCGAGTACGAGGCCACCCGTGCGGTAGGGCTGCCGACTCAGCTGATCGACGAATTCGACGTCCCGTTCCCCACGCACGGCGGTGTCCGGCTCAGGGAGCAGGCGCAGGTCGATCCGGTCGCGGTGGTCACGGCGCTCGCGGCCGACCTCGAGGCGAGCGGCAGCCGGATCTTCGAATCGACTCGCGCACAGCGACTTCGCCGACGCGACGGTGGCGTCGTGATCGGCACCGACCAGGGCGAGGTTTCGGCGGCGAACGCGATCGTGGCCACCGGATCGCCGGTGTTCGAACGGCTCGGCATCGCGGCGCAACTCACGGCCCAGCGGTCCTACCTGGCCGCGTTCCAGGTTCCGGGCCCGATTCCGCAGGAGATGTTCATCAGCGCTGGTCAGCCGACCCGTTCGCTGCGCTGGTGCCCCACCGAGGCCGGCGATGTCCTGCTGGCCGGTGGTAGTGGCCACGACGTCGGCCGCGTCGATTCCGAGGCCGATCAGGTCGCGGAGTTGCTGGACTGGACGAGTCGATGGTTCCCCGGCGCGCGGCTACTCGATCGCTGGTCTGCGCAGGACTACCACCCGATCTCCGAACTGCCCTATGTCGGCGCGGTCCAGCTCGGTGCCGATGAGGTGCGGTGCGCGACCGGTTTCGCCAAGTGGGGCATGACCAACGGCGTCGCCGCCGCGCTCGTGTTGGCAGGCCGGCTGACCGAGCGACAGCCCGCGTGGTCGCGCGCCTACGACGGCTGGCGTACCGGTGCGGTGAAGACACTGGTCGCGGGCGTGCAGGCCAATGCCCCGGTGGCGCGGCACATGTCGACCGGATGGCTGCACCTGGTGGGCGCCGGCGCCGGAACGACGCCGGCCGAAGGAGAGGGCAGGGTCGAACGTCGCGGCGTCCATCCGACCGCGCTGTGCACCGTCGCTGGTGAGACCCACACCGTGTCGGCGGTCTGCACCCATCTGCGCGGCATCCTCAACTGGAACGACGCCGAGAAGACCTGGGACTGTCCCCTGCACGGCTCCCGCTTCGCACCGAACGGCGCGGTGCTGGAGGGCCCAGCGACCGCACCGCTGCCCGACTGATTCGCCAACGCGCGAAGAGGACGAGCACCGCGCGCTCGTGGTGTCGACCTGTGACCGCGAGCCGATCAGGTCAGATCGTCGTCCGTGATTCCGGTGCGCCGACTGGTTTCATCCCTCCCGGGAGTGGGGGTCGGCGCGTCCTGCGGATCGATGCCCGCCGACGCGGACCACTCGCCACGCAACCGCCGTATCGCGGCCTCCTCGCCACCGTTATCGGCGAGCTCGAGGTCGCGACGCCACTGAGCGACGATGTCCAGCGAATCCATTGCTTCTCCTCCTCCGACGATGTGATGACCTGCTCGCGCGGCCGACGGCCGCATCGTCGTGTTACCTCGAAATCCGCGTCCCAAACCGCCGCCCGCCGATATCGGATCTCGCAGGACACGCTCAGAGCCGGGCGATCACCAAGGCGACACCACCGATCAGCGGAGGTACCAACTGGATCAGAGCCGGGCGCGTCTTGTCCGGGGAGGAGGCGAGCAGCACCACGCCGGCAGCCACCATCGAACCGGCCCCGGCCAGCACGAGCGCGAGCCCGATTCCCTTGTCGCCGAACGCGGTGAACCCCATTCCGATCGCCGCCACGACGGCCAGGAAGAGGTTGTAGAACCCCTGATTGAAGGCCATTTCCTTGGTGGCCTCTGCCTCAGCGGCGGATATTCCGAAGGTCGCTCGCGTGCGCGCCGACGTCCACTGCACTGACTCCATCACGAAGATGTAGCCGTGGAGCAGCACAGCGACTCCGGTGAAGATCAACCCGATGACGGTCATCGATCCACCTCGCCTGGTGTACTCCCCTTCTCCGTAGCGATGATGACGCCGATCGGTTCGGCGGACGCGAGTCTGTGAGTCGACAACGTGTATCCCCTTCTCGTCGTGGAAGTGGTACGTCGGAGATGGACCGATCCAGCCTATAGGCGGCAACGTCCAGCGGGGCCGGGCTCGCACCGTTTCGGCGGACATCGCGGAGTGATTGCCACCCCGAACGGCGATTACACCGCCTCAACACCCATCCACGTGTCTGCACGCAGCGAAGTCCGTCGGGATTGCGCTCAACCATGGGAGATGCTGTGAACAGAGAACTCGATGAGATAGCCATCGCGAGCACCGTGAAAGCCGGACACCGTGCGCTGCGGGTACAGATCGCTGATCCTCGACAAGACCACGCGGCACAAGGTTGGCGGTGCACTTACCGCGTCGTCGGCAGCCCCGTTCGTGAAGCGCGCGGACCGGATAGGTTGGCCGCCATCTATGCCGCGTTGATCGACATCTCGGACGCCGCGACGCTCGTCGGCGCGTCGGGCCGCCCCGCCGACTCCGACCACTCGCGAGAACCCGTAGACACTCCCCCCGCGGCAGGCGGCCACACCACATCCGCCGCGAAGGCTCGCGAGTTCGGTCCGCCGTTGGCGGCCAAAGCCGTGCACACCACCGGTGGCCCCGTGGTGATCACACTCGGACGACCCCGCCAAGACCCCGATCGTCGGCACACCTTTCTCTGCCCCTTCCGGATCGACGATCGCACCGAAGCCTTCGGACAGGGGATCGATGAGGTGCGTGCGGTGATCTCGGCGGTCCGCGGTGTGGGCTCCATCCTGGGAATCCCGCTGGACTGGCCCATGCCCGACACCGCCGCGCGGGGCCGCGAGCTGCGCTGACCCGCAAGTCAGCGGCAATGCGTTACCGTCGGCTACCGGCGAAATGCCGGCTGCCCGGCCATCCATGCTGACCTGACAACCAGGGAGGAATCGTGGACATCACCCAGCTGATCCTTGATGACCACCACGAGCAGCGGCGGCTGTTCGCGATCGTGGAACAGATCGATCGGACCGACAGCGCAGCGCTGTCGTCGATCTGGGACAGGCTCGCGGCCTTCCTGGAGCTACACGCGCAGGCCGAAGAGGAGATCTTCTACCCCGCGTTGCTCGAGACGGGCATCGCCGCCAGGCGCACGGGCGCGGTGGAAGACGAGACACTCGACGCCATCCATGATCACAACGAGATCAGAGACGCGGTGGCCGACGTCGCGCGCCATCAAGTGGGCACCGATGACTGGTACGCCGCCGTCGCGGCGGCCAACCTCGCCAACAGCGACCACATGGCAGAGGAAGAACGCGAAGGCCTCACCGAATTCCGCCGGTTGGCCCCCGTACCGCAACGCCATCGGCTGGCCGTCACTTTCGCCGCCTACGAAGCGCGCCACTATGCCGGTGTCCGGCCGGTCGACAAGGATCCCGACAGCTATGTCCGCGCCGTGGAGACGCGGCAGCCACTGGCGAACGGATCGCTCGCCGTGGGCAGTTTGAAGCAGCACTGACCGAAGAGAGGTCGGGAAATCGGCGGTCCTGTTTCGACCGGATGCGCCCGGGTATCGCGCGGTTGTAGATCGAACCACAGACCGCCGCCGGGAACAGGATGGCCGACCTTCTGACCGGCGGGCGGGCGGTTGCCGGGGCTAGTGCGCCCGATTCGGGCGCTGTCCCACACGACGGCCCCGGCAACCGCCAACCACTGTGTCAGCCGCGCAGTCAGGGTTCGGGCGGGTGGGCTCCTTCGGCACCGGGTTGCTGATCGTCGGAGACGCCCCCCGCTGATCGGCGACGTGCGTGCCAAGGTCGAACCAACCAGGTCCCGATGAACAGCGCACCGAACACCACCCCCGCCACCGCCGCCGCGGTAGGGCCCGCCACCACATCGAAGAGCAGCACCGCCACTCCCACCAGCGCGACTCCGAGCAATATCACCCCGATGAGCGCGAGTTGATTCGACGACGAGACCAGCCACGCGAGCCGATGCCGGCGAAACAGCAGCCGATGCGCGGCCACGGGAGCCACCAGCAGCGCGGTCGCGCAGATCGAGGCGGTGAGAACGATCAAGTACAGCACCCGCATCGACGTGCTCAACGATTCGAATCGCGACTGGAACGGCATCACCATCAGAAAGCCGGTGAGCAGTTGAACACCGGTCTGCACAACGCGCAATTCCTGCAGCAATGATGCCCAGTTCCGGTCGAGCCGCTGAATCTCGGTCTCGCCACGAACGCGCTCATTCCAGGAAGAGTCATCCACCACCAGGCCCTCCTGTCTCAGCGCTGCGAATACGGGCCATCATCGCTGGCAATACCCGCTTCGAGCGGCCACAATCCGGAAAATCGCGGTGCGCGGTGGTGAACAGAGGCTGCCCGAACTCGCCCGGCGATACGAGACCGACGAGCTGGTCAGCGCCTAGGTTTCGTCGAGGAATTTCGCGATCTGTTCGATGACGGCGAGTGGTTGCTCCTGCTGGACCCAGTGGCCGGCATCGGGGACCAACAGGGAACCGGTGAATTGCGTGCAGACGAGTTGCGCCATGGTGCGCAAGGCGCCGGGCGATTGCCAGATACCCCAATCACATTGGCCGGCAATGAATTGAGTGGGTACTTCGATACGCGGGTTGCTCGGTGTTTCCGTGGTCGGCAGGGTGAGAGCTCTGTACCAGTTGAGTGGGCCCTGGAATTCTGTGCGAGCGAATTCGCGGGCGTAGAAATTTAGTTCTTCGTCGGTCAGCCAGGCACAGGCGGCCCGTTCCTGCGGTGACGGTAAATGCGGCGCTACCGTTTCCGGCATGCTGACGCCGGCGTCCATGACGTAATACCGCGGCAGGAGAGCCAAGTCGTGCGCGGTCGACCCGGGCAGTTCTCCGGCGTCCGCGTTGCCGGGCCAGTCCGCGCTCTTCATGTGGAAATACGCGCGCAGAAAATCGGTGATCCCTTGCGGGGCGTCAGCGATGTCCGCGGCGCTCGAGGTCCCCGCGAAGTAGTGCTGGTAGTGCCTGCGCGGCGGTGACAGGGCGCGCAGTGCGTCGTCCAGTTCGGCCGAGGACTTGGCGAATCCGGCACCCGAGAACGGCGCGCTCATCATCGTCAACGATCGGACAATACGGGCGTCGGCGAGCGTGGCCCAGCCCGCGACGACAGATCCGAAGTCGTGCCCGACCAGATGCGCCCGGTCATAGCCGAGTGCGCGGACGAGGCTCAGCGCGTCGCGGGCCAGGTTGTCCGTTCGGAAGGACATCAGGTCGGTGAGATCGCCACCCGTCGTTCGGCCGTAGCCACGTTGATCCGGCGCGACCACATGAAATCCTGCGTCGGCCAGCGGCGCCAAGACCTTGCGCCACGAGTACGCCAGTTCGGGGAAACCGTGCAGCAGCAGCACCAACGGACGGCCGGACCGGCTGTGGCCGGATTCGAGGATGTGCACGCGCAACCCGTTGACGTCCTCGACGAAACGAGACCGGACCCCCTCCGCCAGCCCCGGAAAATCGACATCCTGGCCCATAGCGCCCTCCTCCGGCTGCGAATGTGGTTGCGCCGCATTCATACACGGACGCGGGTGATCCGGCCAGCCGGTCCTCGCGCGAACGCGAGAGGGGTGTAGCTCGCCACACCATCGACTCGGTGGACAGCTCGATCGTATTTCCGGGCCGCGACGACAACCATGGAGTCATGACCGAGACACCAGCCGAGCCGACTCTCGTGGTCGACATCGCCGGCGAACCCACCACTGTGCTCGAGACCGCGCGGGACGCACCGCGGCGCCGGACCGGCCCGCTGGCGGCGATCCTGCGCGCGCCGTTCGAGGCCAGGACGTGGAAGGAGCTCGCCTATCTGGTTCTGTCGTTCGTCCTGGGCTGTGTGGCCGTGTGCTACCTGTTCTTCGGGTTCGGCGCCGGGCTGTACGCCTCGATCGTGCTCATCGGCATTCCGCTGCTGGCGGCGGTGCTGCTCGGCGGGCGGGTCTGGGGCCGGATCTACCGGTTCCTCGGGCGCGGGCTGCTCGGCGCCCACGTCGAATCGCCGCCGGATTTCACCAGGTCGAGTGGCCTCTTCGGCTTCCTGAAGAGCGCGTTCACCGATCGGCCGAGCTGGCGGGCGGTGTTGTTCCTGCTCGCACAGTCGGTGCTCGGTGTCGCGGTGGGCTACGTCGCCCTCGTGGTGATCGCGATGGTCGGGTTCACGGCGATCTCCCCCATTCCGTGGGCGCTGTTCGATCCGATGCAGGTGGACGACAACGGCGTGGAGCACCACAGTCTCGCGCAGTTCGGCACGTTCTACATCGACACCTGGCCGCGGGCGCTCGGGCTGGCCGGGATCGGCATCCTGCTGTGCTTCGCGCTGCCGTGGCTGGTCCGGGGAATCTGCTGGGTGCATCGGATGCTGATCGTCCACCTGTTGGCGGCGACACCGCGCGACCGGCAACTGGCAGAACTGCGGGCCAGCAGACGTGCGGCGGTGGACGACGCGACCGCCACCCTGAGCCGGGTCGAGCGCGATCTGCACGACGGCACACAAGCGCGGCTGGTCACCATCGCCATGGCGCTGGGCAGGGCCGAAGAACGCCTGGCCGCGGGCGGCGACGCCCGCGATCTCATCGCCGAAGCGCGCGCCAATTCCAAGGAGGCGCTCACCGAACTGCGCGAACTGGTGCGCGGCATCCATCCACCCGCGCTCGAGCTCGGCCTCGGCCCGGCCCTGGAGACGCTCACCGCCCGCTGCGCGGTGCCGGTCGACCTGCGTGTGCAGATCCTGCGGCGACCGAGCCCGGCCATCGAGGCGATCGCCTACTTCTCCGTCGCCGAGCTGCTCACCAATGTGGTCAAGCACGCGCACGCGAACCGGGTGACGGTGTCGGTGCTGCCCGACAGTCTGCGATCCATCGCGGTCACCGTGCGGGACAACGGAATCGGTGGCGCACCTCGTCCCGGCACGCCGACGGTGACCGGCAGCGGGCTGGCCGGGCTCGCGGCTCGTGCTCTCGCCGTCGACGGCACGCTCACCGTCGACAGTCCCGCCGGTGGGCCTACCGTGGTGACCATGATCCTGCCGAACGAGGGCCCGCAGTGACCGCGGGCGGTGCGCACGCACCCCTGCGGGTGGTGATCGCCGAGGACAGTGCGATCCTGCGCGACGGGCTGGCCGGGCTGCTCACCGAACGCGGACACGAGGTGGTGGCGATGGTCGGCGACGCGACGTCGCTGAGCGAGGTCGTCGACGCCCACCGGCCCGATGTCGCGGTGGTGGATGTGCGGATGCCGCCCAGCTTCACCGACGAGGGCCTGCTGGCCGCCATCGAGCTGCGGCGGAAGTATCCGGATACCGGCGTGCTCGTGTTCTCGCAGTGGATCGAAACCCGGTACGCCACAGAACTTCTCGCCGCCGGAGCCAGCGGCGTCGGCTACCTGCTCAAGGATCGCGTCGCCGATGTCGGCGACTTCGTCGACGCGCTGCACCGGGTCGCCACCGGCGGCACCGCACTCGATCCCGAAGTGGTGAGTCAGCTGATGGGCGCGTCCCGGCAACAGGATTCGCTCGCCCGGCTCACCCCGCGCGAGCGGGAGGTGCTCGAACTGATGGCGCAGGGACTCACCAACAACGCCATCGCCGCTTCGCTCACCGTCACCGAGCGGGCCGTCGAGAAGCACATCGGCAACATCTTCACCAAACTCGATCTGCCGCCGTCGGATACCCGTCATCGCCGGGTGCTGGCGGTGCTGCGGCTCAAGGGATGAACCGCCGACGTCGTGCCCTCAGATGGCAGGGCCGCTGTTCGGCGCCGTCGCGGCGACACTGCCCGCGATGCCCTTGGCGATGGAGCCGGTGATCCGCTCGGTCACCGCGCTCGTCGAGCGCAGCAGCAGTTGCAGTGCGGGCTTGCCCTCCACGGCGAAGGTCCACGTGAGCCGGGTTCCCGTGGCGGTCGGCGTCAGCTCGATGTCCTCGGCGAAGCGACGCAGGCCGGGGATCGAGGCGAAGTCGACGGTAAAGGTCATGCGCCGCTGGTCGTCCCAGCGGTAGAAGCGTTCGGTCAGCGCGGCGATGCGCCCGAGGGTGACGACGCGGCAGGTGCCGACACCGAATGGCCGCGGGGTGATCCACCGCATGCCGGTGACCAGCCCGGACCACGACACCAGTGCGTCGTCGGCGATCAGGGCGGTCCAGACCGCCGACGGCGGCGCAGGGATGTCGATGACGTGGACGTAGCGGTTCGCCGCGCTCGCGAGGAACGCGTCATCGGATTCGGTCAATGCGAAAGCCTGAGCCATGACTGTCCTTGTTCTTCCTGTGGTCGATCGACTGTCGATAATCCGTTCCAGCACAGCGCGGCCGCGGTGTCGACCGCGTCGCTCTTGGCGATCGGCCGCCCGGCTGCCAGCCAGTGACCGGCCGTGAGACGGCTGATACCGACCAGTGCCCAGGCGTGCATCTCGGCCCTGGCCTCGTCCACACCGCCCGCGCGCAGTGCGGCGCTCACCAGGGCAGCGCAGTCGCGCATCGCGGTGCGCACCCGCCATTCGACGGACGGTTCGCTGGGTACCGGCGATTCGAATACCAGCACATACCCGCCGATGTCGTGTTCGACGAAGTCGAAGTAGGACATCACCGCACGACGCACCCGGCGCCGCGGGTCGGTGTCGCGCGCGACGGCGGCCCGGACACCGTCGACCATCCGGTCCAGATTGTGCTGCAGCACAGCCAGATACAGATCGAGTTTGCCCGCGAAGTGGTCGTAGAGCACCGGTTTGCTGATCCCGGACCGCGCGCTGATCTCGTCCATCCGGGCGCCGTGATAGCCGTGCGCGACGAACACGTATTGTGCGGCGACCAGCACCGCCTGCCTGCGGCGGGCCCGCGCGGCGGGCCCCCGCAGACCGAACGGCGACGTGTCGGTTCGCACCTAGATGTCTGCCGCGGTCACCGGTCGGCCTCCGCGGAACGGTCCCGGATGTCGGTGACGATGGCGGAGAAGTCCCGCCCGGCGTCGGTCTGGTTGAACCGCGCGTAGATCGCGGCGGCGAGTTCGCCGAGCTGACCGTCGATCCCGTTGGCCTGCAACGCGTTCGCGGCCAGGGTGAGGTCTTTCGACATCAGCGCGGTGGCGAAGCCGGGCAGGTAATCGTTGTTGGCCGGGCTGGCGGGGACCGGGCCGGGCACCGGGCAGTAGCTGGTCAGCGCCCAGCTCTGGCCGGACGCGGTGGAGACCACGTCGAAGAACGACTGGTGGCTCAGGCCGAGCCGCTCACCGAGCACGAGCGCCTCCGAGAGCCCGATCATGGAGATCCCGAGCAGCATGTTGTTGCAGATCTTGGCGGCCTGGCCGACCCCCGAATCACCGCAGTGCACCACCTTGCCGCCCATCACCGCGAGCACATCGCTCGCCTCGGCGAAGTCGGCGGCCGCGCCACCCACCATGAAGGTGAGGGTGCCCGCGGTGGCACCGGCCACCCCACCGGAGACCGGTGCGTCCAGCGGCCGATGACCGGCCCCCACGGCCTGGGCCGCGGCGGCTTTCGCATCGGCGACGTCGATGGTGGAACAGTCGAGGAACAGGGTGCCCGGCGCGGCGGCGGGCAGCAGCTCGGCGTACACGTCGAGGACGAGTTTGCCGTTGGGCAGCATGGTGATCACCACGTCACGGTGCGCGGCGGCCTCGGCGGCGGTGGTCACCACGGTCGCGCCGTCGGCGCGCGCCTGCTCCTGGGCGGCGGGCACCGGGTCGTAGGCGAGTACGTCATAGCCCGCCCGCACCAGATTCGCCGCCATCGGGCCGCCCATGTGGCCGAGCCCGAGGAAACCGATCGTCTTCGTCATCGCTGTGCCTCCGCTGTCGTCGAACCCAGTTCCGCCGCGCCCAGATCGGCGAAGTACGCCGCCACCTGCTGGTCGGTCACCTCGGCCAGTGTCGCGGGCCGCCACTGGGGATCGCGGTCCTTGTCGATCACCTGGGCACGGATGCCCTCGACCAGGTCGTGGGAGCCGAGCGAGGCGACCGAGACCCGATATTCCTGGTCCAGCACCGCCTCGAGGCTCGGCAGTTCCCGCGCGGCCCGCAACGCGCGCAGCGTGACCTTCAGCGCGACAGGCGATTTCGCGAGCAGCGCGGCAGCGGCCTCGGCCACCTCGGTCGCTTCGCCGGCCTGCAACCGCGCCGCGATCTCCTCGACGGTATCGGCGCTGTAGCACGCGTCGATCCAGCTCTGCTGCGCGAGCAGGTCCGAGGCGGGCGCGGACTCGGCGAACTTCGCGATCGCCGCGTCCACGTCCACGGTGCCCAGCGCGTCGAGCAGCTCAGGGAGCGCGTCGGAAGGCACGTAGTAGTCGGCGAATCCGGCCGCGATCGCGTCGCCCGCCGTCATCCGCGCGGTGGTCAGCGCCACGTGCGTGCCGATCTCGCCGGGCGCGCGCGAGAGCAGGTAGGTGCCGCCGACGTCGGGGACGAAACCGATGCCGACCTCGGGCATCCCGATCTTGGACCGCTCGGTGACGATGCGGTGGCTGCCGTGCCCGGCCAGGCCCACCCCGCCGCCCATCACGATGCCGTCCATGATCACCACATACGGCTTGGGATAGCTGCCGATCAGCGCGTTGAGGTGGTACTCGTCGCGCCAGAACCGCCCGGTCGGCGAATCGGCGCCCGCCGTTCCGCCTTTCGCGTCGGCGTGGATGGCGACGATGTCGCCGCCCGCGCAGAGCCCGCGCTCACCCGCGCCGGTGACCACGACGGCGCGTACCGCGTCGTCGTCGGCCCAGGCGCGCAGCGCGTCGGTGATGGCCAGTGTCATCGCGTGATTGAGGGCGTTGATGGCCTTGGGCCGGTTCAGGGTGATCAGGCCCAGACCGTCACGGACGGCGATCAGCACCTCGGGTTCGTCGGTCATGCTGCTCCGATCAGCGAGCGGGCGACAACCACCCGCATGATTTCGTTGGTGCCCTCGAGGATCTGGTGCACCCGCAGGTCGCGCACGATCTTCTCCAGGCCGTATTCGTGCAGGTAGCCGTAGCCGCCGTGCAATTGCAGTGCCTTGTTGGCCACGTCGAACCCGGTGTCGGTGGCGAATCGCTTCGCCATCGCGCACAGCGACACCTTGTCCGGTGCGTCCGCGTCGAGCGCGGCGGCGGCCCGCCACAGCAACGTCCGCGCCGCCTCCAGTTCGGTGGCCATATCGGCCAGCTCGAACTGTAATGCCTCGTTGCGTACCAAGGGTTTTCCGAAGGCGTGGCGTTCGGTGAGGTAACGAACCGTCCGGTCGAGCGCGGCCTGCGCACCGCCGATCGAGCAGGCGGCGATATTGAGCCGGCCACCGTTGAGGCCGTTCATCGCGATCGAGAAGCCGTCGCCCTCCTCGCCGAGGCGGTTGGCGACCGGCACCCGCGCACCGTCGAGGATCACCTGCCGGGTCGGCTGCGCGTTCCAGCCCATCTTCCGTTCGTTCGGTCCCACCGTCAGACCCGGTGTGTCGGCCGGGACGATCAGCGCCGAGATGCCGCGCGGGCCGTCCCCGCCGGTCCGCACCATCATCACGTACACATCGTTGGCGCCGGCGCCGGAGATGAATTGCTTGGCGCCGCTGAGGATGTAGTCCTCGCCGTCACGAACGGCCTTGGTACTCAGGGCCGCCGCGTCGGACCCGACGCCCGGTTCGGTGAGCGCGTAACTGCCGAGCAGCTCCATCGCGGCCATCCCCGGCACCCACCGGCACCGCTGCTGCTCGGTGCCATAGGCATCGATCATCCAGGTCGCCATGTTGTGGATCGAGATATAGGCCGCTACCGACGGGCACCCGGTCGAGAGCTGTTCGAAGATCCGCACCGCGTCGAGCCTGCGCAGTTCGGAGCCGCCGACGTCGGCGCGCACCGAGATGCCGCCGAGCCCGAGCGGGCCCGCCTTGTGCAGCACGTCGACCGGGAAGTGTTTGCGCTCATCCCAATCCAGCGCGTTGGGCGCGAGGAACTCGTCGGCGAACTGGCGCGCGGTCTCGCCGATCGCGCGCTCGTCCGTATCGAGGGTGAACATCGCCGCCTCAGTCCATCGTCGGGATGACGAACGCGTTGGACTCCTTGAGCCCGGCGGGCCAACGCTGGGTCACCGTCTTGGTCTTGGTGTAGAACCGGATCGAGTCCGGGCCGTGCTGGTTGAGATCGCCGAAGCCGGAGCCCTTCCAGCCGCCGAAGGTGAAGTAGGCGATCGGCACCGGAATCGGCACATTGACCCCGACCATGCCGACCTGCACGCGAGCGGAGAAGTCGCGGGCGGTGTCGCCGTCGCGGGTGAAGATCGCGACGCCGTTGCCGTATTCGTGCTCGTCGACCAGACGCAGCGCCTCTTCGTAGTCGCCCGCGCGCACCACGGTCAGCACCGGGCCGAAGATCTCTTCCTGGTAGATCCGCATGTCGGCGGTGACGTTGTCGAACAAGCTCGCGCCGACGAAGAAGCCGTTCTCGGCGCCGTCGACGGTCAGCCCGCGCCCGTCGACCACCAGCTGCGCGCCCTCGTCGACACCGATCTGGACGTAGTCGTTGACCCGGTTCACCCCGTCGAGCCCGACCAGCGGCCCGAAGTCGGCGCCCGCGTCGTCGGAGCGGCCGACATTGAGCTTGTGCACCCGCTCGGTCAGCTTCGCGACCAGCCGATCGGCGGTCTCCTGTCCGACCGGCACCGCCACCGACAGCGCCATACAGCGCTCACCCGCGGATCCGTACGCCGCGCCGATGAGCTGATCGGCGACGTCGTCGAGGTCGGCGTCGGGCATCACGACGGCGTGGTTCTTGGCACCGCCGAAGCACTGAGCGCGTTTGCCGTTGGCGGTCGCGGTCTCGTAGATGTACTGGGCGATCGGGGTCGAGCCGACGAAACCGACCGCCTTGATCCGCTTGTCGGTCAGGATCGTGTCGACGGCTTCCTTGCCGCCGTTGACCACGTTGAACACACCCGGCGGCAGGCCGGCCTCGAGGAACAGTTCGGCCAGGCGCAGCGGCACCGACGGATCGCGTTCGGACGGCTTGAGCACGAAGGCGTTACCGCAGGCCAGCGCCGGGCCCGCCTTCCACAGCGGGATCATCGCCGGGAAGTTGAACGGCGTGATGCCGGCGACGACGCCCAGCGGCTGACGCATCGAGTACACGTCGATGCCGGTGCCCGCGCTGTCGCTGTACTCGCCCTTGAGCAGGTGCGGGATACCGATGGCGAACTCGATGACCTCGAGGCCGCGCTGGATGTCGCCCTTGGCGTCGGCGATGGTCTTGCCGTGCTCGGAGGACAGCAGCGCGGCCAGGCTGTCCATCTCGTCGTTGACCAGGTTCACGAACTTCATCAGCACCCTGGCGCGCTTCTGCGGGTTGAACGCCGCCCACCCCGGCTGAGCCGCGGCCGCGTTGTCGATCACCGCGGTCACCTCGGCGGTGTCGGCCAGCGGCACCCTGGCCTGTACCTGGCCGAGATTCGGATCGAAGACGTCGCCGAAGGCGCCGGAAGTGCCGGTGACGTGCTTGCCGCCGATGAAGTGCGTGAGTTCGCGAACCATGCCAGTCCTACTCCGTTGATGTCGGGCGCGCGGTGTGCGCAGTTGGAGGGGTTCCAATAGTTGGATGTCCAAGTAATTGGTACCTTCGCAGTGCGCCCGGTGTTTGTCAATGCCGGACCGGAACTATTGACAGGTCGCCAACAGGGTGGCGCACATCGCGAAGCCGGCTACGACCCGGCGACCAGAATCGGGACCACATACGTGCGGGCGAACGCCGCCAGTGCCTGCTCCGAACCGGTGTCGATGGTCCCGACCGGTTGCAGGATCAGCGAGTGCACCACCCGGCAGACCACTTCGACCCGCGCGCTCAGATCCGGAATATCGGGAAACCGACTGTCCTCGAGCACTTTTCGGATGATCTCGGTGGACGTGGCGACCGAGAGCAGGAAGAACGACGCCCCGTCGACGGTGAGCTGGGGCAGCAGGCGGTCGGCCTCCAGCGTGAGCAGCCGCTCGACCAGCGGGTGCGCCCGCCACCGCGTGATCACCGTGGTGAACACGTCGACGACGATGTCGTCGAAGGTGTCGTGGCGCGCCGGGATCTCACCCAGGTCGGCGAGCAGCCTGCGCACCTCCCGTTCGAAGGCCGCGCTCACCACGTCGTCGCGCGAACCGATCCGCCGGTAGACGGTGGCGCGGTCGACGTCGGCCGCCTTGGCGATGTCCTCGATCGTCGTCTTGCGCACGCCCACCCGCTCGAACTGCACGAGGGCGGCATCGAGAATTCGTTCTTCGACGGAGTCGGCGGTGGGCGAATTTCCCGAGGTCGCGGCGGTGGAGAGCACGCTTCGACGGTATCAGGCGCGGCGGGTTCCGATCACAGCCGCAGATCGGATCCGTCTGCAACATTGCGATAGTATTTGTTGCACTGTACGGTTCCGTTATGGCTGATAACGGTGCAACGGCGCGCTCCTATCAGGAACAAGCGCACGCAATTCACGCGCGGGATGTGCATTTCGACTTCTCGTCGGTGCCCCTGCACTACATCCCGGGCGAAGTCCTCGCGACACATGTCACCAACGTGATGCATCTCGTCCTGCCCGAAGGCGAACGGGCGATGGCCACCTGTCTGGCCGAGGCCCTGTCCTATATCGAGGACGAGCGGCTGCGGGAGGAGGTCACCGGGTTCATCGGCCAGGAATCGATGCACGCCAGCAGCCACGAAGGCGCACGACGGCATCTGCAGTCGATCGGGCTCGATGTCGAGTCCTATGTCGCCAAGATCGCCTGGCTGGTCGACCGGATCCTGGGCGACCAGGGCCTCACCGGGCGCGCCAAGGAGCAATGGCTCAAGGAACGGCTCGGCCTGTTCGCCGGGATGGAACACTTCACCGCCGTCATCGGCGAGTGGCTGCTGGAATCGGATGTCCTGGCCGAGCTCGGGATGGACCCGACCATGCTCGACCTGGTGCGCTGGCACGGCGCCGAGGAGGTCGAGCACCGCAGCGTGGTGTTCGACGCCTACATGCACGTCGACGGCGGTTACGCCCGGCGACTGCGCACCGGGCTGCTCGCCAGCGGCACCCTGCTGCCACTGTTCGTCATCTCGACCGCGTACCTGTATCGCCAGGATCCGAGCGAGGACAAGGGCCGCTCCTGGGCCAGGCAGTTCGTGAGCGCGACCGTGCGCGGGGTGATCCCGAGTTTCACCACCTTCGTCACCGAGATGCCCCGCTACCTGCGGCCGGGTTTCCATCCCTCCCAGCTGGGTTCGATGGACAACGCCCTGCGGTACCTGGCGCATTCGCCGGCGGCTCGCGCGTGAACCCTCCCGCGGGTGTCGCGACACCGAGTCTGCGGGCCATCGGTGCCGCCGTCGACATCTACAAGAAGGTTTTCACCCAGCCCGCGCTGTCGCCTCCGCACCCGGTGCGCCACCACGGCTTCGACCTGGACGTGCGGGTGGAAGCGGTGCACGCCGAGGCCACCGACGTGGTGAGCCTGACCCTGGCGGGCACCGAAGGCGGCTACCTGCCGTCGTGGCGGCCCGGATGCCACATCGACGTCTTCCTCGCCTCGGGCCGCCAGCGCCAGTACTCCCTGTGCGGTGATCCGCGCGACCGGCATCGCTACCGGATCGCGGTGCGCCGCCTCGACAACGGCGGCGGCGGATCTCAGGAGATGCACACCCTGCGCGTGGGTGACGTGCTGCGCATCCGCGGTCCACGCAACGCCTTCACCTTCGTCGAGACCGCGCCGTCGTATCTGTTCATCGCCGCGGGCATCGGGATCACCCCGATCCTGCCGATGGCACGTGCGGCAGGCTCCCGCGGTCGACTGGTCTACCTGGGCCGATCGCGCGACACCATGCCGTTTCTCGCGGAGCTCCCGGCAGACACCGAGCTGCGCCCCGACGACGAGTTCGGCACCCCAGACCTGCCCGCGCTGCTCGCCACCGCCGCCCCCGGCGCCGCGATCTACGTATGCGGTCCTCCCCCGGTGCTCGACGCCGCCCAGCGCACCCTGTTCGCGCTGAATCCCACGGCCTCACTGCACACCGAGCTGTTCTCGGCCCGGCCGGTGACCGACGGCAAGGCATTCGACATCACCCTCGCGCGCAGCGGGCACACCGTGCGTGTGGACAGCACCGAGACCGCGCTCGACGCGATCCGGCGGGTGCGACCCGACGCCGTCTACTCCTGCCGACAGGGGTTCTGCGGCAGCTGCAAGACCAAGGTCCTCGCGGGCTCGATCGATCACCGCGACCGGCTGCTGCCCCCGGGCGAGCGCGCCGACCACCTCCTCACCTGCGTGTCCCGTTCCGCCGGTGGCGCACTCACGCTGGACCTCTGACCGCGAAAGGCACGCCTCCCGTGACCACCTCACTCAGCTTCGATGTCCACAGCCCCGCGACCGGCGCCCTGGTCGGTTCCTATCCCAGCCACGACGAGAGCGCCGTCGAGGCCGCCGTCGAACGCGCCCACGGTGCCGCGACCTGGTGGCGCACCCTGGGTTTCGACGAACGCGCCCGTCGTCTCGACCGCTGGCGCGCCGAGATCACCCGCGGCCGTGACGAACTCGCTCGCGTCATGAGCCAGGAGATGGGCAAGCCGCGCTCCGACGCCGCCCTCGAGATCGTGATGGCGCTCGAACACCTGAAATGGGCCGCGCACAACGCGAAAGACGTGCTCGGCCCGCGATCGGTCGCGCCCAGTCTGTTGACGATCAACCAAGCCTGCCGGGTCGAGTACCGCCCCTTCGGTGTGGTCGGAGTGATCGGCCCGTGGAACTACCCGGTGTTCACCCCGCTCGGCTCGATCTCGTTCGCCCTGGCCGCGGGCAACGCGGTGGTGTTCAAACCCAGCGAGTACACCCCGGGAGTCGGTGTCCGGCTCGCCGAGGCGTTCGCCCGCGTCGTCCCCGAACAGCCGGTGCTGCAGGTGATCACCGGCGGCGGTGAGACCGGCGCGGCGCTGTGCCGCAGCCGGGTCGGCAAGATCGGGTTCACCGGTTCCACCGAGACGGGCAAGCGCGTGATGGCCGCCTGCGCGCAGCGGCTCACGCCGGTGCTCATGGAATGCGGCGGCAAGGACGCACTGGTCGTCGACGCCGACGCCGACCTCGGTGCCGCCGCCGACGCCGCGCTGTGGGGCGGCATGGCCAATGCCGGGCAGACCTGCCTCGGGGTGGAACGGGTGTACGTCCACACCGACGTCTACGACACGTTCCTCACCGAACTGCTCGAGCGGGCGCGCGAGCTGCGGGCCGGGCCGGGAACGGCGAAGATCGGTCCGATCACCATGCCCAAGCAGCTGGCCGTGATCCACCGCCACATCGAGGACGCCCTCGCGCGTGGCGGCCGGGCCCTGCTGGGCGGACTCGACGCCATCGAGGGCCAGTTCGTGCAGCCGACCATCCTGGTCGATGTGCCGCACGAGGCCGCGGCGGTCGCCGAGGAGACCTTCGGCCCGACGCTGGTCGTCACCCGGGTCGCGTCCATGGACGAGGCGATCGAGCGGGTCAACGACTCCGAGTACGGACTCGGCGCCACCGTCTTCGCCGGCCGCGACGGCGACGCCATCGCCGACCGGATCGACGCGGGCGCCACCTCGATCAACGCGTTCGTCGCGCACGCCACCATCCCGGCGTTGCCGCTGGGCGGGGTCGGCGCGTCCGGCTTCGGCCGGGTGCACGGACCCGACGGGCTGCGCGAGTTCACCTACGCCAAAGCGACTACGCGGCAACGGTTCGCCTCGCCGCTGGCGCTCACGACATTCACCCGCAGCGCCCGGATCGACACCGTCGTCGATCGCCTGGTGTCGGTGCTGCACGGAAGGATCGGCTGACCCATGCCCGCAGAACACACGCACATCGTCGTGCTCGGCGCCGGATTCGGCGGGATCGGGCTGACGATCAAACTCCGCGAAGCCGGCTTCGACGACATCGTCGTGCTGGAACGCGCCGATGACCTCGGCGGCACCTGGCAGGCCAACACCTACCCCGGCTGCGCCTGCGATGTCCCCTCCCAGCTCTACAGTTATTCCTTCGCGCCCAACCCGGAGTGGTCGCGCACCTACGGCAAGCAGCCCGAGATCCTCGACTATCTGCGTACTGTCGCCGAGTCCAACGACGTGATCCGGCACGTACGGCTCGGCACCGAACTCCTCGACGCGCGCTGGGACGACGAGCGGTCGTTGTGGCGCATCGAGACCTCGCGCGGTGAGCTCACCGCGGATTACTTCCTTTCCGCCGCGGGCATTTTCGCCGAGGCGAAGTATCCGTCGCTGCCCGGTCTCGACACCTTCGAGGGCACGGCCTTCCATTCCCTGCACTGGGACCACGACCACGATCTGACCGGCAAGCGCGTCGCGGTGATCGGCACCGGCGCCTCCGCGGTCCAGTTCGTGCCGGAGATCCAGCCCCAGGTCGCCGCGCTGACGGTGTTCCAGCGGTCGGCGCCGTGGATCGTGCCGCGGATGGACCGCCCGACGATCGGGCTCGAACGTCGCCTGCTGCGCCAGATCCCGTTGGCGCAGAAGGCCGTTCGGGGTACCTGGTATTCGCTGATCGAGGGATTCGGGCTGGTCGGGTTCGTCGACAACCGGTTCCGGCATCCCTTCGAACTGCTGGGCCGGATCCAGCTGCGCCGCCAGATCCGCGACCCGAAGCTGCGCGCCAAGGTGACGCCGGACTACATGATCGGCTGCAAGCGGGCCATCTTCTCCGACGCCTATCTCCCCGCCCTCGACAAGGACAATGTCGACGTGGTGACCGACGGCATCGCCGAGGTGCGCGCGCGCTCCATCGTGACCCGCGCCGGCGTCGAGATCCCCGTGGACACCATCATCTACGGCACCGGATTCACCTCGACGCCGAGCGTGTTCGATCGCATCGTCGGCCACGACGGGCGCTCGATCGCCCAGCTGTTCCGGCAGCGGCCGCAGACCTACCTCGGCGCCGCGGTGGCCGGGTTCCCGAATTTCTTCTGCACCCTCGGTCCGTTCGGTGCCGCGGGCAACCAGTCGGCGGTCTTCATGATCGAGTCGCAGATCGCCTACATCGTCGACGCGCTGAGCACGCTGCGCGCCCGCGGCGAGACCCGCATCGAGGTCCGGTCACAGGTACAGCGGGACTTCATCGAGGAAATGGGCAGGCGCAGCGCCGAGACCGTGTGGCTCACCGGCGGTTGCGAGAGCTACTACACCACCGCCGAGGGCGGCAACGCCGGGCTGTATCCGAACTGGAGCTTCGAATACCGCCGCCGCACCAGACGATTCGACATCGAGTCCTATGAGGTGTCGGCGTGATGGGCCTGCCCGATCTCGCGCCGGCCTCCTGGTTCGCGCGCACCTATGACGTCGCGGGCAAGGTCGTCCTGATCACCGGTGCGGGTCAGGGCATCGGCCGTGAACTGGCCGCGATCCTGTCCCGCCGTGGTGCGCGGGTCGTGGTGGTCGATATCGACGAGGCCGCTGCCCGCCGCGCCGCCGACGAGGTGGGGATGGACGCCCACGGCATCGGCGCCGATGTCGCCGACCGGGCGCAGATGGCAGCAGCGGTCGACGAGGTGGTGCGGCGATACGGCGCCCTCGACGTGGTGGTCGCCAACGCGGGCGTGACGCCCGTGCCCGCCACCGTGCGCACGATGGACCCGGCCGACTTCGACCGGGTGATCGGCATCAACCTCACCGGTGTGTTCAACACCGTGCACCCGGCGCTGGACCACATCGTGTCCGCGCGCGGGCATGTCGTGGTGGTGTCCTCGTGCGCGGCGTTCGCACCGGGGATGGGCGGCTCGCCGTACATGGTGAGCAAGGCCGCGGTCGAACAGTTGGGGCGGGCGCTGCGGGTGGAACTCGCCGCGAGCGGGGCCAGTGCCGGCGTCGCGTACTTCGGCGTCGTCGACACCGCGATGACCCACGACATGCTCGACACCGACGACCTGGGCAAAGAGCTCGACGCGATGCTGCCGTGGCCGCTCAACGTGCGGATCACCGCCGAGTACGCGGCCACGACGATCGCCGACGGCATCGCCCGGCGCGCACCACGCACCATCGCACCGAGCGGGTGGGAGCCCTACGCGCTGTTGCGCGGGGCGATCAACGTCGTCCTCGATCACCGGCTCGCCGCCGACGCCACGGTGCACGCGCTGATCCGGGCGATCGAGCAACGCCGGTGACCGGCGAACGCGGGTCGCTGCGAGCCCGCACCGTCCGGCAGGTGTCGGCGTTCACCCTCGGTCAGCTGGCCGCGCTCGCGCCGGTGAACGCCTACACCCTGCCGCCGTCGCGGCTGCTGATCGAACAGGCCCTGCGGGCGGGCGCGCCGCCGTTGCGCGCCACGACGACCGAGCCGGTGGACGAGGACGGGATCCGCGGCGAGTGGGTGCGTGGGCCACGCGCCGACCGTACCGACGCGGTCGTGCTCTACATCCACGGTGGCGGGTTCGTCGCCGGGTCGATCCTCGGGTACCGCGGCGTCGCCTCCCGGTTGTCCACCGCGACCAGGCTCGCGGTGTTCACCCTGGACTACCGGCTCGCCCCCGAGCACCCGTTCACGGCCGCCCCCGCCGATGTGGCCGCCGCCTTCGCGTGGTTGACGCGGCGCTATCCGGCGGACCGGATCGTCGTCGCCGGTGATTCGGCCGGCGGCTTCCTGGCAGCCCACCTGGCCATCGAGAACGCTCGCGCCGGGCAGCCCGCACCGGGTGCGCTGGTGCTGTTCTCGCCGATGGCGGACCTGAGTCTGGCCACCGCCGTCGGCCACGGGAACGAGCACCGCGACGGGCTGCTGTCCACCCAGATCGCCAGGCAGACGATCGCCGCCTTCACCGCCGAACCGTTCGACCTGCGGCCGGAGCACGGAATGCGGTTGCCGCCCACCGTGATCCACGCCAGCGACACCGAGTATTTCGGCGCCGACGCGACCGAACTCGCGCGGCGCTGGCGGGCCACCGGGGCGCACTGCGAACTGCGGGTGTGGCCGGATCAGATGCACGCCTTCCAAACCCTGCCGATCGTCGTCCCCGAGTCGAGGACGGCCTACCGCGCGGCGGCTCGCTTCGTCGCCACCCATCTCGATACCGCCCCCGCGGTCATGACCCAGAAAGTGCCTGCCTCGTGAGCATTACCCGTTTCGACACCTTGCCCGCAGCGTTCCAGCACACCGCCTCGATCGCCCCGACAGCGATCGCCTTGCGCACCCCGGGCGACACCAAGACCCTCACCTGGGCCGAGTACGCGTCCCAGGTCCGCGCGGTCGCCGCCGGACTCGCCGGACTCGGGGTGCGTCGCGGCGACACCGTCGCACTGATGATGAGCAACCGAGTGGAGTTCTATCCCCTGGAGGTCGGTGCGCAGCATCTGGGCGCCACCTCGTTCTCGGTGTACAACACCCTCTCCCCCGAACAGCTCGCCTACGTGCTCGGCAATGCCGGAGCGCGCGTGGTGATCTGCGAGCCCCAGTACGCCAAGCTGATCGCCTCCTCGGGGGTCGACCTCGACCACATCGTCTGCGTCGACGAGGCGCCCGAGGGCACCCTGTCAGTGGCCGATCTGCTCGCGGCGGGCCGTGCCGATTTCGACTTCGACGCCGCCTGGCGCGCGGTCCGTGGCGAGGACATCGCGACCCTCATCTACACCTCGGGCACCACCGGTGCGCCCAAGGGCGTCGAGACCACCCATGCCGCCCTGCTGTTCCAGGTGCACGGCATCGCCGACATCCTCGGCATCGAATTCGGTGACACCATCACCTCGTTCATGCCGACCGCGCATATCGCCGATCGGCTGACCGGGCTCTACGTACAGGAGGTGCTCGGCACCCAGGTGACCAGCGTCAGCGATCCCAAGCTGATCGCCGCCGCCCTCGCCGACCTGCATCCGACCATCTGGGGCGCGGTGCCGCGGGTGTGGGAAAAGCTCAAGGCCGCCATCGAATTCAAGGTCGCGGCCGAACCCGACGAGACCCGCCGCCAGGCCATGGTGTGGGCGATGTCGGTCGCCGCGGCCCGCAGCGCCCATCAGCTGGCCGACGAACCGGTGCCCGCCGAGCTCGCCGCCGAATGGGCGCGAGCCGACGAGCTGGTGCTGAGCAAGCTGCGCGCGGCCCTCGGCCTGGATCGGGTGCGGTGGGCCATGTCCGGTGCGGCGCCGATCCCGCCGCAGACGCTGGCCTTCTTCGCCGGCCTCGGCATCCCGATCGCCGAGATCTGGGGCATGTCGGAACTGTCGTGCATCTGTAGCGTCAGCCACCCCCGCGACGCCAAGCTCGGTGCGGTCGGAAAGCTGTTGCCCGGCATGCAATCACGCCTGTCCGACGACGGTGAACTGCTCGTGCGCGGGCCGCTGGTGATGAAGGGCTACCGGGGGCTGCCCGAGCAGACGGCCGAGGCGATCGACGCCGACGGCTGGCTGGCCACCGGTGACATCGTCAGCATCGACGACCAGGGCTATCTCCGCGTCGTCGACCGCAAGAAGGAGATGATCATCAACGCGGCGGGCAAGAACATGTCCCCCACCAACATCGAGAACGCAATCAAGGCGGCCACGCCGCTGATCGGCGCGATGGCCGTGCTCGGCGACGGCCGGTCCTACAACACCGCGCTGATCGTGCTCGACGCCGAATCCGTCGAGCCCTACGCGCGCGAGCACGGGCTTCCCGACGCCTCCGCCGCCGCACTGGCCGTCGATGCCACGGTGCGGGCCGCGATCGAAGCCGGTGTGGCACAGGGGAACAGCAAGCTCTCGCGGGTGGAGCAGATCAAGCGCTTCCGCGTCCTGCCCACGTTCTGGGAGGCGGGCGGTGACGAGGTCACGCTCACCTTGAAGCTCAAGCGCAAGGTCATCGCCGAGAAGTACACCGCGCAGATCGACGAGCTCTACGCCGAGAACCCGCCCGCCGAGGTCGTCAACGCCGGATAGCAGTACCCGACTGGTCCGATCCCGCCTGGCGCGGCCGGACCAGTCGGGTCGTCTGGAGCGCGAAGTAGAACTCGGCGGCCGCGATGGGATCGGTGCAGCTGCGCCCGGTGAGGGCTTCGATTCGCCGGAGGCGTTGATGCACGGTGTTGCGGTGGAAGTGCAGCCGTTTCGCCGCGTCGGCCACCACCCCACCCGCGGCGAACCACGCCTCGAGTGTCTCCAGCAGCGTGTCCCGCTCCATCGCGGGCAGCGCGAGGACCGAGCCGAGTATTCCGGCGGCGAGCCGGCGACTCACCTCCGGCAGATGCGCGATCAGCAACGGGATCGGCTGGTCGCCGAAGCTGTTGACCTCGACATCGCCGGGCCGGGCGCACCGGCATGCCAGTTTCGCTTCGTGGAGCGCGTCGTGGGCACGGCGCGGATCGTCGAACGGGCAGCTCACTCCGACCCGGCCGGTGGCCAGGCCCGCGAGAACCGCGTCGGCTTCGGCGCGCGCCGCGCCCGATTTCAGGCTGATCAGGCCGACATGGGTGTCGAACTCGACCGTCCAGATCGAATGCACGCCGATCGACCGCAGACGTTCCTCGACACCGCGCAGCGGGGCCGCGACCGGCTCGGCGATTTCGGCGCTGACCACCAGGAACGTCCCGGTCTCCGGCAGGTTCAGCAGGCGCAGGGTTTCCCACAGCGGCGCGCCGTCGTCGACGGCGGCGGACAGCAGTGAGCGCAAGGCGAGGCTGCGGGCCTGCGCGTCGCGATGCGTGCGTTCGAACGCCACCTCACCGTAGGCTTCGGCGGCCGCGCTCGAATAATCGTCGATGATGCTCCACAGCTCGGAGCCCTTGTGCGCCAGCGATTCCGAGAGCTCACCGCCCATCTCGCCGAGCAGCCGGTCCCAGATCAACCGGCCCGCCAGCCGATACGCGTGCAGCAGCGCCGCCAGCGGAACCTGTTGCTCGGCCTTGAGCCGACCGGCAGCGCGCGCGGCGTCCAGACGCGGCCGGGAACGTCCCCCGAGCTGGCCGAGCAGCGTCACCAGGTTGTCGTGGGTGGCCTGGCGCAGTTCCTGGTGGGTCAACCGGGTCGCCTCGGCATAGGCATGGTCGCCGGACAGGATTTGCGCCACCAGAGCGTCGGTCAGCTCGTCCGCTCGCAGCAACAGCCTGTCGACAAGCTCCACCGATACGTCGGACGACACCTCGGGAACTGTCGTCATCCTCCCATTGTAGGCGCCACGGAAAGCGTCCCTACCAGCGGCGTTGTGCACTTGCACACTGAGGTCGCGGTTATCCGCAGCGCCGGTCCATAGGCTGCCCGCGTGCCGTCGACCACGATCGAAGTACGTGATCCACCTCACTACATCGCATCGAGAGGCATTGCAATGTACGACTACGTCATCGTCGGCGCGGGTTCGGCAGGCGCCGTGTTGGCTGCCAGACTTTCCGAGGATCCGGCGGTCTCGGTCGCCGTCATCGAAGCCGGGCCGGCCGACAGCGCCGACGAGATCCACATCCCGGCCGCGTTCGGCGCCTTGTTCAAGAGCGAGTGGGACTGGGATCTCGATACCGAACCCGAACCGCAACTGGGCGGTCGGCGCGCGTACCTGCCTCGCGGGCGGATGCTGGGCGGATCGAGTTCGATGAACGCGATGATCTACATCCGGGGCAACCGGGCCGACTACGACGCCTGGGCCGCGGCCGGTGCCGAGGGTTGGTCCTACGACGAGGTCCTGCCCTATTTCCAGCGAGCCGAGGACAACGAACGCGGCAAGGACGCCTACCACGGCGCCGGCGGACCATTGCGCGTCTCGGAGAGTCGCTCGCAACACACCATCGCCGGGGCCTTCGTCGACGCGGCCGAGCAAGCCGGGTACGCGCGCAACGACGACTTCAACGGCGCAACACAATTGGGCGTAGGCCGCTATCAGGTGACACAGCGTGACGGCATGCGGTGCAGCACGGCCGTCGCCTATCTGCATCCCGCGATGACGCGGCCGAACCTGACCGTCATCACCGATGCGCCGGCGCAGAAGGTGCTGTTCGAGGGCGACCGGGCGGTCGGCGTCGAGATCAGCCGTGGCGGCGAGGTCGTCACGGTCCGCGCCGAACGGGAAGTCATCCTGTCCGGCGGCACCTACGGGTCGGCGCACTTGTTGCTGCTGTCCGGGGTCGGGCCCGCGCAGGAGCTCGCGCTGTTCCAGATCGAGGCGGTGCGTGACCTTCCGGTCGGCGAGAACCTGCAGGACCACTACATGACGCTGATCAACTACCGCAGCGACACCGAATCGCTGATGACCGCGATGTCGCCGGAGAACCTCGCGTTGTTGCAGCAGCAGGGCCGAGGACCGCTCACCTCGAACATCGGCGAGGCGGGCGGATTCTTCGAGACGAGGTCCGGCCTGGAAGGCCCGGACGTGCAGTTCCACCTGGCACCGGTGCTGTTCCACGAGGAGGGACTCGGCGCACCCGTCGCGCACGGATTCGCCCTCGGCCCCTGCGTGCTCCAGCCGACGAGCGCCGGCAAGCTGATGCTCCGCTCGGCCGCACCGACCACCGCGCCCAGAATCGTGCACAACTACCTCGCCACCGACGAGGACCGGCGCAGCATTGTCGCGGGTCTGCGCATCGCCCTCGACATCGCGAGCCGAGCCCCGCTCGCAGCACACATCACCGCGGACTTCGTTGCCCCCGAGTCGGATTCGGACGAAGACCTGCTCGCCTTCGCACGCCGGTACGGCCAGACGCTGTATCACCCGACATCGACCTGTGCCATCGGGTCGGTCGTCGACAGCCGACTGCGGGTGCTCGGCCTGCAGGGCTTGCGCGTCGTCGACGCTTCGGTGATGCCCACGGTCGTTCGCGGCAACACCAACGCACCGACCATCATGATCGCCGAGAAGGCCGCCGACCTCATTCGCGAAGATGCCGCCGCCACCACCGGAGGAACGAAATGACCAGCACAGCAACGACAATCGATGCCGCGATCGAGGCACTGACCCAGGGAGCGGTGCGGTGGGCGGCGACTCCGCTCGCCGACCGTCGCCTGCTGCTACAGCAGGTGCACGATCTGACCGAGCACCACGCACAGGACTGGGTCGATGTCGCCATCGGCATCAAGGGCCTGCCGAAGGATTCGCCCCTGGTCGGCGAGGAATGGGTCAGCGGCCCCTATCCGGTGATCACCGGCACCGGCGCGCTGATCGAAAGCCTTGCCGCGCTCGACGCGGGCCGTAGCCCGGTCGACGGCTTCGAGATCACCGCGGCGCCGGGCAACAGGTCCGCCGTGCACGTACTACCGCACGGGATCTTCGATCGGCTGCTGCTCAACGGCTTCACCGCCGAGGTGTGGACCAAGCCCGGTGTCGACGCCGACACCGTCCGGGCGCGAGCGGGTTTGGGCGCACGGACTCCCGCCGGCGAAGGCGGTGTCGGCGTCGTGCTCGGCGCCGGGAACATCTTCTCCATTCCGCCGCTGGACCTGCTGTACCAGTTGATCGCCGACAACCGCGTCGTGGCACTGAAGCTCAACCCCATCACCGACCCGCTGCTTCCGGTCTTCGAACGCATCTTCGCCCCGCTGATCGAGCGGGGGTTCTTGCGAATCCTCACCGGCGGCGCCGAAGTCGGCACCGCGCTGGTCAACCATCCCGACGTGACCTCGGTGCACATGACCGGCAGCAGCAACACCCACGACGCCATCGTGTTCGGCCGGGGAGCCGAAGGCGCGCAACGGAAAGCAGCGAACACACCACTGCTGGCGAAACCGATCACCAGTGAACTCGGCGGCGTCTCACCCACGATCGTGATCCCCGGGCAATGGTCGGAGGCGGATCTGAAGTTCCAGGCCGAACACCTCGCGACACAACGACTGCACAACAACGGCTACAACTGTGTCGCGTCCCAGGTCGCCATCGTGAGCGCGGACTGGCCGCAGAAGGAGAAGTTCCTCGCCGAAGTGCGTGCTGCGTTCGAGCGGGCACCCGGGCGACCGGCGTATTACCCGGGCAGCGAGAGTCGAGTGGCCAACGCGCGCAAGGAATATCCGCAGGCACAGCGTGTCGGTCCGAACAACGACCGTACGCTGGTGCTCGGAATCTCGCCGTCGAAGGACGAACCGGCGCTGCGGGAGGAGTACTTCGCTCCGGTCTTCGGTGTCACCGAACTGCCCGGCACCGGTCCGGAGTTCCTGCGCGCCGCGGTCGAGGTCTCGAACGAGCAATTCGTCGGCACCCTCGGCGTGAACATCATCGCCCACCCGAAGACCCTGGGTCAGCTCGGCGCGGCACTCGATGAGGCAATCGTCGACCTGCGGTACGGCACCGTCGCGATCAATGCCTGGACCGGGGTCGGCTATCTGACCGCCCGCGCGAGCTGGGGCGCGTTCCCGGGCCACACGCTCGACGATGTGCAGAGCGGCATCGGCGTGGTGCACAACGCGCTGCTGATCGAAGACCCCGAACGCACCGTCGTGCGCGGGCCGTTCCGCCCCGCGCCGAGGTCGATCACGCGCGGTGAATTCACGTTGGCGCCCAAGCCGCCCTGGTTCGTGACCAACAAGACCGCCGCCACCACCGGCCGTCTGTTGTCCGCTTTCTCGGCCGCGCCGGGGTGGTCCAAGCTACCGGCGATCTTCGCGTCGGCCCTGCGCGGCTAAAGGTCAGCGTTGCCGCACCGCGTCGTACGCCTGCGGCAACGCCTCGCCGGAATTCATCGCCAGCAACGCTTGGTGCAAGTTCGCGCGCTGATCCTGATCCAGACCTTCGAAGAGGTCGTCGTTCAGCGTGCGAACGAGCTCGTCGGCCTGCTCGACGGCACGCCTTCCCTGCTCGGTGATCTCGACGAGAAACCGGCGACGGTCGCGGTGATCGCGAATCCTGGCGGCGAGACCCGCCGATTCCAGATGGTCGATCGCGGCGACCATGGTGGTCGAGTCGATGCGGAGCCGGGTTCCCAGTTCGAGCTGAGAGCTGGCCTGGTCGCCCGCTAGCACCTTCAAGATCATGAAGTGCCGGGTCCGCAGACCCAGAGTGGCGAGCCGATCCTCGCTCACGCGGAACATCACCTGCCCGAGCTTGATCAGCAGGCAACTGGTGTGATCGGCGACCATATCCGGGATCAACGGTTCGGTCACTGGGGGAAACCTCGATTTCTGGGCTGGACAGCAGAGGCGATCCTAGTCGGCGCCACACCTGCGCCCACCATCGGCAACCATCATCACCGATAATCGCAACAGATAATAGTTCGCACTACTGATAGTCTGCCCGGCATGGCGTCAGAATTCATCCAGAAAATCGACCTGACCGACAAGGTCGTCGTCGTCGCGGGCGGCACCAGCGGCATCAATCTCGGTGTGGCCGAGGACTTCGCGCGGGCCGGTGCTCGCGTCGCGGTGCTGAGCCGCTCCGCGGACAAGGTCGACGCGGCCGTCGAACGGCTGCGCGCACTCGGTACCGAAGCGTTCGGCGGGAGCGCCGATGTGCGCGACTACAGCGCGACCGAGGCCGTGCTGCAATCGGTGCATCAGGAGTTCGGCGACTTCGACGTGATGATCTCCGGTGCGGCAGGCAACTTCCCCGCCGCCGCCGTCGGCATGTCCGCCAACGGCTTCAAGTCGGTCGTCGACATCGACCTGCTCGGCACCTACAACGTCCTGCGCGCGAGCTACCAGTTCCTCCGCAAGCCCGGCGCCTCCGTCATCAACATCTCGGCACCGCAGTCGGAACTGCCGACGATCACCCAGGCCCACGTCTGCGCCGCCAAGGCCGGCGTCGACATGCTCACCAAGGTCCTGGCGCTGGAGTGGGGCCCGGTCGGCATCCGCGTCAACGGTGTGATCCCGGGCCCCATCGATGGCACCGAGGGCATGGCCCGACTGGCCCCGACCGAGCAGGACCGTGCCCTGGTCACCGGCAGCGTGCCGCTGCGCCGCTACGGCACACCCCGCGACGTCGCCAACGTCTGCCGATTCCTGGCCTCCCCCCTCGCCGACTACATCTCCGGCGTTGTGCTGCCGGCCGACGGCGGATGGGTCCTCGGCGGTGCGTCGCAGGCGATGGGTGTCATCGGGCAGCCGCTCCTCGACGCCGCGCACCAGAACCAGTAGCACGAGCCCCAGGCGTGCGAGAACAGCAACGCAGTCGGATAGGTTCGAGTCCATGAGCCGCACCACGACCGTCGTCGACAGCATCGATATCGCTGCCGATCCGGTGTTCATCTATCAGCAGGTCAGCGATCCGACCCTGATGGGTCGGTGGAGCCCGGAGAACCGCGGCGCGAAGGTTGCCCAGCCTCGCGAGTCCACCTATGTGGGAATGGAATTCGAAGGGTTGAACAAGCGTGGCGGTGCTCGCTGGGTGACCCGGTGCGTAGTGATCGCGGCCGAACCGGGAAAGCGGTTCGCGTTCCGCGTCGAGGCGATCGGGGTCCGACGGCCATGGATACGCGCCGGTATCGCGACCTGGGAATACCGGTTCGAGCCGGACAACGGTGGCACCCTGGTCACCGAAACCTGGCACGACGATCGCACGTCGTGGCCGAACGCGGCGGTTCAGGTCTTCGACCGGATCGTCACCGGCGGCGACACCTTCGTGGAGTTCCAGCGCAAGAACATCCACCGCACGCTGCGCAACCTCAAGCGGCAACTCGAGTCGGACTGAACGCGGGCATCGCCGGACACGAGAAGTCCGTCGTCAGAGGTCCTACCCGTCGGCGTCGGGGCTCGCCGACGGCACGCCCGTCACGGCAGGCACGGCGCCCGTTGTCGCCAGAATCGTCGCGGCGACCAGTTTCGGATCGTCGATCATCGGCACATGCCCGACCCCGGGCAAGATCTCGAAGCGGGCCTGCGGGAAGCGCTCCTGAGCGATACGGCCATTGACCGCAGGCGGCAAGATCGCGTCCTTCTCCGACCAGGCCAGGGTGATCGGACACGGCAAGCTCGGCACCGAGGCTATCTGCTCCTCGGTGCCGAGAACGTCGTCGGTGACCGCGCACTCGATGAGGTCGGTGGCCGCTGTCAGCGCTTGCGCCGCTGTCAAACGGTCGGCACGACAAGCGATATCACGCAACGCGAGCCGCCGGACCACCCCCGAACGCAGGGCCAGCGGTTGGACTCGGCGCGTCAGCTGAACGAGGGCGATCGTGCGGCGCAGTTTCCTGACCGCGTCGGTCTGCCCGTGCCCACCACCATCCCAGAACCCGGCGGGTGAGAGCGCGCAGACGCTCAGCGCCCGACCACGCAACGCGAGCTCGATCGCCATCCACCCGCCGAGCGAGTTCCCCGCGAGATGAGCCTGCGCGATACCCCGATCGTCGAGCATCCGCTCCGCCGCGTCGACGATGTCGCGCACCGTCACCGGGCGCTCCCGCACCACCGGCCCGCCCCGATGCCCCAGCGCGGTCAGAGCGACCACGTCGTGATGATCGGTCAACCACGGAACGACGCCCTCCCACGCCGCCGCCGACATGGTGACGCCATGGAACAGGACAACCGAAGACTTACCGGAACTCATGGGCAGATGCTACTCACCGCCGGTCAGCCGGTGGGCCGTGTTCGCGATCGGCCGACAATTGCACAGGGTTCACCGGTGGTACCGGCGCCGCAGCTCGCGGCCGCACCTATACCCGGGTGGCGAATTCGGCGAGACGAGTGGAGACCACCTCGGGTCTGCCGTCGTTCTGGTGAGCCGCGGCGGTGAGGACGTCGATGTGGTTGTAGCCCGGGAGGTGGATCACTTCATCCCGGGGACTTCCCGAGTGCGCGACCGGGATACCGCCGCTGCTGCGGAAAGTCAGGATGGGGTTGCGATTCACGCCGTCGAGATGGATGTGATGAACAGCGAACGACGGTGCCGTCGTCTGCTGGAGGTCGAGGCTGAGACGGGTGGGGAAATACCATTCGGTGAAGTCGAGGGGTGGTTCGCACAGACTGCGGGCCAGTTCACCGATGGCGGTCACTTCGCTGGTCGGGGACGTGTAGGGGGCGGTCAGTTCCGCTGTGTCGTCGTAATCTGCCCAGCGGTAGAGGGTATCGGGGTGGTAGACCGTCGGCGAAACCTTCGGTGCGTCGCCGAACATGCCCATCACCAGCGGGCCCAGCGCGATCGAGTCCGGAAGGGGGAAGGTTTTCGGGCCGATCGGGCCGCCGATGGGGAAACCCACGCTCGCTTGGAGGAATCCGAGTGGCTGGGAATTGTCGTCGAGGATCGCGCCCAGCACGGCTTCGTTGGTGGCGTTCAGGTCACGCACATCCGGTTGCCCGGTGACGAACATGGCGGCGTCCTGGGAGAGCAGGGTTCGCAGAGTTGCGGCGACGTTGGGATTGTCGGGCAGTCGTCGGACGAGGTCATTGACGCCGTCGGGACTCAGTCTGGCCGCGAGACCGGCCAACGCGAGCAGATTGGTGGTTTCGGGATTGATCACCGCGGGCAGGCGCAAGACCGGCAGCGCGGTATCGAGTTGCCACGACACGGCTTCCACCGGTCCGGCAATCGGTGCGGGAAGCTCGGGGACCTGCAGGCCACGCAGGCTCAGTCCGGCTTGAATGGTGGTGTCGAGCGCGAAATAGCCGGAGCACTGGTTGTATCCGGCGTCCTCGGTGGTTGCCGGATTCCCGTCGAAGTCCCACTCCGCGAAATAGCCGGTGACGAAGCCGCCCAGCGAATGCCCGCCGCACAGCACCTTTCGCTTGCGCACCGCTTGGTCGGGGAATTCGATCCGCAGCACGTCGTATTGGTCGCGCAGGGTTTGCGCGAGCCCCTGATCTCGCAACCACGCTGTTGCCGCGCCATCGGCATATCCGCTGAACCGGCGACCGTCGACCTCGGCGCCGCGGAAATAGTAGTCCGTCGCGGTATCGAACGATCCGGTCCGTAAGGCCGCGGCGACCCCGGTGTGGTCCTCCAAGCAGTTCGACCGACGATCCAGTGCCCAGAATTCGATGTATCGTCCAGACTCGGCGGCCGACGCGACGGTGTTGCGCGCCACGCTGTCGAAGGCCCCGGCCCCCTCGAAGACACCGGGTTGTGCGACCAGGACACGCTCGGCGTCGGCCGAGGACCGCGGTCCGTCGATCGCTCGCCACCGCAGATACGACAGGGTGTCGCACGCCTGCGGATGCGGCAGGCTGCCCGGCGGCAACGACACCGCGAGAGTGACTTTCGATGCGACGACCGACGTCACCGGCGACGAAGTCGGGTACACCGTTTCCGTGCGGCCGGGCACCTCACCGCTCGCGACCGGGGCCGCGGCAGACACCCCGATTCCGGCCATCGCCAATGCTGTCACCAATGCCGAGACGCTGTTTCGCCGAAGTCGCATACGAACATTCCCTCGTTCACGGTTCACCGATATCGAACCCTGTCCCACTGTGAGGTAACAGGAATAGGCCCGCACCTGTTTCGATCACAACAGCGAGCCGAACGAAGCGCAGCGGCATCACAACGAACGCCCGGGCCCGAGCCACTTGTTCAGTCGCAGAACGGCATTGCAGAACGGTTGGCACTTCGCCACATCAGTCCGTTCATCGATTCACAGGGGCCGGAGCTACGACGTTTCAGCGTCAGAGAGTTCGTAGGCCTGGCGGAACAGCAGCGTACCCAACACATCGTGACCCTCGGCGCGGCATCGGCTCTCGCCAGATCCGAACGCGCAGAACATGTTCGTGGATGCCGGGGCCAGTTGGCTGAGCACATAAGCCAGGTGCAGCTCCTCGGGGTGGGATGTTCATTACACACTCCCTGGCCAGTGACCGGGTAATTGGGGCAAGCCCCGAAGGGGTCCGGCAGTAGCTCGGATGCCATCGCTTCGCCCCCGCTTCGGCGTCACTGCCTCGGCAGACGCATGACGATGGCCCCGGCGGCTCACACTGTGATGAGCAACCGGGGCCTCTCGGGTTGTGCTGTTCATGTACGTCGCATCGGGATGCGGGGAGCCGTCGTCAGAAGCGCAGTTCTCGTATCGTGTTGAGGTCGATTCCGTGGCGTGCGTAGATCTTGATCGTGTTCTCGCCGGTGAGGTCGGCTTCGGTATAGCCGAGAAGTTCGGCCACACGGATCACGTCGGCCTTGGTGGCGGCCTCGATCTCGAGATACGGCGGGATCCCGGGCCAGGTATCGAGTTCCAGCTCTGCGCCGTCGAGGGTGTAGCTGATCCGCTTGGTTTCCTGGTACGACTTGGCAGAGAACCCCATCATCTCGAGCACGGCATTGGTGGCGGCGAAGTCATCGACACTCACCTCGACCTCGTGTGTACCGTCGATGGCGTCGCTGGTGATCTCTTTGACCGCGAGCGTGGTGCTATTTCCGTTGTCGCGCAACCTGATCCACTTGCCGTCAACACCGGGGTCGATGTCGTAGACATAGCGGCGCATGAACCGCTCACCAAACTTCTGGCCGCCTTTGTCCAAGATGCGGCGGTCGATGGCGTCGGGATCGATGTCGAGGATCTTCGCTTCGTGCTCGATGGGCACGGGGTCTCCTTCGGGCGTGGGTTCGGGGTGAGGTTATCCGACTCGGCGGGTCGTGAGCCGGGTGTATTCGGCCTCGCGAAGTCCGAGGATTTCGGTGCGTAATGGACTAGTCAGGAACTCTTCTAGAGGTAAGCACAGGTCCATGCGCTGGATGCACACTCCGACTTGGAAGGTGCCGGTGCGGTCGTAGTAGAGGCGCACGCCGTAGAAGCCTTCCTCGCAATCGGTGCCGTTGTTGAACCGGCATCCGGCACAAGTTTGCGGCAATCGGACGGGGCGGATGTGCTTGAAGAGGATGCGCCGCCCATCGGGCAGACGGTAGGCAGTGCGGGAGTTGGAACCTCCGGCGGTGATGTAGTGAGCTTCGGCCACGGCGCCGCGCTCGGCGAAGATGCGTTCTATCGCGGTGATCGAGCTGTCGCCATGATCGAGTGACATGAGCAACCGCACGGTCAGGTTCGGGGAGAACTCATCGAGTAGCCGATGCACTCGTGGGGCGTGTGTGTGGTCGGGGACGACGATGTTGGCGCTGGCTTTGACTCCATGGGTCTCACATGCCGCGATCGACCGTTGGAGTGCATCGATTCTGCGTTGGGCCAGAACAGGATTGCGGTATCGGGGGTGCTGCACCTCGGCCAGTTCGGACGCGGTGGTGCCGAAGATAGAGAAGTTCACCCGGTCCAGTCCGGCAGCGGCACAATCACCGATCACGCGCTCGCCGCGTTCACCGTTGGAGGTCATCCCGACTCGCAACCCGGCGTCCACGGCGATCTTGGTCAGTGTGGCGACGCCCGGATGCAAGGTCGGTTCGCCGCCGGTCAGGTGTACCTCGGTCAGCTCCAGTGCCTCACCGAGCGCCGTGAGCGCATAGGCGAATTCCTCGTTGTCGGGTACCGGGGCTGGGAGGAAGGTCGCGCCATTGGTCTGGGCGTAGATCGACATGCGCCCGCTCGCTCCGGCAGCCAGGAACTCACCAGGCAGACGGTTTCGGTTGTCAACGGCTACCGGTGTGCCTTCGTTATGACAGAACGTGCAGGTCAAGCCACATGCGTCAATAATCTTGACGCGCACAGTGGTGTCTTTGTCGACATGGACGGGGATCGCAGCGCGGGACATAGCCGTGCTCCCTTCGTTCAGTGGTGAATGGTGCCGGTCGGGGAGGCAACCGGTGTGGGTCGGCGTAGCGATCGCGCCGGGCTGGTGGTCTGTTGGTAGCGCGGGCGAGCGCTCGATTGAGGTCGGCGCGGGTGTCGTCGCGGTAGACGCCTAGGTGGCCGCTTGTGCGGCGCGGGTGAGGCCGTGAGGTGTCATGCGGTCTCACCAGGCGCGCGCGGCGGGCATTCGGTTGGTATCCGGGTCAAGGCAGTAGGTACAGGCGTTCGCATGGCAGGCGGGGAAACCCCGCGCATTGTCTGGAATCCACGGCGACGGTGCCGGGTCGGCGGGCGGCCACCTCGCAGACGAAAATCAGCGCCGCCGTCAGGCACGCGACGAAATCCATTCGCACACTGAAGAACTGGATCGTGAGATGGATATCGGGTTCGTCAGGGCAGGGTGAGTGACCGCCGTGGTTCATCGCCTACGCCGCCCGTATAGGCACCCCAGGGCGCATTCGATGACGACCGCGCCGGAGGGGCGGAACACGCTGATAGCCGGAGATACCCACGTACGGACCATCAACGGGTCCGGTGCCGGGGACGGCAACGCGATATCGCCTTCACGGATAACCACCACCCGCGCTTCCCACAATCGGGCGACCTGTTCCGGGCCTCCGATCGGCCGGATATCAGCCCTCACCAAAAAAGTCCACATGGCTGCGCGGGGGTGGCCGATGATCGGCAGCGGCGCGACCCCACGAGCATCGAGGCTGGTTTTGACCCGGTGCGCGAGATCGGTCGGCATCATTACCGCACCGACCAACCCGGCCCGCATCGTGATCCGCCCGGTAACCGGGTCGATGACCGTGGGCAGGGAACACACTCGGCGGTAGAACTCACACCGCGAGCGCGGTGTTTCGGCGAATGTGTTGGTGGGCGGGCCGGTTTGCGTCATCGCTGACCCCCCGGCGGTTCAGCGGGCGGGACGTGTGGCCCGGGCGGGCCGGTCGCCTCGAGTGGTGTCGGTCCGGGCGCGGCCCGCTTCGCGCATCGCTTCCAGCGTGGTCACCAGGTCGGCCAGCGGCGGCCGGGGCGCGGGCGTCGGCGGGGTGAGGTGGCTCATCGAGTCGCCTGTCGGTGCGGGCGACGCTGCCCGGCCGAAATCTGCCATTGCGCCCGCCGATTGTGGAAGGCATAGCCGTTGTGGCACAACGTGTGCAGGACACGCGACACACGCCACCTCTGTGTGTTGAGGTTGTGGGCGATCGTGTCGGCGGTCAGCATCCCGCCCCGCTCGAGGAGGGCGAGAACATCGGTTTCGAGGGTGCTGGTCATCGGGGTTCACCTCTGTCTGTCGGCTCGGCGATCTGGGGGCGCTCGGCGGTGGCTTCGCGAACCCGTCGTCGGTCGTCATCGTTTGGGCCCATCGGGGAGGGGCGTGATGATGTCGTTGGGCTCTTCCAGCACACCTCGTTCGGCGGCAGCATGTAAGGCGCGCGCAACGGGTAGGTGTGTGCGCCGAGGGTGTGCGGAATTGGCCGATGGTCGTCACTGCCGCGGTAGCCATGCCACACTGCGAATATGGGTCGACACCCGAAGCAGCCAAATCATCAGCTATCGGAACTCCTCGCCGAGATCCGAGTAAGCCGGAAAGGATTTGCGCGCCGAATTGTCGAGCGTGGCAGATCAATTGGCATCGAGCTGCGCTACGACCACACATCGGTCGGTCGATGGCTGACCGGTGAGCAACCGACCCAGCCGGGGCCAAATCTGATCGCAGACGTCCTCACCGAATTGTGTGGTCGTCGTGTGGTGCCAGCGGATTGCGGTATGTCCGGTGCGGAGTCGCCTGACTTGGGATTGGAATTCTCGTTGAGCCTCGTGGAGGCGACCGCCTCGGCGACCGCGTTGTGGAGGAGTGATGTGGAGCGTCGCCGGTTTTTAGAGGGCACTGCCTACGCCGTCGCGGTCTACCCGGCCGCGAGCATGCGGTGGCTGACTATGCCGGGTCATGAACACCCGGTCTCATCGCGCGGTCTGCGCCGCGTCGGGGTTGCTGATATCGACGCTGTGCGAACGATGACCACGGCGTTCGGCGATCTCGACAATCAGGTCGGTGGTGGCAAGGTGCGCTCCACAGTCGTGCATTACCTGCACACCTCGGTGACTCCGCTTCTGCGTGGCAGCTACACCGAGCAGATCGGACGGCGGCTATTCGCTGTAGCGGCCGAGCTGACGAAGCTGGCGGGTTGGGCCGCCTACGACCTCGAAGAACATGGCCTCGCGCAAAGGTATTTGATCCAGTCGCTGCGGATGGCACGTGCAGCAGGAGATGCTGCGCTGAGCGCGGAGATTCTTGCCGCGATGAGTCATCAGGCAACCTACGTCGGCCGCCCCGGTGACGCGATCGATCTCGCTCGGGCGGCGCGGATCGCGGCGCGCTCGGCGGGCCTGCCGACATTGGAGGCCGGTTGCCATCTGGTTGAAGCCCATGGGCATGCCGCACGGTCCGACGAGCGGTCCTGCGGTGCATCGCTTAACGAGGCAGAGCGTGCGTTCGATCGGTGCGAGGCGAACCGCCCCAACTGGCTGACCTACCTCGACTCGGCGTATATGTCGGCCAAAGCCGGTCAATGCTTCCAGGAGCTCGGCGAGCATGATCGTGCAGCGAGACTGGCGCGGGTGTCGCTGGACATGAGCGACGGGTACCAGCGCGGGCGTGTGTTCAACTTGTGCTTGCTCGCGTCGAGCCTCGCGGTGGAAGACCCGCGCGAAGCGGTCCGGGTCGGTTCACAGGCACTCGAATTGTCCGGTGGCGTGGAGTCCCGCCGAACCCACGCCTACCTGCGCGATGTGCGGATACGCCTCGCCTCCTACGAGGAAATGCCAGAAGTGGCGGACTTCCGTCAACGGGTGGTGGCGGCTAAGGCAGTGTGAGCGCTCGGTACACGCCGACTACAGTTGCCGCTCCGATGATTTCGCCACGGTCGATCATCTGTACAGCCTCATCGAGGGGCACCCACCGGATTGCCTCGGCTTCATTGATGTCTGGGCGCGTGTCCGTGAGGTCGGCACCGCGAGCAAGATACACCTCCTGCGGCTGGTCAAGAGTGCCGATCGCGGGTTGGTAGGTCACCAGGTGTTGCATGGTGCGCGGACGCCACCCGGTTTCTTCCTCGACTTCGCGGGCCGCTGCCGAGGCCACGTCTTCGGCGTGGTCGACATACCCGCCAGGCAGCTCCCAAACCCACTGGTCGATGATCCACCGGTGCCGGTACATCAGCAGCACCTCGCGGGACTCATTGAGCACCAGGGTCATCGCGCACCGTGGCATCCTTGCGACGTACTGGGTGAACTCCACCCCATCGGGCAGACGGATGTCGGCGGTTGACAACCGGATGTGCCGGTTCTCGTCGAGCATCTGCTCACCGAGGATTGTCCACTGGGTATCGCTCATACCGCTGACGCTAGTGGAATGCGATGGCAGAACGGAATTGCCAAATTCGGAGGCTCCGTCAGATGGTGCCTTGCATCCGGAGAGGCTGAGTGCCCTGGTTACGTCACTATCCGTAGCGGCTTTTCGATGAGCTCCTTCAGAGTTGCCAGGAATTGGGCGGCGATCGCGCCGTCGATGGCACGGTGGTCTGCGGACATGGTGACGCGAAGGATCTTGCGGGCGACCACTTCGTCGTTGTCGAGACGGAGTTCGTCGGCGGCAGCTCCTACGGCGAGGATCGCGGATTCGGGCGAGTTGATCACCGCGGTGAATTGTTCGATGCCGAACATGCCGAGGTTGGAGATGGTGAAGGTGCCGCCCGACATGTCTTCGGCGCGAAGCTTGCGATCGCGGGCGCGGGTCGCCTTGTCGCGGCTTTCGGTCGCGATCTCGGAAACGCTCTTGCGGTCGGCGTCACGGATCACCGGAACGAGGAGTCCGACCGGGGTCGCCACGGCGACACCGATGTGGATTCCCTGGTGGCGCAACAGCTTGTCGCCCGCGAAACTCACGTTGACCGAGGGATCCTTGCGCAGCGCGACCGCGACCGCCTTGACGAGCAGGTCGTTCACGCTGACCTTGCTCTCGCCCGCCGCGTCCAGGGTCGCGTTGATCCGGGCACGGAAGGCGAACAGCTCGGTCACGTCGATCGCGCTGGTCAGATAGAAGTGCGGTGCCTGCTGCTTGCTCTCGGTGAGCCGAGTTGCCGAGACGCGCTGAATATTGGTGAGCTCGACCTCCTCGAACTCTCCGGACGCCGGAACAGGCTGCACGGCAACCACACTCACCTCAGGTGACGGCGTCGAGATGTCAGCGGAGGCGGCGGTGTGGGCCGCCTCCACGTCTCGTTTCGTGACCCGCCCACCAGGACCGGTGCCCACCACGGAGTCCATATCGACCCGCAACTCGCGGGCGATCTTGCGGGCGAGCGGCGAGGACTTGACCACGCCTGCCCGCGCCGAGACCGAGACGGTGTCACCGTGCGAAACGCGCTGTGGCTCATCGTCTCGGACTGTCGAGCCGACATCGGCGGGCGCGGCGCCGGATTGCGGCACCGCGGCAGCGGAATCCACGATCGATGTGGTGCCGTCGCCGACGAGCGCGATCGGTTCACCGATCGCGACACGAACGCCCGGTTCGGCGAGGATCCGCTCGAGCACTCCGTCGTCGTAGGCTTCGAGTTCCATCAGCGCTTTGTCGGTTTCGATCTCGGCGACGATCTCGCCGCGGGTGATCTGGTCGCCGACCTGCTTGAGCCAGGCGGAGACGACGCCGTCCTCCATGGTGTCGGAGAGCCGGGGCATGACGATTTCGGGCATGATCTTGTCCGTCCTGTTCCTGGTTCTCAGCGCCGCCGGCCGACAGCGGCCAGGGTTTCCGTCACCGCGGTATAGAGCGATTCCGCGGACGGCAAGGCGAGCTTCTCCAGCGGCTTGGCATACGGCAGCGGAACCTCGGCCATCGCGACACGGCGAACGGGGGCGTCGAGGTAGTCGAAGGCACCGTCGGAAATGGAAGCCGCGATTTCCGCGCCGATACCGTAGGTGAGCCAGTCGTCCTCGCCGATCACCGCGCACCCGGTCTTGCGGACCGAGGCCACGATGGTGTCGCGATCCAGCGGACGCAAGCTACGCAGGTCGATCACCTCCACCGAGATCCCCTCGCCCGCAAGGCGTTGGGCGACCTCGGTCGCGACGGTGGCCATGCGGGAGTAGCCGATCAGCGTGATGTCGGTGCCCTCCCGGGTGACCGCCGCTTTGCCGATCTGGACAGGTGCAAGATCGTCGGGCACTTCGCCTTTGGTGTTGTAGAGCGACAGATTCTCCAGGAACAACACCGGATCGTCGTCTTCGATCGCGGCCTTGAGCAAGGCCCGCGCATCGGCGGGCGTACTGGGTGCCACGACTTTCAGGCCGGGTACGAAGGCGTAGTACAACTCGATGTTCTGCGAATGCGTCGCCCCGAGTTGCTGGCCGCCGCCACCGGGAGTCCGGATCACCATGGGTACATTGGTCTGCCCGCCGAACATGCCGTAGATCTTCGCGGCGTGGTTGACGATCTGGTCCAGCGCCAGCAGCGAGAAGTTGATCGTCATGATCTCCACGACCGGGCGCAATCCGAGCATCGCGGCGCCGATCGCCGCACCGACGAACCCCTCCTCGGCGATGGGGGTGTCGCGTACTCGCTTCTCGCCGAACTCCTCGAGCAGACCGGCGGTGATCTTGTAGGAGCCTTCGAAAACGCCGATCTCCTCACCGATCAGGAAAACGTCGTCATCGCGTCGCATCTCTTCGCGCAGGGTTTCGCGCAGCGCTTCGCGATAGGTCATGACAGGCACAGTGGGAGTCCTCAGTGGGTGAAGAGCGGATCGGCGGGCAGACGGCGGGAATCGCCCGGCACCGGCGTGGCGTAGGTGTAGTCGAACAGGCTCGACGGCTCCGGATGCGGGCTCGCGTCGGCGAATTCGACGGCGGCGGCGACACCGTCGGCCACCTCGCGGTCGAGATCGGCCAGCGATGCTTCGGTGAGCACACCGGTGGCGAGCAAACGCTGCTGCCACAACACGATCGGGTCGTGTTCACGCGCTGTGGCGACGGTTTCGGTGCTGCGGTATTTGGCCGGGTCGACCACCGAGTGGCCCTTGAGCCGATAGCTGACCGCTTCGAGCAGTGCGGGTTTGCCTTCCCGGCGGGCGTCTTCGATGAGCTCACTCGCCAGGTCGCGCACGGCCAGCACATCGGTGCCGTCCACCCGTTCGCCGCGCATGCGATAGGCGGCGGCGCGCTTCCACAGATCCGGTTCGGCCGAGGACTTCTCGACCGTGGTGCCCATGCCGGTCTGGTTGTTGATCACCAGGAACACCACCGGCAGCCGCCACAGCGCCGCGATGTTGAGCGACTCGTGGAAGGCGCCGATATTGGTGGTGCCCTCCCCCATCTGGCACACCACGACGTCGTCGCCGTCGTGGTAGTCGATCGCCAGCGCGGCGCCGATCGCCAGGGGAACCTGACCGCCCACGATGGCGTAGCCGCCCAGCAGCCGGGTCGCGGTGTCGTACATGTGCATCGAGCCACCCCACCCCTTGGAGGTGCCGGTGGAGCGGCCGTAGAGCTCGGCCATCACGCGACCCGGTTCGATGCCCTTGGCCAGTGCGTATCCGTGTTCGCGATAGTTCGTAAACAGGTAGTCGGTGGGGCGCATCGCGGCGCCGAGGCCGACGACCGTGGCTTCTTCGCCGAGATTGAGATGGCAGTAGCCGCCGATCTTGGCCTGCTGGTAACTCTGTGCGGTGCGCTCCTCGAAGCGCCGGATGAACAGCATGTCGCGGTAGAGACCGCGCAGGGTCTCGGGATTCTCGGCCGCGACAGCGGCGTCGACGTCCGCGACGGGCTCGGTGGTTTCGGACGGCTTGCGGGCGGGCTCGCTCCGCGCGGTGGTCGTAGTCATGTCGAGTTCCTCAACGCTTGCGTGGCGCGATGTGTACCGGCAGTCCGAGTCCGGCCATGGCCGCCTCCATGCCGATTTCGCCGAGAGTGGGGTGGGCGTGGATGGTGTCGGCCAGCTCGTCGAGCGTGGCTTCCAGCGAGATCGCCAGCGCGCCTTCGGCGATCAGATCGCTGGCGGATGGGCCGATGATGTGCACGCCGAGCACTTCCTGATGTGCCTGTCCCGCAACGATTTTGATGAACCCCTCGGTCTCGCCGAAAGTCTTGGCCCGGCCCAGTGCCGCGAACGGGAACTTGGCGGTGATCACCTCATGACCTGCCGCGCGGGCGGCGTCCGCGGTGAGACCGACGCTCGCGATCTCCGGGTGGGTGAACGTCGCGGCCGGGATGACGGTGTAGTCGATGTGGGTGTCGTGCCCGGCGATCACCTCGGCCGCGGTGATGCCCTGATGGGAGGCGACGTGGGCGAGCAGGGCCCGGCCGGTCACGTCGCCGATGGCGTAGACGTGCTCGACGCCGGTGCGCAGCCGGTCGTCGACCTCGATGAAACCGCGCGCGTCCGTGGCGATTCCGGCCACATCGAGACCGAGCTCCGCGGTGTTGGGGCGTCGCCCCACGCCGACGAGGACGACATCGGCGTCGAGTTCCTGTGCCGCGGGGCCGCCGACCGATACCCGCAGCGGGTCACCCTCGGCGATCGCCGTGACGGTGGCGCCGGTGAGGACGGTGATGCCACGCTTGCGCAACGATCGACCGAGTGCGTCGCCGATCTCTTTGTCCTCCAACGGAACCAGGCGATCCTGCATCTCCACGACCGTGACCTGGCTGCCGAACGTGGCGAACAGGCTGGCCCATTCCGCGCCGACCGCGCTGCCGCCGATGATCACCAGTCGCCGCGGTACCTCGGACAGTCCGAACGCGCCGTCGGAGGTGACGACGCCGGGCAAATCCGCGCCCGGGATCGGAAGCCGCGCGGGCACCGAACCGGTCGCGACGATCACGTCGCGCGCGCTCACCCGGCGAAGCGCCGTTCCCGCGGGCGCGGCGTAGCGGGGGCCACCGTCGAAGATCGGTGAGGCGCCGACCTCGTGAACCTCCACGACAGTGGGTTCGACGAACCGGGCGTGCCCCTCGATCACCGTGACGCCGTTGGCCTTCAGCAGACCGGCGACGCCATCGGTCAGTTCTTTGACGATGGCGTCCTTGCGTTGGCGCACCGCGCCGAAGTCGTAGCGGACATTGTCGGCGTACACACCGAATTCCGCTGCGGTGGTAAGAGTCTGGAAGACCTCCGCCGAGCGGAGCATCGCCTTGGTGGGGATACACCCCCAGTTCAGGCACACGCCGCCGGGGCGCTCCTTCTCCACCACGCAGACCTTCAGGCCGCGTTGCGCGGCACGGATGGCGGCCACATATCCGCCCGGTCCACCACCGATCACCAAGAGATCGAATTCCAGCACTCGTGGTGCTCCTCAGCTCGAACGATCAACCCATCCACGGTCGTGGCTTGGATCATCTGTCGAGTCTCACGGTCCACAAATGCACAAACAACCAACCGGCAGCCCAGAATTCGGGGCCCGAAAATGGGCGCAGCGCCCAATCGATCGCAATTGCGGGGTACTCAGCCGGATGTGCGCACGCCCATCTCCAGCGCGGCCAAGGCGAGGGAAAGCTCCAGGTAGGACCGCTGGCCTTCCAGTCGCCGACCCAGCAGGGCGGAGATTCGCTGGAGCCGGTTGATCACCGTGTTGCGGTGGCAGTGCAGTCGCGGCGCGGCATTCGCCGCCGAGCAGTTCTCTTCGAGCCAGATCGCCAGGGTGCGCAACAGGATCTCGTGCTCCTTGGCCGGCAGTTCCAGTACCGGGCCTAGGGTGCGCGCGACCATCAGCGCGGTCAGGTCAGGAGAGCGCAGCAACAGTGCTTCGGGGTAGCGCTGCTCCAACGACACCAGTCCCCGCGCTGTCGCGGGCAAGGTCTCCAAGCCGAGCATCGCCAGCGCGTGGCCCGTCTCGATCTGCGCCAGTCCCTGCACCACCGGTGATGACGCTGCCCGGCCCCGGATCCGGCTTCCCACCTGGTCCAGCACGGCGGAGCCGTCTCGCTGCTCGAGCGAGACCAGCCCCACCATGGTCTCGACGCGGTCGTGCCAGACCGACCGAATACCCAAGGCCGCCAACGCGGTTTCGGTGCCGATCTCCACGTGCGGACGGTCTCCGCGCACCGCGACCACCAGGTAACCGCCGTGGACGGGCAGGTTCAGCTCGCGCGCCGCACGCGCGGCGAAGGTCGCGTCGCGCGCGCTGCCGGCCAGCAGGTCCTCGATCACGCCGTGCCGGCGCCGCTCGTCGCGACGTACCTGCTCCAGTTCGGTGCTGCGGTAGGAGGTGACCAGCGACGACGACATGCCGTCGATCGCCGACCAGGTAGCCACCCCGATCTTGCGGACCTCACCCGGCGGGAGTTCGCCCGCCTTGTCGAGCAGCGCCTCCCACACGATCTGCCCGCCGAGCCGGAACGTGCGCAACATGACCTCGAGGGGCACACCCTGGGCCGCCCGATTGCGGCCGATGGCGGCGGCGACATCGTCGCGATCCGGGCCTGTCACCTCACCGGCGACCAGATCGAGCACCCTGGTCAGATAGCGGCAGCACGCATGGCGCAGGTCATCGCGGCTGACCGGCGAGTAGTCCGTCCACTCCGGAATATCGGTGAAGATCGCGGCGATCAACTGCCTGGTCAGCGCGGGAATCTCGGTTCGGCACGCGGCCACCAGCTCCCGCGTACCCACCGGGGGAAGGGTGTGCTCGGATCTCGCGGCCATAGCGCTAGACGCTACGCCCGCCGCGTCGTTGCCACAGCTGCGGCGCAGCGCGGGCCATAGTGGTCGAATGGGTAACCAGTCGACGATCGCGACCGCGTTCCAACCCCTGTTACGAGCCACGCTGGGCCCACGCCCGGCGGTGGGGTTCGAGTTCTGGGACGGCAGCACCATCCACCCCGACGGTGAGAGTCCCGGCACGATGCGCGTGCGCTCCGAGGACGCGCTGCGCCACCTGGTCTGGGCGCCGGGTGAGCTCGGCTTGGCGCGTGCCTTCGTCTCCGGCGCGGTGGATCTCGACGGCGATATCTTCACGATGCTTCGCGCACTCCAGTCGACCGCGCCGAACGACGCCCGACTCGGTCTCGGTGCGACATGGCAGGCCGTCGGCGCGGCGCGCCGGCTCGGGGCGCTCGGTCGCCGTCTGGAACCGCCCCCGGAGGAAGCGCGCCCGCAGCGCGGACCGCTACACACCAAACGCCGCGACGCGGCGGCGATCAGTCATCACTACGACGTCAGCAACGACTTCTACCGGCTGGTGCTCGGACCGAGCATGACCTACTCCTGTGCGCGGTTCGTGCCGGACGACGACGGCTCGCTCGAGGCCGCCCAGCAGTCCAAGCACGACCTGATCTGCCGCAAGCTGGGCCTGGCCGAGCAGCCGGGTACGCGCCTGCTCGACGTGGGATGCGGCTGGGGCTCCATGGCGATCCACGCGGCATCGACCTATGGCGCGCAGGTCGTCGGCGTCACCATCAGCAGCGCTCAGGTCGAGCTCGCCCGGAAACGAGTCGCCGAGGCGGGGTTGTCGGACAGGATCGAGATCAGGCTTGCCGACTATCGGGACCTGCGCGGCGAGGAGTTCGACGCCATCTCCTCGATCGGCATGTTCGAACACGTCGGTTCCGGACGCGCCGCCGAGTACTTCGACACCCTGCGCGCCCTGCTGCACCCGCGCGGACGGCTGCTCAACCACGCCATTTCCTCGCCGGGCGGATCCGTCATGCGCCATCGTTCGTTCATCGGTCGCTATGTGTTCCCGGACGGTGAACTCGTCGATGTGGGCGAGGTCGTGCTGGCCATGCAACGTGCCGGCTTCGAGGTTCGCGACGTCGAGGCCCTGCGCGAGCACTACGAGCGCACCCTCCGCGTGTGGGTCGCGAATCTGGAAAACGCTTGGGAGCAGGCGGTTTCGCTCGTCGGCGAGGGTCGAGCACGAATCTGGCGGCTGTACATGGCCGCCTCCGCGCTGGGTTTCGAGGACGGCGGACTCGGGATTCACCAGGTACTCGGCGTGGTGCCCGAAGCGACAGGGAACGCCGAGATGCCCGCGACACGGCGCGACTGGGGCTAGTCCGCACGGATCAGCGCAACAGCTCGCATAATGATCACCGCCTCGATATGATGAATCATTTATGCATCGAATAGAGCGACCGCTGACGAGCACAGGGAGCGGGTGATGAGCATGCGGTGTGTGGTTTTCGGCGCGACCGGCTACATCGGGGGACGGTTGGTGCCCGAGCTGCTCCAGGCCGGCCATCAGGTCCGGGTGGTGGCCAGGACCCCGGAGAAACTGGCGGAGGTTCCCTGGCGGGATCAGGTCGAGATAGTCCGTGGCGATGTCACCGACGATGACCGGGTGCAAGCCGCCGTCGCCGCCCAGGAGGTCGTCTACTACCTGGTGCACTCGTTGGCCCGGGAGGACTTCTCCGACATCGACCGCGAGGCGGCGCGGCTCGTCGCGACCGCGTCGAGCTCGGCCGCAGTCCGCCGCATCGTCTACCTCGGCGGCATCGTCCCGGAGCACGCGACGCTGTCGCGCCACCTCGCCTCCCGAGCCGAGGTCGGCGAGATTCTGCGCGAATCCGGTGTTCCCACAGCGGAACTGCGCGCCGCGGTGATCATCGGATCCGGTTCGGCCAGTTTCGAGATGCTGCGATACCTGTCCGAACGTCTGCCCGCGATGATCACCCCACGATGGGTGCACAACCGGATCCAGCCCATCGCCGTCCGCGACGTCCTCTACTACCTGGTGCACGCCGCGGAGTTGCCCACCGACGTCAATCGCGCGTTCGATATCGGCGGCCCCGATGTGATGACCTACTTGGTCATGATGCGCGAATACGCTGTCGTCGCCGGCCTGACTCGTCGCGTGGTGCTCCCGGTCCCGGTGCTCACGCCGTGGCTGTCGGCGCAATGGGTCAACCTCGTGACCCCCGTGCCGCGCGCGCTGGCCGTTCCGCTCATCGAGTCGCTCGTCCATGAAGTCGTGTGCGGCGAGCACGATATCGCCACCTACATCCCCGATCCCGCCGACGGTCTCACCCGCTACGACCGGGCCGTGGAGCTGGCGCTGACTCGTATCCGCCATGCCGACGTCCCCACCCGCTGGTCCGATGCCAGCACCTTCGGCGCGCCCTCGGATCCCCTGCCCACCGACCCCGCGTGGTCGGGCGGCTCGCTCTACGAGGATCTCCGCGAGCAGCACACCGACGCCGACCCCGACACCGTCTGGGCGGTGATCGAAGCCATCGGCGGCGAGAACGGCTGGTACTCGTTCCCGCTGGCCTGGTCACTGCGCGGCTGGATCGACCGTGTCAGCGGCGGTGTCGGGTTGCGCCGCGGCCGAAAACACCCCCGCCGGCTGCACTCGGGCGAAGCCTTGGACTGGTGGCGCGTCGAATATATCGACCGGCCCCATCTTCTGCGGCTGCGCGCCGAGATGCAGCTCCCGGGACTGGCGTGGCTCGAACTGGGCGTCGAACCGGACCCGAACGGCGGCTCCCGCTATCGGCAGCGGGCCATCTTCCAGCCGCACGGTCTGGCCGGGCACCTCTATTGGAAGGCGATCACGCCGTTTCACCACGCCGTGTTCGGCGGCATGGTCCGCAATATCACCGGGACTGCCGAACGCGCCCCCGCCGACGGTGCGACGTCGGCGCGCTGAAGATCAGCCTGCCGCTTTCGTCAGCGCGCGAGCGCGGCTGCCTCGCCGCGCCCACAGCGCACGAGCCAACGCCGAACCCGCCACGCGAGTACGACGCGCGTTGCCCACGGTGGCTCGCGCGGTGAACACCGCGAACTCCGACTCCTCGATGCGGTCGAGAATCTCCGAGTACAGCACCGCCGCGGTGGCCACGCAGGGTCGCGACACCGGGTGTAGCTGTGCGATTCCGCGGTCGGCGTATCGATACCAGTCGCGCGCGATCGCGTGTTGCGCGGCCAGCGCGGATCGGACCTCGGCGTCGATGCGCCGACGAGAACGGCACCACTGCAACCGAGCGCGGTCCACACCGTGGGCGGCCAGCTCGTCGGCCGGTAGGTACACCCGGCCGCGGTCGAGATCCTCGGCGACATCGCGGAGAAAGTTGGTGAGCTGAAACGCTTTTCCCAGCGCCGCCGCGTACGGGGCCGCGTCGGCTCGTTCGCCGACGGTGCCGAGCACCGGCAGTACTTGCAGACCGATCACATCGGCCGAACCGTGCACATAGCGGTCGAGGGCGGCCCGGTCGGGGTAGTCGGTGACGGTCAGATCCATGCGCATCGAGTCGAGGAATTCGTCGAACAGGACGTGGTCTATCTCGTATCGGGCGGCGGTATCGGCCAGCGCGGCGAATATCGGGTCGTCGACCGGCGTACCGGAAAGGCTGTCATGCAGGTCTTTGGTCACCGCGTCCAGCCGATCCGCCGGAGTGCCCGCCGAATCGTCGGTCAGCGGTTCGTCGACGATGTCGTCGGCCCACCGGGCGAAGCCGTAGAGAGCGTGGATCGCCGGTCGCTGAGCGGGCGCGAGCAACCGGGTGGCGAGGAAGAAGGTGCGCCCATGGCGGGCGTTGAGTTCCCTGCAGCGCTGGTACGCCGCGCGCAATCGCACATCGCGGATACCGGCCGCGTCGAGTTCTGTGCGAATCATCGTCGTTCGCCTCCGATCGAGGTCGAGGTGGAAGGCCGCGACACGGGCACCGTGCCGGTGACGCGGTCGGCGGCGAGGCGGCCCGACAGCAACGCCGTCGGAACACCCACGCCGGGGACTGTGCCGCAGCCCGCCAGCACCGCGTTGCTCACACCGCGCGGCAGGTTCGCGGGGCGAAAGGGGCCGGTTTGGGCGAAGGTGTGCGCGAGCGAGAACGGGGTCCCGGCCAGCAAGCCCTGTCGCTGCCAGTCGGCGGGCGTATCCAGATGCACGACCCGGGCGTCGCCGACGAAGCCGGGAACCAGCCGGTTCTCGACGATCGCGGCCAGCTCCTCGCCGTAGGCGGTGGCCCGGCGATCCCAGTCGAGGTCTCCGCCGCGGTAGAGGTTGGGCACGGGGGCGAGGACGGTGAACAGGTCGCGACCGGGCGGGGCCAGGGTGGGGTCGGTCGCGGTCGGGCGGGTCACCAGCAACGACGGGTCGGTCATCACTGTTCCGGCACCGATCAGTTCGTCGAAGGTCTGTTCCCAGGCCGCGCCGAAGACGAGGTTGTGATGTGCGGTCGGCACCGATTCGGGGACACCGACGTGCATGACGACGGCGGACGGCGCCGGGCGCCAACTGCTCGGGCGGCGCGGGACTCGGTCGAGCAGCTCGTAGGCGGTGGGAAGTTCGGTCGCCAGAACGACAGCGTCGCAAGGAATTCGGCGGCCACGCTCGGTGCGGACGGCGGTGATCCGGGATCCGCGCCGTTCCAGGTTGTCGACTGTCTCGCCGTAGCAGAACGTCACACCGGCATCGACAGCGGCGGCAGCCAGGGCGTCGGGGAGCGCGCGCATTCCCCCGCGCGGAAAACAGACCCCGCCCACGGTGTCCATATAGGAGATCACCGCGTACAGCGCCAGTGCGCGTTGTGGCGCGACACCCGCGTAGAGCGACTGGAAGGTGAACACCCGGCGCAGCCGTTCATCGGTCAGGAACGATCCGATCGCCCTGTCGAGGCGACGGAATCCGCCCAATGCGATCAACCGCGCGAAGGCCGGTGTCAGAAGTCCGAGCGGAGAGTCGACATTCGAGGCGATGAACCGGTCGAACTCGACCTGGTACAGCTCGCTCAGCCACGCGCGCAGGCGGCGATATCCTTCGACCTCCTTCGGTCCGGCGAACGCCAGGACCGATTCCTCCATGGCCGATGCGTCGCTGTGGATATCGAGCCCGGTGCCGTCGGCGAAGTGTGCGCGGTAGGCGGGGGCGACGGGCAACAACGCCAACCGGGACTCGAGGCTGTCACCGACCGCGGCGAGGGTGTCGGCGACGATGTCGGGCATGGTGAGCACCGAGGGTCCGGTGTCGAGCAGATAGCCGTCGACGTCGCGCCGCCCGGCCCGACCGCCGGGGACGGTGTCGCGCTCCACCACGGTGACGGTGCGTCCGCGTCCTGCCAGGTGTAGCGCGGCGGCCAGTCCTGCCAGCCCGGCCCCGACGACGACCACCTCATCGGTCGTTCCCGATATCGTGCGCATTGCTTCCTTTCAGTCGGAGCGGCGGGTGCGCCGGTCAGTGCGAGCGGTGCGTGCACAACAGCGCCATGCGGTGCAGCGCGTCGGTCACCGATGGTTCGAGGTCGGCGTTCTCGAGGAGCCGACGGGCGTGTTCGACACGCTCGCCGATCATCTGCTCGGCGCGTCGGCGCGCGCCGCTGCCGGTGATCACGGCCTGGGCGAGTGCGACGGCCTGCTCGTCGATGAACTCGGCCCGCCAGAGATCGCGTAGCCGGGCGCGATCCGACGGCTCGGCGAGTTGATCGGCCAGCGCGATCACGGTGGTCGCCTTGCGTTCACGGACGTCGTCTCCGGCGGGTTTTCCGGTAGTCGACGGGTCGCCGAAGATGCCGAGAAGGTCGTCGCGGAGCTGGAACGCTTCCCCGATCACGTCGCCGTATTCCCCGAGAACACCCATCACCGTCTCGTCGCAGCCGGCCATCGCGGCACCCAATTCGAGCGGGCGGCGCACGGTGTAGTTGCCGGATTTGCGCCGCGCGATATCGAGCACCGCACCGACGCTCGGAAGCCGGTTCGCGTCGTTGGTCAGGTCCGCGAGCTGGCCTACCGCCAGCTCGCTGCGCATCGCGTCGTAGCGAGGCCATGCCCGATCCAGCGCCGCGGCGGGCAAGCCACTCTCGCGCAGCATGCGCTCGGCCCACACCAGGAACAGGTCGGCCAGCAGGATCGCCGCGGACTCGCCGAATCGGGCCGACGATCCCGACAATCCTTGATCGCGGTGCCACGCGGCGAGCCGCAGATGGGTCGACTGTTGTCCCCGCCGGACCGTCGACTCGTCCATCACATCGTCTTGCACCAGCGCGAACGCGTGCAGGAGCTCCGCACTCGCGGCCGCACGCAGCGCGGCTTCGGATTCCCCGGCGCCACCGCACAGCCAGCCGAGGTAGACGAACACCGACCGTACGCATTTGCCGCCCGACGCGAAATCGACCATCAATCGGCCCGGTAGCGAGAATCCCGCCGGGTCGAGTTCTGCCCTGCAGCGCGAGCGGACGAACTCGTCGACATGACCGCGGACCGAACTTTGTGTGCGCGCGAGCCAGTCCGCGAACCGCAGGGCTCCGTCGCCGCTGATGGCGGGTTCGCAGGGTCGAAGCGCGATTGCTACTCGTTCGGCATCCACCAGTCGATTGTGACACCGATCGAGCCAAAATGCATCATTTGCGCATCGTTTGATCGCTCGGCGAGCTCCGCTCTGGTCACTCGACTTCGGCAGTCCGATTCGCACTTTCGACGGCCGGGTGTCCGTGGGTACCCGGCGAGTGGTGTGAGATCCGGCGGCCCGCGCACCTCGGCGACGCGCGTGGGTGCCGCATCGACCGGCACGGGCCTCACCCTCCCCTCCGGGGTGAGGCCCGCATCGGGGCCGCTGATCGAGCGGCGCACCAGGCCCCGGATCTCCAGCGGCCGCCGGGGGCGGAAGAGCCGCGAGACTCGAGGTCGGCCAGGATTGTGAACTGTCAGTTGGCGATGCCGACCGCTGCGCGCAGGTGCCGGCGCTGCTCGGTGATGTCGAGCATGAAGTCGGCGGCATCGCCGCAGGTGATGGAGTAGCCCGTCGCACGGCCGGTCGGGTCGACCTTGACGGTTCCCTTGTCGGCACCCGTCTTCAAGGCCGGAAGGCGCACGGCTGTCCACGCCAGCTCACAGGCTGCGAGTTGGGTTTCCATCGCCACTTTGGCATCGAGGATGGGCGGCAGGCGCCGGGCGAACAGCGGCACCAGGACTCGGCGGAAAAGGAGGGCACCGGAACCGGGGAGTCCCATGTTGCTCGCGCACACGAGTCGGTCGACGCCGTGCGCGCGCATCTGCTCGATGATCACGCGTGTGGCGTCGGGTACGAGGTCGTTGGGTTTGCCGTCGCCGAGTCCACCGACACCCAGGTACTGGATCACGGCGTCGGTGCCGTCCAGCGCGCGCTCGACGGCCGCCGGGACCAACGCATCGCCGCGCACGACGCGAACACCGGGTGGCGCTTTGTCGGCGCTTGCCTGGGAGCGAGCCAGGACCGTCACGTCGTGCCCGCGTTCGAGCGCTTTCGTGACAACGGCGCTGCCGCCCATACCGGTCGAACCGAAGACCACCAGTTTCATGTTCCGTGCCCCGCCTCTGTGGTCGTGCGAGATCGCGACCGCCCACCGGGCGACCCCCTCACGACAGTAGTCACTGTTGTTTGAAACGACAGTATCTACTGTCGTATGGTCGGTCAAGACGGAAGGCGGACACATGGTCAGAACTTGGGCGACAGACGATCCCAAGGCCGGGCTCATGGCGCGCAAACGTGCCCAGATCGTCGCGGCCGCGCGTACGGCATTCCTCGACGAGGGCTACGCCGCGAGCTCGGTCAACAAGATCGCCGACGACGCCGGCGTCTCGATCAAGACCCTCTACCGCCACTTCGAGACGAAAGACGAGCTCTTCACCGCCGTCATCGCAGGTCTGTGCGCACCAGCGGGGGAAACACCCCGAAACCCCGCCTGGCACACCGATCCACCCGAGGTCGGCTTGGTTCGCGCGGGCGAGGAATACCTTCGCCATGTCCTCTCCGCCGAACAGCTCGCGCTCTACCGGGTTGTCGCCCACGACGCGGATCGTTTTCCCGAACTCGGGCGCATCTATCGGCGCGAAGTCCTCGGTCGCGGCGGCCTCGTCTTCGTGTCCTATCTGGACCGGTGGTGCGAGCAGTCGGGCTGGCGAATCGCCGACAAGTACGAGGCGGCCGCGGTGTTCGGCGGCCTACTGAAGGCTGGGATCTTCGACCAGGTACTACTCGGCGGAGCGCACCCCGACGCCGAGCAGATCACCCGCCGAGCACGCGACGCGGCCGACCGACTCCTGGCCATCATCGAAGCGGGCGACCTGTGACCGCGCGGACGTTGCCGCAAACCGCCTTCACCGCCGCACAGAGGCTTTCGCCGTCCGCCGCCGATCCGGGGTTTCTGTGCGAGTTCCACGACAATCGCCCTAGGCTTGGCCCGATCTCGTCGACGACACCGCCTCCGGCAACGGCAGCGCGGCCCGGACCCCGAGGATTCCGATGACCCTCTCCCCCACCATGTCTCGCGCGCTCACCGCGATAGCGCTCACCGCGACAGCCACAGTCCTTCCCGCCGCGCAGACCGCTTCCGCCGAACCGGTTTCGTGCCCGCAATGGACGCGGCACACCGTCGCGGCGGGTTACGGAATACTGGAGAATCTGGGGTTCGACGGTCGTGGAAATCTGCTGCTGGCAGAACAATCCGCCACTGGATCAGCCGGTAGCCTGCAACGCCTCGGCGCCGACGGCTCGCGATCTGTCGCGGTCGCCGACGTCGAAAGCCCCGGGGCGATCCTGACCGTCGGCGACACCGCGTATTTCACGACGGGCAACAGCGTCACCTCCGCCCTCACCGACCGCGCCGACGGGACGATTCACGCCCTGCACCTCGACAGCGGCACCGTGACGCCGGTGGCCACCGGCCTGACCATGCCGAACGGGTTGGCGCAGTTGCCCAACGGCGACTTCGTCGTCAGCAGAGACATCGGCGCCGGCACCCTGACCCGGGTCACCCCCGGCAACATCGCGACCCCGTACGCGCCGTCGCTGAGCTCCACCAACGGCCTCGCGTTCGACCCGCACCGCAACCGGCTCATCGTCTCGACGACGTTCGACCCCACCTCGGTCATCGCCGCCGTCGACTACGCCGATCCCGACAGCCCACCGCGCCAGGCCGTGATTCCCGGTGCCGGGCCACTGAACTCGGCCGACGATCTGACCGTCGGCCCGGATGGCACGGCGTACGTGACCCTCAACGTGGCCGGCGCAGTTCAGCAGGTCGATGTGGACACCGGCCGGACCTGCGCGATCGCGGAGGGTCTGCCGTTGTCGTCGTCGGTACGGTTCGGGTCCGGACCCGGCTGGGATCCGAACGCCCTGTACGTCACCAGTTTCCTCGGAACTGTCACCAAGCTGACGCCGCCCTGATCATCGGTTGAGGCAGACCATCCCCAGCAGCGGGCCGTACCGATTCTCGGCGCTGCCCACCGCGACCAACAAGCCGCCGACCGGGCTACAGAGCACGTCCAGACTCGACGAGCCGGTGTCCGCAACCGGCTGCTGGGCGTGCGCGGAGCTCGCACCGACAGCGGAGGCGAGCAGAAAGAGAGCGAGTGCGGACGACGCCGCGAGCTTGTTCACAGCTCCACCGTGCCGTGCGCCCTCGCGGCGCGCACGCCCCGAATTGCGGGGGCGCGCACCGAGAACCACACGGCACCGAGCGAATTGCCCACGCGGGCGAGCACTTCGTGAACCCTCACCCGCGTCGGATCATTCGGTCACGGCGTGACGCTCGAATGTTCGGCTGTCGTCGACACCTGATGCCACCAGGTGGCGATCCGGTCGACCACCGGCCCTGGCGTGCGCACCCACTTGATGTGGTCGTTCGACGCACCAACCGGTACCTCCGCGGCGCGGTAGTCCCATCGGGTGACCCGGCCAGGGGTGAACAGTCGACGCGCGAACGCCTCGATACCGCGTCGCGGTGCCAGTGCGTCGTCTTCGAGGGCGATCACCAGCGTTGGTGTATCGATCGTGCCCAGCGCGGGGTAGGGCGGGCGACCGGTCAGGACCATGGCGGCCCACTCACGCATTTGCGTGCGCGCTCCGGGGGCACCGAAGGCAGGTTTGGGCAGATAGCCGAAGACGGCCGTGATGACCGGCACGAGCGAAGCCATGATCGCCACGGGTAGACCGAGATTCGGAAAATGCCGATGGTAGGGCAGACTGCCGCCGACGGTCACCATGCCGTCGGCGCCGGGGTGGTTGAGCTCGTGGCCAGCGACGAGTTGGGCGCCGAGGCTGTGTCCGAGGACGATGACCGGCCGGGCGGGGTTCTCCTGGCGGACGGCGGTCACCGCCTGTGCGATGGTGTCGATCTCGTCCTGGTAGGACCAGTCGTTGTGCCGCGATGCCCGCGGCGCGCCCCGTTCGAAGCCCCGGCGGGGCAGCGCCCGCGCGCTCCAGCCGAGGTCGGTGAATGCCGCGACGAGCGGGGCATAGAAGCGCGAACCGATGGCCATGGCCGGCGCGATCAGGACGATCGGTGAATCCGCTTCCGACCCGGTACCGCCCGGCTGCCGGTTGCTCGACCTGTTCACTGATGCACTCCTTCGTTCGTCCGGTACGCCCGTCGAGTCGTTGACGGCGGGCAACCCCGAGGCTAATGTTAGCAGCGAAAACATCGGGTGCGGGCATGCCGGCTCTTCCGCCATCCCGACCGCCTGGCGTCCCCTCTGTCGCGAGTACGACCACACCCAGGAGGAACCTGTTGTGACGAAAGTTCTGATGGTCATCACGGCCGCGGATCGCTGGACATTGAAAGACGGCACGGTACACCCGTCCGGCTACTGGGCCGAAGAAGTCGCCTTTCCGCACCGCGCTTTCACCGAAGCGGGATGGGACATCACTATCGCGACTCCGGGCGGTAAGAAACCGACGCTCGACCGGCTCAGTCTCGGGATCTCCGGCGGAATGCCGGGAAAGCGCCGCGAAATAGAGCGCTACCTGGACGGTATCCAGGACGCGCTCGCCACCCCGGTCCCGCTCGACGCTGTCGACGCCGATTCTTTCGACGTCGTCTTCTACCCGGGTGGTCACGGCCCGATGGAAGATCTGGCCTACGACGAGACCTCCGGCGCGCTGCTCGCCGACCGGCTGGCCTCGGGCAAGCCCCTGGCTCTGCTCTGCCACGCTCCCGCGGCGATCACGGCAGCGACCGGGACCGACGGAAAGAATCCGTTCGCCGGTCGCCGGATGACCGGCCTGTCCAATCGGGAAGAGCTGCTCAACCGGTTCGCCTGGAAAGCGCCGTGGCTGCTCGAGGACAAGCTCAAAGAGCTGGGGGTCGACTATTCGAAGGCGCTGATCCCCTTGCGGCCGCACATCGTGGTCGACGGAAACCTCTACACCGGACAGAACCCGCAATCTTCCGAGGAGCTCGCCGACCGACTCATCACCGACGTCGGCGCAGCCTGGTTGTTGACCTGACCGCGAAACGGTCACATCACGCCAGTGTTGACAGTGCTTACATTGCCGATTAGCGTCGGGATCGCCTCGCAAAGCAAGCAAAGGGAGCTGCGCCGATGTCAACGAGTCAACAGAGCACTGTCCGGGTAGATCTCGGCGGTCGCTCGATCGCCGTCCCGGAAGGCGGTCTCTACGACAGATATCGCATGAATCCGGACCTGGACGAGATAGCGCGCGATTCCCGGGTCAGCGGTGTCGACTTCTTCCGGCAGCTCCCCAAGACCAAGGTCGACTCGCTGATCGGCGAGACCTACACGCCGAATTTCTACTACCGGATGTCGAGTGCCTGGCTCACGATGCTGGCCCGTTCGCGCGCGATCCGTTCCCGACTCCCCGCCGAGCTGGCGCCGCTGGAAGTGTTCCCCGGCTTCGGCTTGGTCTCGGTCATGTTCTTCCGCTACGACGTCTGCGATATCGACTTCTACACCGAGGCCGCCGTGGGCATCGCGGTTCGACCGGCCAGACACGGCAAGCTCGGTGTCGCCGACCTGCTCACCGGCCTCGACAGCGACCGCCTGGATTCCTATGTGCTGTCGCTGCCGGTGAGCACCGAGATCGCCCAGGTCCGTGGGCACGAGGGCTACGGCTTCCCCAAGTGGGTCACCGAGATCGAATTCGACGTCGACGACGCCCGGACCACCGGCCGGGTCCTCGACGACAGTGGCGCGACGGATCTGGCCTTGTCGGTAGCCACACCGGCCCAGACCGGATACCCCAGCGGTGCGCGGGTATCGACGCTCACCTCCTACACCTCGATCAAGGGCGGCTGGCACTCGACATTGAGCCAGACCAACGTCCTTTCGGTAGGCAGCACGACGATGCCACGCAACGTCACGCTGACGATGGGCCACGGCCGGCTGTCGCGGGATCTGCGATCACTCGCGCCGATCAAGACCTTGCGCCTCGACGTGATGAGCGAAGGCCAGAACGCCTTGCACATGCCGGTTCCGACCTCGGTCCCGACAAGGGCACAGGACAGCACAGCGCCTGAATGAACACCCGACCAGAAGGAGATCGTGATGACCGAAATCAAGCCGGTTCTCGAGCCCGAGGCAGCGGAGTTCGCGAAAGCCACCGATACCCCGCCGTTCCTTTTCCAGTTGCCACCGGCGCAGGGACGCCAGGCGGTCGACGAGGTCCAATCGGGTGATATCGACAAACCCGCCATCGACGAGGAATGGATCACCGTCGAGGGCGGGCCGACCGGTTCGGTGAAAGTCCGCATCGTCAAACCGGCGGGTACCACCGGCACGCTTCCGGTGATCTTCTACATCCACGGCGCGGGCTGGGTATTCGGCAATGCGCACACCCATGATCGACTGGTCCGCGAACTCGCGATCGGTGCCGATGCCGCCGTGGTGTTCCCGGAATACGACCTGTCGCCGGAAGCGAAGTACCCGACGGCGATCGAACAGAACTACGCCGCCGCGCAATGGGTGTTCGCGCACGGTGCCGAAAAGGGTCTCGACGCTATGCGTTTCGCGGCCGTCGGCGATTCGGTGGGCGGCAACATGACCGCCGTGCTCACCTTGATGGCCAAGGACCGTGGCGATGTGCGGATCTCGCAGCAGGTGCTGTTCTATCCGGTCACCGACGCCGATTTCGACACCGCGTCCTACCACCAGTTCGCCGAGCACTACTTTCTCGCTCGCGAGGGCATGCGCTGGTTCTGGGACCAATACACCGACAACGACGCCCAGCGTGCCGAGATCTACGCGTCGCCGCTGCGGGCTTCGGTCGATCAACTCGCGGGTCTGCCACCCGCGCTGGTGATCACCGGGGAAGCCGACGTCCTGCGTGACGAGGGCGAGGCCTACGCGGCCAAGCTCAGGGCGGCCGGAGTACCGGTCACCCAGGTGCGCTTCGGCGGCATCATCCACGACTTCGTGATGATCAATTCGATGCGCTCGACGCACGCGGCCGGCGCCGCCATCAAGCTGGCGCAGGACACCCTGCGCGCGGCACTGCACTGAATCCGAAACCCATGGAGCCTTCATGTCTGTCGACCACGCCACCCGAACCGCGGGCCTGCCGCCTTCGCTGTCCCCGGCCCAGATCAAGCGGTTGACCGCACGGATCGCGGCCGGTCCGGACGCCACGCCGGTGACAACCACGGTCCCCTACACGGGAAACCCACTGGCCACGCTGCCCGTCTCGACTCCCGAGGATGTCGAGGCGGCGTTCGCGCGGGCCCGCGCGGCCCAAACCTCGTGGGCCGCCATGCCGGTGGCCAGGCGCAAGGCGATCCTGCTGCGGTTCCACGACCTGCTGCTGCAACGTCAGGCCGAGGTTCTCGACCTCATACAGGCCGAGAACGGCAAGACTCGTCGCGACGCGTTCCTGGAAGTCACCGACATCGCGATCGCCACCAGGTACTACGCCCGCAGCGCCGCACGACTGCTCGCCCCCAAGCGTCGCCGGGGCGCCATCCCGATCCTGACCCACACCACCGAGCTGCATCACCCGAAGGGTGTCGTCGCGGTGATCTCGCCGTGGAACTATCCCTTGAGTATGGGAGCCGGGGACGCGATTCCGGCGCTGCTGGCCGGCAACGCGGTGGTGCAGAAGCCCGACACCCAGACCGCGCTCACCGCGCTGTGGGCCCTGGATCTGACGCACGAGGCGGGGCTGCCGAGCGGGGTGTGGCAGATGGTAGTCGGCCGTGGCAGCTCGATCGGCACGTCGCTGATGGACAACGCCGACTACCTGATGTTCACCGGGTCCACCGCCAGCGGGCGCCGGATCGCCCGCGACGCGGGCGAACGTCTCATCGGCGCATCGCTCGAACTCGGCGGCAAGAACCCGATGATCGTCCTCGACGACGCCGATATCGATCGCGCCGCCGACGGTGCGGTGTCCGCGTGCTTCTCCTCGACCGGGCAGCTGTGCGTGTCCATCGAACGGATGTATGTGGCCGAGCCGATCCACGACGAGTTCGTGGCCGCGTTCGTCGAACGGACGACGGCGATGACCATCGGTGCCGCCTACGACTACAGCACCGACGTCGGCTGCCTGACCAACCGGTCCCAGCTCGATACCGTCACCGCGCACGTCGAGGACGCGGTCACCAAGGGCGCCACGGTGCTGGCCGGCGGCCGGGCGCGACCCGATCTCGGGCCGCTGTTCTATGAACCGACCATCCTCGCCGATGTCACCCCGGAAATGACGCTCTACGACCACGAAACGTTCGGGCCGGTGGTGTCGATCTACCCGTTCGCCGATATCGACGAAGCCGTCGAGCGGGCCAACGCCACCGCGTACGGTCTCAATGCCAGCGTCTGGACCCGCGACGGCGCCGGCGGCCGGGCGGTCGCGGCCCGGGTGCACGCGGGCACGGTCAACGTCAACGATGCCTACGCCGCGGCATGGGGCAGCGTCGATTCGCCGATGGGCGGCATGGGCGATTCCGGGCTGGGCCGTCGGCACGGCGCCGACGGCCTGCTGAAATACACCGAGCCGCAGACGATCGCACACCAGCGCCTCCTCGGCTTCGACGCACCGGCAGGTCTGTCACAGAGCGCGTGGGCGACCACTCTGACCACCGTGCTCGCGGGCATGAAGAAGCTGGGTGCCCGCTGAGAGCGGGTGAACACCGGGGCGCGTCGCCGATTCAGCGTCGCGCAGCGTTTGTTCCCCACCGCGACACGGTCGTCCGCATCCGCGCTGAGCGCGCGGCGGCTCAGCCGCGCGCGGACGGCAGCGTCGGGAGTTCGATGATCGCGAACACCGTACTGCGGACTCGATTTTCGAGTTCCGCGTCGGCGGCGGCATCGAACTTGCCCTGGAGATAGAGGAACGCGAGACCGTGCACCAGCGCCCACATCGCGGTGGTCAGCGATTCCTCGTCGGCGGTGGGATAGATCGTGCGCACGATCGCCTGGACGTAGTCGTGGATCGCGGTGGTCGCGGCCACGCGTTCGGGACTGGTCGGATCGCACGGGTCCGAGAACATCACCCGGAACAGCGCGGGCCGCGCCAGGGCGAATCGAACATAGGTCACAGCAATGGTCCCGAGATCCTCGGGCGTGCTCGGCTCCGCGCTCGCGGCGACCAGCTGTTCGGCCAGATCACGAAAGCCCACCGCGGCGACGGCTGACAGCAGCGCGTCGCGATCGGCGAAATGACGGTACGGCGCGGCCGTGGACACCCCGGCACGGCGGGCGGCCGCCCGCAGCGAGAGGTCTGCCGCGCCATCCTCCTCGAGGAGCTCCACGGCAGCGCGCACGAGCGCGCTGGGTAGATCGCCATGGTGATACGACGTGTTCGACATTGCCATGGAAACAAATCTAGCAAGTGTTGACAGTGCTTACATTTGCCTCTACCGTGGGGCTTCGCACGCGAATGTTAGCAGTGTCAATATGCGTGCCCGAAAGGAGCGAACGATGGCGAACGGTGCGGACTCCGGCGATGTGTTCTCGCCGCTGCGGCTGCGATCAGGCCAGGTCCTGCAGAACAGGATCGCCAAGGCGGCGATGGAGGAGGGAATGGCGGGCAAGTCCCAGCTTCCCGACGAACGACTCATCGCGCTGTATCGGCGGTGGGGCGCTGGTGGCGCCGGGCTCCTGATCACCGGAAACGTGATGGTGCACGCCGAGGCGCTGACCGGGCCGGGCGGCATCGTGCTCGACGCGCAGGCGCCGCTGGCGCCGTTCACGGCATGGGCGCAAGCAGGCAAGGCGGCAGGCGCGGCCATGTGGATGCAGATCAGCCACCCCGGCCGTCAGGTGCAGGCTCGCATGCCCGGCGTGGTCTGGGGTCCGTCGGACATCGCGGTCGAATTGGGGCGTCACTCCAAGCGCTTCGGACAGCCGGTGGCGATGACGGCCTGGCAGATCCACGAGACCATCGGGCGTTTCGTCACCACCGCTCGACGTGCCGAACAAGCCGGCTTCGACGGCGTGGAAGTCCACGCCGCACACGGGTATCTGCTGTCGCAGTTCCTGTCACCGCTGGTCAACGATCGCACCGACGAATGGGGTGGCTCGCTCGAGAACCGTGCCCGGCTGCTGACCGAGATCGTGCGGGGCATTCGCGCCGAGGTATCGCCGACGTTCGCCGTGGCCGTGAAACTGAATTCGGCCGATTTCCAGCGCGGCGGTTTCGACGCCGACGACGCGCACGCGGTGATCGGCATGCTCGCCTCGCTCGGTGTCGACCTGGTCGAGGTATCGGGTGGCAGCTACGAGAGCCCCGCGATGTCGGGCCGGCCCGCCGACGGCCGCACCGCCGCACGGGAAGCGTACTTCCTCGAACTGGCCACGGAGCTGGCCGCGACCAGCGCCCTGCCGCTCATGCTGACCGGCGGCATCTCGCGCCGGGAGACCGCCGAACGAGTGCTGGACAACAAGGTCGCGCTGATCGGCATGGCGACAGCACTCGCGGTCACGCCCGATCTGCCCCACCGCTGGCGCGAGGGACGCGAAGCGCCCAAGACCATGAAAGCGGTGACCTGGACGGACAAGGCGCTGGCTTCGGCGACCGAGATGGCGATGGTCCGCTACCAGATGCGGCGCATGGCCACCGGCGACGATCCCGCGCTCGATGTCAGCCCCGCACTGGCCATGCTGGCCGACCGGCGCGTGCAAACCCGCGCACTGCGCAGCTACTCGAAGTGGCTGGCCGCCAAGTGATGTCGTCGACCACAACCCGTGAGCACGGTGCTCCCATCCCCCACAATCATGTCGCGATCGTCGGCACCGGTTTCGGCGGGATCGCCGCCGCCGTGCGACTGCGGCAGGCGGGATTCGCCGATGTCGTCCTGCTCGAACGCGCCGGCGAGGTGGGCGGTGTATGGCGTGACAACGACTACCCGGGAGCGGCGGTCGACGTACAGAGCAACCTGTACTCGTTCTCATTCGCGCCGAACCCCCACTGGCGCAATACCTTTGCCGAGCAGTCCGAGTTGTTCGCCTATCTCCGAGACGTCGTGGACTCGCAGGGTCTGCGCGCGCACCTGGTACTCGACTGCGCGGTCACGAGGCTGGAATGGGATTGCGCGGCGCAGCGGTGGCGGCTCGAGACCGCGCACGGGCCACGGACCGCCGACCATGTGGTGTTGGCGACCGGCGCACTCGCCGACCCCCTCGTCCCGGCGATTCCGGGGCGGGATCGTTTCGAGGGCGTGAGCTTCCACTCCGCCCGGTGGAACCACGAGGTCGACCTCACCGGCAAGCGGGTCGCCGTGATCGGCACAGGTCCCTCCGCGGTCCAGTTCGTCCCGGCGATCGCACCTGATGTCGCGCGGATGACCGTCTTCCAGCGCACACCGGCGTGGGTGGTCGCGCGCCACGATCGACCCGTCAGCGCGCTGAGCCGACTGCTGTATCGCCGGTTGCCCGCGATCCAGCGGCTCGAGCGCCTGCGCCTGTATCTACGACGCGAGTGGCAGGTGGTGGCCTTCCGCCATCCCGCGCTCATGGCATTGCCCGAACGCGGTGCGCGTCGCCACCTCGCGGCACAGGTCAGCGACCCCCAGCTGCGCGCGAAGTTGGTGCCCGACTTCCGGTTCGGCTGCAAACGGGTGCTCATCTCCGACGAGTATCTGCGCGCCCTCGATCGGCACAACGTCGCGCTCGAAACAGCGGGAATCCGGGAGATCACCGCGAGCGGCCTGGTCGACGACACCGGGACCGAGCACGAGGTCGACGTCATTATCTTCGGTACCGGATTCCGGACTTCGCGCCTGCCACTGACCGATCGCACCCATGGGCGCGACGGGCGCACGATGGCCCAGGTGTGGGGCACCGACCCGACCGCCTACCTGGGCACCTCCGTGGCGGGTTTCCCGAACATGTACCTCGTGCACGGCCCGAACATCGGCCTCGGCCACACCTCGGTGATCCACATGTTCGAATCCCAGGCCAACTACATCGCCGGCGCCGTCGGCTATGCGGCCGAGCACGGGCTGGCTGCCGTCGAACCGACCGCCATCGCCCAGCAGAAGTTCGCCGACGATGTCGAACGCCTCGGTGAGGGCACAGTGTGGACCAGTGGCGGCTGCACCAGCTGGTACCTGAACGAGGACGGCCGCAACACCAACATCTGGCCCGGCTCGACCCTCGACTTCCGGCGCCGCACACTACGTTTCGACCCCACCCAGCATCTGATGCGCCGGCGCGACGCGGTGGTGGTGCCGTGAGCGCGGGCGCAGTACTCGCCGGAACCCCTGGCCTGCCGACGGTTGTCCTGATCCACGGTCTCGCGGGCTCCCACCGTGCCTGGGACCGGATCGTGCCGAAGCTCGAGCACGTGGCGCGGATTGTCGCCGTCGAGCTGGACTCGACCGGCTCGATCGGCGACGACGCCGACGACGTCGCCGCCCTGCTCGACACGCGGACCGTGGTGGTCGGCCACTCCCGGGGCGGGCTGGTCGCCACCGCGCTGGCCGAACGTCGTCGCGACCTGGTCTCCGCGCTGGTGCTGTTGTGCCCGCCGTGGTCGCGTGCTGCCCGGCTGACCGCGCGTGGGCCGGTCGAGCGCGCGCTGGCGATGCCCGGAGTGGGTGATCTGATGTGGACCCTTGCCTCCGGCGAACGGCAGCGCGCAGCACAACGCAGCGCCTTCGCTCCCGGCGTCACCGTGCCGGATCGGTTCGTCACCGACGCGCGAACACGCGGCAGGCGCAATTTCGTACGCAGTTCACAGGCGATCGACACCTATCTCCGCGCCCGCCCGCTCGCCGACCGTCTCCGCAACCTGCCGATCCCGACCGAGCTGGTCCTCGGCCACCTCGATGCCCGCCTCGCCCTGCCCACCGACGAATTCACCGACCTGGGCCACGTGCGCACCACCGTATTGACGGGTGCCGGGCACACCCCGCAGTGGGAAGCGCCTGACGAGGTCGCCGACTTGATCACCCGCACCACGAATCTGCCTCGCTCCGAAGGAGAATCTCGATGACCGGTCGTATCGTGCTGCTCGGCGTCTCCGGTCGAGTTATGGTCGGCCGGTCGACCATGGGTCGGACGCACAAGGCGTGGCGGGACCGACAGGCGAGATGTTGGTCGAGCTCGAGAACGGCGCCCGATCCCGGTGTGCCCTCGGGGTCTCGGGCGGCGCGTCGGGCCAGGACCTCTCCGACCGATGGTGGCGCGTCGCCCCTCTCTGAACGGGTCGTCGATGTCGGTCGAATTCGGCCGGCGCAAGCAATACAGTGGCCGCATGCGTGGACGTCGTCGAATCCTGTTGTTCTCGAGCGTGACTGCCGCGGCAGCGCTGTCGCTGTCGGTTCTCGCTACCGCGGCCGCCGACCCGATACCCCAGCCCGACGGCTGCGCGGAGATCCGAGTCGTCACCGTCCGTGGCACCCTCGAACCGCAGTCCGGCAGCCGGCTGCTCACTCCGCTGGGCGAGCGGATCGCCCAGGAATCCGGCCGCCGCACCACGGTGGGTGAACTCGAGTATCCGGCCTCGATGAGCCCGGACAGCTCCGTCCGCGGTGTAGAGAACCTCACCGCGCTACTGAACGCGACCGCCGCCGCGTGCCCTGACCAGCAGCTCGTTCTGCTCGGTTACTCGCAAGGCGCACGCGTGATCGGCAACGCCCTCGCCGCGCGCACCGCGTTGACCGAACAGGCGGCCGCGCGAATCGACGCCATCGCCCTGTTCGGCAGCCCGCTGTTCAACGGCGCGGAACCCTACAACCGCGGCAATTTCGATCTCGCGCTGTCCGGCACCGGGTCCTTGCGTCTCGGCGCGCTCGCGGAATTCGCCGACCGCCTACGCGACTACTGCAATGCCGGTGACCGCGTCTGCCAGGGCGGCGACCCGGCCGCCGGGTTCGCGAACGCGCTGAGCTACGGCCACTTCGCGTACTTCCTCAACGACAACCGCGACCAAGCCGCGGCATTCGTCCGCGAACAGCTCCGCTGACGTTCCGGACGACGCCGCGAGCTTGTCCACGGCATCGGCCGTGCCGGACAATCTCGCGGCGCCCACGCCCCGATGTGCTGGGGCGCGGGTTCTCACGTCCGGGTTCTCGGTGTGGTCGGCGGGGTCCTTGCCTCACTGCGGTGCTGGTCCCACCACGAGTCGCTGTCATGGGGGGTGGGGTTCGTATCTTTTGACGGCGACTGCGCACCGGGTATGCCGAGGACGCGCAGCCGCCAGTCGTCCTCACGGATCGCGGCCACGATGCGGACGGGAACGACTGCCGTGAGCAGCAGATAGTTGCCGACGCAGATCATCAGGCAGATCGGGGGAACCGACACCACGATCGCGGTACCGAGGGTTCCCATCTCGATCGGATCGCGGGAGATGGACAGCAAGTTTCCGAAAATGCTCGACAGCACGGCGGCCATGAGCAACAACTCGTAGACCCGCACCAGCGACGTGGCCTTCTCATCGCGGATTCCCACCAACGTGATGAACGTGCAGGCGACCAGCGCCACGGTGAGACCGACCACCACCGGCCACAGCCAGGTCAGGTGCTCGGGAACTCCGGCGACCCGCGCGAGGGTGGAGGTGAAGGTGAAGGATGCGATTGCCGCAGCGACGCCCAATGCCGCCCCTAAGCCCACTAGCAGCTTCGGTACCGTGACAGGAATAGGGCGGGGGAAAGGGTCCGTGTGGTCCATCAGGCTCCATCCTACGGTCTACGGTCACCAAATGTGCAGGCACTCAACAGAGTACGTGCCCGCGCGGAGTGCGAATCGCCGCAGAATTCGCTCCGGGGCCGCGCCCTCTCGCCACGCGCCTGGTTACCGACCAGTCGGTGTGCGTCCAGTCGTCGACCGGCACGCCGTATTCCGCGCGATAAGCTGGCCTCGACGCGCACACGGAAGGCGGCCATGACCGGAGGGACCAGGGCTTCGCGACCAGCCGAGCCGGTGTCCAAGCGCAAAGCGGCGGCAGCCGGACGCGGGGCACGCAGGCTCGGGGTCGAGGACTGGACGACCGCCGCACTCGGTGTGCTGCTGCGAAGGGGCGTCGCCGCCATCACGATTTCCACCCTGTGCGACGAACTCGGGGTGACCAAGGGCAGCTTCTACTGGCACTTCGACGGCATCGATCAGCTCCTGGAGACCACCGCGCAGTTCTGGTGCGCCGACCACAACGACGCGGCGCGCGGCTTCCACGACCTCGACGAGCTGCCACCGCAGCAGCGACTGGCGCGCATGGGTGAGTTGCTCACCGGCGAACGGGTCTGGCAGGTCGAACTCGCGGTCCGGGACTGGGCCCGGACCAACGCCAAGGTGGCCGAGGCCGTGAAAGCCCTGGATCAGCGGATATTTCACACGCTGTCCGACACCCTCGTCGACATGGGGTTCTCGGCCGAGCAGGCCCAGATGCGGGCAGGTCTGATGTGTTTCGCCGGAATCGGCTTCGTGCACGGGAACCAGAACCTGCCCGTGCCGACCGAGGCGCAACGCCGCGAGTTCTTCCGATTCATCACCAGCGCACCGGGCTGATCGTCCGGGCGCGGTGCCGGTCAGGTCAGCGCGACCAGTTCGTGCAGGGTCGAACCGGTTCGTCGCCGCGTTCCCTCCTCGGTGCGCACGCTCAGATCGAAGGTGGACTCGAACCGAAAATAGCCGGGGTGCCCGACCACTCGGTGCATCAGCGGCTTGATCATCCGCGATCGCACCACCGGAAGATCGTCGAGCAGGTCGTGGGCATGGATGACGCGCACCACGTCCAAACGGAGGTCGAGCTGGTCGGGCACGTGCAGTTCGACCCATTCGGGATAGGTTCGTCCCGCCGTGGCGTCGAAGCGTTCGGGCCCCTCGGTGAGCCTGGTCTCGCCGGTGGACAGCACGATCTCGTCGTGGTGGGCGAGCATCAGCGGGCTGATCTCGTGCCCGCCTCTGCGCTGCTGGGTCAGTACCGAGGCGAACAGCAGCGAGTAGTCCTCGACATAGAGACGACCCCAATGCCAGCGCTCGATGATCTTCTTCATGTCGCCGACGCCCCAGTTGTGGTCGTGATAGCCACGTCCGGTGACCTCGTGCCGCACGCCGTCGAGCTCGATCGCGCCGGTCACCCGCGCTCGGGGAGCGCCGACCATCCAGCCGAAGGAATCCTTGGCGCCGAAGCGGGTTTCGCCTTTGCCCGGCATCCAACCGGGTACCTCGTTGTGGAATCGCAGGTCGAAGGCGATGCCGCCCTCGGCCATCCGCAGCTGGTGGCTCACCTGCCCGTCGGCGGCGACCATGGTGCGTGCGGTGTTCTGACCGATGCGCACGTCGCAGGCGTCGGCCGAGAACGAGGTGGCCGAACGGGGGTAGCGCTGGGACACCTGACGGAGGCTGCCGTCGGGTGCGTAGACCATCATCTCGACCCAGGGCCTGGCCAGGGGCAGATCCTCGGGCCTGCGTTTGATCAGGAACCCGATCACCACGTGCCCGGTATCGAGGTGCGCGTCGAAGTACCAGTGTTCGAAGGCCAGTGCGCTCGACGACGGATGCAGTCCGTTGTGCCGGGGCCGCACCGGTGTCAGCACGCCGTCGCGACGTCCCGGCCCGTTCCACACTTCGACGATGTCGGCAGTACTCATCGCGGCCTCTGGTGGGTTCATCGGCGCAGTGCGCCGCTGGCGTCGAATGCGGCGGTGCGGCCCCGCATCTGGGCTCGGTACCAATTCTCGCGATGCGCGAGCATGAGTTTCTCGTGCGCCCGGGCGAACGGCGGACACACCCGGCGCACGATCTCCATCGCGGTGATCAGCGGGAATCGCGTGATCGGAACGATGATCCACGGGAACGCGGGCGGCATGGTGTAGCGACGACGGGTTCCCGGTGCCATGTACATCGCGGAGTACACGGAATTGATCCGGTAGTTGTACATTTCGCGCAGCCGGGTCAGGCCGCGGTGGCCGTCACGGGGCGCGAACGCCGCCGGGTACGACTCGATCAGTTCCGTACCGTGCTGCCGCGCGTCGTAGGAGCGCGAGACCATCGTCATGGCCAGCACCCGCAGGGCGTCGCGCACGGTCTCGGGGTACCAGCGCAACCGCACCCCGAGCAGGTGGCCCATGTACTTCTGGAAGTGCAGCAGCGCGCGGATTTCCGAGGGCGTCGTCTGATAGCCGAGCGCCCACAAGCCCAGACCGGGGGTCACGCTGCCGGCCAGCAGGGTCAGCATCTGATAGGTCTGACTGATCGGCAGGCCCCACCGTTGCATGTCCCATTCGGGATGGTCGGCGACCTTCGCGCGCACCGAAACGTGCATGACACGAACCTTCAGCGCCGTGGCCCGGCCCGCCGACCCCGGGGTGAGCAGCGCGTCGCGGGCCGAGACGTCCATCCAGAAGCGAGTGGTCTCCAGGAAGCGGCGCAGCGCACTGTCTCCGGCGTAGCCGCCTGCCAGTGACAGCGGGGTCGCGACCGCGGCTTCGGTGTACATCTCGAGGGTTTCGGCGCCGGCGAAACTGAACAGCATGGTTCCCCAGCGCCGCCAGATCGCCGCGCCCTGTTCCACCAATTCGGGGACCACCCAGTCGGGCACCGTTTCGAACTCGGCGAACAGCGCGCGCATGGACTCCGGTGCGTCCGCGACGGCGTCGATGCCCTCGGCCAGCGCCGTCTCCAGCATCGCGCGTCCGGCTTTCGAGCCGATCGGGCCGTGCATCACCTCGGCGACGAATCGCTCGGCCACCGGGTCACCGGCGAACAGGTCTTCGCACAGGGCCGCTGCCTGGTCGTCACTGGGGAACAGTGATTGCCGGGTCACCGCGGTGAAAGCGCGTTCGATCCGTCGCACAGCCGGCGTGGCGCGGGCTTCCCGGTAGCGAAAAGCGGTGGGACATCTCGACGGCGCTCGCTCGGTGTCCACGGTGGCCACGACCCGCGGGACCTGATCTTCGACGAACTCGGCCAATGTCGGCCTCCTGACATGAAATTCGCTGAACGACCGCGCTGTGCGTCGCGTCCACCGACCATACTATGAAGCACACTTTTCCATACCTGAAAGTATGGAAGCGTGTGGCACGATCGTCGGTGCCCGCGTCCGTGGTCATCGGCCGCCGTCCGACACCGGAGGAACACCATTGGGACTCGAGAACGAGGAGTTCGACTGTGACAGCCCGCCCTTGGCGATCTCCCCCACCGAGGCCCGCCGGTACTGGTTCGACCACCGCCGCCACGAGTGCGAGCTCGGCGCCGCCGCGCGGCAGGTCCTGAACGGGTCCCGGGGTCTCCGCTGGCCGAACGCACCCGAGCTGCACAACCCCCTGGCCTGGACGACCGCCTACCAGGACCGCGGACTACCGACCGAGATCACCGCCGACGGAACAGGTGTGGAGTTGGTGTGCGACGACACGGTCACCGCGCTTCTCGTTCCCGCCGGACTGGCCGCCGCCGCCTACGACCGCAACGCGTTGGCGGTACCGACGCTCGCCACGGCGCCGCCCTACGTTCCGCTGCACCGCTGGGCGATGCTCACCCGAACCGCGACACTGTCCGACGACGCCATCAGCGCCCTCACCGGTCTGCACATCACCGCCCTCACACCCGGTGACCGACTGCGGCTACCCACCGGCCTCGATGACCGCCTCGACCCACCCCGCTACTGGCACGAGTGGCCCCGCGAGTCCGCCTCCGGCAAGCCATACCTCGTCCAATTGCTCCAAGTCGCCAACCTGCTGCTGACCACCGGCACAGCCGGATGTCGCTTGGCATCGGTCAGTGGCCGCCTCGAAGTCCTGCGCACACGGTAATTACGGACCATCACTGGGCACAATGGCGGTGCCAGCTGCTCAGGGGACCGCCGGCGGACGGTCAGGGACCAGGAGAGTCGCGATTTTCGTGCCGATGCCGACGGCGTTGTTCTGGTTGGAATCGGAGGTGGGGCCGAGGGTGTCGTAGACGACGACGGTTGTCTCGGTTTTCGTGTCGTAGAAGGCGACACCGTCGTAGCCGCCGTAGGACGGGTTCATGTACAGCCAGTCGGCGAGGTGGACCACGCCGAAGGCGAAGTACTTCTCGGTGGTGAACGGGCCGAGGCCCGCGGTCGACGGGCCCATCATCTGCTGGAACTGGTCGGGGGTGAGTCGTTCGCCGGTGCCGAGGGCGCGGACCCAGCGGCCGACATCGCCGACGGTGGAGTTCATGTTGCCGCTGTGCAGGAAGGCGGTGGGGTTCCAGAAGGTGGAGTCCTCGAAGAAGTTTCGTTCGTTGGTGTAGCCGTGCAGGATCGGTTCGTCGATCTGCGGGGTGAGAACAACTTCGCTGTCGTGCATGCCCAGGGGGATGGTGATGTGTTCGGCGATCAGCTCGCCGACAGGCTTGCCCGCTGCCTTCTGCAGGACCTCGCCGAGCACGACCAGATCGCTGTGGGCGTAGGCGAAACTGGTACCGGGCTCGAACAGCGGAGGGCGGGCGTTGGCGCGTTCCAGCAGTTGCGGCGCGGTCCATTCGCGGATCGGGTTCTCGCCGAAGATCTTCAGGAACTCCGGTTCGGTCACATAGTCCGAGATTCCGGAGGTGCTGTCGGCGAGCATCCGCGCGGTGATCTTGTCCGCGCGCGGAAAGTCGGGCAGCCAGCGGGCGATGGGCTCGTCGAGTGTCAGCACGCCCTGGCCGTCGAGTCGCCACAGAACCGTGGACAGCATGGGTTCCATGGGCTGGCCGACGCGCAACCGCATATCCGTGGTCGCGGGCACACCGAGCGGTGATCCGCCCAGCGCACCGAGGGCGATCTGCTCACCGCCCCGCCATGCGCCGTAGACCGCGGAACTGAGGTCGAGTGCGGCCATCTCGGCGCGAACGATATCGGCGATCTTCGCCGCTTCGGCACTCCCGGCCGCCGTGGACGCGGAGCCGTCGGACTTCTCCTCCGTACCGCAGCCGCCCGTGGCGACGGCGAGCACGACCGCGAGCACCCCACACGCTCTGCGGCATCCACGATGCCTGGGCGACCCGCTCATGACAGAGATCCCTTCGTCGAGGAACACTCACGATCAGCAGCACGGTCGAATCTACGCGTCCGCAGACCGCAACCAACTCAGGCTCGTCAGAAAATCGGTCGCTGATCAGCCTGAGGACTATCTGGTCAGTGCTCCAGCGAAGGGTCCCAGCGGTTGGCGAGCAGTGTGAAGCTCGGGAGGTCTTCCAGCGAGGTCAATGCCTCGTAGATGCGCTCGTATCGGGTCGAGGCGATTCGCCACTCCCCGTCCGGGTCACGCCGATAGGTGTCGGAATAGTATCCGCCACCGCGGATCTGGATCTTCGCGCCCGGCACGAGGACGGTGTCCTCGAACGCCCACGAACCCTTCGCGGTGTCGCCGTCGACCTCGATTTCGGGATGGTTGGCGATGTGGACCGTGACGATCCCGGGGCCGAGGTTCTTTCGCATGAACGCCACGACGTCGGCGCGATTGTCGTAATGCAATGGCTCGCCCATGGTCTGGGTGCCGTAGCGCGCAGAGACGTCCTCGGCGAGGCAGTCCGCGAACTCGTCCCACAGTTTCAGGTCGAGCGTGCGGAAGTAGCGGTGCTTGAGACGCTTGATCTCCTCGAGCGCAACCAGGTCCATGGGCGGAGTGTAGAACGTGTTCTAGATCGAGCGCAGCGAAAGCGCGCCCCCAACCCCGGCGAACACCGCACACGGCAGCGAAACTTAGGTTTGACTAACCTTATTAGAGCCAGTAGCGTCCGGAGCACTATCCGAGGCGTCAACGGTCACCGACCGTGCCTGTCTCGACTGTTCGCGAAGGAAATGTCATGAAGAAGATCGCCGGTCTACTCGCCGTCCTGGGTTTCGCCGGGCTGCTGACGGTGGGTACCGCCGCCCCCGTCCTCGCGGATCGCTCGGTGCGGGACGCGACCGTCGCGGACCTCTACATCCGGGACGCGGATCCCTCACTCGACGCGATCGCCGGGCAGTTCGCGGCACTGTGGAATCCGAATCTGCCGATGAGCGCGAAGGAAGAGGTCAGCTACCACGGCTCGACGGTCGGTCCGGCCCTCCAGGGCATTCTGTCCCAGGGTGGGGTCTACGACTTCCTGTCCATCCAGGAGCGCGCGACGTCGAAGACCATCACCGGCAACACCATGACCGCCACCCTGTCCGGCGTGATGGCGGGTTTCCCGGCCACGAGCGGCAACTACAGCTATGTCCGGGAAGACGGTCTGTGGAAGGTCGATTGGAAGGCCACGTGCGAGGCGATGGGCGGCTGCACCGGCAACCCGGACTTCGGTTACTGACCAGCGATCTCTCTCGATGACTCGATCGCCGATGATCACAGTTTCCGGAATATCCAAGCGATTCGGCGAGCGGGTCGCGGTCAGCGACGTCAGTTTCGAGGCGGCCCGCGGATCGATCACCTATCTGCTCGGGCCCAACGGCGCCGGAAAATCCACGACCATGCGCATTGTCGCCGGTGTGACCACACCGGACACCGGCACTGTGCGGATCAACGAGCAGTCACTGCGCGGACTCGCCGTCACGATGCGCGAGGTTCGCTTCAATCTCGATACGTTCGCCAGGAACCCGAAGCACACCGCGAAACAGCATCTGACCTGGCAGGCGCGACTCGGCGGCGTTCCCGCGGGTGAGGTCGGACAGGTGCTCGCGCGCGTCGGACTGGCCGATGCCGGAAACCGCCTGGTCGGGCAGTTTTCGCTCGGTATGCTGCAGCGGCTCGGCATCGCGACCGCCCTCCTGGGCGACCCGCGGACCATCGTGCTCGACGAGCCGGACAACGGCCTCGATGTGGACGGCATCCTCTGGCTGCGCGAACTCCTGACCGGGCTCGCCCGCCAGGGCCGGACACTGCTGATCGCCTCGCACAATCTGACCGAGGTCGACCTCGTCGCCGACCGGATCGTGATCATGGGCCGCGGGCGGATTCTCTCCGACGCGAGCCGTGACGAGACCGTGGCGCTCGGTTCGGGCCCGCGCAGGCTGGAATCGGCCTATCTGACGGTCACCCGGAGCAGCGTCGAGTACCGAGGCGACACCCGTGCGCCGGGTGAGGTGGAACAGTGAGCGCGACAGTCGATCTGGGCCGTGCGGTCCGCAGTGAACTGGCGAAACTGTCCTGGCGCAGTCCGGTGTGGTTCGCGATCGTGCCGATCGCGGTGCTGCTGCCGATCGCCTTGAACGCGAGCCTGGCGATCGCCACCCGGATGAACAAGGTCAACGGCGCCGGCGGCATGGACACCGACAATGCCGGTTACTGGGTGATGATCTTCTCGACGATCGTGCTGATGTCGGCGGGTGTCTCCTCGCTCAGCAATGAGTTCAAGTACGCGACAGTGGAATTGGTCTACTGCGCGCAGACCCGTCGATGGCTGCTCCCGATGGCGAAGCTGATCGTCTTCGGGCTGATCGCCGCGGCGGCGACGCTGGCCACCGTGATCATCCTGCTCGCGGTCTTTCCCGTGGTGTTCCCCGAGGTATGGGGGCGCGTCGAGCTGACCTCGTCGGCGGGCCTGCGATTGCTGTGGGGGCTTCCGGTCTTCGCGTTCTTCGTCTCCGCACTGGGGGTCGGGATCGCCGGGTTGATACCGCGACCGGGTGTCGTGGTGGGTGTGGTGCTGCTGTGGAAGTTCGGCATCGAGACCTTCTCCGCCATGCTGCCGGTGAAGATCGGCAACGTCGTGGCGCAGTGGATGCCGTTCAAGAACGGCGAATTGGGCGCGGGCCAGTACCCGACGATGCGCTCGATCTTCGGCGGCGCCAATGGCTCGCTGGCGTACTTCGCGCTCATCGCCACCGTGTTCTTCGTGCTCGGGACGATGCGGCTCTCCCGACGCGATGTCACGACGGACTGACCGGCAGCTCACGCCGGTCTGCCGCGGATCAGTGGGTGAGGACGACCTTCACGGCCACGACGGCGGTGGCCGCGCAGCCGAGCAGAATCGCCCCGAGCAGGGTCGACCGATCCGGCCGCGCACCCTCGAGCCTGCGAATCACGAAGGTGATACCGCTGATCCGCACCAGCATGGCGACTTCGGCGAGCACCTGGGCGGTGCGTGGTTCGAGCCACCCGACCGCGGCCGCCACGAGGATCGCGCAGGGCAGCACCGCGGAACTGAGGATGGGCAGCGAATCGCGCAGGTCGAGCCATGGCTGGGGTGGAGAGGGCGCGTCGGCCTGGCGCACCGATTGCCCGACGCCCTCGGCGAAGACGTGGGCGATGAACGTCGACAGGGCGGCGCCGACAACGACCGCGATGCCGACATCGTCGTCGGACGGTGCGACCGGGATCAGCGCGGAGAGGATCAGGACATTCCCATAGATATATGCGCTGATCCTGCGGGCGGCGTTCCGAGGGTCGAGCGGAACGCTGCGGGAGAACAAAGGTCCGTGTAAGAGCTCGTTTTTGTCGCGTGCCATCGGTCCTCACCCGTTAGTCGCACCCATACGAGAACGCTCTTGCGAAGCGGGGAGGTGCGGACATGCGGGGTGGAAATTCGGTGCACCTCGTCGAGAGTCGCTACTCATGACTATAGGCCGGGCGTCCTCGCCGAACCGGTGCACGAGGTGTCGCGCCCTGCTCCGGACCGCCGCCTGTCGAGCGTCGGGCTACAGGCCGAGTTGCCGAACCCCGGCGAGATAGGCCGACGTTTCCGCCCGAAGGGCGTCGACGGGCCAGTCACGTGGCTGCAACACCTCGGGAAGTGCGGGGTCGGTCGTGAGCAGGTCGAGCGCGGCACACACGACCGCGAATCTTGTTGCCGGGTCAGGGTTTTCGATGTCGTCGAGCAGTGCACGCCCCCGCGCCGACCAATCGGCCAGCGGCCATAATTCAGCGGTGAGATCAGCAGGGGTCTCGACCGGACGAAGTCGGAACCCGACTGTGGTGGCGGCCAGGTCCGCGGGCAGCGCGCGGACGAGGTTGGCCGGTCGCAGCCAGACTCCCTCGCGAAGTTCGGCCAGGCGAAGCGAGAGCAGCCTGGCTCGCAGGGCCGCGCGCTCGGCTGACGGGCGGCCGACAGCAGTGACGACGACCTGCTCCCATTCACCGTCCCAGGGCCGAACGGGCGGCGCGGCGAGTTCGGTCCGACGTGCGCGCAGAGCGGGGTCGAGCGTGTAGGCGCGATGTTCGCGGATCAGCTCGCCCGCGGCCACCATCCGCGACACCGCGACACGCACCGTCGTCTCCGGATAGCCGACGGCGGTGGTGGCAGCGCAGATTTCGCTCGAGGTCGTCGTCGGCGAATCGGCCGCGATCAGAATGCGGATCACCGCCGAACGGGCCGACACCGGACGGACCAGCGCGTCGAAGGCGGTGACAGCGGATTTCACGAGCCGAGTCTACATATTTCACTATTGCCGCGACTGTCTGGAAACTGTAACGTCGCACGGTATGACCACGACCACGTCCTCGATCCCGCTGGCCGGGCGCACCATGATCATGTCGGGCGGCAGCCGCGGCATCGGGCTGGCGATCGCCGTCGCCGCCGCCCGCGAAGGCGCCAACATCGTGCTGCTCGCCAAGACCGATACGCCCGACCCCCGACTGCCGGGCACCGTCCACACCGCCGCCGCCGAGATCGAAGCCGCAGGCGGACAGGCACTCGCGGTGGTGGGCGATGTGCGCGACGAAGCCTCGGTAACCGACGCGGTGGCCCACGCGGTCGAGCGTTTCGGCGGCATCGACTACTGCGTGAACAACGCCTCGGCGATCGCCCTCGCCCCCACCGAGGAACTGCCGATCAAACGATTCGACCTGATGCAGCAGATCCAGCTGCGGGGCACCTATCTGCTCTCCAGCGCCTGCCTGCCGCACCTGCGCCGCAGCGACAACGCCCACATCCTGAGCCTGTCGCCGCCGCTGAATCTCGCTCCCGAATGGCTCGGCGCCTACCCCGCCTACATGCTCGCCAAATACGGGATGTCGCTGCTGACCCTGGGCTGGGCAGCCGAGTACGCCGAACACGGCGTCGCCGGCAACTGCCTGTGGCCCGAGACCCTGATCGCCACCGCCGCGGTGCAGAATCTGCTCGGCGGCGACGACGCGATCGCCAAAGCCCGTACCCCACAGATCATGGCCGACGCCGCCGTGGCGCTCCTGCGCAAGGACGCGCGATCGGTCACCGGAAACACCTTCCTCGACGTCGACGTGCTGCGCGCCGAGGGCATCACCGATCTCTCGCCCTACGGAGGTGCCGACGGGCTGGAATACGACATCTTCGTCGACCCGCCACACAAGCGCGCCTGAGCCGCCCGCCCCCGGTGCGAGCCCCGGGGCATTCGCCGACCCGAAACGCGTCTGACGTCGTCGAACACAGTCGACACCGGGGCTATCCTCGGTAGAGGGCGGGCACACCAGCGCACCGCCACAAGGCCGCACCGAATCGAGCCGAGATGGCCGACAACTTGCCGACGCAGCGCAGCTCGGCCACGGGGATCGCGGCGGAATTGACCGCCGAGGGCTTCGAGGACGCCGAGGAGATCGGACGCGGTGGTTTCGGCGTGGTCTACCGCTGCGTCCAGCCCGATCTGGACCGCGTGGTCGCGGTGAAGGTACTGACCGCCGAACTCGACCCCGACGGACTGCAACGCTTCGTGCGCGAACAGCAGGCGATGGGCAGGCTGTCCGGCCATCCCTACATCGTCGCGGTCTTCCAAGCGGGCACCACCCACGGCGGGCACCCCTACCTGGTGATGCCCTATCACGCGCGTGGCTCGCTGGAACAACGCATCCACACCGGCGGCCCGCTGGACTGGGCAGCGACGCTGCGCTTGGGCGTGAAGATGGCGGGCGCCCTCGAGACCGCGCACCGGGCCGACATCCTGCACCGTGACGTGAAACCGTCCAACATCCTGCTCAGCGACTACGACGAACCCGAACTCACCGACTTCGGGATCGCCCGGATCCAGGGCGGGTTCCACACGACCACCGGAATCGTCACCGCCTCCCCCGCTTTCGCCGCGCCGGAGGTCCTGCGCGGCGCGCAGGCCACCGCCGCCGCCGACGTGTACGGCCTGGGCGCCACGCTGTTCTGCGCGCTCACCGGTCATGTCGCCTACGAGCGGCGCGTAGGCGAGCAGGTGTTGTCGCAGTTCCTGCGAGTCTCCGCCCAGCCCGGTCCCGATCTCACCGGCCAGGATGTGCCCGACGAGGTCAAGGCCGCCATCGAGCACGCGATGGCGATCGACCCCGCGGACCGCCCCCACAGCGCCGCCGCCCTCGGCGCGGAACTGGTTGCGGCCCAGCGCAGTACCGGGAGCCCGGTCGACGTCCTCCGGGTCCCTGATACCCGGCATCCGGTCGCGGTGCCGGTCGCACCGGCGAGCCGCGCCCGCGACCGCACCACCGCACCTCCCACACCCGCCACGAAGTATCGCCCGCCGACTCCGGCGCGGGCGACTCTCGCCAGAAAGCGCCTGCTCGAGCACTTGCGCACCACCGAACGGACCCGGCTCACCGCCATCCACGCGCCCAGCGGCTTCGGCAAGACCACGGTGGCCGCCCAGTGGCACGACGAGCTGGTCGAGCACGGCGCCGCGGTCGCGTGGCTGACCGTCGACGAGGACGACGACAACGTCTCCTGGTTCCTCACCCACCTCGCCGAGGCGATCCGTCCCGCCGTGCCCGCGCTCGCCGACGACCTCGACCGGCTACTGGAAGCCAACCCCGACGACCCGACTCGTGCCGTGCTCACCGCACTCGTCGACGGTCTGCACGCCGGAGACCGTCGGGTGACGTTGATACTCGACGACTGGCAACGGGTCACCGCCCCCGCCTCGGTGGACGCGGTTCGGTTCCTGCTGGAACACGGCTGCCACCATCTGCCCCTCGTCGTCACGAGCACCGAGCGTCTCGACCTGCCGTTGAGCAGATTGCGCATCCACGGCGAACTCGCCGAAATCGACGCCACGACACTACGTTTCACTCCCGACGAGGTACACGCGTTCCTCGCCGAAGCCGGCGGTGTACATCTGGCCGCCGACGAGGTGGCCGCGCTGGCGGGCGCCACCGACGGCTGGGTCGCGGCACTGCAGCTGACGGTGCTGTCGCTGCGCGCGGGCGAGGACGCGGCGCACCTGCTCGACAGCCTCGCCGCACACCCCGACATCGGGGCGTTCCTGGCCGAGAACGTCCTCGGCGCACTGGATCCGGACATTCTCGAATTCCTCATGACGACCTCGATCTGCGAGCGGATCTGCGGCGGACTGGCCACCACCCTGACCGGCCGCGCCGACGCCGCCGACCTGCTCGCCGACCTCGCCGACCGGGGCTTGTTCCTGCTGCCCACCGGCCCCGACCACCACTGGTACCGCTACCACCAGTTGTTCGCCGGCTATCTGTGCCGCAGGCTCGCCCAGGACCGCCCGGGCGAGATCGCGGGCCTGCGACTGCGAGCCGCCGACTGGTTCGCGCACCATCACCTGCTCAACGACGCGGTCGACCAAGCACTGGCCGCGCAGAACCCCGAACGTGCGGCCGATCTCGTCGAGCAGGGCGCGGGTTACCTGCTGGAACTGTCGAACATGGTGATGCTGCAAGGCATTCTGGCGAAACTGCCCGCCGGGGTGTGCCGGGCCAGGCCCCGCATCCAGCTGTTCGGCGTGTGGGTCAACCTGGTGCTGCGCAGACCCGCGGCCACCGCGTCCTCCCTCGCCCGCTTCGAGACCGCGCTGGCCGCGGCCCCACCCACCGAGCCCGGACGCACCGATCTGCGCGCGGAAGCGGATGTGGCGATCAGTGTCCGGGAGATGTTCGGCGACCGCGTAGCCGAGCTGGACGGTCTGATCGGTGACGCGCTGGCCCGGCCCGAGGACTTCTCCCCGCGGATCCCCGGGGTGGCGGCCAATATCGCCAGCTTCGCGGCGATCCAGCGCTTCGACTTCGCCGAGGCGCGCCGCTGGCAGCTCTGGGCAGCGCCGTATCACGAGGCGACCGGCCCGTTCCTGTCGGTGTACGGGCGCTGTTTCGCGGGTGTGGCCGCCCGCGAACAGCTCGACATCACCGGAGCCGACGACCTGTTCACGAGCGCGCTCGACACCGCACGCACGACCATGGGCGCCGCCTCCCACGCGACTCGCCTCGCGTGTGCGTTGCTCGGCGATTTGCGTTATGAGACAGGAGATCTCGATACCGCGACGGATCTACTGGAGCAGAGCAGAGCACTGTCCGCCGAAGGCGGCGGCGGAGTGGACGTCATGCTCGCCACCTACGCGACCGGGGCGCGGGTACGAGCCCTGCGCGGCGATCGCGACGGCGCGCGAGAACTCCTCGACGAGGGCATGTCCCACGCCGAACTCTTGGACCTGCCGCGCCTGGCCGCCCGGGTGCGCAACGAACGGGTGCGTCTCGGCGTCGAACTCGATCCCACCGTGACGGCGGCGCTGACGAGTGCGCGTACGATCCGGCGCGACAACGGAACCGCCACTGTCGTCGATGAATTCGATGAGGACTCCGCGATCCGTCTGCTGCTGGCAACAGGTCAGCTCCGGTCGGCGATCGAGCGCGCCGAGACCCTGGTCGCCGGGATAGACGCGCAGCGCAGGCCGCTGGCCGCACTGCGTGCCGGGTTCCTGCTCGGCAGCGCGATGCGCCGGGCCGACCGCGCGAGCGAGGCCGATCGCATCCTCACACCGTTGATCCGCCGATGCGACCGCCTCGGCCTGGTCCGCCTGCCCGCCGACGCGATGGCGACCTAGAGTTCGCCCAGCGGCCCGCTTCAGGAGACGAGCTTGCCGAGGATGTCGCGCAGCGAAGCGCGCTCATCGTCGGTGAGTCGTCCGAAGAAGTCGTCGGCATCCTTCGTCCGGGCAGCGGTCAGGCTAGCGAGAGTCCGCTCGCCCAGTGCGGTCACCGCCACCAGAATCGCGCGACGGTCCGTCGGGTCGGGCCGCCGCGTGACCAGAGCGGCTTGCTCGAGCGCGTCCACCACTTCCGTGGCCGACCGGGCACTGATCCGCAACGCGTCCGCGATGGCCGACAACCGGAGACCGGAGTGTTCGCCGGCCACGCGAAGCGCGCGGGCCTGATGCGGCGTCAGACCCATCGGCGCGTACGCCGCCGACCAGCGCCGACGGAGCGTCCTGGCCACCTGCATCAGGAGGTCGCTCTCGTTGTCGGGCATAAATTCGCCTCTCGCTGTGTTTTCCCTACCAGATAGTGAGGTAACCTCATCATAAACACAACCCAAGGGGGTTGCAGATGGAAGTGAAAGTCTCGGCCGGCGGCGGCCGCGCCCGCCGCCAAGACCCGGCCGACCGCGCACAACTGCGCGAGTCCCCGGTATCCCTTCGCCGGATAGCCGCGCTCTTCGCGCCGTACCGGCGTCAGCTCAGCCTGCTGACCGTCCTGATCGTGGCAGCTTCGACGATCAGCCTCGCCTCGCCGTTCCTGCTGCGCCTGGTGATCGATGACGCGCTCCCCCAGCAGAACGTCGCGCTCCTGCTCTGGGCCGTGGGCGGCATGCTCGCCGTCACTGTGCTCACTGCCGTGCTCGGCGTCGGCCAGACACTCATCTCCACCACCGTCGGCCAGCAGGTCATGCACGTCCTGCGGGCCGACGTGTTCCGCCACCTGCAGCGGCAGTCGCTGGCGTTCTTCACCCGCACCCGCGGCGGCGAGGTCCAATCGCGCCTGATCAACGATGTCGGCGGCATGCAGTCCGTGGTCACCAGTACCGCGACCGCCATCGCGAGCAACGTCACCACCGTGGTCGGCACGGCTGTCGCGATGGCAGTGCTGTCGTGGCGGCTGTCGCTGCTGTCGCTGGTGGTGCTGCCGCCCGCGATCTGGTTGACCCGGCGCGTCGCTCTGCTACGCCGCGATATCACCGCCCAGCGCCAACGTCATCTCGCCGATCTACACGGCCAGGTCGAGGAAGGGCTCTCGGTGAGTGGCGTCCAGCTGGGCAAGACCCTCGGCACCGGCCCCCTCGCGTCCGCACAGTTCGAGCAGACCTCGCATGATCTGGTCGGCCTCGAAGTGCGCGCACAGCTCGCGGGCCGCTGGCGAATGGCCACCATGAGCATCCTCTTCGCGGCCATCCCGGCGCTGCTGTACCTCGCCGCCGGGCTGCCTGCGACCAGCAGCGGCATGACGATCGGCACGCTGGTCGCCTTCACCACGCTGCAGGCCGGGCTGTTCAGACCGCTGATGGCCCTGCTCAACGTCGGTGTCGAAGTCACCAGTTCGATGGCGCTGTTCAGCCGAATCTTCGGCTACCTCGACCTTCCGGTCGAGATCGATGAGCCCGCCCGGCCGGTCGACCTCGACCCGCGCGATGTCGTGGGCGAAGTCCGGTTCGAGGAGGTCAGCTTCCGCTACGACGACACGGGACCCGACGTGCTCGACGGTGTCTCGCTCGTCGTTCCCCCTGGGTCGACACTGGCCCTGGTCGGCGAAACCGGTTCCGGCAAGTCCACCCTCGCCTCGCTCGTCGCCCGGCTGCACGACGCGACCGGCGGTCGGGTAGCCATCGATGGTGTCGATGTCCGTGACCTGGAGCTCGGCACTCTCGCTCGGATCGTCGGCGTGGTGTCGCAGGAGTCGTACCTGCTGCACACGACCATTCGCGAGAACCTTCGCTATGCCAAGCCGGGTGCGACCGATGCGGAGATCGAGCGCGCGGCCCGCGCCGCCCAGATCCACGAGCTGATCGCCTCGCTGCCCCAGGGCTACGACACTGTGGTCGGGTCGCGCGGTCATCGGTTCTCCGGTGGGGAGAAGCAGCGCATCGCCCTGGCCCGCACCCTGTTGCGCGACCCGCGCGTGCTGGTACTCGACGAGGCGACGAGCGCCCTCGACAACGAGACCGAGCGTGCGGTGCAGGCCGCCATCGACGTGGTCGCCCAGGGCCGCACGGTGATCACCATCGCGCACCGGCTCAGCACCATCCGCGATGCCGACCAGATCGCGGTTCTCCACCATGGCCGGGTCGCCGAGCTCGGCGATCACCGGACTCTCGTCGACGACGGGGGACGTTACGCCCGCCTCAACGGAGCCGCCGCGGTCGTGGCGGCCTGATCGGCTGCCACCGCGATGAAAGCCGGTCGCTCGAATTCGCGTCTCACGTTCCGGCCACCCGACTCGGTGCCGAAATAGTCGTGTACCAACGTCTTCGAATGGCAGGTGCGACCGATGGCGGGCATGGCCGAGGGCCCTTGCGCCCAACCGGCCCACGGTCCGACCGGGGGCCGTGGCCGCGGTCGGGCCGTGGTACGAGACCTGTTGGCGCGCGTCAGCAGTCCCGGTTCGCGGCCAGCGCCGCGAGCAGGTCCAGGTCGGCCAGTGCTTCGGCGTTCGCCCCGACCTCGCTGATCGTCGACATGGCTTCCTCGTACAGTTGCCTGGCCTGCAGCCGACTCCAGTCCCGCCCACCAGCGGCCTCGACCAGCTCGGCGGCACGGACCAATTCGGTGTCGTCGAGCGGCTTTTCACGGAGGTAGAGGTCGGCGAGCGCGCCCGCTTCCGGGGTGTTCGAGCGCAGTGCGAACACCACCGGCAACGACTTCTTGCGGCTGCGCAGGTCGGAGAACACCGATTTGCCGGTGACGTGCGGGTCGCCCCAGATGCCGAGCAGGTCGTCGGTGTGCTGGAAGGCGCGGCCCAGGCGCCTGCCGAACTCCTGCAGCCGCAACAGCTCAGCGGAGTCCGCGTTTCCGAACAGGCCACCCAGTGCGGCCGAACACCCGAACAGCGCCCCGGTCTTCTGGTCGACCATGGTGAAGGATTCGTCGAGTTCGACATCGGTGCGCCGCTCGAATCCCAGGTCCGCGCACTGACCCTCGACGAGGTGGAGCACCGAGCGGCTCATCAGATTTGTCGCTTCGACGATCGGTGTGTCCGGCTCCGCGGCGAGCAGGGAATACGCCTGGGCCACCAGCGCGTCGCCGGCGAGGATGGCGGGCCCGATCCCGAACGCGGTCCACGCCGTCGGCCGGTGCCGTCGAGTGGTGTCTCGGTCCATCACGTCGTCGTGCAGCAACGAGAAGTTGTGCACCAGTTCGACCGCGACGGCAGCGCGCACGGCAGCTGCCACGTCGCCGCCGGTCAACCGCGCGGCCGACAGAACGAGAGCCGGGCGAATAGCCTTGCCGCCGTCGTGACGTTCCGGTCGCCCGGTCTTGTCCCACCACCCGAAGTGGTAGCCCACGATCGTGCGAACCGTGGCAGGCATCATCTGCACGGTGGCGTGCAGGGTGGCGGCGCAGGTCTCCCGACATTGATCGAGTACGTCGGCGGCCGTGCGCGGGACCGGCGACACCGTGGGCGCGTGCACCAGGATCGGCGTGGTCGCGACATCCGGAGTGCTCATCGATTCACCTGCACTTCGGTCAGTGCCCCGAGGGCGTCCGGAACGAGCACTGCCGCAGCATGATTGGCGCTGATGAGGTAAGAGGCGATCGCTCGGTCGTCGATGCCGGTGAAGCGGACGTTGACGCCCGGCTCGACTTCGTCGGGCAGACCGGTCTGGCGCAAACCGATCACCCCGTCATCGGATTCGCCGATCCGCATCGCCAAGATCGTGCTGGTCCCGCTCGGTGAGATCGGGATCTTGTCCGAGGGCAGCAACGGCACGTTGCGCCACGCGTGCACCCGTTTTCCCTCGATTTCGGTGTGATCGGGATAGATGCCCTTGGCCGTGCATTCGTGGCCGAACTGGGCGATGACGCGCGGATGGGCGAGGAAGAACGCGGTCTTGCGACGGCGGGCGAGCAAGCGATCGAGATCCTCGGGCGTCGGGCGGCCGGTGGCCGAACACAACCGCTGACTCGGGTCGATGTTGTGCAGCAGACCGTAGTCGTGGTGGGTCAGCAGGTCGCGTTCCTGGCGTTCGCGCAATGCGGCGATCGACAGGCGCAGCTGCTGGTCGAGCTGGTTCATCGGCTTGTTGTAGAGGTCGGTGACCCGGGTGTGCACGCGCAGCAGCAGCTGCGCGATGCTGAGCTCGAGTTCGCGTGGTTGCTGGTCGTAGTCGACGTAGGTCCCGGGCAGGGTCGGCTCACCCTGCTGGCCCGACAGCAATCCGATCGCCGCCTGACCGTATTTGTCGGCACCGGTTCGTTCGGCGGCGACCGCGGCTCCGAGGCCGGCGACATGCGCGGCGAGGCGAGGTTCACGGGCGCACAGGGCGTCGAATACGATGCGCGGCAACGCCAGCACCGTACAGGCGGTGTTCGCGGTCGCCGTGTATTCCCAAATGGCCTGCCCGCCGAGGAGCGTGGCGGCACCGAGGTGGCTGCCGTCGTCGAGCACGTCGAGCTGTACCTGCTGACCGTAATCGCCGGGGCCGGTGAGCACGACCCGGCCGTGGGCCAGCACGTAGGCCGCGTCGATTTCGTTGCCGAATTCGCAGATCGTCTCCCCCGCCGCGAACTCCTGCTGAGTGAACAGGGTGGCGATCTCGCGCAACGTGTCGTCGTCGTCGACATCGCGCAGCGCCCGCAATTCCCGCAGTTCGGCCGGGACCACCTGATACCGGCCGTTGGCCAGCGTGCAGGTGACGTAGCCGTCCCCCACGGTGTAGGTCAGGCGCCGGTTGACCCGGTAGGTTCCGCCGTCGACCTCGACCCAGGGCAGCATGCGCAGCAGCCAGCGGGGCGTGATCCCTTGCATCTGCGGAACGGATTTGGTGGTGGTCGACAGTGTGCGGGCGGCGGCGACACCGAGCGCGGTCGGTGGGTTCTGGGCGGTGCTGGTCACAAGGAGGTCCTTCCCGGCGAGGTGGCATGGGTGGCGACGGATCCGGCACGGGGACGAACGCGGGCGGCGGCGGTGCCGATGCCCGACGGTCCCCACGCGTGGACCGGCCGGGCGGCAGTTCGTGACGGACTGCCGACCGGGTAGCGCAGGTGCTCCGGGCGGTAGCGGCTGGTGCCGCGATGCCAGTGCAGGATGCCCGCGATCCAGTCACGCAGTTCATCGATATAGCTGGTCAGCGATGCGCGAGCGGTGTCGTCGAGCCGGTGGTGTTCGAACAGGACGGGCAATTCGTCGTCGACGAGTCGCTGGAACTGCCGCATTCTGGCCCGCATCAGGTCGTCGACGACCGTAGCGGCGACGTCGCGGTCGCAATCGAAGAACGACTCGACCACCAGGATCGCGTTGTGCAGCTCCGATTCGTAGTCGATTTCCTTGTGGTAGGAGTAGAAGTCGTTGATCAGACAGCCGTAGTCCTGGGCGGCGTGTTCGATCCCGCGCAGGGTGGTGGACTCGAACACCGCATCGGGGATCACGCCGCCGCGGGCGATCTTCGACAGCGCGATCGTGAGATCCGAACCGAAGGTGCGACGGCGCATCTCCAGGTAGTCGACCGGGTCGGGGACTCGGTGCTGGATGTGGTTGGCCAGCTCCCACAACCAGCTCTCGGTCATCGATTCCACCGCTTGCCGGAAGGTGCGCCGAGCAGCCGGCGACATCGACCCCGCCGTGCGCGACCACAGGTCGACCAACGACCGTTCCAGCGGATTGACCGGTGTGCCAGCAGGTTTCAGGTCCAGCGGCATGAACGTCGACAGTCTGGCGTTGCAGGCTTTCGCGCCGGCCATCGCGGCGGCGCCCTGGGCTGGTGGGAAAACGACAGGAAAGTAGTCGTCGCCCCAGGTCCCCCAGGTGAGCCATTCGGCCGACAGCGTCAGCGCCTCGATATCGGCGTCGGGATCCAAACCGGCTGAGCACAGCGCGAAATCGAACCCGACCGTATCCTCGCGAGTCCACAACTGCCGCCCACCGAGCTCGGGCAGCGGGTCGTGGAATCCGACCTGTTGCGCCCAGTCGATACTGGCCGAGCGGGCCACCGGCAGGTGCGGTGACAGACTCAGTTCGAACGGCACGTCGAAGTCCGGCAGCGGCAAGTGCCCGGTGCGGCGCAACGGAGTCCGGGTATGGCTGCGCACTCCGCCCGGCCCGGCCAGGCCCTTCCAGAAACCGGGTCTGGCCAGCGCGGTGCCGATCCCCGCGGGACCGAACGACGTCGGTCCCGTCGCCGCGGAGCCGTTCATATACCGATTGGACCGCAGATGCCATTCGTGGCCACCGGACTGCCAGTCCTGCAGGCCGTGTGCGTACGACAGCGCCGCCGCGCACTGCACCGCGTCCAGTCCGTGCTCGTCGAACAGCAGGGGCAGCTCGGTGAGCACGGTGTTCTCGAACTGGTGGATTCGCGAGGTGAGCTGGTCGTTGACGATCTCGGCTGCCTGCTGTGGCGAACAGCCGAAGAACCGCTCTACCACCAGGACTCCGTTGTTCACCTCGCCTTCTTCCTCGGTCTCGCGCTGATACGAGAAGATGTCGTTTCGTAGGTGCACCGCGTCGGAGAACGCGTCCTTGAGCACCCGCATCGGCCGGGTGCCGACGATGGCTTCGGGAATCTCGACGCCGCGTGCGTACTCCACCAGATCGGCCGACCACGGTGCCCCGCCGACCCGGCGCCGCATCTCGATGTAGTCGATGGGGTTGGGAATTCGGGCGGTATTGATATTGCCGATCTCCCAAACACAGTCGAGTAGCAGGTTCCTGGTGCTCTCGCGGAACCGTTCGCGCCAGCACTGCGACATCGACGGCACCGTCCGCGTCCAGAGGTCGGCGAGACCGCGTTCGTCGGGATTGGTCGGTTCGGGCATCGCGGCACCGTCGGGCGGCATGAACGTGGCCAGGCGGTCCAGATATCGCCGTGCGCCGTCCATGTCGCCGGTGCGTTTGAACGCGTCGAGGAAGTGGTCGTCGAAATAGAAGACCCAGGTGTACCAGTCGGTGACGGTGTCGAGTACCGGCGCGCCTGCTTCCGGATGGGTGTAGGCGCACAGGCCGGCGTAGTCCATGCCGTCGAAACTCGCCTCGTCCCACACCACGTCGCCACCGACGGTATCGCCGAGCATTCCCATCTCGTAGGCCCACTGTTTGGTATGTGCCCGTGCTTGTTCCACGTGCGCGTTCAGCCGCGCGGGATGTGCGACGTAGAACTCGGGCAGCTCGAAGGGCTGCACGATGTCAGCCCTCGGCGCCGAGCTGCACGTTCTCGAGGATCGCGAGGGCATCGGGCACCAGCACGGCGCCCGAGTAGTAGGTGCTCACCAGGTAGGAGATGATCGCTTTGTCGTCGATGCCCATGAAGCGCACGTTCAGTCCGGGCTCGTACTCGTCGGGAATTCCGGTCTGGCGCAGGCCGATCACGCCCTGTGCCGATTCACCGGTGCGCATCAGCATGATCGAGGTGGTGCGACCGGCCGACGTGCCGATCTTGTTGCACGGCAGGATCGGCACCCCGCGCCACGAGGGCACCCGATGTCCGTTCAGCTCGGTGCTCGTGGGATAGATGCCGCGGCGGCTGCATTCGGCACCGAAGGCAGCGATGGCCTTCGGATTGGCCAGGAAGAACGCGGGTTCCTTCCAGACCAGGGCGAGCAATTCGTCCAGGTCGTCCGGTGTCGGCGCACCGGTGCGGGTACTGATCCGCTGCTGCGGCGCGGCGTTGTGCAGCAGCCCGAAGTCGCGGTTGTTGACCATCTCGTCTTCCTGGCGCTCGCGCAGGGCTTCGATGGTCAGCCGCAGCTGCTGTTCGATCTGGTCCATCGGCTTGTTGTAGAGGTCGGCGACGCGGCTGTGGACCCGCAGCACGGTCTGCGCGATGCTCAACTCGTATTCGCGCGGGGACAGGTCGTAGTCGACGAAGGTGCCCTGCAACTGCGGTTCGCCCTCGTGGCCGGAGGTGAGCTCGATCGAACTCTCGCCGTAGGGGTTGGCTCGCTCATCGGCGACGGCGTCGTCGAGCTGGGCCGCCCGCACGTGCTCGCGCAGCCCTTCGATCCGTGCGCTGACCTCGGCCAGCGCGCGGTCGGTGAGGACCAGGCAGGTACACGCGGTCACTGCTTTGACGGTGAAGTCCCAGGGCTGAGCGTCGGCACCGAGGATCCGTTCACCGATGAACCGGCCGTCGGTCATGATCTCGAGGACGGTCGACTCCCCGTAGGCGCCGGTGCCGAGCTTGTCGGCCTTGCCGTGGGCGAGCACCACCAGCTCTTCGGCCGGTCGACCGGCTTCGGCGATGATGTCGCCGGGCGCGTACCGCCGTTCGACGAAGGAGTCCGCCACCGTCTGCAGGGCCGCATCATCGGTGTAGTCACGCAGGTAGCGCAGTTCACGCAGGTCGGGTGCGAGTACCCGCGCCTGGCCCGCGGTGTCGTAGCAGGTGATCAAGCCGTCGCCGACGGTGTAGGTGAGGCGGCGGTTGACGCGGTAGACACCACCGTCGGCCTGCACCCAGGGCAGCAGTTTCAGCAGCCACCGCGAGGTGATGCCCTGCATCTGCGGCACGGACTTGGTGGTGGTCGCGAGGTTGCGCGCGGCCACGGTGCTGAGGCTCAGCTGCGCGGCGGCGATGGTTCCGGAGAAGGGATCAGCCAGTTCAGTCATGAGTTCTTCCTGCTTCGAGAGACATGGGAGAAACGAGATGACACACCACGGGGAGCGAACGAATCAGTTATCCACCGGCTATCGATTGTGGCAAAATCGACTGTAGCGGAAGGTGTTCGATCTATGGAGCGGATTGGCATGAATACTGTTGCACTAGAACACAATTCAGAGATCTGACTGACTCTCGCGCTTGCGTTTGCGCAAGTGGGTTCAGCCCTCGCGGCGTTGCCGTGAAGACGCTAGATGTTTGCTTCAGTGACTCATGAGCGCCTCATCGCCGCCCTTCCCGCTCCCGCGCTTCCGACAACCAGCAGCAGGGCAGTGAGCGCCCAGCGTCGCTGTTCGACCGCCACCGGCTGGGCAACCACCGCCTCCGGCTCCTTCTCGGGCGGCGATACAAATCTCACCGGCGTGGGGACCGGGACGGGTGGACTCGGCGGCGGTTCCACAGGTGGCGGAATCGGAGCTGGTGGGGGGCTGACCGACACGCTCGGCGGTGGCGGAGGGGATTCTCGTGGAGGTGCTGGTTCAGGGGCAGGCGGCACTGTCGGCTGCGGGGCCGGGACCGAGGGCGGTGGTGCAGGCAGCGGCTTCGGCGGCGCGGGAGCAGGTAACGGGAACGGCGGAGGTGCCGGAACAGGCAACGGAAGCGGGCGCGGAGGTGCCGGAACCAGCACTTCCGGTCCGTCGAACGGGCGGGCCGGAGCAGGCAGTTCCAGACCCCCGAGGGGCGGTGCCGGCGCTGGAAGGGCCGGCCGCCCGAACGGGGGAACCGCCGGCCGCTCGAATGTACTTCTCGGCGTGGTCGTCTCCGGCAGTTCGGGCCGGGCGCCCAGGCCAGGAAGTCCGGGTGGCACGGGCCGTTGGGTGCCCTCGGGTTCCTCGAAGCGAGGCACCGATCGAGGAACCCCGGTCTGCGGCACCTGCTCGGTGGTAGCGAGGGGCAGCGGTACGCGAGGGGTTTCCACGGGCTCCGGCGGGGTTGTGGTCACCGCCCCGACACGGGGCGTGTTTCGGGGTACGACGACGCTCGATGGCTCGACCGATGGTGACACCGGAGCTGGAACCGCACCGACCGGTCCGGGCGCGAACAGGCCCACGCCCGCCAGCGCGGCAGCCCAGATCCCTCTCCGCACAGTCTTTTTCACCTCAGTTGCACCAGCACGGCGTCGAAGGCCGTCGGTGCGACAGCAGCCGCTCGGCCGTAGGGGTTCTGCAGCTCGAAGATGGTGAAGATCATGAACGTCACCACCGCCGCGAAGCTGGCCACCACGACGACGTGAATGCGCGCGCTGGTGCCCGAGAACAGCAGTGACAAGCCCACCGACAGAATCGCGCCGAGTGCCAGCGCCAGCCACATCATCGGCGACAACGCGCTGCCCGCGGCCTCGATTCTGACCTGCCTCGCCTCGTAGACCTCCCACAGCCGATCGGCCGCCGCGATCTGGCGCGAACGTTGCCATTCGACGGCGGCGGGGCTGGCCGCGATGCTGGTGCGCACCGCCGACAATTGGTTCCACGCCCTGTCGTCGACACTCGTACCGGAGCTCATGGCGGGCCATTCGACCTCGATCACCTGGCCGGTATAGGCGTGAACGGCCCTGGTGACGGTGCTGCGGGCCGGTTCCGACAGGGCGTCGCCCGCCCACTGCAGAGCGAGTAGCCGGTCCGCTTCGTCCGATGCCGCCTTCGCCGCGCCGGCGTTGGTGTCGAGCACGCCGATGAGCAGGAACGACGCCAGCACCACCTGCAGTCCGCCGACGAGCGTGAACACCTGCCCCACCGACTCGTTGGCGGCCTCGCCGTCGCGACCCTTGCCGCGCCTGCGCAGCAGGTAGGCGGCGGTTCCAGCCAGTCCTGCGGCGACGATCACCCACAGCAGTGCTTCCCAGAGCATGTCTCAGTAGTCCTTTGTCGTCGAGGGGGCGAGGATGCGCGCCGGAAATCACTGAAGATTCGTTTGACCACCTCCGAACAGGGAGGACCACGATGAGGAATCCTGCGACCGTTGAACGCGGAATAGCAAGGGGGCCAACGATGTCGAGGTTAGGCCGCCGTCATCAGCGCCGCAATGACCAAGCAAACCATCGACGAGCTCCCGTGTCGGCCACCGGATGACCGAAATCGGCAGGCGGGGCCCGCCTTCGAGGCAGTCGACGGCCCGGCTCGTCCGGACCGTCCTGGCACGACATCCCGGCGAACCTGGCACGGAATGCGAGTGTCGCTCACGCGGTGGAACCGAGATCCGAGAGACCGCACGGAGTCGCCGAATTACGCTGTTATCCTTGATCTTTCGAGAGCAACTGGCAATGTCGACAGGTGCAGGTAACCGGTGAACGGATCCGCGTCCTACCCGTTTTCGGCGTCCACGCACCCCAGCGCGGAGGTGGACTATGCACAGCGAGGCGGACGCGCGCAGGATCGAGACCGGAGGGCGAACCGAGCGCGGCGAGCAGCAATCCGACCGAACGGAGGTCGATCCGAGAGCCCCAGCGCGAAAGAAGTCCGTTTTGTTCGAATTGGGGCAATCGGCGAGCGAATTGATTCGACCGGCAACGCTGTGCCCATTAGAACGACCGAGCCCCGTCAACGACCAGGGTATAACCCTGCGCGGCGCGCGCGATTTGCAGAGAGTGGCGTTCGGCTGCCGCCTGCGCGCCCGGGAGGATTTCGCTGCGACGCTGTGGACCTCGAGCACCGGGTCGGTTCTCGTCGCGCGGCTGCAATCCTCGGATATCACCGCCGAGCGCGGTACCGATGCCGGCGACGACCACTACAGCCAGTACCTGCAACTGGGTTTGGTGCTGGCCGGCCGAGCCACGCTCGAGCAACGGGGCCACCGGTCGACCGCGGTGGCCGGTGAGGCGTTCGCGGTGTGCCTCGACAGCCCGTTCCGGTCGACACTCGCGCGCTGCGAGACTCCGGCCTCCGATGTGCTGTACCTCTATCTACCGGTCGATTCGCTAGCCGCGTGGGGACTGGATGCGGCGGCGGCGGGCGGCTGGTCGTGGCCGCTGTCGCGGGCGGCGGTTTCGGCCCTGATGTTCGGCCGTGATATCGCCTGTGGCGCAACAAGTCCCGACCATCTGCGAATAGTGGCGCGGATCGACGAGATCCTGTTCCGGGCGGCGATAGTCGCGCTGCTCGAACGCGATCTCACGGATGCGACAAGGGAACTGACGACCGAGGACGTGCTGCGCCGCCGCGCGGCCGACTTCATCGACCGGAATTTCGCGGACCCGGCGGTGAACCCCGATGCGGTCGCGGTCCGGCTGCACGTGAGCAGGCGAACCCTGTTCCGGGCGTTCGAACTCCAGGGCCTGTCCGTGGGAAGGCTCATTCGCACCCGCAGACTGGCCGCCGCGGCGAGTGCGCTCAGCGATGACACCCGCGGCCTTCGCGACATCGCCGACAGCTGCGGCTTCCGCACCGTCGACCAGCTCTCCCGTGCCTTCCGCGCCAAGTACGGGGTAACCCCGGCCGCCTATCGTGCCGCACGGCGCAAGGACGCCATGGTCGGGTGGAGCTAGCTGAAGCCCTCGGCGTTCGCGAGGCGATGCGGCTCGCCTCGACCGGTCAGCCGGTCGAGGCGAGCCTTCCCCGTGCACCCACGCGCCGCCGCCACGTCGCGGGGGCAGGATCTATCCTAAGCGCCGCGGCCTCTCGCATACCGGAGCCGCGCCCATCCACCATCCGATTCGAGGGTCGGGTCCCCGTGCGGCTCAACGGCAAGTGACACAAGCCCTTTGCCTGCATGTCGAGACCGCGATCTCGACAACGGTCACGATCCCCGAGCCCGCGGTCGGCACCGCGATGCGGGCCCTTCGGGCTTCCGTCAGTTCGGATCCTTGTTCGGGCGATACGCGCGGACGACCAGGTGGGCGGCCTCGGCGCAGATCGTTTCGGCGTCGACGGCACGGAGCGGGATCGTGCCGTACATCGAGGCGTGCAGACCCTGCTGGACGAGCAGTGAGACGAACTGCCGGGCGGCGGTTGCCGGGTCCTCGACGTCGAGCTCACCGCGTACACCGCGGCGGCGCAGCAGGTCGGCGATCTGTATGACGAGTTGTTTGGGTTCGCCGTCGGCGCAGGCGGGGCGCAGGGACGGGATGCGGGCGACCTCGCTGATGATCAGGCGGCGCAGCGCGGAGGCGCGCTCGTCGAGCAAAACCCGCAGGACGAGGTGGCCGATCTCGACGAGGGCGGTGGTGGCGTCGAGATCGGCGGCCTGCTCCGTACCGGTGATATCGGTGCCGAAGTTCGCGGCGACTCGGCTGCGTTCGTCGTCCACGGCGGCCAGGAACAGGGTCTGCTTGTCGCCGAAGTGGTTGTAGGCGGTCTGTTTTGCCACGCCGGCCCGTTCGGCGATCACGTCGAGGGTCGCCCGCTCGTAGCCGTCTCGCAGGAACGTATCGATCGCGGCGTCGAGGATGGCGCGCCGCTTGCCGGGGTCGCCGCCGTGCGGGCGGCCACCGGAACTCGATCGTATGGCCGATGTCGACATGTCCGTGTGCGCCTTCCTTGGTGAGTGACCCGGGTCACCAACAGTACGGGTGGACGAGTCAGTCTATCTACTATTTACTGGACTGGACCGACTAGTCTAATCAACTCACCCTGGAGGGTTTCATGGCGGCGACGGTATCGACCGAGCAGCTGGCACTGGACACGGCAGCGCAGGACTTGTTGTTCCGCACCGCTCGCACGGCCAACACCTTCACCGACGAGCCGGTGACCGACGAGCAGTTCCGGGCCATCTACGAACTCGTGAAATTCGGGCCGACCTCCATGAATCAGCAACCTCTTCGGGGCGTGCTCGTGCGCTCCTACCAGGCGAAGTCGCGCCTGGTCGAGGCCATGACAGATCGCAACAAGGACAAGACCGCACAGGCGCCGCTGACGGTGATCCTCGGGGCCGACCTCGATTTCCACGACGAGCTGCCGAAACTGGTTCCCTTCATGGAGAACCCGCAGAACGTCTTCGCCGACCCCGCGGTGCGCGAGAAGTCGGCCACCTTCAACGCGGCGTTGCAGCTGGCGTACCTGATCATCGGCATCCGAGCCGCGGGTCTCGCGGCAGGACCGATGGTCGGATTCGACGCCGATGCCATTGCCCGGGAGTTCTTTCCCGACGGCAGGCACACACCGCTGTGCGTCATCAACATCGGCAAGCCAGGCGCGGACGCCTGGATGGGCCGACTCCCCCGGCTGGAGTACGACGAGGTCTTCGGCACTGCCTGAACGTCACGGTTCGCCGCACGTCTGATCAGTGGTAGGTGAAAATGACTGCTACATAGATTCTTTCGACGGTGCCCGTACCGCACGCGGTGCGTGACGCCGAGTCGGTACCACAAGTTCTCCTGCACGCCGCGCGCCATCATCCGACCAGTGGCACGACCTATTTGCACCGCACCGGCGACGCTCCCGCCGTGCGCGTGCATCGTTCCCATCCACACCTGCTCGACGAAGCCTTGCGGCTGACCGGCGCGCTGCGCGACCAAGGGCTGCGACCACGGTCGAAAGTCGTTCTCCTGCTCGATGATCACGAAGACTTCGTCACCGTGTTGTGGGCTTGCTTCCTCGGCGGGTTCGTCCCGTGTCCCATGGTCGCCCAGCCCGCCGACCCGGCTCGCTGGGCGAGCGCACTGCGCCACGTCGACGAACTGCTCGAAGGCCCACTGGTGGTGACATCGCTCGCGATGCGCGACACCATGCCCGCCGTGCCGGGGCTGGCGTCGGTGACAGTGGAATCCCTGCGTACCGGCGAACACCAACCGTTCGTGCACCACGCGAGCCCTGACGACCTCGCGCTGCTCGTGCTCACTTCGGGGTCCACCGGCAACGCCAAAGCGGTGTCGCTCACCCATGGCAACCTGCTCAGCTCCATGGCCGCCAAGTCCGCGGTCCAGCAACTGACCCCGCGTGACATCACCTTCAACTGGATCTCGTTCGATCACGTCGCGGCGCTGCTGGAAACGCATCTGCTTCCGCTGTATTCCGGAGCGCAGCAGATCCATGCTCCGAGCGAGATCGTCGCCGACGACCCGATGCAGTTCCTGCGGATCATCTCCCGGCACCGGGTGAGCATGACCTTCACACCGAATTTCCTGCTCGGTCAGTTGAATTCGCTCTTCGATCCCAACAGCGACGGTGACCGACTCGACCTGTCCTGCCTGCGGCACATCGTGAGCGGTGGCGAAGCCAATGTGGTCGCGACAGGCCAGAAATTCTTGCAGACCTTCGCCGCCCACGGCCTGCACGGCGCTGCGTTGTGGCCCGCGTTCGGGATGACCGAGACCTGCGCGGGCAGCATCTACAATCGCGACTTCCCCGATGCCGACGCCGGGCAGGAGTTCGCCGCTGTCGGGCATCCGGTGCCCCGATTACAGCTGCGGGTCGCCGACGAGGAAGACCGATCGCTGCCCGACGGCGCGACCGGCGAGGTGCACCTGCGCGGCCCGATGGTCACCCGCGGCTACTTCAACAACGCGGACGCCACCCACGAGGCATTCACCGCCGACGGCTGGTTCCGCACAGGCGATCTCGGGCGGCTGGCCGAGGGCAGGCTCACGCTCGTCGGGCGCAGCAAGGACAGCATCATCGTCAACGGCGTGAACTATTTCAGCCACGAGATCGAAACGGCCATCGAGGAACTCGACGGTATCTCCCCCGGCTATGTCGCCGCGTTCCCGACGCGGCGCCCCGGCAGTGACACCGAGCAGCTCGTAATCGCCGTTCACACCGAGACCGGGACCGACGAAGCCGGTCTGCATCGTCTGCTGACCGCGGTGCGTGCCACGGTCGTGTTGCTGTGCGGGTTCCGGCCCGGACTCATCCTGCCGCTGGACAAGGCGGATTTCCCCAAGACGAGTCTGGGCAAGACCCTGCGGCCACGCATGCGGCAACGGCTCGAATCGGGCGGCTACGACCAGGTCGTCGCCGACACCGCGGCTGTCACGACCCGCCAGCTCGGCGGATACTCGGCACCGGAGGGGAACACCGAGTCGATCCTGACCGACGTCTACGCCGAGCTGTTCGATCTTCCGGTCACCGAAATCAGCGCCACCGCCAGCTTTTTCGACCTCGGCGGCACCTCGCTCGACATTCTTCGATTGCAGCAGCAGATCGCGCGCCGCTTCGAGGTGGCGACCCTGCCGATCATCGCCATCCTGACGGCCCCCTCGGTGCGGGAGCTGGCCGCCATCGTCGACGGTGGCGGCGACGGGCCGCGCCGCTACGATCCGATCGTGGCGTTGCAGACCAGTGGCGACAAAACGCCCCTGTTCTGTGTCCACCCCGGCGTCGGCGAGGTCCTGGTCTTCGTCAACCTGGCGAAGTATTTCGTCGGCGATCGACCGTTCTACGCACTGCGCGCCCGGGGATTCAACAGCGGCGAGGAGCCGTTCCACACCTTCGACGAGATGGTCGATGTCTATCTGAGTGCCATCCGCCGACGGCAACCACACGGGCCGTATGCGCTCGCCGGTTACTCCTTCGGTGCCGCGGTGGCTTTCGAGATCGCCAAGCGGCTCGAGGCAGAAGGCGAGCGGGTCGATTTCCTCGGCAGCTTCAACCTGCCACCGCATATCAAGTACCGCATGGACGAGCTCGACTTCGCCGAGACCGCGGCGAATCTGGCGATGTTCCTCGACCTGATCAGCAAGCGGCAGGCCGCCGAACTACCGGCCCAGCTGCGGGCGCTGCCCAAGAGCGAGCAGCTCGCACGCCTGATCGAGCTCGCCCCACCCGAACGAATCGCCGAACTCGACCTGGACCTGACGAAGTTCACGGCCTGGGCCGAGCTCGCCGACGGGCTCACCGGCCTCGGCCGCACCTATTCGCCCAGTGGTGCCGTGCGCTCGATGAGCATGTTCTGCGCGGTTCCCCTGCGCGGCACCAAACAGGACTGGATCGACAACGAACTCAGCCGGTGGGACGAGTTCACCACCGAGCCGAACCGCTACCTCGACGTCCCCGCGAGCACTACACGCTGATGGGGCCGCGGCACGTCACCGCGTTCCAGTCCGTGCTGCGCACAGAACTCGACCGGGCACTCGCCGACGCCGACCGATAGGGAGAAACACGTTGCACGGCAAGAAGATTCTGATCACCGGCGGGACCGGGCAGGTAGCCAGACCTGTCGCCGAGGCGCTCGCCGCGCACAACGAGGTCTGGTGTCTTGGCCGCTTCGGGACACCCGGTGTCGAAGCGGAACTGCGTGAGATCGGTGTGACCACCCGTCATTGGGACATGAACGACACCACCACCGCGGGCTACGAACAGCTGCCCACCGATTTCACCCATGTGCTGCACTCCGCGGTCCATCGCGGTGACGGCAGCGATTTCGAGGACGCGCTGGGCATCAACGCCACCGCCTGCGCACGTCTCATGACACACTGCCGCACCGCCGAGTCGTTCCTGTTCGTCTCGACCGGCGCGCTGTACAAACGGCAGACCCTCGACCACGCCTATCGCGAATCGGACCCGATCGACGGCGTCGCCGACTGGCTGCCCACCTACCCGGTCGGCAAGATCGCGGCCGAAGGCACCGTGCGGGCGATGGCCAACGTGCTCGAACTCCCGACCACGATCGCCCGGCTCAACATCGCCTACGGTCCCGGCGGATACGGCGGTGTGCCGATGCTGTACTTCCAGCGGATGCTGGCCGGGGAACCGATTCCGGTTCCGCTGGAGGGACAGAACTGGTGTTCGCTGCTCTACACCGACGACCTCGTCGCTCAAGTGCCCGACCTGTGGAACGCGGCGTCGGTGCCGGCGCGGCTCGTCAACTGGGGTGGTGACGAATCGGTGGGTATCACCGATTGCGTGCGATACCTCGAAGAGCTCAGCGGCGTCGAGGCGAAGCTCGTCCCCGCCGAGGTCACCCGCGAGACCTACCAGTTCGATCCCGAGCTGCGCCGTTCCCTCACCGGCCCGTGCACGGTCGACTGGCGCGACGGCATTCGTCGCACACTCGCCGCACACCACCCGGCCCACGTGCGGGAGGTGACACCGTCATGAGCCGCGCACCGGTGACGACGCCGAACATCGAGGCCATCCGCACGTCCTACGCCGGTTTCGCGACGCGCGATATCGGCAAAATCCTGTCCGTCATGCACGACGATGTGGAATGGGTCCATCCCGACGGGATGCACAAGTACGGCCTCGGCGGAACCAAGATCGGCCACGACGGGATCAAGCAATTCCTCGCTCATGTTCCGTCGGTACTCGGCGGCATGGCGCTCGACCCGGTCGAGTTCATCGAACAGAACGACCGCGTCATCGTCATGGGAACCCGCCAGGTCACCGCCCGCAGCGGAACGATCACCACCCTGCCGTTCCTGCATTCCTGGACCATGCGCAACGGCAAAGCCACGCGCATGGAAGACATCTTCGACACCGTGACCTTCCACGCCGCCATCGAAAGCTGACACCGACCGCGCCGTGGGCTACCCACGGCGCGGCCATGGCCTGTGCAGCGGTCTATCGGGGGCCGACCACTTCGGGGTGATCCAAGGTGTTGATTGCCTCGACGACGCCGCTATCGCTGCGACCGAATACGGCGTCGAAAAAGGTGCGCACGTAGGTGCGCTGCAGGTCGATGGATCGTTGTGGGTCGATCCCACCGACCGCCTTCGCCGTCGTGGTGGCAGGCAGTAGTCCTGCGGCCGTGAGTTGGGGAAGGATCGTCTGCTGGTCACTGAAGGACATGTGTTCGGTGCCGGCGACGCGCAGGGGCATCTTCACCCCGGAATTGCTGGGCCAGTTCGGTTCCCAGCCGACGTTTCCGAACCAGGGCGAGGCATGGCTGGCAAGCATCAACAGTGGCTGGGGGGTCCCGTCGGTAGTGACCGAGCCCAGGATCGGCCCGTCGAGGTTGACGCCGGCGCGAATACTGGGTTCGTCGTGCATCGACTGCACCGTGGTCGATCCACCGAGCGAATGCCCGAACATTCCTACGGCGGACAGGTCCAGTCGCTCGGCCAGCCCGACGGGTAATCCCGTGGCCAACCGCCGGTCGGTCGTTGCAGCGGCGAGTTCGTCGAGGACGAAACGAGTATCGGCCACTCGCGTGGGGACCAAGAGGTCTCGCAGGACTTCCCGGGGCGAATCGAGCGGAACGACGGTGCGCTCGACCCTGCCATCGGGGAACTGCACAGCGAAGGCCTCATGAGTGTGATTGATCGCGGCAACGACGTAGCCGTGGCTGGCCAGATCTTCGGCTTGCGCAGTGCTCCAGCCGGTGGCGTCACCCATGCCGGGAGAGTTCAGCAGGACCGGGAACCGCCCGCCTGCTTCACGAGCCGGACGGTTCGGGTAGCTGTGGCTCGGCCCCAGAGACCATCGAGTTTCGGGCACACCGAGGCCGGCGAGGTAAGCCTCCTGCGCCGAGCGACCGCCGGGCGGCATCCACGCCGCCGCGGCACCCTCACCGGAGGGCTGCGCCGGGTACCAGATCTGCACGAGCAGCTCGCGCGTGGCACCTGTCCACGGATCGGTGCGGCGAGAGTCGGTCACATGGAGTTCGGTGACGCCGACGGTGTTCGGGCCGGTCGGCACCGGCAGCAATACCACGACAGAATCACCCGGCGCCGTCGTGCCGCAGGACGGCACGCTGACAGTGGCGGCTGCCATGCACAGTGCCACTGCTGCGGTCGCGAAACTTCGGGACCCTTTGCTTGTCAACACAACCCCCACCCTGGATCCGGTACCGATTCGCCACCCTATAGAAATCAATCCCCCACTTTGCTCTCGAAGACCCCGCCGCATGCTCGGCTGGTCTCAGCGGCGACCGATCAGCGGTCAATTGTCCAGTTCTGCTGCAGGAGTTGTTGTCTCAAGCTACCCTGCGGTTCGCTTACATCGGCGGCATCCGGCACGTAGGGTAATAACTGGCTGTGTTCGTTGAATCCGGCGGTTGTGCCGAATGGGTGTAGGAGTGAAGAGTCGGTGAGTCCTACGGTATCTGAGTCGGAGTTCGAGGATCTGTCTCGCCGGGCCGAGATCGACGGCACCGCACCGAGAGTCGGTGCGATCATCGATCGTGGCGGGCAGATACTACTTCTCGAGCGCCACGACACCGGTCCGATCAAAGCGCCGCTGAAGCTGCCCGGCGCCACTGTGATGCCGGGGGAATCCCTTGCGCAGGCGGTCGCCCGCGGTGTGCTCGAGGAAACAGGACTGGTGGTCACCGGCATCCGCCACCACGTCGGGGATTTCGACTACCTGTCCCCCGACGCACATAGGGTTCGCCGTCTGCATTTCGCCGTCGACGTCGCGGCGACACACCCGATCCACCTCACCGCCCACGCCCGCTACGTCTGGGCACCACTCGACGGTGAGCTGAGGGTGACATCGTCGATCCGGGGCATCCTCGACACCTACCGCAACCTCGTACTCGGATGAGATCCAGACCCTTCCGCCTCCAGACGTAGGAGGGCCGAATCCGGATCGGCACGAAGTCGAGCCGGGGCACCCCCTGACCTTCCCGATCAGGGGGTTACGATCGGGAAGGCCGGGTCGAACTCGTCGACGAGGGTGCCGAAAGCAGTGAGGACCGCGGGATCGCCCGCGATCGTGATCTTGCCGCTCTCGGCGAGCGAGGCCGCGGTCTCCGGCTTCAGCAAGGTCGAGACCAGGAACGGCTTCGGTCCGGAGACTGTTACCTGCGGGTTGCCGGATGTGCCGCGGCGTGCGTTGAGCACGCCGCGGCGGATCCACATCGTCCATTGCTCGCCGGCATCGGTGAAATCCAGATCGATGCGGATGTCCACTTCGGTGGCACGTCCGCCGATGATGTGCACCGCGACGAAGTCGAACAGGATATCGATCGGCATGGCCAGGATGGTGTCCTGGCTGGCGATCACATATGGCGGCGGCTGGGCGCCTTCGCGCAGTTCGAGTGCGGCCGAGAGGAAGATTCCTCGCCACTGCGGTCCCTCTGCCTGGTAACCCATCTGCTCGTAGGCGTCGGCTTGCAGGTCTTTGGCTCGCTGGTTGCCGGGCTGGGCGAACACCAGCTTGTGCAGGATCTCGGCCGCCCAGCGGTAGTCGGCTGCCGCGATCGCGCGCTCACCCTCGGCGAGAATGTTGTCGGCACCGGCGAACTCGACGAACCGATTGGCCGCGTCCACGGGCGTGTGGGGGTGTAGCGAGACCGGATCGCCGTCCCACATGCCGAGTTCCTTGGTGTACACCGCGCGCACATCGTGGTGCAGGGTGCCGTGGTAGCCGCGGTTGGCCCAGTTCCGGCCCAGCTCGTCGGGCAGTTCGATCACTTCGGCGGCCTCGAGCGGGGTATAGCCCTTGTTGGCCAGCCGCAGGGCCTGGTCGTGGATGAACTTGTAGGTGTCGCGCTGGGATTCCAGCAGGGCGGTGACGTTCTCGTTGCCCCAGACCGGCCAGGTGTGGGGGCCGTAGTGGACCTCGACGTCGTCGCCCCACCGTTCCAAGGTCTCGTCGAGATAGCGGGCGAAGTTGCGGGCATCGCGGGTGCGTGCGCCACGCAACGTCTGGACGTTGTGCAGGGCATGGTTGGCATTCTCGGCGCAGGTCAACGCCTTCAGCTGCGGAATCCAGATGTGCATCTCCTCCGGCGCCTCGGTGTCGGGGGCGTAGAGGAATTCGAACTCGACGCCCGCGATCTCGCGCCGTTGCCCGGATTCGGTGATGAGGTCGGTGGGTGAGATGTAGGAGATCGACGGCCCGTTCGTCGACGCGATGCCGATTCCACAGGTGACGAACCCGCGCTCACCGGGCGCGAGCAACCCGCCGAAAGCGTAGAAGCTTCTGCGCGCCATGGCATTACCGGCGACGACGTTCTCACCGATCGCGAACTTGTCGAACTGCAGACCCGGGGCGATGATCGGCACTTTGCCCGACGCCACATCCTCTGCCGAGACCACGCCCTTCACGCCGCCGTAGTGGTCGACGTGGGTATGGGTGTAGATCACCGCCGCCACGGGTTTGTCGGTGACGTGCTCACGAATGAGGTCCATGCCCTGCCGCGCGGATTCGACGCCGGCCATGCAGTCGATGACGATGATGCCGTCCTCGCCCTCGATCACCGTCAGGTTCGCGATGTCGTTGTCCCTGACCTGGTAGACGCCCTTGGTCACTTCGAACAGCCCGCCCATGCTGATGAGCTGCGATTGCCGCCACAGGCTGGGGTTCACCGAGTCCGGAACCGGCGGGTCACCACGGAGGTAGTCGAACTCGGCGGGGTCGAAGACCACCCGGTCGGGATCGGTGTCGGAGTGGACGGGGCCGGGAAGGGGAGCGAGGAGCCCGCGCTGCGCGTCGGCGAAATCGGCCCGGTTCTCCAGGTCGTAGAGCTCGGCCGCCGCGTGATTGATATCCGCTGTCGCGGCGCTGGCGGGCTTCGGCTTCTCGCACATGAAGCGCTCCTGTCCGGGTCCGTGGATCGTCGGGATCGACGATCGTCCGGCACCGCCGAGATCGCATCACACGAATCGGGTGAACCTCCCGCCGCGGGCCCTGCCCCTCATCGGGCGATCGCCAGGTACTGCAGTTCCTGGTATTCCGCCAACCCGGTGCTGCCACCTTCCCGTCCGAGCCCGGAGGACTTCATTCCGCCGAAGGGCGCGGCCGGGTCGGAGATCGCGCCGGTGTTCACGCCGACCATGCCGGTCTGCAGGTTTTCGGCGAATTCGAGGGTGTCGCCGAGGTTTTCGCCGAAGACGTACCCGGCCAGGCCCGAGTCGGTGTCGTTGGCCAGGTGCAGGGCCGCTGCCGGGTCGGTGAAGGTGCGGATCGCGGCGACGGGGCCGAAGACCTCCGAATTCCAGAGGCGGGTTCGGGTGTCGACGTCGGTCAGGACCGCGGGTTGCAGGAAGTGACCGGATCCTGGGGTGTCGGTTCCGACGGTGTGCAGGTGTGCGCCCTGGCTGACCGCTTCGTCGATGAGCGCGGTGATCCGCCGCACCGCCGCGCCGTCGATCACGGGACCGATGCGGGTGGCTCGGTCGAGTCCATCGCCTACCGGCAGCGCGGAAGCGGCGGCGAGGAACCGTTCGGTGAACTCCGCTGCCCGCGATTCGTGGACCAGGAAGCGGTCGGCGGCGACGCAGGTCTGCCCCGCGTTGCGCAGTTTGGCGAGCACCGCGCCGCCGACGGCCTTGTCCAGGTCGGCGGACTCCAGGACGACGAACGCAGCGTTGCCGCCGAGTTCCATCGAGACCCGCAAAACTCCTTGGGCGGCTTGGGTCAGCAGGGTGCGGCCTACGGCGGTGGAGCCGGTGAAAGTGAGCTTGCGTAGCCGGCGGTCGGTGAGAATCTGCCCCGACACCAGCGGCGCGCGCGAGGTGGTCACACAGTTGACGACGCCTGGTGGCACGCCTGCTTCCACCAGGATCTGCATGAATGCCAGTGCGGTGAGCGGGGTTTGGGGTGCGGGCTTGAGAACGACAGTGCAGCCCGCGGCGAGCGCGGGGGCGACTTTGCGGGTGACCATGGCCAGGGGGAAGTTCCACGGTGTGATCGCGAAAACCGGTCCCACCGGTTGTGTGCGAACCGCGATACGGCGGCCTCCGCTGGGTGCGCGGAAGTACGCCCCGCTGCCACGGGTGGCCTCCTCGGCGAACCAGCGCAGGAATTCGGCGCCGTAGGCGACTTCGCCGCGTGCCTCGACGAGCGGTTTGCCCATTTCCAGGGTGATCGTGTGAGCGATCCGTTCGGTGGCGTCGTGCAGCAGGTGGAACGCGCGCAGGAGGATGTCGCTGCGGTGGCGCGGATCGGTGGCCGCCCAGTCCTGCTGGGCGGCCACCGCGGCGTCCAGCGCGGCCGCGGCCGTCCGGTCGTCGCCGTCGGCGACGGTCGCGATGTCGTCGCCGGTGGCGGGGTTGCGCACCGGCATCGTCGCCGCGGCGTCCACCCAGTGGCCGCCGATGAACTGAGCGACCGGGAGGTCGGCAAGGGTGGGTGTCATCGTGGCTCCATTTCCGGTTCGAAGACGATCACCTGACGCACGGCCGCGCCGTCGGCGAGGTGGTCCATCGCCTCGTTGAGGTCGTCGAGTCCGATGCGGGCGGAGATCAGTTTCTCGACCGGCAGCCTGCCTGCCCGCCACATCTGCTCGTAGCGGGGGATGTCACGCGCCGGTACCGCCGAGCCGAGGTAGCTACCCACCACGGTGCGGGCCTGCGCGGTGAACATCAGTGGCGACAATGTCACGGTGGCCGACGGGGCGGGCAGGCCGACAGTGACGGTGGTTCCGCCGGGAGCGGTGGCCAGAAAGGCGGTTTCGAACGCGTCGGGGTGACCGGCGCACTCGATCACATAGCGCGCCCGAATCCCCTGCACCGCAACCTGTTCGGGTGTGTAGGTTTCGGTCGCACCGAGGTCGCGGGCGGCCGCGAGCTTGGCGGGCAGGCGGTCGACCGCCACGATGCGCCGCACCCCGATCGCGGCGGCGGTGAGCAACGCGGCCATGCCGACGCCACCCAGCCCCACCACCATCAGGTCGTCTTCGGGCCCCGGGTCGGCGACATTGAGCACGGCGCCGCCGCCGGTCAGGACGGCGCAGCCCAACAGTGCCGCTACCTCCGGCGGCACATCGGGGCCGACCGCGACGACCGAGGCCTGGTCGATGACGGCGTGCGTGGCGAATCCGGAGACGCCGAGGTGATGGCGCACGGCCTGTCCGTCCCGGGTCAGTCTGCCGGGATGGTGCAGGAGTTCGCCTGCCGTGTTCGCCCGGGTTCCTTCGGTGCAGGGCAGTTCACCGCCGCGGGCACACGCCGCGCACCGCTCACAACGCGGCAGGAACGACATGACCACCCGCTCACCGATTGTCAGATCGTCGACCTGGTCGCCGAGTCCCACCACGATGCCCGCCGCTTCGTGGCCGAGCAGCATGGGCAGCGGCCGCGCCCGATTGCCGTCGACCACACTGAGATCGGAATGGCACACACCGGCCGCTTCGATCCTGACCAGTACCTCGGTCGGGCCCGGCGCCTCGAGTTCGAGGTCGTACACCCCGATCGGGCGCGACGACGCGAAGGGCCGCGGCCGGTCGGGGTGGTCGAGAACCGCGCCACGGATGCGCATCAGATCTCCGCTTTCCGGTACTCGCCCAGCGGGGCCGACAGGTAGCGCAGGTGATCGTTGGTGTCGCCCAGGGTGTGTTCGATGGTGGTGAGCCGGGCGGTGTAGTGGCCGACCGGGTATTCGGCGGTCATGCCGATGCCGCCGTGCAGCTGTATCGCCTCCTGGCCGATGTGTTTGCCGGACAGGTCGATTCGCCGTTTCGCGCGGGAGGCCACCGTCGGATCGATGACACCGTCCGCCAAGGACATCGCCGCGTACAGGCTCATGCTGCGGGCCAGTTCCAGCGAGACGTACATGTCCGCCGCGCGGTGGGTGAGGGCCTGGAAAGTGCGTAGCGCGACGCCGAACTGCCTGCGGGTCTTCAGATACTCGGTGGTCAGGCGCAACGCCTCGGCCATCGCGCCGACGGCTTCGGCACCGAGAGCGGCCTGCGTCGTGATCACGGCTTCGTCGATGATCGCACCGGCGTCGAGGTCGGCGCCGAGCAGTTCGGCCGGCGCGCCGCGGAATTCGATCTCGGCGCCACTGCCCCCGTCGTAGCTGCGGTAGGCGGTGCGCACGACCGTCGTCTCACCGGCATCGACCAGGAACAACGCGGTCTCGCCGGTGGGTACCACGGCCGAGACGATCAACCGGTCGGCCCGATCTCCCGAGGACACAGGGCTTTTGCGACCGGTCAGCGTCCACCGGTCGCCGTTGTCGACGGCCAGGGTTTCCGGACGAGTGTCCGGCCAGCGGGCGCCGGGCTCGGCGTGGGCGAAAGCGAACAGCTGCTCGCCGTCGACGATGCCGGGAAGCAGGGCCGCGCGCTGCTCTGCCGTGCCGGCCCGGCCGATCACGAGGGCGGGCAGCAGGGCGCAGTCGAAGATCGGTTCCGGCGCCAGGACGCGGCCGATTTCCTCCAGGGCGAGCATCGTTTCGATCGGGCCGCCGCCCACGCCGCCGTCCTCGACGGACACGGTCAGCCCGAGCAGACCGATCTCGGCGAAGTCCGCCCACACCTTCGGATCCCAGCCGGGATCGTCGGCGATGACCTCCGCGCGGCGTCCGGGGGTGTAGTGGCGGGTCAGCACGCTGCGCACCGTGTCGCGCAGCAGGGTCTGCTCAGGGGTGAAGGTGAAATCCATGGCGGTTACTCACAGTCCGAGAATCGTCGAGGCAATGATGGTGCGCTGCACTTCGTTCGATCCTCCGTAGATCGAAGTCTTGCGGTAGTTCAGGTATCCCGCGACGGTGCGACGCGCCCAGTCGTCGGTCTCCCCCACCCGGGCGACCGCGGCGGGGCCCGCGATATCGACGAGCAGCTCGGTGACGGCCTGCTGCAGTTCGGTGCCGCGCAGTTTGAGAATCGATGAGACGGGATTCGGCGCGCCGTCGCTCGAGCTCGCCGCGACCCGCAGCTGAACCAGCTCCAGTGCCAGCAGCTCGTTGTCGAGGTCGGCGATCCGGGCGGCGAAGCTCGCGTCGTCGAGGAGCGTGCCGGAACCGAGCCTGGTCTGGGCGGCGTATTCCTTCGCCAGCTCCAGGCGAACCTTGGTCTGCCCGACCGCGGCGATGCCGGTGCGTTCGTTGCCGAGCAGGAATTTGGCGTAGGCCCAGCCGTGGTTCTCCTGGCCGACCAGCTGATCGGCCGGGACGCGCACGTTCTCCAGGAACACCTCGTTGACCTCGAAGCCGCCGTCGATCAGCTCGATCGGGCGCACCGTCACGCCGGGGGTGTCCATGGGAAACAGCAGCATCGAGATGCCTGCCTGCTTCTTGGGCGCGGTGGGATCGGTGCGGACCAGGCAGAACATCCAGTCCGCGCTCTGGGCGGCGGTGGTCCAGGTCTTCTGCCCGTTGACCACGTAGTGGTCGCCGTCGCGCACCGCGACGGTGCGCAGCGAGGCCAGGTCGGATCCGGCGTCGGGCTCGGAAAAGCCCTGGCACCACCAGATGTCGAGGTTCGCGGTCGCGGGCAGGAATCGTGCTTTGAGCTCCGGCGAGCCGAATTCGGCGAGTACCGGGCCGATCATGTTCGTATTGAACGTGAGTGGCTCGGGCACCGAGGCGAGCTGCATTTCGTGATGCCAGATGTGGTGCTGCACCGCCGACCAGTCCCGGCCACCCCATTCGGCTGGCCAGTGGGGCACGGCCAGCCCGGCGCCGTTGAGGATGCGCTGGGTGGTGGCGTAGTCGTTCTTGCTCAGCTCGTGCATGTGCCGGTGGCGCCGGCGGATGTCTGCGGGGATCTCACGGTGGAAGAAGGCACGCAGCTCGTCGCGGAAGGCGAGCTCGTCCTCGGTGAAGGCCAGTTGCATGGTCCAGTATGTTACATAGAGTTCGGTGTGTATCAAATGGAGGCAGGGACCCGGCACATGAGCACTTCCTTCGCAACGGCCCGATTCAGTAGCGTGCAGCGCGGGCGGCTCCTCACAGCCGCACGGACGACGTTCACCGCGCACGGCTATCACGGCACCACGATGGACACCGTGAGCGCCGTCGCCGACGTCACCAAACCCGTTCTCTACCGGCACTTCTCGACCAAGACCGAGCTCTACCTCGCGGTGATCCTGGAGTACCTCGACGACCTCACGGACAGACTGCGCGACATCCACAAGGCCGCGACCTCGGACTTCGACCGGGTGCGGCGCACCGTGGGGGTTCTCTTCGACCTCGTCGCGTCCGGCCCGCACTCCACATCAGAGCTGGTTTTCGGCGCCGGTGCCGTCGGCGACCACGCCGTCGAGTCCCGAATCGCCACGGCTCTGTCCGACTTCGTCGATACGCTGGCCACTCATCTGCACCCGAACGACAACCGGCCGCAGCGGACCCGCCTACTCGCCGCCGGACTGATCGGGGCAACTCTGGCGGCGGCAGGCGAATGGCACCGCCTGCGGCAACCGGTATCGCGACAGTCGGCGCTGGACACCATCGCCGGGTGGTACTGCTCGGGCCTGCGCGACAGCGGCGACTAAGCCCGGAGCAGGGCAGCTTGGACGCGGCTCAGCCGCTCCACGTCACCTTGAAATCCCGCCACCGCGTCGTTGTACAGGAACGCTTCCCACAGCCGGACCAGGGCATACGCGAGGGTCGCGCGATCGATGGGCGGCTGATAGCCCTGCTCCTCAGCGCGCTCGAGAAGACCTTCGACGATCGCGACCGCCGCCGGATGCACCAATCCGTCACTGCGGGTGATCACGCGCAGGGCCGACGTGGATTCCTGATCGAAGTAGGTGCGCAACGAACCGTCCTCGACCAGCCAGTAGATGGCGCGGTCTAGGATCTCCACGAGCCGTTCCCCGCCGGTGGCGGTGCTGCGCCGTTCGGCGTAGGCGACCATGCGCTCGAGCTGACGCGCCAGGGCGGCCCCGAGCAACCCGTCCCGGGAACCGAACCACCGGTAGATACTGGTGCGGCCCAGACCGAGTTGGGCGGCAATGGCATTCGCGTCGACCCGTTTACCCGCCAGGAAGACCTGAACGGCGGCGTCCAGCACGTCGTCACGGCTCGCCGCGGCCGGGCGGCCGGGCGCTCGGGTTCCTTCGGTGCGTGCCACGCCGACAGCATAGAGCGCCGCGCGCGCGGCTCGGGGGTGCGTCGACTGACGGGCTACGCGCCGTCGCTGCCATCGCGCAGAGAACCGATCATGCTCCGCAGCATCCGGACCGCACCCGCCTGCTCGGCCTCGGTCATGCCGGACAGCATTCTGACCTCGACGGACCTGACCGCAACGGTTGCCTTCTCCAGGCTGCGCCGTCCGCGCGGCGTGAGCCGCGTGGGAAGAACCTTCCCGACGGGCGCCTGCGTCGGCCTTGTCACGGAGCCGTCGCGTTCCAGGGTCTGGAGCAGCACGTTCATCGTCTGCCGGGTGACGAACGCGCCCCGCGCGAGCTCGGAGTTCGACAAACCCGGTCGCTGAGCCAGCAGCTCGAGGCAGGAGTAGTGCGTCACGCTCATCCCGAGCGGGCGCAGCACTTCCTCCATGGCGATGCGCAACGCACTCGACGCCTCTTTCAGCAGGTAGCCCAGTGACGTCTCCAGGTCGACGCCGACACCATCTTGACTCATGTCTACGAGCAGTACCTCGGCCTCGTCCGCTCACCGGCCGGACCCCCGCACGCCGTCGTCTTCGAGACGAAACCGATCGCGTTCGCACTCCGCGACATCGTTCCCGGCACCGATCTCGCATCCGTCGCACAGCCCGGCATCGGCGCCGCGATCTGGCTGCACGCCACCGAAGTCCAGGCCGTTCACGATGCTCTCGTCGCCGACGGCCACACCATCGTTTCCGCACCGATCGACGGTCCCTTCGGCCGAACCTTCACCTTCGCCGACCCCGACGGTTACCAGATCACTCTCCACGACCGCGCCTGACGGGCGCGTTCACGAAAGACGCTGCTCCGGTTAGCTGGTCAGCGGCCGATGCCGTCCAATTCGGCCACGTCCTCGCCGGAGAGGGCGACCCCGGCGCCGGCGATGTTCTCGCGCAGGTGCGCAGTCGATGACGTGCCCGGGATCAGCAGGATGTTCGGGGAGCGCTGCAGCAGCCAGGCCAGCGCGACGGACATCGGTGCCGCCCCCAGCCGGTCGGCGACTCCCGACAGCGCCGCGGACTGTAGCGGCGTGAAACCCCCGAGGGGGAAGAACGGTACGTAGGCGATGCCGGCGGCGGCGAGTCGGTCGATGAGGTCGTCGTCGTGGCGGTGCGCGAGGTTGTACATGTTCTGCACGCAGACGATCGGTCCGATGCGCCGGGCCTGCGCGACCTGCTCGGTGGTGACGTTGCTGACGCCGAGGTGGCGGATCAGACCTTCCCGCTGGAGGTCGACGAGCGTCCCGAACGCCTCCGCGAGCGAGCCTGGCTGGGGGCCTTCGGCATTGCCCATCCGCATGTTGACCAGGTCGAGTACCTCGAGACCGAGGGACCGCAAGGTCTCGTGGACCTGCTTGCGCAGGTCGTCGGGCCGCCGGGCTGTCGGCCAGCCGCCCTGCGCGTCGCGGTTCGCCCCTACCTTGGTGGCGATGAACAACGATTGAGGATAGGGGTGCAGGGCTTCGCGGATCAGCTCGTTGGTGACCTGCGGGCCGTAAGCGACACTGGTGTCGATGTGGGTGATCCCGGCCTCGACTGCCTCGCGCAATACCGCCAGCGCACCGTTGTGGTCGGCGGGCGGGCCCATGACCCACGGACCGGCGAGCTGCATCGCGCCGTAGCCGAAGCGGGTGACGGGCGAATCGCCCAGAGTCCAGGTGCCACCGGGAAGTGCGGTGGAAGATGCGTTCATCGTGCTTCGTTCCGCTCTCTGGTTCGTGGTGGCGCGTGTCGCCACCACGAACCATCATTGGGGCGTTACTTCCTCTCCGGAAGTAGGCACTTCAAGGTGCGTAACTCTCAGGAACAGGTGTGATCAGGTTGGCGACGACAAGCGCCGCTCAGCGACGAGCGCAGGCCAAGATGGAATACAACGCGTTCTTGGCGGCATGCCCCAGTCGCCAACTGCTCGACCGGATCTCGGACAAGTGGGTTGTGCTCGTTCTCTGCGCGCTCGGAGGCGAGGCTTCCGACCAGCCCGGTGCGGCCGGCGATGCGAGGCAGATGCGCTACTCCGAGATTGCGCGCCTGCTGGCCGGAGCCAGCCAGAAGATGTTGACCCAGACATTGCGGTCGCTGGAACGTGACGGCCTGATCACCCGCACCGTGACGCCGACCGTCCCCGTCACCGTCTCCTACCAGCTGACCGATCTCGGCCTCTCCCTCCACCACCTGACCCGCGGACTCAGATCATGGGCGCAGAGCCATATGGACGAGGTCCACCGATACCGCGCGACCTACGACGCTCGCGTTTCGTAACCAAGACCTCGAATGCGAAGAGCCGGAAATCTCAACGCCCACAACACCGCCGAGGGGTCGATCGATCGCGGATAGGCTACGGCCATGCATGATCTGGGGACAGGGTTCGGCTACTTGTGGAGTGGGCAGCGATGGGTCGCGGGCCACGGTCGCTGGTTCGGCTTCGGGCTGTTGCCCGGCCTGGTCACATTGATTCTTTATGTCGCCGTGTTCACCGGAGCGGCCTTCGGGGTCGGCGACTTCACCGCGTGGATGTCGCCGTTCGCCGACGACTGGAACTCGCCGTGGCGCGGGCTGTTTCGTGGGTTGCTGGTGGTGGTGGTGTTCGGATTCGGCGCTCTGGTCGCGGTGGTGGCGTTCACCGCGATCACGTTGGTGATCGGGCAGCCGTTCTACGAGCGGTTGTCCGAGCAGGTCGACAGATCGGAGTCGGCGGACGGCACCGCGCCGGAATCAGGCAACGGGTTCGGCCGGGATTTGTGGATATCGACCCGCGACAGCGTTCGGCTGCTGATCAGAGTCCTGGCCTGGGCCGTGCTGTTGTTCGTTCTCGGGTTCATCCCCGTCCTCGGCCAAACCGTGGTTCCGGTGATCGGAATCGGCGTGACCGCCTTTTTCCTCGCGCAAGAACTCACCGCGGTGGCGTGGCAGCGCCGCGGCGTCGAACTGCGCGAACAACTGGCGGTCTTGCGCGGACGACGCATGCTCGCCTGGGGATTCGGCGTTCCGCTCGCCCTTGTCTTCCTGATCCCGTTCGTGGCCGTGCTACTGATGCCCGGCGCCGTCGCGGGCGCGACGCTCATGGTGCGCAGCCTCGGCGACGAGAACCGGCCCGACGGCAAACCGCGGGTCATCGAAGCGATGGTGACACCGCCCAGGTAGCCGCGGGCGCTCTCACCGGTGTCGTGATTCGGAGTGGCGGCCGCGATGAACGCAACACGGCCGTGGCCGGATCAGTCCTTGACAACCTGGGTGCCACCCGCGAATTTGTCGTGCCAGCCCTGTTTGCTCGGGCTCGAACTCACCGTGACCGCGATGCCGATGGCCGCGATGAACCACAGCAGTCCACCCAGCCAGGGAATCAGGTTCAGCAGCATATAGGCGTTGCGTTTGGCCGATTCGACGAGATCGGGCTTGTCCGCGCCGCCCGCACCGTTGACGTGCAGACCGAGAAGCTTCTTGCCCGGGGTCGATCCGGTCACCACTTCGAAGACGACGAAGTACAGGAACCCGAATCCGGCGCCCGGCAGGATCGCGATCCAGCTGGGGAGATCGGTGACTCGCTCGAGGATCCAGAACAGCACGGCGCCGACAAATCCGGCGATGATCCAGTCGATGAACCTGGCCCCGGCCCGGCGTCCGATTCCCGCGGGAGTGGTGCCGACTGTGTTCGCCATGGTTCCTCCTAGAATTCACCGGTCACGGTGGTACACCGAGGATCTCACACACACCGGACGCCCAGGAGACGGTCGGCTGGATCGCGGCCACATCGAGTGCGGAGATGACACCGACTGCGGTCGGCTCGAATCAGGACGGCCGACTGAGGATCACGTCGGGTCAGCGGGTGCTGACGCAGACCACGTAGCGGCGCTCGTCGTAGACGACACCGCGGTCGCCGGTCGTGCAGATGTTCACATCCGTGGTGTCATGGCGGATCTCGAGGACCCGGACCCGGCCGGGGACGTCGGCGGCGCAGTCCACGTGCCTGGCCGTGTCACCCGCCAGGTCGAGGCATTCGCCGACGGTCCAGTCGATGTCCAGGCAGAGGGTCTCGTCCACGCCGCCCGGCAGTGTCCGAGGTTGCGCGCGGTCGACGTCGCCCGGGCAGTGACTGCCCACCGGCGCCAATTCCGTCACCTTGTAGCGGGAGTTGACGTCACCGCACGCGACCTGACGAATATCGGCCGCACTCACGTTCAAATCCACACAATCGCCGGCACTCAATTTCACCCAGGGAATCTTCGTCGCAGACTTGGCCAATGTGGACGCGACGCCGCCGGAAATATCAGTAATAGTTCCCAGCGGTTGAGTCGCTGAAACCTCGGTCGGCAAAGTTTTTTCGGCAGCGGCATCGTCAGGCCCGGCGGGCTCCTCCGCGGTGAACCCCACCACGACGGAAAGCGCTAGATAAAACGCTCCTGCCAGGGCGAACACCGCTCCCATCGATACGCCGAGCAGGGCTAGGTTTCTTCGACGCGCCATCCGTGTTGTCCCTACTCATCCGCTGGACGTCCCCGACCGACGTCCCACTCGCTTGACAGTTCTTACACGGCACACACGAACGTGTCGAATTGTGAATCTGCGAATTTTTACAATGAGAAACACTGGTCCGCCGCCCAATTCGGCACGGTTCACCGAATTCGGGAAAAGGGTGCTAGGGTCTGGCCGATCTCACTGGCGGACAACACGGTTCGTGCCCCGAGCAGCGGCACGCCATGCGACCGCGCAATTTTTCGTGATGCGTAAAGGAATTCCTGATGAAACTCGGTTACTTCCCCGCTGCCACGCTCCTGGTCGGCGCCACCGTCTGGATCACCGCGGGTACCGCCACCGCGCAGCCGGTCGCACCGCCGCCCCCCAAGGCCACCACATCCGGGGTCGACCAGTCCGTGCGCTACGAGGCCACTCTCACCGAGTTCTCCCGGGTGCTCACCACCACGGTCGCCGGCGGTACCTTCACCACCACCGACGACAACACCGCGGTGACCCTCGTCGCCGACTCCGGCGCCGTCGTCACCCGCATCCCGCTCACCTACCAGATCTCCGGCAAGGAGATGCGGGTGACGCAGACGATCTCCGACAACGGTCACCACCTCGTGCTCGCCCCACAGGCGAGCGCCACCGAAATCGGTGAGATGCAGGCCATCAGCCCCATGTCCCAGCTGACGAACGAGATCAACCGCAACGTCGTCGGCGTCGTCGCGGGCGGCATACTCGGCGGCCTCATCGGCACAGTGCTCGGCTTCGGCTTCCTCAGCATCATCACCGGCCCCGTCGGCCTGGTCCTCGGCGCGATCGCCGGCGGCTACGCCATGGGCGGGCAGCCCTTCCTCGACGCCGTCACCGCCGCCGTGAGCGGCCAGCCCTGATCCACCGCCGCGGACCGTCGACTGGTGCGATCACCGCTGATCGGTCGTCGCCTGCGGCCGTCCACGCCTGTTTCGAATAGCGCAGGATGGTCGGCCGCAGGCCCGCATCACAGCCGACCAGCGACCGCCCGCCCGGCGGCCCGCCCGGAAAAGATGCATCCGCCCAGGAATGTGCCCTCCAACGCGCGATACCCGTGCACTCCCCCACCGCCGAACCCCGCGACCTCACCAGCGGCGTACAGGCCCTCGACGGCTGTCGCGTCCGGCCGCTGCACGCGCGACGACAGGTCTGTCTCCAAGCCGCCCAGCGTCTTTCGGGTGAGCAGATGCAACCGGACGGCGATCAGCGGGCCCGCCTTGGGATCGAGCAGTTTGTGTGGTGCGGCCACTCGCGTGATCCTGTCGGGCAGGTAGGCACGCGCCGCGCGAATCGCGGCGATCTGGAGATCCTTGTTGACCGCGTTGTCGAACTCGCGATCCCGCGAGATCACCTCACGCCGCACACTCGCCACATCGAGCACAGCGTCACCTGCCAGCTCGTTCATCCGGCGCACCAGGTCGTCGAGCGTGTCCTCGACCACGAAATCGGCGCCTTTGCGCTTGAACGCCTCGACCGGACCCGGTGCCCCCTTCTTCACCCGTTCCAGCAACAACCTGATGTTGCGGCCGGTCAGGTCAGGGTTCTGCTCCTGCCCGGACAGCGCGAACTCCTTCTCGATGATCTTCTGGTCCAGGACCAGCCAGGTGTAGTCGAAGCCGGTCCGGTTGATGTACTGCATCGTGCCGAGCGTGTCGAAGCCGGGGAACAGCGGTGGCGGCAGCCGCGTCCCGGTCGCGTCCAGCCAGAGCGACGACGGCCCCGGACCGATACGGATGCCGTGGTCCGGCCACACCGGGTCGTAGTTGATGATGCCCTCGGTGTAGTGCCACATCCGGTCCCGGTTGATCACACTCGCGCCCGCGGACTCCGAGATCGCCAGCATCCGCCCATCCACGTGCGCGGGAACACCGGCCAGCATGTGCTCGGGCGCGCGACCGAGGCGCGTCGGCCAATTCTGACGGATCAGCTCGCGGTTGTGCCCGATACCGCCGGAGGTGACGAGCACCGCCTGGGCACTGAACTCGAACTCGCCCACTGCTTTCCGGGACGACTCGACGCCTCGCGCCGCGTCCGACGGCTCGAGGACTGTGCCACGCACACCGGTGACCGCGCCGGCGGTGACGACGAGTTCATCGACCTGATGGCGAAACCGGTATTCCACCAAGCCCTGGTCGACGCCGGCCTGAACGCGAGACTCGATGATCTCGACGATTCGCGGTCCGGTTCCCCAGGTGATGTGGAAACGGGGCACCGAATTGCCCGGCCCGTACGCGCCGTAGCCGCCCCGTTCGGCCCAGGCAACGACCGGAAACGCCTTCCAGCCGCGCTCGGCCAGCCAGCCGCGCATCTCACCGGCGGCGAATTCGACAAAGGCTTGCGCCCAGGCGCGCGGCCACTTGTCCTCGCGTTCGCGATCGAATCCGGCATTGCCCATCCAGTCCTGCAGCGCGAGGTCGTAGGAGTCTTTGATACCGACCCTTCGCTGCTCGGGGCTGTTCACCAGGAACAGTCCACCGAAGGACCAAAAGGCCTGTCCGCCGACATTGCCGGCGTTCTCCTGCTCGATGACGAGCACCCGTTTACCCGCGTCGACCAGCTCAGCCGCAGCGACCAATCCGGCGAGTCCGGCTCCGACGACAATGACGTCAGCAGATTCGGCCATACATCGACGGTAGCTCCGCGTCCCGACCCGAGGGAAGAGCCGGCCACGCCACCACGATCGACGCATCGCGACGGCGCCACTGCCCGTCGTAGCTGCGCCGGCGAATGGACCTGATCGATTCGGGCGTGATAGGAGAGTTGTCATGTCGTCGTCATCGTCCGTTCGCCGGGGATCCGGCTCGCAGTTGCCTGCCGAGCTCGGCAGGGTGGTGTACCGGGCTGTGACCGAAGTTGACGCGGATTCGGTGCACCCGGCCGAGCAGGCTCGCCTCACCACCGCAACGCCCACCGGCCGCGGGTTGGGGTACCGCTTCGATTTGGACGGGCTGCGGGGACTCGCGATCGCGTTGGTTGTGGTCTTTCATGTGTGGTTCGGTCGTGTGTCCGGGGGTGTGGACGTCTTCCTGGTGCTGTCGGGGTTCTTCTTCACGGGCTTGCTGCTGCGTCGGGCGGAGTCGCCGGAACCGTTCTGGGCGTGGTCGGTCGTGCGCCGCACCCTACGACGACTCGTCCCGGCCATGACGGTCGTGCTGGCGGCGGTCGTCGTCGCGACGGTGGTGTTGCTGCCGTATACGCAATGGTCGACGGCGGCGGCGCAAGTGCTGTCGTCGCTGTTCTACTACCAGAACTGGCAGCTCGCGCTGACTTGGTCGGACTACCTCGCGGCCGATCCTTCGGTCAGTCCGCTGCAACATCTGTGGTCGATGTCGGTGCAGGGGCAGTTCTACCTGGCCGCGCTGCTGGCGGTCGCGGCGACCGCCTGGTTGTGCGCGCGGCTCGCGCAGCCCGGCCGGATTCGCGCGACCATCGGCGCGGTCGTGGTCGCGGTGTCGATGGCCTCCTTCGGTTACGCCGCCTATGGCGTCGCCACGAATCAGGGATGGAACTACTACGACAGCTTCGCCCGCGGGTGGGAGTTGCTGGTCGGCGCCGGGCTCGCCGTCGTCGCGCCTTCGCTGGTGGTGTGGCGGCAGGTGCGCGTGGCGCTCTCGGTGTTCGGTGTGCTCGGTGTCGTGTTGTGCGGATGGCTCATCATCGACGGCGCCAACCGGTTCCCCGGCCCCGCGGCTCTGCTTCCTGTCTGCGCGACGGCGGCGGTGATCCTCTCGGCGACGCAGCTGCGGTTCGCCGACTGGCCCTGGCCGAACCGGCTCCTGGCCCATCCGGCCATGCGGTGGCTCGGCGAGATCGCCTATCCCCTGTATCTGTGGCACTGGCCGATCCTGATCTTCTTCCTCACCGAACGCGGAAACACCCACGCCGGTCTCGTGGGCGGTATCGGGGTGATCGGGCTGTCGGTTGTGCTGGCCTGGATGACGCACCGCTGGATCGAACAGCCACTGCGGCAGCGCACAGCCGGCAGCGACGATGCCGGCTACACGCGGTCGCGGCATCTGGTCGGCTCCGCCGTCGCGGTGTTGCTGGTGGCGACCGTCACCGTCACCGCCGGTTGGCAGTTCGCCGTGGTCCAGGTCAATCCCCCGGTGGCGGCCGGGGAGCTCGACTCGGAGAAGTACCCGGGCGCGGAGGCGTTGGCCTCCGGCGCTGAGGTACCCGACGAGCCGATGCGACCCACCGTCTTCGCGGCGCCCACCGAAGTCCCCCCGCCCACTGCGGACGGGTGTATCGCGGACTGGGACACCCGCGACGTCGTCACCTGTACCTATGGTGACCCGGATGCCGATCGGACCTTGGCGCTCGTCGGGAGCTCCCATGCCGAACACTGGCTACCCGCACTCCAGGTGCTCGCCACCGAACACTCGTTCCGCATCCAGGTGTACTTGAAGATGGGCTGCCCGCTCACGCTCGCCGAAGACGCCAGCTACAAGGGTGAGCCCATCCCGGATTGCCGGGACTGGTCAGCCGAAGTGATCGACCGCCTCGACGCCGACCGCCCGGACTGGGTGTTCACCACCGGTACCCGGCCCAGCGACGAGGGCGGCGACGAGACGCCCGCCGACTATCTCCACGTCTGGACGGCACTGTCGGATCGTGGTCTCAACGTGGTCGCCATCCGCGACACCCCGTGGCTGCGCCGCGGAACCCTCCGATACAAAGCCACCGACTGCTTGGCCGGCGGCGGGAACCGAACCAGCTGCGGCATGCGCCGCGAGGACGCGCTCGACCCGGTCAACCCAGGACTGGAACCGGCCTCGGCTTTTCCCAGCGTCTTCCCGATCGACCTGACGGACGCGGTCTGCGAACCCACGCTCTGCGCGGTGGCGGAGGGCAACATCCTGATCTATCACGACGAGCACCACCTGACCGCCAGCTACTCCCGATCTCTGGCCGGACCACTCGGACGGGAGCTGCAACCGATACTGGGGTGGTGGTAGGCGCGGGATCGGACCACCGTTGTCCGACGGTGGAAGCGATACGGTGCAGGTGCAGAGGCGGTCGAGAGGAGATCCAGCGGTGGCACGTGACGGAAAGCGTCGCATTGCTGGTCTCGGCGTGCTCGCGGTGTTCGTCCTCGCCCTCGGGTATCGCGCCACGGAACTGTCGGTACCGGCCGAGACGGTCGCCGCGGAAGCCGCAGCGATTCCGCAATCACCGATGCGCATCAGCTACGGAGATTCACCGGAGACTTTCGGCGACCTCTATCTGCCACCGGCATCGAACACACGGCTGCCCGTGGTGGTTCTGATCCACGGCGGCGGATGGGCGCAGAACCGGACCCTCGCACAGTTCGACGCCCATGCCCGTGCGCTGGCAGGCGACGGCGTCGCGGTGTGGAACATCGAATATCGCCGAGTGAACGGCGGCGGTGGATGGCCGGTCACCCTCACCGATGTCGACGCCGCCGTGAACGCGCTGGCAACCATCGTCGCACCGCCCGTCGGCAACCTGCTCGACCTTCAGCGGGTTCACCTCGCCGGGCACTCGGCCGGTGGCCATCTCGCCGCGTGGGCCGCCGGGCACCGATCAGCCGAGCAACCGAGACATCCCGCGATTCGCATCCGCAGTCTCACCCTCATGGCGGCGGTCCTCGACTTGGATCTGGCGGTCACCGAGAGCCGGGATTCGTTCGTCCCGAAGCTCCTCGGCGGTACACCCGCGGAAGTACCCGACCGATACCGCAACGCCTCCCCCATCCACCACCTCCCGGCGAACGACACTCGCATCACCGCGGTACACGGCGAGAACGACCGGGTGGTGGCACCGCTGCAAAGCCACCGCTACGTCGAAGCCGTCACCCGCGCGGGCGGCATCGCCGATGTACAAATCCTGCGCGGTACCGGACACGGTGAATTCGCCGACGCCGAGTCTTCGGCTTGGAACACCGCACGCAACACCATCATCGGCTACGTCGGCTCCATCATCTGACGCTCCACTCTCACGACCTCCGACTCAGCTGGCCGAGCGACCGCCCGTCACTCGAAGTAGGCCGCATAGTCGGCGAAAGGGACCTGGCCGGTCGGGCTCGCTGTGATGGCGTCGGCGACCTGCGGGGGTATCGGAGCCCAGTAGGCGGGCATCTCGGCCGCCAGCGCCGGGTTCAAGATGTAGATCAGGGCGAAGTTCACAATCCACAGCGGCGGGGCCATCGACATGCCGACCACCGAGCTCACGCTCCCCTTGGTGTTGGTCACCAGCTGAGCCTCGCCCGAAATCTGCTGTGCCGCGAAGCCGAAGGCGGCTTGCACCGTGTAGGCCGACCGGTAGAGCGCGACCAGAGATCGAAACGCACCGTTGTCGCGCAACCAGGTGCCGACGTAACCGCCGGGCGCGATCAAGGTGTTCACCTGTCTGGTCGGCGCGTCCGCGTTGGCCGGGCTCTCCAGCAGCCCACCGGGGTTCACATACAGTCCGTAGCTGGCCAGCACCGAAGGCGTGCTCTGCCCGTTGACCTCGGAATAGAGAGGGCGACCGACCGTATTCGTGAGGATCTCGACGCAGGCGACGATCACCTCGGCCGCCTCGCTGTTGCCGCCGACGCCGCCGCCGGTGCTGAGGTCGCGATACTGCTGCTCGGTCAGCGCGTCCGCTCTGTCGAGACCCACCTGACCGGCGATCGTGTCGGCCAATGCCTGCCCGAGCGGCTGGTTGAGCTGCTCCGGACTCGTCATCTGCGTCGGTGCCACGTGTTCGTAGGCGGGCGCACCGGCGAAGGGGATCGCGAATCCGGTGTCCGAGGTTGCCATGGGTTGCCCGGAGACAGTCTGGGTCGCCGTCAAGGAGAGCAGGCACGCACCGATCAGCGCCAGTACCGTGACGGCTCCGCGGCGGGCGGCCGATCCGCGCCGATGCCCCGGGCTCGCTATCCACGTGTTGCCCATCGTCGACCTCTCAGAGCACTGTCGTAGGAGGTAGAACCAGTTTCCGATTCAGTCAAAGCCGTGTCCGGCACCGTGTCAAGCCCCGGCGACGCCACGGACGATGGTGCTCGTTCGCCGCAGCACCTTCGCGGAAGCCGAACATCGGTACTGTGCGTGCGTGAAGCAAGAGCCGTCCGGACACGCGCTCTATCTGGAACGCACCGCCCCTCAGCGGCGCTGGGACGATCGGGACCGGGCGCACAGCAAATCCCGGATTGCCGACCGCTCGACTGCGTCTTTTCGTGAGGCCTACTACGCCGAAGACTCCCGGCGTCGCCAGCGGGCACAGGAGGAATTCGAAGCGCGCAGTTGGCAATTCGTCATCGATCCGGCGATCGATGAGTGGGCCCGGGCATGGGTCGTCGGCGTACCCGCGACATTGCCACTACGCCGGTCGACGTTTCCGGACTGGGCCGATCTGCTCGGTTTCCGCAACCCCGACTTCGAGATCGAATCGGCACTGGAGGCGCTGATCAACCGTGCAGCAGCCAACGGTCTCGTGCGCTCTCCCCACCCGGGCGTCCTCGCTACGGCATATTCCAGTCGTCATCCGTACACCGAACTCACCGATGGAGTGGGCTACGGCTTCTATCCGGAAGACACCGAAGAGCTGATCGTGCACGGCTCGTCCGCAGTGCGATACGAAGACTTCAACAGCAGGTCCGAATACGGTCCGGATGCCGTCGTTGCCGCGATCCGAATGGTGCTGAATACCTTCCATCAGCCTCGCCCTGGTCATATGCAGCCGGGGATACATTGGCAACCCACTGACTGAGCCCTTGCTCACGTCGTGTTCACAGCTCTATTCGTCTGGAAGGCGCACTCGATGCCGTCGCGAACCTGGCATCACCTCGAGCGCTTCGGGCTCGTCGGCTACAAACACCGACGTCTCGCCGATCAGATCCTGCCCTTGGCACCGCCTCCCAGCGCGAGGCGACCACCACGGCGCTGCAGCACAACATCGATGCCGAACCAGCAAACCATCTCTCAGAACAACAACGGCAACAAACGCTAGCGCATCTACAACCAAAATTTTTAAGAGCGCATTCGCGTCGAACTTGGTTCCGCAGCTACGGATTTCGGATGCGAGGAGTACCCAGCGCGTGGTGGCACCAGGCTGCTTCAGCCGAACTTCTCCGGTTGCCCCCGACCCAGTTCGATTCGTTCGATGACATCCCACACGTAGGAATTGTCCCGAAGTTCGAGCGAAACCAACGCAGCCTCGGTGGTCACAACGTGGAAGCCGTGGATTGCACTGCCAGCAGTCGCTGCAGCCGCGGCAGCCATCTCGTCCATACCTTCGAAAATCGGGTACGCGATCGTCACATGGGGATTCGATGTAGATTCCTTCAGCGACGCCTGCGGCAACACGGAGATCGTTGCCGCACGTAGCGCGTCACGAAGTTCCATCACCGGCGCCGCGGGTGAGATCACGAAGCCGATCGCACCACGAATGTTGGTCAGCCGATCAACGGACAAGCTGAACGGCCGCAGGTCCCGGCAAGCATGCTGCGCAGCTACCGCAATAGAAGCACGTTGTTCGACTGTGCAAGCGCGAGGGCGCGAAATTCGATCCAATGTCAGGTGGAGGCTGTCGGCAGGGGTGGTCTTAAAGTGTGCCGGATCGATAACCTCCTGACACTCTTTGGTCCGCGAATGAAGTTCCGAGGCATGATCGAAGGTCAGGAACCAGTAGTAGCCGAGCGGGCCGTTCTCGAGCGGACGGGGGCGTAGGGTGCCCAATATTCCGGTCACTTCTCGCCGCCCTTACTGGCCAGCGCATCCCGGACGCCCTTCAACTGCGAGGTATCCCCCCACCTGTCGGCCACGTCACGGAGAAATTCCGAAGCTCGGCGCTGAACCTGGGCCATAGGCTTGTCTGGCGAAGTGTCTAGAGCATCGTGCATTATCGCCACTGCAGCATCCAGGTCGGCATCTTCGGCCAAGACATGCGAGCGGGCCACGTCGATCATCACCAGCGACCTACCCCACGGCGAGTTCGTGTTGTTCATGTCCGCCAACGCGAGCTCCGCATACTGTTCGACCTTATCCGGCATCGCCAACGACAGATACGATGTCGCGGCATTTCCAGCCACCTGCGCCGCACTGTAGCTTCCCAGCGAGATACTGGATGGCACTCCATCCGGGGCGCTCTCGCACGTGACCAGCTCGTACGCCCGGTCCACCGTGCGTCGCACGCCGTCAGTATCGCCGAGCTTTCCCATTGCTCGCGCGACTCCGTTGATCGCTAGTCTTACGCTTTGCGGCCCATCTTCCGCTCGAGCGAAGCCGTCTCGAGCATAGTCCAACGCTCGTTCGTACCTCCCTGCGTAATACTCACAGAAGCTTTGCAGCCCACGCGCCCATGCTGTGAGGTTAGCGTTCTGCGCATTGTCCCCCAGATGGAAAGACTCCAGGCAGTAGGCCCGCGCCATCGAATAATGACCAGTTCCGACGGCGATATAGCCGAGCAGCCCCGAAGTCTCGGTGGCTATGTCGAACAGTTCGCTCCGCTGTTTCGGGTGGCTACATTCATCGATGAGCCCATCGAGCCACTCCCGCTGCTGTTTCAACGCGGGAACGAGTCCGGCAGGATCAACAGTTTCATAGTTCGCGATAGCGTGGTGCGTACTGATTCTCAACTGGTCAATGACCTCGGGATTGATAGATCGGCTCAGCTTGTGAACGCGGCCCAGGACTGCAAGCAGATCAGTAGTGATCGGCTGGTCACCAATCTCCGGCAACCCGTCATCATCAACGCGGTCGGTGTATGCGACCGCGGTCTGGGTGTGACTCAGCACGGTTGAATGGCGGTCCCGCCAAACGGCTTCCCCGTCCGCGATGATCTGCTCGAATCGCTCTCTATCCGCTGGAGACGCACGCTGCAGGTATGCCGTATCCAGGATTGCTTGCGCCGTGGATCTGGGTTTCACGGCGCTCAGACCCGAGCGCCAGTTGTTGACCGTGGTCGTCTCGACACCGAGCAGGGCGGCGAACTCTCGAATCGACTTTCGCATCGCTTCTTGAAGCGCAGCCGCTTCAAAGCCTGTCCAAGCCCGCCCTCGCATCATCGCCGCTTCCTACTTTTCAGCACCTGATCTCGGAAGTGCACACGATACGCCTACGGTACGCGATCGCTACGCGGTTACCTCCGATACCGCTGGTGGGCGACGCTTTTCATCAGTACCTGTTCCCGGGAATCCATGGCGAGGCCACCAGATCGATGCCCTTCGCTGCCGGATGCGTCGCCAGGAGGCCGCACATGTCGAGCCACTCGCTCACCGATCTAGTCAAGCTGGTCGGGGCGATGAGAGAAGCCGGTTGGGTCAACCTCGCCCTGGCTATCCCGAGTTCCCCTGTTGCCGACAATCCCCATGCGGCGGAAACCGTCGACGTTTTTCCCACCGCGCACGAACTGCCAACCGGCTACCAGCTGATCTCTGCCTTCCGTGGCGCATTCGGACACCTTCCTGGTGACCACCTGATCGCACGCTGGGCTCAAGCCTTCGCCCACCTGCACCGCTGCCGCCACATCAACCCCGCAAACACTGCCCGAATCGACACGCGCAGAAGTGAACTCGCTGAACTGGTCGATGCCTGGGTCGCGAACCACTCCCGGCTGCCCGACCGGGACTACGGCGCCGCGCTAGATGAACTCGCCGCCGCCTACATCGGATTCGAAGCGAAGTTCCACGCGAGAGCGCCCGTCGACTTCGACGAACTGCACCGAGCATGGACCACCGTCGCCGGCCACGTCATCGACTGGGGCGACCTCCATACCGGCCAGGCAGCCGTGCCACGACCACTGCAGAACTCCTCCCCCATATCCAGCGACTGAAAGGTGCACCACCATGCTCGATCTCGACTACTCGACTGATCCACAGTTCCGCGAAACCTGCGCGCGCGAAGGAATCGCAGTCACCGAGGCCGCGACCGCTATCGCGGCCGGCACTCTGGTGTTCCTGCGTTCCAACGATTCTCGCCATCACAAGGACTTTGCCCCGATCTTCGTCGGCGCGGGTACGCGGCGAAAAGTGACGGCGCTGATCGGGTTGGGGCCCAAGGACACCAACCGCGACGCGATCGTCGACAGCATGTCGGTGATCCTGGCCGCCAAACCCGACGCGGTGATCGACCTGACCACCAACCCCGAGGGCATCGCGCTGCGCCGCGAGCTGAAGGAAGTGGTGGGGATCCCGTTGGGCTGCTGCCTCACCTACGACCTGTTCGCCCAGCCCCGCAAGAAGCTCGGTCGTGCCGAATTCTTGGAACGTTTCGAACTCGGACTGGACTCCGGTGTCGACTTCGCGCTGATCCACGCCGGGATCAACCCGGAGTTGGCGCGAATGAGTGAGCAGTCGACACGGATCATGCCCACCACTTCCCGTGGTGGCGGACTGATCGCGCGCTACATGCGCATGCACAACACCGAATCGCCGCTGCACGAGTACTTCGACGGCATCCTCGAGATCTGCCGACGCCGCGGCGTAGTGCTCGACCTCGGAGATATCTTCCGCCCCGGCGCCACAGCCGACGCCGGTGACGACCTGAAATGGCGCGAGATCGAGTTGCTGGCCACGCTGCGGCGCCGAGCACTCGACGCCGGCGTTCAAGTCCTGTGCGAAACCGGCGGCCACATCCCCTTGCATCGCATTCCCGAAATCATCCCCGCCTATAAGAAGGCCCTCGGCGGCGCGCCATTGTGGCTGGCAGGCCCGATGGTCATCGACAACGCTGTCACCCTGGACTCGATCGTCAACACCATCGGCGTGGCCACCGCCGGGCAGCACGGCGGAGACATGTTCGCCTCCATCACCCAGGTCGAGCACTACCTGATGCCCACCGGCACCGACACCGCCGAAGCCGTACGCAATGTCAAAGTCGCCATCACCGCCCTCGAACTGGGCCGCGACAACACCGACGAAGCAGCCCGCCAGCGCGCCATCTCCGTCGCCCGGCGTGCGAACAACTGGGACGTGCAAGCCACCCACGCGCTCTACCCACGGCTGGCGGGCAACGCCTTCATCAACGCCGGACTGAAAACCGGTGCACCGTGCACGATCTGCGGATCGCTGTGCCCACACCTGACAGCCAAGAAGGACCACGAAGAAGCTCCCGTCCCCGCCAGTACGGCTCCGTTGTCGATCAGTCCCGCGGAGCGCTGACCAATGACCACGACAGCATCTAGGCCCACCGTCACCACAGCATCCTTGGCCGCCACGATCACCAGGCGTCTCCCCGACACAGCGGACCTGACGACGGTCGCTACCTTCCTGGCCGACAACCTGCTCGCCCTCGGCGATCACGTGCCCGACACCGACTGGCTCATCCTGGGCGGGTCGATGGCCCGCGGAGAACCGAGCTGGATTCGCTATCAACACGACCAGCGCCAGCTCATCAGCGACCTCGACCTGCTCTATGTCTCCTCCGGTGAGACACCGACAACGCTCATATCCCAATTGCGTATGACCGCCGAAACGTGCTTTCCCACTGTGGATTTGATGACGCTGCCGCTACGCGACTACCGGGCCATCACAACGTCCCTGGGCTACGACTTCAAGAACCTCGGCGTGCCACTGACCCCGCACGGCCTGCCAGAGCACAACTCCGTGCGACTCGACGACCGTGACGCCTACGAGATCCTGCTGTACTACATCCAGGCTTACTACTGGCATCGGCTCAACTACAGGTGGCAGGCCGGCCTGGACTCCACCCAGTTTCACCTGCTGGTGAACCGACTGTGCATGAAGGTTTTGCGTGCGACGGCGATGCTGGAACGCGGCGCCTATGCCCATCACGACTTCGCCCGCATGGCCCCACATCTCGCCGAACAGATGCGCACCGAGCTGGCTTGGCGCATCGATCCACGGCAGACTCCGTTGGACCCGTCCCGATTCTGGGTCTACGTGCACGACGCTTTCCGCAGATTCGACTTCGCCTTCGGTGGCCCACGACCAGACGCAGTGCGACTGAGCAAATACGCCACCACCAGCAGCGGGCAGATCATCGCCCGCCATCAGAAGCGAATTAGCGAGCTCGCCCGGGAAGTCGCCGCCGCGTGGGTCTCGAACCCTCGCCTGGACAAGATCGGTACCGTGGAGCGCGCAACCTGGTCACGAGTCACCGGCTGGGCAGGAACGCAGCAACAGCCCGGCCCCGCCTCCTACTTCGCCAAGCACCGACGCGAAATCCACGACCACCTCCTCGCCATGAAAGTGCAGGTCGCTGCATGAAGATCCTCGTCACCGGTGGCGCCGGCTACGTTGGCGCCACCGTGACCCGGCTCCTTCTCGACGCCGGGCACCAAGTCGACGTCGTCGACGACCTCTCCCGCAACGATGACCGGCAGATCCCCGCCGAAGCGCGTTTCCACCAACTACGCGTACACGACATCGCCGCCGTCCTCACCCCCGACGCCGGATTCGATGCGGTGCTGCACTTCGCCGGACTCATCGCGGCGGGCGAATCGATGAATCACCCGGAATGGCACTGGGACAACAACACCCGCGCCTCGCTCGCACTCCTCGACGCCATCCGCGATGCGGGAGTATCGCGCCTGGTGTTTTCTTCTACCGCCGCGGTCTACGGCGAGCCAGACGAAGTTCCGATCGCTGAGAACGCTGCGACGAACCCGGTCAACACCTACGGCGACACCAAACTCGCAGTCGACCGCGCGATCGCATCGATCACCCGCGCCAGCGAGCTCGGTGCCGTCAGCTTGCGCTACTTCAATGTCGCTGGCGCACACATCTGCACCGATGGGTCGATGATCGGCGAACGCCACACTCCCGAAACGCATCTCATTCCCTTGGCGCTGGATGCCGCCGCTGGCCTCCGTGACAAGTTCAGCCTCTTCGGCGACGACTACCCAACTCCCGACGGCACCTGCATCCGCGACTACATCCACGTCACCGACCTCGCACAGGCACATCTGCTAGCCCTTGCCGCCATCCGCCGAGGCGCGCACCGAATTTACAACCTGGGCAACGGAATCGGCTTCTCCAACAAAGAAGTACTCGACGCGATCCGCCACGTCACCACCGAAGAAATCGACGTCGAGACAGCACCACGCCGCCGTGGCGATCCGGCAGTGCTCTACGCCTCGTCCGAACTAGCACGGCAAGAACTCGGATGGGCACCAACTAAACCCGACATCCTCGACATAGTCGGAGACGCTTGGAAGTTCCACCAGACAGCCGCTCGTTAGGCGGGGCACTAGTCAACAAGTTCGTGCGCGGCGCTGCCCTGCGCCAGTATTGATGCGTAGTGCTGCACGAGCTGCTCACCACCGTCATCGGGATGCTCAGTCTTCCGTCGGCCTTGAACCCTGACCAGACCCTGTCCTGACCGATCACACGCCCGGGTCGATGAGGATCTTGCCTTCCACCTGCCCGGTGGCGAGGCGATCCAGTGATGCGCCCAGATGGGCGAGTCCTACCGGGGTTTCGGCGAATTCGGTGCCGAGCAAAGGGTCTGCCGCGAGGATGTGCAGTGCGGCGGGGAGGTCGGTGTCGCAGACGTGGGCCAGCGTCGTGTCGAGGGTGATCTCGCGGAAGATCATCGAGTGCATGTCGAGGGCGGGCTTGTCCTTGGGAATGCCGACGGCTTGGACGCGGCCGCCGTCGATGACCATCTCGAGTGCCGCCGCCAGTTGGCCGGGCGCCCCGCTTGCCTCGATCACGACGTCGGGTTTGCGGCCGTCGAGTGCGTCGGTGACATCGGCGGCGATGGACTCCGACGGGGTGAGGGCGCGATCGGCGCCGAGGCGTTGCGCGCGGTCGAGGCGGCTGCCGGGGAAGTCGATGACGGTGATGTCGAATTCGCCGAGGTGTCGCAGGCCGGCGAGGACGAAGGAGCCGATCGCGCCGGCGCCGATGATGACGACCTTGTCGCCTTCGCGCGCACCGGACCGGCGGGCCGCGTGGATGCCGACGGACAGGGGTTGGGCGAGTCCGGCGTGGTCGAGGGCGAGCCCGGTGGGCAAGGGGCGCAGCGTCTTCGTGGGGACCGCGACGAATTCGGCCATTCCGCCGTGGACGTTCAGCCCGAGGGTTCGGTACTTCGTGCACTGGTTGGTTCGGCCTTCCCCACATCGGCGGCACGTGCCGCACCAGACACCCGCGCCGCTGGCGACCAGGCTGCCCTCGGTGAGGCCGGAACCGGGGTCGGCTTCGACGATCTCGCCGACGAATTCGTGGCCGGGGATGATCGGGCCGAGGTGTCCGCTGTGGGGGTGGCGGCGTTGCACGGGAAAGGTTTTCGGTCCGGCGATCCACTCGGCGGCGTCGGTCCCGCAGATTCCCGATCGCAGTACCCGCACGAGCGCCTCTCCCGCGCGAGGGGTCGGAATGTCGACTTCTTCGAGCCGGATATCGCGGGGGCCGTAGTAGACGGCGGCTTGCATCATCGATGGCACAGCAGTGTCTTCCTCGTCGAGATGGTGGTGATGGTTCGGATGCCGAGCGGCGGTCCGGGTCACCATGAGCGACCCAGACCGCCGTTGTCACACCGTGACGGGTTCTCCGTCGCGTGGGTCGGTAACCGGTTGGGCGACAACGTCATCGGTGACTGCGCTGCCGCGGGGCAGGAACAATGCCACCACCGCGGCGAGGCCGAAGAAGCCCGCGCACACGATGAGACCGCCCTGGAATCCGATACTCGCCGCCAGTCCGGCCAGAGCGAACGGCGCCAGCGCCGAGACACCGCGGCCGACGTTGAAACAGAAGCCCGCACCGGTCGCGCGGGCTCTGGTCGGGAACAGTTCCCCGAGGTAGGAGCCGAACAGACCGAAGAAGGCGGTGAACGCGCCGAACAGCGGTCCCATCCACAGCAGAGCGGTCTCCTGCGTGGTGAGTGCGTAGATCGGCAGCGTGAGCGTGACGCCGAGCAAGGTGACGATGATCGTCCGGTGACGGCCGATGTGGTCGGCGAGGTAGCCGAACCCGTTGTAGCCGAAGAACATTCCCAGATTGAGCATCGTGATGAACAGCGCGACCGAGGTCGACGGCAGCCCACGTTCGGTGGTGAGGTAGGTCGGCAGCCAGGTCATCGCGCCCCAATAGCCGAACAGCGCGAGCGCCGCCATGAGGGTGCCCAGCAGGGTGCGCCGGCGCAGCGAGGAGCCCAGCACGTCACGCACGGAGACGACATCGTCGGCGTTGTCGGCCTTCTGCGCTGCCCAGGTGGCGGATTCGGAGAAGAAGATCGCGACGATGGCGATCGGCAGCACCACCGCACAGCCCGACACCAGGAACATCAGTCGCCAATCCGGCAGGAACCAGCCCGAGATCGTGGCGGCCATCGCTCCGCCCGCGGGGAACGCGCTGATCACGAACGCGGCCGCGCGACCACGGTGCTGTTCCGGCCAAGTCTCGACCACGTACGCCGACACCACGCTCCAGACTGCGCCGAGCCCGATACCGGCGAGGAACCGCAGGATCAGGAAGACCTCGTAGCTCGGGACCACATAGATCGCCGCGGTGAAGATGCCGAAGATGCTCAGTGCGGCGAGCAGTGCCTTCTTGCGCCCGAAGTTGTCGGCCACATAGCCGCCGAGGACACTACTGACACCGATGCCGACCAGGGTGGCGGTAGCAAGTAGGCCGCCCTGGGTGATCGTGATGCCCAAGTCCTTGCGGATGGACGGTAGTGCCATGGAAAGCAGGACGATTTCCAAGGCGTCGAACAGGTAGGCGAGGAAACACCCGCCGAGCACGATCCAACGTGTACGTCGCATCGTTGTACCTCCAGTGTGAGCTGCTGGGGGTCGTGCCCGGGCAGCAGTGATCTCGAATCGCAGGGAACGGGTGTTCACTGCATGGGTGGAATGGGCACCGAGTCATCGCCTGCCGGTAGCAGTTCGGCGAGAGACATGGCGGTGCCGTTCGATCCGGGCCTCGACGGGTCCGGTCGTGTGTGTGGCGCGGCGCTAGCGGCCGTCGTGGGCGGCCAGGACCAGATCGAAGGTGATGCTCGCCCAGCCGTTTTGCGGATGTGTCCCGTCAGGAGCTGCGATATCGGTGTGGTGGACAGCCTCGACGACGAGGTTCTCCTTCACTCCGAACACCGCGTCGCAGTCGAGGTAGGGGTCGCCCGCGACGAAGATGTGGGTGATCAGGGGCCGGAAATCCGGCGCGGTGACCATATAGTGCAGATGCGCGGGGCGCATCGGGCCGCGAGCGGTCGCGGTCAGCAGATCACCGACCGGGCCGTCGTGGGGAATCGGATACGGCGCTGGCAGTACCGACCAGAATCGGTATTCGCCGTCGGCACCCGAGCGCAGCCAGCCGCGACCGGCCGAGCGGTCGTCGGTGTACTGGACGTCGTAGAAGCCGTCGGAGTCGGCTTCCCACACCTCGATCCGCGCCCCTTCGATCGGCGCGCCACCGACCGAGCGAACCTGGCCGGATACGTAGCAGGGCAACCCCTTCGCGCCCCGGGCGATATCGCCTCCGAGTGGAATCTCCGGTGCGGAATCGACGAAGAACGGACCGAACACCGTCGACTCGGTGGCACCAGGTTCAGGAGGTTCGTTGATGGCGACTGTGAGCATGGACAGGCCGAGCACATCGGAGAGCAGAATGAATTCCTGACGCCGACTGTCGGTGATATGTCCTGCGCGAGTGAGGAATTCGATAGCCGACTCCCACTCGTGTTCGGTGAGCCGGACGTCGCGAGCGAAGGAGTGCAGGTGCCGGACGAGACTGTGCATCACCTCACGCAGCCGAGGATCGGGAGTGGCGTCGAAGCTGGCCAGCACCTCCTCGGTGACGGCCTGTTCCTTGTCGACGGCGGTAGCCGGGTCGCCGGTCATGCCGTCGGTCCTGTGGGGTCGGATCCTGCCCACGCGCCGTGCAGGATCGCGCGCAGTCCGTCCGGAGTGACGGGTGTGGGGTTGTCGGCGGGAGCGATCGCCAGGATGTCGTCGATCACGTCGTCGATACCGGACTCGTCCATGCCGAGCTCACGTAGCCCCGCCGGTACACCGACCGCACCACCCAGTTCACGCAGTCCGGCGACGATGTCGACTCGCCGGAGTGCGCGGCCGATCCGGTCGGTGGCCTCGCTCGCGTTGGGAGCGTTGTAGGCCAGTACGTAGGGCAGCACGATGGCGTGGGTGTGGGCGTGGGGCAGGTCGAACGCCCCGCCGAGGACGTGGCAGATCTTGTGGTGCAGCCCGGATCCGGCGACGGCGAACGCCGATCCGGCCAGGTAGGCGCCGAGCAGCAGTTCACCGCGACTGGCCAGGCCGGTCGGGGTGGACGCGATCGTGGTCAACCCGTTGACCAGGTGACGGATGCCGTCTTCGGCGACCGCGCTGGACACCGGGCTCCGCCGTGGCGCCCAGAAAGCCTCGACACAGTGCGCCACCGCGTTGAGTCCGCTGGCGACCGAGAGTTCCACCGGCAGAGAAAGAGTCAGCTCCGGGTCGTAGACGACGGTCTTGGGCAACACCCGCCGATCGGTCCCGGTGGTCTTGCGCCCGCGCTCGGTCAGGCCCCAGACCGGGGTGACTTCGGAGCCGGCATAGGTCGTCGGCACAGCGAGCACCGGCAGACCGGTGGTCAGGGCGACGATCTTGGCCGTTCCTGTCGTCGAGCCACCACCCACCGACAGCACCACGTCGGCATCGGCGTCGATCGCCACCTTGCGGGCGAGCTCGGCGACCTCGGCAGGTACATGGGGGCGGACCTCGGAGAAGGTCGCGACCACCCGATCGGCGAACGGTGCGCACAGCTGTGTCGCGGTGCCGTTCTCGGCGTCGGTGGCGATGAGCAGCACGCGGCGGGCACCGAGCAAGTCGAGCTCGGTGCGCAACTGGGTGCGCGCGGCACCGGCGCCGAAGACGACCCGGCCCGGCAGGCCGTCGTAGGTGAACTGTGTCATCAGATCGCCCCCGGGATGACCGTGGGTCCGTAGCCCAGCAGCAACCACCGAGCGCCGTCGCGCACCCAGACCGCGAGCGCGCTGTTGGCGAGCTGTTTACGCACCCCACCGGCCGTGATGTCGGCGCGCATCTCACCGGAGACCAGCACGGTGTCGCCGACGACGACGATCTTGTGCACCGGGTGCTCGATCCGGTGGTAGACGTAGAAGCCGCTGCGCAGCTTTTCCAGGTAACTGTCGAGGGTGTCGACCGCGGCGTTGGAGTGCGTGTAGAGCAACTCGGGGTGCGCGAATGCGGCGAAGCCGTCGACATCGCCTGCCACCACCGCGGCGTAGCGTGCGTCCTCGAGCGAGCGGATGGTCGATTCGATCTCGGCGGTGGCGAGGGTGTCGCTGGTCATGAGAGGGCTCCTGTCTGTGGTGCGGTGGAAAGGGTTTCGCGCAACATCACGCCGTTGCGACGGCGCAGGACGGTGAGCACTTCGGCCATGTCGGCCTGACCCAGCCCGGTGGCCACGGCATCGTCGAGGACGGCGAACGCGGCCTCGGACCCGGGCAGGATCAGCCGGTGACGGTGAGCCAGCGCGAGAGCCAGGCCGAGGTCTTTGCGGATCAGCGATACCGGCGCCGCGACCGGGGTCGCCTCCGGCGCGAGGTAGGCCTGCCGCTTGTAGCCGACATACGGGGCGCCCGCCGCGCTGTTGCGCAGGATGTCGTAGAACGTGGCCGGGTCGAGGGCACCGGCTTCGGCGAGCAGAAGTCCTTCTGCGACAGCCTGACTCAGCCCGGCCAGGACCGCGTTGACGGCGAGTTTGGCCGTGGACCCCGAGCCGACCGGCCCGGCGTGGAACTGGGCGGTGGTCATCGCGGCCAGTACCGGCTGTGCCCGCTCGAACTGTTCGGGCGTGGCACCGACCATCGTGGTGATGGCCGCGGTTTCGGCCATCGACACACTGCCCGACACCGGCGCGTCGATCACCGCGAGGTGCGGTAGCTCGGCGAGTTCGCGGACGATCTCCGGGCCGACGGTGCCCATCACGATGTGCAGGTGGCCGGGCGCGACGGCGCGCAGACCCTCGATCACCAGGTCTCGAGTGGACTCACCATCGGGCAGCATGCTGATCGTCAACGTGGCGGTGGCCAGCGCGTCGGGGACGTCGACAAGACCGACCCCCTCGGGCGCTTGCTCGACATGGGGGTCATAGGCGAGAACGGTGTGCCCGGCCGCGGCCAGGTGGGCGGCCATCGGCCTGCCCATTCGGCCCAGGCCCGCGAATCCGATCAGCACGGTCCCTCCCCCGCTACGCAGACTGTCGCGGCGAATCGGTGAGCGGTGGTGTGAGGCGGAGAAAAGCAGGTCGACCGAAGTCGCGCAATCGGGAAAGACACGAGTCTCCTTCGTCGTCGATGACGGGGAACGGGGCTGAAGCCACCGTGAATGTGTTCAGTATCATTAAACATATAGCGAGTGATGTCAACCACGGAACAACGGTTGCCGTATCGAAGGAGGTTTTCCACCCGATGCTTGAATCATCAAGAAGAGGCACTTCAGGGGCAGAAGCTTGCTCGAATCGTCGCGTCGCGAGCAGGCTGCAGGGCTTCGCCACACGCCGCGGGTAGTGTTCATCCATAGTGAACCCGTAGTGTTCACTGACAGTTGATTTTGTTTCGGCGAGTGGACAGAGGTGCGCTGATGCAGGACAGGATCGGGCCGGCGTTGAAGCAGGCGCGCCTGGATCGGGGTTCGAGTCTGCGCGGGGTGGCGGCCGCGGCGGGCATCTCCGCCAGCCAGCTCTCCCAGATCGAGAACAATAAGTCCCAGCCGTCGGTGAGCACCCTCTACGCCCTCGTCAACCATCTCGAGGTCTCCCTCGACGATCTGCTGGGCATCCGATACGGCCGCGCCGAGCCCACCGCGGCACCGGCCGGACTTTCGGGCACGAGCCGTTCCACCGGCGTCGTGCAACGCGCCGCGGACAACCCGGTGCTCGAAATGGCCAACGGCGTCCGGTGGGAAAAGCTGGCGGTCGACCCGAACGCGGGCGTAGACGCCCTGCTGGTCACCTACGAGCCGGGTGCCGCGAGCTCGGTGGACCGAATGCCGATGCGCCACTCCGGAACCGAGTACGCCTACCTGTTCACCGGGGAGTTGACGCTGCTGCTCGATTTCGACAGGTACACCATCGGCGCGGGCGATTCACTGTGCTTCGACTCCACCCGGCCACACATGTACGTCAACCAGTCGAGCGAACCCGCGCGCGGCGTGTGGTTCGTCGCGGGCCGCCACGACTCCGGCCCCACCCGGGCATGGGTCGCCGCACAACTCGGTGAGACCGACACCGAATCACCCCTGCGCGTGACGAATGCGGTCGACGCACTGGATCTGCTCGGCGCCGCCGTGCGACCACCCGCTGCCGGGACCGGCCGCGACAGCTAGTCGCGACCGGTTCCGGGCAGATCAGAGGCGTTCGAAAACCGCCGCCAGTCCTTGGCCGCCGCCGATGCACATCGTTTCGAGGCCGTAGCGGCCTTCGCGGCGGGTCAGTTCGTGGAGCAGGGTGGCCAGGATTCTGGCGCCGGTGGCGCCGACCGGGTGGCCGAGGGAGATTCCCGAACCGTTGGGGTTGAGGCGTGGATCGTCGGGTTCTACCTTCCAGGTCCGCAGCACGGCCAGTGTCTGCGCGGCGAAGGCCTCGTTGAGCTCGATCACGTCCAGGTCGTCGAGTGTGAGATCCAGTCGGGCCAGGGCTTTTTCGGTCGCGGGTACCGGTCCGATGCCCATGGTGGACGGCGGTACACCCGCGACCGCCCACGACGCCAGTCGAGCCATCGGGCGCAGCCCCAGTGCCTGCGCACGCTGCGGTGTCGTCACGATACAGATGGCCGCGCCGTCGTTCTGACCGCTGGAATTTCCGGCGGTCACCGTGGATTCGGGATCGACACCGAGACGGATCGGGCGCAGCTTGCCCAGCGTGTCGAGGTCGGTATCGGCTCGTGGGTGTTCGTCGGTGCGCACCAGCAGCGGATCCCGCTTACGTTGCGGCACAGCGACACTCACCAGCTCCGCCGCGAAGCGGCCGTCACGTTGCGCGGCGACGGCACGCTGATGCGACTGCACGGCGAGCGCGTCTTGGTCCGCGCGGCTGATCGCGAACTGCGCGCGCAAGTTCTCCGCGGTTTCGATCATGCCGCCGTCGACCGGAAAGTTCTTGCCACCGGCGGTGATTCGCGCACGTGCGAGGCGGTCGTGCAGCACCGGCCCGTCGCCACGGATGCCCCAGCGGATGTCGGTGGCGTAGAACTCGGTGCGGCTCATGGATTCCACACCGCCCGCCAGGACGAGATCACTGCCGCCGGATTGCACCTGCATACAGGCCTGCAACACCGCCTGCAGACCCGACCCGCAGCGCCGGTCCACCTGGATACCGGGCACGCCGATCCCCAGGCCCGCGTCCAGCGCGGCGATGCGGCCGATCGCGGGCGCCTCGCCGTTGGGCGAGGACTGGCCGAGGATCACGTCGTCGACGGTCGCGGCGTCGAGTCCCGTGCGCGCGATCAGCTCGGCGATCACCGTTGCGGCGAGGTCTTGCGGGGCAATGTCTTTGAACACCCCGCCGAATCGGCCGACCGGGGTGCGCAGGGGTTCGCAGATAACAGCTTCGGGCATAGCTCTTCCTTGTAGGCGTCAGGTGGTGGATCGGATCCGGATGAGGTCGCGCTCGATCGCGGCACCGGTCTCGAGCAGGGCGGGAACCAGGGAGTCGCGGACCTCACCGAGCGTGTAGCGGGCAGCCTGGGTGGAGATGTTCACCGCGGCGACGACCACGCCGTGCTGGTCACGCAGGGGTGCTGCCATCGACCGCAGTCCTTGCTCGAGCTCTTGGTCGACGAGGCAATAGCCGTCGGCACGGACCTGAGCCAACTCCGCACGCAGTTGCCGCTTCGTGGTGACCGTCGTGTCGGTGAGTGGCGTCAGGTCGATGTTCGCCAGGTAGCCATCGAGCGCCTCGGCGTCGAGGTCGGCGAGCAGCACCCGGCCCATCGAGGTGGCGTAGGCGGGGAAACGGGTCCCGATATTGATCGAGACGGTCATGATCCGGCTCACGGGAACGCGGGCGACGTAGACGATGTCGGTGCCGTCCAAAATCGACACCGAGGTCGACTCACGAACTTTCTCGGCCAGCGCCTCGAGGTGCGGGCCCGCCAGATCGGGCAGGCTCAGGCTGGACAAGAAGCTGTACCCGAGCTCGAGCACGCGCGGCGTGAGCCAGAACTGGTTTCCATCGGAGCGCACATAGCCGAGTTCGACCAGGGTGAGCAGGAAACGCCGGGCGGTGGCCCGGGTCAGGTCGGTGGCCTGGGCGACTTCGCTGAGGGTGCGCCGCGGATGCCGGGCGTCGAAGGCCCGAATGACGGCCAGGCCGCGCGCGAGGGACTGCACGTATTCCGGCGACGGTTCTGTCATGGCTGCCGTAACTCCTTCTCCCACTGGGCTCGATGGCGTCCACCCCGCGGCGAACATCGGTTCACCGAGCCGGGCCCGAGGCTACGTCGCGGCGGTCCGGCACGAGACTCGGCATGCACGAAGAACGCGTGTTCATTATGCGAACACAAGTCCGTATTGCGAACACGCTACGTCCACAACTCCAGCCTACGCAAGTGTTCGACATACGAACGCGAGTGCGCATTGCGAACATCTCGGCTAGCATCGCTGGCGTGATGGACAAAGTCATTGCGACGGCCGCCGAGGCCGTTGCCGATATTCAGGACGGCGCGTCGTTCGCGGTCGGCGGATTCGGCCTGGTCGGCGTGCCGCAGGTACTCATCGACGCCGTACTCGCCCACGGCGCCACCGACCTCGAGGTCGTCAGCAACAACTGCGGCACCGCGGGCGTCGGCTTGGGCGTGCTCCTCGAAGCACGCCGGATCCGCCGCACGACCAGCTCCTACGTCGGGTCGAACGCGGAGTTCGCACGTCAATTCCTCTCCGGCGAACTCGAAGTGGAGCTGACACCGCAGGGCACCCTGGCCGAGCGGATGCGGGCGGGCGGTGCGGGCATTCCGGCGTTCTTCACCCCCGCGGGCGTCGGCACGCAGGTCGCCGACGGCGGCTTGCCGCTGCGCTACGACGGCAACGGCGGGATCGCACTGGCCAGTCCCCCGAAGGAGACGCGGCTCTTCGGCGGGGTGCCCTACGTGCTCGAACACGCGATCGTCACCGATTTCGCGCTGGTACACGCCTGGAAGGGCGACCGCCACGGCAACCTCGTCTACCGGCGCAGCGCGCGCAACTTCAATCCCCCGGCTGCCGCGACAGGCCGGATCACCATCGCCCAGGTCGAACAGCTGGTGGAACCGGGCGAACTGGATCCAGACGAAGTACACACCCCCGGCATCCACGTGCAGCGCGTGGTGCACGTGGGCGCAGTCGAGGTCGGAATCGAGAACAGGACGGTGCGGGCATGACATGGACACGACAGGAGTTGGCGGCCCGGGTGGCCGCCGAGTTGAGTGACGGCCAGTACGTCAACCTCGGCATCGGAATGCCGACGATGGTGCCGAACTACCTGCCCGACGATGTCACGGTCGTGCTCCACTCGGAGAACGGCGTCCTCGGCGTCGGGCCCTACCCCACCGAGGACGAAGTCGATCCCGAGCTGATCAACGCGGGCAAGGAGACGATCACCGTTCTGCCCGGCGCCTCCTACTTCGACTCGTCGCAGTCCTTCGGGATGATCCGCGGCGGCTGCGTCGATGTCGCCGTTCTCGGTGCGATGCAGGTCAGCGCCCACGGCGACCTGGCGAACTGGATGATTCCGGGCAAGATGGTCAAGGGCATGGGCGGCGCGATGGACCTGGTCCACGGCGCGAAACGGGTCATCGTGATGATGGAACACCGTTCCCGCAGTGGCGAACCCAAGATCGTCGAACAGTGCACCCTGCCGCTGACCGGGTTGGGTTGCGTGCACCGGATCATCACCGAGATGGCCGTGCTCGATATCGGCCCCGACGGACTGACACTTGTCGAAACCGCGCCGGGAGTCAGCGAATCCGACGTTCGCGCGGCCACTGGCGCAGATTTCACGGTCGCACTCGCGACCGCTCCCGCGCGATGAGATCCGGTGTGAAGCCCACGCTGAAGGGGGTGCGGGCTTCACACCGACCTGATCCGTTCGCCAAGCGTGACTGTCGTCAGGCCCGTTCGCCATGGAGGGCGAGGGTGTCGTCGATGCAGCGTGCGATGAACACGTCATCGATCGCCTGTTCGCCGACCAAGAGCCTGAAATACAGTGGTGCGGACAGGGTTTCGAGCACAGCGCGCGGATTCACCGTTGCCGGGAGTTCACCGCGCGCCACCGCGTTCGTGATCACCTGGGAGCTCCGCTCGAAACGATCGTTCCAGAATTTGCGGCGCGCGGCATCGACCTCCGGATCGGAGGACAGCGCCACGGTGGTGCCCACCAGCCGCGCCATACCCGGGCGCGAGATCAGGTCGGAAACCTGTCCGGCCAGCACCGCCAGATCCGATCGCAAGGTGCCGGTGTCCGGCGCAGGATTCCCGACGGCGGCGAGCTCGGTGACAGCATCGGCGATCAACGCGGTCCGAGTGCCCCAGCGGCGATAGATCGTCGTCTCGGCGACTCCGGCGCGGGCCGCGACATCACCGATGGTCAGACCCTCGATGCCGTGCTCGGTGACCTGCTCCAGGGTCGCGGTCAGAACGGCGTCACGTACCCGCGCCGAGCGTCCCCCGGTCCGCTTACGCGGAGCCGGGGGTGTCACCGACTGCCCGTCGGCATCGAGTCCACTCTGATCCATGGTCCAGTTCTACTCGACGGCCGTGCCGTATGCCCAATGCCGATGGATGGGGCCGGTGCGTCCGGCCCCATCCGGGTCAGCGCAGGTATGCCTCGATCCAGTTGCCGAATTCGGTCGCGAGATGCCACTGGTGCTCGCTGATGTACAAACCGGGCACCGCCGCGGGAAACGCGACTTTCAGCTGACTGCGGAACCCACCGCCGGGTTCGTCACGGAACTGATGGCAGACCCCGCCGATGAGTTCACCGTCGGCAAGCTTGGCCGCGCCGGCGACCGCGAACGGGTAGGCCGGATCCGCGGCGACCACCACCTTCGCCGGGTCGGTGTACTCGACGAGGAACCGGCTGGCGAGCATGGCTCCACCGGTCACCTCGACGACCTCCTGCCGCCCGTCGGGCAGGGTGGCGATGATGTAGTGGTCCGGGCAGGCATCGGTCCAGAACGCCTGATCGTTACTCACCCGCGCCCGGTCGAACGTGTCGATGAAGCCCTGCGCGGTACCACGATCACTGGCGATCTCGACGGTCGACACGGCCCAGCGTCCACCCGAGGCCGCAAGCGTGGCACGGGTGGCGGCCTCGGAGGCGAGGAGCTCACCGGCGAGCAGCTCACGCAAGCCGTTGGAGCCGATCAGCACGCGAGCCTGTGCCAGCACCGCTCGGGCGGCGGGGATGTCGTCGACGTCGATCGCGAAGCGGGCGAGGAGTGAGTCGAGTTCACCGGTCAGCAGGCCGACGTAGTCCTTACGCAGCCGCGCCGCGGCGACCGAGAGCCGCCGCCGTTCCCACTCGACGACCCGGCCCTGGTCGACCAAGCGGCCGTCGATGTATGTCCGCAGTCCGGCTGCCGACGGCCCAGGGGCGGCGAAAGTGGTTCCCGCACCGGCATAGGCAACCGCTGCGCTGGCGGCCGTCGCCCCGGCCGCACGGACGATGAAGCTTCTTCTGGTCAGCATTGACCAATTCCCTTCGATTTAAAGCTAGTTCAACTTGCGATAACACAGCTTCCGTTACCGTCGTCACGTTGTCAACGGTCTGCGCATAATTAACGCCATACGAACTTGCGTTTCCAGGCGCAGGAAGGCAGTCTTAAAGCCAGTTTCAGTAGCTTTAATGAGAGGTGGTCGACATGGACGATCCCATCGAAATCCGAACATTCCTCGGCGAGGAGAGCGTCACCCGCCAGCAGGTGCGCGCCTGGGAAGCTCGGCGCGCCGAGGCGGTGCTCAAGAGGTTCGCCGCACGCCTGGGGCGCCGCGGAGTAGCCGAACTCCTGCCCGATTTCACGATCGGCAGGGCGCTGGACGCGCCCCTCGACGTCCAGCGCGAGGCCCTCACCGCCATGAAGACCGAGCTGGGTCACGCAGGGATCTACGCCATGCTCAAGCGCGATCTGGCGATCTCGGACCGGATGGCGCGAATCGGGGTCGCCACCAGCCGGGGCCGAGCCAAGTACTCGGTCACCCGCCTCGAAGTCCCCCACTACTCCGCACAGCGATTCGCCGACTGGTTCAACGACCTGACTATCACCGACGCCGAGGTCGACATGGTGGCCGCCACCCCGGACCACTACCTGTTGCGTGGTCTGCCCGACGGCCGTCAGGAAGTCGTGGAAACGACCGGCGGCTCGCCCACGGCGTCGCGCTTCCTCGTCGACTACACCAGAACCGAAGCGCTGACCATCCCTGTCGATCCCGACTACCCCATCCAGGTCGCGGGCCAAGCCCTGCTCGACGACGGCCTGGTCATCGGCGGCGTCCGCCACCAGTTCCGCGACCGCGACGGCACTCTCGAAGCCCTACTGACGGTGCAGTTCCCGGGCAATCTGCCCGACCGGCTCATCCACCAGCACCAGTGGCACCTGGCCGACGAGTTCAGCAACTGGATGATCGCCGCGGCCCCGGTCGCGGCGACCGCCTGACGGCGGCACCCGGGACAACTCAGGTCGACGCAGCGAACCGAGTCGGCCGCCCTCCACTCCGCATCGTCAACCGAGATAGGGCACGCTTCGCGACTCCAGATAGTGGGTCAGCCTGAGCCGCTGCGTGTGGTGGATATCGAGGCTGTCCAGTTCGGAGGGAGCTACGAACCGCAGACCTGTGGACTCATCAGAGATAGCAAGTTCACCCCCTACGACACGAGCCAGGAAGCACACGTTGAACTGACGCCGGACCTCACCATCGCTGTAGGCGATCACATGCCGCGGATCAGTGTAAGTACCGACGAGACCGGCGATTTCGATGTCCAGACCGGTCTCTTCCTTGACCTCTCGGACCGCGCAGCCGGGCAGGCTGTCGGTCATCTCCATACCGCCACCGGGTAACGCCCACAGGCCGCTGTCGGCACGCCGTTGAAGCAGGATGCGGCCGACGTTGTCGCACACCACAGCGGAAGCCGCGACCACAAGACTGTTCGGCTCCGGTGCGGCTGGGTCGTCATAGAACTCGGTACGTGCCATCGGCTCAGCCTTTCATCGGTCGGCCGGTTTGCCAGACCGCGTTGACACTGTCGGTGTAGGTGTCGAACAGACAGGTCAACCCACAGGGTTCAGATCCGGATCGGGAGCTGTGCCTCGGTGGCCGGGCGCCCGTCGCGGATACGGGCGATCTCCGAGCGCGCGAACTCCACCCGTGGTGTTTCCCCGCCGCGGTCGGCGGCCAGCGCGTCGGCCAGGTCGTAGATCGCGGCGAGGAGGTGTTCGTTGCGGGCGCGGCCGGCCCGGCCGGTGCCGGTTCTGCGGAATGCCCGGCGGCCTTTGGCATTCGCGCACGCGGCGGCCGCCTCTTCCGCGGTCAGGACGCCGGACTCGACCTCGGGCGCCAGGATCTGGCCGAGGAAGTCCCGTTCGCGCGGAACAGCGGCAGCGAAGACGCTCGCGGCGATCCAGAGGGCGATGATCATGGTGGCGGCGATGATCGCGACTCCACCCAGGGCACTGTCCCCGGCGAAGTTGGCCATCGAGTCCCAGAACCCGTGCAGCAGCATGGCCGCCACGATCAGGCCGAGGCCACGAAACACCCGGCGGGGTTCGGCCGGGCGGCCCAGCAGATACACCAGTCCGGCGCAGAACAGTGCGGTGTAGAGCAGGTGACCGGTCGCTCCGGTGGCCACTCGCAGCACGACGGTGCTCATCGAGGCGTCGACCTGGTTCGTGCCGAACTGCGAGGCGCCGGCGTTCATGCCGTAGGCGATGTCCTCGATGATCTCGAAGCCGAGGCCGAGGAACGCGCCGACGATGAAGCCGTCGAACGCGGTGCGGATCAGCCGCGGCGCGAGGGCGATGATCAGCAGCAGACCGAAACCTTTGGCGGTCTCCTCGGTGAACGGCGCGGCCAGACCCGCCCCCCAGTCCTGCGCCCACGCGTGGCCGAAGACCTTGCCGTAGATGCCGATCAGCGCGTCGTTGGCGTAGGAGGCCATCGACCAGGTGGCCGCGAAACCGCCCCAGCAGAACGCCACGACCAGCAGCTTCGTGGGCTGGCGGGCGTAGCGGTCGATGTGGGCGACGAAACACCAGAACAGCGCGCCGTACACGGCGAACACCAAGGCGGTGACCGCGATCGCGCGGCCGTAGGCGGGATAGCTGCTCGCGATCCGCGAGACGAACAGCATCGCCCCGGATCCGGTGATCAGCAGATACACCCAGAACGCGAGATTGCGCGGCTGGTAGAAGGTGAAATCTCGGCCCCAGCCGGAGTTCTCGATGGCCAGGAACCTGGCCTGGGACAGGTCGTTGCCGGTCACCGTGATCCTCCGATCGGTGCGATACTCGCGATCATGTCGGCGACCTGGCCGAGAATGTCGTGGCCCGGCTGCGCGGGACCGACCGCGACGACCTCGATGCCGGTGCCGTCGAGGACGAAGGCGGCGAGCACGCCGTCGACGCCCGTGGCCGCGTACCGGGTGATGACCCCGTCGATACCGCCGCGGGTCGTGACCGCGACAGGGTCACCGGTCGCGGTCAGTCCGGAGCCGAGCAGTTCGTCGGTGCGCTGGATCTGGTCGAGCAGGGCGCGGGCGTCACCGTCGAACTTGCCGGTGCGGACCACGAATTGGGCGCCGCCGAGGGCGAGGACCGCCTGCGGGGGATAACCCTGCCCGCTGGGTTCATCACTCTGCCGCTCGCCGGCGACCAGGGACCAGCCGCCGGCGGCGCTGAACCCGACCTGACCTTGTAGTGCGATCACCTCGCCGGCGACGGTCACGTCCTTCTCCGGGATCGCGGCGTCGATCTGCGGCAGCAACACCCCCTGCAGGAAAGCCAGCACGAGCACGATCAGGGCGGGCAGGATGGTCCGTTTGTCCATGCCGAGCCAGCGACGGTCGACGGGGACCCAGCGATCGCCCGGGTCGAAATACTGTTCCGAGTAGACCCGTTCGGACTCTCGCTGATGTGTTCCCATGTGCTTCTCCGTGGTCAGCGGGTCGGATCAGGCGGCTGTCGCCGGAGTGGGCTCGATGCTGCGCCGCTTCACCAGCAGCACGATCGCCAGCACCGGGTAGAGCAGGATCGGCAGCAGCGCACCGAGATAGAAGGTCTGATCGATCAGGATCGCCGTGCCGGTCAGCAGCGTGAAATCGAACAAGCCGTGCAGCACCGAGTTGACCGTGTTGCCGCGAGTGACCCGGCGGGTGAGATAGAAGAAGTAGCCGGCCAAGCTCACCATGATCGCCTGCGGGAGAGCGCTCGCGCCGTGGCTGATCCCGTTGGTCAGGTGCACCGCGCCGAACACGATGCTCGACCACAGCGCCACACGGCCTTCGGTGAGTCCGTGATCACGCAGGACCACCACACCGATGCCACGGAACATTCCTTCCTCGCCCCAGCCGACGAACTGGGTGGCGATCAGCAACACCAGCGTATAGAGCAGACCCTTCTCCGACAAGGCGCTGTAGTTGATGCCGAACACGATCGCGACGACGAACACGATCGGCACGACCCGCACCCACGACCGCGTCGGCCGGTCGTCACGCAGGACGGGGGTCAGCCAGCCGAGGTAGGCGATCACGCCGTAGGTGAAGACCAGGGCGACACCGAGCGGGATGATCATGCCGTAGAACACCGCGCGCGTGGACAGGAAGTCGTCCGCACCGGTGAGCTCGGTCATGAGCAAACCGCCGAGCTGGATGATCGCGAGATAGACGATCACGACCAGCGCGAACATCGGATAGGACAGGCGGCGCCGCCCGGTCCGAGTGGCCGATAGCGCAGTTTCCGGCGTGCTCATGCGGGTAAAGGTATCGGCTCGGAAAGTTGGACGCTCGATATCGGCCAGTGTCAATCAACACGCGGCGCCAGGATAGCGATCTTGTGGCAACTATGCGGGTAGCTCCAAGCCTCGCAGAACCGTCGCCAAGAATGGAGTCGATCATGCTGGCAAGGACGACTTTCCGCTGGCCAACGCCGCAGGCATCGGCCGGATGCGGGAATCGGTTACCCGATGGAAAGACTCAATTGGTTAACCGTAAGCGAACGACCCGGTGCTGAACTGTGACGTCTCCAGACCTGCAGTTGTGGGCCGACGGCACCGGCGAAGGGCTCCGAACCAGACACCGGACCTCTCACCGCGGCACCGGCGGGCCGCCCGGCTTGTCGTCCAGGGCAACGACCTTTGCCAGCAAGGAATCCGGGTCCTGTACGGCATCACCGTCGGCGAGCACACCGGAGCCGGCCTCGTCCTCGACCTGGCCGTCGTCCACGGCGAGGTGAACGCCGCGTAGAGGGATGCTGTCGAGTCGGCGTGAGCTCCAGCGGCGCCGCTTCGCCGCCGACCTGTCCCCAGTAGTTGTGCGGGTTCCCGCGCCCGCCGACACGGCGGACGCGGGATTTCGGTCAGCAGGTAGATGGTGCGGGCAGGCCGGCGGCGCGGTCGTCGAGCCAGGGAATCGCGGTAGTCGCCTGGAAGGCGACGGAGTTGACGGCGTGACCGATGATCGTTCCGGGCAACAGAGGGGGAATATCGCGGAGGTCGAGCAGTTGCACGGTCGCGCCCTGTGCGCACCATCGTGCGGCGAGATCGCGGACGGCAGATGCGGGCACGATATCGTCGGCGTCGCCGGTCAGCAGCAGGACCGGAGCGGTGGGACGCCGATCGCCCAGGCGCTGGTCGTCGAGCGCGCGCAGGGTGCGGGGATCGGCGGCGATCACGTCGGGAAACAGTGGGCGTTTGCTGGTCGTCCAGGTTTCGGTGCGCTGGAATCCGTAGCGCAGCACCGTTTCCGCGCTGCAGTGGCCCGCGGTGTCGGCAAGCATCGCCTTGCCCTGTGCGTTGAGTTCGGCGTCGAGGACCGCGACGGTCTCGGGGTAGGCGGCTCGCATCGAGTTGAGCACATAGCCGAACGCGCCGGACAGACCCGTTCCGTCGGCGTAGGTGGCGAAGGTCATGAAATCGCGGGGTACCGCTCCGACATAGCTGCCGCGGAGATCGAGTTCGGGGGCATAGTCGCCGACGCGTTCGGCGGCCGCGCCTGCCGCGTGCCCGCCTTGGGAGTAGCCCCAGAACAGCACCGGCCCGGCGGCGGGAATCGTGGATCCGGGCAGGCGCTGAGCCGCGCGGGCGGCGTCGATGACGGCGTGGGCTTCGGCGGCAGCGTTGAGGAAGGTATGTGTGCCCGGCGTGCCCAGGCCCTGGTAATCGGTGACCACGACCGCTGCCCCGCGGGCGACCAACTCGCCGACGGCCGTGATCTCGTATTCGGCCATCACATCCAGCGGCGGAACGTAGTGCACGAGTTGCCCGAACTGGCGTGAGGGCGCGCATTGGTCCCCCTGGCCGTGTGTGCCGACCGCGAAACTCACCAGCGGTCGCTCGCCCGGTCCTTGCCAGGCGGCGATGGGGTCGAAAACGATGCCGGTCACCGCTATCGCGTCCCCGGCCGGATCGGTACTGCGGTACATGATCCGGGTGGCGCGCGCGGGAAGCGGAACCGCCACCGCGGCCGGTTCGGTGCGCACCAGATCACCCGGGCTCGCGGCCGTCAGCGGGTCGGGCGGGCTGTAGAAATCACCGACCGTGTTCGGGTTCGCATGCGCGATGGGAACGGTCGACAACGTGGCGCAACACAACACGAGGATCGAAAGCAGACGAGGAAACATGGGCCGAGACTACATTCCAAATACCGACGGTTTTCGAAAACCGACGGTATCCGTGTGGATCAGTCCGGATCCAGACCGCGGAAGCACCGAGTCCCGACCAGTCGGAACGACCTGCGCTCTGCCGTAGGGCCTTCGACTACCGAAGGCCCAGACGCAACGACACCAGGGCGGCGAGTTGACTGCCGACTTCGTCGAGCGGACGCACCGATCGCGAGGAGATCGAGACGATGGCGGCACCCTCGACCGCACACACCGCCGTCATGGCGAGCGATCTGGCGGCAGACTCGTCCAGGCCCGAGCGTGTGAGTTGCGCGGCGAGCAGGTTCGTCCAGTCGGCGAATACCTCGGCGGCAGCGGCGGGTGCCGAGGGCGCTTCGGTGCCCCCGAGGGCCGCGGCGACGATCGGGCATCCGGCGGTGAAGTCGCTGGATGTCAGGGTGTCTTTCCATATCTGGATGAAGGCGGCGAGGCTGGCGACCGGGTCTTCTCCCGCCGTGTATTCCGCGATGATCGAACTCATCATCGCGCCCGCCGCCCGAGTGGATTCCTCCACCAATTCAGCCTTCCCACCAGGGAAGTTCTGGTAGACCGAGCGCCGCGCGGTGTCGCTGCGGGCCAGCAGGTCGGTGATTCCGGTGCCGGCGACGCCGCGCTCACGGATGAGCGCGATCGTTCCGGCGATGAGCCGTTCGCGTGGACTCGGTGTCACGGCGTTCCATCCTCTGATCGAGCAACTGATCCTTGCGGTAGCACGATCAGTCTACTATCGTTTTCAAAAAGCGTTACTGGCAGTTGCACATACATTTCCGATGCCGTCCCCCTGGGGGCCTTCCCTCGATCTCTAATCCTCCCGGAGCCGACCACCCCATGCCTACGAGCACGCTGAACCCGATCGACGTCGCCTTCCTCTGGGGAGAATCCGACTCCAACCTGATGAACATCGCCCACCTCGACATCTTCCGGTTGCCCCCGGACGCCGGACCGGATTTCGTCTCGAACATGGTCGAGGACCTGAGCACCTACACCAGTGCCACCAGTCCGTTCGACCGCCGCCTCGATTCCGCTCTCGTATCCCGGGTCCTGCCGCGATGGCGCAGCGTCGACGCCCCGGACATCGACTACCACCTCCAGCGACATGTCCTGCCCGCACCGGGCGGGCAACGTGAGCTCGGGGCGCTGGTCTCGCGCTTGCACGGCATCCCGATGGATCGGTCGCACCCGCTGTGGCAGTTGCACGTCATCGAGGGCCTCGACGACGGGCGGGTGGCGATGTACGTCAAGGGACACCACGCCCTGCTCGACGGCGTCGCCACCGTGCGCCTCGCTCGCAAGGTGATGTCGGACGATCCCGATGAGCGTGGCAGGCCCGCGATCTGGGCCTACCGCGAGGCCGGCGGTCGCCGACGCCGAACCGAACCGCCGGGTGGCGGCCTGCCGACGGTGGCCTCGCTGTGGCGGCTGCTCAACGCTCCGGTACGGGTCGCCGCGGATCAGCTCACCGGTGTGCAGGCGATCTCGCGCATGTACACCGGCCTGTCCGCACCCGATCCGGCGTTGATCAAGCCCTACTCCGCGCCCCCGTCGATCCTCAACGGCCCGATCACCGCCGAGCGCCGGATCGCCACGCAATCGTTCGACCTGGCGCGAATCACCGCACTCGCCCAGCACTGCGGGGGAACGATCAACGACGTGATCCTCGCAGTCTGCTCGGGTGGGCTGCGTCGCTACCTGGCCGAGATCGGCGAGCTACCCGAGTCCTCGCTGATCGCGGGCATGCCGATGTCGTTCCGTCCCAAGGACAGTGACGACGCCGAGGGCAACGCGACCACCATGGCCCTGGCCACACTGGCCACCGATGTCGACGATGTGCGAGAACGTGTTTCGTCGATCGTCGCCTCGACGGTCGCCGCCAAGGAACACATGTCACGGATGTCGAGCGCCGCGGTCATGGCCTACACGGGGATGCTCATGGCGCCCTTCGGCGCGGGGCTGGTTCTCGGTGTGAGCAGCCGTATCCCGCCGATGTTCAATGTCGTCATCTCCAACATGCCGGGTCCGAGCAAGCCTCTGCACTACAACGGGCTGACCCTGGAAGAGTGGCACGCGGTGTCGATCCCGCTCGACGGTCAGGCGCTCAACATCACCATCCTGTCCTACGCGAACCGCCTCAACCTGTGCGTCACCGCGTGCGCGACCTCGCTGCCACATGTCCAACGAGTCGCACCGTACTGCGGTGACGCCCTGGCCGAACTCGAACGTGCCTACGGGCACTAGCGACAACGAAAGGCAATGGCATGGAGTTTCTCCGCACAGACCGCAACGGTTCCGTTCAAACGATCTGGTTGAACAACCCGCCCTACAACTTCCTCACCGATGCCGTGATGGGCGAATTGCTCGACCTGCTGCGCGTTATCGACGGCGACGACGGAGTCCGTGCGGTCGTGCTCACCAGCGCCGTCGACGGGGTCTTCGTCAGCCATTACTCGGTGTCGGAGATCCTGGACGGTGTCGAGGCCGCGCCGGTCACGCTGAACGTGCGCACGGCGGGCGCCGCGCTGCGGATGAGCACCTTGGCCGACCACGTCCCCGGTGGACAAGCGGGCTTGGCCAGGGCCGGCGCGGGCGGTGTCGCGAATCTGCGTCGCTATCACGAGGTGTGCCGGCTGATGCGCGAGTCCAGCACCGTGTTCATCGCCGCGCTCAACGGGCGCGCGCTGGGTGGCGGGTGCGAGTTGTCGCTGGCCTGCGACCTGCGACTGATGGCCGACGGCCCCTTCGAGATCGGGCAGCCGGAAATCCTGGTCGGCATCATCCCCGGTGGCGGCGGTACCCAGATGCTGACCCGGGTGCTCGGCGCGGGCCGCGCCCTGGAATTGTGTCTCGAAGGCGCTCCGATCAGCCCGAGCCGGGCTCTCGAGATCGGGCTCGTGCACAGGTTGATCGATCCCGACGAGCTGCTGGCCGAAGCACAGCGGACCGCCGCGCGGTTGGCCAAGCGCTCCCCCACCGCGGTACGTGGCATCAAACACGCTGTGTACCAAGGTGGTTCGACCTCCCTGGAGAAGGGCCTGCACATCGAACGCGCCCAGTTCCTCACCGCGGCGTCCACCCCGTCGGCCAAACGAGCGATGGCCACCTACCTCGCCGACGTCGAATCGACCATCGAGAAAGGTCGCGACATGTCCGACTTCGTCGCGGACAGCCTGCCCGGTTGGATCGACGGCACCAAGGTCGACTTCCCCGAGTAGACCGGGCGTCCGGTCCCTGCTGGGTTCGGGAAATTCGTACGCGCCCAGCACGCTCCGCCGGGTAGACGATGGCTGCGTTCACAGCGGCCGCACGACAATGGCCCGCCGCGCGGTCGATCAAACCGCCTGGCAAGTCATATCTGGGGTGTGGCTGAGGAATCAGTGCGCTGATCCACCACTGGTACACCCAGAATCGGTCACCGAAATCGGGCACCTGCACCACCGAGGGCCTCAATGACGCGTCCAGCACACCGAAGCCCCTGCGGCGCTGGGTACGGTATCGGCAGCGGTCACGGTGAAACAGTGCAGGCCTCTTATGATCCCGGGCCGGTCACTAGTCCGCAGCCACCACCGCGGTGACCATCATCTCGAGTTCTGCGATGACATCGTCGAGCGCCGTCGTGGATCGGTTGACCCGGCACAGGATCACCGCGCCTTCGATGGCGGCGATCGCCATGGTGGCCAGCCGAATGGCGCGCCCGGATTCGACACCGTCGGCTTCGAGCGCGGCGACGAGGGCGGCTTGCCAACGTTGAATGATGCCCGCGACCGCCGGTTGCAGGTGCCGGTCATCGGGCGAGCTGCCGACGGCTACCGAGACGACCGGGCAGCCCGCCTCGAAGTCGGACTGTTCGAGCAGGGTGTTCCAGAACTGCCCGAATCGCCGCAGCGCCGCGACCGAGCCCTGCTCCACCGCCTTGTCGATGATGGCACTGATGGCATCGCCGGCCAGCGCCAGCGATTCGGTCATGATCTCGGCGCGTCCACCGCGGAAGTGGTGGTAGACCGATCCGCGCGGTGCCTCGCTGCGCGCCAGCACGGCGTCGATGGTCACCCCGGCCGAGCCGCGTTCACGAAGAAGCTCGACAGCGCTGTAGAGCATCTTCTGCCGGGTGTCGGTGCGGGCTCCCACGTCGTGGCACTCCTTACTGAATTTCGAGTCAACTCAGCAATATTATGCCACCTCGCATAACTAATATGCTATGTTGCCTAGCATATTACCGTCGAAGGGGTGTGACATGGCCGAACCGAAGGCGACGGCGTGTGTGCTGTGCGAATGCAACTGCGGGATCACCGTCGACGTGGAGGACCGCCGACTGGCGAAGATCCGCGGCGACAAGGCACATCCGGCATCGGAGGGCTACACCTGCGAGAAAGCGATGCGCCTCGACCTGTACCAGAACGGCGCGCACCGCATCACCACCCCACTGAAACGCCGGCCCGACGGCACCTACCAGGAGATCGACTGGCACACAGCGATCGATGAGATCGCCGCGAAACTCTCCGCCATCACAGACGAACACGGCGGAGACAAGATCTTCTTCTACGGCGGTGGCGGCCAAGGCAACCACCTCGGGGCAGCCAACGCGGTCGGGTTGCGGGGGGCACTGGGCTCGGTCTATCACTCGAATGCGTTGGCACAGGAGAAGACCGGGGAGATCTGGGTCGACGGCCGCCTGTACGGCGGTCACACCAAGGGCGACTTCGAAAACGCCGAAGTGCTGGTGTTCGTCGGCAAGAACCCCTGGCAATCACACAGCTTTCCGCGGGCCAGACCGGTGCTCAAGCAGGTAGCCGCCGACCCGAACCGTTCGATGATCGTCATCGATCCGCGCGTCAGCGAAACCGCGGCGATGGCCGAGCACCACTTGCGGGTGTTGCCGGGGCGCGACGCCTGGCTGATGGCGGCGCTGGTCGCGGTGATCGTGCAGGAAGACCTGGTCGACGCCGGTTTCATCGCCGCGCACACCACCGGCTACGACGAGGTCCACGCCGCGTTCCAGGCTTGCGACGTCGCGGATTTCGCGACCATCAGCGGTGTCGGCGAGGGCGAGATCCGGGCGGCGGCGCGCCGGATCGCGACCGCGTCGAGTGTGTGCGTCTACGAGGATCTCGGAATTCAGCAGGCGCCCAACAGCACTCTGGTGTCGTACCTGAACAAGCTCCTGTGGATCGTCACCGGCAACTTCGGCAGACCCGGCACCATGTACCTGCACTCCTCGTTCGCGATGCTGACCGGTGGTTCCGGGGCCGGATCACCGCGCAAGAAGCCGAGCGCACTGGCACGCGCGCAGAAGCGGGTGACGACGCGGACCGTCACCGCGGCGGCCACGGCGATCAGCACGACGTTGCCCGCGCTCGCCCGGGTGGCTCCGCTGCGCGCGAGAGTGGAGGCCGGGGCCTCGGCCCTGCTCGGCGCGATGGTTCCCCTGGCGGGCGGGATGCTCGGCGGCGGTGGTGGTGGCGGCGGTCGGACCTCACCGGTCACCGGCGCCAAGATCATCGGCGGCCTGATCCCCTGCAATTCGATCGCCGACGAGATCCTCACCGACCACCCGAACCGCTTCCGCGCGATGTGGATCGACTCGTCCAACCCGGCGCACTCTCTTGCCGATTCGCCCCGCTTCCGGGCCGCGATGCGCGCACTGGACCTGTCCGTCGTGATCGATGTGGCGTTCACCGAAACCGCGCGCGAGGCCGACTATGTACTGCCCGCCGCCAGCCAGTACGAGAAGCCCGAAGCGACGTTCTTCAACTTCGAATTCCCGCGCAATGTCGTCCATCTGCGCAAACCGCTCATGGAACCGCTCGACGGCACGCTGCCCGAGCCCGAGATCTACGCGCGGGTACTTCGACGCATGCGGGTCGTCGACGATGTCACCATCGCCCGACTCCGGCGCGCCGCGCAGACCGGGCGTGACACCTTCGGCGCGACCTTCCTGGCCACCGTCGCCGCTGACCCCGCCCTCGCAAAGATCGCTCCGTACTTGTTGTACGAGACGCTCGGCACCACGATGGCGCCGCAGGTGAGGGGCGCGGCGGTGCTGTGGGGCCTCAGTCAGATATGCGCGATGTCGAACCCGAAAGCCGTTGCCCGAGCGGGCTTCACCGGTACCGGCCTGACACCGGGCAACCGACTGTTCGACGCGGTCGTCGAATCCCCGACCGGCGTGGTCTTCACCGACGACACCTGGGATGACGTCTGGCACTACGTCAAGCGCAAGGACCGTCGCTTCACCATCGACATCGACAACCTGCTCGACCAGGTGCGCGAGCTGCCCACCGCGCGCGCGGCGTGGACGACCCCGGAGTTCCCGCTGGTCCTGGCCGCCGGTGAACGGCGCTCGTTCACCGCCAACACGATCTTCCGTAACCCCGACTGGCGCCGCCGTGACCGCGACGGCCACCTCCGGATCAGCGCCGAGGACGCCACCGCCTTGCGGCTGACCGACGGCGCCCCGGCACGACTGGTCACCGCGAACGGATCCGCCACCGTGATCGTCGAGGTCAGCGACATGATGCGGGCCGGAAACATCGCCCTGCCCAACGGTTTCGGCCTCGACTACCCCACCGGCGACGGAACAACGACCAGCGCCGGGGTCTCCCCCAACGAACTGACCAGCCTCGGACTCAAAGACGACTTCGCAGGCACCCCCTGGCACAAACACGTCCCAGCCCGGCTCGAAGCGCTCGAAGGGATCCCGACCGCATGACCTATGTGATCGCCGAACCCTGTGTCGACATCAAAGACAGAGCCTGCATCGAAGAGTGCCCGGTGGACTGCATCTACGAGGGCGACCGGATGCTCTACATCCAGCCCGACGAATGCGTCGACTGCGGTGCCTGCGAACCGGTCTGCCCGGTCGAGGCGATCTTCTTCGAGGACGACGTCCCCGACCAATGGACGGACTACACGCAGACGAACGTGGACTTCTTCGACACGATCGGTTCCCCGGGCGGCGCCGCCAAATTCGGAAAATACGACGGAGACACCCAGTTCGTGGCCGGTCTGGCACCAGCTACTGTCGATGGCTGAGCTCGATCCCCACCGTGGCGGGCCCGCCGTCGACCTGCCACCGCTAGGCGATGCCGAATATTGCGCGATCGGGGATACCCAACGCGCGCACCGTGATCGACATCAACCGTTGCGGTTCACCGACGGTGAGCAGCTCAGTGCCGGGCCCCCGCCACAGCTGTCACTCGGGGGCCAGGATCTCGCCGAGAGTGTCGCGGTGGCGGTCGAACCACGCCGCCTCTTCGCCCGGGGCCGGCATGATCAGCCCCGCTTCCATGGTGGAGGTGGCATCGACTTCGTTCAGCCCGAGCAAGACGTCGCGAGCGTCCACGCCGGTGATCGAAGTCCACGCCTCCGAGAGCCCGGTGAGCAGCCTGGCCCTGGTTTCACGGTCGCGGCCCGCCCGGATCGTGCCCGCGATCACCGCGCACGCGTGGCGTTTTCCCGCGGTGTAGAACGTGCCCGGCGGGGATTCGATGAACATGACGTTGACGAATTGGCGTGGCGCTCCGGTGACCGTGGCGTGGACATCGGTGATCGCCTCCGCCAGCGCGGCGCGCACGTCATCAGACACTGTTCCCGCGGGGATAACGCATTGATAGAACGGCATACGTGGCTCCTGAAGGGTGACAATCAGTGCGGCAGGCTGCTCGGGCATCGGATCCGCTGATCCGCGACGCGCCTGCCGAGAGAACGAACGGGAATTCCTTACTCGGGTAGTGGGTTCGACAGCGACGATCTCGCGGTCAGGAGGTCGCGGAGCGTTCGCGCTCGGCGGCCGAGGTCTGCTTCAGCTGCTCGAAATGAACCACGGCGCCCGCCGCACCCCAGCTGCCCTCCGGCACTTCCCGGATCAGCGTCCACACGTGCAGTGCCTGCGCGCTGTGCGGGTCGAGTCCCGCGGCGGCAACGACAGCGCCGTGGACATCGGCGATCAGCCCCGCTTTGCGTCGCGGTGACAGCGCGCCTTCGGGCACGGTCACCTCGACCCGAAACCGCGCGCTTCCCCCGCCGCGACCTCCGACAGCGAGCTGGTCGGCCTCGATCTCGTGGAGGTACACCCACGTGATCTCCCGGAAGAACTCCGTATCGGGCGCACCTTCCCACCGCAGCAGTATCGTCGCCAATTCCTCGAGCAGGTCCGCACGCTTCGCATCCCGAACCGAGCCCCGCCCCACGGTCAGATCGATCATCGGCATGACATCACTCCCTACGTCGAACGTACATACTATGCAGTATTGCATAGAGCCTATTACCTGTCAGAGTAAGACGACCCCCATCGGCAGAAGTACCGGTCGATTGCCCCGCGATTCGGCCAGTCATCGACTGCAGCACAAGGAAATTGGGGTCAGACCCATAGTGTCGGGTAGTCGATATATCCGGTGTCGCCGCCCGCGTAGAAGTGCTCGGGCTTGGCTGCGTTCAGTTCCGCCGAGATCAGTAGGCGCTCGACGAAGTCGGGGTTCGCGAGGAAATTCCGGCCGATCACCGCCGCGTCGATCCGGTTCCGCTCGATGGCCTCCTGATAGTCGTCTTCGGTGACCGGACCGTTGAACCCGGAGCTCAGGAGGAACTTCCCAGGCCAGATCCGGCGCACCCGGTCGACAACGGGGTCGTCGATGCGATACATCGCATGCAGGTAAGCCAGCTCCAGTGGTGCGATCGCGTTCAGCAACACCTCATAGGTGCTCCAGGGGTCGGTCTCGCCCAGTTCACCGATCGGCAAGCCGGGCGAGATCTTGATGCCGACCCGGTCCGCACCGACCGCGTCGACCACTTTGTTCACCAGTTCGATGACGAACCTGGCCCTGTTCTGCGGGGAGCCACCGTATTCGTCGGTGCGCTGATTGGCGCCCTCCGCCAGGAACTGCTGCGGTAGATAGCTACCGGCGCCATGGATTTCGACACCGTCAGCACCCGCGCGCACGGCGCGTTCGGCGGCGTCAGCGAAGTCCTGCTGCGTGGCGTGGATTTCGGGAATCGTCAGAGCGTGCGGCAGCCCGACTCGCGACTTTCCTTCCGAATCCCCCTCCGGCCCGATGAAGGTGGAGATCTCGGTCTGGATCGCCGAGGGCGCCACCGCACCGAGGCCGTTGATCGCGGAATGGGCGTGGCGCCCGACATGCCACAGTTGCACGACGAACTTTCCGCCGCGCTCGTGCACCGCCTCGGCGACGCGCTTCCAGCCCACTTCGTGCTCATCGGTGTAGATGCCCGGCGTGGACAGGTAGGCGCCGCCACCGATCCGCCAGACCTGAGTCGCCTCGCTGATGATCAGGCCCGCGCTCGCGCGTTGTGCGTAGTACTCGACCTGCGCATCGCTGATGTCGCCGTCGAGCAGTGCCCGACTGCGGGTCATCGGTGCCATCACCAGTTTGTTGCCGAGCTTCATCGAGCCCAGCGAAACCGGCTGGAACAGGGTCGATTCGGGAGTGATTGTCATCGGTAGAGTCCTCGTGTCCGTGTGATGAGTGGGTCAGAGCGCTCCGCCGACGAGGCGAAGCGAGGTCTCACGCAGCTTTCGCTGCAGTACGGGGTCTTTGCGGTCGGACTTGACCTTGATGACCTTCTTCTTCGGCCCGAAGAAGCCGCCGTTGGCGGTGGCGGCCGGATCGGTGGCCAGCCAGACCGGCGTGATCGCGGCGGTGGCGGGACTGATCAGGATGGACATGCGCAACAGCGGCATGAGCACCGGGCTGTCGGTCAGCTTGATGAGAAACCCGTTGGCGTCGTTGAGCCGGATATTGGTCTCCACCATGCCGGGCATGACCGCGGTGACCACCACGCCGGAGCCCTCGACTCGAGCGGCGAGGTCCTGGATCCACACGTCGTTGGCGGCCTGGGACTGGGTGAAGGTCTTGAACGGGCTGAGCTGGGGAATCCCGGGCAGGCTGTCGAAATCGAAGACCATTTTGTTCATCCCTGCCGCGGCGATGGCGACCACGCGCGCACGCCCCTTCGTCAGGGCGGGCAGGAGCCGTTCGGTCAGCAGGAACCTGCCCAGGTAGTTGATCGCGAAGTTCTGTTCGATGCCGTCGCCGTTGAGTGCGTGTTCGATCTTGAGGATGCCCGCGGAGTGCACCAAACTCTCGATCTCGTCGGTCTCGGCGAGAATCTGGTCCGACAGCTCGCGCACCTGCGCCATGGACCCGAGGTCCGCCGCCACGAACCGGACGTCGCCTACTTGGCGGAGCTCAGCTTCCGCGGCCGCGCCCTTGGCCGAGCTACGACCGATGATCCAGACGCGTTTGCCTTGACGTGCCAGCTCTCGGGCCACTTCCTTGCCGATGCCGTCGGTGCCGCCGGTCACGATCGTCAGTGGCAGTACCTGGTCGGCGTCGTTCGTCCGACTGCTCATAGTGTCCTCACTTCTCCTAGCCGATCAGATAAGCGGAGTAACATCTCCATTTAGCCTGAACGCTAACATAGGCGGAGATAATCCTCCGTTTAGATCAATCGAGGAGATGAGCGATGTGAGTCACCCCATACCCGAGCGCGGCTTACGCGCCGATGCTCTCCGCAACCGGCAACGCTTGATCCACGCCGCGCACGAGATGTTCGCCGAACACGGCCTGGACGTGACCCTCGACGACATAGCCCGCCACGCCGGTGTCGGCATCGGCACCATGTATCGCCGGTTCAGGGACAAGGACGAGCTGATCGACGCGGTATTCGAACAGAACTTCACCGACATGGCCGAAGCGGCCGAGGCAGCCGCGTCCGCCACCGATCCCTGGCCCGCGCTCGTGGCGTACTTCGAGTTCGCGTGCGAACGGATGGCCGGCAGTCGCGGCATGACCGCGACCCTCGAACGCATCGGTCACGGCTGCGATCAGGTGGGGGTGCAGAGCGCGCGGATCGAAGCCGCCGTGGAGAAACTGGCCCAGCGAGCCAAGGACGACGGTTCCCTGCGCCCCGATACCATCCCCACCGACTTCTTCGGACTCATCTTCACCGTCGGCGCGCTCGCCGACATCACTCGAACGGTCGACCCCACTGCGTGGCGGCGCCACCTCGCGCTGATCCTGGACGGATTGAACAACGACCACCGACCCCGGCGCCCGCTCCCTCTGCCGGCACCGGCCACTCGCGACACCGACAACCACACCGCCGAACAGCCACCGCGCGTCAACCGCTGATCACCGCCAGCTTCGACTTCGACGCGTTCAACCAATCGACGATCATCGAGTTCCGCGCCAACAAAGGCCAGGCCCGCGGTCAACAACTACTTCTGCTCACCACCACCGGCACCAAATCCAGGAAGCCGCGCACCAACCGCTGGCCTATGTCGGTGACAGCCCCGATCGCTACGCCGTCTACGCGTCCGACCTGAACTCGCCGCGGCACCCGGACTGTCCCTTCGAAACGTCGTCCGTGACCAGATCGGCTTCCTGGCAGAACAATTCGACGGCAGAGCGCACCTCGCGCGACGAGCACGACTGGGAATCAGGTAGTCGGCGCGGCGATCGCGCGAGCGCTGCGAAGCAACGCCTCGATCACCGCCCGCTTGCCGGGTTCCTGCACCGGATGGGTCAACAGACCCTCGACGACGAAAACCCCCATCGAGACCAACGGATCCACTTCGTCGGCGGGTATGCCGAGCTCGATCAGCTCCATCCGGAACAGGCCCTCGGCCAGCGCGTGGAACTGGTCGTGCCATTGCGCGATGGCCTCGGACTCCTTCGCGCGGGCGTGCACCGTACTGACCAATCGGCCCAGCTGCTCCAATTCCGTGACCAGCCACAACAACCGGTCCGACAATCCGGAGTCCAGGATTTCGCTGTAGGCGGCCATGGAGTCGGCCAGGATCGCGTCCAGGACCGTGATCAATACCGCGTCCTTGTCCTGGAAGTACCAGTACAGAGTGTTCGACACCACTCCGGCCTCGCGGGCGATCCGCGCCATCGACGCCGCGTCGTAGCCCTCCTCGACGAACAACCGCCTGGCCGCCACCACGATCTCCGCGCGCTTCTCCTCGCGGTCGCGAGGGCGTCTGTTGCGAGGCATGTTCAGTCCTGACTTGTCGCCAACGTTGACCGCAACCCTATCTGGACGCCGCCAGGTGGCCGTGCCGTCGCTGAACGCGCGGCAAGGGTTCAGCTGTTCTTGAAGGGATTGAAGGTCTTTCCGACGAGGTAGCCCAGGCGGGTGGGCAGCGGCTTCATGGCGGCGGCGGAGATCTTGTTGACGATGCCGGGGACGCACACGGGTTTGCCGTTCATCACCGCGTCCCAGCCCTCGGCGACGACGGCGCCGGGCTGCTGCCACAGGATGCCGGGCAGGTGATCGGCTTTGTCGCGAGTGCCCATGACGTCGTGGAATTCGGTGTGGGTGAGGCCGGGGCACAGGGCGGTGACGTGGATGCCGTGGGGTTTGAGTTCCATGTCGAGGGATTGCGAGGCGTTGAGGACGTAGGACTTGATGCCGGTGTAGAGCAAGCTGGCTCCGGGTGGAGTGAACGCCGCGATCGAGGACAGGTTGATGATGCGGCCCCAGTGACGTTTCTTCATGCCGGGGATGACCAGGTGGGCGAGTTCGGTCGGAGCGGTCACCATCAGCTGGATCTCTCCGGCCAGGGCGTCCCATGGGGTGTCGGCGAACGCGGTCTTGCCCGAGAGACCCGCGTTGTTGATCAGGACGTCGACGTCCAAGCCCTGCTGGTCGGCGTAGTCCACAATCGCGGCGGGCGCGGCCGGGTCGGTGAGGTCGACGGCGAACACCTCGCAACGCACATCGTGGCGGTCGGTCAGCTGCGTGGCGAGCTCCTGGAGACGATCGGCGCGGCGGGCTACGAGCAGCAGCTGGTAGCCGCTCGCGGCCAAGTGGTGGGCGAACGCCGCGCCGATGCCGGCGGAGGCGCCGGTGATCAGCGCGGTGCGGGGGGATGTGGTCATGGGTCCTTCGTTTCTGATGGGGTCGACAGCTGAGCGGTGTCAGGCCGGTGGACCGGGCAGCTCGCGGGGGCCAGGTGTGAAGCCACGGCGGGCTCTACCGATGTCGCCGCGGTACGAACCGACTGGGCCGGTCAGCAGGAAGGGGCGGGGGACGCGGCGCTGGGCGTCGGTGAATCCCCAGGTGCCCATGCCCAGGTAGACGCCGGGCGCGGCACGGCGCACCTCGTCCACCATGTGAATCGACCCGCACATCGAGGTGTAGGCGCGATAGATGAGCGTGTAGGCCGGAGCACCGTCGTAGCGGGACGGAGCCAACAGGGTGTGCATCGGGTAGCGCTGCCGGACCCGGCCGAACTCGCGGAAAGTGTTGTAGCCGCGCCCGCTGTTCTCATCGACGGGCCGGAAGGCCTTGCACAGCCAAGGTCCGAGCGGGTTGGCCACGGCCACCTTGCCGCTCACTACGGCGAACAGGTTCGGCTGGGCCAGCAGAGCGGCGGCGTACTCGCCGTCTATTTCGCTGATCGCGGGGGCTTCCAGGGTGGTGAACAGAGCGAGCAGGCCGCTGGTGTCCAGGCGGCGCAGTTTGTCGGTCACGGCATCGGTGTCCAAGGGACCGCCTCATCTCTCAACTTCTTGATTGATCCCCAAGAAGGTAGCGCGTTCTTGAGGGCCAATCAAGACCCTGATGACCGTGCGTTACGGCGTCAGCGAGTACCGATGGGCTGCCCCATGAACGCCGCCAGTTCACCGCCGATAATCGACACCCACTCCCCCCATGTCCGCGAGTCCAACGCCATGGAGCCGACTTCATCGAGCCGGCAACCGCTTTCGACCGGCACCCCCGCGAAGCGATCGCGCATCCACATCATGGCGCGCGGCAGGCCGATGGCCTCCAGGCTCAGATGCTCGCTGAAATGATCGCGGGTATAGCTCACCTTGGCGTTCGGATCTTGACAATAAGTGCCGTAGAGCTTGTTGACCGGCCCGACCGGCACCAGCCAGTCCATATTCGCCTGGTACAGGTATACCGGCATGTCCGGCACACTCTTCCCCATCCGGGTGCGCTCGATCACCGCCTGGGCGGCCGGGGCCGCGAGGGGATCGCCAGGCGTAGTGAACAACCCCTTGATATTCATGAAGGGGAACAGTGCTGCCTGAACACCCACGCACAGCTGGTCCTTGCCGGTCAGCAGTGCCTGCCCGAGTGGATTGCTGGTTTCGCGGAGGAAGGCAGCGAACTCCGGCTCTTCGTGAGCCAGGCCGATGATGCCGGCGTACACCAGACCGGAGGCCGCGTTGTTGTTCGCCAGATTCACCAACTCCCCCAGGTCGGCATCTGTTCCGCCGGAGACCGCGCCGACGATATTCAGTTCCGGCGCATAGGTTTTGCGCATTTCGGCCGCCCACATCGTGGGGACCGAACCACCGGAGTAGCCCATCATCCCCACCTCGGTCGCCGCCCCGTCCAGCCCCATCGGCGCGAAGTTCTCGGCCGCACGGATGCCGTCGAGCGCGATACGCCCGGCCAACGGGCCGTGCGCGAAGGCCGCGTTCGGCCCCTGATGATCGGGGACCACCACCGCCCAGCCCTGCTGCAACGCCACCTGGACCTCGAGGAATCCGATCGGCGCGACCAGCTGACCGGTGACGAAGCCGGGCAGCGCCCACTGCTGGATCGAATACGACGAGGCGCAATATTTGCCCGTCGAGTCCTCGGCCATGTGGTACGAGAGCAGGTTTCGGGTACCGCGTGGCACCTCCCCGCGCGGCTTCAGCACGGTCGCGACAGCGCCGATCGGTTCGTCGCGACTGTTGTTCGACCGATAGGACAACTGCCAGGCATCGACATTGAGCGGCAGCACGTTGTAGGTCGCGACGTTGACCTGCCGGGCGGCGATGATCTCACCGGGCCGCTTGGCCGCGACGACGTCCGCGGGCGGGCGGTAGAAGGTGTCGAACTCCGGTATCGCCGGCGAACTCAGGAACGGCGGCGCGGGCTGCACGACACCGTCGAACGGCACAGCCGACACGGGAGCGGCGGCGACCGTGGCGGTCCCGGCGACCATCATCACGGCGAACGCGAGCGAACGGACCCGTACCCGCGACTTCATCCGGCCGCGAGGGTCTCTCACCGGCGGTCGCCAATTCACTGCGGCCATATCGAGCACTCCCAGCATCATTGTTGGACGTCCATATCTAAGATGTGAGGCACACTACCCATCCGGCGAGAGATGAGGCAAGTCACAGTTGGCGCTGCGGTCCGATCCCGCCCGAGGACGGCGCCCGGACGGACTCATACCCATCGGACCGGTGAACCTACTGCGAAAGCCACACGGCAACAGCGCAATACACACGCGAGCAGTTGGCCGAGCACATCACCACGGAGATCTCCGGAGCCGCATCCGCACTGCTGTGGTTGAAGGATCGACTCGACGGCGTTCCCGCACAAACCAGCTGCACCATCACCGACGCCGACTGGCTTGTTCTGACCCCGGACGGGATGGCTCTGTCCGCTCCATCTTCGGCGAGACTGTTGCCTCGTTCTTCGGAAAACGATCGGAGTCGAATAGAGCACAGGCCCCCGATACCGATCGGCCCAGTTCGAACCGACCCCACCCAGGGAACTAGGGTTGACGCCGTGATTGCGAGCGGCTCACCCCGGGTTTACAACGGTCGCCCGGTCGAGGATCGCCGGGCGCAACGACGAGAGCAGTTCATCGCAGCCGGTCTCGCCGTGTTCGGCGAGCAGGGCTATCAAGGCACGTCCATCACGATGGTGTGCAAGGCAGCCGGATTGGCGCGCGCGCAGTTCTACGAGCACTTCGGCAACCGGGAGCTGCTGCTGCTCGCGGTGTACGACATGATCCAGGCGGACACACGGCGAGCGGTGATCGAGGCGCTGGCCGAGGCCGGCGATGCGGACGCCGCCACCCGCGCGCGCATCGCGGTGCGGGCCTATGCCGGGGCGATCGGCATGGACCCCCACCGCGCACGGGTGTCGTTCGTCGAGATCGTCGGGGTGAGCGCCGACGTCGAGAAGCACCGCGTGGACCAGCGGGAGATCTGGGTAGAGTTCTTTACCGCCGAACTGAAGCGCACGCGAGGTCCAGGCTTCGTCCCCGCAGGCGGGTTTCGTGCCGCGGCAACAGGTTTCATCGGCGCTCTCATGGCGCTGGTTCATCAGTGGAGCATCAATGGATCGGGCGCCGAACTCGAGGATCTGGTCGAGGTTCTCACCCGCTTCCTGATCAGCGTCATGTGATGCCGCGCAGGCACGGGGCAACCCCCGCCCTGCGCCGGGACGAAATGGACCGAGCCGAAAGCGTTCTGGTCTACCGCCAGTAGGCACTTCGGGTTCCGCGCACGAGCCGCCGCTACTCGCGTGACAGCATCGCGGCGGCTTCGCGTTCGAGATCGATGAACGGTTCGCCGCTCACGTCGACCGCTACCCGGTGCAGCGTCCCGCCGGTGAACGACCATGGTCGTGCGCCGGGGTAGTCCCCGGTAACGGGTTCGGCGCTGTCGCGGCCCGCGTTGAGGCCTTCGCCGGTGAGACTGAATTTGCCTGGCTGGGTGCGGATTCGGCCTTCGCCGACCTTACGGTCGCCGTAATAGAGGCTGAGGAGACCGCGTGCGGTGCCGGGCGGATCCTCGCCGTCCTTGTCGAAGGATGCGGCCAGGATCAGGTTCTCGCCGGTCGGCAGGTCCTCGGTCGCCTCGATCCGCTGTTCCTCGCTGCCCAGGAAGTTGTACACGTAGTGCAGCCGGTTGTCCTTGATGTACAGCGCGTGCCCGCCGAAGCGGCCGCCGTGGGAGAACAGGACGCCGCGAGCCCCCGGTGCGGGCAGATCGACGAGCGCTCCGATCGAGTACGAGCGGTTGCGGATGTTGACCGCCACGGCCTCGGGCACCTCCGCACCGCCGGGACGATAGACGTAGCGGTTGCGCGGTGGCGCGAGCTGGGGACGTGGGGTGGTGAGGATTTCGACAGCGGAGCGGTCGTCGAGCGGGAACGCCTGGTTGGTACCTGCCTCGTAGAACCACAGGCCGATGAGTTCGGCCAGTCTCCCGGGCTCCTCGGCGGCGAGATCGCGCATCTCGGCGCGGTCCGCCTCGGTGTGGTAGAGCTCCCAGGTGTCGTCGGGGAAGTGGCTCCATCCGCTGAGAGTGGGGTGGGTGGTGACCGCTTTCCAGCCGTCGTGCCAGATCCCGCGCCCGCCGAGCATGGAGTAGAACTGCGTGTGCTTGGCGGTCGGGATGTTGGGCGCGTCGAAGCTGTAGCGCATGCTCACCCCCTGAAGTGGCACCTGGGGGTGACCCTTCACCATCTCGGGGAGGTCGACACCGACGCAGTCCAGCAACGTCGGCACCAGGTCGACGGCGTGATGGTACTGATCACGGGTCTCGCCGTTGGCCGAGATCCCGGCCGGCCAGGAGATCACACACGGGTCGCAGGTGCCGCCGTTGAAGGAGTACCGCTTCCACATCTTGAAGGGGGCGTTGAAGGCCATCGCCCACCCGTTCGGATAGTGGTTGTAGGTGGTGGGACTGCCCAGCTCGTCGAGTTTGGCCATGTTCTCGGCCAGATCGTCCGGGACGCCGTTGGCGATCTTGTTCTCGTTGACCGAGCCGTCCGATCCGCCTTCACCGCTGGCCCCGTTGTCGGAGACCACCACGATGATGGTGTTGTCGAGTTCCTCGATCCGCTCCAGGTAATCGAGCAGGCGACCGATCTGGTCGTCACAGTGCGACAGGAAACCCGCGTACACCTCGGCCATCCGGGAGAACAGCCGCTGTTCGTCACCGGTGAGGGTGTCCCAGGGGCGGGTGTAGTCCAGCGGCGGGAACGGCTCGCCGCCGGGTCCCCCGCGGGTCTCGGGCGTGCCGATCGGGTTGAGCGGTGGCAGTTCGGTGTTCTGGGGAACCAGGCCCATCTGCTTTTGCCGCTCGAGGGTCTCTTCGCGCATCGCCTCGTAGCCGGCGTCGAACCTTCCTCGATAGCGGTCGGCCCATTCACGCGGCACGTGGTGCGGAGCGTGCGCACACCCTGGTGCGTAGTAGAGCAGGACCGGACGCTCCGGGGCGATGGCTTTGACATCGTCGATGTATTCGATGGCCCGGTCGGTGATGTCGACGCTGAAGTGGTAGCCGTCCTCGGGCATCGACGGCTGCTCGACCGGATGGTTGTCGTGGATCAGATCGGGATACCACTGGTTCGTCTCCGCGCCGAGGAATCCGTAGAAGCGCTCGAAACCGCGACCGATCGGCCAGTTCCGTTTGGTGGAGGCGAGGTTCATCTCGTCCTCGGCGCACAGATGCCATTTGCCGACCATCGCCGTGCTGTAGCCCTGTTCGACCAGCACCTCGGCCAGGGTGGCGCACTCCGGTGGGATATGCCCGTTGGCGCCCGGAAATCCCACCGCGCACTCGCTGATACACGCCATGCCGTTGGTGGTGTGGTTGCGGCCGGTGAGTAGGCAGGAGCGGGTCGGCGAGCACAGTGCGGTGGTATGCCATTGGCTGTAGCGCAGACCTTTCGCGGCGATCCGATCGATATTCGGTGTCTCGATCGGGCCGCCGTAGCAACTCATCGCGCCGAACCCGACGTCGTCGAGCACGATGTAGACGACATTCGGCGAGCCCGACCGCGCCTTCGGCTGCTCATACGGACCCCAGTCCGGGACCGAATCGCGAATATCGAGGTTGATCACACCACGGAATGGAATTGCCATGAGGCAGACTCCTCACACAGAGAACACCGATGCGCGGCACGGCCCCGATGCTCCTCGCGGATCAGCATCACGGCGAGTTTCCTTGCAGGGCTTCGATTAACGCCACAATGTCGATTCTTGTACCGACCACGTCCAACCGCAGGGCGTGTACAGTTCGAGCCTGTTCCGCACCCACCTATCCGAGCTCGTCGTGCCGGAGTCATCATGGGAATCAGCCGACGGCCGGTCTTGCGACCCGTTCGACATTACACCGGGTGCTCGGTGGGAAAAGCGATCATCGTCGAAATTTCACCCTTGCCGGGTGAGGGATCACAGGGTCGTGACAGTGAAAGCTCGGAGGACCTCCCGCGATATCCGTCGGTCATCGGAAGGGCAACGAAATGAGCAGTGTCGCCGGCGGGCTACCACCGCACAGTGATCGCCCCGGACAGGAACAAATGGTGTGGATCGAGGGCGGTGTCTACACCATGGGCTCGGACGATCATTACCCGGAGGAAGCACCCGCGCACCGGGTCTCGGTCCCCGGATTCTGGATCGACCCGCATCCGGTGACCAACACCGAATTCGCCCGCTTCGTCGCCCGCACCCGCTATGTCACCGTCGCCGAGCGCGCCCCGGACGCGGCCGACTATCCCGATGCGGCCCCCGAGCAACTCGTGCCCGGCTCCTCGGTGTTCATCAAGCCCGATCATCGCGTGCGCTTGGACCAGCCCTACCAATGGTGGCAGTGGGTTCCTGGAGCGAATTGGCGACATCCACAGGGCCCGGGCACTTCCATCAAGAAAAGACCCGACCACCCGGTGGTGCACACAGCGTGGGACGACGTCGCCGCCTACGCCGAATGGGCGCGCAAGGACATACCGACCGAGGCCGAATGGGAGTACGCCTGCCGCGGGGGGCTCGACGGCGCCGAATTCGCCTGGGGTGATGAATTCGAACCGGGAAACACACCGATGGCGAATACCTGGCACGGCGAATTCCCGCACCACAACACGCGAATCGACCGATACGAAGGAACGTCACCGGCCGGATCGTTCCCGCCCAATGGATATGGCCTTTCGGACATGATCGGCAACGTCTGGGAATGGACCCAGGATTGGTACACGGCCCATCAGAGCCCGGCCCATGCGTGCTGTGTCCCCGAAGATCCGCGTGGCGGTACCGAAACCGGCAGCCGCGATCATGCCGGATCGACCATCGGCCGCCGCGTCATCAAAGGCGGCTCACACCTGTGTGCTCCGAACTACTGCCGTCGGTACCGGCCGGCGGCCAGAATGGCCCAAGCTGTCGACACCTCCACCTCGCACCTGGGATTCCGGCTGATCATTCGCCCATGAACACCGATCGCGCCCGCCTTTCGCGCCGTGCGGCCGCGGTCACGCCAGGGAGGGCATTTGGTCCCCGCCGAACAGGCGCAAAGACCGTCTCGGCAAACATCGGGCAAGGGCGAGACTCGATGCTATGAACGATGAACCAGTCCACCCGGTCCCTGATCCTCCTACGATCCGCGCGGCGATCCGCCTCGGGTGCCGCGCGCCGTCGGTCCACAACACCCAGCCGTGGCGGTGGGTCTTCGACGGCACCCGGCTGCACCTCTTGCGTGACACCGACCGGCAGCTCACCGCCGCCGATCCGCACGGTCGTCAGGCGGTGATCAGCTGCGGCGCGGTCCTGGACCACGTGCGGACCGCGTTCGCGGCCGAAGGCTGGCGCACCGACACCCTTCGACTCCCGGACCCGACGCGACCCGATCTGCTCGCCACCATCGAATTCCGGCGATGGCCGGACCCACCGGTGGGAGTTTTCCGCCGGGCCGAGGCCATCGACCGTCGATATACCGATCGGCTGCCGATGAACGAGCCCCTCGGGTGGGGTTCGGTTCGATTGGCACTCGACGACCTCGTCTCCGCCCATGAAGTCACTCTCGATGTCCTGGACGAAGGCGCCCGTGCCCGGCTGTCGCTGGCCTCAGAGCAATCCGATGCCCTGCGCCGATACGACATGGGGTACCAAGCCGAATTACGCTGGTGGGCAGGACATCCCGGCACGCCGGAAGGCATTCCGCCCTCGGCGCTGATCTCGGAGTCCGAGCTCGCCCGGGTCGGGGTGGCCCGGACGTACCCGACCCCTGGCCCCTCGGCGCGACGCGGCGATCTCGACGATCACGCCCGGTTGGTGGTGCTCACCGCGACCGGCGATACGCCCGCGACCTGGCTGCGAACCGGCGAGGCGTTGTCGGCGGCCCTGCTCGAATGCACAGCGTCGGGAATGTCGACCTGCGCGCTGACCCACATCACCGAAACCACCGCGGGCAGACGATTGCTGAGCAGCCTGATCGGCCATCCCGGAATACCGCAGGTCGTGGTCCGGGTCGGCACCGCACCCGATAATCAGCAATTCCCGCCCACCCCGCGCAGACCGCTCACCGAGATTCTCACCGTGCCATGATCCGGCCGCTTCGGGTTCCGCCGAGTCATCGTGGGGCGCGAACAACGATCGCGGGGATCTCCACCGAGTGCAATGGCGCGTTGCTCGTCGAGCCGAGCAGCATGCTGGAGAATCCGCCTCTACCGTGGCTGCCGACCACCAGCAGCTGCGCCGACGCCGATTCGTCGAGCAGTGTGCGGACCGGGCGATTCGCGACCACGATCCGGCCCACCGCTGCGCGACCAGTTCCAGCCGGGCCTCTCGGCCCCGGATCGGGACACCGGTCCCTCGCCCGCGGGACCTTCGGCCCTGCCGGTGATCGAGGGGAACGGGCGAGGCTGTACCCATGGTGTCGACCTACCTGCGACGATTGGACCCCCGCCGATCCGCGCTGTGCCTGGTCTCCGGCATCCTCGCGATCTGGGCGTTCGCGGGGTCGCTCGCTCTCATCACCGGAATACTGTCACCAGGGCCGGCAGCTGAGAGCCGACTGCCCTGGCAGAGCCCGCTCCTGGCCGGGGTCGTGCTGGCCGTTGTCGTCGGTTTGCCGATGGCTGTCGTCGCCCTCACCGCGGGCCGGGACGACACGCGCACCTCGCAGACATCGATGGTCGCGGCCTGTGCGCTGATCGGCTGGATCCTGTTGCAGCTGTTGATAGTGCGGGAATTCAGCTGGCTGCAACCGGTGTGTGTGGTCGCGGCCGTCGCGGTCGCCGCGCTCGGCGCTCCACCGCTCACCCACCGCTCCGCGCTGCGACGGACATCGCCGTGATCGTGTCGCCCGGTGTTCCATCGGCCACCACGGCAGCGGACGATGGAGGCGAAGGCTTACACCGACGTGTTGAGGAGTCACCGATGATCAAGGTGTTCCTGGTCGACGACCACGAGATCGTCCGGCGTGGTGTGGGCGATCTGATCGCCCTCGAACCCGGCCTCGAGGTGATCGGTGAGGCCGGGTCCTGCTCACACGCCCTCGCGCGGATCCCGGCGCTGCGTCCCGATGTGGTGGTGCTCGACGTTCGGCTGCCCGATGGCAACGGGATCGAACTGTGCCGCGAGCTGCTCTCGACCGAGCCCGACCTGCGCTGCCTGATCCTGACCTCGTTCACCGACGAGCAGGCCATGCTCGACGCCATTCTGGCGGGCGCGAGCGGCTATGTCGTCAAAGACATCAGGAGCCTGGAACTGATCAGCGCCGTCCGCGAGGTCGGCGAAGGCAAGTCACTGCTCGACAATCGAGCCGCCGCGGCGCTGATGGCCAAGCTGCGCTCCGAAGCCGAGGAGAAGACCGGGCCGCTCTCGACGCTGACCGAACAGGAACGCACGCTGCTGTCGCTGCTCGGCGAAGGACTGACCAACCGGCAGATCGCCGCACGCATGTTTCTCGCCGAGAAAACAGTCAAGAACTATGTGTCCAGGTTGCTGACGAAACTGGGGGTCGAGCGCCGGACCCAGGCCGCGGTCATCGCGGCCGACCTGCGTCGTGAGCAGCACCGATGACGGCCATCGCCGCCCCCACGGCGACGTGGAAGAATGCGCCCTATGGACAACACGTCGGGGGCGCGTGGTCGGGCACCGGTGACCGAAACCCTGTCTCAGCTGCGGCTACGTGAACTGCTCGCCGAGGTACAGGACCGGATCACCCAGATCGTCGACGTCCGCGACCGGATGGACCGGCTGATGGAAGCCATGCTCGTGGTGACCGCGGGCCTGGATCTGGACAACACCCTGCGCACGATCGTGCACACCGCGATCGAACTCGTCGACGCCGGCTACGGCGCGCTCGGTGTCCGGGAAACCGACAAGACCAGCAACCAGCTCGCCGAGTTCGTCTACGAGGGGATCGACGACCGCACCCGGGTGCTGATCGGCGACCTGCCCCGCGGGCACGGTGTCCTCGGACTGCTCATCGCCGAACCGAAACCCATCCGGCTGTCCACTCTTTCCGACCACCCGTCCTCGGTGGGTTTCCCCGCCAACCACCCGCCGATGCGAACGTTTCTCGGCGTGCCGGTGAAGGTGCGCGACGAGGTGTTCGGCAATCTGTATCTCACCGAGAAGGCCGGCGGTCTGGAATTCACCGAGGACGACGAAGTGGTGGTGCAAGCGCTCGCCGCGGCCGCGGGCATCGCGATCGAGAACGCCCGCCTCTACGAACAATCACGGGTGCGCCAGCAATGGCTCGAAGCCATCCGCGACGTGGCGACCGAACTGCTGGCGGGCAGCCCGTCCACCGACGTACTCGGCCTGGTGGCCGAACGCGGACGCTCCTTGACCAATTCCGCCTGCACGTTTCTCGCGCTGCCCGAAGATCCGGACATTCCCCACGAGGAGATCACCGAACTGGTGGTGGTCGCCGCCGCGGGGGCCGACGCCGAAAAGCTCATCGGCCGTCACATCCCGCTCGAGGATTCGCACTCTGCCGAGGCATTCCGGTCCGGTCGCGCGGTCGCCGCCGGCTCACCCGCCCATCACCAGATCTTCGACTCGACCGCCGAATTCGGCCCGGTTCTCACCCTGCCACTGCGCGCGAACGGCACGGTCACCGGCGTCTTGACCTCGGTGTTTCCGGCCGGTGCGGCCCAGCTCAGCGAGGTGAATCAAGCGCTGCTGACCACCTATGCCGACCAAGCGGCGGTCGCGCTGCAACTGGCCGACACCCAGCGTCGGATGCGCGAACTCGACGTCTACGCCGACCGCGACCGGATCGCCCGCGGCCTGCACGATCACGTCATCCAGCGACTCTTCGCGGTCGGGCTCTCGTTGCAGGGCACGATGCAACGGGCCCGCTCGACCGAAGTGCGTGACCGCCTCGACGAGACCATCGACGATATTCAAGCGATCGTCCAGGACATTCGCTTCTCGATCTTCGATCTGCAGAGCAACACCACCACCGACTCCTCGACCTACCGAAAACGCCTGCACGACATCATCACCGACATGACCGACGACACCGGGTTGCGGACCACCGTCCGGCTGGCCGGGCCGGTCACCGTGCTCGAACCACCACTGTCCGACCACGTCGAGGCCGTTCTGCGGGAAGGCGTGAGCAATGTGGTGCGGCACGCGAAGGCGCGCACCGTCGGGGTGGAACTGCTCGTGCGCGACGAGGTCTCGATCGAGGTCACCGACGACGGCACCGGCATCGCTGCCGAGACCACCCGACGCAGCGGCCTTGCCAACCTGGCTGCCCGCGCCGCGGAGATGGGCGGCACGTTCGCCGTCACACCACGGCCGCAGGGCGGCACCACGATGCGCTGGACAGCACCGCTGAACTGAGTCGCTCAGTTCCGCGCGCGCACATCCGCCATCACCCTGGCCTCACGCAGCAGCCGCCAGTAGGCAGCTGGCAAGGCCACCGAACACTGTGTGGTGCAGTCGATTTCGCGTTGCACCAGGAGCCCGTAGGTGAAGGTCGACTCCCCCGCGTTCTCCGCTTCCCTGGTGATCTGGATCAGGTGATGTTTGGCCACCACCGCCTCCTGATGCTCGCCGAGCAGATCCTGCACTGCCTTCATCCCCTCGCGTGCCTGCGCGCTGCGCGACGGTGCGAGATCATGGATACTTTCCAGGTAGTAGCGCGTGCGCCGAATCGCTTTGCGCAGCGCGTGGACCGCCGCGTCGCGTGCGTCTTCCTCCCCCTTCGACTCGATCGCGCGCATGCGCGCTCGGACGCGATCGAGTAACGCGCTCAGCACCGCCTCGTTGTCGACATCGTCGATCCCGGCCACGATGCCACCGCGCAGCAATCGCTCTTCGGCCATCAGATCCTCGATCATCGCCGGAAATCGGGGCGAGCCGAGAAGGTCACGCGCGGCGAGCCATCCCAGTCTGGTCCGCTCCCCGAAGTACGCGGCGATTCTGGCGTGCACCGGACCGCGGACATAGCGCGGTCGCAGCACGTCCACGGCGGCATGCAGTCGCGCCGACTGTGTCCGCAACTCGTGGGCCGCGCCGACATTGATGCCGAACCAGCGCAGTTCCTCGATCAGTCTGCGCACCTCCGGCTCGGCATGGACGGCGCCACGGTGCGCGCTCAGCGCGCTGCGGGCCCGTCGCGACGCGATCACCATCGCGGGTACCGAGTCCGGGTCGTCGTGCGTCTCGACGGTGATCTGCCCTTCCAGAATCGTCTCGCGCTGGGTGTGCAGGTAGTCGGCGAGCAGTGTGCTCGCTGACGTCGGATCGGCAGCCGGACGGGCGTCGACGCTGCTGGGAGTCTCGGTTTTCATCGCAAACCTGCCTCGGTGAGTGGGTGAACGGGTCCTGGGTCCACCCTGCGCGCCGTGGCGTCGCTGTCCCCAGAGCCGTTCGCCCCCATCGGGCCCCGATCCGGGTGCTCGCCACGACGACCTAGTGCCTCTGCGCACGTGCCCTCCGACCCTGCCGCCGGCGGAAAACCCCGACGCACAGTGGAGGAAACAGAAAGGCCCACATCATGTTCACTTCGGAGAACCCGAACCGGCCGGTTGTCGTCGGCGTCGACGGATCGCAACAGTCCCTCATCGCTCTGCGCTGGGCTGCCGAGTACGCCGCGCGTCACCGCGCCCCACTACAGGTCGTCTACGCCGTCGATGTTCCGGTCGACTACGGGCCCGGCCTGTCCGGTCCCCTGTTCGATGCCGAACAGCTGCGCAGTCATGGCCGGTCCGTCGTCGCCGCCGCAGCCGCCGAAGTCTCGGCTCCGCTCGCCCCCGAGGTCGTGATCTCGACCGCCGTGGTGACAGGTGCCCCGGTTACCGTGCTGCGCGACCGCGGCAGATCGGCGCGATTGACGGTGGTCGGCAGTCGCGGACTCGGGGCACTGCGTCGCACACTGCTCGGCTCGGTCAGCACGTCGCTGGCCCGCCACGCCGAGTCCCCGGTGGCGGTGATTCCGGAAACAACGGCCCAGACCGGCGCGGTGGTGGTCGGTGTCGACGGCTCGCCGTGCAGTGCCGAGGCCGTCGCTCTCGCCTTCGACGAGGCTTCCCGACGTGGCGCCCATCTGGTAGCGGTCCATACCTGGTCGGAGTTCTACCGGTACGAAGCGCGCACGACCATGCAGACCGAGGCCGAAGCGGTGCTGTCGGAGAGCCTGGCCGGATACGCCGAGAAGTACCCCGAGGTATCCGTCGAGCGGGTCGTCGCGGAAGGGCTGCCCGCCAAGGCGATCCTCGTCGCCGCGGCCACCGCACAGCTCATCGTCGTCGGCAGCCACGGCCGCCGCGGCTTCGCCGGCATGACGCTGGGCTCGGTCGCGCAGGCGGTACTGCACGGGGCCGAATGCCCACTCGTCATCGCCAGGCCCGAACCGTCGTCAGTCAGGCAGGACCACTGCGAGTCACGCTGATCGGGGCACCCATCGCAGGCCGGCGGCCGACTGTCGCCTCGGCGAAATAGCGCACGGCACCGCTGGCGGTGATCCGTACCCGCCAGCCGCCAGTTCGGTAGTACCCGGCCGTCGCCATCGTGTGGTCGAGACCGTCGAGGTCGGTCGAAGCGCCTGGTTCCAGATGCAGTGTCCTCGACCAGTTCGCGATGGCACGGTCGCAGACGGCGCCGTCAACGGCATGGTCGAAACGGATCTCGCTGCAATAGACGTCCGCGGCGGCATCTCCCATGTCGAGGCGGCCGATGACATACAGGTCGACTCGAGCTGTCATTGCTCACCTCCGAAACCTCCGTCGAAGCACCATGTCGTCGTGGTCGCCTCCAGCGATACTCGGCCGGCCGGGGATATTTCGACTGCACCGGCAACCGAGATCGGACTGTCGTCGCTGCCGCGGTGTAGCACTCCGGAGGCGCCGCTCTGTCGCCCTAGCGCCCGAAACGAGCCATCGATGTCGGCGTGGGATGCGCTACGAAACAGATCGGACAATCCGGAATTCATCACCAGAGAACCTTCCATCGTGGGCTGCGGAGCGTTCGCGTGTCCGATCCCACCACTGCAAATTTCGGGCAAATAGAGTACAAAGTCCCTTCGAATTGGGCCTATCGGTGCAGGTTATCGGCCTTGCTCGCTCGATATTCTCCAGTCGATGCGGCGGCTCCGAATAGCGCTTGCCCCTCCGTTCACAGCACTGTCGCATCTCAGGCGTGTGAAGTCCGGTGCACCCAATTTCCTTCTGACGCTTGAAAGTTGCTCGCGATTCCCATCGCCCGCCCCTCGCTCGTCCACTGTTCGGAAGTAACGCATGCGACAAATTCCGGACCGCAGTCTCCTCCAGCGTGGAGTTCATCCGTTTCAGGGAAAGCGGCTCAGCGCCTGGTTACTTACCGTCGCCGGGGACGAGCCGAACCTGTCGAGCGAGAGGTCGAGCATGTGCACCGCAAGTCGATCACCGCCGACGACGCCCGCACCCGCAGTGAACTGCAGCGATGGGTCCAAACCAGCCCCGGTGCAGGCTGGTTCGCCTACTTCCGCATCTACGGGCCCGACGCTGCGGCCTTCGACGGCACCTGGCGACTACCGGACTTCCGCCGCCACGGATGAGATCGGCTGGATCAATCGTTGTCCGATGGCGGTGCGGTCCATACGCTCCAGCCGTGGCGCTCGAGGGACACCAGCGCGGGAACGCCGGCGGTGAGCACCGTCACGGCGGTGATCGAGAGGACGAGCAGACGCTGGGTGCGGCGGCGGTCTCGGCGGTTCATCAAGCGGCCTTTCCTCGGCGACGGGCGACGACCCAGCGACGGACGGCGGGGATTCGTAGGAGGTAGGACGGACCGAACAGCGCCGCCACCAGGGCGATCTGGTCGGGTCCCAGAAAACCGACGTGGGCGATAACCAACACGACCACACCGTGTGTGAGGCGGTGCAGCACTTTCCACTGACGGCCGAGAAAGCGCTGCGCCGTCGGGTAGGAGGTGAGGGCGAGCGGGACTGCCAGGACGACGGCACCGGTGCCGGCAGCCAGGAAAGCCGTGCCTGCGATCGCGTCGAGCCACCCTGTGCTCGCGGCGAGGATGCCGACGACGACTTCCGTCAGACCCAGTCCCAGGGTCCACAGCCCCATATCCCGGCGCAGCGGTACGTGCCCGCGCCAACCGGTGAGTGTGACCAGCGGGGTGACCGCCATCGTCGCCGCCAAGGTGAACAAGGCTGCCGAGCCGACGATGTCGGGTGCTTCGGCGGCCAGCGCGAGTCGCCAGTCCGACTCGTGGGCGATGACCTGCTGGATCAGTACTGTCAGCGCCACCGCGGGCAGCGCCCGCACCAGCCACAGCAACGCGGTGGTCAAGGCGTCGGGCCGGATGCCCGAACGGGCGAACGAGATGGTCATCTTCGCAATCTCCTGTCACAGCACCGAGGACGAGCTGTTGAGATCCAACGTAAAGTCGGAAACAGTTGCACTCAACTGCAACTTTCACAGGAGATAAATGCGTGCCGTGCACTCCACAACATCACTGTCCAACATCGACTTCAACCTGCTGATCGCGCTCGATGTCTTGCTCGACGAGGGCAGTGTCGGCGGGGCCGCCGCCCGCCTGCACCTGTCCGGGCCCGCGATGAGCCGCACACTCGGACGTATCCGTACTGCCCTCGCCGACCCGGTCATGGTGCGGACCGGACGAACCATGTCCCCGACTCCGCGAGCGCTGTCCATCCAGGCAGAGGTCCGCGAACTCGTCGAGCGGGCCGGGCTGCTGTTCGCCCCGGTCGCCGCGGTCGAACCGGCAACCTTAGAACGCGAGTTCGCGATCCAGATCGACGAGGCCCTCGTCGCCGCGCTCGGTGGTGAGCTGCTCGCGGCGATCCATGCGGCGGCGCCCGGTGTTTCGTTGCGATTCCTCGCCGAAGGCGCGGCGACGGACAGCGGGTTGCGCAGCGGCACAGTAGATCTGGAGATCGGGCAGATCAGTACCGTGCTCCCTGAGGTGCGAGTCGAAACATTGTTCACCGACCAGGTGGTCGCCACCATGCGGCACGGTCACCGGCTCGCCGATGGCGAACTGACTGTGCACTGCTTCGCCGCGGCCGACCATCTCAGCGTCTCACGCCGCGGCGCACTGACCGGTCCGATCGATTTCGCCCTCGCCGATCTCGGTCTGCGCCGCCGCGTGGTGGCGTCGGCACCGAACTTCACCGCCGGGCTGCTTCTCGTCCGCGACAGCGACCTGATCGGGGTAGCCGGAGGACGCGTGCATCGCGGACTCATCGCGTCCGTCGGGCTGGTCAGTGTGCCGATCCCACTCACCATGTCCCCAGTCGACATCGCTATGGCCTGGCATCCCCGCCACGATGCCGATGTGGAGCATGAATGGTTGCGCGCGCGTGTTCGGGACGTCTTCGCACAGGCGACGGCGACGAATTAGAGCGGGCCGCGAGCATCGAGGCACGCCACACTGGACTTCAACGTCGGCAGTCCAGCCGCCTTCGCCGCCGCGATAGCCGTGGCCTTGTTGCCCGCCATCTCGAGGATCTCGGCGGTCGGGCCGATGAACGTGATGCCCTCGGCAGCACAAGCCGCAGCGAGGTCAGGATTCTCCGACAAGAACCCGTACCCGGGGTAGATCGCGTCGGCACCGGCGCTCTTGGCGGCCTCGATGATCGCCTCGATCGACAGATACGCGCGAACGGGATGACCCTCTTCGCCGATCTGATAGGACTCGGCAGCCTTCAGGCGATGGACGGAATTGCGGTCCTCGTGCGGGAACACCGCCACTGTGCCGATGCCGAGTTCGTACGCGGCGCGGAAGGCACGGATGGCGATCTCACCGCGATTGGCTACCAGGCATCTGCTCGGTCGACCTTGTCGAGTCGGGGCGCGAGGGGTGGTGCGCCGGAACGGGTCGGCGGTCCGCGCAGTGGTGCGGACCGCCGAGGAGGAACTAGGTGTGGGTCAGGCCACGACCGTCCGTTGCGGCACCCCGACGTATTCGCTCAGGGGCCGGATCAGAGCGTTCGACTCGCCCTGCTCGATGATGTGCGCGGTCCAGCCGGTGATCCGGCTCATCACGAAGATCGGGGTGAACACCTCGATGTCGAAGCCGAGCAGGTAGTAGGCGGGGCCGGTCGGGAAGTCGAGGTTGGGCTTGATGCCGGTGGCCTCGTTCATGGTGCGTTCGAGGATCTCGTACATCTGGACCCATTTGCCGCCGTCGGTCGCGGCGGCGATGTCGAGGAACGCGTTCTTCATCGTGGGCACCCGGGAATCACCGTTCTTGTAGACCCGGTGGCCGAAGCCCATCACCTTTTCCTTGCGCGCCAGCTTGGTGCGCAACCATTCCTCGGCGAGAGCGGGATCGCCGATCTCGAGCATGTCGTGCATGACCGCTTCGTTGGCGCCGCCGTGCAACGGGCCCTTCAACGCGCCGATCGCGGCGGTCACCGCGCTGTAGATATCGGACAGGGTCGACGTGACCACGCGCGCCGCGAAAGTAGATGCGTTGAAACTGTGCTCGGCGTAAAGAATCAGCGAAACCTCGAACGCCTTGACCAGCTCCCGCGACGGGATGCTGCCGAAGCACATGTTCAGGAAGTTCTCCGCGTACCCCAGATGGGAGTGCGGCGGAATCGGATCAAGGCCGTGGCGGCGACGGTGGTCGGCGGCCACGATGGTCGGCAGCACCGCGAGCATCCGAAGCGCCTTGGCGCGGTTGGCCTTTGCGGAGTTGTCGTCCTCGGCCGGGTCCTCGGCGCCGAGGTAGCTGATCGCGGTGCGGACGATGTCCATCGGATGGCAGTTGTCGGGCATCTTCGCCACCAGCGACAGCAGCGATCGGTCCGCGCGCCGGGACGCCCGCTCCTGCTGGCAGAACCGTTCCAGCTCGATGTGGCTGGGCAGCTCACCGCGCCAGAGCAGGTAGGCCACCTCCTCGAAGGAGCAGTGCGCGGCCAGGTCCTGCACGGCATAGCCGCGGTAGGTCAGCGAGTTCGTTTCCGGGACCACCTTCGAGATCGAGGTGGTGTCGACTACGACACCGGCGAGCCCTTTGTAGATGGTCGGTACAGCGATGTCGGTCATCACTGATCCCTTCTCAGCGCGAAATTGAAGATGTCGGAATCGAATTCGTTGTAGCGCTCGTACTGCAGCAGTTCATAGAGGCGGCTGCGGTGCTGCATCCGGTCGAGCAGACCGGACTGGGTGCCCTGTTCGAAGATCTCGCGCAGCCCGGCCTCGGCGGCGAACATCGCCAGCCGCAGCGTCGAGACCGGGTAGATCACCGCGTTGTAGCCGATCTCCTCCAGCGTCGAGGCCGGGATCAGCTCGGACTTGCCGAACTCGGTCATGTTCGCCAGCAGCGGGATGTCCACCGCGGCACGGAACTTCTCGAAATCCGCCGGGGTGTGCAGGGCTTCGGTGAAGATCAGATCCGCGCCCGCGTCGGCGTAGGCCTTCGCTCGGTCGATCGCCGCGTCGATGCCTTCGATGCCCGCGGCGTCGGTGCGGGCGCAGATGACGAAGTTCGGATCGCGCCGCGCCGCGACCGCTGCCCGGAGGTGCCGCACCATCTCCTCCACGGGGACAACGGCTTTGCCGTCGAGATGGCCGCACCGCTTCGGGTTGACCTGGTCCTCGAAGTGGGCACCGGCGATGCCCGCGTCTTCGAGAAAGGTGACGGTGCGGGCCGCGCTCATCGGCTCACCGAAGCCGGTGTCGGCGTCGATGAGGACCGGCAGGTCGGTGACCCGGGCGATCTGGCGGCCGCGCTCGGTGACCTCGCTCAGCGTGGTGAGCCCGATATCGGGCAAGGCCAGATCGGCGGAGACCACCGCGCCCGAGACGTAGACGCCCTCGAAGCCGATCTCCTGGATCAGCTTGGCCACCAGCGGATTGAACGCGCCGGGGATGCGCTGGATCCGGTCCGAAGCCAGGCCCGCCCGGAACGCGCCGCGCTTGTCGGTGGCCGAGGTCGACGCTGCCAGCAGGCCGGTCATCAGAACAGCCCCTTCGGCAGCCGCGGCGTGCGGCCGAGAACCTCGTCGGAGACGGTGAAGTTCAGCTGGCCCAGCTCCTCGGCGGTCAGCTCCGGAGTGCGCTGGGCGACATCGAGAAAGCGGTCCTGCTCGGCCGGGTCGATGACGCCATCGGCCAGGGTGCGGAACTTCGCGATGTACTGCTCACGCGCGAACGGACGAGCACCCAGCGGATGCGCGTCGGCGACAGCCAGCTCGTCGACGATGACTTCGCCGCTCTTCAAAGTGATTTCGGCGCGAGCGCCGAAGGCCTTCTCGTTCGGGTCGGTGGAGTGGTAGCGCCGGGTCCATTCCGGGTCCTCGGCGGTGGAGATCTTGTTCCACAGCTCGATGGTGTCGGGACGCTGCGCGCGCTCGGGGGCGTAGGAACGCTCGTGGTGCCAGGTGCCGTCCTGCAGGGCGACCGCGACGATGTACATGATCGAGTGATCGAGGGTCTCGCGCGAGGCCTGGGGATCGAACTTCTGCGGATCGTTCGAGCCGGTGCCGATCACGTAGTGCGTGTGGTGGCTGGTGTGCAGCACGACGGTCGCGATCTGGTCCAGGTCACCGACCCGCTCGCGCAGGCGGAACGCCAGGTCGATCGGCGCCTGGCTCTGGTACTCGGCCGAGTGCTCCTTGGTGTAGGTGTCGAGAATGCCGCGCTTGGCCTCCCCCGGCGCGGGCAGCGGCACCGAGTACTCCGCGTTCGGGCCGCCGAGCAGCCACGTGATGACACCGTCTTCGCCCTCCCAGATCGGCGAGGGGGCGCCTTCACCGCGCATCGCGCGATCGACGGCCTCGACGGCCATCTTCCCGGCGAAGGCCGGTGCGTAGGCCTTCCAGCTCGAGATCTCGCCCTTGCGCGACTGGCGGGTGGCGGTCGTGGTGTGCAGGGCCTGCCCGATCGCCTGGTAGATCGTCTCGGTGTCCAGGCCGAGCAGGGTGCCGATGCCCGCCGCGGCCGAGGGGCCGAGGTGGGCGACGTGGTCGATCTTGTGCTCGTGCAGGCAGATCGCGCGAACCAGGTCGACCTGGATCTCGTAGCCGGTGGCCAGACCGCGGATCAGATCCGCGCCGCTGCGGCCGGTGTGCTGGGCGGCGGCCAGGATCGACGGGATGTTGTCGCCCGGGTGCGAGTACTCCGCGGCCAGGAAGGTGTCGTGGAAATCGAGTTCGCGGACCGCGACGCCATTGGCCCAGGCGGCCCATTCCGGCGAGAACCGGCCGGGCACGCCGAACACGGCCGCGCCCGGACCGTAGGCGTGGGCCAGTGCCTGCGCGCGAGCGTTGGCGACCGGCCGGCGGGTGATCGAGGCCGCGGCCACCGAGGCGTTGTCGATGATGCGGTTGACGATCATCTCCTCGGTGTCCGCCGGGACCGCGACCGGGTCGGCCGCTACCTCGGCGATCCGCCAGGCCAGGTGCTCCGTGCGCGGGAAGTCCTCAGCGGAACGGTAGGTGCGGACGAGGTGATGCTTCACAGCGGTGGCCTCCAAGACGTCGAATATTCACCGGACATTTCGCACGTTACACAGCGCATAACCCCAGCAAAATGCCTCACAAATGCCTAAATTTGCGGAACGCGACCTGTGAATCTGTGAAAGTTGTGAAAGTCGCCGGTGCTAGATTGGGCCGTATGCAGAAGATGTACGCGGGCGCCCGGCTGCGCACATTGCGCGACCAGCGTGGCCTGTCGCAAACGGCCATGGCGAAATTGCTCGAGCTATCGGTGAGCTATATCAACCAGCTCGAGAACGACCAGCGCCCGCTGACGGTGCCGGTCCTGCTCAAACTCAATGCCACCTTCGATCTGGACATGGGTTTCTTCGCGGCCGATACCGACGCGCGATTGCTGGCCGACCTGCACGACATCTTCGCGGAGGATCCGGACGCCACCACGATCACCAACGCCGAACTGGACGATCTCACCGCGCGGGTCCCCGCGGCGGCTCGATTGCTGGTCAGCCTGCATCGCCGGCTGCGCAGCAGCGCCCAGCAGATCGAGCAGTTCGCCGCCGGGATCGAGTCACCACTGGGCGGGGCCGTCACTCCGTACGAGGACGTGCGCGATTTCTTCTATGACCGCCGCAATCACATTCCCGAACTCGATCTCGCCGCCGAGGCCCTGTTCACCGAGAACCGGCTCGGCATCGGCGGGCTCGACCTGGAATTGTCGCGGCTGCTCAGCGAGCGATACGGCGTCACCGTCACGATCCGCTCCGACAATCCCGCCGATCCGGGACCCAAACGCGTCTACGACCCGGCGACCAGGCACATCGTGCTGGCGCGCAGGCTCTCGGCCGGGCAGCGCGCGTTCCAGCTCGCCACGCAGCTCGCCTTCCTGTCGCACAGCCACACCATCGAGGCCATCACGTCGACCGTGAGTATGCCCGCCGAGTCACGGGATCTGCTGCGGATCGGGTTGGCGAACTACTTCGCGGGCGCGCTGATCCTGCCCTACGCCCGGTTCCGCGCTGCCGCCGAGGAATTGCGCTACGACATCGAACTGCTGTCGTCGATGTTCGAGGTCGGTTTCGAGACGGTCTGTCACCGGCTCTCCACGCTGCAACGCCCGAATCAGCGCGGCGTGCCGTTCTTCTTCGTCCGCACCGACCGTGCGGGAAACATCTCGAAGCGCCAGTCCGCCACCGCTTTTCACTTCTCCCGGGTCGGCGGCAGCTGCCCGCTGTGGGTGGTGCACGACGCCTTCACGACGCCGGGGCGGATCCGCACCCAGATCGCGGAGATGCCCGACGGCCGCAAATATCTATGGCTGGCTCGCACGACCGACGAGAGCACTCCCGGATTTCTTTCTCCCAAACGCGATTTCGCGATCGGACTCGGCTGCGATATCGCGCACGCCGAGCGTCTGGTCTATTCGAGCGGACTACCGCTGCACGACGAGTCGACGGCCGTGCCGATCGGGGCGGGCTGCAAGGTCTGCGAGCGCCCCAACTGCGCACAGCGCGCCTTCCCCCAGCTCGGCCGTTCGATCCGGGTCGACGACAACCGGGCCACCAATATTCCGTACACGCCCGCGGACCACCGGACCGGCGACGAGAGCTGAATCAGCAACTGCCCGTGCGTGATCGGCCCGGTGGTCGATGCGTCAGGCGCCGAGCGGGGCCGCCGTCACGCCGTAGCCGAGGTTCGTGAGCACCTCGCTGGTCGCCTTGGCGAAGTTCAGCGTGATGAAGTGCAGACAGGGCGCGCCCTCGCTGATCAGGCGTTGCCCCATCTCGGTGGCGATCTCGATGCCTTCGGCACGCACGGCGGCGCGGTTCTCCTCCGGTCCATCACCCGCGGCTTTGCGGAGCCTGGTCATGACCGCGGCAGTCAACCGGCGACCGCACAGCTCCTCGGCACGGGTGACCGTGCGCAGCGAGGTGATCGGCATCAGTTCCGGGATGATCGGCTTGGCGCCCTCGATCGGATCCATGGCCACCACGCGATCGCGCAGCCGCAGGTAGTGCTCGACGTCGAAGAACATCTGGGTGATCGAATACTCCGCGCCCGCACGCAGTTTCGCGGCGAGGAAGCGGGTGTCGTGGTCCAGATCCGGCGAACGATGATGCCCCTGCGGGAACGAGGCGACACCGACGTGGAAGTCACCCAGATCGCGCACGATCCGCACCAGGTCCTCGGCGTATTCCACACCATCGGGATGCCGGGGCCAGGCGCCCAGTGGGTCTCCCGGCGGGTCACCGCGCAGGACGAGCAGGTTGCGGATGCCGGAGTCTGCATACGAACCGACCAGCGCGCGCAACTCCTCCACGCTGTGCCCGACCGCGGTCAGATGCGCCACGGGCAGCAGCGTCGTCTCGCGGGCCAGCTCCCCGGTGATCCGGACGGTGCGGTCCTTGGTCGAGCCGCCCGCGCCGTAGGTCATCGAGACGAAAGCCGGGTGCATCCGCTCGAATTCGCGCACCGCTCGCCACAGCCGAGCCTCCCCCGCCCCGTCGCGTGGCGGGTTGAACTCCACGGAGAACGGCACGCGCCCGGTCGCACCCGCGTGGGTACGCAGGCTCCCGGCCACCGAATGGCCGGTGCCGCCCACGGTTTCACCGCAGTACGGCCGCCCCGAACTGGTTGTCGTCATGGTTGGTCTCCTCTGCCCCATCGTGTACTCGGCTCGCTCGTGCCCGCCCGGCCGCGGCGGGCACCGAGCGGTGAGCAGTAGTTCAGAGGAGCGTCCAGTCTTCGAGGCCCTGATACAGCGGCACGCTCTGAGCCAGCTTGGAAACACGACCACGCAAGGTCTCGACATCGGAGGTGCCCGCCAGGGCGGCGGCGATGATGTCGGCCACCTCGGTGAACTCGGTATCACCGAAGCCGCGGGTGGCCAGGGCAGCCGTGCCGATGCGCAGGCCCGAGGTGACCATCGGGGGGCGAGGATCGAACGGAACCGCGTTGCGGTTGACGGTGATGCCGACCTCGTGCAGAACGTCTTCGGCCTGCTGGCCGTCGAGTTCGTAGTTGCGCAGGTCGACCAGAACCAGATGCACATCCGTACCGCCGGTCAACACCGAAACACCCTTGCCCTGCACATCGGCACCGGTCAGACGCTCGGCCAGGATCCGCGCACCCGACAGCGTACGAACCTGACGGTCGGCGAACTCCTCGGTGGCAGCGATCTTGAACGCCGCGGCCTTGGCGGCGATCACATGCATCAACGGGCCACCCTGCTGACCCGGGAACACCGCGGAGTTGAGCTTCTTGGCGAACTCCTGCTTGGCCAAGATCAGACCCGAGCGAGGACCACCGAGAGTCTTGTGCACCGTCGAGGACACCACATCGGCATACGGCACCGGCGAGGGGTGCAAACCAGCGGCGACCAAACCGGCGAAGTGCGCCATGTCGACCCACAGGTAGGCGCCGACCTCGTCGGCGATCTCACGGAAGCGCGCGAAGTCCTGATGACGCGGATACGCCGACCACCCAGCGACGATCACCTTCGGCTTGGCCTTGCGCGCGATGTCACGCACCTCGTCCATGTCGATCCGGTGATCTTCCTTCGACACACCATAGGAATGGACGTCATAGAGCTTGCCCGAGAAGTTCAGGCGCATGCCATGGGTGAGGTGACCACCGTGGGCGAGGTCCAGACCCAGCAGGGTCTCGCCCGGGTTCATCAACGCCATCAGCACCGCGGCGTTGGCCTGGGCGCCCGAGTGGGGCTGCACGTTGGCGAATTCGGCGCCGAACAGTTCCTTGGCACGGTCGCGAGCCAGGGTCTCCACCACGTCGACGGCCTCGCAGCCGCCGTAGTAGCGCCGGCCCGGGTAGCCCTCGGCGTACTTGTTCGTGAGGACCGAGCCCTGCGCCTGCAGGACCGCGCGCGGCACGAAGTTCTCCGAAGCGATCATCTCGAGGGTGTCGCGTTCACGGGCGAGCTCGCCCGCCATCGCGGCGGCCAACTCGGGATCGAGCTCACCGAGAGACTGGGTATTCACCGAGCGGGCGGTGGTAGCGGATCGGGCCACGATGTGTTCTCCGTCGACTGGCAGCAAACGGTAGCCGCCCTAGAGGCGCAACACGGCGAACCCGCACTCGCACAACACGATTCGGGTGATCGCCGGTGTGCGCCCGATCCACGAGGCGACAACCGCCGGACGCGGCGCGCCCGGCACAGCGGCAGGTCTTCGGACTCGCGGGCGCCGACCGGGACTCCCCGTGCCGACCTACTGGCCATCGCTTCCCGGACATGGACAGCCCAGTGCCGTTGATGGCGTTCGTTCCTGCTCACCGCTGCGGGACAGTCCCGGATTCCCACCGGGTTCCCTCTCCACCACACGACAGTCCTGTCGCGCGAAGTGTCGACACCGGCGGCGGCGCGGGGGCTCCCGTCGTCCTCGCCACCGGCGAACCAGCTGCCCGCACAGCATACGGCCATCCGCGTCCCGATACCCGGAGGGGCCGGGATACCGCACGGCCCCGCCTGTCCGCCCACTATGCTGAGTGCGCAGCTGGTTCGCGTTCACACTGGAAGATCCGGGTTCCCGGGCTTTCGTGAGCGTGTCGAAGCCGGGTACCGGGCAACCGGCGGCCGGTGAGAGGGAACCCGGTGAGAATCCGGGACTGTCCCGCAGCGGTGAGTGGGAACGACCGCCGTCATCACGCACTGGGCTCCGCCCGGGAAGCGACGGCCAGTAGGTCGGCCGAGCCAGGCCGGTGCTCACGAGTCCGAAGACCTGCCCGCTGTGCCGGGCACGCCGTGCCCGGCGGCCACCGCCTCGTGGACCGGGCGCGCGGACCGACCTCCTCGACCTCCGGAGCATTCCGGCACGGCGACATCTCCTCGTCGGCCAGCGGTCGACGGTCGACGCTGCTCGGAATCGGCGGCGACCGTTCGCACCGCACTGGAGACGATGACCGTGGCAGTCCCGCCCACTCCGTTCACCGCAACCGTTCTCGGCCTGCCCCGGATCGGACCCCACCGCGAACTAGAGCGCGCCGTCGAGGCCTACCGTTCGGGCGCCGCCGACGCCGCCGAACTGCACACCACCGCACGCGAACTGCGCTACGCCCACCTGAGCGTGCTGGCCGCGGCCGGCCTGGATTCCATCCCGGTCGGCACTTTCTCCTATCGCGATCACCTGCTCGACACGGCGGTCATGCTCGGTGCGCTGCCGGCCCGGGTGCTCGATATCGCCGACCCGCTCGACCGCTACTTCGCCGCCGCGCAGGGGACCGGCACCATCGCCCCACTGCGGTCTGCCCAGTGGTTCGGCACCGAATATCGCCACCTCGTTCCCGAGATCGACAAGCAGACCCGCTTCAGCCTGCACCCTCAGAAACTGCTTGCCGAGCTGGCCGAAGCGACCGCCCTGGGAGTACCGGCGCGCCCGGTGGTCGTCGGCCCGCTGACCTTTCTGACACTGTCCGAGCACGCCGACGGTGACCCGCTCGACCGGCTCGCCGAAGTGGTCCCGCTCTATCAGGACCTGCTCGCGCGGCTCGCCGACGCGGGCGCGTCGTGGGTACAGCTCGACGAACCGATCCTCGGCACCGATCTCACCACCACCGAACTGGCCCGGTTGCGATCCACCTATGCCGCGCTGTGCGGCACCCCGCGGCGGCCCGCCGTGCTCGTCGCCACCTCGTTCGGGCACAACGACAGCGCTCTGGCCGCGTTGTCCGACATGGGCATCGACGGTGTCGCCCTGGATTTCACCGCGGGGGCCACACTGCGGTCCGTCGCCTCGATCCCGGCGCTGACCCGCAAGCTGGTGGTGGCGGGGGTGGTCGACGGACGCGACACCTGGCGCACCGATCTGGACGCGGCGCTGAGCACCCTGGGCTCGCTGCTCGGCGTCACCGGCTCGGTCGCGGTGTCGAGTTCCTGCTCGCTGCTTCATGTTCCGTACGCGCTGACCCCCGCGCCCGGTCTCGATGAGCGGCTGCGCCCCTTCCAGGCCTGCGGCGCCGAGAAGGTCACCGAGATCAGAATCCTCGCCACAGCCTTGGCCGAAGGCACCGAGGCGGTAGCCACGGAACTGCGGGCCGCGCGCGAGGCCACCACGCAGCCGATCCGTCTTCGGTGAGGCAATGCTAAGTTCGCTGCGCAGGGAACACCGGTGCGAATCCGGGGCTGTCCCGCAACTGTGACCGGGTAGCAGACCTTCATCATGTGGCCACGACCTTTCCTGGGTTGGAAGGCCGAGGGCGAGCGTTGATCCGGGAGCCAGGATACCTGCGCTGCTTCAGGATCGAGTTTCACGAGGATGAGGGAAATGCCAGTGTTCACTCGCCGCGGGCCAGGTGCCGCGCGGCTGTCCGACCATGCCGGAATCGGACGAGGTCGCCGTTTCCGCGCCGCCGCGACCATAGCGGGCATGCTCGCCGTCGCGCTGGTCTTCACCGGTTGCGCCGCACACGACAACGGGGATGGTGGCGCCGCCTCGGCGGCACGCGCGCTGCGCGAAGCCGGTGACCAGACCTTGACGATCTACAACTCCTACAAGATCGCCGGTCTCGATCCGGCGGGCACCGGAACGAACTGGTTGTTCGACTGGGGCGTGGCGGAGAACCTGCTGCAGATCACGGAGTCGGGCGAGATCGCGCCGTGGCTGGCCGAATCGGTCGTCCGTGACGGCGACACCCGCTGGGTCGTGAGGCTGCGCGAGGGTGTCACGTTCCAGAACGGCAAGCCGGTCGACGCACCGGCCGTCGCCGCGGCGCTGACCAGGCAGATCGCGAAATCCACCGCGGCCAAAGTCTATCTGGACCCGGCCACCACGGTGACCGCCGACGGCGCGCGGGTGGTGATCACCACCCCGGCGCCGAACGCGATGGTTCCCGCCGCGCTCGCGGCACGCGACAACTCACTGCAGATCTATGACGTCGCCGCGATGGACGCCGCGGGCGGCGATTCGGCGAAGATCGTCGGCGCGGGCGCGTACTCGGGTCCGTACGCGATCACCGCGTGGACCCCGGACAATCTCGAACTCGCCCCCTACCCGAACCATTGGGAGGGGACGCCGCCGCTGCGGGGAGTCACGGTCCGCGTCGTGCCCGACGAGCAGGCCCGGCTGGCCGGTGTGCGCAGCGGCGAGGCCGATATGGCGTTCTACCCGTCCACCTCGGCCAAGCTGGAACTGCGGGGTGACCGCGACATGCACGTGCTGTCCTCGGCGCAGGCACTGCAGTCGCTGCTGGTGGAGATGAATCTGAAGGCGGGAATCTTCACCGACACCGCGGTGCGCAAGGCGTTCACCGCGGCGATCGACTACGCGGGTGTCGCCGCCGATGTCGGCAACGGCCAGTTCGCACCCGCCACAGGGCTGTACCCGCCGTCGATGTCGTTCGCGCTCGACAACCAGGTCCACGATCTGGACGCGGCGAAACGCCTGCTCGACGCGGCGGGCTGGGTGCCCGGCGGCGACGGGATCCGGGCCAAGGACGGACGGAAGCTGGTGGTGCGGTTCGTGACTCAGGCCCAGGGCCCGGAAACCAACGATGTCGCGATCGCGATGAAGGACCAGCTCGCCCGCGCCGGTTTCGACCTGCAGATCAACAATGCCGAGGATTCCGCGGCCGTGAAGAAGGACCCCGGCGCGTGGGAATCGTCGGTGGCGCTGAGCGGTTCGCTGTCGGGCACCGCCGACCCGATCCAGCCGTACCTGGTGCGCTGGACGACCGGGGGCTCGTCGAATGCCCAGGGCGTGGCGAACGCGGAGATCGACGCGATCGGTGCGCAACTGCGTGGCGAGTTCGACACCGCACGCCGCGACGCACTGCTCGAGCGGGCGCAGGAGATCCTGGTGCGTGAGCAGGCGTACGTGGCGGCCGGGACGTTCAAGTACTTCACGGTGGTCACCGGCCCGGAGTGGGCCGACTACCGGGTGTCGAACGTGCGCAGGCATCTCACCAGCCGGACCGGCGACTAGCGGCCGCGATGCGGTTGCTGGTCCTGGCCCGGCGCCGGGTCGTCGAGGCCGGGCTGACGCTGCTCGGGGCGAGCGTGCTGATCTGGGCTCTGCTCCCGCTGGCGCCGGGCGATCCGGCGCGGATGATCCTGCTCGCCCAGGGTGTCCCGGAGCCGACCCCCGAACAGATCAGCGCGCTCGCGCACTCGCTGTCCTTGGATCGGACTGTCTTCGAGCAGTACGCGCACTGGCTGTGGGGTGTTGTTCAGGGCGATCTCGGGCTGTCGTTCGTGTCGGGGCGGCCGGTCTCGGGTGAGTTCGGCGAGCGTCTCCCCGCGACCTTGACCCTGGCCTCGACGGCGCTGTTCCTCGCGCTGGCGTTGTCGGTGGTGCTCGGCGTTGTCGCGGCACGGCATCCGGGACGCTGGCCCGATCACGGCACCCGGTGGCTGGCTCTGGTGTTCGCGTCCGTGCCGGGATTCGTGGTGGCGCTGTTGCTGATCCAGGTGTTCGTCGTCGGGCTGGGGTTCGGCAAGGCCGCGCTCGATGGAACGTGGGGCCAAGTGTGGCTGCCCGCGGTGTGCCTGGCGGTCGGTCTGTCCGACACCTGGTCGCGGCTGTTGCGGGCGAATCTGCTGACGTTCATGGATTCGCCGACCGGTGCGGTGTTGCGGGCGCGTGGGGCTTCGCGGTGGCGGATTCTGTGGCGGCACGCGCTGCCCAACAGCGCCGTTCCGTCGCTGCACGCGCTCGCGGTCGGTACCGCGGTGCTGCTGGGCGGGGCGACAGTCGTCGAAACAGTGTTCACCTGGCCCGGGCTCGGTTCGTATGTGGTCGAGTCGGTGAGAACGCGAGATCTGCCGGTCATCCAGGCGTTCACGGTGTTCGCGACAGCGAGCTATGTGATCAGCAGTCTGGTCGCGGATCTGCTGTCCGCGGTGATCGACCGCAGGATCGCGGTCGACACATGAGCACCGTCGTGCGTCGTCGCCTACCCGGGTCCGTGCGCGCCGGGATCATCGTGCTCGCGGTCCTGCTGGTCCTGGCGATCGTGGGTCCCTTGATCGCGCACTATCCACCGAACGAACCGCACTACGGGGACAAGCTGGTCGCGCCGGGCACCGAATTCTGGCTGGGTACCGACCAATACGGGCGCGATCAGTTCGCCCGGGTGATGTACGGTCTGCGGCTGTCGTTGCTCTCGGCGCTGCTGGTCCTGGCCGGATCGGCGACGATCAGTCTGTTCGTCGGCGTGGGCGCCGGTCTCTACGGTGGCAGGCTCGACCGGGCGGTCTCCCGGGCGATCGACATCGTGCTGGCCATCCCGGGATTGGTGCTGGCGCTGGCCGTGGTCGGCCTGCTCGGTCCCGGCTACCTGAATCTGCTCATGGCGCTGGTGATCGCGAGCTGGGCCGCCGACGCCAGAGTCGCCAGAGCACTCACCCTCGAGGCCCGCTCGCGCCCTTACGTCGTCGCCGCGCGGGTAGCCGGAGTGAGCCGACCCGCGATCGGCGCGCGACATCTCCTGCCCGCGGTGCTCGGCCCCTTCCTGATCGTGGCCACCCTGCGGCTCGGTGGCATCGTGGTCGCCTTGGCCGGGCTGTCCTTCCTCGGGCTCGGGGTTCAGATGCCCGAGGCCGAACTCGGCGCGATGCTCGGCGATGCCCGCCGATTCCTCACCGCCGCACCGTGGCTGCTGATCACCCCGTCCGTGGCGATCCTGGCCATGGCCGCCGCGGCGAACCTGATCGCCGAGGGCCTTCGAGACACGGAGCGGCGATGACGCCCATCGCGGAGCTCCGTGGGGTGACCATCACCTACCGCGACGACGATCCCGTGCTGCGCGATGTGTCGCTACGCGTCCATCGCGGCGAGACGGTCGCTGTGGTCGGGCCGAGCGGGAGCGGCAAGACCACCATCGTCCGGGCGCTGCTCGGTACCCTCGGCCACACCGCACAGGTCAGGGGCACGATCCTCGTCGACGGGGTCGCGCTGTCTCGGAAGGACTTTCGCGAAATACGCGGCACCGTGCTCGGCTACGTCAGTCAGGACCCGTTCAGCGCGATGGACCCGATCATGCCGGTGGGGGCCAATATCGCTCAGCCATGGCGCATTCGCGGGCGGGCGGTTCCCGACGGGCGGATCATCGCCGACCTCGCCACCGTCGACATCCTCGATCCGGGGACCGCGGTCCGGCAGCGTCCGTTCATGTGGTCGGGCGGCATGTTGCAACGCGGTTCGGTGACGACCGCACGTGCTCTCGATCCGCCGCTGGTGCTGGCCGACGAGCCGACCTCGGCGCTCGACGACGCCAACGCGCACCGCGTCATGACGGCACTGACGGCCGGATCCGCGGCGCTGCTCGTCGTCAGCCACGATCGGCGCCTGGTCGAGCAGTACGCCGACCGGATCTATCTGGTCGACAACGGAACCGTCGTCGAATCGACGCTTCAGACACCGATGGCCGAACAGCCCACCCCGAAGCGCAAGCCGGTGCCCGCGACCGCGCCCATTCTGCGGGCGCACTCGGTGGCCAAGCGGTACCCGACTGGCACCGGGCTGGCGACCACCGATCTCGTTGTCCGCCAGGGCGAGATCGTGGGTCTGTCCGGGCCGTCAGGCGCGGGCAAGAGCACACTGTTGCGCATCCTCGCCGGGATCGAGCCCCCGAGCGACGGTCATCTGATCTGGGACGACCGGCCCGGACCGCCCCCGCCGGGACAGGTCGGGGTGGTGTTCCAGAACGCGGTGGGCAGCCTCGACCCACGCAGGCCGATCTACCGGGGCATCACCGAACCGCTGCAGCCCCGCTTGCGCCGTCGTCTGCGTACGGCCGAGGCCATCGCGGTCACCCGCGAGGCGCTGCGGCGAGTGGGTCTGAGCGAGCTGGATCCGATGCGCCGGCCACACGAGCTGTCCGGTGGCCAAGCACAGCGCGTGGCGATCGCCCGGGCGCTGGCCGGGAATGTGCGGTTGCTCCTCGCCGATGAACCGACCGCCTCGCTCGACGAAGCCGCGGCGGCGCGCATTCTCGCAATCCTGCGAGAACTCGCCGACGACGGAATGGCGATCGTCTTGGTGTCGCATTCCGAACGCACCCTGCGTGACATCGCCGATACCGTGGTCACGATCGACGCGCCGCCGCGCCTTCCCACCGAGCGATGACGTTGTCGGCGAACAATCGCAGGCTGGTGCGCACCGCGGCGGGAGACGGTCCGGCCGGTTGGACGTTGCACAGGAAGTCGGTCGCGTCGGGGACCACGAGATCGCGCCGAATCGCGGCCGCCACCTCGCTGCCGGTGCCGACGTAGCAGTGGCCGGTGCCGACGTAGTCGCGCGCGGTGAACCCGGGCGGGAACCGCCCTGCCGCGACACCCACCGCGACCCAGTCTTCGATACCGGGCCGCAGGTGCTCGAACGCCTCTGCGGCCGTGGCGGCGCACAGGACCGATCGGGACACTCCGACACGCGGCACTCGCCCCGCCGCGTCCTGCGCGGCACAGAATTTCGCGACCCGTTCGGCCGCGATGTCGTCGCGCGGGCCCAGCGGGGTCGAGGTCCGTCCGGTGAGCACCCCGAGGTCGAGCTCGGCAGCGAGATCGAACCCCGATACCGACGCCGTGCCGAGCCACAGCCGTTCCCGCAAGCCAGGCGCCGCCGGTACCAGATCGCTTGCCGGACCGAATAATTCACACAGCTGATGCACGGCCTCGGTGAATCTCTCGTGCCGGTCCTCATGGTCCCTGCCGAACCGCTCGGCGGTCCGCGCGTCCGCGCCCGCACCGAGCCCGAGTTCGAGCCGTCCACCACTGAGCGCGTCCACCATCGCGGCGTCCTCCGCCAGCCGGACCGGATCCTCCAACGATCCGATCATCACCGCCGTCCCCAATCGGATTCGGCTGGTCCGCTGCGCGACGGCGGCCAGCAACACCAACGGCGACGGGCAATGCGCCCGCTGCGCCCCGAAATGATGCTGCGCCACCCAGAACGAATCGAACCCGCACTCCTCGGCTTCCACCGCCGTCTCGACCGCGTCTCGCAATACCTCAGCGGAGTCGCCGTCACCGACGACATGGGAGATGAACCCGAACCGCATTTCTCAACCGTCCCGTCACAGCGTCAGCCCGACCACGGCCTCGGTCCTGGTCCACCAGCCCCCCGCGCGTGCGTCGCGTCCGAAGCACGACGTCAGAATATCGCCCGGCAGTGTCGCGAACGCCGTCAGTCCTGATCCGCGATACGGGCGAGGACTTCGGCCGCCGCGCGATGACCGGACCGGACCGCGCCATCCATGTAGCCGTTCCACACCTGCGCTGTCTCCGCGCCTGCCCAGTGGATCCGTCCGATCGGTGCCGACAGCGCAGCCCCGTACTGCGTCCACACTCCGGCGCCCAATCGGCCGCCGTAACAGCCGCGGGTGTATTCCTCTTCCATCCAGTTCAATTCGACGTAGTCGATCGGTTCGGTGGCTCGGGGACCGAACAGCTCGGTCAGGGTGTCCACGGCCGCGGCGCGGCGTTCGGCGGCGCTCCAGTTCGCCGCCGTGCGCGCGTGCGCGCCCTCGAAGAAGGCCACGATCACCCCACACGACCCGTCCGGCGGGGAGTTGTCGAGGGTGACGCCGATGGCGCCGTCGAGGTCGAAGGCGAATCCGCTGAGGCCGGTATCGCGCCAGAACGGTGTCGGGTAGGCGATCTGGACTTTGATGACCGACCCCATCGGGATCTGCTGGGTGAGACCGTCGCGGGCGGCGGCCAGTGCGGGCTGATAGGTCAGCCGTCCGGCCAGGGTGGGCGGAATCGCCACGATGACCTGTCCGGCGGTGATCGTCCCACCGGAATAGCTGACCCGAACACGGTTCTCGTCGTGGGCGATGGCCCACACGGGGGTGTCGAGCACGACGACATCGTCACCGAGCGCGGCGGCGAGCCGTTCGGAGATCTGGTGCGTGCCGCCCACGACCCGCAACTCCTGCGCACCGCCGGCAACCCCGACGAGAACGTCGAGCATGCCGCCGGACTTGATATAGAACAGGAAGTGCAGCAACGACATCTCCGCGGTTTCGGCGGAGAACAGCGCAGGCACGACCGCGGCCCAGAACGCCAGCACCTCGTCGTTGTCGGTGTTCGCGCGCAACCACTCGTCGACGGTTCGGCGGTCCAGTTCGGCCGCGTCCGGCGCGGTCCAGGGCGAGGAGAGCGAGACAGTGGCGGCGATCGTCTCGAGTTCGGCCTGAAGACGGCCCACCTCCGCGGCGGCCCGGTCGGACAGGCCGAAGGTTTCGTCGCGGTAGCGGGTGACGGTGCCCCGGTAGCGGGTCACCGACTCCCCCGCGTCGTAGGTCGGGAAAGTCTCGAGGCCGAGTTCGGTGACCAATCGCAAGACCTCGGTCTGGGTTCGGCCGATCCACTGTCCGCCCATTTCGACCGGAACCCCGTTCGACAGGGTGGCGCCGGCAGTGCGTCCGGCCACCCGGCTTCGCGCCTCGAGTACGCGCACCGTGCGGCCGGCGGCTGTGAGTTCCCTGGCTGCGGTCAAGCCGGCGAGACCGGCACCTACCACCACAACGTCGATATCAGTCATCGCCGATTCCTTCACTCGAATCTCGGTCGGTTGTCCGACTGTAATGTAGGTCACCCCGGGGGCATGTGCAAGAGTTGTGGCGATATTCGTCCGACCGTGGAGCGAGGAGAACCCGTGGTTTACGTCAAAGCGTCCGAGCGCGAGGAGCAGATCGTCGCGGCGGCTGTCGCCGTGCTCAGCACGGTCGGAGTACCCGCCACCACGCTGCGCGCGGTCGCCGCCGAGGCGGGAATCCCACTCGGCACGCTGCACTACATATTTCCCACCAAGGACAAGCTGCTCGGGGCGGTCATCACCGCCGTCATCGGTGACATCTCCGAGGCGCTGCGGGCCCAGCTCGAGCTCGACAAGGGCGTCGAACACGCGCTGCGCCACGGCGTCACCAGCTTCTGGGAGATCTTGGTCGCCGACCGGATCGGACTGCAGATCATGCAGTACGAGCTCATGACGTACTCGCTGCGCACCGAAGCCGGCGGCAGCTTGGCCCAGTTGCAGTACGAGCGCTACCGCTCGGTCGTCACCGAGTTCTGCGAACAGGCCGCCCAGGCGGCGGGTGAGCGCTGCGCGGTCGGCTTCGACACGCTCGGACGGCTGGCGCTGGCCCAGATCGACGGGCTGATCCTGCAGTACGTGTCCAAACCCGACGCCGACCGCGCGCGGCGCGACCTGAACCAAGCCCTCGACATGCTGGTGCTGTTCGCCGATCCGCAACCGGTCGCCCGGAGCGCGACCAGGCGCTGAACCCGCTCGGCGTCACCACTTCACAACCTCCGCGTTGTCACCCTTGCGCCGTAGGCCACTTTCAACCTATCGTGATTCGTACGGATGTCCGACTTACTTCCTGCCTTCCCGCGTCCGAGCGGGAGCCGCGGTCGGCACCGACGCACACCGGGAGTGAGACGATGGCCCAGCAGACACCGCCACGCGCCACCACTGTCGTCGTCATCGGCGCTGGCATGGCCGGACTGATCGCGGCCCGCGCATTACACCGCCGGGGTATCGACGTCCTCGTGCTCGAGTCCGCGCAACGCCCGGGCGGGCGGGTGCTGACCGAGACCACCGTGCTCGGTTCACGGGTCGACCTCGGCGGTCAATGGATCGGCCGCGGACACCACCGCTTCGAGGCGTTGGCCGCCGAACTCGGTACGTCGGTCTTCGCGATGCGGACGCCGAGCCGAGCCACGGTCGTCGACGGCGACGCGGTCGTCTCGAACTCGGGCGTGGTCGCGGTGGTGACGAACGCGGTTCTGCTGATGTGGGAGATCGCCGCACGAGTCGGCACACCGCGCGCATGGCACGTGCAGAGCGTGCGCTCCTGGCTGGAGCACGTGCCGAACCGGCGGGCGCGGCGACTGCTGGACGTCATCGTCTCGGTGTCCACCACCGCCGACCTCGACCGGTACTCGGTGCGTGACTTTCTCGAGCTGATCCGCTTCCAAGGCGGATTTCGGACGATGCTGTCCACCGCGGGCGGCGCGCAGGAGAGCCTGATCGCCGAGGGGGCCGCCACATTGGCCGACCGCCTCGCCGCCGATCTCGGCGACCGGGTGATCCTCGACAGCGCGGTCACCGCGATCCACCGCGACGACGACGGTGTCACGATCCATTCGGCCACCGGCACCTACCGCGCCGCGAAGGTGATCGTGACCGTCCCACCCCCGATGGCGGCGCGCATCGCACACCACCCAGCACTGCCCGCCGCGCGAATCCGACTGCAGGACAACACCTATATGGGTTCGGTGTACAAGGCGATCGCGGTCTACGATCGGCCGTTCTGGCGCGACCGCGCCCACGCCGAATTGCTGCTGCTCACCGAACCCGGCTCGGCGACCTTCGATACTTCGCCGCCCGGCGGTCCCGGCCATCTGTGCATCCTCGTCGCGGGTCCCGAAGCCCGCGCCCTCGACGGGCTCGACAGCGCCGCCCGCCGCGCGGCGATCCTCGGCCCGCTCGCCACCCACCTCGGCCCGGACGTTCTCGCGCCGCACGGCTGGCACGAGAAGTCATGGCACCAGGACCAGCACGTCGGCGGCGGCTACGCGGCCCTGCCGGACATCGGCATCGACGACCGGTACCTGCCCGCCGATACGACCCCGCTGGGCCACCTCCACTGGGCAGGCACCGAAACCGCGCGCGAGCACGCCGGCTACATCGAAGGTGCTATCGAGTCCGGCGAACGCGCCTGCGCCGAAGTCGCTGCCGCCCTTCCTGATTCATCCCTGGGGCGCGACACCGACCGGGGGCGATGACACACGGGCAACTCGGGCCCGCACGAGGTCACGATATGCCGCGGAAGAAGGTGCGGATGTCGTCCGCGAGCAGCTCGGTCTCCTCCATCGCGGGGAAGTGACCGCCCTCGGTGAACTCGCTCCAGTGCCCGATCTCCTTCCCCGGGTCCATCACGCGACGCACGAGCGGGTGGGTGCCGAACACGGCCCAGCCCGACGGCACGCCGGAGGCCATGACGAAGTCGAGTCCGGAGTGCTCGCCCTCGTAGTAGAACTGCGCGCTCGACGCGCCGCTCCGGGTGAACCAGTACAGGCTGATGTTGGTGAGGAGCTGGTCGCGGTCGACCGACTCGTCCGGCGTCCGGTGGTCGCCGGCGGCCCTGGTCTTGAACTTCTCGGCGATCCACGCGAGCTGACCGACCGGCGAGTCGGTGAGCGCCGCGCCGATCGTGTCGGGACGGTGGTTCTGCATCTCGAGATACCCGCGGTCGCGCGCGTCCTCGGTGCGCACTGCCGCGAGCTGGGCGATCTCGTCATCGGACAGACCCTCGGGCAGCGGGAACTTGTCGCCGACCAACCCGAGATACCGCGGGTCGGCGCCGATGTGCGTGCCGATGACGCGCTGCGGATAGAGCGCCGCGAGTCGGGAAGCGGTGCCCGAACCGATGTCGGTGCCGTGGGCCGCGAATCTCTCGTACCCCAGGCGCGTCATGATCTCGGCATAGGCCTCCGTCGTCCGCGCCAGCTCCCAGCCGGTCCCCGACAGTGGCGTGGAGAACCCGAAGCCGGGCAGCGCCGGGACGACCACGTGGAACTCGTCGGTCAGGAGCGGGATGAGTCGCTGGTATTCGACGAACGAACCCGGCCAGCCGTGGTTCAGGATCAGCGGGGTGGCCGCCGGGTTCGCCGATCGCACGTGGACGAGGTGGAACCGCTGGCCGTCGACGACCGTCGTGAACTGGTCGTACTCGTTGAGCTTCGCCTCCTGCGCACGCCAGTCGAACCCGTCACGCCAGTAATCGACGAGCTCCTTCAGATACGCCAGCGGGATGCCACGGCTGAAGTCGGTCCGATCGTCTCGGCCCGGCACCGGGATCGGCCAGCGCGTGTGGGTCAGCCGGTGACGAAGGTCGTCGATGTCGGCCTGCGGAATGTCGACGCGGAAGGGGGTGAGGGCGTTGTTCTCGGTCATGACGCCCACGTTCCCGGGTAATGCGGCAGGATAGCTTCCGCAATTGCTGAAATGATCGAGAACATGTTGGAGACCTCGGCCCGCCTGCTCGAACTACTGTCGTTGCTCCAGCTCCAGCGGGACTGGACGGGCTCCGAGCTCGCCGGTCGGCTCGAGGTGAGCACGCGGACTGTGCGCGCCGACATCGGCAAGCTGCGTTCGCTCGGATATCCCGTAGACGCACGTCCCGGCGTCGCGGGCGGGTACCGGCTGGCGGCCGGGACGGCGATGCCCCCACTGCTGCTCGACGACGACGAGGCCGTGGCCGTCGCGGTCGGACTGGGTGCGGTGGCGACCCAGCGGCTCGGGGTCGAAGAGACATCGCTCACCGCGCTCGCGAAGCTGGAGCAGGTGCTGCCCTCGCGCCTGCGTCGGCGCGTCGCCGCGGTACGCGAGGCGACGAGCGTCGTTCCAGGGGCTGCACCGCCGCTCGATCTCGCGGGTCTCGCCACGGTCGCTGCCGCGATCCGCGGCCACGAGCGACTCCGGTTCAGATACACCAAGCCAGGGGGAACCGAAGGTGCCCGCCACACCGAACCGCAACGGCTGGTGACCTGGGGGCGGCTCTGGTATCTGCTCGCGTGGGATCTCGACCGGGCCGGCTGGCGGATCTTTCGTGTCGACCGCATGGTCGCGCATACACCGACGGGCGCACGGTTCCAGCCGCGCGCGATCCCGGCAGACAATGCCGTCGACTACGTCGTCGAACGCGTCAGCAAGACGGCTCGGAAGAACGCGTCCGCTCCCGAACCCAGCACCCGGAATCGCTAGCGGGACTCGCCATGGCGCCCGGACCACTCGCGGGGGTGTAAGGGTATCGCCAACATCGCCTAGAGCAGCTGTCCGTCGGCTCCTGCGGAGCGCACCCTGGTGGCACGTTCATCCACATCATGATTCGGAGCTGTCCGTGGAGCCACTGCTGGTGGTGTCGGCCCTGTTGGGCTGGTTCCTCACCGGAATTCTTGTGCTGCGCTATCTCAACACCCATGAGGCGAAGCCCGCACGTCCCGACTACCGGTACGCACCGGCGCCCTCGCGCGAGCACGAACGGATCGAGGTCCGATGAGAGCTTTCGTCCACCGGTACCGCACGGTCGCCGCACTGGTGGCGTGCACTGTCACGATCTCGATCCTGATCACCGCCGAAACCCGAACCCTCGCGCTGCTGCTCATCGCGACGGCGGCCGGTGTTCTCGTCGCGACCGTCGTCTGTCTCGGCTGGGACATCTGGCTGAACCCTTGACGCATCGACACCACGACGCGCCACGTCAACCTGCCGCTCTGGGAGGCCGTTGCCGCCGCATGCCGCAATTCGGGCAATATGGGTGTCATGCCTCATTCGAATCCTGTAGCCGCGTGGAAGTCCCTGCGTGACGGAAACGACCGTTTCGTCACCGATACCCTGCAGCACCCCAGCCAGGGTGCCGCGGATCGCGCCAAGCTGGCCGGTGGCCAGCAGCCCTCGGCGATCCTGTTCGGCTGTGGTGATTCCCGGGTCGCCGCCGAGATCATCTTCGACCGCGGGCTCGGGGACATGTTCGTCGTGCGTACCGCGGGTCATGTGGTGGACAGCTCGGTGCTCGGCTCGATCGAATACGGCGTCGCGGTGCTGCAGGTGCCGCTGATCGTGGTCCTCGGTCACGACTCCTGCGGCGCGGTGGCCGCCACCATCGACGCCCTCGACAACGGGACGGTACCGGGTGGCTTCATCCGCAGCGTCGTCGAACGCGTCACACCCTCGATCCTGCTCGGACGCCGGGAAGGCCTGACCAACGTCGACGATCTGGAAGCCCGCCACGTGGAGGAAACCGCGCAGCTGCTCATGCAGCGTTCGTCGACGATCTCCGACCGCGTCGAAGCCGGAGAGCTGGCCATCGCCTGCGTGACCTACAACCTCGCCGACGGGCGGGCCCAGCTGCGCAGCGTCATCGGCGATATCGGCGAACTCGCCTGACGGTACGGCCGGTCCCCGTCCCACCGGGGACCGGCCGACAGGCGGCATATCCGGCGATCTTTACGCAATCTCTACGCCCGCCGGTAAGTCGATGCAGGCGCAGTTGTGCGACTGTTCGGGTGCCTGCCATGCTGCGAGACATGTGGACATCGACGTGACTCCGGGCGGCCCCCCTTCCGCCCCTGCCCGCCACCACGGGCAGCTGATTTCGAAACGGTCGAATCGATGGTTCACAAGATAGTTCCCACCGGGACAACAGCGGCGGGGGCGACGCCGTCTCGCGGCATCAGCTCGATGGTCGCGCGGGCACCGTTCCGGTCCCGGCGACGCCGAGTCATCGAGGTGGTACCCAAACCCACCGTGCCGACCGCGCGCGCGATCGTCGACTGCGCCGCCTACGTCGACGGTGCCCGGCTTCCGGGCCGATTCTCACCGGCCTCCGCGCTGGCCGAGATCCGCACCCGCGGTACAGGTTTCGTGTGGGTCGGGTTGTTCGAACCCGACGAGCATCAGATGAGCGAGATCGCGGACGTCTTCGGTCTGCACCCCCTCGCGGTCGAGGACGCCGTCAACGCCCACCAACGCCCCAAGCTCGAACGCTACGACGACACCCTGGTCACCGCGATGCGCACTGTCGCCTACGTCGAACACGACATGCACATCGTCAGCGAGATCGTGCAAACCGGCGAGATCATGGTCTTCACCGGCCCCGACTTCGTCGTCGCGGTCCGCCACGGCGAACACACCGGACTCGTCCGAGTGCGCCACCGGCTCGAGGCCGACCCCGACCGCCTCGCTCTCGGGCCCGGGGCCGTCCTGCACGCGATCACCGACCATGTCGTCGAGTCCTATCACGACGTCACCTCGGCGGTGGAGTACGACGTCGAGTCCATGGAAGAAGAACTGTTCACCCCGCGCACCACTCTCCCGATCGAGGCGATCTACCAGCTCAAACGCGAAATCGTGGAACTGCGCCGCGCGGTGCGCCCGCTAGCCGGTCCGCTGCAGACCCTCGCGGGTCCGCAGACGCCGCTACCCAAGGAAGTCCGCCGCTACCTGCGCGATGTCACCGACCACCACAGCGGCGTCGCCGAACGCATCAACGACCTCGACGAAACCTTGACCACGCTCGTCGGCGCCGCGGTCGCCAAGATCGCCGTCCAGCAGAGCACCGATATGCGTAAGATCTCCGCGTTCGTCGCGATCCTCGCCGTGCCCACCATGATCGCCGGCATCTACGGCATGAACTTCGACTACATGCCCGAACTGAAGCAGACGTGGGGCTACCCCGTGGTCTTGGCCACGATGGCCACCCTCTGCGCGACACTGATCGTGGTGTTCCGCCGGATCAAGTGGCTCTGAATCACCTTCGCGATGTTCCCGGCCGCATCGAGGATGTCCCTCGTCTCGGCGACAGGACATCCTCGATCGAACCCGTCAGCCCGGCGTGGGTGCGGATTCGCGGGAAACCAGGTCGGCCTTCCACTCCCGGAAGCCCTCTTCGGTCCGGCCGCGGCGCCAGTAACCGGAGATCGAGGCGGCCCACTCGGCGGGGACTTCCCGTTCTCTGCGGATATAGCGGCGCAGATCGTGCATGACGGCGTTCGCTTCGCCGTGGATGAAGACCTGCACCTGCCCGTCACGCCAGGCTGCGGCGCGCACGGCCTCGGCCAGCGCTTCGCCCGGTGCGCGGTCACCGCGGTGGACCCAGGTCAGCTCGACGCCCGACGGCTTGCCGACGGGAAGTTCGTCGTCAGGGCCGGACACTTCGACGAAGGCGACACCCACGGTCGTGGCGGGCATCGACTCGAGCGCCGCGGCGATCGCGGGCAGCGCGGAGTCGTCGCCGGCCAGCAGATGCCAGTCGGCGTCGGCGCGTGGGGCATAGGCGCCGCCGGGGCCGTAGACGTCGATGGTGGTGCCGGGGGCGGCTTGCGCTGCCCACGGTCCCGCGATGCCTTCGTCACCGTGGTACACGAAATCTATCGCGACCTGCTCGCTCGCTCGGTCGATCGTGCGCAGGGTGTAGGTGCGCAGTACCTCGACGCCGTCGAGTGGGAAGATGAGTTTGACGTAGGAGTCGGTGGACGCGCCGGGCGCGAGACCCGCGGCGCTGAAGTGGACGCGCACCATGTGCGGGGACAGCTGTTCGGTACGCAGCACCGTCAAAGTCGTACGAGGGCGAGCCAAGGGGACCTCCAAAGATCGATAGTTAGGGTTACCTAATAATCGTACGTCCATTTTGCTCTGGAGTGACATCTTGCGCGAGGAACGCGCTCTCTACTTCGCGGTCGCCGTGTCCGCAGTCACGATACCGTCCGACCGCTAGTTGCCCGGTATCCCTGAAATCCACGCTCGCCGAGCGGGTAGCAAGGGCAGCAGTGGCTCGATCCAATCCCGGTCGAATTCGGGGTGCTGGTGATAGATGTCCAGCAGCACGCACAGCGCGGTGCGCAAAGCGTTCTCCCGCTCCCCCACCGCGACAGCGATGGTGAGGCTGTCGATGGTGACGCGATTGTCGGCTTTGAGGCGGGCTTCGTCGGTTTCCTTGCGGGCCTGGCGATACAGCGTCAGCAGCGCGTTCTTGGCGAGGGCCTCGCCGATCATCCTGTCACCGAGTTCTTCGGAACGGTTGGTGATCGCCGTGCGCAGGTCATCACCGATTCTGGCAGCCAGGAAGGTTTCGGCCTCGATCGGCAGGCGCTGCGATGTCATGAGTTCGGTAAGGCAGCCGGTGCGGGCACCACCCGCGCCAGCGCGGCGAAGTCCTCGTCACCGCGGCCGGCTCTGATCTGTTCTGCCAACGCGATCGACAGGGCGGTGACCGTCGGGACGGTCGAGTCGACTGTGTCCTCGATCAGCCGGGTGTCCTTGGCGAGCAGGTCGACCGAGAACTGGGTGTCGGTGAATCGGGCGGCGGCGATCATCGGGCCTTTGACTCGCGCGGCGAATTCCAGGGCGGTGCCGTCCAGGAGCGCGAAGACTTCTGGTGCGGCCAGGCCCTGGGATGCGCCCAGGCGCAGCGCGTCGACCAGGGCGAGCGTGGTCGTGCCCAAGGCGAGGTTGGCCAGGAGCTTGGCCGTCGCCGCAAGTTCCGGGCTAGCGAACACTGTGATCTTGGCGGCGTCTCCCCACAGCTGCACCAGCGGATGGACGACGTCGATGTCGTCGGGCTCACCGCCGAGCAGCACACCCAGCTCACCGGCGCGGGCGGGCCCGAGCGAGCCGATCACCGGTCCGTGCACGTAGCGCACCGATCTCCACCGCGCCCAGACAGCGAACTGCGCGGCGTCGGCGGGGGCCACGGTGGACACGTCCAGCCACACCGTGTCGCCGAAGTCGAGTTCGGCGTCGACGACGACATCCCGGACAGCCTCCGGGCCGAACAGCACCGAGACGGCGACGTCGGTGCCGGTGACCGCCTCGGCGGGAGTGGCCGCCCAGGCCGCTCCGGCAGCGAGCAACGGTTCGGCCGCGGCGCGGGTGCGGTTCCACACGGTCAGTGAATGGCCGGCGCGCACGACATGGTGGCCGAGTACGGTTCCCATGCGGCCGGTTCCGAGCAATGCGATCTTCACGAGGGTCCTTTCGACAAATCGAGGAAGCGCAGGGTTGGGCTAGGACTCGTCGACGGCCAGCACGATCTTGCCCCGGGTGCGGCCTCCGGACAGGTGCCGGTGGGCAGCGGCGGCTTCCTCGAGCGGATAGACCCGCTCGATGTCGATCGTGAGTTCACCGCCGTCGAAGAGTTCGGCGATCACCGCGAGGGCGGCACCGTCGGGTTCGACCAGGAACGGAAGCGCCCTGATCTCGCGTTGCTCGGCAGCTACGGCCAGCTCGGGACCGACGCCGGAGGGCACTGCTATCAGCGTGCCGCCGGGGCGCAGGACCGCGAGTGCTCGGTGGCTGGTGGAATCGACTTCGTCGCCGAGCAGGTCGATCACCACGTCGACGTCGGCGATCTGCTCCTCGAACGGCGCCGCGGTGTAGTCGATCAGCTCGTCGGCGCCGAGCGCTGCCAGCCAGTCGTGCTTGTCGGCCCTGGCCACCGCAATCACGTGGGCACCCAGTTGACGGGCGAGTTGGACGGCGAAATGGCCTACTCCCCCGCCGGCGGCGGTGATCACCACCCGCTGACCGGGCAACACTCCGGCCGCGTCGGTCAGTGCCTGCCACGCGGTCAACGCCGCCAAGGGAACACCCGCCGCTTCCACGAAACTCAGTGAGCCGGGTTTGTGGGCGAACTGCCGCGCGGGCGCGGTGACGTACTCGGCGTAGGCCCCGGCCTGCCGCGGGAACCACGGCATACCGAAGACGGCGTCACCGACGGCGGCGGTGTTGACGCCGAAGCCGACCTGCTCGACGACACCGGCGACGTCCCAGCCCAGGACGAACGGCGGTTCGCCGAGCACGCCCGCCATGCCGCCGCCCGCCCGGGTCTTGGCGTCGACGGGGTTCACCCCGGCCGCGATGACCCGCACCATGATCTCGGTCGGCAGCGGCTGAGGCCGTGGGATGTCGGCGAGCTCGAGTACTTCGGGTCCGCCGAATCGGTGCTGGGTGATGGCACGCATGCTGTTGTTCTGCGACGAGCTCGACATGATGACCCCTCAGTGGTTGTCGAGTACCTTCCTGATGACGAGGCGAAGCTATCCCAGGGGCACTAGTTACCCGCAAGGGCTAGTACTACCCATTGGGTAGCGTTACTGATGGAGGCGATATGGCCACGACCTGTTCAACCGAAGGCGCACCCACGCACGATGTGTACCTGGCCCAGTGCCCGTGCCGCAGTGTCCTGGACATCCTGGCCAACAAGTGGTCCGCCCTCGCGATCGGCGCGATGGAGGAAGGCCCGATCCGCTTCGGCGCGCTCCAGCGACGGCTCGACGGAATCTCCCCGAAAGTGCTGACGCAGAGCCTGCGACGGCTGGAAGATCTCGGGCTGGTCGATCGTACGGTCTACGCCGAAGTCCCTGTCCGCGTGGACTACTCGCTGACCGCTCTGGGTCGCAGCGCAGCGGTTCCGCTGCAGTCGTTGCGTCACTGGGTCGAAGCCAATATCGACTCCATCGCACCGGCGTAGGCGTCGACTACGACACTCGATCCTGGTCGGTAGTGCGATGTGGATGCGGGCGGGCGCGCAACGGAACCATTCGAGCGTCGATTCCGGGGACCCGCGCGACCATCGCCACGGCCACAGCGCCGCCCAACAGCGACGCGATGGCCATGCCTGCCCCTGCCAATGCCCATACAGCGATGGCCTGCCACATTGGATTTCCCTCCTGGTGCAAGGCAGCAGCTCACGGCCTCGGCGCCTGCACTTACAAGTCGATGCAGATCTCCGAGTTCGGCGAACGGTCGGTGCACAGCAGCATGGTGTCGGGTTCGTCGAGGAAGCTTGCGGTTCCCCGGCTCTCGACGGCGCCGTCCAGCACCTTGACCCTGCATGTTCCGCAGAATCCCTGCTGGCACGAGTAGGCGGTGCCCGGGCGGGTAGCGCGCACCGCGGACAGGGCGGACTGGTCGGCGGCGACCTCGACGGTGGTGTCGGTGCGGGCCAATCGGAGACGGAACGGATTGCCGCCGACTACCGGTGGTGCGGAGAAGCGTTCGAAATGCAGTCCGGCCGCAGCTGTTTCCGGCAGGAGTGCCCGGAAGGCGTCGTGCAGGGGCGGTGGGCCGCAGTAGTAGATCGCCGATCCGGTGCCGGCGTGCGCGAGGAGCTCGGCGGGGTCCGGGCGCCCGGTTGTTTCGGTGGTGACGATGTGCACCCGGTGCGGGTCCAGCGCGGTGAGTTCGTCCAGGAACGGCAAGGTCGCTTCGTTGCGGCCGAAGTACGTCAGCGTCCAGTCGAGTCCGGATCGGTGCGCATTGACGATCATCGGCAGCAGGGCGGTGATGCCGATGCCGCCCGCGACGAACGCGATGTTGTCGACACCTGCCTTCGACAGCTGTGGGTCGGCGAACGGGAAAGCGTTGCGGGGGCCACGGATCGAGAGGATCGAACCCTCGCGCACGTCGTCGTGGATCTCCGTCGAGGCGATACCGCCGTCGATCCAGCGGACCGCGATTCGATAGGTCGCACTGTCGTCCGGGTCGCCGCACAGCGAGTACTGGCGCACCGTCCCCGACGGCAACGTCACATCGATGTGCGAGCCGGGATGCCAGCGTGGCAGTTCCTCCCCGGAGCATGAGCGCAGCGTCAGGCTGACCACGCCGAGCGCCTCGGCTGTCTTCTCGACGACGCGAACCGGGATGGCGCGCTCGACAACACTCGGCCCGGCCGCGCGCAGGCGCAGATTGCTGACCGCGCTGTAGAAAGTCAGCAGCGGGCGGTAGGCCCGCATGACCCGGTCGGGGCGGGCCGGATCGGCGAACGACGGCGGGAGGTGGGTGCGGTCGAAAACAAGGCTTTTGTCCGCGGCGGTGCGGGTCGCGCTCATGACGCGGCCAGGGCTGCGGGCGAGGACGCCAGGTACGCGACCGCCTGGGACGTCGAGCCGTAATTGCGGGGGTGATACGACGGCCTGAGGTACTGGAAGAACATCTTCGTGAGGCTGCCCGGCGAGGGGGCCAGTCCGGCACGCCAGGCGCGGCGGGCGTCACGCACCGTCGCGAGCAGTCCCTTCGGGGCGGCCGGATCGTCGTTGAGCAGCAGTCGCATTCCGCGCCAGTGCAGGATCGCGAAGGTGGGCATCGCCACCAGGTAGGACCGGACGCGGTGCCAGTAGCTGCCGTCCAGGTGGGTGAACAAGTCGTAGGCGACATGGCGATGTTCGACTTCTTCGGCCAGATGCCACAGCACGAGGTCGAGCACGCGCGGTTCGACCGCACCTGGAGCCCGCCATGCTTGCGCGTTGTGTGCCCAGTCGCCCAGGTAGGAGGTGAAATGCTCGAGCGCGGCGACGACGGCGACGCGTTCGAGCAGCCAGTTGTGCGCCCGCCGGCCGGTCAGCTCGCGCTCGCCGAGCAGCGCCCGGAAGAACCACCGGATCTGGTCGGTGAACCGGGTGGAATCGAGCCCGTGCAGGTCGAGGTAGTCGACCAGGCTCTGATGCGCGGACGAATGCGTGGCCTCCTGCCCGATGAAACCCACAACGTCCTCGTGGACCTCGGGGTCGGTGATCAGCGGCAGCGCCTGCTGAAAGACCTGGACGAAGAACACCTCACCTTCGGGCAGCAGCATGTTGAAGCTGTTGATGAAGTGGGTCGAGAACGGGTCGCCATGGACGTAGTGGAACGGCAGTCCGGTCCAATCCCATTCGACGGCACGCGCTTTGAGCGCGACTTTGTCTTGATCATGCAGTGTGCTCACGGGGCTCTCCTGCCGGGGTCGTGGTGGCGGCTGCTTCGACGGCGTCCACGAACACGCGGACGCGGTCAGCGATCTCGGTGGGGTTGAACGCCGGGACCCAGTGACCGCCGTCGACGTCGTGGACCTGCCACTGCTCGGCGACGTGGGCGACGTCGCGCTGGGAGGCGGGGGTGATGAAGATGTCGCGGCGTGGGGCGAGCACCTGGACCGGCACCGAGATCCGGCGAAGTCGCGGGCGAAGCAAGCTCGGCACCAGGTTGGCGGTGTAGATCTTGAGACCGGCACGGTTGTCGCGCGCCTGATGCGGTGAAAGATCCGGTGCCACACCGGTTTCGAGCCGGTGCGCGAGCCCGATCATGGCATCGACCAGTCCGATCCGGCACAGCAGCGCGCCGAGCAGCGGGGTGGCCAGCGTGCCCATGTAGAACGGGGACTTCCACATCGTCGCTGCTGCCCGCCAGCCCGTCGGCCCGGCGGCGAGGCTGTTGCGGAGCCAGCGCGGGACGCCATCCAGGTAGGGACCGGAGATCGAGGTGAGCGACGCGATCGCAGTCCGCGTTCCCTGGGCCGCGGCCGCCTCCCAGGCCTGCACCGAGCCCCAGTCGTGGCCGACCAGATGCACCGGCCGGTCGGGCGAGACCGCTTCGATCACCGCGCCGATATCGGCCGCGAGCTGGTCTTTGCGGTAGGCGGAGATCGCCCGGGGCTTGTCCGATTCTCCGCTGCCGCGCACGTCGAACGTTACGACGTGGAACTGGTCCGACAGTGCGTGCGCGACGCCGTTCCAGACCGTGTGGTCATCGGGAAAACCGTGCACCAACACGACGGTCGGGGCCGTCGGATCGCCGGTGGTGGTGACGAACAGACGGTGGCCGTCGGTCGTCTCGATGTGGGAGTTCATACGCGTATGCCCTTCTGACCCGAATCCTCGATGATCCAGTCGCGAGCCCGCCCTCTATGACGAGCCGCATAATTGGGTATCGCCAATGTAGACGTAACTACGTGTTACAGTCAATGACGGCAGGCACAGGACATAGATCTACCTGCGATGATTCCGGGTGTCGGTCCACTTCGAGGCGGATGCGGCGCGAAATCGGCTATGACGTCGAACATAGGAGGATGGCCGTGAACACGGATCGCACAGCGGGCGGAGCCACTCCCACCGCCCGCGACAAGATGCTGATCGCCGCCGCGCTGCTGTTCCGCGAGAAAGGCGTCGACGCCACCTCCTTCGCGGACGTGATCGAACGTTCACACGCGCCGCGCGGCTCGATCTATCACCATTTCCCCGGCGGCAAAGCCCAGCTGGCCGAGGAGGCGACGCGCCATGCCGGAACGCTGATGGCGTCGATGATCCTCGACAACCTGGCCGCGAGCGGCCCCGCCGAGACGCTGTCACACATCATCGACATCTTCCGCCGTCAGCTGCGCGATACCGACTTCGTGGCCGGCTGCCCCGTCGCCGCGGGCGCGCTGGAAAGTGGCGACTTCGCCGAGACGAGGAAGGTCGCCGGCGAGGTGTTCGCCTCGTGGGAGTCGCTCATCAGTGTCGCGCTGTGGCAACACGGAGTCGAGATGGCGCGCGCTCAGTCACTGGCCACCACCGCGGTCGCGGCGATCGAAGGCGCGATCCTGGTCTCCAAAGCGCGGCGATCGACCGATCCCCTCGACCGGGTGGACACCGAGCTCATGATCTGGCTGTCGGCAGTCACCAGCGCGCCGACCACGCGTGAATCCGCTGCCGCACCCGCGGTGGACGGGGATTGACCCCATCCGGCCACGCACACGGCCGGACAGATTCGAGGACTCCTATGGCAACCCCTGTTCGACCACATGCGCTCTGGCGCACAGTCAAACCCGCGATCTTCGCTGCCGTGCCGCCGTTGTCGAGACTGGCTATCCGTGCCACGAACCGGCCGTTCACCAGGCCGTCGATGCTGAAACCTCGCGTCGGTGAGCACCGCTACGGCTGGACCCACTACGGCGTGATGATCCCCGACCTGCCCGAACCACACCGGTACTTCAGCACCATGATCATCACCGGCCTGCCTGGCGCGACCGCGCTGGACAACGACCACGCCGTGACCACGAGCCCCCGCGACACCGCCACCGTCTCGGTGTCGACCGCCGCGCCCGGTGCCGAGTTCTTCCGCGCCTACTCGATGACCGGCGACTGCGACCTGCGGGCGGACGGATCGTTGCTGAACTTCGGCGACGACATTGTCATCAGCGGCACCTATCCGAACCTGCACGTGTCGGTGAACACCGAGACACTCACCGCGCAATTGCGTCTGCGCGGCACCGGACAGGTCGCCTGGTTCGCCAGGACCCCGGTCTACGACCACCTGAGTCTGTGCGTCGAATACGACGGCTGGATCGGGACGGGAGCTGACCGGACCGAGGTCAGCGGCGTCGGCACCTTCGAGTACGCCGCCTGCGCCGGGCTGCACGGCCTGCGCGACCGTCCGCTGACCGCCGCGGCCAAGGCGCCGATCGACTTCTTCACCTACCACGTGATCGCCGTCGACGACCGATCCCATCTCCTGCTCGTCGACGTCCACGCGATGGGAGAACCGCTGACCACCATGGCCTACCACCGCACGGCGGGCGCCTCGACCTGGGTCACCCACGAGAACGTGCGCTTCGAGGTCACCGAGTACGCCACCGACACCACCACCGACCCCTACGGCGAGCAGATGCGGCTGCCGGTGCGATTCCGCTGGACCGCGGGCACCGAGCTCGTCGTCGAGGGAACCATCGACTCGCCCCCGCGATTCGGCGTCGGCCGCGGATACATCCTCGGCTATCGATGCGAAGGCACCTACCGCGGTACGGCATTCCGCAGCCGCGGATACATGGAATACATCGACAGCGAAGCCGCCAACCGCGCCGCACCCGATTTCCTGGATACCCCCACGAGCCACTGACAGCTCACTACCGCCGACCGCTTCGATCCCGGCATCCGCGACGGAACTGGAGACAACCATGACTGCAACGACGCAGTACGACACGATCGTCATCGGCGCGGGCCTCGGTGGCATGACCACCGCGGCCTATCTCGCCGCCACCGGACAGCGGGTGCTTGTCCTCGAACGCTACAAGATCGTGGGCGGGTCGAGTCACGTCTTCCGGCGGCGCGGCCGCTGGGAGTTCGAGGTCGGCGTGCACTACATCGAGGACTGCGCACCCGGTGGGATCATGCCCACAGTCCTGGCCGGACTGGGCATCGATGACCGGGTCGAATTCCTACCGCTCGACTCCGACGGTTTCGACACCATGATCGGCCCCGACTTCGAAATGCGCACCCCCGTGGGCTGGGAGGCCTACCGCGACAACATGATCGCGGCATTCCCCGGCGAGCAGCGGGCGGTCGACCGCTACTTCAAGCTAGCCCAGGCGGTGGCGCCCGCCGGAGACCGGATGCACCCCGACTTCGGGCGATCCAAGCGCCTGGCCTCCGCGGGGCTTGCCGCGCCCGTCGCCATGGCGCCCTTCGCCGCGGTTCTGCTCGGCTGCGGGTTCAGCCCCCGGGCGGTCTTCGCGCTGTCCGCGCAAGCCGGGTCGTATTGCAGTTCACCCGATCTGGCGCCGTTCGGCTGGCACGTCGCCTACGGCGCCGGGGCCATCGGTGGCGGCGGCGCGTGGTTCCCGCGCGGCGGCGGGCAGACGCTGTCGTCGAACCTGCTGCAGTACCTGGAAACCTACGGCGGCGAGGTGCGCACGAACGCGACCGTCGACAAGATCCTCGTCGAGGGCGGACGCGCGGTCGGTGTCCGGCTACGCGACGGCGAACAGATCCGCAGCCGGGCAGTCGTCTCCGACGCCGATATCAAGCACACCTATCTCGACCTCGTCGGACGCGAACATCTCCCGGCCCGGGTGAACGCGCGGGCGAAAGCTCTCACCATGGGATGGCCGCTGCTCAACACCTACTTCGGCATCGAACTCGACCTGCGCGGCACCACCAACAGCAACTACTACGTGATCCCCAGCTGGGAACCCGCGAAGAACATCGGCTCGCTCCTGCGGTTCACACCCTCGATGCTGCGCAACGCACACCGGCGTCCCCGCGAGGAATGCCTCGACGATTTCACCGCGAACATGCCCGCCTTCCTGCATTCGGCCACAGTCCGCGACCCGCACAACCCCCGCACCGCTCCCCCGGGATCCGCCGCGGTGGAGGTCATGACCATGGTCCCGCCGAGCCCGGAACTGTGGGGCGTCGACAGCACCGACCCCGACAACCACGACTACCGGCAATCCCCGGTGTACCGGCACATGAAAGAACGCGTCGTCGACGCGATGCTCGACCGCGTCGAACAGGTCTACCCCGGCGCGCGAGCGAAGACCGTCTGGAGCGAAGCCGCCACCCCCGCCACCCAGACCCGCTACGCGCGCAACACCGACGGCGCCGCGTTCGGACTCGCGGTCACCCCCACCCAGTACGGACCCACCCGTCCCGGCTCACGCACCGCGATCGATGGACTGTTCCTGGCCGGCACCAGCACCCGATGGGGCACCGGCACCACCGGCGCGATGCTCTCGGGTGTCCACGCCGCGGGCGCCGTCCTCGACCGCGACCTCGTCGGCGAGATCACCGCGGGCGCCGTCTTCGGCGACGCCCGCGCACTCGCACCGTTCGACCCGGACTGGGACGCCCTCGCCCACGCCCGCCCGAACTCGGACCGAACCCCGCACGTCGACACCGACGACGACGTAGACCCGATCACGCCGCGCCGCTGACTCGAACACCGCCATCCCGATCTCCCGGAGGACACCATGAATCTCGATGTACTGGCGCTGTGGAACCAGTCGCGCAATCTGCCGCTGGGCAAACAGATCTTCAGCCGCGGCCTGTGCCTGCGCGCACCGTACTTCGGCTCCATCTCGCCCACCTTCGAGACCCTCGAACCCGGACGCAGCGAGGCCACGTTCGCCAACAGTCGCAAGGTCCGCAATCATCTGGGCACCGTGCACGCCATCGCGTGCTGCAACGCGGCGGAACTGGTCGCGGGCACTCTCGCCGAAGTCACCGTCCCCAGCACGCATCGCTGGATTCCGATGGGGATGACCGTCCGGTACCTGCACAAGGCCACCACCGATCTGCGCGCCATCGCGGTCGCCGAGCTACCGCCCCTGCCCAGCGGCGAAGGCACCGAGTGGATCATCCCCGTCTCGGTTCGTGACACCGCCGACGTCGAGGTCGTGCACGCCGATATCACCATGTGGGTCAGCCCGAAGACCAAGCGATGAGGATCTCCTCGACGCCGCTTCGGTGAACACCTGGACCGAATCCGCCTCATCGGGCAACTGATATTGCTCAACCCGTGTCGACGGCCGACCCTCGGCCACCGACGCGGATTCCGGACGCGCGGGAGCGCCGCCCGGCAGATTGTGCTGCGCAAAACACCGAATACGCGGGACAGATGTGCACTGTATCGCAGATCACACCATCATTCGTTGAGATAGACCCCGCGCATTGCGTACCGTTTTCGGTGTACAGATGTTCACCGAAACGGAGCTGAACAATGCCTCTCAACGCTCAGGCCATCACCTCGTCGAGGCTTGCCCGCCGCGTGCTGAGTTCGTCCCTGGTGAAGGCCGCGACGACTCCGCACGGAGTCGACCGCTACATCGAGATGATCGACCCGCTGTGGTCGGGCACCGAGGTCCGCGCGGAAGTGACCGAGGTCCGGGCCAAGACCCGCGACAGCATCACCCTCACGCTCCGGCCGAACCGGAACTGGAAGGGCTTTCGCGCCGGGCAGTTCGTTCGGCTCTCGGTCGAGATCGACGGCATCCGCCGCACCCGCTGCTACTCGCCGGCGAACTCACAGTTCCGCCGCGACGGTCAGCTCGAGCTGACCATCAAGGTCGACTCGAACGGCCTGGTCTCGCCGTTCCTGCAAGCCAACGCCGAACCCGGTCTGGTCGTGCAGCTTTCGCAGGCCCAAGGCGAGTTCTTCCTGCCGTTGCCACACCCCCGCAGCATCCTGCTCATCAGCGGTGGTTCGGGCATCACGCCGGTCATGTCGATGCTGCGCACGCTGACCGAGAAGGCCTACATCGGCAAGGTCACCTTCCTGCACTACGCGTTCACCGAAGACGACGTGATCTATCGCGCCGAACTCGACGAGATCAAGGCCAAGTACGAAGGCGTGCGGATCGTGCGCGCTTACACCGATCAGACCACCGGCGGAAACCTGCACGGCTTCTTCAGCAAGGAGCACCTGGTCGCCGCCGACCGCCACTACGCCGAAGCCGAGACCTACCTGTGCGGGCCGATGCCACTGATGGACTCGGTGCGCGAAATCTATGACGCCGAGGGGATTTCGGACAAGCTCCATCTCGAGCAGTTCGCCGCGCCGATTCGCTCCGTGAGCACCGACGACGCGGAAGGCTCGCTGGCCTTCTCGACCACCGGTACCGCCGTCGAGAACAACGGCCGCACGATTCTCGAGCAGGCCGAGGAAGCCGGGCTGAATCCCGACTACGGCTGCCGCATCGGGATCTGCTTCTCCTGCGTCCGCAAGAAGGACTCCGGCACCACCCGCAACGTCCTCACCGGCGACCTGTGCAGCGACGGCGACATCAACATCAAGCTCTGCGTCAACGCGCCCGTCGGCGACGTATCCATCGCTCTCTGAGCCGATTCCAGCCCTGCCCCGAGGAGACACCATGTCAGACCTGAAGAAGCTCAGCCCCGAACAGATCGAAGCCTTCGGCAAGGAAATGGACGATCTGCGCGCCCGGGTCGTCGCCGATCTCGGCGAGCGCGATGCCGAATACATCCGCGACATCGTCGACAAGCAGAAGAAGCTCGAGATCGCCGGACGCGCACTGCTGTTCTTCGGCTGGTTGCCGCCGGCCTGGGTCGCCGGGGTGACCGCGCTGTCGCTGTCGAAGATCATCGACAACATGGAGATCGGCCACAATGTCATGCACGGTCAGTACGACTGGATGCAGGACCCGGCGCTGACGTCGAAGAACTTCGACTGGGACAACTCGATCCACGCCGACAGCTGGCTCTACACCCACAACTACGTGCACCACACCTTCACCAACATCATCGGCAAGGACCACGACGCCACCGGTTACGGCGTGATGCGGATGACCGACGAGACACCGTGGCACCCGATCTGGCTGCTCAACCCGGTGTTCTGCGCACTGCTGCAGACCTTCTTCCAGTGGGGCACCGCGCTGCAGGAGCTCGAGGCGGAGAAGTTCTTCCGTGGCGAGCAGTCCTGGTCGCAGATGAAGGAAGGCCTGGCACGCGTGCGCGACAAGGGCGGCAAGCAGGCGCTCAAGGACTACGTCATCTTTCCGCTGCTGTCGGGCCCCGGCGCCCCGTTCACCTTCGCCGGCAACGCCGCCGCCAACCTCGTGCGCAATCTCTGGGCCTCGTCGGTCATCTGGTGCGGACACTTCCCCGAGGATGTGCAGACCTTCACCATCGAAGAGACCGAGGACGAGAGCCACGCGGCCTGGTACTACCGGCAGATCCTCGGTTCGGCGAACTTCACCGGAGGCAAAGCCGTCGACATCCTGTCGGGCAACCTGAGCTACCAGATCGAGCACCACCTGTTCCCCGATATCCCGGCGTTCCGCTACGCGGAGATGTCGGTCGAGGTCCGTGATATCTGCAAGCGCTACGACATTCCGTATCACGAGGCGTCGATGCCGCGGCAGCTGTGGAGCGTCTGGAAGAAGGTCTTCAAACTGTCGCTGCCCGACTGGGTCTACACGCAATCGCCGAAGGCGACCATCACCGACATCGTGGCGCTGCCGATTCGGACTGTACGGCGCCAGCTCACGGCCGCCTGACCGAAACCGGCGCCGATCCGCAACGCGCCGAGACCGAACGAAGCCGCCGAACCGAACAGAGTCGCGAAGATAGGAGGAGAACGAACAGGGCTGTTGCCCACGACAGGAAGGCGAAGACGATGGGAAGCGACCACCCGGGTACCGAGGAACTCGCTGTCAACGAATGCTGGGCACTGCTGCGTACCGGGGAGGTAGGCCGCCTCGCCGTGTGGGTGGACGACCATCCCGACATCTTCCCCCTCAACTACGCGGTCGATCACGGAACCATCGTGTTTCGATCCGCGGAAGGCACCAAGATGTCCGCCGCGTTGGCGGATGCGCCCGTGGCGCTGGAAGTCGACGGCTACATCCCCGACTCTCACGAAGCCTGGAGCGTGGTGATCAAGGGGCCTGCCGAAGGGATCCGCGAGATCGGCGACGTGACGGACACCGTGGATCTGCCACTGTTTCCGTGGCAGGCCGGAGCGAAGAACTTCTTCATCCGACTCGTACCCACCATGGTGACCGGCCGCCGATTTCCTGTTGCCGACCCGGCCGCGTGGCAGACTCCCTTCTCGAACGTGCGACGGTCGCCTTCGGAGTGAGGCCCCTTTCGCCGCGGTAGCTCAAGTGGGCTCGGGCCTCCGGTCGTCGGCGAGCGGCGGTGGCGACCGAGGCAATCGAGGCGGCGGTGACACAGGCGATAGCGATGAGCTGGGTGATCGTCAGCCACTCACCCAACACGATGAGCCCGGCGCAAGCCCCTACCGCCGGTTCCAGGCTCTGCAACGTGCCCACCACCCGCGGACTCATCCGCCGCAAAGCGACCAGTTCCAGCGAATACGGAGCCGCAGCAGACAGCACCGCCACGATCGCACCCACGGCGAGTGTCGACGGCGTGAGCAGCGATCCGCCGTCGGCAGCGATCCCGAAGGGCGCCCACATCAACGACGCCCACACCAGCGCCAGCGCAAGGAAACGACCGTCCATCGACGCAGAACCCGCCTTCTTGCTGAGCAGGACGTAGATGCCCATCGACACCGCAGAGACCACAGCGAGCAGCAGACCCGGCAACGACAGCGCCTCGCCGCCCAGCAACGTCGGGACCGCGAACAGAGCCAGCCCCGAACCCGCCAGAATCGACCACCCGGCATCGATCGCGCGGCGCGACAACAACAACGCCACCCCCAGCGGGCCGCACAGTTGGATCGTGGCCGCCACACCGACAGGCAGATGTTCCAGCGCGAGGTACACCACGTTCATCCCCGCGATGGCCGTACCGAACGACACGGTCAAGGCGATCTCACGCCGCGACCGCGGCAGCGTCGGACGAACGAACGCCCACACCAGAACTGCCGATATCGTCAACCGCAGGGTGACAACACCCTCCGGCGAAACAGTGCCGAACAGGCCCTTGCCCAACGCCTGACCGAACTGGACGCTCGCCACGCTGCAGAGCACCAAAACCGTAGGTGGTACACGCCGCATCGAAGCCACCACGCCGGACTGCCCGGCCGTGTCGGCTCCGAATTGCTGTGATGAAGTCATTACTCCATTCGTCCTCGCTCACGGAGCCACGGTCAAGCGAGCATGTCCTTCGATCCCCGCCGCTGACAGGTACGACCAGCACCGTATTGCGGTGCACGTGCGGCCGCTCGGCGGCGCGATCGAGACTCAACCCTGCTGGACGATGACCGCGTAGCCGCGCTCGTCTACGGAACCGTGCACGGGACTGTGTCCTGGAATACGTGACTCCAGTCGCTCAGCATGCTCACGGTTGTCCATCCCTGGCGATCGGCGTGGTCGAGCGCTTCCTCTGCGCCGGCGTCGTAGGCGAATTCGCGGTCCGCGTCGTCGTGGTGGATGAGCATGCGCAGCGCTGGGGCGCCGGCCGTCTCCGAGAACGCCAGCATGGGGATATCACCGTTCGAATTTCCGACCGACAGAATCGGCCGCCGACCGATGCGGCTCCAGATCCGAACAGGCTTCTCCGGTCCGTCGTCGAAGAACTCCATCGCCGATTTGTAGAGCAACTCCGACCGGTTCGCCTCGGCTCGATACGACAGGCCGAGGGAACTGCCGATGATCCGCTCGGGCGGCACGCCGTAGAGCGCGTCGGCGACCGGCCGCATGAAGTCCCGATCACCGCCGGAGGCAATGTAATTCGTGAATCCGTGGTGTGCGAGGAATCGCATCAGCTCGGCCATCGGCGCGTACCCGCATTCGCGATAGGGCCGTCCCAAGCTGGGGTGTTCGGTGGTCTGGAAGAACCCCCTGACCCGCTGCTCGTACTCCTCCACGCTCACCTCGCCGAATGCGCGGCTGACCGCATCCATCAGCACCGCCAGGTCCCCGTCGTCACCCCGGTAGTGCTTCAGCAAGGCCTCGTTCAGCCAGGTGGCATCCCCTTCGAACGCGGCCTGCCACGGTTGCTTCGACCGCAGCGCGACATCGGACTCGGCCATCTCCCGCAACTGCAGGATCGTGAAGTCGAGTTGCGGTTGCATCGGCTTCTCGCACCACAGGGTGCCGTCGTTGTCGAAAACCGCCACCCGCGCAGCCGGTTCGACGTACTCGTCGCTGTCTCGATCGGTGACCCGCGAGACGAACTCCTCGACAGCGCCGCGGGCGCCGCCGTCGGCCCACGAATCCAACTCAGGACCCATCTGAGCGCCTTCCGTCTCGGTGTGCTCGGATACCGGCTTCAGCCAACCCGGTCGTGCGAGTGCACGGATCATCCGGATCGGGTGATCCACTGCCGGGCACCTGCGGGCATCGCCCGGGGTACGGCATTCACGCGATCCGATCCGTCGGACCACCCCGCGAGCGCGATCAACGCAGGGTGATCGACTGCAGGTCGTTGCCGATGATCACCTCGCCGGAGTATCCCTGTTGAGCCCAGCGAGTCCATTGCGCCGGGTCGACAGTCGCGGTAGGACCGAAGTCCGCGATATGTGAGAGGACAAGTCTGGGAACGTCGGCTCGGGAAGCGATGGTGCCGACCTGCTGCACCGCGGTGTGTGACTCGGTCATGTGCGACTGGGCCGTGGGCGACAGGCTTCCGCCCTCGGTGTTGATCGCCTCGTGGACGAGCAGTTGTGAACCGCGAGCGAGCTGGATGAGGTTCTCGGAGTTGGTGGTGTCTCCGGAGAAGGTCACCGCACCGTATTCGGTGTCGAAACGGAACGCGAACGAGGGAAATACCGGGCCGTGCGGGACGAGCGTCGCGGTGACTTGCACATGGTCGTCACTCATGACCGGGAACGGTGCGGTGACCGGAGCGGTCTCGGTATAGCTGGCCCCGACGTCGGGGAGTGGGATCTCGTTCACGACCGCGATCGCCGCCGTGTTCTGCAACCCGGTGTCGCGCATGAGCACGTTGTTGCTGTAGGCGAAAGCCTCGTTGCATCTGCGGGTCAGCTCCGCTATGCCAGGTGTCGGATCGTCCGGGGAGGCCACGGGCGGGTCCGCTCCGCCGAAAGCGGGTTGCAGCCCGCCTGCGGAGCCGGGCCCGTAGACCTGGACCGGCGGCGATACGCCGTCGGTGGTCTGGACATCGGTGGAGCCGCCCAGCATGAAGAAATTGTTGTAGTCGGCGACATGATCGGCGTGCAGGTGGGTGATGAAGATGTTCTTCAAGGCGGCGAACTTCAGCCCGGAGCGGTGGTATTGCCACACCGACGATTGGCCGCAGTCGACCAGATAGACCTGGCCGTCGACCACCAAAGCGGTCGATATCCCGGTCCGATCGCCCTGCACGTAGGGCCCGGCGCGAGTGCCGAGCAGGACAACACCGAGCTTCACCGACGTCGGTGGCGTCGACGTGGCCGGGGCGCTCGCCGACGACGTCGTGCCTCCGCTGTCCGACGAACCACAGGCGGTGACTGCGAGCAGCGCGGCCGCCGAGCCCATCCCGGCCAACGCCGACCGGCGACTCAGGCCAGAACGTCGGTTTTCGCTGTCTCGATCCTCGCACGACATACACATAAGCCGGTGTCCTTCCAGCACAGGCGCATGAGACGTCGAGGTCTACACGGCGCCGCGGCACAGGCACGAACGCTGCGGGCGAACCGCATCTCCGAAAAACATGCCTGATCAGAGTACCGCCGGCGCCACTGAGAACTCCAGACTCGACTACCACTCCGCGCCATGGGCCGGGTGACGAAGCGACAGTACCAGCGTTCCGTTTGCAGCCGTAACGAACCGTGCCCGTGCATAGCCACGATGCGGCCCTCCATCAACAACGACCTCGATCTCAACCGGTCAGGTCGTGACAGACTGTGTTTCCGTGGATACCGAGAACAGCGGCCAGAGGCTCGAAACGCATGCGTGGCGGATCGACTCCCGTGAGTACGCTCGCCATGAAGCACGCCGTGGGCGACGGTTCGCCTTTCCCGCACTCGACCCGTGCCGGACAGCCCTGGTGGTGATCGACATGGTGCCGTTCCATGTAGCGGACAGCGCCTACTGTCGCGCGATCGTGCCCAACATCAACCTCATGGCCGAAGCTCTGCGCACCGCGGGTGGAGTGGTGGCCTGGGTTGCACCCGCATTCACCACACCGACCCCGCGGGAGATCGAGTTCTTCGGCCCGCGGATTGCTGAGATCTACAGCAGTACAGGCGGTTCCGGTCCGGTTCACATGCGCCTGTGGCCGGCGATGAGCACCCACAGCACCGATTTGTTCGTGGAGAAGTCCGCCTTCAGCGCCTTCTTTCCCGATCGGTGTGTGCTGCCGGATCTGCTCGCTCAGCGAGACATCGACACCGTACTGATCACCGGGACTGTCACCAACGTGTGCTGTGAGTCATCGGCGCGCGACGCCGCCACCCTCGGCTTCCGGGTCATCCTGGTCGCCGACGCCAACGCCGCCCGCCGCGACCAGGACCACAACGCCGCCCTCCACACCATCTACCGCTCATTCGGTGACGTGCGACCCACCGCGGACGTGCTCGAGATGCTCTCCGCCACGACCTGACGGCTCTGCCCAAAAGCGCCTACCCCCAGTGCAATCGGACTCACGCCCGCACGACGAAGGGCGCGATCGAGCCGAGCTTCTCACAGGTCTCCTCGAATTCGCGTTCGGGTACGGAGTCGGCGACGATGCCCGCGCCCGCCCGCAGCCAGGCGCCGTCGCCCTCCTGATAGACCGCCCGTAGGACGAGGGCGGCGTCGAGGGCGCCGCTGTGTGAGATCCGCAGGACGGCACCGGAGTACAGGCCGCGCGGTTCGTCCATCCGAGCGATCGCGTCGAGCGACTCGCGTTTGGGTATGCCGGAGGCGGTCACTGCGGGAAAGACCGCTTCCAGCGCGTCCCAAGCGGTTCGGCCGTCGGCAAGAACGCCACAGACAAGCGAGGCCAGATGCTGGACGCTCCCGCGTTCCCGGATGCCCATGAACTCCTCGACACAGACAGAGTCCGGGGTGCAGACCGGACGCAACTCCGCCACGGCTGTCCGCACCGACACAGCGTGTTCGTGGATCTCCTTCGGATCAGTTTCCAGTTCGGCGCGCGCGGCGGCATCGGCTTGCGTGCCGCGACCGAACGCGCGTGTTCCGGCCAGTGGCTGCGTCGCGACCCGGCGGTCCTCGTCGACGGTGACGATCACCTCAGGGCTGAAACCGGCTGCCGCGACACCGTCGAGGCGGAGCAGGAACGAGCGGGCGGGTGTGTTCGCCCGTCGGCCGAGCTCGTAGGTCGCGGGCAGATCGACCGGGAAGGGTAGCCGCACCGAGCGGGACAGGATCACCTTCTGATACTGACCCTTGCGAATCTCCTTGACGGCCTGCGCAACCCGGCTTCGGTAGGCCGATCCCTCCGTCCGGATGTCGATCCGGGCGGCGGCGTGCTCACCCGACTGCGCGGGGGCGGCGAGCTGCTCGCGGACGCGGTCCCGGTCGCTCGCCCGCACACTGCGGATCGATACGCGGCGACCGTTGAGCCGGACCTCGGTGCGCGGGACGATGAGGCGAACCAGCGTTCCGCTCGGCGGCGCGGCACCACGGCGGCGCACAGGCGGAAGCAGTTCCGCGAATCCGAAATTCACCTGGCCGTAGGCGTGCCAGTCGTCGACCGGCAATTCCGCCAGCGCCGCGTGCAATGCGCTGCTCGGCGACCCGGACCATTCCCGGACAGATTCGGTGTCATCGCAACGGCAGTAGATCCGCTGTGCGTCCAGGGTGACGGTCGCGAGTTCACCTGCGGCGAAACACCATTCACCGGTGCGTTCGTAGAGCACATAGTCGTCGACGGCCTCGCGAGCCAGGCGAACCGCCGAGGCGATCGGGTCGTGGGCAAGGGCGAAGGACTCGTAGTCGTATTCGATCATCGGTTCGCCTCGTTCCGTGCCACGTCCGCGGCGCGGTCGCTCGACCGCGGCGTGCCCGCGTCGCGTCGATCCAGGATCGAACGCAGGATCTCCCCCGCTCGGACGGCGGTGGCGGACAGCAACGACGAGGTGATGCCGTGCGAGTGCTCGGTCCCGCCCTGCAGGTACAGGCCGCCGATCGAGTCGGGCACGACCAGCCGGTAATCCCGTTCGATCTGCCAGCGGCCCTGGTCGTCGGTGCGGCAGTGCTGGGCCAGCTCCCCCAGCAGTGGTGCCGGGTCGGCGGGCAGGTAGCCGGTGGCGTAGACCACCATATCGGCGTCGAGCACGGTCTTCTCGCCGCTGGTCGAGGACTCGACGACCACCCGGACGCCGTCGCCGCTCTCGACCACCTCCGTGACCCGCGACGCGTGGAAGATCCGCAGCCGCTGCTCGCCCCCCACCTTCTCCCGGTAGCTGCGGCGGTAGAGATCGTCGATGAGGTCGAGATCCACGACCGAATAATTGGTGTTGCCGTGATAGGCCATCAGCTGCCGCTTGATCTCCTCCGGCGCGGAGTAGAAGGCATCGACCCCGTCCGGATCGAATATCCGGTTGGCGAAGGGACTGTCGTCCGAGGGGCTGTAGCCATAGCGCGCGAACACCGAGCAGACGGTCGCGGCGGGAAAGCGGTCGTGCAGGAAAGCGGTCACCTCGGCGGCGCTCTGCCCTGATCCGACGACCACGCACGTAGCGGGATCGCTCAGTTTTTCGACGCGGTGCAGCAGCTCGTGGTTGTGCCAGATGCGGTCGGTGGGCTCGATCCCGGCAGGCAGGCGTGGCCGCAGGCCGGTGGCGAGCACGACATTGCGGCCGTGGAAGACCCGGCCGTCGGCCAGACTCACCGCGAACACGTCGGCCACCGGCGTCACCGCGACGACCTCGCTCCCGTAGGACACCAGGTGCTCGACGCCGGCGGCAGCCCACTCCAGATAGTCGTGAAACTCGACCCGAAGGGGGAACAGCCGCTTGTGGTTGATGAAGTCGGCCAACCGTCCCCGCTCGTGCAGGTACGCGAGAAAACTGAACTCGCTCACCGGGTTTCGCATGGTGACCAGGTCCTTCAGAAACGACACCTGCATGGTGGCGTCCTCGATCAACATTCCGCGATGCCACCCGAACTTGGGCTGGCGCTCCAGGAAATGGGCCGACACCGCGGCGTCGGTTCGGGGATCGAGTTCGCTGACCGCGATCGCCAGCGCGAGATTCGAGGGGCCGAAACCGACCCCGATCAGATCATGGACCGGAGCATCGTGACATACCGGCATTTTTTGTCCCATCCCTCGATGAAAGCGCAAAGCTAGCCTAACCTAAGTTAGGTCAGGATTGGCTTATTACGTTGGCGGACATAGTGATCCGGCACGAGGAGGAAGCATGCGAGTCGCGATGTTCGGGTATCAGACCTGGGGTCACCGCACACTGAAGGCGCTGCTCGACGCGGGCCACGAGGTGGCGCTGGTTGTCACGCACCCCAAGAGCGAGCATGTCTACGAAAGGATCTGGGCCGACTCCGTCGCGGATCTCGCCACCGCGAACGGCGTGCCCGTCGTGATCGCCAACCGGCCCGACGACGACATGGCCAGAGCGGTCAAGGAGGCCGAGCCCGACATCGTCGTCGCCAACAATTGGCGCACCTGGCTGCCGCCCGAGATCTTCGCACTGCCGCGATACGGCACCCTGAATGTGCACGACTCCCTGCTGCCCGCCTACGCGGGCTTCTCGCCGGTGATCTGGGCACTCATCAACGGAGAGAAGGAAGTCGGCGTCACCGCGCACATGATGAACGAGGACCTCGACGCCGGCGCCATCGTGGTGCAGCACTCGGTGCCGGTCGGCCCGCGAGACACCGGGGCCGACCTGTTCCACAAGACCGTCGATCTCATCGAACCCGTTGTCACCGAGGCCCTGACCCTGATCGCCGACGGGCAGGTCGCGCCGACCGACCAGGACCCCACCGCGGCCAGTTTCTTCCACAAGCGGTCGCTCGAGGACAGCAGGATCGACTGGACCTGGCCCGCCGAGGACATCGAGCGACTCATCCGCGCCCAATCCGACCCGTATCCCAATGCTTTCACGCTCCACCGTGGGCGACCGCTGCGGATCGTGCGCGCCTCGGTCTCCCAGCGCGCCTACGGCGGCACGCCCGGGCGCATCTTCATCCCGGAAGGCGAGGGCGTGGTGATCGTCGCCGGCGCGGACGCCCGGCGCGGGCGCAGCCGCGGGCTGGTCATCGAACGCGTCCGGACCGAGGACGGTACCGAGATCGCCGCCCGCGACCACTTCCACACCATGGGCGGCTATCTCGGCACGTAGGCGCTCAGCCACCACTCGACGGCTCGGACATGGCGACGGCGATCTTGCGCGGTCCGGTGAACGGCTCGCGACCGTGCGACGTCGCCATGTTGTCGACGATCAGCAGATCGTCGCGCCGGTAGTCGAATCGCGTCGACGCCTCGCGGTAGCACTGCCGCAGGTGGGCGACGACATCATCGGGAATCGGCGCACCGTCGCCGTAATAGGTGTTGTTCGGCAGTCCGTCCCACCCGTAGATGTCGAGCAGCCCCTCCCGCACCGACGGCTCGAGGCTGCTCTCGTGGAAGAGCACGATGTGGTTGAACCACAACGGCACACCGGTGCTCGGATGAGGGTGAACGACATCACGAACAGCCTTGGTGCGCAGAGCATTACCGTCACGCCACTCGGGTTCGACGCCGCCCGCCGCGCACAACCGCGCCACCTCGTGCCGATCCTCGGTGCCGAAGGCGGTCCACCATCGCAGACCGATGTCCTCGCCGTAGTTGCGCACGACCATCCAGCGTCGTCGCTCGAACTCGGCCCGGACGGCCGGATCGATGAGTTCGTACACCCGCCGCGTCGAGGACAGTGGTGTCGCGCCCTGGGTCTGTGGCGGTTCGACGCAGTGGAAGAACAGCGTCAGCGGCCAGATCTGCTGGTAGGACATCTCGTTGTGGAGGGGGATCTCCGCGTGCTGGGGGTACTCGGTGGAGGTGTAGACATTGCCCTTGATCCGCGTCCGGGGCGAGGACTGCTCGACGTAGGTCAGCAGTTCCCCCGATACCGCGCGCACGCAGTTCTCGAACCCGTCGGTTCCCCCGACGTCGAATCCGCGCAGCAGCACCGCTCCGTGTTCGGTGAGCCGGTCACGGATCGCGGTGCGATCCTCGCGCAGCCGGTCGGCCGCGGGGCCCGCTCCGTCGACGACGAAGGGCATTGCCGGTGGCGCCGATGGCGTGTCGATGGTCATCCATCCTCCCGAACCTCTGCATTATTAGGGTAGCCTATGCTATTTTGACGCTCGGCTTCCGTCTATTTCGACGAAACCCGTTGAATCCCTTACCGACTGCCGCGGCATCTGTGCCGAGACCAGTTGTGCAGCGCTGCGAAGGAGCACTCATCCATGAATCGACAACCCGTATCGCCGCGGACCTGGAACCGTCGACAGTTCTTCGGGTTCGGCGCCGCGACCGTCGGATCGGCGGCACTGCTCGCGGCCTGCGGCACCAGCGGTGGAGCCGAAACCGGTGCACCCCAGCCTGATTCGACAGACTCCTTCCCGGTGACCGTCACCGACAAATTCGGTCCCGTCACCATCGACCGGGCTCCCACGACGATCGCCTCCGTCGGCCGCACCGACCACGATGTGCTGCTCGCACTCGGCATCACCCCGGCCACGGTGTATCGCTTCGTCCCGCCCATGACGAAAGGCGTCGGCGTCTGGGCGGAATCGAAACTCGGTTCGGCGAATCCGACGATTCTGACCAACCCGATCAACATCGAGCAGGTGCTGGCCGCGCGGCCCGACCTCGTCCTCGATGTGCAGTCCGCCGGCGACGAGACCGAGTACCGGGCGCTGACCAAGATCGCGCCCACGCTCGGGCTGCCGCCGAACACCGCGCCGAATACGGTGACCTGGCAGGACTCCACGCGGATCATCTCCGCGGCGGTGGGCCGCAAAGCCGACGGCGAGAAGCTGATCACCGACACCCAGGCGGTCCTGGACCGGGCCAAGGCAGCGAATCCGGCCTTCCACGGCAAGACCGTATCGATCCTGCTCGGCAGCGCGCGGCAACTGGGCGTGTACACCGTCAACGACACCCGGATGAAGATCGCCGCGGCGCTGGGGCTGGTGCCCACGGCGTACGTGGCCGGGCTCGACCCCTCGAAGTTCTTCGTGGAACTGTCGGCGGAACTCGTCAACCAGGCCGACGCCGACGTCGTCGTGGTGCTGACCAGAGAGGGGCTCAGCCGCGCCGACACCCTCGCGCAGTACCCGGCGCTGGCGGCCTCGCGGGCCGCACAGGACAATCGCCTGGTCGTCGTGGAAGACTTCAACATCTCGTTGGCGCTGTCCGCCGGTTCGGTGCTGAGCGTGCCGTACGCCGTCGACGGTCTGGTGCCACTGCTGGCGCGCCGGTTCGCCTGATCCGCCGTTGCCGTCTGTCTGCCCGGCCGCGCACGCGTCGCGGCCGGGCACCGTGCTGTCATCTCCCGCGCAGATGGTCCGCGACGATCGGACCGATCTGCGCGAGGGAATGCGGAGCCATCAGATCGTCGTGGTCGAAGTTCACCGGGTAGTCGTCGATCCGGCCGGACAGGTAGGGACGCCAGCCGGCCAGCGCGGCGCCTTCGCTGTCTTCGGCCGCGAAGAACACCACGTCACCGGCGAATCTCGACGGCGCCGCGGTGCGATCGATCCGGGTGATCGCGAGCAAGCTGTCGACCAGCTCCCCGATCTCGCCCTCCGCCAGACCACCGAACACGCCACCGAATTCGGCGGCGTAGCCGCGCACGGTCGCCGCCGTGACGGTGACCGGATCCAGACCGCTCACGTCGTAACCGGCCCGTTCGAGCCAGCGGTAGTACAGGGTCGACAGGTCCAGCGGTGAATCAGCCACCGCCCCAGGCGGATCCACGTCCGCGTAGGCGTCCAACAGGATGAGCAGCGGCACCTCGTGCCCCCAGCTCTCGAGCACCGTGCCCACCATCTGGGCGATCCGTCCGCCCAGCGACCAGCCCAGCAGGTAATACGGCCCGTGCGGCTGCATCGCGACAATCCGGGCGGCGTAGCTGCGCGCCAGGTAGGGAATGCCGGGAGCGGCCAGGTGGTCGGCGTCGATGGCCGTGGCCTGCAAGCCGTAGACCGGCCGGTCCCGATCCAGATGCGGGAGCAGGCCCGAATACATCCACGCCAGGCCGAGTTTGGGGTGCACGCAGAAGAGGGCGGGCTTGTCACCGGTCCGGCGGATCGGCAACAGCGGCGCGAACGCTCCCTCCTCCCTGGTCCCAGTCGGCAGTGCGGCCACGTCACCGATATCGACGATGCGCGCCAGCGCGGCGACGGTCGGGGCGTCGAAGACGGTCCGCAGTGCCACCTCCACCCCGAGTTCGGCCTGGACCCTGGCCACCAGCTTGGTCGCCAGCAGCGAATAGCCGCCGAGTTCGAAGAAGGAATCGTCAGCGCCGACTTGTTCCACGCCGAGGATCTCGGTGAACAGCGCGCACAGCGTCTTCTCGGTCGAGGTCGTCGGCGCACGGTGCGGCGCGGACGCGCCGAGCTCGGGCATCGGCAGCGCCCGGCGGTCCACCTTGCCCGACGGGCGAAGCGGTAGCTCGCGAAGGCACACCACCGCGGCGGGAATCATGTGTTCGGGCAACCGGCCGCGCAGGAATCCGCGCAATTCCTCGCCGGTGACCGGGTCGTCCGCGCCGGTGGCGCAGTACCCGACGAGCACCGCCACCTTCGTCGAGGACCGGGTCGTGACGACCACCGCGTTGCGAACCGACCGGTGTTCGGCCAGAACGGATTCGATCTCCTGCAGTTCGACCCGCATGCCCCGGATCTTGACCTGGTCGTCGGCGCGGCCACGGAACTCGAGGGTCGCCTCCGGGGTCCAGTAGCCGAGGTCGCCGGTCCGGTACATGCGCTCGCCCGGCGGGCCGAACGGGTCGGTGACGAACCGTGCCGCCGTCGCCGCGGGATCGTTGACATATCCGCGCCCCAGGGGCAGACCCGCCACATACAACTCGCCCTGGACGCCGATCGGGACGGGATGGAGCAGCTCGTCGAGCACATAGATGCGGGTGTTCGGGTTGGGCCTGCCGATGCTCACCGAACCACGTTCGGCGCCGGGCTGGTAGATCAGGTGGCTGACCCCGATCGTCGCCTCCGCCGGACCGTAGCCGTGATACATGATCGAATCGCCCAGCCGGTCCCGGAACCGGGCGAACAGCTCGGGCGTGAGCGCCTCACCGCCGCACCACACATGCGTGAGCGTGCCTGCCACCTCCTCGATACCCGGCAGCCCGAGCATCACGTCCAGCACCGAGGACACCAGATAGGCGAAGGTGACGCGGTGTTCGCCGATGATGTCGAGCAGCCTGGCGGAATCGCGTTCGGCGCCGGGCTCGGCGATCACCAGGCGGGCTCCGGTGACCAGCGGCAGGAATATCTCGTTGATGGAGATGTCGAACCCGAGCGGCGCCTTGAACAGGGTCGCGTCACCGGGGCCGAATCCGAGGAGGCCGGCCTGCCAGAGCAGGCGGAAACAGATCGGCCGGTGCCGGATCATCGCGCCTTTCGGGCGCCCGGTCGTGCCGGAGGTGTAGATGACGTAGGCGAGACTGTCCCCGGTGAGCGCCGGTGGGGTGCTCGCGGGCACCGCCGACGGCAGCGGGGTGCTGACCGGATCAACGACCAGCACGTCGACATCGGCCAGATCCGGGAGATCGGCGCGGTGGCTCGCGGTGGTCAGCACCAGCCGCGCTGCCGAGCTGCGGCAGATCTCGGCGACGCGGGCCGCGGGCAGCGACGGTTCAGCGGGCGCGAACGCCGCGCCGCAGCGCAGCACGGCCAGCAGCGTGACGACGAGCTCGGCGCCGCGGTCCAGGTGGATCGCCACGATCTGCTCGGGCCCGATCCCGTACGCGGCGATCTCGGCGGCCAATGCCGCTGCCCGGCAATCCAGTTCGCCGTAGGTGAGCCGGGCGCCCGCACCGACCACCGCGACGGCATCCGGTGCCCGCCGCACCTGCGCGGCGAACAGCTCGGGCAGGGTGTGCTCCGGTTCGGGCGCCGCGGTGTCGTTGAACTCGTAGAGCAGGCGACGACGTTCGGCGGCGTCGAGCACGGCGAGCTCGGCGAGCCTCGTGTCCGGTGCGGCGGCCATGACATCGAGTACCCGCAGCAGCTTGGCCAGCATCGATTGCGCCGTCGTTGCATCGAACAGATCTGTGCTGTAACCGATTTCGAGGTCGAGCCCGGCACGGCCCGCTCCGGCGGTGAACCGGAACGACAGGTCGAACTTCGCGACCGGTAGCTCCGGGACGATCAGCCGGGCTCGCACACCGTCGAGGTCGACCCTGCCCGGTGCGTCGTCGTAGGTCACCATCGCCTGGAACAACGGATGCCGGGCAGGCGACCGCTCCGGATTCAGCGCCTCGACGAGTCGCTCGAACGGCACATCCTGGTGTTCGAGGCCACCGAGGACCGCGTCTCGGCTGCGGGCGGCGATCTCGCGCAGGGTCGGATTGCCCGCGACGTCGGTGCGCACCACCAGGGTGTTGACGAAGAAGCCGACGAGGCCGTGCAGTGCGTCGTCGGTGCGGCCCGCGATCGGCGTGCCGAGCGGAATATCTTTTCCCGCACCGAGTTTGGCCAGGGTCACCGCCACCGCCGCTTGGACGATCATGAACTCGCTCGCGCCCAGCTCACGCGCGAGTTCACGCACGCCGCTCGCCGTGCGCTCCGGCACCGATTCGCGCACGGCCCGGCCACGGTAGGACGGCTGCCGGGGACGCGGCCGGTCGGTGGGCAGGGTGAGTTCGTCGCCGATGCCGTCGAGCGTTTCCTGCCAGTAGCTGATCTGGGTGGCCGCGAGACTGCCGGGATTGTCGTCGGCGCCGAGGAGGTCGCGTTGCCACAGGGTGTAGTCGGCGTATTGCACCGGCATCGGCGACCATCCCGGCGCACGGCCCGCGCGGCGGGCGCGATAGGCGGTGCCGATGTCGTCGAGCAGCACACCGGTCGACCAACCGTCGCCCGCGATGTGGTGCAGCACCACCGACAGCACGTGCTCGTCCTCGGCATCGCAGTGCCACAACCGGAAACGGATGGGCAGGTGGCGGTCCAGCTCGAAGGCGTGCCCGGCGGCCTCGACCAGCTCGATGTCGACCTGATCCGCGGCGACGTCGCGCACCTCGAGTTCCGGTCGGCACTCGGCCGCGTCGAGGATTTGCTGCCGAGGTCCTTCGGCGTCGACAGCGATGACGGTGCGCAGACTGTCGTGGCGCGCGAGCACGTCGGCCAGGGCCGCCCGCAAGGCCGCCACGTCGAGTGGACCGGTGATGCGCAGGGCGAAGGGGATGTTGTAGTGCGGTGTCGGACCTTCGAAGCAGTACAGGAACCACAGCCGCTGCTGTGCGAACGACAGCGGGATACGGGCCCGGTCCGCTCGCCCCGATCGCGGCGACGGCCGGGTGCCGGTGGCGGTGTGCTCGATCGTGGCGGCGAGGCCGGCGACCGTCGGATGGTCGAAGATCGACCGCGCGCTGATCTCGCGCCCCAGGCGGGTGCGGACCCGCGAGACGAGTCGCGTGGCGAGCAGGGAGTGCCCGCCCAGCGCGAAGAACGAGTCCTCGGCACCGATCCGGGACGGGTCGTGGCCGAGGATCTCGGCGAACAGTGCGGCGAGTTCGCGTTCGGTACCGGTCTCCGGAGCGCGGCCGCCGGTGCCGTCGCCGAAGTCGGGAGCGGGCAACGCACGCCGGTCGAGCTTGCCGTTGCCGGTCAACGGCAGCCGGTCCAGGTCGACGAACGTCGCGGGAATCATGTGCTCGGGCAGCCGGTCACGCAGGTAGGAGCGCAACACAAGTGGATCCGGCGAGCGACCGACGACGTAGCCGACGAGGTAGGTTCCGCCGGGACGGTCGTCGCGGGCCACCACCGCGCACTGCGTCACCTCCGGGTGGGTGGCCAGCGCCGAGGTGATCTCGCCGGGTTCGATGCGGAAACCGCGAATCTTCACCTGGTCGTCGGCGCGGCCGCGGTATTCGAGCGATCCGTCCGATGTCCGCCGAGCCAGATCGCCGGATCGGTACAGGCGTTGTCCCGGCACGGCGAACGGATTCGCCACGAACCTGGCCGCGGTGAGGCCGGGTCGTCCCAGGTAGCCGCGCGCGAGTTGGGTTCCGCCGATGTAGATCTCGCCTTCGACCCCGTCCGGGACCGGGCGCAGGGCGCTGTCGAGCACGTACACATCCAGTCCGGGCAGTCCCCTGCCGATCGCGCTCGCCGACGAGTCCGCGTGCGCGGCGTCGAGCGCCAGATGTGTGACGTGCACGGTGGTTTCGGTGATGCCGTACATATTGACCAGACGGGGTGCGTCGCCGGCGTGCCTGCTGTACCAACCGGCCAGACGAGTCGGCTCGAGCGCTTCGCCGCCGAACACGATGAGGCGCAACGCGAGCGGGATCCCGGTGCGTTCCGCGTCGGCTCGCACGAGCTCCGCGAAGGCCGACGGCGTCTGGTTGAGCACGGTGACCCGATGCTCGGCCAGCAGGTCGAGGAACTCTCCGGGTGAACGGGTCACCGCCCGCTGGACGACGATCAAGCGCCCACCGTGCAACAGCGGCCCCCACAGTTCCCACACCGAGAAATCGAATGCGGTGGAATGGAACAGCGTCCACACGTCGTCGGGGCCGAGGCTCAGCAGTGGCTGCGCGGCGGCGAACAACGCCACCACACTGCGATGGGAGACCACCACGCCCTTCGGCCTGCCGGTGGAGCCGGAGGTGTAGATGACGTGAGCGGGGTGATCCGGGCGCAGTCTCGCGATCGGCGCGAACCGATCGGCCGGGTCGCCCCCGGGCTCGGATCCGTCGGTGACGGTGAAGAGTCGAAGACCGAGATCCGCTGCGCCCGTGTGACTCTCGTCGGATATTACGGCCGCGGGCGCGGAGTCGTCGAGGACGAACCGGATGCGGTCGGCCGGGTAGTCGGGGTCGATCGGCACATATGCCGCGCCGGACCGGACGACGCCGAGGATCGCCACGACGAGATCAGCGGAACGGCCGAGCAGGATCGCCACCCGGTCCTCCGGGCCGATGCCCGCCCGGATCAGCCTGCCCGCCAGCCGCTGCGACCTGGCATCGAGTTCGCCGTAGGACAGTTCCACCGAACCACACACCACCGCGACCGCGTCCGGTGCGCGGCGCGCTCGAGCGACGAAGAATTCGGGCAGAGTCGTCGCGGGGACGGCGGTCCGCGCACCGTGCCCGGCCCGCAGGAAGGCGGCGCGCTCGACATCGGTGAACGGATCGATCGCCGCCACGGGAACTTCCGGATCGGCGACGAGGGCGGCGAGGAGCGCGGCGAGCCGGTCGAGCAGGGTTCGTGCCGCGGCGGCGTCGAACGCGTCCGGCCGATATCGGAGGCTGAGTTCGAGTGCACCCGGCGTCGGCAACGCCATGAGCGTCAACGGATAGTGCGTGGCGATGGGGCGATCGATGGCGGTGCATCGCAACCCGCCGTCGGTCTGCACCCGGGTGATCGCCTCGGCGTCGAACGGGAACGACTCGAACACCACCAGCGAGTCGAACAGCTCCCCCGCTCCGGTGCCGAGCGCCTGCTGGATGTCCGCGAGCCCGACATGGTGGTGGTCGAGCAACGCCACCTGCTCGGACTGCATCCGGGTCAGCAGATCTGTGAGGCGTTCCCCCGCGGGGAGGCGGACCCGGACCGGCACGGTGTTGATGAACAGCCCGATCATCGATTCGACGCCGGGCAGGTCGGCGGGCCGACCCGAAACCGTCGCGCCGAACACCACGTCGTCACGTCCGGTGAGCCGCCCCACGAGCAGACCCCACGCGGTTTGGAGCACGGTGTTGACAGTGACGCCGAGGCGTTGACCCAACCGGCCGAGCCCACCGGCCAACTCCGGTTCGATGACCCGACCCACCTTGTCCGGCAGCGACATCGACGTCCCGCGCAGCTGTGGCGCGAGCAGTGTCGGTTCCCGGATCCCGTCCAGTGCGGCGGCCCACGCCGCCCTCGACGCGGCATTGTCACGCCGGCGCAGCCAGGTGAGATAGTCCCGATACGGCCGGGGCGGTCCGCTGTCGCCCGCTGTCCCGGCGTAGAGGGTGAACAGGTCGCGCATCAGCAACGGTGTTGACCAGCCGTCGCTGATGATGTGGTGGTTGGCCAGCACCATCCGGTGGGACCGGTCGCCGAGGCGGATCACCAGCAACCGCAGCAGCGGTGGCTGTTCCAGGTCGAACCGGGTGCGGCGGTCCTGCTCGACGAGGCGGCGGGCCTCGGTCTCGGCCTCGGGGTGGTCGCTGAGATCGATATAGGTGACGGGGACCTCGACAGCGCGCAGCACCACCTGCATCGGCTCGTCGAAATCCCGGACGATCGCGGCGCGCAGCACGGTGTGGCGTGCGGTCAACGCGGCCAGGGCCGCCCGCATCCAATCCCGATCGAACAGCCCTTCCAGATCGATGACGAGTTGGGCGATGTAGACGTCGATCGCGTCGGGATCGTGCTCGTCCCAGGTCGCGTGGAACAGCAGGCCCTGTTGCAGCGGGGACAGCGGCAGGATGTCCTCGATCCCCGATCCCGGCGCGGTCACGACTTCCGCCATTTCGCTTCGAGGGCGTCGAGCTGAGACTGGTCCAGCGACACCAGGGACAGATCCGACGGTGTACGGCCGCCCGCACCTGGCCCGGCCGCATGCCGGATGAGCGCGTCGAGCGCGGCCCGCCACCGTTCGGCCAGGGCGAGCACGTCGCCGTCGGCGAGGATCCCACCCGCGTACATCCAATGCGCGGTCAACCGGGTGCCCTCCGGTCCGACTTCGGTGACCGCGTTGACCACCACGGTGGTCGGCATCGGCATGGCCGGATCGTAAGCCGCACCGAGCCCACCCGGGCTGATCGACCAGGCACCGGTGCCGACCTCCACCCTGCCCAGATAGTTGAAACCCAGTTGTGGAGCAGCGAATTCACGAAGCGGCGCCGCGGCGCCGGAATCCAGATAGCGGAGTATCCCGTAACCGACACCGTGGTCGGGTATCTCGCGCAGACGCTCTTTGACGCGCTTGAGGGCGACGCCCGCCGCCGATCCGGCGGCGAACGCGTCATCGAGATCGATTCCCGCAAGATCCAGGCGCACCGGATACTGCGTGGTGAACCAGCCGACCGTGCGCGAAAGATCCGCGCCCGCGACCGCGGACTCCTCGCGCCCGTGCCCCTCCATCAGCACCAGCACCGACTCGGCGTCGGTGCCGCGCTCGCGGCGCCAGCCGGTGACGGCGAGGGCGAAAGCGGCGAGCAACGTGTCCTCCACGGTGCCGAAGAAGGCCTGCGGCACCGTGGTGAGGAGGGCGTCGGTCGTCGCCGCGTCCAGTTCCACGGTCACCGACTCGACGGTCGACCACGTATCCCGAACCGGGTCCGGCCGACGCGACCCGAGCAGTTCGTCGGGTCCGCGCACTACGTCACGCCAGTAGTCGAGTTCCTTCGCCCGTGACCCGGCCTGCTCGACCAGGCCTCGCGACCACGCCCGCACCGAACTACCCACGGCCGGCAGGGCCGGGTCCGCACCGGCCTCGGCCGCGCGGCACGCACCCGCCAGATCCTCCACGAGCAGGCGCAGCGATACCCCGTCGACCACCAGATGGTGTGCGACCAGGAGCAACTGTCCTCGGTCCTGACCGGCATCGAACCAGACCACCTGCGCCATCACCCCGTTCACCGGGTCGAGGCGGTCCGCGGCGGACTCGAGCTCGCCTGCGACGGTGCCGGCGGTCCTCGCCTCGGTGACCGGGACTCGGCGCACCAGTGATCGCGCGCGAATCGCTCCTCGCGGGCGGACATCCAGGTGTGGCCGGTCCGCGCGAACCAGCCGCGCCCGCAGGACATCATGGGTGTCGAGCACCGCGTCGAGCGCCTTGCCGAGGGTGCTGGGTTCCAAGGGTGGAACGTCGACGAGCACCCACATGCGGTGGCGGTCACCGAGCAGGCCACGCTCGGCGAAGGACCGCATGATCGGCGACGCCTCGACGGCTCCCACCGGATCATCGGGTGCCGTCGCCTGCTCCGGTTCGTCGTCACGGGTCGCGAAGGCAGCCAGTGCCTCGATCGTGCGATGCTCGAAAACGTCCTTGGGCAGGATCTTCAGCCCCGCCTTCCTGGCGCGGCTGACGAGCCCGATCGCGAGGATGCTGTCGCCGCCGATCTCCAGGAACGCCTCGGTCACGCCGACGGTGTCGCGATGCAGTACCTCGGCGAAGATTCGTGCCAGCGTTTCCTCCGCGGCGCCGGACGGCGGCCGGGACGTGTCCGTGCCCCTCGCGAACTCCGGTGCGGGCAGTGCGCGCCGATCGGTTTTCCCCGACGGCGACAGGGGCAGTTCGTCCAGCACGACGACAGCCGCCGGGACCATGTGCTCGGGCAGCTCGCGGGCGAGGTACGCACGCAGCGTGGCACCGTCGACGGCAGAACGGGAGCCCACGTAATCGGCGGGAATCGCGTAGGCCGCGAGGTAGATTCCGCCGGGCCCGTCCGAGCGGCCCACCACGACGGCGCGAGCGACGAGCGGATGTCGCTCCAGCACCGCCTCGATCTCCCCCGGTTCCACCCGGAATCCGCGGATCTTCACCTGTTCGTCGACTCTGCCCACGAATTCGAGAGCGCCGGCGGGATTCCAGCGCGCCCGGTCGCCGGTGCGATAGAGACGTCCACCGACAGCGGAATCGGCGGGGACGAAAGGATCGGCGATGAACCGCGCCGCCGTCAGACCCGGCCGCCGCAGATATCCGCGGGCCAGCTGAACCCCGCCGACATAGAGTTCCCCGGTGGCGCCGACCGGAACCGGACGCAGAGCGCGGTCCAGCACGTAGCACCGGGTATTGGCGACCGGGCGGCCGATCGGAATCGAACCCGCTTGTCGTACTTGGTCATCGCTTGTGACGATGTCGTACAGCGTGCAGCCCACTGTCGTTTCGGTCGGCCCGTACTCGTTGATCACCTCGATCGTGCCGGTTGCCGGGGGTCGCCACCGGTCCAGTGCTTCTGCGCGTAGTGCCTCACCGGCGATCACGAGGGTCCGTGGACCGTCCGCGGCGAAGTTCACCGACGACACCAGCGGGAGATGGCTCGGGGTGACCTTGAGGAAGGAAGCAGGCCCGGCGGCCGTCGCGATCGCGTCGGGCCCCTCGTCGCACAGTTCGAGCACGCCACCGCACAGCAGCGTCCCGAAGAGCGGGGTCACGGTGAAGTCGAAGGAGATCGACGAGTGCAGCAGGGTGCGTCCGGCCAGACCGGTGAATCGGCGGATCGCCCAATCCAGGTGGTTGCCCACGGCCCGGTGCGAGACGACGACGCCCTTCGGTACGCCGGTCGACCCGGAGGTATAGATGACGTAGGCGGGATTGTCCGGGTGCAGTGGGCCGGTCCGGTCTCGATCGGACAGCGGGGCGCCCGAACGCGACTCCAGCAACGCCACGACATCCGGCTCGTCCAGCACCAGTCGCCGCACACCCGCCTCGGGGAGGCCCGCGGCCACCGAGCTCGTCGTGATCACCAGATCCGCGCGCGAGTCGTCGAGCATCAGCCGCACCCGGTCGGCGGGATAGGACGGATCCACCGGGACATAGGCCGCGCCCGCCGCGAGGGTTCCCAGGACCACCACCAGCATGCCGGCAGATCGTGGGACAGCCAGCGCGACGATGTTCTCGGGGCCGATACCGTGCCCGGCCAGATGCCGAGCGAGCCGATTGGCCCGGACATGCAGCTCGGTGTAGGTCATTTCGACGGTGGCCGAGCCACTTCCGGAATCGATGACCGCTGTCGCGTCGGGCGTTGCGGCGACTCGATCGGCGAAACGGTCAGGCAGCAATCGGGTGTCGGCCGGTGTCGCGGTGTCGTTCCACGCACGCACAACCTGCTCGCGCTCGCCGGGCGTGAGCAGGACCAGCTCGGCGAGCGGGGCGGTGGGGTCGGCCAGCACCGCGCCGAGTAGCCGATCGAGCTGGGTGAGCAACCTGCCTACCTGGTCGCCGGCTCCCTCGCCCGCCGGATAATTGGCCTCGACCGACATCTCGTCGCCGTCGGTTTCGATCGCGAGGGTCAGGTCGAAGCGGGCATCGCCGCCGGGCACATGTCGCCGGCTCACGTGCAGACCCGCGGCGCGAAACGGTTCCAGCATCGGTGAGCGCAGCGACAACACGATGTCGAACAGGCGCCCGTCGCCGCGCGGCCGCTGCGTGTCGGCGGCCTTGGCGATGTCGTCGAGCTCGATGTGCTGATGGATGTAGCCGTCGAGGCAGGTGTTGCGGCACCGAGCCAGCAGTGTCGCGAAATCATCGGCCGGATCGACCTCGGCACGCAGTGGGATCGTATTGCCCAGATAGCCGATGACGGACTCCGAGCCGACGAAGTCGCGGTTGACAACCGGTGCGCCGATGAGGAATTCGCGTGCGCCGGTATAGCCGTGCACCAGCGCGGACACCGCGGCGAACAGCACCATGAAGGTCGACACGCCTTCGCGCCGGGCGAGCTCTCTGACCCGACGTCCGGTGCTCGGACCCATCGGCCGCGACAGCTCCTGCCCCCGGCCGCCCGCGCCGCCGGAGATGCCGGGCAGATCCAACACGGCAGGCAGGGACGCGAGCCTGCCGCGCCAATAGGCGAGTCCGGCCTCGTCGGGTCCGCTCGCACCGAGCGCGACATCGGCGAACTGCCGCTGCGCTCGATCCTCGCGCAGTGGTCGCCCGGCGAGCAGGCCCCGGTAACCGTCCATCAACTCGCCGAAGAACACCGCGGTGGAGGCGTCGTCCCACACGATGTGGTGGGCGACCACGACCAGTGTGCTTGTCGCGGTACCGGTTCGGATCAGGCGGACCCGCAAGGGCGAATCCTGCGACAGGTCGAACGGTCGCCCGGCGACCGCGCGGGCGAGCTCGTCGACGCGCGCGGCACGGGGGGTATCGGCCAGCTCGCTGAGGTCGAACTGCTCGTATACGGCGGGCAGTTCGTCGGCCACCACTTGCACGGGCCGGTCGTTGTCCATGCGGTAGGTGGTGCGCAAGATGTCGTGCCGGGCGACCACGCTCTGCACAGCCTGCCCGAGCAGGTCCGGATCCAGGGTGCCGACGACATCCACCGCGATCGTCACGTTGTAGCCGACCGTCCCCGGATCGAGCTGCTGGATCGACCACATGCGCTGCTGGCCGGGCGAGAGTGGGCGTGGGACACCGGATGGGGCGGATTCGTCGGCGCGCACCGCGGGCGCGTTGAGCAGATTCGCCGCGGCCAGGCGGCGTTGGAGCAGTTCACGACGACGTTCGGCCAGGTTCGCAGATCTGTCCGCATTCATGCGGAACCGCCTTTCGCTTCCGGGGCAACCGAATTCGGCTGTGCGATCAGCTCCCCCGAGATGTTCATCGGACTTCAGGCATGCTCGGGGTGTCGCCGCGTCACCGCATCCGCTCGATCAGGCTCGCCGGGCGCATATCCGTCCAGACGGTCTCGACATAGTCGAGGCACGCTTGCCGATCCCCCGGCCCGTGATCGACCGTCCAGCCCGCGGGCACCTCCGCGAACACCGGCCACAGCGAGTACTGCTTCTCCGCATTGACCAGGATGTAGAACTCGCCGCTGTCATCGTCAAAGGGATTGGGGGACATGGAATCTCCTCGATCGGACGAATGCCGGCCCATGAAGTAAAGCAAGCCTTGCCTAATTATGGCAAGGGGTTGACGGCGCGACAGCCTTGCGGCTATGCGTCAAATACGTTCGCCGCCAAGGTGATCCGGTGCCGCAGCATCCTCGCGCGGGTAGGAGTCGGCATCGACAGCTCGCGGGTCGACCGAACTCGACAGGCGCGCTCGGCGCAGACCCGGCATGCGCAGCGACAACGTTGTCACCGCGACGACACAGAGCAGGCCGCCGATCACCGGCACGACGGGCGCGGGCAGGAATCGCGCCAGCACCCCTGCCGCCATATTGCCCACATTGGGAGTGACCGTTCCCTGCGCCAGCCACAGGCCGGCGACCCGGCCCTGTAGTCGATCCGGCGTCCGCTGCTGGATCAGCGCTCTGCGAAGAATTTCCGAGGTGGTATCCGCCAAGCCCGCGAAGACCAAGGCTGCCAGGGCGACCCACAGCGACGCCGTGAGCCCGACGCAGGCGATCGCCACACCCCAGACGAGCACAGCGCCGATGAGCACCACGCCGGTCTCGCGAACCCGGCCGGCCCACCCGCTGACGAACGCCGCGAACAGCGCACCGACGGCGGGCGCGGAGTACAGCAGCCCCACCGTCTGCGGCCCACCACCGAAGTGCTCGCTCGCCAACTCCGGAAACAAGGCGTACGGCATGGCCGTTGCCATCGCCAGAGTATCGATCAACAGCACGCCGCCGACGACGCGATCGCGCCGCACGAACGACAATCCTTCGACGATCGAGCGGATCGGATGCCGATCCTCCGCGATGTCGGGCGGCGGCACCGGGGTGAGCAAGCACAGCAAGACCGCGCTGATCACGAAGCAGAGTGCATCGAGGGCGAAACACACCGCCAGCCCGGGCCCCGCGGCGATCACCCCGGCCAGCACCGGTCCGATCACCGCACCACACTGGATCGAGAGAGCAGTCAACGCGGCCGCGGCGGCCAACCGCTCGGGGCCGACCAGGGCGGGCACGAGTGCCATGAGCGCGGGAGCTCCCAGCCCGTTGATACCGCCCGCCAGTACGGCGGCGGCGTACACAACCCAGAGGTGCGGAGCAGGCAGCGCCGCGTTGACGGCAAGTCCCACGAAGACGACCACGACCGCCGCCCGCGTGGCGACGGCGATCATGCGCCGGTCGGCTCTGTCCGCGACCACGCCTCCGCTCAGTATGCCGACGAGCAGCGCCACCGCGAAGACCAACCCCACCGCACCGACCTGCAACGAGGAACCGGTGAGCTGATAGACCTGCAGGTTCACCGCCACGACAGTGAGATGCGTGCCCAGCATCGAAATCGCCTGCGCGGCGAGGACGAACCGGAATTCGGGCGCGGCGCGCAGCGGTCCGACATCGATGACCACGTCTCCCAGCCGCACAAGCCCCTCCAGCCATCGAGCTACGATGTGGTGAGCCTAACCTAAATTTCATTGCCGTTCGGGGGGTTCTCGATCTTCAGCACCGATATCGTTGGGCAGAGTTTCGATTCGAGTCCAGCGGAATCTGGATGTGCACGAAAGGAATACGCCGATGCGGCGCACAGGGTCGCGCGCCCGAGTCTCGACGGCCGATCCCGGCGCCGCACCATCTGTGGTCGAGCACTCCCCGGTGCCCGAGCGCACCGCGACCCGCTACCGCACCCGCACGCTCCAGATCATCGCGCTGCTCGGGCTTCTGGTGCTGAGCGCCACGCTGAGCCTCTGCATCGGCGCCAAGCCCATTCCGCTCGACGCGGTCTGGCACGCGCTGCTCACGCCGACCGGTCTCGAGGACGACATGATCATTCGAGATCTGCGTGTTCCCCGTACGGTGATCGGCGCACTGGTCGGCGCGGCTCTCGGCTTGGCGGGAGCCCTGACGCAGGGGCACACCCGCAACCCGATCGCCGATCCCGGAATCCTGGGGATCACCCACGGCGCGGGCCTGGCCATCGTCTTGGCGACCTTCTCGCTCGGAATCACCGATCTGCACAGCTTCATCTGGTTCGGTTTCGCCGGAGCCGCCCTCGGCGCGGTCATCGTGTTCGCGGTCGGGTCGGCAGGCAAAGGTGGACCGACACCACTGACGCTCGTTCTGGCGGGTGCCGCGATCAGCGCACTGCTGCAAGCGATCACGTTCGCTGTCGTCCTGCTCGATCAGCGCAGCCTGGACGCGTTCCGCTTCTGGAAGGTGGGATCGATCGCTGTCGCCGGAATGCCCCTGGTGGTGCAGGTCCTGCCGTTTCTCGTGATCGGGCTGGCGCTCGGTCTCGCCGGCGCGTCCGGATTGAACGCGCTGGCGCTGGGTGAGGACGTGGCCCGGTCGCTCGGTCACAGCGTGGAACGGGTGCGCATCCTCGGCATCACCGCGATCACGATCCTGGTCGGCGCGAGTGTCGCGGTCTGCGGGCCGATCGGGTTCGTCGGCCTGCTCGTTCCCCACGCGGTCCGACTGGTCACCGGACCGGACCATCGCTGGCTGCTCCCCTTCTCGGCACTGGCCGGGAGCATCCTGGTCCTGCTGACCGATACCGTGGGTCGCATCGTCGCCCGGCCAGGCGAGATCGAGGTCGGTGTGATGCTGGCGCTGATCGGCGCACCGTTCTTCGTTGTTCTGGTGCGCCGACGAAAGCTGGTCCGACTGTGAACCACAGCTCGCGCACCGGGGTCAGCGCCGCACCGCCGCCCTCGCTCCGACGCCCCGCACTGCGAATCGGTGCGTTCTCCATGGCTTTGCGCGTACGGCCACTGCTGCTGGTGATCGTCGCGACCCTCGTTCTCCTCGTTGTTTTCGTGGTCAATCTCGGCCTCGGCGCATTCACCCTGACACCGGCCGAGGTCGTGGCAGTCCTGCTCGGCGGCGGTCACCCGGCCGATCGACTCGCGGTTCTCGAACTGCGCATGCCGCGCGCCGTCGCGGCTGTGCTGGTGGGCGCGGCATTGGGCCTGTCCGGCGCGATCATCCAAACGGTCGCACGAAATCCACTGGCCAGCCCGGACATCCTCGGTGTCACCTGGGGCGCCGGTGCGGCTGTCACCGCGGCCATCGTCTTCGGCGGCACCTCCGGCGGCATCCTGAGCACCACGGGGCTGCCCGCGGTGGCGCTGGTCGGTGGGCTGTTCGCCGGACTCGTCGTGTTCGGGCTCACCTACCGGGACGGACTCGATTCGCTGCGACTGCTTCTGGTCGGCGTCGGAGTCATGGCCATCGCCTCGAGCGCCACCGTGTGGTTGCTCAGTGTCGGCGAGCTCAACGACGCCGGTCGCGCCCTGATCTGGCTGACCGGGAGCTTGAACGGACGAGGCTGGAGTGACGCTGTCCCCCTGGCGATCACGCTCGCGATACTGGTCCCACCGACCTTGATCGGGTCCCGCACACTGGGCGCACTGCAATTCAACGACGACACCGTCCGCGCGATCGGCGTGCGTCTGACGCCGGCACGCGGCGTGCTGCTGCTGGCCGCCGTGGTCTTCGCCGCGGTCGCGACAGCGGTGTCCGGGCCGATCCAGTTCGTCGCCCTGTGCGCGCCCCAGATCGCGCTACGCCTGGCACGACTACCACGTCCACCGCTGATCCTGTCGATGATTCTCGCCGCGATCCTCGTCCTGACCGCCGACTTGATCTCCCGAGCGGCATTCGGCAGCACGGAACTACCGGTCGGCGTCGTCACCGCAGTGCTCGGCGCCCCCTATCTCATCCACCTGATCACTCGACGCCGTCGAAGCGACACCGTCTGAAACGACCGGCCACACCTCATCGGCCTTCGACATGGGCAGCCGTGCGCGCGGATCATCCTGTCGCGCAGTGTGATCGACTCTGCTGTGTCAACTGTGGCCGTCGTTCACCTCGACTGGTATCCCGGGCGCGGCGAGCGCGTTCGCGTCCAGATCCTGTCGACGAATCGAGACCAGCGCCACCACACCGGCCAACCCGGCGACGACCGCCGCGCCGACCAGGACCTCGTGCAGACCGGTAATGAACGAACTGCGGACGGCGTCGGCCACTGCTGCGGCAAGGGGAGTCGGCACCGCGTCGATGACCTGCTGGCCCGCACCGACGGCGGTTGCCTCCGCAGCCTCGTCGGCGCGAGCACCCATGAGGCCGGCTACCTCGGTCTCATGGAACGCCGTCTCGACCCTGCTGTGGAACAGCGACCCCAGCGCGGCGACCCCGATGGCCATCCCCGCCTGCTGCATCGTCTCGTTGATGCCCGATGCCATCCCGGCCTTGTCCGGGGTGACCACCGCGATCGCGATCGCGGCACGCGGCGGGTTGAACAGCCCCATGCCGAAGCCGATCAGCAGCATCGACGGGATCAGCGCGGTCCAATCCGACGCCGCGTCGACCAAGAGCACCGCGACCAGACCCGCGGCGATGAACAGCTGCGACGCACCGACCAGCAGCCCGGGATTGGCGCGGGCGGTGAGGATTCCGGCGACAACTGCGGCGGCGAACAGCGTCAGTGTCAATGGCAAGAACCTGATTCCGCTGTCGAAGGCTGTGTAGGACAGCACGTTACGGACATACGAGATCAGCAGGAACAGGGCAGGCATCACCGACATGGCCGAGAGCGTTGCCACGATCGACAGGCCGTTGAACGTCCGGTTTCGCAACAGCGACAGATCGACCATCGCGTCGGTGCCACGGCGGCGCTCGATGACAGCGAACGCGACCAGCAATCCCACCGTCGCGACGAAACTGCCGAGGACCGGCACACTCGTCCAGCCGTCGGTCTCACCTCGCATCAGTCCGAAGACGAGGAAGAACAGCGCCGAGGAGAACGTCGCCATCCCGAGCCAATCAACTCTCGGCGCGTCCCGGTCGGAGGATTCACGCATCCGCTGCCGGCCGATCAGCAAGGCGATCACCGCGAAGGGCACGTTGATCAGAAAGATCCAGCGCCAATTCCATGTCTCGGTGAGCACTCCGCCGATCAACGGGCCGAACGCGATCGCCAACCCCACGACTGCGCCGAAGACACCGAACGCGCGGCCCCGGTCCTTGCCGCGAAACTCGTGCCCGAGCAGGGCGGGGCCGACCGCGAACAAGACCGCACCGCCGAGCCCCTGGACGAACCGCGCGCCGATCAACACGGCGTCGCTGGTGGCCAGCCCGCAGGCCAGGGAGGCGAGGGTGAAAACGACCATGCCGTATTGGAATACCCGGCGCCGCCCGATCCGGTCGGCCAGCGACCCGGCAGCGAGCAGCACCGTGGCCAAACCGAGCGCGTAGGCGTCGAGTATCCATTGAAGCTCGGTGAAAGTGGAATCGAACGTGGCCCGAATGTCCGAGAGCGCCACGTTCACCACGGTGAGGTCCAGCATGAGCATGAAGGTCGCGATGGCGACCGCCGCCAACGTCCAGCCTGCGGCGCGGCGGTCGGTTTCGGGAGTGAGGTCCACAGACACTGTCACGGTTTCTCCATCCGGATATCGTTGTGCGGGTCGAGGGGTCACCGAGTCAGGTCCGCGACCAGCGCACTCGCGCATCGGTCGGCCAGTGCGGTCACCGTCAATGCGGGCGGGACCGCCCCGGTCGATCCGGGAACGAGTGAGCTGTCCACGACATACAGGCCCGGATGCGCGTCGATGCGCCCGTAGCTGTCGGTCACCGTGCCGAGTACGGCACCACCCAGCGGGTGTGAGGTCACCGCAGGTAGTGCGAGTGCAGGGGCCGCGCCCGAAGTCACCGCGCCGATCTTGGCCAGGATGGTGCCGATATCCTTTGTTACCCGGCCGATTTCGGGGTCATCGGCCGGCCAGCGCAACTCGACTCGGTCGAGGCCCGCGTCGTAGACGAGTGAGCCCGATGGCGGGGTGATGCTGACTGCCAACGCGTTTTGGCTCAGACCGCCGAGGACCGGCACGCCGAGGGGGAAATTCAGCAGGGTGGTCGGTGTCGTACCGCTGCGCCAGTCGAGGGCGACGATGTGCGCCGGTCCGCCCTGTCCGTCCGCGGTCCTGCCGAGCCGAACAGTGACATGGTCGCCCGAGGAACCCCAGTAGCGCCCGACATCGGCGGGCAGCCGGGCCAGATCGCCCCGGGCTCGTGCACGGACCAGCAGTTTCGAGGTACCGATTGATCCCGCGGCGAAAACCACCGTGCTGGAGTGGAATTCGGCAGTGGAGCGCGTCTGGCCCGCAGTGTCGAGAACCGCGCAGGTGAGCGAGTAGTGATCGCCGTCGGCGCGGACGTCTGTCACCGAGTGCAGAGGAAGGACGGTGACCAGCCCTGTCGCCTCGGCCGCGGCAAGGATGGTGCGATCGACGCTGAGCTTGGCGCCGCTGTTCACCCCGAGAATGCAGTCCCCGGCAGTGGCCGACGGACCGATTCGGCCGCCGATCTCCTCGCGCACCACGTCCCAGTCCGTGGCCATCGGCACACGCCGCACTTCCAGACCCGCGCGCCGAGACGCCTCATCGAAGGCACGGGCAGCCGAGTATTGGCCTGCGGCAAGGACATCATCGGGAATCGGGCTGCATCCGATGAGCTCACGTGCGCGTGGATACCAGCGGTTGACCATCTCGTCATAGTCGAGCCGATCGCCGAAACTGGCCGTGAACAGGTCTTCTTCCGGGGTCATCATCACCGTGTAGTTCACCAGCGACCCGCCGCCCACGCCCGCGCCGGCGAAGCAGTTGATGCCCGAGCCGGTGACGACTTCGAGCACGCCGGTGGCTACTCCCGGCAGCCACACAGCACGGGCATCGGGAGCGACTGCCGTGGCGAAGGTATCCCCGGCCGCGGTGATCGGCCACCGTCGTCCTCGCTCGAGGACAACGCAGGATATTCCCTTCTGCGCCAAGCGCAGTGCCGTGACCGCACCCGCGTACCCGCTACCGATGACTACTACGTCCGCGCGTGGCTGGGCCCGGCTCATCGGCGCTCGTGCGATCGGCAGGGTGGCAGCCGCCAGCACGCCGGCCGCGGCCAGCAGGACTTCGCGCCGGGTGGTGTTCGTCGTTGTCACTCAATTGTCTTTCTGCCGAAGGCTCGCTCCGGCCAGCAGTTCGGTGGCGAGTCGAGCAGAGTTGCGGTGGACGCCGAAATGATCGGCGTCGAGCACGCGCACTCGGAACCGACCGCGAGTGTGGGCGCGCCAACCTCGCGCTGTCGCCGCCGGCACCAGGGGGTCGCGCAGCCCTGCGAGCACGGTGATCCCGCACCCGACGTCCGCCGATTCGGCAGCCCGATAGCGTTCGACCGCGCCATAGTCACTGCGTAGTGACGGCAGGTACATCGCCCGGGTTTCGGGATGATCGAAGATGCTCGACTCGGTCCCACCGAGCGCGCTGATCCGCTCCAAGAACTGCGCGTCGCCGAACTCGTGGAGATACGGACGTGGCGAGGACGACGCGGGAGGACGCGCGTTGGTGGCCGTCAAGTGTCGAACCTGCGTGTTCGCATCGGTATCGAGCAAGCGCGCGACTTCGAAGCCGATCAGCGCACCCATGCTGTGACCGAGCAGTTCGATCTGGCCGGCCACAGTGGTGCGCAGCACGTCGGCGATTTCCTCTGCCATCGACTCGACGTCCCCGATCAGCGGTTCACGAAACCGATCCTGGCGCCCGGGGTACTGCACGGCGAGCACCCGGTGGGTCCGGGCGAGGGTCACCGACAGCGGCCGGAAGAACCCCGCCGTTCCACCGGCGTGCGGCAGGCACACCAGCACGGGCCTGCCCGGCGCGCCAGACCCCAACTCCCGCAACCACCGAAGCGCCAGGTCGGTACTCACAGTGCCTGTGCTGTCTGCGGATGGACCTTCATCCACATCTGGGAGAACCCGTAGGAGCCCTGCTGCTTGCGCAACTGCGCGGGCCGTTCGGGGTCGAGGCTGAAGCGGTCGAGCACCGGCAGGAACGCGGTGAACGTGGTCTCGGCCAGCAGCCGTGACAGCGCCGCGCCCGGGCAGAAGTGCGCGCCCGCGCCGAAGGCGAAGTGCCGGTTCACATTCGGTCGACCCAGGTCGAGCTCGTCGGGGTTCTCGAACTGCCGGGGGTCACGGTTGGCGGCCCCGAGCACCACATGGATCAGCGCACCGGCGGGGATGGTGGTGTCATGCAAGGTGAGCTCTGTCGCGGTCCGGCGCAGCAGCCACTGGGTCGGGCTGTTCAACCGCAAGTACTCCTCGATGAACGCCGCGGTCTTGCTCGGATCGGCGCGCAGTTCGGCCGCGAGGCCGGGTTCGCGGAGCAGCAACTCGATGCCGCCACCGAGCAGGTTCATGGTGGTCTCATGGCCTGCGGCGATGAACGACCATGCCATGGTGACCATTTCGTCGCGCGTCAGCGCACCGCTTTCGTGCTCCTCGACCAGTTCGCCGAGGATGTCGCCACGGTTGGGTTTGCCGCGGCGTTCGTGTGCGAGTTCTTCCATGTAGTTGCTGAACTCGACGATGTCTTCGAAGAAGCCGGGCACCTTGTCGGGGTCAAGGCCTGCCGACACCGCGAAGGAATTCATCACCGCCTGCGACCAGCGCCGCAGATCTGCCTTGCGGTCGAGCGGGACTCCGAGCATGCCGCCGACGACACGCAGCGGTAGCGCGGTGGAGTAGGCGTCGACGAACTCCACCGAGTCGTGGCGGTAGAGCTCGGTGAGCAGTTCGTCGACCAACGTCCGAACCCAGCCGCTGAGCTGGCGTACCAGCCGGGCGTTGAAGGCGCGGTTGGTCGAGTGGCGCAGGCGAGTGTGTTCGGGGGCATCTCGGTTCACCAGCATGGGCAGGTTCATGTAGTTGTCGTGCTGGATCTGCGAGGAGAACTGGGTCTTGTCCTTGAGTGCGAAGCCGACGTCTTCGTAGCGGCTGAGCACGTAGAGGTCTTCGCCGTCCCAGCTGCCCTCGGGCATGTAGTACACCGGGTGCTCGTCACGCAGCCGCCGATAGATGTCCCACGGGCTCAGCCGGTATTCGGGACTGGCCAGATCGATCAACGCAGTCGACACGATTGTTCTCCTTTTCGAGGATGGGGACGCTCAGGATTCGGACGGCGCGGGCAGGAAGCCCGAGGCGACGAAAGCGTCGAGGTAGCGGTGGATCAGCGCGCGGTCCAGCGCTGGACACTGGATATCGAGTTCGCGCAGCGCCGCTCTGGTGTGGGCCGACGCCGAGAAGGGCAGCCGCACATCATCGACAGACTCGTGCAGGAACGGTGTCAGCCCGACCAGCGCCATCGTGCCCGCGCGCCGATTGACCACTTGGTCTCGCCATGCTTCGAACGACAGCCCGTCGAACCGGTATCCGTAGGCGGCGATGTGGTCGAACAATTCAGCCCAGCTCAGCTGCTGTGGGTGCACGAGGTGGAAAGTGCCACCGACCGCCGACTCGGCGCGGCTGAGTGCCACGATCCCGCGCGCGACGTAGTCGATCGGGGCAGGCTGTAGCGGCATCGGCGCCTCGGTCGGAGCGATGCGCGCTTCGACACAGCCCTTGATCATCATGCTGAGATGGTCCTGGCGGTTGAACGCTCCGGTGACGCTGTCACCGCTGGTGTTGATCCGGTGGACCGTCGTCGGCACCCCGCGTTCGTGCGCGATCCGGACCACCTTCTCCGCCACCCATTTCGACTGTGCGTAGCCGACCGCGAGCGGACCACTGGTGTCGAGTTCAGCGCTTTCCTCGACCGTGTCGGCGGTGTAGGCGCGTGAGGAGAACACGCCGACTGTCGAGATGAAGTGCACCGGCCGGGGTGCGCCGACGGTCGCCAGGCGCAGCACCTCGATCGTGCCCGCGACATTGGCCGGTGCCAGGCCTTCGTAGGGGTAGGTCCACTTCACCATGCCGCCGCAGTGCAGGATTCGGCCGACGAGCCCGTGTACCGCATCGAACGCCGGTTGCGACAGCCCGAACCGCGGCTCGGCCAGATCACCGACAAGGGGAATGACGCGGTCGCGATAGCCGGCTCTGTCGAGGCCGTACTTGGCCAGGTTGGCGCCGATCCGCTCGGCGGCGTGCGTCTCGTCGTCGGCGCGGACCAGGCACACCACCTCGTCGTCGGTCGTGCGGAGGAGTTCAGCCAGGAGGTAGGCGCCGACGAACCCGGTCGCCCCGGTGAGCAGCGTCGCCGCCGGAGCGTCGGGGTCGGGTGCGCCGATGGCGGTGATGTCGGCGTCGAGGACGGCCTTCGCCGACATCTGATCGACACTCATCAGGCGCGACCGACCGCGCCGCGGTCGCCGGTCGGGGCCAGCGGGTCGTTCGACAGTCGCCGGGGCCGGCGCCGGTCGCGGGGTCGACACGGTGGGCACCTGGTCTGCGATCCAGCAGGCCAATCCGGTCAGCGAGGCCGCGTCGAACATCGTCTCGGTGTCGAGTTCGAGCGGAAAGGCTTGCTCGATACTGTCTTTCAGTTCGATGAGCATCAGCGAGTCGAGTCGCTCGACCAGTGATTCGGAGGTGGTGAAGTTCGCCGCGTCGTCTTTGGTGATGCGGGCCAACGCCGCTCGCAGAAACTCGATCACCCGCTCGACTCGTTCGGTGCGTGGTAGCGCCGCGATGGCTGTGGCGTCGACCCCGACCCTTGGATCGGCTCGACCGACAGGGGCTTCGCCACTGTGCACCGCTGCCGCCATGCGGGTCAGCATGGCGTGGTTGACCTGGGCGAACGAGACGCCTTCCAGGAATCCCAGGTGCTTGCCGTCGCTACCGACCAGGGTGACGTCACCGATGAGCTGCCCGTTCGGTCCCGCCACAGCGGTTGCCGTCGCCCGGATCGGGCCTTCGGGAACCTCGGTCCGCATGGCCATGCGCCGATACCCGGTACCCAGTCGCAGCGGCCGCTGCGTGCCTATCGGCGAGGCCGGGTCGTGCGCTGCCAGGGCAACCAGCTGTACGGCCGCGTCCAGCAGCAGCAATTCGGGACGAACGCCGGCGCGGACGCCGCGGGTGTCACTCGCGGGCATCGTGAATGATGCTTCGGCCCAACCGGATCCGCCGCGAGCATCGTCGATGAGTTGGAAGCTGGCGCCGAGCCGGAACTGTGGGTGCCAGAAGTCGGTGTAGAACTCGTGCGTGCCGTAGCGCGGCAGGTCGTCACCTCGCGCGGGGCCGACATGGCGCAGTGGTTCGATCTGCTGATCCACACCGGAGCGGACCTGCGCCGACAGATGCAGGTGCCAGCCACCATCGGTGCCTCGACTGTGCACGGTGGCGGTGTAGGCGTTGTCGGCGCCGGTGACCGAGACCTGCACCGTCGCTGCCGCATCAGGGCCCAGCACCAGGGGACGCTTGATCTGGATCGAGTCGATCTGGACCTCGGTACCCAGCAGTTCGGTGCTGGCACGCAACACCAGTTCGATGAACACCACACCGGGCACGACGTACTCGTCGAACACCATGTGTTCACCGAGGAACGGCAGGTCAGCGACGGAAACTATGGTTTCCGCGACCAGCCCGCCCGACGCCAGTGCGACGAATCGGGGTCGCAACGGCCGCGACACCAGCGGGGTGGACGCGGAGCCGGCGTCGATCCAGTACCGCTCTCGCTGGAACGGATAGTGCGGCACGGTGATCGGCTCGGCTGGTCGCGGGGTGGCCGCCTTCCAGTCGATCGCGGTGCCCGCCCGCCACAGTGCGGCGACGGCACGGACCATCGCCCGTTTCGGATCGTCGCTGTCGAGGGTCGCTATCCGAGGCCCTCCGTGCTCGACGTCATCGAAAGCCGCCAACAGCGTGCCGACACCGAGATCGATCACCGTGTCGATGCCGCGCGCCACGATCTCGAGCGCGGCAGGTTTGAATTCGCCGGGCGCACAGCTCCACTGAGCCCACAGGCCGGGAGTAGTGAACCGCGCCGCGTCGAGGTCTCGGTCGTCCGACAGCAGCAGGTCGATTCGCGGCGCGGCGAAGGTCATCCCGGCACACAGCTCCATGGTCTGGGTGTCGGGCGCGCCGGCCTTCGCGGTGACGATGCGAGCACCGTCGATCACCGAGAAAACTCCGGCCAGGGCCGCGGCCGCGTACCTGCCGAAGCCGTGGCCGACGATCACTTCCGGTTCTACCGCGCGCGCACGCCACCACAGGCCCACAGCGACAGCGACCACGTAGTCCGCGAGTCGGCCGATCGCGGGGTCGGCCAACTGTGCTCTGTGCTCGGCCCTGTCTTCGAGCAGGACCGACAGCGGAAAGTCGGTCGCTTCGACGATGCTGTCCACCGCCGCGGTGACGGCGGGATCGAATCCATAGACGCCGTCGAGGATTGCGCCCAGGGCCGCGATGTCGCCGCCGACGACGAACGCTGTACGCGGTGCACCGCTGACATGTTCGGGTGCGAGCACGTTCGCATCGACCTGCGCTTCGGCGAGGACTCGCAAGCCTTCGAGCAGTTCAGCCCGTGTCCGTGCGATCACCGCGGCGCGATCGGGCAAGTCCGCCCGGCCGACATTGGCCGCACGTGCCACCTGCACCGGATCGATCTCGGGGCGCCGGGTGACGAAGTCCGCCAGCAGCGCCGCCGATTCACGAACCGCTCCGGCACTGTTGCCGGAAACTTTGACAGCAACACAGATTCGCGCCCCGCTCGGTGTCGCATCGGAGTCAGCTCGAGCGGGTGCGACACCGAGCACCGCGTGCGCGTTCGTGCCGCCGAATCCGAACGACGACACCCCGGCCACCCGGTCGGTCCGCGTCCAGGGGGTGGTAGCGGTGGCCACTCGAACCGGGATAGTCGACCAATCGACATGTGGATTCAGCGCGACCAGATTCCGGTGGGGCGGAATGACGCCGCGTTCCAGCACCATCACCGTCTTGATCAGCGCGGCGATTCCCGCAGCCGCTTCCAGGTGACCGATATTGGTCTTCACCGAGCCGATCACCAGCGGGTCGTCGGGGCCACGATCGGGTCCGAACACCGCGGCCAGCGCCCGCACTTCGATGGGATCGCCCAGCGGTGTCCCGGTGCCGTGCGCCTCCACGTAGCCGACCTCGGACCCGGATACCCCCGCCGCACCCAGCGCGGCACGAACGACCTCTTGCTGCGCGCGACCATTGGGCACCGTCACACCTGAGGACTTGCCATCCTGGTTGACCGCGCTGCCGCGTACCACCGCCAACACCCGATCGCCGTCCGACAGCGCGGCCGACAACCGCTTCAATACCACCACCCCGCAGCCCTCGCCACGCACATATCCGTCGGCGGCGGCGTCGAAGGTGTGGCACTGCCCCGACGCTGACAACATGCGCCCCTTCGACAACGCGACTGTTGTCACCGGGGACGACATCACGTTCACCCCGCCGACGAGCACCACATCCGATTCCCCGGAACGCACGCTGGCGCAACCCAGATGCAACGCCACCAACGATGACGAACATGCCGTGTCCACAACCACGCTGGGACCTTGCAGTCCCAGCGTGTACGACAACCGGTTGGCCCCGAAATTCGAGGAGTTGCCCGTTGCGGCGTAGGCGTCGACGCCGGCCAACCCGCCTGCTGACAGACCGAGCTGTGCGTAGTCGCCCGACGCCATACCCACGAACACCCCGGTCGACGACCCGCGCAGCGAATCCGGAGCAATGCCAGCGTGCTCCAGCGCCTGCCACGCCACCTCGAGCATCAACCGATGCTGCGGGTCCATCGTCGCCGCCTCACGTGGTGACACCCCGAACAGGGCCGCGTCGAATTCCTGCACGCCTGCCAAGAACCCGCCATGGCGGGAATAGGTGCGTCCGGCGACACCGGGATCAGCATCGAAGACATCCTCGACCGACCACCGATCCGCGGGCACGACTCCGATGCCGGAGGCCCCCGATACCAGCAATTCCCAGAATTCGTCGGCCCCCGAGACACCACCGGGGAAGCGGCAACCGATACCGACCACGGCGACCGGTTCCGACAGGCGGGCCCTAGCCTGCGCGAGTTCCCTTTTTGTCGTGCGCAATTCGATGAGCGCGCGGCGAACGATGTCGTCGCGGTCCTGAGTTCCGCGGGTGGGGGCCGGAGCCTGGCTCAGAGACTCAGTTGTCATGGTTTTCCAGCTCCTGATCCAGCAGTTCGAGCAGTTCGTCGGCGGACAACGGTTCGAGTTCGGCGTTGTCGGCGTGCTCCACCACATCGGTGGCGGTGTCGTCGCGGAAATCGAGCACGTCGTGGAGCAGATAGCCGCTCAGGGTGTTGACGGTGGGGTGCTCGAACGCGGCGGTCGCTGGGACCGATATGCCGAGCAACAGGTCGAGTCGCCGTTTGAGCGCCACGCTGGCGATGGAATCCATTCCGGCGGAGAAGAAGCCGAGATCCGGGTCGAGGTGGCTGTTCGGATCACGACCCAGCACCTGGGCCAGCTCGCGCTGCAGGGCGGTTGCCATCAGCCGCGACCGTGCGGCCTGCGACGCCGCCCCGCGCAGACTCGCACGGAACTCGGTGGTGGTCTTCGACTCGGTGGTGAGGACCTCGAACTCAGCGAGCAGCGGTCTGGTCCGTTTGGCTTCGAGGACCGGCTTGAACTGCGCCCAGTCCACCGACGCGACGGTCAGTTGCGCGATGCCGGAGCCGATCAACCGATCGAGTGCTTCGAAGGCGACCACGTCGGGCAGTGCAGGCAATCCCATCGATTCGAAGTAGGTGTCGTGGTGCGCCCCCATGTGGCTGTCGGCGAACCAACCCCAGTTGATCGCATAGGTCGGCGCACCGGCGCGCGAGCGCCGATGTGCGGTCATGTCCAGGTAGTAATTGGCGGCGGCGTAGTGGCCAGCCAACGCCGATCCCCACACCGACGACCCCGAGGAGTACAGCACCAGGAAGTCCAGCTCTGCGTCCGCACAGGCCTTTTCGATGACACGGGTGCCACTGACCTTGGCGGTCAACGTTTCCTGGAATGCCGGCCAGTCGAGTTGGTCGATCGAGGACGGGGTGAACGCGCCCGCCGCATGCACCACGCCCGCGATCCGCGCCCACGGTCGGTCGGCGGCGAACAGCTGATCCATCTGTGTCTGATCGGCGACATCGACACTCGGGGTGTGCACAGTGACGCCCTGGTCGCGAAGCCGCTCGATCGTCGCGAGAACTCGACCGGTGTGAGTGTCGGGTTGTGCCGACTCCGGCAGTGGCGACCGTCCGAGCAGGACCAGCTCGCGCGCACCCCGACGAGTCAACCATTCGGCGATGCGAAGCCCCAAGGTGCCTCGACCGCCGGTGATCACGTAGGTCCGGTCGGCGGCGATGCTCACCGGTGGCGTCGTCGGACGTGCCAGCTCCGACCGTTGCAGCCGGGCGACGAGCCGCCGGCCCGCCCGCACCGCGATCTGGTCTTCGCCGTCACCGTCGATCACATCGTCGAGAGCCGCGGACAGCGAATCCGTGATGGCGGCAGTCGGGTCCAGGTCGATCAGACCGCCCCAGATCTCTGGATGTTCGAGCCCGATCACCCGGCCCAGACCCCACACCGGTGCCTGTTCGAGAGCGATGGGCGCGGACCCCGCTTCGACGGCACCGCTGGTCAGCAGCCACAGCTTTGCTTCGGAACCACGTGCTGCCAGTGCCGAAGCAGTCGCCAGTGCCGCCGCACAGGATACGGTGACCACGGTGTCGAACCCCGCGGTGGCGACGTCCGCGGCGGCTACCAGCTGGATCACGCCATCCACCGGGCCACATTCGGCCACCAACGCCGCGACGTGTTCACGAATTCGGTCGCCGTCCACAGCCTGCTCGGGGTCGTACAACGCCGCCTCGACAACAGACGCGCCGCGTTCGTGGAGCAACTCGACCAGCGAGTCCTGGGCTGCGCACGGTTGGCCGACCACAAGCCAACGTCCGGCATTCTCGGGCTGGTCGGCGACACGCTCGACGTCGAGCCAGTGCACGTCGTAGACATTGCGCCCCACCATGTCCGGGGCAGCGGTCTTCGCTGCCGGCGAGTCGGACCCGAAGTCGAGCCAGTGCCGCTGTCGTTGCCACCGATAGGTCGGCAGTTGCGCACGCCGCGATGTCCTCGGTTGGAGCCGGTCGTGGTCGAGGTGATGACCACGCACATGCAGGGCTGCCGCCGCGGTGAGCATGCTGTGGCCCGCCGGAGCGCTCCGCTTCATCGACGCCACCGACTCGACGTCCCCCGGCAACGACTGCACGATACTGCTGCGCAGGACCGCGTTCGGACTGATGTCGACCACGGTCACCGATTCGGCCGACTCGCGTGCGGCCACCAGCGCGTCGTGGAACAACACCGCGCGAGACAGGTTCTCGGCCCAGTAGTCGGCCGTCGGCCGGAAGCTGACCGGGACACGCCGGCCGGTGACGGTCGAGTAGTACGCGATCCGCGGAGCATCGACACCGATCGAGGCGATCTCGCCGATCAATCGCTCGCGCAACGGAATCATCTGGTAGCTGTGGAACGCGTAGTCCTGCTGGATGCGCGTGGCGAGCATGCCACGCGACTTGGCGATCGCCTCTACTCGTTCGACACTGGCCTTGGCTCCGGCCAGCACGGTGTTGAACGGACTGTTGGCCGCCGCCAGTGTGATGGTGTCGGAGAATTCAGCGCTCAGCTCTGCCGCGACGGTCCGGGAGGCGCCGATGACCACCATCGCCCCGTGCCCGAAGGTCTCGCGCATCACCCGCCCGCGCCGCACGGCGATCTGCAACGCCGCTTCCACGGTGAGCGCTCCACTGCAGTAGGCGGCGGCGATCTCACCGATACTGTGACCGACCACCGCATCGGGCTCGACGCCCCAGCCACGCCACATCTCGACCAAGGCGATCTGTACCGCAACGATCGCTGGTTGGGCGATCTCGGTGCGGGCCAGCAACGAGTACGAGTCGTCCGCGGTGAGCTGCTCGATCAGCGACCAACCCGCGACCGCATGAATCGTCGCCTCGCATCGCAGCAGGATCGAGCGGGCGGTGTCGTCGGCGAGCAACGAAGCGCCCATCCCGGCCCACTGGGTGCCCTGCCCGCCGAAGACGAAGATCAGGCGTGGCGGCTGGTCCGGCTTCACCACCGCCGAGACCTCAGCGAAGGAATCGGTGTCCACGATCTCGTCGAGGCGGTCCGCGGCCTCGGCCGCCGACCGTGCGACCAGGGCCAGGCGCGCCGAGTGATGCGGGCGGTGGCTCGCCGCGGTGCGGGTGATCGAGGCCCACTGATCCGCCTGCTCAGGACCCCGTAGCCAGGATCGGTACGTGTCGGCCGTCGCGCGCAGCGCGCCGTCGGTTCGTCCCGACAGCACCAGCAGCCCGGGCGAGACCCCATCGGCCGGCACCGGGTTCGTAGCCTGCGCCGTAGCCGGCGCTTCCTCGATGACGACGTGGGCGTTGGTACCGCTGAACCCGAACGAGCTCAGGCCCGAAACCAACGGCCGGCGCGCGGGCCAATCGGTCAGTTCCGTTGCCACTTGCGCACCGATACGCGACCAGTCGATGTGCACGCTGGGTCGGTCGTAGTGCAGTGTGGCTGGGACCTGGCGGTGATGGGCCATCAGCGCGACCTTGATCAGGCCGGCGATGCCTGCCGCCGCCTCGAGGTGGCCGAGGTTGGACTTCGCCGAACCGACCAGCAACTGCGTCGACTGCACGCCGTGCGGGCGCAGCGCCGAGGTGAGAGCGCTCATCTCGATCGGGTCCCCGAGTGGGGTTCCGGTGCCATGTGCCTCGACATAGCCGACCGCCTCAGCGGTCAGGTGGCCATCGCGCAGCGCTTCGGTGATAACAGCGTGCTGACTCGGCCCGTGCGGCACGGTCAGGCCGGCACTGCGACCGTCCTGATTGACCGCGGAACCACGAACGACCGCCCAGATCCGATCACCGTCGGCTTGCGCATCGGACAAACGCTTCAACACGACGACACCGCAACCTTCGCCGCGACCGTATCCGTCGGCGGCGGCGGAGAACGGCTTGCACCGCCCGTCCGGCGACAGTGCGTTGAGCTTGGACAAACTCACTGTTGTCGCGGGCGAGAGCATCAGGTTGACGCCACCCACCAGCGCGGCGTCGGCCTCCCCCGAGCGCAGACTGCGCACGGCCAGGTGCAGCGCGACCAGCGACGACGAGCACGCAGTGTCGATGGCCATGCTCGGTCCACGAACGCCGAGATGATAGGACAGCCGCCCCGCGGCGACGCTGAAGGTATTGCCGGTGGCCAGATACGGGTCGATCGCCACTCCAGCGGCCGTCGCCCGCTGCATGTAGTCGGAGGTGTTGATACCGACGAATACGCCGGTGGCGCTGTCGGCGATCTGGTCACGGCCGTACCCGGCGTCATCGAGCGCCTCGCTGGCCACCTCGAGCAACAACCGCTGCTGGGGGTCCATGCTGCGGGCTTCGTTGGGTGCGATACCGAATGCGTCGGCGTCGAATCCATCGACGGCCATGTCGAGGAATCCAGCCCGGATCGGGTGGGTGGCGATATCGGCCTGCGGGTCGATGGCTGCGTAATCGTCTATGCGCCAACGCTGTTGCGGAACCTCGGAAGTCGCGTCGCGGCCCTCGCACAACAGGCGCCAGTACGCCTCTGGATTGTTCGCGCCACCGGGAAAACGACAGCCCAATCCGATGATGGCGATCGGCTCGTGGTCGTCGGTCCGCTCGGACGGTGCGTCGACGGCACGCGCGCTCACGATCGGCTGCGGGCTGCCGGAGGTGAGGTCGACGAGATAGTCGGCAAGTCGTTCGATGGTCGGGTGATCGAACACCGCGGTGCTCGGGATCGTTCGGCCGGTGATCGACTCCAATTGGTTGCGCAATTCGACCACCATCGCCGAGGTCAGACCGAGGTCGAACAACCCTGCCGAGGGGCTGAGATCGTCGGCGACCCCCATCAGCTCCGCCACTTGCCGACACAGCAGCTGTTGCATCTGGTCTCGGGCCGCGACGTCTACCCGCGCGGGCTGTTCCGCCACCCGGCGTCGAGGTTCGGGGGCACGTCCGGGTTCCGGTGCTACGACGTCGGGTTCGAGCTGTTCACCGATCCAGTACCGCTGACGTTGGAATGGGTAGGTGGGCAAGGTGATCGAGGTATCGGGTCGCGGCCCACACGCGCGCCAGTCGATCCGGACTCCGCGGGTCCACAGCAATCCGAGCGCACGGGTCAACGCACGCTGGGGCAGATTCTTGGCGACCGCGGCCACACACAGCACGGTCCGCTCCCCCGCCGCTCGCTCCACATGCGACAGCAAACCGCCCGGCCCCAGCTCGACGACGATATCGACGCCACGCCCGATCATCGTGTCCAGCGCTGCCGCGAAGTCCACCGGGCGCCGCGTGTGCGCGGCCCAATATGCCGGGTCGCTGACAGCGGGACCGACCGGTTCACCGGAGGTGTCGGAGATCATCGCGATGGTCGGCGGTGAGAGGGCGAATCGGCCGATGACCGCGGGCAATGCCGCCGAAACCTGGTCCATGTGGCTGGAGTGGAACGCGCGCGTCACCGGCAGCTCGATGACCTCGATTCCCTGAGCTGTCAGCAGTTCGCACGCTGATGCGACCACCTCGCTCGAGCCCGACACCACATGATGGTCGGGGCCGTTCGCAACGGCGATGGCCAGCGTGCCGTCGAGCACCTGTGGCAGTTGTTCCACGTGCCGGCGTGCACACTTGACGACCGCCATGCGACCAGGCTCGGTGAGCTCATCAACCAGGCGGGCGCGTTCGGTGATGATGCGGGCGCCGTCCGTCGCCGAGAACACTCCGGCCAGAGCGGCAGCCGCGTAGGCGCCGACGCTGTGGCCGACGATCATGCCGGGTTCGACTCCGCGGGCGCGCCACCACATGCCCAACGCCACCGCGGCGGCATACAAGGCGGGCTGCGCGACGCGCGTATCCCGCAGCGCGTCCCGGGATTCGTCCGACGCCGTGGTCAGAACAGAGAGCGAAAGTCCTGTCACAGTGACAATTTCGTCGACAACTCGGGTGACAACAGGGTCCGTGCCGTAGATCTCGTGCAGCACTCCAGCGATGCCTGCTCCGTGCCCGGGGACCACGAAGGCGATCTTCGGCGGTGCCCCGGCGGCACGGGTCGGTGCCAGGACGGCGGTGTCGACTCCGCCGGCAGCGAGTGCCCGCAACCCGTCCAGCAACTCCGTCCGGGTCGCGGCTACCACGGCGGCGCGTTCGGCTAGATCCGCGCGTCCGACGTTGGCGGCCCACGCCACTCGGGTGAGATCTACCTCAGGCCGGCGGGCCAGGAAATCCGCCAGCGACCCGGCCGATGCGCGAATCGCTTCGACACTGTTGCCCGACACCTTGACCGCGACACTGCCCGATTCACCGATCGCGCCAGGTCGCTCCCGCTCCGGGGCCGCGCCTACGATCGCATGGGCGTTGGTGCCACCGAATCCGAAGGACGACACCCCGGCCACGCGCCCTGCTCCGGGCCATGCGGTCACTTCGGTGACCACCCGCACAGCCATCGACGACCAGTCGACGTGCGGGTTCAGCTCGACGAGGTTGCGGTGTGGCGGAATGACGCCGCGCTCCATGACCAGCACCGTTTTGATCAGCCCGGCGATCCCGGCAGCTGCCTCCAGATGCCCGATATTGGTCTTGACCGAGCCGATCACCAACGGGGAATCCTCGCTGCGATCATTGCCGAGGGCTGCGGCCAGAGCCCGGACCTCGATGGGATCGCCCAGCGGAGTTCCCGTTCCGTGGGCTTCGACATACCCGACCTCGGACCCTTCGACGCCGGCCGCGCGCAAGGCAGCACGGACCACGTTGTGCTGAGCACGACCGTTCGGTGCGGTGAGACCATTGCTACGGCCGTCCTGGTTGACTGCGCTGCCTCTGATCACCGCCAGCACACGATCACCGTCGGCGATCGCGGCCGACAGCCGTTTGAGCACGACGACACCGCACCCTTCACCCCGCACGTAGCCGTCCGCACCGGCATCGAATGTGCGGCATTCTCCCGAGGCGGACAGCATGCGCCCCTTCGACAGAGCGACTGTTGTCGCCGGGGAGGCCATAACGCTCACACCGCCGACGAGTACCGTGCTCGACTCGCCCGACCGGATGCTCGCGCAGCCGAGATGTAGCGCGACCAGCGACGACGAGCATGCCGTATCGACGACCACGCTCGGGCCCTCCAGGCCCAGCGCATAGGACAATCGGTTCGCGCCGAAGTTCGACGCGTTGCCGGTCGCGGCGTAGGCATCGACGCCTCTCAATCCGCCCGAAACCAGCCCCACCTGGGCATAGTCGCCCGCGGCCATCCCGACGAACACACCGGTTGCCGACCCGCGAAGCGAGTCCGGCGCAATTCCCGAGTGCTCCAATGCCTCCCATGCCACCTCCAACATCAACCGATGCTGGGGATCCATCGCTGCCGCCTCGCGAGGTGCGATTCCGAACAGCGCCGCGTCGAACTCGTCCACCCCCGATACGAACCCACCATGGCGCGAGTACGTTCGACCCGCTGCCGCGGGATCGGCATCGAAGACATCCTCGATCGACCATCGATCGGTGGGAACCACGCTGATCCCGGAGCCGCCCGACACCAGCAATTCCCAGAATTCGTCGACTCCCGTGACGCCGCCGGGGAACCGACATCCCATGCCGACCACGGCCACCGGTTCGTCGACGGCCGCATCGTGCGGCCCGGCTACCGTGGCGTCACCTCCGAACAGCGCATCGGCCAGCGCCTCGACGGTCGGGTGTTCCCACAGCAGCGTCGGCGCGATGTCGAAACCGGTGGCCGTGGCGATGTTCTGGGCGACCTGCACGCTCTTCACGGAATCCAAGCCGAGTGCGGTGAAGGGTTCGCGGGTGTCGATGGATTCGGGCGGGCAGCCGAGCTCACCCACCAGCGCCGCCACGATCGCGGCGACAATATCGGTGCGGCTCACCACTGCGTCGGGTTGCACAGCTCGCGTAGCGGGCACGCTGACGCTTGCCGCACCGAAAACAGCAAGCACATCGGGTAATTCGTCGGCAAGGAACATGGCTCGCGCGGACTTGCGCCGAACTTTTCCGCTCGAGGTGAGTGGCAGTCGGCGAACGGCCAGGAGGACGACCGTCGCGATCGCCAGACTGTGTTCCTCCGAGATTCGGGTCCGAATCGCAGCCGCGATTTCGGCCAGTGCCGCTGGGGTCGCTTCTCGATCGGAGACTTCCTGAACCAAGACGATGCCCGAATCATCGTCGATGGCGAATGCCGCCGAACGACCGCCATGAACGCCGACATGTGCTGTCGCACTGGTTAATTCGATGTCCTGGGGGTAGACGTTGCGGCCCCGGATGATCATCAGGTCGCTTGCCCGGCCGGTGATGTAGACGTTGCCCTCAACGATCACGCCGAGGTCGCCGGTCGCGAGATAGGGTCCGCGCCCGTCAGGGAGAAACCGCGAGAATGCTTGCGCGGTTGCCTCGGGAAGTTCGAAATAACCCGCGGCAACGCTCGGCCCGCGAACCCAGAGTTCGCCGATGGCATTCTCGGCAGCAGGAGCACCGGTTTTCTGGTCGACCACGACAGCCTCGGTGCCGGCTGGTATCCAGCCAGAGCTCACCAGCGAACGCGCGTCACGCGCGTCACGCGGCGTGGATATCAGCCCCTCTGCCAGCGCGTTCACCGAGACGAGGCGTGATGTCGACTCGCGCCGGTCACGACCGCCCGAGATGACGAGCGTCGTTTCAGCCATGCCGTAGCACGGGTAGAAGCTGTCGCCTCTGAACCCCTGCGCGGTGAATCGGTCAGCGAAATCATTGAGTACTGCGGCGTCGACTGGTTCAGCACCGCACAATGCGTGCGTCCAACTCGAAAGATCCAACGATTCCGCAATTTCTGGAGAGATGCGGTCCGAACACATCTTGTAAGCAAAATTCGGGCCAGGACTGTGGGTTGCGCGATATTTCGAGATAACCTGAAGCCACACTTCGGGGCTGCGCACGAAGGTGAGCGGAGACAGCAGATTGGATGAAATTCCCGCGAAAAGGGGAAAGATGATTCCACCGATCAAACCCATATCGTGGTACGGCGGCAGCCAAGAAACGCAAACGCTTTCCGCAGTGATTCCGAAACACTCGACCGCCATTTTTGCATTGGCCAGGATGTTCTCATGGGTGATGATCACCCCCTTCGGATCAGAAGTCGATCCAGAGGTGTACTGCAGGAATGCGGCCGACGTCGACATCGGTGCATGCTCGGATACCCCGACCGGCTCCTCCTGCGCGCCGAATTCAGCAACCGACAGCCAGCCGATGTCGGCAACCGATTCATCGGCAAACATCACTGCACGGTTTTCATAGAAGATTTGATCGCAGATCAACAGCTGCGCTCGCGCCGATCGCACGACCGCGAACAGCCGGGGAAGGTGTCTGGCAGAGGTTGGAGGATACGCGGGAACAGGCACTCTACCTGCATATATGCAGCCAAAGAACGAAACGATATAGTCGAGGCCCGGCGCAGCGAGCAGCACAACCCGGTCCCCGAGGTCACTGCGGTCAGCAATGGTCGCCGCCGCTGCTCGAACTCGGGAACGCAGTTGCTGGAAAGTCACCTCAGCGGAGTCGAACCCATCGTCGGCGCGGGGTTCCAAGAATCTGTACGCAACACGATCAGGATCTCGATCGGCTCGATAGTTGATCAATTCGACCAGAGTGCACGGATCACCGGAATCAAAAGGGTTGAACATTGAAACATCCCCTACGCAACAATTCCAGCATGACGATGCGGAATACCAGAACAAATTCATACCCTCGGCACATCGATGTGCACACAAGCGGCGAGGAGTCGAAACCAATTGAACTCCCCCGGAAGCCTCCCTGCTCCACTTGTCCTGAGTCTAGGATGCCGAATTCAAGAATGACAATGTGATTCAGGTCACGCAATGTTGCGAACGCAACCTGTGCAGACTGTCAAGAGACATCAACCCGCTCGCTAGAATTCGAAAGCCCCGACTTCGAGCGAGGCAACAATATGAAGGGAAACAAATTGGATCCGACGACAAATGGCGCCACAATGTTGCTGACCGGAGCGACATCCGGTCTGGGACTGTCCATGGCCCATCTGCTTGCCGCCGTCCCCAACTGGACCGTCGTCGCCACCGCGCGCTCTCAGGCGCGCGCCGACGAGCTTCGCGCGCTCGTCGGCGATCCGGCCAACTTCCACTACGTGGTGTGCGATCAAGCTGACCTCGACAGCGTTCGCGATGCAGGTAGCAGGATCAAGAAGCTCGTTGCGGCACAGTCGATTCCGCCCTTGCGCAGCCTCGTCCTGAATGCCGGCATCCAAACCGGTTCCACCGGTTCCGCAACGGTCGACGGCTACGAACTGACCTTCGGAACCAACCTCGTCGGACCACACCTGCTCGTCGGGTTGCTGAGCGATGCCTTGACCGCCCCGGCCCGGATCATGTGCATCGGATCGGGAACCCACTACGGCAAGTTCCGGCGCTCCTACGGCATGGTCGCAGCCCCGCGGTGGGAGGCGCCCGAGATCCTGGCCGAGCCGCGGGTCGGCGACGGCATCCGCGCCTACTCCACCAGCAAACTCGGAACCCTGTACTGGGTACACGAACTCGCCAGGCGCGCTCCCCAGCGCATCGACGCGATCTGCTACGACCCGGGGATGATGCCCGGCACCGGACTCGCGCGCGACCGCAGTGCGATCGAGCGATTCGGCTGGAAGTACCTGCTTCCCGCGATGCGGGTCGTACCCGGAGTGTCGACGCCCAAGCGATCGGCGACACACCTCACTGCGATTGCCACCGCGAATACCCCGATCCCCGCGGCAGACCTGAGGGGCGGGTACGTCGAGATCGACCATCTCGTGCCTTCCTCGGCTGACTCGTACGATCCAGGCCGGGAGCACGAACTGTTCGAGTTCCTCAACGCCACGACAAGACTGGATAGTCATCAGGTCGCGCCGTGGTGGTCGAAGAGCCCTCGAACGACCAGCTAACTCATCGCTGCCCTCTCGGTCCCGCCGAACCAGCATCCTTACGCTCGCAGTTGCCGCGGTGATCACGATCGCCGCGGCAGCTGTGCGTTCGGCGACCCCCTTGCGAGTCTCACCATGAGACATTGTCGCGGGGGCGTCATAGCGGCGGGTGGGCGACAGTGAGGTCAGCCACGTCCTGCGGTTTGTGCCGTCGTTGGCGACGTTTCGGGGGCGGCTCCCCACCAAGCTGGGCGGCACCGGCCCTCAGCTGGGCGTGGTCGGGTGGCGACGCGCCTCAGCGCAGCAATCCGCAGGTCCGGCATCGAGGTTCGGAACCGGCTCCACGTTGGGCCTTTCAGCGGTAGTAGTTCGCCCATCTCGCGAGGACGACCCGGACGAACGGGCGGATGAAGAACGCGGTCCAGCTCAGTCGGAGGAAAGCGAAGACAGCCGGTCTCCCCGCGATCGTCCACCGGAGAACCGTCGTCCCCTCGGGTGTTTGGGAGAGGTGGAAGTCCATGGTGTAGGACTTGACCAGCAGCGGGATCGAGGTCTCGATGCCGGCCACACTCAGCCGGGTGTGTGGATCGCGGCGGGTGATCTGTTCCGCGGCGGCGAAGACGATGGCGTCGAGGGTGCGGACGGTTCCCGGACCACGATCCAGGTCACGATAGGTGACGCCGTCGATCATCGGGATCCAGGTGAAGGCACCGTCCTCGAGCGCGGACCACACTTCCCACGGCATGGCGGCGAAGTCCTGCTCGACCGACATCTGGAAGGTCGGGCGCCGGGATTCGATCAGCCGGATCGCGTGGTCGCCGACCGGCGGGGTCTCGGCGCCGAGCAGCCGTGCGGCGCGGCGCTGCAGGACGAGCAGAACGACGAGACCGCCGACCGCGGCCACCACGAGGGCCCCGAGTGCGGTGCCGAGGAGAACGAGCCAAACCATGTGCAGCGCAGTCCTTGTCGCGGGAATGGAGGAGTCGGGTTCACGGTGTGGTGCGCAGCATGGGCGAGGAGACTTTGCTCGTCAGCCATCGGTCGCCGGACTTCGCCAGCGACAACGTGATCGACAGCTGACCGCGGCGCGGCTGCTGCTGGGTGCCGACGCTGGCGATGGACTGGTCGACGACGACGATCGCCTCGGCGGTGTCGGTGCCGCTGGTGGCGATCGCGCAGTCGACGGTGCCCGCCGTGGACTGCACCCGGCCCTGGATCAGGACTTCGCGCAGGTCGGCGCTGGTGGACTCGAATTCTTGTTTCCACGCGCCGGTGGCCTGATCGAGCACGGCGGCGAAGTAGGAGTCGAGATCGGTGGCGTTGTAGGTCGACAGCACCGAGCCGTACGCGCAGGCGGCCGCCCGTGCCTCGGTGCGCGCTCGCTCGAGTTCGCTCGCACGGTGGTGCTGCCAGCCGAAGTAGCCGCCGGCGGCTGTTCCGCCGATACCGAGGGCGACTGCCAGGGCGACCACGATCGCCGTGGTGCGATCCCGGCTGGTGGATGGTATTGCCGCGGTATCGGTTTCATCGCAGTCCGGCGGCGCGGGCGCTGTCGATTCGTCGGTGTCTGTCATGGAGTTCCTTTCGGTAGCAGGGGAATCAACGGCCGGGCAGCGGCACGGATCGCTCGTCGCCGGTGCTGCCCGGCGGCGGTCCGGCGGTGTTGTCGGGCGTATCGGGTCGTGGCGCGTTCGCCGACCCGCGGACCTGCTGCGCGGGATCGCTGGTGATGCAGTAGTTGTAGAGCCGGACACTGCCGTCGGAGACGGTGGCGGGCGAGACCGGGATGGTGTCGTACTCGCAGAACGGTCGTGGCCAGATATCCACCATCGTGTGGAAGGCGTTGTCGTGCGCCGGAACTCCGAGCAGGGCCGTGCCCGATCGCAGGGCCGGGAACAGCGCCGTCAGCGCGGGTGTGCGCAGCCGCGCGGCCCGGGTGATGGCGCGCAGGTTGGTCACCAGATTCGTGATCGGGTCGGTGGTCTCGGCGACCACGCCGCCGAGCGTCGCCAGCTGTCCCGGCCCGAGGTCGAGCAGGCGCCGCAGTTCCTGGTCGGCGGCGGCGAACTGCCCGAACAGCACTCCCGACCCCTCGACGAGAGTGCGCAGGTCCGGCTGAGCGTGCGAGGTCGTCTCCGCGATGACGGACAGCTTCTCGACGAGGTTGCGGGTCTGCGGAAGCAACTCCGTCATCCCCACCATGGCCTGACTGATCCCGCTGATCACGGTGCGCAGCTGGTCCGGCCCGCCGGCCAGCGCCTTGTCGAGTTCGGCGACGATGACGTTCAGTCGCTGCGGATTCAAGCCGCCGATGAAATCGGCGGTGTTGGTGAGGAACTCGTCGATGGTGACCGGCGTCGAGGTCCGGTCCAGCTCGACGACCGCGCCGTCGCTCAGAGCGGGGCCGTCGTTGGAATCGGGCCGGATATCGAGGTACTGCTCCCCCGCGGCCGACAACCGGGCCACGACCACCGTGCCGCCCGCGGGAACTCGATAGCGGGCATCGAGTTCGGCGACGGCGGTGACGCCGGTCTCGGACAGCTCCAACGACCGCACCGTGCCGACGCGCACGCCGCGGAACGTGACATCGGAATGTTCGAGCAGCCCGCCGGACCCGGCCAGTCCCACCCGCACGGTGAAGGTGTCGCGCAGCGGATCGATCCGGACGACATCGACGAGCAGATAGCCGCCGCTGACCATCAGCGTCACCACCAGGCCCGCGGCCGCGATGCCGTTGACGTGCCGGTTCGCCCAGCCCGCGGCCCGGAGCAGGAATTCGGCGGCGACCTCGAGCGCCACCCCGGCGAACCAGATGCCGACGGTGAGGACGAGCGCCACGGTGTAGCGGACACTGCCACGGGGGTATCCGTTCATCGCCCGCCACCCTGCAACCGGCCGAGGACCCGCGCGAGGACTTCGGCGAGACTGCCGACGAAGGCGCCGGGGTCCGATCCGTCGGGCAGCCTGCTTCCGTGCGGGTCGGTCAGGGCGCCGACGCTGAGGTAGGAGATCGTCGCCGCGACCGCGAGGCTGGTGCCCTGGGTGGTGGCCAGCAGCGACGGGTTCAGCGCGTGCAGCTGGTCGAGCGCGCCTGCCAGGTTGTCGCCCATCTGGGTGAAGCCGGTCATCAGGGCCTGCACGCTGTCGAAGAGCCCGACGAAGTCGGCGCTGCTGGTGGAGGTGAACTCGCCCAGCGCGCCGAGGGTGGTCGAGACCTCGGTGGTGAGCTCGGTGATGGCGCGATTGTTCTCGGTGAGCACCGAGATCAGCGGCGGGAAGGTGTCCGCGGCCTGACCGAGCTCGGCTTTGCGCTGGTTGAGAGTGGCGCTGAGCGCGTCGAGACCGTGCAGGACGGCGTCGATCTGGCCGGTCCGTTCGTTGAGCGCGGTCAGGGTCGCGGTCAGTTCGGTGAGCAGATGCGAGAGCTGGGTCCCACGTCCCGCGAACATCGAGTTCGACTCGCTGGTGATCCGGGCGACCTGGCTGAGCGCACCGCCGTTGAGCAGCATCGACAGCGACATCATGAGTTCCTCGACCGAGGCGCCCGCCGAGGTGTGGTCCTTGTCGATGACGTCGCCCTCGGCCAGCATCGGTGTGCCGGAACGGAGTTCGGGCAGCACGATGGCCACGTAGATGTCGCCGAGCGGGGTCGGCTGACGGAGTTCGGCCCGCGATCCGCGCGGCAGACGGACGTCCGCGCGGATCTCGAGTTCGACCGTCGCCACGAAATCGGTGGTGTCGAGGCCGGTGACGACGCCGATGTCGGTGCCGCCGGTCTTCACGTGCGCGCGATCGGGCAGGTTCAGCGCGTTGTCGAACAGCGCCCGCACCGTGTAGGTGGGACCGTCGAGGCCGGGCTTGGGCAAGGGCATGGAGTCGACGGTCACCGTGCAGCCGGCGACCGAGCAGGCTGCCACCGCCAGCACCGCCGCACGGCAGAGATGCCGGCTCATCGGGTCAGTCCCAGCAGCGCAGCGAACAGTCCGAAGTCGGGGCCGAAGTCCTGGAGTCTGCCGGTTCGGCAGCCGTCGGCCCGTAGCTCGACCCGCTGACAGAACAGCGAGAGCAATTCGTTGTCGAGCAGGCTCTTGTCCGTCAGCAGGTGGAGGCGAACGGCCCGGGCTTCGGGGCTCACCGCGTTTCCCAGGTTGCCGAGGAACAGCGGGGCGATGTCGACGATCTCGGTGAGTCCTCGCGCGTGGTCACGCATCTGCGCGGTGATCGTGATCAATCGCAGCAGCGCGTCGGTCAGCGGTTGCTTGTTCTCCCCGACGACGGCGCTGGTGTTGGCGACGAAGTCGTTGATCTGGGTGAGCACCGCCTGCAGCCCCGGGGACTGCTCGCGCATCAGGCTGACCAGCTGGGTGAGCCGGGCGCTGAAGTCGCGGACCGTCGCGTCGTTGTCGGCGAGGATCTGGGTGACGTCGTTGAGCCGGACGATCGCGTTGGAGATCTGGTCCTTGTTGGCCAGGGTCACCTCGAAGGCGCCGGAGAGCGCGTCCAGGGTCTCCCGGATGCGGTCGCCGTTGCCGTCGAGCAGCGGGAACAGCACCCGGCTAGCCATCGGGCCGTCGGAGTTGTTGCCCGCCAGCGCCTTTCCGATGTCGTCGAAATTGCGCAGAATCCGGTCCAGCTCGACGGGTGTCCTGGTGCGGGCGAACGGAATGTGGCTGCCGTCGAGCAGGGTGGGGCCGCCGGTGTAGGCGGGAGTGAGTTCGATGTGGCGGTTGGTGATCATCTGCGGGGAGACCAGCGCCGCGATCACGTCGGCAGGCAGGTCGACCTCGGGATCGACGACCATGTGCACCTGCACGTACTCGCCCTTGGGGACCAGCTCGGTCACCCGGCCCACCGGCATCCCGAGAACGGAGACTTCGTTGCCGACGTACAGCCCGGCGACATTCTCGAAATCCGCCGTGATCGTCTTCTCCGTGCCGAGCAGCCGGTCCGGCAGCGAGGTCAGGCTGTGCGGCAGCGCCGAGCAGCCCGACAACAGGACGGCGACAGCGGCCAGGACGGCCATCCGGACGAATGTCGTGCGCATCAGCGGCAACCTTCCACAGCCTCAACGGCACACAGCCAGTTGTCGGGGAACATCCATGGCAGATAGATCTCCCCGTAGGGGCCGTTTCCGAGAGTGTTGTTGAACTGCCGGAGCGTGACCGGCATGATCTGGAACAGGTTGTCCAGATTGGCTTTGTTGTTTTGCAGGCCCGCCGACATCGTGTTCAGATCGGCGATCAACGGCGCGAGCTGTCCCCCGTTGTCGATGCCCATCGCCTGTAGGTCCTTCGAGACCGCGGCGATACTCTCCAGGAGCTGGGTGACCAAGGATTGCCGTCGTGCGACCGCGTCACCGATGGCCTGACCGCGGGTCAACAGCACGAGCACGGCGTTCTGGTTGTCGGACACCACGCTCGACACCGTGTCGATATTGCGCAGCAGCTGCTCGACCTCGTCCCGGCGATCGCTGATGACCGCGGCCAGCGAACCCACCGAATCCAGTGCCGCCGCGGTCAATTGCGGCGAGTCCCCCATCTGCCGGGCCAGCGCGTCCAGCGAGGTCCGCAAGGCCACGGGGTCCATCCGCTCGAGGTGCTCGAAGGAGTGGGTGTATTTGCCGTCGTTGACGACCTTGGCCAGGTTGTACGGAACTTCGGTCCGGTCCAGCGGAATTCGGCGGCTTTCGGGCGCCGAGAGCGCGCCGGGATCGAGCTCGACATGCATCCGGCCCAGGATCGTCGACATCTTGATCGCGGCCTTGGCGTCGTCGCCGACCCGGATGCCGTTGTCGATCGAGAGCGCGGCTTCGATCCGGTCGCCCGCCAGCCGCGTCGACTTCACCGTGCCCACTTCGATGCCCGCGATATCGACACTGTCGCCTTGGCGGAGCCCGGCGGTCTGGGCGAACTCGGCGTACACGGTCCGATTGCCCAGGTCGAACTGGGTGAGCGCGCTCGAACCGAACAGCAGGACCACCACCGCCGCCCCCGCGCCGAGGCCGAGCCACCAGTGGCGATTGCTCTTATAGCTCGGTATCGCCTGCCACATTCGCCGCGCGATGGACACCAGCGGTCGCAGGAGCTCGGGTGGTCGGGGGGAGTTCATTACCGGCATACCTCCGAATGGGAATTGCCACCGATCTGGTTGAACATCCCGGGCGGAAGCAGCACACCCCACAGCGAGACATCCAGACTGCAGACATAGGAGTTGATGTAGGTGCCGTTGCCGCTGATCCGGGCGAGACCCGCCAGGACGAAAGGCAGTTCGGCGGCGGTGATGTCGAGTCGTGCGCCGTTGGAGATCAGCAGGCGCACACCTTCGTTCGCGGACTGTTGCGCCTGCGCGAGGCCGGGTCTGATCCGGGTGATGAGATCGGCGAGCTGCCTGGTCGACCCCGACGCCTGCTCCACCGCGGTCGCGAGCGTCGTGCCCTGCTCGTAGAGGTCGACCGTCAGCGTGCGGGTCTGGGTGATCAGCGTTTCCAGCTCGCCACTGCGATGGGCCAGACCCTCCACCACGCCACCGAGATTGGTGATCACCTGGCCGAGGATCTCGTCGCGGTCGCGGAAGGTACCGGCGAGCTGCGCCGCCTGGGTGACCAGCGCGCTCAGCGACACTCCGTCACCTTGCAGAGCCTGGATCAGCGTGTGCGACAACGAGTTGATGTCGTCGGGCTCCAGGGTGGCGAACAGTGGTTCGAATCCCGCCAGCACCGTGGACACGTCGAAGGACGATTCGGTGCGCTCGTAGGGAATGGACCCGTCCGGGCGCAACCGGTCCCCACCTCGGTCTCCGGCGGCCAGCGCGACATATCGCTGCCCGATCAAATTCTGATAGCGGATCAGTGCCTTGGTCGTGCTGGTGAGCTGCTGGCGCGACTGCACGCGCAGCACCACCGACGCGCGCCGATCCGCGTCGAGTTCGATGGAATCCACGCGGCCGACGCGGATTCCGGCCATCCGGACGTCGTCGCCCACGCGCAACCCGAGGACATTGCCGAAGGTCGCCGTGTAGCGGACGGTGTCGCCGCTGACTCCGCGCTGCAAGGTCGAGAAGATGGTGTAGCTCGCGACCAGTGCCAGTCCGACGAACAGCGTCAGGATCAGCACGGCGGTGCGGGTTTTCATCATGTCAGTTCCCCCCGGTCGCTGGGTTGGAGTAGGTGACCTGCACTGCCCCGTCGGCCAGGACCGGCGTGAGCAGCACCAGCTGCGCGGCGTTCGGCGGTCGCCCGACGAGCGCCTCGATGGCCTCGACGCCGTGCAGGGACGCCGGAGCGGAGGCCGGGGCCGTGGCGGGTCCGGGGGCGGTCAGGCCGGGAATCGCGGGCAAGCCGGGAATCACCGGGAGCGCGGGGAGACCGGGAACGACGGCCGGCGGGCCTGCCGCTTCCAGCCGCCGCGGCAGCAGCTGGGTCGGAATGTGTTGTTCCGGCGCGGTATACGGCACCGAGGAGCCGCCGCATCGCGGCCCGGCGAGGTCGCCGTAGCGGGGGCAGTCCGCGGCGGTGTACTGGGTGAAGGGTGTGAAGCTCACATCGACGGCCCAGCGCATCTGCCGGTCGGGTCCCCAGTTGAAGACCGTCGCCAGCCTGCTCAGCGCGGTATTGAGGTTGGCGACCGCGGCGCCGATGGCGCCGGAGTCGGCGGCCAGCGCGCCGAAAGTCTCGTGCAGCCCGCCGACCAGTTCCGGGCCTGCCTCCGGATTGCGCTCGAACAAGGTGTTGGTGACCCCGACCGCGCCGCGGGCGGCGGTCAGCAGAGCGATCAGGTTCGCCCGCTTCTCGGTGAGGGTGCGCGCCACGGTCACCGACGCGACGAGGGTGTCGACCAGCTGCGGCGCCGACTCGTTGACCGCCGATGCCGCGGCGCCGAGGTCGCCGAGCAGGTCGCCGATCCCCGGCGTCGCCCTGACCTGGGTGGTCCAGGTGTCGAGTCGTTCGATGGTGGAGCCGGGCATGCGGTAGCCGGGGTCGAGCGCGTCGGCGAGCGTGCCGAGGACAGTCGCCAGCCGGATGGGGTCGATGGCATCGAGAACGGTCCGCAGGGTGGTCAGGGTCGTCTGCAACTGGGCGCCCACCTCACTGGTGTCCTGCGCGATGGTCGTTCCGTCGCGCAGCCGGTCCGGCGAGGGTCCGTTGTCGATGAGCTCCACCGCCGTGACGCCGAAGATGTTGTTCGGCACCACCCGGGCGGTGACCGTGGCGGGAATGCGCTGGGCCATCGGCGGTTCGATGCGCAACAGCATGTTCTGACGCTCGCCTCTGGCGGCGATGTCGGTGCGGGCGACCTGGCCGACCAGCACGCCGCGGAAGGTGACGTCGGCGCGCGCGGGGACGCCGTCGCCGGTGCTGGTCATGCCCGCGGTCACCTCGACGGTGTCGAGAAACTCGCCGTTGTAGCGCAGTCCGAGCAGGTAGACGGTGGTGGCGATAAGCACGCCGATGAGCACGCCGAGCAGGCCGAGGCGCAGCGCGCTCGGGCCACGCCCGCTGGGGTCGATGATCATGATCGAGGCCTATCCCGTGATCCTGATACCCGGGTCGATCCCCCAGATCGACAGGGAGAACAGGAGATTGATGAACACGACCGTGACGATGGTCATCCGGATCGCCCGGCCGGACGCGACTCCGACACCTTCGGGCCCGCCCGCCGCGGTGTAGCCGTAGTAGCACTGGATGAAGGTCGCCACGGCGGCGAAGACGATGATCTTGAGGATCGAGTAGGCCACGTCCACCGGGTCGAGGAACTGGTGGAAGTAGTGGTCGTAGGTGCCCAGCGTCGTCCCGCCGAGGAAGGCCACGGTGAACCTCGTCGCGATGTAGGCGATGGCCAGGCCCGCGGTGTAGAGCGGCACGATGGCGACGACGGCCGCCAGCATGCGCGTCGTGATCAGGTAGGGCAGCGGGCGGATGGCGATCGACTCCAGGGCGTCGATCTCCTCGGAGATCCGCATCGAACCCAGTTGCGCGGTGAATCGGCAGCCGGCCTGGGCGCCGAACGCCAGCGTTGCCAGCAGCGGTGCCAGTTCCCGCGTCGTGGCGAATCCGGAGATCGCGCCGGTGAGGGGGCTCATGGTGAGCAGGTTCAGCGCGGTGTGCGATTCCATGCCGACGGTGATTCCGCCGAACCCGCACAGGATGACCACGACGCCGATCACCCCGCCGCCGACGATCAAGGAGCCGTTGCCGAAACTCACATCGGTGATCAGCCGCAGCAGTTCTTTCCGATAGTGCTTGAGCACGAACGGAATCGCGGCGACCGCTTGCAGGAACACCAGTCCTTGATGACCGAGCCGCACCGGAACGGTCGCGGGCGCGGCGGCAGCAGCGCGCAGCCGGCGCACCGGACGCAGCAGGGGTGGCACGTAACCCGAGGCCATCTCAGAGCACCTTCGACGGGAACACAGCGTTGTAGAGCTGCGTGAGGATGATGTTGGCCGCGAACAGGACGATCGCGGAGTTGACGACCGCCGAGTTCACGGCGTTGGCGACGCCCGCCGGTCCGCCGCGGGTGTGCAGCCCGGTGTCGCAGGCGATGATCGCCGCCAGCGCGCCGAAGACCGTGGCCTTGACCATGGCGACGACCAGATCGCCGGCCACCGCGAACGAGGCGAACGTGCCGATATAGGAGCCCGGCGTCCCGTCCTGGATGTAGACGTTGAACACATAGCCGGTCGCGAAGCCGACGAACACGACCAGCCCGCACAGCAGAGTGCTGACCACGACGGCCGCCGCGAGGCGAGGGGCGACCAGTCGGCGGACTGGATCGACGCCCATCACGACCATGGCGTCGATCTCCTCCCGGATGGTGCGCGACCCGAGATCCGCGCAGATCGCCGACCCCACCGCGCCGGCGATCATCAGCGAGGTCACCAGCGGGGCGCCCTGGCGGATGATTCCCAGTCCGTTGACCGCGCCGATGAAGGTGGTCGCCCCGACCTGGCTGACGAGCGAGCCGACCTGGATCGACACCACGACCGCGATGGGAATGGCGACCAGCAGGGTCGGTGTCGCCGACACACTGGCCATGAACGCGCATTGCTTGACGAATTCCGTGGTGGGAAAACGCCGGGTGAACAGGGCGCGGACCAGTTCGGCGAGTGCCCGGCCGGTCATCAGAACCTGGCGCCCGGCCGTCTCGACGGCGCGTTGCGGGTGTTCGCGCCAATAGGTCAGCCCGAAGGTGACGACCTGATCGCGGGCATCACCACCTCCTGGCGGAGCTGTTGTCCCGGTATTGAATTCACCAGAAAGACTGGTCGACGGCTGCTGCACGATTGTTCACTCTCGGCGGTTGCTGATGGGTCGGACCGATGTGCTGCCGGCGCGACTCCGAGACACGAGCTCGGTGCGACGCCTGATCCCCCGGACGTTTTCTACGTGTCCGTAGCTCTGAATTACTACGCTAGAGTAGATATGTGGACAGTAACAGCGCCGATCACGCGGCACCAGAGCTTTGGGGGATCATTTCCTGATGAGCATCGAAGAGGGCACCGACGGCGTCTGGCGGATCGCCCCGCCGCAACCTGCCCGGCCGCGGCGTCGCAACGGCCCGCGACTACCGCCGGAGGAACGCCGCGAGCAGCTGCTGGACGCGGCCCGCGTGGTCACCGGTCGTGACGGATTGGCCGAGCTCACGATGCAAGCGGTGGCCAAACAAGCCGGCGTCGCCAAACCAGTGCTGTACGCGATCTACCCCACCGCACCCCAGTTGCTCGACGCGCTGCTGCGGCGCGAACACACCCGGGGAATCGCGCAGGTCCTCGAGGCATTGCCGGCGGATTTCGACGATTCCGACCCGGACGTGGAGTACGAGGAAGCGGTCATCGCCTTCCTCACCGCGGTTCAGGACGATCCGGTTCGCTGGCGGTTGATCCTCATGCCCGCCGATGGAGCGCCTGCCTCCTATCGCGGACTGCTCGCCGACGCCAGAGAGAAGGTCATCGCACGCTGCGCCCAACTGCTCGAGACGGGCATCGCGCGGCGCGGCGGCCCCCGGGACGTGGACGTCGAACTGGCCAGTCGCGTCATGCTCGGGTTCATCGAATCGCTCGGCCGACTGGTCTTGTCGAATCCGGAACTCGCTTCTCCCCAAGCACTTCGGCCCGCGGTGCGGGCACTGACTCGAACATTGCCCAAGGACGACAAGGGAACTCGGATCATCCCGTCCGGCGGATCGGTGGTCTCGGCCTGGCAGTCCGACAACACGGAGACACTTCCCAACTGACCGGCGTCAGCGTAGCTGGATATCGGAGATCACCAACGGCGGCCAGGCGATGATCTCACCGATCGCCGAGAACAGTTTGTCGAAGCCGTGCAGATCGTTGAGGTGCTCGTGGTGGGCCCCCAGCCAGAACAGCCCGATCAGGAAGTACGGCACCCCGAAGGCGATGCCGAGGAAGATGAGCTGGCGAAGGCTGATGCGGTAGCCCAGCAGTTCTTTGATCATCAGCACAACACCTCTCACGCGATCTCGCCGAGCACGGCCTGGGACTCGATCAGGCCCTGGTCGTCCGGCGCTTCCCCACGGCCGAAGACCCGGGCCCGCTGCTTGTCCCGCAGCGCTTGATGGGCGAGCGCGGGAATGTCGTAGCCGTAGAGCTCTTGCGCTTGCCGAGGGGTCATCGTGGTCTTGCTCGCGGGCGGAATCTTCAGCAGCACCGGTCCCGCCACCGCCACCGTCATCGGCGAGATCAGGCGCAGCAGCTGAATTTGCAGGCGCGCGTTGAGACTCACCACGGTGAAGGCAACGCTCATCGGCGTCGTGACGAGCGCGTCGAGCAGCCTGCCCGTCGGCAATCCGGCCATCTCCCGCATCCATCGCGGCATGGTGGCCAGGGTGCCCCGGCGCAGGAAGGCGTACACGATCTTGAACATCGGCCGGAGCAGCAGCGGGATCTCCGGCATCATCACCTCCGCCTGGAGCAGGTGGCGCATCGCCTTGCGGGCGATATCGGACCCGATCAGCTGCGGGCGCATCTGCTCGAAGTACTCACTGATCCCAGCCCTGGTGCGCGGCACGTCCGCCGGGTCACAGGTCTGCAGTTCCGCCGCCCGCGCGCACTCCGCCCAGTACTGCAGCTCGTCGGCCTCGCTGAGCCGGCCGGGACCGTACTTCTCGTAGGCGACGAGGATGGAATGCCATGCCGTCAGGTGGATCCACAGCTGCGACTGCGGATTGTTCGCGTCGTAGGACTGCTTGGTGACCGGGTCGACGCCGATGCCCTTGGAGTGGATCTTCACCAGAATGTCGGCCGCGTGCGCGGTCGACCGGCTGTCGGCGAACAGCACCATGGCGAAATATCGCAGCGTGCGGTCGTATCGGGTACGAGGACGGTCGTAGATCGCGTGAGTGGCGTCCACCGAGGCCACCAGCGCCGGATCCAGCTCCTCGATCACCACCGCGCGCTGGAAGCCGATCGTCAAACTGGTCGGGTAACTCCAGACTTGCCACGCGACCGACTCCGGGCCGAAGAAACCGTAGTCCTCCGCGGGCGTCAGTGGGGGAAGCGACAGCCACTCACGCAAGGAAGCAATTGTTGCCATTGCATGTTTCCAATCCATTTTCTACGACTACGTAGAAGTATTACTACGTGTGAGTAGAAATACTAGACCGCTCACGAGCCCTGGGTCAACGGCTAAAAGAGAATTGACCCAGACAGTCACAGCGCGGTACACCACCCAAAACTGGCAGCTCCAGCCCTAACCTTCACCGGGGGTCCCTCAACTTGATGGCTATAGGAACGTCCAAAGGTCCGATCACCTCCAGGGTTCCGATCACTGTCTGAGACAGATGCCCCTTCCCGGGCATGGCGGAGATCCCATGCGGCGTCGACACGCAGGGAGCGATGACTGCAGGAGCAGATCGGACTTGCCGCACCGGCACCGCCGATCGGCCGGAAGACGTGACGATGCGCATCGCATTCGACGTCGCCGAGACCACGATGAAGCAGCGGAACCTGTTCTACCGTAACAAGATTCGAGTTTTCACCGGTTAGCCTTGTGGCCCGGCAACCGACCGTGGCCGGGAGGACCTGATGACAGCGTCACCTGCTCGACTCCGCACCCTGCACCGCCGACTACTCGGCTTGGTCACCACCCTCGGCATCGTCGCCGCACTCACCGCACCCGGTGTCGCCTCCGCGGCCACCGCGACAGTGGATCATCGCATCATCCGCAGCGAACGCTGGGAGCAGCTCTACGTCTTCTCCCCCGCCATGGGCCGCGTCGTCGGGCTCGACATTTTGCACCCCACCGGTACAGCCCCACGCCCGACGCTGTACCTGCTCGACGGCACCGGCGCCGGCAACGATCAAACTCAGAGCACCTGGACCCTGCGCACCGACGTCACCCGGTTCTTCGCCGACAAGAACGTCAACGTGGTCATGCCGATCGGCGGCGGCGGCACCTTCTACACCGATTGGCTCGACAACGACTCCGTTCTCGGACACAACCGATGGGAGGACTTCCTCACCCGCGAACTACCGCCGCTGATCAACCGAGAACTGCTGGGCAACGGTAAGAACGCGATCGCGGGACTGTCGATGGGCGGCCACGCGGCGGCCACGCTGGCCTTCCGCAACCCTGGACTCTATCGAGCCGTCGGCGTCTACAGCGGCTGCCTGCTCACCTCGGATGTCGGACAGCCGATGGTGCGCGCCGCCGTCCACCACCGAGGTGGCAACCCCGACAACATGTGGGGCGGTTCGCTGGACCCGGGGTGGGCGGCCCACGATCCGACCAAACACCTCGACGCACTACGCGATACCGCCGTCTACATGTCGGTCGGCAGCGGCACCCCGGGCCCCGCCGACGTCGACTTCGACCCGAGTTTCTCCTACCCGATCGACCTGTTCGGCGCGATCAGCCTCGAGGAAGGCGCACTCAACTGCACGCGCACCGTCGAAAAGATCATGCGCACCGCAGGCCTCGAACCGACCGTGCGCTACACCTTGTTCGGCACCCACGCATGGCCGTACTGGCAAGACGCACTCCACAGTTCCTGGCCGACCCTGCGCACCGGCATAGGTCTGTAACCACGAACGGCGCCCCCGGAAATTCCGGGGGCGCCGCTCGGGCACTTCGCACCGCGTCAGCGGATCAGGCTTCGCGCACCGCCGTGACGATCGCGACGACCGCCGCGGACAACGCCCCGATCACGATCCCGCCGAGGACGACCGCGGCGGCGGCGACCGTGAACTGATCCCAGCCCACCATGAGCGCGGCCACGCCCAGGACCACGAGGATCGCGTCGACGCCGACGGCGGCCAGGACAGCGTCGTCGCGGCTGAGCAGCCGAGGAGTCAGCGCAACGGTGGCCAGGCCGAGCAGGACGGACAGCAGGCCGACCACGACGAAGACAGGAACGGCCATTCCGGTGCCGACATCGGTTCCCAGAATCAGCGTGGCGAATGGGACGAGGCCGTACAGGACGCGGATCGCGCCCACACCGCGCAGCGTCCACGAGGACACATCGACGGGGGCGCCCCCGGTGGAGGTCTTGGTCGCGTACGCCATGCGCACAGATGCCACCTGGCTGGTCATATCCCGCTCCTTCGACATTTTCACACCTTCGTGCAATTGCACGTACCTGTGAAACTACGTCCATTGCACATCAATGTGCAAGAACTCGTGAAGGGACTCACAGCCGCCTGGGGTTCGTGCCGGAGAGCACACCTTGGATCCATTCGGGGACAGCACGTTTCGACGAGCGATCACCCGACGAGCGCACCTGCGATCAGTGCTGCGCGGCCTTCGCGGCGGACCGGGCGATCTCCGCGGCACCGGAACGATCGACGCCGACCGCGATCAGGCAAGCCAGGGCGGCGTCCCGCGCAGCTTCGGCACTGACCCATTCACCATCGCTGTGCGCTTTCAGCAGCTCGAGCACCAGCGCCGTGAGCACCCTGGCCACCGCTGCGGGCGGCAAGTGACCAGCGAAGATTCCGTCGGCTTGACCAGCCGCTATTAATGTGATCAGCCGAGCGCGGACGGGCGCGAGCCGGTCGGCCATCCGGGCCCGCGACCCGGCTTCGTCCAGGCGCAGCAGCAGCTGGAACTCGTCGCCGACAGCCCACAGCGTGAGCGCCATATCCGCGATCGCCCGGGCGGGCGGTTGTGCGGTGTCGATACCGTCGAGTGCGCGACCGACCTGTTCGAAGGCTTCGTCGAGCATGCCGTCGATCAGCGCTTCCCTGGTGGGGAAATGACCGTAGAGGGTGCGGCGGACCATCCCGGCCGCGGCGGCGATGTCTTCCATGCTCGCCAGGGGATTTCGCAGCAACTCGTCCCCGGCCACAGCGACGATGCGTCGCCGGTTGGCCAGTGCGCGCGGCCCGAGGCCGACGGTGGTCGAGTGCGTCGTCGCAGTCACGTCCGTCCTTTCACTCACCACCATCCCACACCTGCGCAAAGGTGTGCAAAAGGCCGTCGTGGGCCAGTTAGTTGCTTACTACAAGTAAAATATGTATAGTTGCATTCTGCAAGTAAAAGGTCTTGTCCGGGAGTAGTCATGGCAGTGTCACCCGAAACGGCTCAGAGCCTGATCAGAGAGCTCTATCTCATGGGCCGAACCATCCGCGCCGCCCTCTCCCATCCGGACGAAGGGGACCTGCTTCCCGGCGGTATCGGCGTGCTGGGCTCGCTCGAGGCGAGAGGTCCGTGCAGGCAGGTGGATCTGGCTGTGGACTTGTGCATCAGCCCATCGACACTGAGCAGGCATGTCAGCGAGCTGGTGCGCTCAGGCAACATTGCCCGCCACGCCGACCCCAGCGACGGCCGCGCCACCCTCATCCAGATCACCGGCCAAGGACGCGATCTGCTGCGGCGCGTCCGAGTATCGCGGGCACAGGGATTGCAAACCGCTCTCGCGCAGTGGAGCGAGGACGAAGCCGAACAGGCCACCTCGGTTGTTCTGAAGCTCAGAAACTCACTGGCGACAGTCGCGCCCCACACCGCGGTGGGCGCGCGCCGGCCGGATTCGACAGAAAGTCAGGAAGCGGATGTCTAAGTCAGTCGAGGCGGGGACGCGGCGTGCCCCGGACGTGATGACCCATCGTCAAGTCCTGGAAGCCATGACCGGGCTGCTGGCGGCGCTGTTCACCGCGCTGCTCAGCACCACGATCGTGGCGACCGCGCTGCCCACGATCATCGGCGACCTGGAGGGGTCGCAGACCGCGTACGCCTGGGTGATCACCGCAGCGCTGCTGGCCAACGCCGCGTCCACCCCGATCTGGGGCAAGTTCGCCGATCTGTTCAACAAGAAGCTGCTGGTCCAGTCGGCCATCGTCATCTTCGTCATCGGTTCGGTGATCGCGGGCGTAGCGGGCACTGTGCCGATGCTGTTGGCGGCCCGCGTCATCCAGGGCATCGGCATGGGCGGATTGACCGCGCTCGTCGTCGCGATCATCGGCTCCATCGTCTCGCCGCGTGAACGCGGACGCTATTCCGGCTACATGGGTGCGGTGATGGCGGTGTCGATGTCGGGTGGACCCATCCTCGGCGGCGTCATCGTCGACAGTCCGCTCGGCTGGCGCTGGTGCTTCTTCGTCTGTGTGCCCCTCGCCGTGATCGCCCTGGTGCTGCTGCAGCGGACCCTGCGGCTACCGACCGAACGCAAGGACGGGGTGTCGATCGACTGGCTCGGCGCCGCCCTGATGACGGCTGGGGTGTCGGTGCTGCTGATCTGGGTGTCGTTCGCGGGGAAGGCCGATTACTACGCGTGGTTCTCCCGCGAATCGGCCCTGTATGTCGGCGTCGGCGTAGTGCTGCTGCTCGCCACCCTGCTGGTCGAATCGCGAGCCAAGTCGCCGATCATCCCGCTCTCGATCGTCACCGAGCGCACCACCGGTCTGGCGATCATCGCCTCGATCGCGGTCGGCATCGGCATGTTCGGTGCGACCACCTTCCTGGGCCAGTACTTCCAGACCGCGCGCGGATACTCACCGACGGTGGCCGGCGTGCTGACCATCCCGATGGTCGCGGGCATGCTTGTCGCGTCGACCGGTTCGGGACAGCTGATCACCCGGTTCGGCAAATGGAAGGCGTTCGTCGTCACCGGCGGTGCGCTGCTGGTGGTCGGGTTCGGGCTGCTCTCGACGATCGATCACGCCACCAACCTGTGGCTGGTCGGCGCATACATCGCCGTTGTCGGGCTCGGGGTCGGCATGATGATGCAGAACCTGGTGCTGGCCGTGCAGAACACCGTGAGCGTGCACAATATCGGCGCGGCATCGAGCAGCGTCGCGTTCTTCCGCACGTTCGGTGGCGCGATCGGTGTCTCGGTGCTCGGGTCGGTGCTGGCCACCCGCGTGAGCGAGCTGTCGACAGAAGGTTTCGCGAAGATCGGGGTGACAACCAGTTCCTCCGGCGGCAGCAATCTGAACCTGCACGGCCTACCCGCACCGATCGCGACGATCGTGCGCGCCTCCTACGGCGATGCGACCGGTCGGATCTTCCTCATCGCCGCCGGGGCCGCCGTCGTTGCCTTCCTCGCGACCATGTGGCTTCCGAACCGTCCGCTGCGCAGCACGATCGACATCGATCCAGCCCTCGACCCGACCGTGAAAGATACTGCGTCGCAGGGCAATCCGTCCGATGCCGACCGAATGGCGGCGCTGGATGCCGAACTGGCCGTACTCGCGGGGGAACAAGACCCGGTCTGGGAAGGCGCTGAGCGAGTGTTGTCCGAATCGGAGCTGGTGCCGACAGCTTCGGCCGCACAGCACGGCCCGGTAGATCACAACGGTCGCCGGGCGTACCGGGTCGATGCGTTGTCGCCGTCCGCTCCGTCCACCGGCGAGTTGTCCGGGTCGGGCATCGGCGGTGGAGCGGTGGACGGTCACGTCCGCCGCGAAGACGGTCATCCGTTGCCGGGCGCGGTGTTGACGTTGATCGATCAGAACGGTCGTCAGGTCGCGCGGGCGAGCAGTGCCGCCGATGGTGGTTATGCGATCGACGCGCCGGAGCGGGGCGGTCATGTGTTGATCGTGTCGGCGGTAGGGCACCAGCCGACCGCGGTCAATGTGCAGGTCGGTCAGCGGACCCAGCGGATCGATCTGACCTTGGTGGGTTCCGGTGAGTTGTCGGGTGTCGTCCGTATCGCGGGCAACGGGTCGCCGTTGTCGAATGCGACCGTCACCTTGACCGATATGCGTGGTGAGGTGGTCGGGGCCGCGGTCACAGGCGTCGACGGCACCTACCTGTGCCACGGCGTGGTGTCGGGTGTCTACACCGTGGTCGCGGCCGCGGAGCACATGCGTCCCAGCGCGATCACCGTGACCGTGCCCGACAGTGGCGTATTGCGTCATGACATCGAGTTGACCGCGATGGCGGTCCTGGCCGGATCGGCGCAGGCCGACGGCGGGCGGGCGGTGCCGGACGTGCTGGTCACGGTGCTCGACGCCGCGGGTGAGGTGACCGCGACGGCGCGCACCGACGAGAACGGCCGCTACGTCGTGACCGATCTCGTCGAAGGGCAATACACCGTGGTCGCTCGTGGTTATCCGCCGGTGACCGGGCAGGTCACCGTGACCGGTGGCGAGGCCGCCCACGATGTACGTCTCGGTTACGGGCTCGGGGATCGTTGATGAGTGGGTTGACCGGTCGTGTTCGCACCGCGGAGGGGTGGCCGGTGCCGGATGCGGTATTGACGGTGACGGATATGACGGGCCGCCAGCTCGCCCGTGCGGTCGTCGACGACACCGGAACGGTGAGCACCAGCCCGTTGCCCGCGGGCGTTCATACCGCGGTGCTCACCGCTGTCGGGTTCGCCCCGGTGGCGCGGACCGCGCAGATCTCTGCTACGGGAACGGGCGCGCTCGGTGAGGTGGTGTTGGTGCCGACGATCGGGGCAGTGGCGTTGCCCGCGCCGGGACCGTGGACGATCGATCCGGCACATTCGACGGTGATCGCCACCGCGCGTCATCTGGGGATCGCGAGCATCAAAGCCCGATTCGCCGAGGTGAGTGGGCGACTCGATATCGCTGAATCGTTCGAGCGGTCCACCGGGCACGCGGAGATCGAGGCGGCGGGTATCGATACCGGTATCTCGATGCGTGACAATCACCTGCGCTCGCCGGAGTTCTTGGACGTCGACAGGTATCCGATGATCACTTTCACCGGCCACGGGTTGCGTCGTACCGGGGGTGACACCTGGGTGATGCCGGGCGAGCTGGCCATGCACGGACAGCGCCGCTCGGTCGATCTCGAGGTGGCCTATGGCGGGTCCGGGCCGGATCCGTGGGGTGGTGTACGCGCCGCGTTCCACGCCGAAACCATCTTGCACCGCAACGACTTCGCGATCGACTACAACGCGATCCTGCGCACGGGAGTGGCCGCTGTCGGCACCACCGTCAAAATCGAACTCGACATCGAAGTCGTCCAGGGAGAGCAGCTTCCCGCGAGCTAGCGAATCGCCCATTCCCCGGCCACCCACCCCGATTGATCTCGTCCGAGACCGGTCGGCTATCGAACCGAGTTCGCGGCCTCGACGATGGTGTCGGCGACGGCGACCGGTTGGGACACCGGGGAGGCATGCGACGCGCTGATCTCCCTGGTCGTGGCCGGGGCGGCGCGCCCGGCCATGAATCGTTGCGCGGCAGCGGGAATGACGTGATCCTGGCTCGAGATCAGGTACCAGCTGGGCGTGGTCGCCCATGACGGCGCGCCCGACGGTTCCAGATTGGCGCTCAGCGCAGCCGAGTGCTGATGGGCATACATGTCCGCGGCGGTCTCCGGACTCACGTCCTGGGCGAAGATCGGGTGGAAGTAGGGCGCGTCGATGTAGCCGTCGACATTGCGGCCCGCGATGCCGGTGGGGTCGTCCACTACCCGAACCTGCAGGGCCGGCGGCAGGAGTCGGCTGCCGGGGAAGCGGATCGGGTCGAGCAGTCCTTGCACGAATTCGCCCTGTGCGGGCGCGAAGGCCGCGATATAGACGTTGGCCTTGACCTTGGGGTTGTGGGTGTTGGTGACAACGACCCCGCCGTAAGAGTGCCCGACGAGCACGACCGGCCCGTCGATGCCGTCGAGAACATTTTGCAGGGCCGCCGAGTCGTTGCGGGGGCCGCGCAGCGGATTATTCACTGCGACAACCGGATAGCCGCGGTCGCGCAGCTCGGCGGCGACCCCGTCCCAGCTGGTTGCGTCGGCGAAAGCACCGTGCACCAGCACCAGTGTGGGTTCACCCGGATCGGCGGCCGCTGCAACGGGAACAAGCGGGCTCACAGCGACAACCGTCACCGCTAGTGCGCTCAGCAACCGCCGCGTGCGCGGACTCGGGACGTGCGTAGACGATGACATGATCGATCACCTTTCGGTAGGCGCTCAGTGCGCGAGCGGTGAAGTGGGAGAAGGAAATTCGACAGCGTGTCCGAGCGGCAACCACTGCACCCGGTGGTGCACGCCCTCGGACTCCTCGAGCAACCGCACGCGAACCCGATCGTGGCTTTCGCTGAAATGGGTCCAGCCTTCGTAGTGCACGGGCAAGGCGATACGCGGTTCGAGGAGCCTGATGAACCGTGCGGCATCACGGGCGTCCATCGTGTACTTCAGCGGCCCGGTGAGTCCGAACCGGACCGCACCGAGATGCAGCAGTGCGATATCGACGTCGAGGCGGCGCGCCACGTCCTCCAGTCCCGCGAAGTAGACCGAATCCCCCGACATCCACACCGCCACCTGCTTGTGCGCCGGCCGTTGGATCGCGAAGCCGAGGTTCTCCCCCACCAGCAGCCGACTGAGCGGTGGCCCGTGCCGGCTCGGCGTGGCGATCACCCGCAGTGGAGTGCGGCCTGGGGCGCGCAGGACGGTTTCCTGCCAAGCCGCCATCGGCTCGGCGTGCGCGAGACCGAGCCGACGGCTGCCGCTCGCCGTGGTGATGACCCGCGGCACGGTGCGCAGCAATGCCCGGCCTGCGTGGTCCAGATTGTCGGCATGGTGGTCGTGGGACAGCAACACGACGTCGATCACGGGCAGGTCGGTCACCTGTATCGCCGGCCCGATCGTCTTCACCGACGAGGTGCCGAGGGCGAAGTCGTAGCGCTGTCCCGGATCGTCGAAGGTCGGATCGGTGAGGATGTTCCAGCCATCGATCTCGATGAGCGCGGTCGGCCCGCCGATGTGGGTGATTCTGACGCCCGCCACGGTGGTGCTACCGCGCCTGCGGGAATCGGGTCGCGGCGTGCCGGAGCGACCAGTCCAGGGCATAGTCGGCGATCTCCTCCCACCCGTCCTGGCTCACGAGCCGGTGTGTGCGGCCGGGGAACTCCACCCGCTCGACCAGCGCGGTGCCCTGTGCGTACTTCCGCAGGGCGGCCTTCTGGATGGCGGGTGGAGCGACGTGGTCGATTCCCCCGGAAATGAGCAGTAGCGGTGCTCGGTCGGGTTTGCCGAAGTCGACGGCGGTGATCCCCGACTTCTTCTTCGGCAACGACAGCACGCCCTCGAAGAACACCCGGTTGGACGAATTCACCGCGCTCGCTGCCCATTCCAGGTCGGAGTCGGCGCGGCTGAGGTCGTTGCCGAACGTGTAGTGGAAGTGGCGCTTGGAGATCGGGCTGGCTTTGCCGGCCCGGAACGGGTTCGACAACACGGGCAGCCCCGTGCGCAAAGTGGATAGCGGCAGTGCGAGAACGCCGGCCGGTTGCCCTGGTGCCACGCCGACACCGGCGATGCCGAGGCCGCGATCGAGCAGCATCTGGGTGAAGATCCCGCCGAACGAGTGACCCATGATGATGGGCTGCTCCGGCAGCGACGAGATGAGATCGGCGTAGAAGTCGACGATCTCCACGATGCCGACGCCTTCGAGCGCGCTCGGATCCTCGCGGACATCGGCCGGGGCTCGATCGCCGATGCCGGGCCAGCCCGCGACGACGACCTGGTGTCCGAGGTCCCGGTAGCGGTGGGCCCAGGTGTCCCAGCTGCGGGGTGTCATCCAGAGTCCGTGGATGAGGACGATGGGCGGCTTGGTGGTGTGTTTCGGCTGATTCATTTCGGTGTTCTCCCTTCCGGTGATCACGACTCGACGAAGTCGAGCAAGTCCTGCGACAGGCGCTGTTTCTCGGTGTCGGGAAGCGCGTGACCAGCGCCTTCATAGACCTTCAGCACGGCACCGGCGATGAGCTTCGCCGAGCGCAGGCCACCGACTTCGAGGGGGACGATCTGGTCGTCGTCGCCGTGGATGACCAGGGTCGGGACGGTGACCTCGGCGAGATCGCCCCGAAAGTCCGTGGCCGAGAACGCGGCGATGCACTCGTAGGCGCCGCGGTGGCCTGACGCGAGCCCCTGCAGCCAGAACGCGTCGCGGATGCCCTGGGGGACGTCGCCTCGCCGGTTGTGTCCGAAGAACGGGCCGTCGGCCAGGTCGCGGTACAGCTGCGAGCGCGAGGCACGTTCGCCGGCGCGGATCGCGTCGAACACCTCGGCGGGCAGTCCCTCGGGATTGTCGTCGGTGCGCAACATGAACGGCGGCACCGCCGAGACGAGGATCAGTTTCGCGACCCGGGCAGACCGGTGGCGGGCGGTGTAGCGCACCACCTCGCCGCCACCGGTCGAGTGCCCCACCAGGGTGACGTCGGTCAGGTCGAGGGTGTCGAGCAGTGTCGCGAGATCGTCTGCGTAGGTGTCCATTTCGTTGCCGTTCCAGGTCTGTGTGGAGCGGCCGTGCCCGCGGCGGTCGTGGGCGATGACCCGGCACCCGTGCTCGGCGAGGAAGAGTGCCTGGCTTTCCCACGCGTCGGAGTTCAGCGGCCAGCCGTGGCTCAGCAGGACCGCGTGCCCCTCTACCGGACCCCAGTCCTTGTAGAAGATCTGTATGCCGTCGTCGGCGGTGATCGTGGGCATCGGGAGCCTCCTCGCGGGCGGGTGCGGAGCACTGTGTTCACGATGGGCCATGAAGGACCGTGTGCGAACCACGTATCGCACGTAGTCCTTCAGGTCAGCCGGTAGCCGGAGGCAGGTGCTCGCGGAGCTGGCGGCGCGAGGAAACGCCCAGCTTGCGAAAGACTTTGCGCAGGTGATAGTCGACGGTGTTGGCGCTGAGAAACATGATCGCCGCGATCTCGGCGTTGGTGTTGCCCGCTACGGCCAGCGCGGCCGCCTCCAACTCCTGGGCGGTCAACTCGACCGTCGACACCGGGTGGCCGAGCCGTGCCCGCTCACCCAGCGCGCTCAGCTCGCGTGCTGCCCGCTCGGCGAAGGCCACCGCACCGAAGCGAGTCAATCCTTCGGCGGCGGTGTGCAATTGGGCCTTGGCATCACCACGACGACGCTGCCTGCGCAGCCACTCGCCGTACAGCAGGTGGGCGCGAAACAGCTCGATCGGGGTGTCCGTCTCGGTCAACGCAGCAATAGCCGCCAGATAGAGGCCCTCGGCTTCTTCTACTGGGGCAATCAACGCTGAGCACCGCGCAGCGAGGCCACGCACCCATGGCGAGCCGACGTTCTCGGCGAACACGGCGAATTCGGCGGTGACTCGGTGGGCATCGGCGGTGTGGCCGGCGCGCACCGCCGCTTCGATGTACTCGGGGAGCTGGTGCGGTGTGACTTGCAGGAATCGGTCGGCTTCATAGGGCGACAGCAGAGCGTAAGCATCCTGGTAGTGGCCCTCGGCGAGGTTCCGGATCGCCAATGCGTTGATCGTGGCGGTGTGCACACCGCCGAAACCCGCCGCGAGTACGAGCGCGGCAATCTGGATGACCGCCTCCGCCGGTGCGCCCGTCCAGGCAAGATAGGAACCGTTGACGACATGTTCGGCGGGGTATCCCATCGCTCGGCGCAGCTCTCGAACGCGCGCGACCGCCCGTCCGGCCGCGGCGACATCACCACGATCGAGATCGGTCAGTGAACGCATCCACAACAGGGAGTCCAGTTCTCTGAGTGCGCCTGCCTGTGTCGCGATCCGCTCGCCACGATCGAGCCAGCTGTTGCGCGCCCGCTCATCCCACAGGGCGCTGGTGAAAACGACCCCCGCGATACTGAACTCCAGCACCTGACGATCGTCGAGTCGGCTCAGTACCCGCACCGCGTCCCGCATGGGGCCGACGGCCTCAGCATACGAATCCAGGATCAGGGCACCGAGGCCGACGAGCACGGCGCGAGTGACGGGCTCCGCGTCGGTCGCCGCAGCCCGCAGCCGAAGGCCGAGCGCGCGCATGGTGTCGGCTGTCACCGCTCGTTCGTTGCTGTGTGCCACGTCGAACGCACGCAGTAGGGCAAGGTGCTCGCGCCGTGTTTCATGTCCGTGGAACAGGTCCGCGGCCGCCGTCAGCTGATCGGGCGCGATCCGAATCGCTTCCGGATCACTGAGGAAGTTAGCCAAGGAGGCTCGGATGAACAGATACCGTCCGGCGGCGACCGGTTCGAGGGTATCCGGGTCGGGGATTCGGTCGGTCAGGTCCAACGCGAATCGCGCGGCCCCGGAGTCGGAGGCCGACTCGGCGCCGGTGAGGAGCCGGTCGTCACGGAGCACGGGATCCTCGCTCAACTCGGCTGCCCGGGCCAGCAGGTTCGCCTTGGCGATCAGACCACCACGGAGTCCGGCCCGGTCGGCCGCGTCGACCAGCCGCTGCGCGACCGCCGCGTCGGGGCGCGCGGTCGCGGCGGCAGCGTGCCACGCCTCGATGTCGACCGACCCCGATGCCTCGGCCGCCCGGGCCAGAGCGCCGTGTGCGCGCCGCCGCGCGGATGCCGTCGCGGCACGGTAGACGGCCGCACGGACCAGCGGGTGCCGAAATCGCACCGCCCCGTCGATGACAGCAAGCCCGGCGTCATCGGCCGCTTCACCCGCGCTTTCGTCGATGTCGAGAAGCGCGGCCGCGCGGTCCACCAACTTCAGGTCGCCCGTCGATTCCGCGGCGGCTACCAAGATCCAGTCCTGGCACGATTGCGGCAGGGCCTCCAGCCTGCGGCGATAGAGCTCTTCCAATCGCTGACCGGCGCGCATCGGGCCGGGCACAAAGGACGAATCCGTGAGTTCCCTGATAGTGAGATCGCGGGCCAGATCGGTCAAGATCAGCGGGTTTCCGCCAACCTCATCGACGGTGTCGGCGGCTACCCGTGGCTCGAGCACCCCGTCGAACGATCGCGTCAGCAGTTCGATGGCGGCGGGCCGCGCCAATTCCTCGACCTGCAGTACCGGCACTCCCGCGAGCCGGACATCGACGTCGTCGTCCGCACGCGTCGCGAAAACCATCACCGCGGCTTCGGCATGTAGTCGGCGCGCGACAAACCCCAACGCGTCCAACGACTCCCGGTCCAGCCACTGTGCGTCATCGACAGCACAGAGCACCGGCCCACCCTTACCGACGATCGCCAGCAGGCCGAGCACCGCTCGGCCGACCAGAAACCGGTCCGGTACCGCTCCCGCCGAGATACCCAGCGCGACCCGTAGCGCTTCCCGCTCCAGATCGGGCAACTGCTCGCCGTCGACCTCGAGCGACCCGACCAGGCGCTGCACACCTGAATACGGAAGGTTGGCCTCGGCCTCGTAGCCATCCGATCGCAGGACCCGAAAATTGTGCGCCGACCCGGTCATGGAGTCGATCAACACCGACTTACCGATTCCGGGCTCACCTCGCAGGATCACCGCGTGACCGATGCCGTTGCGCGCGGCGGCGATGAATCCGTAGAGGCGGTCGAGCTCGTCCGCTCGTCCCAGCGGCTGGATCACAGAAGCCTCCTACCTCGAGCCCACGCCAAGGCCGCGTTGCCGAGCGTAGGTCGCTGCGACCAGGCAAACTGGACTCGGCGTGCATGATTTCTAGGCTGCAAGTGCCGCGCGGTCAGTGCCACCATCAGGAGGAGTGTTTCCGGTCCAACAGGAGGGCGGGATTGTGGCAGTTGTCTTCGATACCGGCGCCGTCGCGCCCGCCGAACGCGCCCACGCGATCACCGCCGCCATGCAGGAAGCCTCCGCGCCGTGCAACGTGGTGCACGAGAACCCGGATGCCCGCGCACACGCCCAGTTCACCGTGTGGGAATTCGGTGACGCCAACATCTTTCGTGCGGATATGTCCGGCATCCAGCTGATCCGGACGCCGAAGCAGATCCGGACGAACCCATCGCCGATGCTGGCCATAGCGGTGCATCGAAAAGGCGCGGCCCGCTACGAGCAGGACGGACTACAGCGCGAACTCGCCGTCGGCGACCTGCATCTGATGGACCTCAACGCACCGTACGACTTCCGATGGGACGGCGATGGCGGGTCGACCTGCCTGCACGTTCCCCTCGACCATCTCGATCTTCCAGTCGACCGCATCCGCAAGGCCGCACCGCATTTGCCGCGCAGCCCCTTCTATCGACTCGTTGCCGGCCACATCACCGAAATGACCCGGCAGGCAGACACTCTCAGCACCCATCCGACCGCGCGCCTGACCGGCTCGGCCAGCATCGACCTGATCCGGGGGCTGTTGCTGTCGGCCATCGAACCCGACCACGACGGCGCGATCCTCCCCTCGGAGATCCTGCTTGCCGAGATCCGCGCCTATGTGCGCCGCAACCTCGCCGACCCCGACCTCGACGCCACCCGCATCGCCGCCGCCTTGAGCATCTCGGTGCGGCATCTGTACAAGATCTGCGCCGCCGCCGACTACAGCCTCGCCCAGTGGATCATCGGCCAACGACTCGACCGCATCCGCGACGACCTCGCGAGCCCACAGCTGCGCCACTGCTCCATTGCCGCGATCGCCCTTCGCTGGGGTTTCCGGGACGCCTCACACTTCACCCGAAGATTCCGCGTGGCTTACGGCATCACGCCCCGCGAGTGGCGCCGCGCCACGGCCGAGGACCGCAGGGATTGCGGTTTCGATGATCCACATCTGACGGGCGCCGAATGATCTCGTTCAAAAGGTGACCTGACCCCCGCACCCGCAACGGGTTCGGGGCGAGCGGAGGCGAGCCCGCTGCGCGAGCCTACGACGCGCCAGGCTCGATACTCAGTGCTTCCGCAGCAACTCCCCCTCCAACCCAGGTCGGAGAGGGTTGTCACTGTCGGGCTGACAGGATTCAACCTGCAACGACTCGCGCCACCCCGCTCTCTGCCGTTTCGACGTTCGTAGCCACAGCGACTGCGGCTTCCGCGCGATGGGGCTCGGTCCGAGTCATGTGGTTCGAACGAACGACTGCCCGTGTTACGAACCGAGGACGACAATTGGCCGCAGGTGACCGGATCGACGAAAGGCATTGTGGTGCAGTCGAAGATTGCCTCGAACAGCGCACTGCCGGTGACTTCTACAGTCATGATGCGATTGAGACTGGGGCCGGAGGCTGGCTCAGGAGGGATACTTGCGGTGCTGCTTCCAAGGACCCAGCCCGCCCGACTGCACTGTGGCGGTGCACGCCGATGAGCTCATTGGTCCCGATCGATTCCCCGTCGGCGTGGACCCCAGCTCAGTTTTCCGATACTCGCGCATGGTCGTTCAGGTTGACTTCGACGCAGCAGCGCGCATTGGTCGACTGCGGTCGCGGCGCGAGGAACACCGACCTGCGCCGCGCGCTGGGCGCTGCGGCCGCAAAATGGGCGCACATCCTCAATTCCGGACCGGGGTTCGTCCGACTGCGCGATTTTCCGACCGAGGTTCTCACCCCACCCGAAATCGAGCGGGCCTACCTCGCGCTGGGATCGCTGCTCGGCATTCCGGTCGGTCAGGATCGTGACGGCAACCTCATCACCCATATCCGCGACGAACGAGGGCAGCGCGGTCCGGGAGTTCGCCGGTACCAGACGAGTCTGAGCCAGGATTTCCACAGTGACGCCTCCGATCTGGTCGGATTGCTCTGCCTGCGGCCCGCCGCGCGCGGGGGTAGATCGAAGATCGTCAGCGCGCACGCACTCTACAATCAGATGCTCACCCGCGCACCGCATCTGGTCGAGATCATGTACCGACCGATGCCGTGGAGCCGCCATGCCGAGCCACGTCCGGGTGAGGTTTCCCATTTCGAGCTCGCTCCGTTCGCCGAGATCGACGGGACGCCGCGAATCTCGTTCATCGCCTGGTACATCCGTCAGTCGCAGCACCACCCGAGCGCCCCACGCTTGACCGACGATCAGCTCGCGGCGCTGGACTTGGCGGAGGAGATCGCGAACGACCCCGCACTCCAGATCACGATGGACTTCCGGGCAGGCGATGTGCAACTGCTCAACAACACCACGGTGCTGCATGCCCGCGCGGCGTACACAGATCACGCCGACCCGGCCCTGCGGCGGCATCTGCTCCGCCTGTGGTTGACGATCGAGGTCTCGTTGGCGCGCGATGTGCTGCGCGGTGGCAGTCCCGACGTCAGCCCGAGCCGGTAGGCAGCGCGGCCGAGAGTGCGTTCAGCGATTCCCATTCGTCAACCGAGATTCGTAGCGACGCGACATCGCGAAAGACGTCGAGCTGTCCGGGATCGGTCACACTGACCAGTGGCAGCGCGACGGCTTCGTGCTGGAGCAGCCAACGAATGGCGACCGCGGCGGGAGTGACATCGTGCGCGGCGGCCACCTCACGCAATCCGGCGAGCAACGCGTGGTGGCCCGGTAGGCCGTAGTGCTCGTCTACATAGGCGTGCCGGGCACCGGCACGGGTCAGCGCGTGCTCGAACTTTCCGGTGAGAAATCCTCGGGCCAATGCCGCACTGCACACCAACCCCAACCGCTCGGTGGCCTCGGGCCGCGCCGTACGGCAGACGTGACCGCGCTCGGCGAGACTGAATTCTCTCTGGATCAAGGTGAACTCGGCGGGCGAAGACCGGCGTAGGGCAGCCTGTGTCGCCCGCAGCCGGTCCGTCGAGAACCGCGAGACCCCGATATGGCGGGCGCGCGAACCGGCCAGCGCGGCGAATCCTGCGGCAATGTCCTCCGGCGCGGTGACGCCGTCGTCTGCGTGCGCGAGGATTGCCTCAGCAGCGGGCACGCCGAGCCGATCCAACGAGCCATCGACAGCCTCGGCGACGACCGCTGGCGCGAGCCCCTCGACACCGGGGCACAATCCGACCTTGGTCATGATCCGAATCTCGTTCGCGACGCCGCGTCTGCGTACCCAGGATCCGATCAGACTCTCCGAGTCTGCGCCGGCAGGCCGCGCAGCGTGGGAATAGCCGTCGGAGGTATCGATGAACCTGCCGCCGATCTCGAAGAACCGGTCCAGAATCGCGTCGGTGTCCGCGGGTGCGACTATCCAGCCGAATACGCTGCCGCCGAGTCCGATCGGGATCGCGGCCGTCGATTTCCACGCCCATACCGCATCGAGTCCGAATTCACCTGTCACCTTGGCGTCCTGTCAGTTCGAAACCGTTGTGCCAGTGGCTTTTCCGACGTCGCCATGCCGTGATACCCAGCCGACCGCACCAGCGGCACCACCTCGTCGACGAACCGGTTCAGGTCGCTCGGCAATGCGGCGGGCATAACGACGTAGCCGTCAGCGGCGCCGCGCCGAACCCAGTCGATCATCGCCGTCGCGACCGTTGTCGGCGATCCGATCACCAAGCGGTGCCCCCGGCTCGTCGCGAGCAGCCGTGCGACCTGACCCACGGTGTAGCAGCGAGCGAGAGCCATGTCCCGGATCACCTGGTAGTAGGTCTGATTGCCGGAATTGACTGCCGCCGAGGGCAATTCGAGGTCGAATGGATCGTCGACGGCCAGAGTGTTCGGCGGTATCGCCAAGCTGCGTTCGAGTTGGCGCACGCTCGGCGCGGGATCGACGAGCGCGTCGAGCGCGGCCAGACGCTGGTGGGCGTCCTCGTCGGTCGACCCGACCACCGGGATCAATCCGGGTAGCACCCGGATTCGCCGTCGCGGATCCGCGGCCCTCGCGCGCGAAAGCAGACGTTGCCGAAACGCGTACGCCGCTTCGACAGTGGATGCCACACTGAACACCAAGTCCGCGAATTCCGACGCGAGCGCGATCCCCTGCTCGCTCGAACCGGCTTGGACCAGCAACGGCACCCGCTGCGGTGATGGTGGCACGTCGAGCGGACCACGAACGCGGAAGAATGCACCGTCGTGCTCGATCGGCGTGATCGCGGCCGGGTCGGCCCAGATGCCGTTCGGATCGGCCCGGATCGCGTCAGGCTGCCAGCTGTTCCACAGGGCGAGGCATACCCGCACGAACTCGTTCGCGCGCCGATATCGAGTGTCATGGTCCGGGATGTCGGCCAATCCGAAGTTCTGGGCCGCTTCGCGGGTGGCCGAGGTGACGATGTTCCATCCGATCCGCCCGTTCCCTAGGTGGTCGAGCGAGGCCAGGCGACGTGCGACATTGAAGGGTTCGTTGTACGACGTCGACTGCGTGATGATCACTCCGATGCGTTCGGTCGCTTGCAAGATCGCGGCTGCGAGAACCGCGGGCTCGACAGCGCCTGCGGGCCGAACCGCCACATCCGACCACACCGCCATGCTGTCGGCGAGAAACACCGCGTCGAGATCACCGCGTTCGGCGGTGCGCGCCAGCGCGCAGAAGTAGTCGGGCTTGATGTTGGCCATCGGGTCAGCTCCGGGCCTCCGCCAGGACGCGCTGTGATAGCCGGTCGAGCACAGAAACGCACACAAGACCATGTCCTTGCGCGCCGATGACCTAGCGCCCATGGGTGCCTCGGGTGGCCAGAAACGTCGAGAGCGAGGCGGCGAGCCGACCGACCGCATCACCCTGCAGCAACTCGAAATGCGTGCAGTCCACCGTGACGGTTGTCGCGTCTGCCAGCACCCCGTCGAGCCAGCTCGCGTCGACGCCGAGCAAGCCGGCCGTCGCCAAGGCGCGCACGACGAGCGTATCGACCGCTGGTTGCCCGGGTTCATATCCGATACCGTGGATCATGTTGAGCCGCAGACAATCTGCCCAATGCCGGAGCGTCTCGACCGAGACCAGCCGCAACGGACCGGATGCCGCGCGGACCACCTCGAGCGCACCGATGACGTCCAACGGGTAATCCGGCAGATCGCGGTATCCGGAGTCGGTGAGCACGCGTCGCAGCACTAGATCCTCGCCGACTTGTTCGCTCGATCTCACCCACGCCGGATCGACGAGTGTCAGCGATGACACCTGCCTGCCGAGGCCGCGCAGGCTCCGTGCCACGGCTGGGGCGAGCAACGCACCGAACGAGTAGCCGAAGACATCGACAGTCGCGTCCGTCGCGTGCGCAGCCACCTCGACCGCGTAGTAACGCGCCAGCGCCTCCATCCCCCCGTCGCCCAGGATGACGCGGGCCCGATCGTCCTGTTCGACGTAGAGGATTCGGCCCTGGTATGAGAGCTGCTGCAGCAAGGGGAAATACCCTAGACAAGTACCGATCGCCGGATGTAGCAGTATCAGTACCCGGTCTGTGTCTGTACCACCGCCGCGGGCGAGCCGGACGGGGCCACGGATTGTGGCTGGGCCCAGACCCGGAATCCGAATGGCCAGCTCCTCGACGTTGTGAGCTGCGAGTACATCCAGGCCGGTCACACGCGTACCGCAGTGTCGCGCGATCTCTTCGGCGACCTGCACTGCCAGCAGGGAGTCCAGGCCGAGGTCGACGAACGACGTGGTCGGCCCGATCCAGCTGTTCTCTGTCGCCGAGCCCACGACCGACGCGATCAGGTATTGCAGTCCCGTCGCGAATCTCGACCGATCCAGCTCGCCTTGGTCAGCGCCACCGACCGTCGCCGCCGGATCGATCTTGCCGCTCGACGTCCGACGGAACCGGGTCACGATGTCGATCCGGTCCGGAACCAGCTGCGGCAGAAAACGTTTGTGTAGATCGTCGCGCACGGTCGCGGCGGTCGGGTTCGCGCCCGACTCCGGAATCACCGCCGCCTGCAGGATCGACGGGCCGTTCTGACGATGATTCACCCAGGCGACCGCGTCATCGACGCCGTCGACGGATTCGAGGGCGTTGGCGACTGCGGTCAGATCGACCCGGCGTCCTCGCACCTGCTCCACGTCTCCCCCGCGACCCAGGAAGTACAGCAGTCCCCCGGTCCGGTGCACTATGTCACCGGTACGAAACCAGCGCATACCATCCGGGGTTCGACAAAACCGGTCCGATTCGGCCGTTTGCCCTGACACCAGGTAGCCCCGTGCGACCTGATCGCCACCGACCCACAGCTCGGCGGCTCCGGCCGGGAATCCGGTGACATCGCCGTCGAGATACAGATGCACTCCCGGCGCGGCACGGCCGATCGGGACGATGTCAGGAGTCGCCACGCCCGCGGGCACCGTATAGAAGACGGCGTCACCGCACACCTCGGTCGATCCATAAGAATTGATCACCTCGGCGCGAGGACACAGTGCGCGGATCGTGGACAACCAACCGCGACGAAGTTGCTCACCCGACAGTATCCAGCGCCGCACCGTCGCCAAGGTGGCCCCGCCCATCGCGTCCAGTGCCGGAACACAGCTGGGCGTCAGGGTGACCTGCTCGATGCGGGCAGACTCGATGAACTCGGCCAGCAACCCCGGATCACGTTGGGCAAGCACCGGTGCGACCACCAGGGTCCGCCCACTGCGGTAAGCACCGAGGATCTCGGTGAGGCTGTCGATGAAGGTCGGATTGGTCTTGATCGCGCAGCGATCCACGTCGTGGCTGAAAAAGGAGCGAACCGCCCAATCGAGCCGGGCCTCCAGGCCGCGGCGGGTACCGATCACCCCCTTCGGCTCCCCGGTACTTCCCGAAGTGAACAGGATAAAGGCGGCGTCGTCATGGTCGCGCCCGCGACTCGGCACCGGTCTACCCCGGCCTGGAACGACGACGATCCCGTCGTCGTCGATGATCGCCGCGGGCGCGGCTACGGTGACGATCGCTTCGATCATGACAGTCGGCATAGAGATATCGACGGGCACCACGCAGCACCTCAGCTCGATCGCTGCGAGAAGGGCGATCACGTAGCGGTCGGACAGGTGAGCGCGGAGCACGACCACATCGGTCGCACCGAGACCGATCTGACGACACTCCGCCATCATCTGCTCGATCGCCCTCGTCAATGCGGACGGCGAGTAATCGTGGTCTCCGCAGGACAGCGAGGCACCGCTATTGCTCAGGCACGACGGAATCGCGTTCATTGTTTGACCGCTCGCACGGCGTACATGGCGGTGCGATGGCGCGCACCTCGTTCTCGGTAGGGATTGTTTCCCTGACGCGCCGTCACCAGGCTCTGCGACCTGAACGCACTCACGACATCGGCGATGGTCGGCTTGCCTGAAATCAACACTGCCAGACCACGCGTGAGAACGTCGTCACCGAGGAAGACCTCGGCCAACCTCGCCGTCAAGCGTGGCGCGGCGACGATCACCGTCACCGAGACGATGCCTCCAGTGACCGCGAGCGCCTGTAGCGCGTCAGCCGTCGCCGGTAGCGTCGCCGGTCGCTGCAACGGCGGCAGCCCGTTCGCCAGCACAGTGTCGAAAGCATCGCCGGTGAAGGGCAGCGCGGTGACGTCCCCGACGACGAGTTCAGCGCGCGGGCACGCGGCGGCCGCGACGTGCAGGAGGTCCGGGCGTTTGTCGATACCGACAAGCAGCGTCGGATCCGCGCAGAGCATCGACGCGACACCCAGATCCACGCCTGCGCCGCAACCGATGTCGACCACCCGGCCACCCGCCGACTCCGCGATGGCACTGCACACGTTCCCGAGCCCGAGGAATCTGCTGACGGCTTCGGCGGGCAATCCGTCGATCACGGAGCGCGGGTAACCGTGCACGAGCATCGCGTCGGCACCATCGAGGAAGGCGCGCTCTCCGCGGTCACCGCGTCGGGCTCGAGAATAGAAGCCGTCCACGACACCGTCCGCCAGCGGACGACGCCCCATCACGGCGTCGGCCACCCCCGCCAGCGCTCGGTAGCTGTCGCTGTCGTGCGCTGAGGCCGCGACGACCGATCTGACGGCATCCACCGACAGTCCGAGGTCGCGCCGAGCGATATCGAGCAGGTGCTCGGCTACCTGCCGCAGAGAATCAGGTTCGTCACGCTCTGACATAAATGCATTCCTAGCGTTCTCTCCAACCACAGCAACGCGGCCGAGGGGTTGATCTCGAGGAAGTAGGTCTCCTCACCGGTGTCGATCAGATCGACGGCGCCGACTTGGATATCCAGTGTTTTCATCAGCTGCCGAATAGCGCTGACCAGTGATTCGTCGAGGCGGTGGTGTTCGAAACGAGCGTGACCGTTCGCGGCCCGTCGCCAGTCGGCCGGTTCGTCGGCCGCGCGGGTCAGCGACGCGGCGAAGGTGCGCGCGCCGATCACGGTGACCCGATGTTCGACGCGGGGCAGCAGACGCTGCTGGAACAGACAGGGGTAGGACAACGACTCGACGTCGTCGGGCGTGATCGCCGAGGTGTAGAGGAACCTCCGCCCCCGATGGTGCCCGGAGATGATCGGCGAGTTCAGACTTTTGTGCACCACGCCTGCCGCACAGCCGCGCGCGAACTGCCGCAGTTCGTCGACTCGGCTGGTCACCAGAGTCGCCGGGATCGCCAATCCCGCGCTCTCGGCCGCAGCCAACTGGATCACCTTGTTCTCGGCGGTACGCAGCTGCCACGGTGAGTTCACCCAGCGGGCCACGTCGACGCGCGCCAGCCACCCCCACATCAGCGTATTCGCCTGGCCGGTCGCGTGATCGAGGAGATCCGGCCCGACCGCTCGCCAATCCTCGTCGCGTCGCAGCGTCCGGTCGAAGTGGAAGTGGACGAACTGTTCGGGCCGAAATCCCCGGCAGTAGCCGACATCGTAGTGCGACCGATCTCCGAGGCCCGGAAACGCCATACTCGGCTGGCGACCGATGCGGTCCACCAAGACGGCGTGGACCTCGGCCCCGGAGTCTGCCAGTAGCATCGCGATCCGTGCGAGGTCAGGATCGCAACTGTGCCCGACAAGGAGTACCCGGCCGATACCGGTTCGTTCCGCTCGGGTCGCGTCGAACATGCTGCTGCCCAATATGATTCGCTCATCCCAGGCCACTGCCGTCGGCTTGCCATCGTCACACCAGTGCGCACTGTCTCGGTACAACCCGCTGGTCACCGCGCCTCCCTTCGAACCGAACGAGCCCGCGCCGGGCACCGAGAGCGGTGTCCGGCGCGGAGTACGCGCCCAGTGCTCTCGCTCAGACGCCGGCCTTGCAATCCATGATTCCGAAGGCGCCGAGCGGTGCGGGCCACGAGGTTTCGCTCAGTGGGCCGTAGGCCGCGGTCATGAGTTCCAGGGTCGGCTCGATCGGCGGCTGGTGCTCGCTGGTCGAGGGCAATGGGCGGTGATGGATGAACCCACCGACCTTGCCGCAGAACTCGGCATAGTCCTTCGTGAACAGAATGAAGGCGTGCCACATCTGGTCGATGGGCAGACTCGGCGCCGGCGACGCGTCGACGAGACTGCCGAGCAACAGGAACTTCTTGACGTCTTCGAACAGGGCGCGGGCGTCGTCGTCGGCGTACCCGTGGTCCTTGGCGAATTTCTCGATCAGGAATTCCTGCGGCGGATGTGCCAATGCCGTCCGCGCCAGGTCGGTCGAGACCCGCTCTCGCAGTTCGATTTCGGTGAACCCACACAGCGGTTCGTCGATGAAGTGCTGCACCTTTTCCGTGTATGTCATGTGCCTATTTCCTTTCAGTGGTGGTGACGCCATGGTGTCGGCGACATCGCCGGTCATCATCCAGATATTCGGGAAGTATTCGGATGTGCCGGAGCGTGATACTGAGGCGCATATCCACGTCCTCAGTTTCGGCGAGAACACAATGCTCGTGTGTTTCCTGGAGCGGGAGGCTCATTAGCACGACAGAGGAATCCGACAGGGGATATCGCACTGTCGAGTCGGTACCCAACGCCCGGACCGCGAGAGTTCGGGTGGCACCGAAACTCACAATCGCGATGGTGCTGCCCGGTTCGTGCAGCCATGCCTTGTCGCAGTGCCAGCCGGTGAAATCAGAACGATCGCGGTACAGATTGGCGAGCGCGTAGTTGAAGGTCAGACCGAACCGCAGGCCGACGAACTCGCGCAGGTCAGCCAGTTCCGGTATCCATGGTCGACTGGGATCCATCCCGTCCAGCGCGAGTGGGACATCGGAGAACGACGAGATGAGCCGAGGCGCGAGGTGCCGGTGAGAGTCGATGAGAATCTCGCTGCGATGGTGGCGATCCGCGTCCAGCAATTGCTCGCGGATCCGACCGCTCAACACGGTTCCTACGACACCGTCGACCACTGTCAGCCCGTCAGCTACTTGTCGCTCCGATGACTCCATGTACTATCGCTCCCTCCGGAATCGCCGCCGAAAAAAGCGTATCCCGTTGTGGCTCAACGCAATGTCAGCTCTTCGACGGACATCGGCTTCCGGATTCGAGCCCTACGATCGAGCGATATGGGCGTCATGAGTCGCATTCGATCCGCATTCTCTCCGGGTGCGCGAATCCGAAAAATACACGCACGCAACGCCGGCGGCCCCACTTTGTCCGACGCGCGTCCTGTTGTCGATGACGTCGCCCAGAAAACCAGCCAGGCGTTGCATCGACACGATCGACGGGAGCGGCAGGTAGCCCTGCAGCAGAGTCGATTCCGGTTTCGGGGGTAGATATGCGCACATCCGACCCGGCACATCCCTTTCTTCCGTTCGCCGACGGATTGGTCGCGGCCGCGGCAATCGGCGAGCTGGCGGCCACCTCACCCGGGGTCGATGGGGGTTCGATGGCTGTCTTCGCGCTGTTCGTCGGCATCGTCGCGGCGTTGTTCGCCAGGGCGCGCTATCTAGCTCCGGTGGCCGACTTCTTCTATTCCGCGGTCGGGCTCTTGGCGTGCATCCCCGTCGCCGCCGCATTTCTGCGCGGCACACCGTGTGACACCGCACCCGCGGCGCTGCGGTACTCGGTCTTCGCGTTGTTGTCTGTGCTCGCGGGGCTGGGATTCTTCGCGGCCGTCGTGACGACCGGGATCGCGCCGAAGTTCGGGTTGCGTTGGTTTGGAGCCGTCGAGTTGTTGACCGCCGCGACGTCGCCGTTCGGGATCGACGCGTTGCCCGATCCCGTTCCGCTGAGCGCGATGGTGCTGCTCGCGATGCCGTTGGGTTGGCTCGCCGCGCGCCGGTCGAACGTGGTGTTGGATGGTGGGACGAGCGCGCTGGCCGCGGTAGCGATCCTGGTCGCGGCGTTCGCGCCGCGGTGCGGGGACAGCGCCAACACCAACGGCATCGTGATGGTGATGGTGTTCGGCGCGACATTCGCGGTCGCGAGCGCGATCGGTGCGAACACCCGCACACGGAGGTGATCAAGGTCTCCACGGGGCGATGGTGTGGCTCAGCGACGCCCAGACCAGCGGGCTGTCGGCGATGTCGCCGGCCGCTTGCCACCGATGTAGGCATTCGCGCTGCCAGGCGCGCAACTCCCCGACGGGGTCGAGACCTTCGTGTGCGCGGTCGACCCGCAATCCGAGTTCGGTGGTCGGCTTCGCGGTCGTGCCCGGACCGAAGTCGGCGAAGGCCCGATTGGTCGGCAGGGTCCAGCGGGTAGTGGTGACCAGGGCCGCGCCCGCGTTCACCATGGCCACGACCAGGCCAAAGGTCTCCGAGGAACGGTAGTCGACGCCACCCTCGCAGGCGATCAAGGCGACGCGGGGCGGCATCGGCCACAGTCGGGCACCCGGTTGCGGTTCGGTGTGGCCGTAGACGCGGTGCGCGGCGGCGTCACCAGCGAGGGTGCCGAGCAGCAGGTCGATGGCGGCCAGCGGGCGGTGATCGCCACTCGCGACGATCGGGTTGCCGTGGGGGTCGGCACGGGTCAGCGGCTCCGCCATGCCCCAAGTCCTGCGGGTGTCGTGCAGGTGCAGGGCGGCCGAGCCCGGCTCGTCGGCAACAGAGGAGATGTGTCCGAAGTAGAACAGGCGGGAACGTTCGGTGCGCAGGGCGGTCGCGAGGTCGCGGCGACTCACGCGGGCGGCGACGCAGCGGCCACGTTCGGCGGCGAGTATTCGACCCGCCGTCACGTAGGAGTCCACACGGTCGGTGAAGTCGAAGTGGTCGGCGCGGTCCAGGACCGAGCCGAGGTGGTGGGCCTCGGCACCGGAGGGCGTACGCGGGTCGATGAGCAGCAAGGCGGGACGGCCAGCGCTCACCGACCAGTCCGGTGGCAGGTTGTCTCGGCCCGCGTGCACGGCCGCGGGTGGCTCGTAGACGATGTCGGCGATCTCGAGCATCCTGTGCACGCTGTCGACGATCAGCAGCTCCCACGGCAGACGCGCGAGTCGGGCGCTCGGAGTCAGTCGCACCCTGACCTGTTCGCCGCGCGCGGCGCGGCGCGACAGTTGGGCGGAGAACGCGATGGGCAGCACCGCGGCGGTCAGTGCCTCGATCAGCCTCAGTTCGGCGTCTCGGTCGGTGAACGCACCGGTCAGCGCGCGTTCGACACCGTCGTTGCCGACCTCCCCCGCCTGGAGCGCAGGGAGCGCGGCACCCAGTTGGGCCAAGACCCGCTCCATGGTGCCGGCCGCGACGACGGCGTACTCGCACCGGTCGGGCCGGTCCAGCCAGCGCCAGGAAAGGTAGGTGTCGCCGGCGTCGACGGCGCGCACGAGCACCTCGATCGGTGCGCTCACCGCCCCTCCGACGGTTCGACCAGTTCGCACAGCAGCACCGCACCCTGGCGCGGCTCGGCGCCCGCGAGCGAGGCGAGATAGGCGTCGATGGCGTCGAGGCGGGCTCGCAGGGCCCGCGCCACCGCGTCGGGATGGTCATCGAGCAGGAGGTCGTCCACCTGCGCGCGCGCGTTGCCGACGGCGGTTTCGGCCGCCATCACCAGTTCGGTGAGTTCGGGTGAGGCGCCGCTGAGGTGGCGTCGGGTTGCGGCGGCGCGGTCGAGATTCCAGCCTTCGAGGAGTTCGCGATCCACCTCGATCCCGGTTCGACCGAACGCGGTGCCACGCAATTGTTCCGGGTCGATCTCGGCGGAGAACAAGCCGAAGGCGCGGGCGCCGGGCTCGCCGTGGTCAGGGAGTTCGGCGAAGAGGTCGCCGTCGGGGCCGGCTTCGACGGGGGCGACGCCGAGGAGACGACCGGTGGTCTCGTCGGCGGTGTAGGCGAGCAGTTCAGTGGCTTCGGCGCACCACGGGTCGACGCCCGCGGCGAGCCTGGACCGCAGTTCGTATGCGCCCGCACGGTAGTCGACCCTGATCTCGGGTCTGGCCGCGCCCGGCCACGCCAGGATTCGCGGGGGCAATACGGTGGGATCGGCCATCACGTAGGCGGTGTCGTTCTCGGGGGCCGCGCGGTCGTGGGCGTACGTGCCCGCACCGACCAGGGCCGATTCGTCGACGGCGCGCCAATCTGCGAGCACCGCCGACAGGTGCGCCTCATCGATGCCGGTGAGTTGTTCGGCGAGGTCCGCGATCTCGCCACCCAGCCCCGCCGACACCGCGGCCGACATCGCGGTGCGAACCAGTTCTGTTGCCGCCGCGGATAATTCGCCGTCCACTGCCCGCTCGCCGAGGGCGAGCAGCGCGTATTCGCCATAGCCGAACAGTCGACGCGCGAGAATGATACGGCCACAACGGTATTCGGCTATGGCTTCATCGAGCAGCAGGGCGCCGTTGTCGAGCGGGCGCAGAGTCCAGCGGGCGGTCGCGGCGACGTGAGCTCGATGCGCCCATGTCGGGGGCAGTGCGGGACAGTCGAGGTGCGTCACCGCGGGTCCCTCGTTGCGCGACGCCGCCACGAGCAGCACAAGCGCGGGATCGGCGAAAACCTCGCCCAGTGCGGCGGGATCGGCGCCCGGGTCGACCGACCAGCCGAGCGGACAGGCGGGCGCCACGGGGTCGACGGCGAGCGAGATGCCCGCGTCCACCCGCAATTCCGCCGCGGGCAGAGCCGGGGTGCGCAGCGCGAACCAGCTCACGCCGCCGAGATCGTCGACGACGAGGCGACCCGTTCGGAGGTTCACCATGTCCCGTCCTCCCCTTCATCCGCACCCAATGCGTAGAGAACCGTCGCAGCGCCGTCGAATCGCGCGCCGATGCCGCGTGCGGCCGTGGCGTCGAAGAGTTCGGCGACGTCGTCGGTGCCGATCACCGAGGCCACCGCCATGAACAGGATGGCGTCGACCAGACGCGCGGCGACCGCCGGGTTGCGCGCCCGCGCGGTGGGCGGACCGTCACCGCCGACAGCATTCCAGTCGGCGCGCACCTTCGCGCGCAGATCGTCGTACGGCACGCGACCCGCCCCACCGCGGAGCAATTCGGCGGCGAGCGAGCGTTCCCACGACGGCGGGGAGACGGTGTCCAATTCGGCTGCGGCCCTGGACAAGATGTCGGTGTCGAGGAGTCGGCCGAACCCGGTCTGCTCGGTCGCCGAGTCCAGCACGGTCGGTTCGGCCACCGGCACCTCGCGACGCGCGGTGCGGTAGTCGGCGCGGGCGTTGTCGAGTCCGACCGCGCGCAGCTTGGTGTAGAGGACCGTCGCGTCGGTCAGTTCGCGGCCCTCGACGGCCCACCGCACCATGGTCTTCCTGGCGCGCAGGTAGGCGTGCGCGAAGCGGGGATCCTCACGCACAGTCGGGTCGGCGTCGATCCGGGCCGTCAGCAGACCGTCGACGTGGCGCAGTTCGGCCGGGGTCGGTTCGCGCGCGGGCCGGTCGGGATCGCCGTGGACAGCCAGCGCGGCGACCGCGGCATCGATCGCGTCGAGCACCCGCTGGTCGGCCGAGAAGTCGGGGCGTTTCTCGAGCAGGTGGGACGCGTAGCGGCGCAGGGCTATCGACAGGTACCGGTCCCGGTGGTCGTGGGGCCGGGCGATGAAGGCGTCCGCGTCGGCCGCGGTGTCGAGCACACCACCGACCCCCGCATCGAGGCGTTCGCCCGCCATCGCGGCGCGCACCGAGGGCGGGACCACCAGTTCGTAGCTCTTCACCCGATCGGAGATCTTGTTCGGTATTCCGCGCGGACGGTGCTCGTGGGCGAGCAGTGCGAACTGGGCGCTGAATCGGGCAAGCGGATCGGCGTAGTCGCGGTAGAGGAACGAGACCGCCAGCCACCCGGCCGGTTCGTCGATACTGCTGTCGGTTCCGGCGAGAAACACCGCCAGCGCGCCGTATCTTTCGCGCACCCACTCGCAGGTTCCGCTGAGCACCCCGGACCAGCCTTTGAGTTCGTCGATGAACTCCTTCTTGCGGGGCTTGGGCGCCTCAGCCGCGGCGAACCACTGCCGAGCCAACACGGTGCGCGACACCTCGGGACGGGAACCCGTTCGGACCCACCACAATTCGCGGATCCAGTCCGGCTGGGGATATCGCTGCCCGGTCAGTGAAGGCGTCACTCCGCCGAGCATGGCAGTCGTCAACCCACCCCGCCATCGGTCGGCTGAATGACAGCCGACCGGGGGATCGGTGGAGGCGATATGAACATCGCGAACACCCCCGAACCCCACGAGTGCCCCAACTGCGGGATGCCCCGCTTCACCCCAGCGCCGCTGTCGGTGCGCGAACGCGAAGTCCTGCGCACCTGGCTGCTGTCGGAGACGAAACAGCAGGTGACCCTGGAACTGTTCATCACCATGGGGACCGTCAACACCCATCTGGGCCGCACCAGAACCAAGTACGCTGCGGTCGGCCGGGCCGCGACCACGAAATCGGCGCTGTTGGCCAGAGCGCTGCAAGACGGGATCATCGGTCTCGACGAACTGTGATGTCCTGCGAATCGCCGACTACCCGATGACCCTGCGCGGACAGCAGACTGGGGCGGTCGCGACGCGATGGGAACGGAGGCAGATGGAACACCGGGCGGGCTACCAGCTCACCGTGCCCACGGACGCGCTCAGTGAGCTGATCGATGCTGTACACGAACTCGCCGTCGGCCCGCCCGCGCCGACCTGGCGCACCGGCAACGTCACCTACCTGGGTCGCCCGCGAGTCTGTGACCGGCCGGTGCCCGCGACGGATCGGCCCGGCCGCGCCGTCGCCGCGATCGCCTTGACCCAACGTCATTGTCCGACGGTCGACGTCGTCTTCGCGATCACTGACGCGGTGGCCTACGCGGAGTTCTTCTGTCGATCCCGTCGTGGTGCGAAATCCCCCGATTTCGCCCGCCTGCGCGGCTTGGTGAGCGCGACCGCCGCCACACTCACCGCCCGCGGCATCCCCGCCACAGCCGACCCCATCGCCGGCCGATAGCTCGGCTCAGAGTTCGTCGAGCTGAATCAACCCGTCCTGCAATGCCCGAGCGAGCAGCAACGCCTTGGTGGGGGCGGCGCGGTCGACGGCCGCGAACTTGTCGCGGATCCTGGCCAGGTGGGTGTTCACGGTGCCGATCGCGATGTGTAGCGACTTGCCCACATCGGATTTGGTGTCGACGCGGATCCAGGTGAGGAGCACCTCCACCTCGCGGGGGCTCAATTGCGGTGCGATCAGCCCCAACTCGCTGGGTGCTGTCGCGACAACGGGTCCAACAGACATTATTGCTACCCTCCGACACTCGTTCGCTGCGGACGCCCGTCGATTGCTCGGGCGCCTCGACTCCATCAAAGAGGAACTTCTCAGCGAGATCACTCCCGTCGTTGCACGTGCGCGCTCTCAGCTGAGGGCAACTACTCTCACACGATGTAACGGGCGGCTCTCCCTGACGAACTATCACCGGGGGAACGAGATCGCAGGAGGGATAACCATTTCCGTCGAGGACCCTATTTCCGCGCAGCTCGTCCGCGAGGGTTTGCGCGCGCTGGTCGATCACCCGGAGCAGATCCTTTTGCGTGGCTTCCGCAGCGAGGACGTGATCAACGCCGCCGGTGTCTCACAGGCCACGTTCTATCGCCGATTCGCCACCAAGAACGCGTTTCTGCTCGCCGTGCTCGACGAAATGCAGGCCCCCGCCGACTGCACCGTCGAGGCCGTTCGCGAGACAGTCGCTGAGCGGGTCGCCGCGCATGCCAATGTCGGTCGAGCGGTGGTGCGCGCGCTCACCGAACACTATTTCGACGTCCTCACCGATCGCACCACCCTGACCAAGAACCTGCTGTCCCACCTGTTCGCGACCGGCGATCCGCGCACCGCGCGCGCGGTCGCCTCGCACTTCCATCGGCGCGACGAACTCGCCGTCGCCAGTGTCGATGTCGCGTTCACCCGGTCGGGCGCCTCACTGCGCTCGCCCTTCACCACCAGGTCTCTCGCCGTCGCGCTCACCGCACTGGTGGACGGATTTCGGTTGCGAACCGACGGCGATCCGAGCACCGTCACCGCGAATCTGGTCGCCGACACGATCGTCGCGCTGCTCAACGGCGCAATCGCGAAGCCGGATCGGCACGAGCACATCGACGACGTGCTCACCACCTACTACCCCACCGCGGACACCGCGGGGCTACCCCGCGATCTGCGTGCGGCGATACTCGGGGCCGCACGCGAGGAGTTCGATGCCCGTGGGTATTTCGACGCGTCGATGCAGGCCATCGGTGAGCGGGCGGGCGTGTCGATCGGCACGGTACGCACCCTGTTCCCGAACAAGCCGCACCTGATCATCGGTGCACTGCGCAAGCACGTCACCGAGCTGGCCGAGGCGGTGGCCGACGATACCAAGCTCGATCGGGACGAACTCACGATCCTCGGCAACCATCTCCTGCGACTGGCCCAGCTGACCGCGCGTGAGACCGCGTTCATGGACGCGCTGCTGGTGGCGCTGGCTCACGACTCGCGTGGGGAACCCGACGGGCTGCTCTCGTTGCGCGAGAAGGTCGATCTACCTGCCATCATCGCGCCGGTGATCGCCACGGCCCAGCGCAAGGGCGTGCTGGCCGAGCTCGCCCCACCCGACGAGCTGGCCGCCACGATCACCAATATCCAACTGCACCGGTGCTTCACCCGCCGGGGCCACCTGCCCGAGGAAAACACCGCGTTCATCGTCGACCTACTGCTGCACGGCCTGCTTCGGGACTCGCCTACGCCCCGCTGATCCGCCCGTCGTGCTTGATCCCATACCGGAATTCGGTGCTGCCGAAGGGCCGGATCTCGACCAGGGGTTCGGCGCGCGTGCCGATGCGACTACGCAGGTCACGGTATTCGCGGCTCGCCTCGGTGAGGGTGTCCACGAACACTGCGCCGACCTTCTCGGCGAAGACTTCGTCGCGGGTGCGGCCGGGGCGCTGTTCGACGAGCAACCGGAGCCGGTCGGAGCCGGTGGGATCGAGGTCCTTGTCGAGGACGAATTTGCCGGTGAGTTCGCCGCCGAGCCGCGGATCGGTGAGCGCTGCGCGGACGGTCTCGGGCGGAAACTTCACCGAGTAGAAGCTCACGGCCACATCGGGGCGGCCCCGCAGGGCGATGAAACCGGCTGTGGGCGTGGTGGTTCGGATCTGAGTCCGGTGTCCGGCCGCGCGCAGCGCCTGGCCCACTTCGGCCGACGTATGGACCGAACCGACGTCGTTGATCCGGTAGCGCACCAACGGCATCGCGTTGGCGACGGTGCACAGCAGCCGGCCATGGTCGTCGGTCTCGACGTAGCGGTAGGCGGGGTCGTATTCGACGAAGGTCGGCAGCACCGGATCGGCACCGAACAGCGCATCGCGAAAAGTGCTGTCGTGCTGGGCGAGTCGGCGGGTCGTGATCGAGCTCACCGTCTCGTGGCCGAACATGCCCGCGTCGGCGGCGCCGTAGATCAGGCAGGTGTCCTCGGGGCGGTCCGGTTTGCCGAGCAGCGACAGCAAGTTGTCACGCCACGGCTCGCTGATGGCCTCCCCCGCCATCAGGACCTTGATGTCCTGGTCGAGCACGGCGGCGGGGGCTCGATCGAGGACGTCGCGCACGAAGGGCGGGTAGCCCGCGAGGACGATCTGGCGGTAATAGGGGCCGAGGGCAGCGATATCGGCGCGGATCAGATCGATGTCCATGCCGGGGGTCGCCACCGAAACCCGCAGGTCGCGGCGATGCAGGTCGGCGACCGAACGGAAGGTGTAGGTGCCGCCGATCCAGTCGCCCATCGAGAAACCGACCACGACCAGCGTCGGCGCGGTCGAGGCCAGAAAGCCGCGCAGGATCCGGGCGTGCAGGTCGACGCCGTGCTCGTGGGAGAGCTCGTCGCGCGCCCAGAACGTGGGCGCGCCGGAGGAACCCGAACTCGATGACCACGTGCCCGCACCGGTGATCACCCCGCCGGTGATCAGCTCGTGCGGTGGGTAGGCGCGGATGTAGTTGTCCTTCGTGACCGGGGGAACCTCGGCGAAATCGGCGGGGGTACGCACCGCATCGGCATCGATGCCGTTGTCACACAAGAACTTTGCGTAGGCGGGCACCGTGTGGGCCGCCTGCCGGAATACTCGCAGAGCCTGGGCGAATCCTGGCCGGGTCTGAGTGGAAATCATCGCGACTCCTCGTCGATCCGCGAGCGGCCGTGCTGCCCCTCGCGGAATCGACACCGATCCCCCGGATTTCGCGCCGTGTCGGCGTCGGTGTCGGCTGTTCACCCGACAGACAGGGGCTCAGGCCCGTGGCAAGGTCGACGCACGCGGGTCGTGGCGGCGCCCCGTCGCCTACCCATGACCTGCATCGGCGGTGAAACCCATGCGAACCAACGACTATCTCGCCAGGATCGTGCTACTCGAGGTCGTTGCGACTCGCGCACTGGTGCTCGCCGCAGAGGCCGAGACCCGACGACTGCTGGCACTTGCCGAGCAGGCAGAGCGGGCAGAGCGCGAACTCGCCGAGAGGCGCCAGCAGATGGCCCAGGAGCATCGGGACCTGCGGCGCCGGATCTTGTCGAGCGCGGGTGGACTGCTCGCGCTATCGGTGCCGGTGTGGGTGCTCACCCCGGTGATCGGGTCGATCCTGTCGATCTTCAGCGACAACATCACCGAGGTGGTGTTCCTGTCCGGGGACACCGGTGCCACGGCGGGCAGCGGGCCGGGCACGTTGTACGGACTGCTGTGGAAACTGCTGCTCGGCATGGTCGTCTGCCTGGCCGCGCTCGGCTTCGTATTCCCCTACCCCAGGGACGAGGAGGTCACATCGATTCCGGCGATGGTCGGATTCGGTGTCGGGCTGCTGCTATTGGCCTATCAGGCGATCGCCGGATCGGGGTCGGCGGCCAGTTGGTGGTGGCCGCCGCTGTTCGCGGTCCTCGCGCACCTCGGCTACGGGCTGTACCGGCGCCGGCAACAAGAGCAGGGAGTGCGATGAGTTCAAGTTTCATCACCTTCGACCTGGTCGGGGCGGCGATCGACAGTGCGGCTGCGGCGTCGGCGCGAGCCGCGCGAGAGCGGGCCGAACTGGACGCGGCTCGGTCGCGCTGGCGGCGGGTGACCGCGCGAGTACGGGTACACGAGCAGCACTGTGTGAGTTCCGGGGCCGCCGAATTCGTTGTCACCGCAGGCGCGGATCCTGGCCTGGACGTCCGGGCCATCGATGCGGCGTGTGCGGCGTTGGAGGCCGAGCTCGTCGCCGCGGTCGGGAAGTTGGCTGCATGGTCGCAGACGCGTCGGCGGGCCGAGGTCGATGCCGAATTGTCCGTGGCGCTGGCTGATTTGGCTCATCGTGAAGCGGCTGCGGTCGATTCGGCGCGTCGCGAAGTCTCGGGCGCAATGTCGCGGGAGTCGGCACCGGATCGTTCCGGCGAGGTGGCGAAGGCGCGTAGCGAGCGGGTCGAGCAGCTGCTGGCCGGCCTGCTCGAACCCGATTCGGCGCTCCTGGCCGCCGGTGCGGAGATCCTGCGCACCACCGACCCGGCCCGCGCCAGGTTGCTCACCAGCGACCTGAGCAGGCGCGTCCGCACCGCGAATCTGGCGACCGAGGCGGCCCGCGCCCACCGCACCGCCATCGCCGAACTCCGCTCGGACACAGCGGATCTGCGCGTTCCCGGCCCGATCACCGACCTGCTCGACCGCGCCGAGACCGCCCCGGACCCGAGCACCGCCGCCGCGCTGCTCGACCAGGCCACGACCCTCGCCGATCGCGCCCGTGCCGCCGAACGACCGGAACCCGAGACCGCTTTCGTACTCGACGCGGTGACCGCCGCACTCACCGACCTCGGCTACACCGTCGACCCCGTCACGGTGGTCACTCCCGGATCGGTCCTGGTCAACCGTCCCGGCGCCGCACAACATTCGGTGCTTGCGCAGGTGGTCGACAACGAGATCTCCCTGCGCACCGTCCGGACCAGCCCCGATACGCGACCCGACGACGACCGGACCCAAGACCGGGCGCTCTGCGAAGACATCGACCAGATCGCCGCCGCGCTGCGAACCCGCGGCGTCACGCCAGGCCGCATCCGCCGCGCACCGGCCGGAATCGCCGCCCTACCGCTCTTCGAACGCGCCGTCTCGACCGCCCCGACCGCCGCTCGGACCGCCAAGCGCCGCTCGACTACGACCGAGAGGAGCGCGCCGTGAGCACCGAGGCCGTCGAGCTGCCCGCGTGGCTTCGCGAGGTCGATGTGGCGCTGGCCGCCAACCCGCAGCTACTGATCACCGGCAACCTGCGCGACATCGTGCTGGTGCCGATCCCGCCCGCACCGATGCCGCGCATGCTGTCGGTGGTCGATGCGCTGCTGCATGTGCTCGCCCTCGCCGGACACGCCAGGGTCGTGGTCGCCGACCCAGTCGACGGGGCGCGCGCGGCCCTCGACGCCGACGGTGTCGCGGCGAAGCTGGTCGATGCCGCGCGCGGCGGGGCGGACGCGAACCTGCTCGACTATCTCCCCGCCCTGCTGCAAGGTGTCGTCGGCTCGCCCCAACCGTGCTGCCTCGTCATCGACGGTGCGTCGCGGCTGTCTCCGAGTGTCGATTTCAGCGACGAGTCGCTGCACCGGACCCTGATCACCGCGCACAAACTGATGGTGACGGCCAAGCGCGTCGACGTGCCGGGCCCGCACCGAACAGCCCTGTACAACACCGTGATCTGGCTGCTCGACCGCGAAGGCGATCTGCCGCACTGGTTGACCGGCGGCGAGCTGGCGAGGGTGGTGTCCATTCCCGCGCCGGGACTGCGCCAACGTCTCACGCTGGCAGCGATGCTGGCCGGTTCTCTGCCAGAGATCCCCGACCGGAATACGCGCCCAACAGAATTCGACGCCATCGTCGCCCGGTACGCCGCCCGCACCAACGGCCTGACCCTGCGCTCCATCCGTGAGATCAACCGACTCGCGATCGACCGACGCATCCCGGCCGCCGAGATCGACGATGCTATTCGAACCTTCCGGGTCGGCATCCCCGACAACCCGTGGCAGGACTCGGCGCTGCGCGCGCGGATCCAGCAGGGGCCGACCCTGCTCACCGCGAAGGTGAAGGGTCAGCAGGCCGCCATCCGCAAGTCCATCGACATTCTCATCCGCTCGGCGTTGGGCCTGTCCGGGGCGCAGACCACCAGCAGTTCGGCGCGGCCGCAGGGTGTGCTGTTCTTCGCTGGGCCGACTGGTGTGGGCAAGACCGAGCTGGCCAAGTCCCTCGCCGAACTGGTCTTCGGCCGCGACGACGCCTTCATCCGCTTCGACATGAGCGAGTTCTCCGCCGAACACGCCGAAGCCCGCCTGATCGGCGCGCCACCCGGGTACACCGGACACAACGCCGGGGGCGAGCTCACCAATGCGATCCGCCAGCAGCCCTTCCAGCTCGCCCTGTTCGACGAGGTCGAGAAGGCCCATCCCCGCATCCTCGACAAGTTCCTGCAGATCCTGGAAGACGGCAGGCTCACAGACGGTACTGGGTCGACGGTGTTCTTCTCCGAAACGCTGCTGGTGTTCACCTCCAATCTGGGGGTGTACCGCACCGACGAACGGGGGGCGCGGGTGCCGGTGGTGACGCGCGGCACCCCCTACCGCGAGGTCGAGCAGACCATCCGCGCGGCGGTCGGCGAACACTTCACCAAGGAGATCGGCCGACCGGAACTGCTCAACCGGATCGGCGACAACATCGTGGTATTCGACTTCATCGACGAGACCACCGCCCGCGAACTGGTCGACATCTTCGTCGAAAACGTCTGCGCACGCGTGCTTTCGGCCACCGGATTCAGCGTCGAGGTGGGCAAGCTCGCCCTGGATCGACTGCACCGGGCGGCGGTCGAGAGGCTGGATTTCGGTGGACGCGGGGTCGGTTCGACCGTCGAGTCGATGCTCGTCAACCCCCTCGCCAGGGCACTGTTCGAGAAGCAACCCGACGGCGGCACGGTCACCGTCGCCGGGATCGAGGACATCGAGGACGGCTGGGCGGTGACGCTGGCATGACCGAGACGATGCTGCTCTCGCGCCTGCACCACCCGGTGCGCAATCTGGGATTCGGTGTGCGCGCGGGCATCTGGTTCCAGGGATGCACGGTGTACTGCCGTGGCTGCATCGCCCGCGACACCTGGCCATTCGACCCGGATCGGGCCTGTGCGATCTCCGATGTCCTCGATTGGCTCGCCACTCTGCCGGCCGATCAGCTCGACGGCATCACCGTCTCCGGTGGCGAGCCGACCGATCAACCCGAGGCTCTGGCCGCGATGCTTACCGGCATCCGCGCCTGGCGTGGCGAACGTGACATCGACGTGCTGCTGTACTCCGGCCGCGACACCACGCAGCTGGAACGCGAATTCGGTTGGCTCGCGGAGTTTGTCGATGTGCTGGTGAGCGAACCGTTCCTGCTCGACCGTGCCGACGAATGCGCGCTGCGCGGCTCCCGCAATCAGATCGTGCGGATCTTCAGCGAACTCGGCGCGCGCCGATACCCGCTCGTCTCGTTGGAAAGCGAATACGGCCCGCAACGAAAACACCTTTCCGTGGCAGTCGATCGCGGTGTCATCTGGACCGTCGGCATCCCGCTGCCCGGCGATCTGGCCGCCCTGCGCACCCGCATGGCCGAACGAGGCATCGAGACGAAGAGGACGTCATGGCTGATGTGAGTACCGACCCGGTCCGCTGCCGGTGCGGAAAGACCTGGAACCGAATGGCCCTCGCACAGTGCCCGGACGACGGCACGGACCTGTGGGAGATCACGACCATCGCGCCGCCCCCGCCGCCTCCGCCGCCACCACCTGGTGACACACCGCGCACTCAGCTCGATCCCGTCACCGAGTCGGGCGCCGCGATCGAGCTGATCGCCGGCGGGACGATATTTCGCCTCGAATCCGGCAAGCCGCTCGCCCTCGGACGCGACGAGAGTTACCCCACGGCAGACGCTTTCCGGGACCACACCAATGTGTCCCGGTTCCATGGCACGTTGCTGTACCGCGACGGCCGACTCCTCATCACCGACACCGCTTCCGCCAACGGGACATTCATCAACGACCACCGCATCCCCGACGACACCGAATACGAGATCAAGCCCGGTCAGCGGCTGCGACTGGCGGCCGATGTGCACCTCACCATCCGGTGGGACCGATGATCACCGTCGCTATCACCGCGATCACCCACCGCGGGAACGTGCGCGCACACAACGAGGACAGTCTCGGATGGGCTGGCTGGTCGTTCTCGGGCAGCGAATCGGGTTCTCTGAGTACCGAATTGACGATCAGCGAACCGACGCTCGTCGTGGTCTGCGACGGCATGGGTGGTCACGCCGGTGGTGCGCAGGCAAGTCGTATGGCCTGCGAATTGCTCACCGCGCCCGGTGCGGTGCGCGGTGAGAGCGTCGCTGAGCTCACCGCCGCGTTACGGACCCGGATCCAGCTCACCTCCGACGCGCTCAACGACCGCTCGCTCGAGCAGACCGAACTGGCCGGGATGGGGTGCACGGTGGTCGGTGTCGCGATCAGCCCCGACGGGCACGCGATCGTGTTCAATGTCGGCGACTCCCGGTGCTACCGACTCGAGGACCACTACCTTGCGCAGCTCAGCGTTGATCACCGGCGTATCGGCGGCAACACACTGATGCAGGCGTTGGGCGGCGGAGTCCGCGTGATCCTCGAGCCCGACTTCTTCGACTGCCCGCTTCCCACCGACCTCGGCCTGCTGTTGTGCACCGACGGCCTCGACGACTACGCCGCACAGAGCGAGATCGAACACGTGCTGCTGGCCGCCGAACCCGGTGTTCCGGCACGGCTGCGTGACCTGGCCCTGCGCGGCGGCGGCGGGGACAACATCACGATCTTGCAGGTCAGTGCCGTGGAACCGACCTACCTGCCCCATTCGCCCGCGCTCGACCGGCTGCCCGCCCAGCCACCAGGAGGTGCCCCGTGGCCGCACTGACCACCATCGACCCCGACGACAACGACGCCCCCCGCATCTCCTACCACCATCCCGAACGGCACACCGGCACCCGCGCGCCACGCACCACCCTCGACAACCCGACCGGCACCGCCCCGCGAACCATCCTCGACCCCGTTCCCGACGACAGCGGTGCGACGCCGCTGGACCGCGACGAACGGGAAATGCCCGCCGATCTCGCCGCCCGCTTCACCCGCGTCGGCTTCCTCGGCGCGGGCCGCGAAGCCTCCGTGACCCATTGCGTGAATGCGGCGGGCGAGTCGGTGGCGATCAAGCTCTACTGGCGCCCACCCACCTACACCCTGGCCTTCGACGATCCTCTGTACGCGAGCAACTTCGCACCGACCAACACCGTGCAGGTCGCCGAGCGCGGCACCGAGAATTCGGTCCACTACGAGGTCATGGAGTACTGCCCCGGCACGCTCGAATCCCTGATCGTGGGGCGTGCGGGTCACGAGCTGGCGACCACCGTCCTTCGTCAGCTCAGCGCGGCACTGGCCGGATTCCAAGGCATCGGACCTGCCGACCGGCTGGTCCACAGCGATCTCAAACCGCCGAACATCCTGTTGCGCACACGATCTCCGATCGATCTCGTGCTCGCCGATTTCGGGCTCGCCGCCGACCTCGGCGCCCGCAGCAAGCTCACCAACCTCGGCCAGGGCACCATCGCCTACAACGCCCCGGAACTGCTGAGGTTCAAGACACCAGCTGCCGATTGGTGGAGCCTTGGCATGGTGATGTACCAGGTCATTGTCGGGCGCTCCTACTTCCAGCGATGGGATCCGGGCAGCAGGGCGATGGTCTGGCTCGACGACTACACCATCCAGTCCGAACTGCTCGCCCGAGATGTGTCCCTGGCCGGCCTCGGCGCGCTGTCGGACCTCGGCCCGAAAACCGCACGCTGGCAACACCTGTTGGCCGGGCTGCTCACCCGCGACACCACCCACCGTTGGGGTGGCGAGGAGGTGGCGGCCTGGCTGCGCGGTGACACCCCACAGATCTTTCGCAGCATCGCCGACGAGCCCGCAACACCGACCGCCGTGAGCGCGCCGGGCCCGACGCGAGCGCGGACATCGTTCCCCATCCCCGGCGTCGGCGAATTCTTCGACGCGCTCGAACTCGGGCAGGCGATGGCCCGCAATCCCGGCAATGCCGCCCGCGCTCTGACCGGACCGGGTCGCAAACGGCTCGTCACCTGGCTCACCACCGAGGCCAACACCGGCGAGCGCTACCCCGAACTCACCACCCACGGCGAGAAATGGGGCCCCGACGAGCTGGTCACCTACTTCGTCGCACGCCTGGCACCCGAGCTCGCACTCGCCTATCGCGGCGCCTCGGTGCACACCCCCGCCGACCTACGCGCACTCGCCGCCACCACAGATACAACCATTCGTGCGGCGCTCTACCAGCACGAACTGCTGTCCTGCCTGGCAACCGCACCCGCGCGCGGAGGGTACACGATGATCGACAGCAACTGGCACGACATCGTCTCCTGCGCGCACGAACTGGCCCTGCAGCACAGCGTGCCTCTCGATGCCGCGGGCCGGGAACAGATCATGGCACGCGGGCTGCTGCTGGCCGCTTCGGATGCGCCACTGGTCGAGACCTATATCGACCAGATCCAACGTCAGTTGGCCGATCCCGCCGCCGCGGGCGCGGGCGAGGTCAGCTGGTTCGCGGCACTGCGGGCCGGTCTGCGATGACTCCTCCATCGAACAGACAGGTGGCCCAGTCGATCCTGTTGGAATCAGTGCTCGGCACCGCTCTGACGCAGGCCAGACAGGCCGAGGAACAGCGCGACGCCACCGAGGAGCGCGAACGACTGCAACGCGTGCAGGAGCGCCGCAGACTCGCTCAACCGCGCCGCGACAACGACTACATCGCGCTGGGATCGGCCGGCCTGGCGTGCATCACCGTGCTCGGCCCCTACCTACTCGGACACTTCGCGCTTCGGAAGACCTTTCTGCTGGCACCGGATTCGCGGGTCTTCGACGAAGAGGCACGGGGCCTGGCCGATCACTTCTTGGCCGATTATCTCGGCGGCGTCACCGCGATCGGTGCCCTGCTCGCGGTGTTCCTGCTGGTGCGACCACGAGAATTCCGGCAGCGGGAGATGATCATCGGCGGGGTGATCGCGGCATTGACCTTGGTCGTGCTCCTGCCGACGACGCTGTCGTGGTGGAACGAGGCCGAAAGCAAGACGGTCACGTCGCTGCGTGAGTCGGCCTTCCCGTTCGCCGCACGCTTCGTCGACTGCGCCAGCTGGGAGATCGAAGCCGAGACCGAGCTGTGGCAGAACGAGCTGTGGCAGATCCACCTCGGCCAGACCAAAGGTACGCCGCGCGTCAGCGAGTGCAATCAGGTGAGTGTGTATCGCGGGTGGGAGCGCGTCGGCTCCTTCGACCTCGACAACAACGACCATTTCACCGAGTCGATTACCGTGCGCGACCTCAACTGGTCCGAGCCGTTCACCACTGACCGGTCCACCACGATCTACGCCACCACCGCGCAGGGCGCTCGAACCCGGATGAAACCGGCCGATGTCACCGTGGAGCTGCCGACCACCAGCGGGCGCACGGTTGCGTTCAACCTGGCCGACAGCGCCGCCGGCCGATTCGAGGTGCGATGACCGACTCAGCCGGCGATTTTCGAGACCGACGAGACCCTGGACAGGCGCCGACCGAGCATCCAGCGCTTGGACAGCACCCGGTCCCACGCGGGAACCATGCCCAGCACCGACTCCCATTCCGACATCCACAGATCCACCCGCGTGGCACCACCGGGCAGATCCTCGAAATCGATGCTCAGCACCGGATGCTTGCGTCCCTGAACCCCGACACCGAGACCCCGCGACTGGTAGTTCAACTCGCCGCGACCGTTGACTTCCTTCCACCCCACCTTCTTGAATTCGGTGTACACCAATCCGACCACCTCGCTGCGCGGCGCCGAAACACTGTAGGACGCTTGACGTCTCGCCGCGACGCTGAAGACCAGGGAAACAACGAGCAGCGCGACGAGAACGCCGAGGCCGTACACGACCACCGCCCCGAACCCGCCGGAGGAGGCGATGGCACCACCGAGCAGCGCGACCACGATGAGAGACACGAATATTTGCATGAATGTTGTCGACTTTCCGTGCACACACCCCACCGAAGAATGCTCGAGCTATTCGCGAATCACCGGGGCGACAAAGTGTCTCGCGAATTCGACGGTAATGGCCGCGGCGACACCCGGGTATCCACTGTTCGTCCGACAGGAAATTGCCGATCATGAGTGAGCTATCTGTCTATCGGTCACGTGGCCTCGAAGCATTGCAGGCCGACGCTCCCGTCGAGGCAATCGCCGAGTTCGAGGCGGCTATCCGTGTGGCCGACAACGAATTCGAGCTCGCCGACTGCTACTACTGGCTCGCCACCGCGCAGTACGAGAACGGCGACCTCGATGCGTCGACCATCACACTGGAGTCCGCGCTCGAACTCGTCGCCGACGCCGACGCCGCCGAACTGCGGGGCCGTTGCCACGAATCGCTGGCCGACCTCGCCATGGAGCGCGAGGACGCCGCCGACGCGCACCACCACTTCAGCACTGCCCACGCTTTGCTCGGCGAGATCGACCCGGAGACCGCGGCACACTGCCTGCTCGGCATGGCCACCGCCGATCTCGGCGTCGAGGAGTTCACCCGCGCCGAGACCCAGTTGCGGCTGGCACTGCAAAAATTCGACACCATCGACGATGCGGGTGGTGTGGCAGCATCGCTGAATCTGTTGGCCGAGTTGCTCACCGAACTGGATCGTCCGTTGGAGGCCGCCGCCCATCTCTCCCGACTGGCGGGCATTCTTACCGAGCATTCCGACTACGCGGGCGCCGCCGACGCGAATTGGCGGCTGGGCAACCTGCTGCTACCCGCGCTGCGCATCGAGGAAGGACTGCGTGTCCTCGAATCGGCCAAAACCGATTTCCTGCGTGCCGACCAACCACTGGACGCCGCCGAGGTCGCCCTGAAGATCGGGATGGTCATGGACGATCTCGGCCGATTCGCCGAGGCGGCAGCCAATTACCGCGAGGGCGGCCACCTGTGCGCCACGTACGGCGATCCGGACGACGCGCTGTGGTACGACGTCAATCTCGCGACAACCGCCATGAACACCGGCGACTACCTCACCGCCGAAGCCGATCTGACAAGGGCGGCCGACCGATATCGCAACTCGGGCACCGAGGTCGGCACCGCGCGGTACGCGCAGACGTTGCGCTTCCTCGGCGGGCTACGCACCGAACAATCCCGATACCAGCTCGCTGTCGAACACTACGAGGAAGCGCTCGACATCGGCACCTACGTCGAAGACGAGGAGTTCATCTCCGACTGCCACTATGGCCTCGGCCTCGTCGCCACCCTCACGGGCAGATATCGAACCGGGCTGGAGAGACTATCGCTCGCCCGAGAGACCTTCTCGCGCATAGGTTCCGATCAGAAGGAGATGCTCTGCCACCACAGCGAGGGGATCTGCTGGTACTCACTCGGCGAGTACTCCGACGCGACCGATTCACTGTTCTCCGCACGCCGGATCGCGACCACCTACGGTATGGACCTCCAGCGCGCCTTCACCGATATGCACCTCGGCTTGGTCTTCACCGAGACCGGCCGATTCGCCGACGCCGAACTGGCGCTGCGCGGCGCCCGCGCGATCATGATCGCGGCCGAGCTACCCGACAGGGTCATGGCCGCCGACGGCAATATCGCGGGCCTGTATCTCAAACAGGGTCGATACGCTGACGCCGCGCAAATCTACCGCCGCTCCGCCGACGAGTTGCGCACCCGCGAACTCCACGGCCAAGCCGCGGTCTGCACGCAGAACGAAGGCATGGCGCTGATCATGATCGGCGAACTCGACGCCAGCGCAGCGGCTTTCGACCAGGCCGGCCGCTATTTCGCCGCCCATCCCGACTACCGCGCCAACCTCGCTCTGGTGCACCGGGGACGCGGACTCCTGGCGACCATGCGCCACGATCACGACACCGCGCTGGCCGAGTTCGCCGCGGGCCGGGCGATCGCCATGGAAATCGGCACTCTGATCGAAGTAGCCAAGGGCGACTTCTTCGTCGCCGTCACGCTCTACGACCGAGACGACTCGGCGGTCTCCACCGCGATCGACCTCGCCCTTCCCGCCGTCCTCTACATCAACAGCATCCGACTGCAATTCGACAGCGCAAACGACCGGGTCTCGTGGTCAGCGCTCTATACGCAACTGCAAGCCCACCTGTTCACCCTCGCGGTGCGACACCCTGACCCGGCGCTGCTCGGCGACCTCATCGAGGTATCCCTGAACTCCGGCACCCACACCACCGCCACGTCCAAGGATCTCCTGCGAACCACCAGTCTCGCCGTGGCCGAATTGGACATCGCCGGGCCTCCGCACCCCTCGGACGCGGCCCGAATACACGGCGGCGCAGCCACACTCGTCGCCGGGGCGGCCCTGCCGATGGCGCCACCGCCGCGACTGCGCATGCCCGACGGTCGCCTCGCCCTCGCGCCGTATTTCGCCGCGGCGGCCCAGCGCTACGGGCTCACCGATCCCGCCAACGAGGTGCGCACCTGGTAGTGCCCGGCGGTGTCCGCCGGGCAACATCGACAGGCCGCTACTTCCAGTGCTTGCCGTGGTCCGGGCAGACCAGACCTTGACTGCACTGGCCGCAATTCACGCGATTGCCGAAATCGGATATCCCGCCCTTTCCTTTGCACCCCTGACAATCCACCAGCGGGCGGTGACATTTGCACTTGAGACCGGCCACAGCAATTCTCCTTCGGTGATCGATTCGCCTTGCCGGAGAATGGTATCGAGCTCGCCGACGCCTGTCTGTCCGCTCCATGAACGACAGGAAACGGTCAGCTTGTCCACCGAACAACCGATAGCGGAGTCAAATCCAGGCTGTCACAGTGGGAGCAATCGCGGCCGGTGCGATGTTCTTCCTACTGAGGCGATCAGCTCGTGGCAGTAGGTGCTTTCTGCGACCGATTTGGAGTAAGCCAGTGACCGTGCAGGTCGACTATTACGATCTTCTCGGCGTCGCGCGCGATGCCTCGGAAGACACCATCCGTGATGCCCACAAACGCCAGACCCGCATTTGGACCAAACGGACCGCCAGCGCGGATCAGAGCACGCGCCAGGAAGCCGAGACGAAGACGAGCCTGCTGCGTCAGGCGTTCGACATCCTGCTCGAGCCCTCGAAGCGGCAAGCCTACGACCGCGACCTCACCGCCGGTGGCGTCGCGGCACCAGCGGCGGTGTCCGGTGGCGGCGACTGGCTCGCCCAGGCCCGCGCGGCCCTCGGTCGCGGCGACTATCGCAATGCCTCCTACGCTGCCAGGGAAGCGACCCACACCGCCGGGAACTCACCTGAGGCATGGATCATCCGCGCCCGCGCCAACGCCGGTCTCGGACAGTTGCAGGACGCGATCTACGAGGCCAGACAGGCGACGACGATCGCGCCGAACAACCCCGATTTCCTCTTCCAGACCGCGCTCATCCAGGAGCAGATGGAGCAGTGGTCCGACGCGCTGAACAGCTATCAAGCGGCCGCGCGGCTGGCGCCGAACGAGTACATCTATCAGATCGCGATCGGTGGGGTCTACCTGCAACACGGCCTCGCCGACAAGGCGCTCGAGGTGCTCGAGCCGGTCTACGCCGCCCATCGCGATGTGCCGCTGGTCGCGTTCTACCTCGCCAGCGCGCTGCTCGACAAGGCCGAGCAGACCCCGCGCGTTCAGAGCAACGACTCCTACGCGGCGACCTCCGAAGCCGAGATCGCCACCATGCGTCAACTCGTCGATCGTGCGAAAAGCCTGCCCAGCGATGATTTCGACATCGCCAATCGCGCGCGCGACATCCTGGCATACCTCGACCGCATGGAGGAGATGACCTGGCAAGTTCCCGGCCTGTTCGGTTTCTCGAGCCTGCGGGCGGTCGGAATTCCCGTGGCCGCGGTGGTTCTGGCCTTCATTCTGTTCAGCTCCGGTGCAGCCGGTGTCGGCTTTCTGCTGATCCTGGCGGCCGGTGGCATCGGGTTTCTCGTCTATAAGACGTGCTGGGTACCCCGCTGGAAAGCGGCAAGTCAGTTGGCGCGATGAGCGCACGCGTCATCGGCATCGATCTCGGCACCACCTATTCGGCCGTCGCCGCGATAAATCAGGCGGGAATACCCGAGATAATCCCGAATCGCGACGGCGGGAGCCTGACGCCGTCGGTGGTCTTGTTCGACGGTTCCGACATCGTCGTCGGAACCAGGGCGAAGCGACAGTTGAGCGCTTTCCCACTGGATACCGTGCAGTTCATCAAGCGGCAGATGGGAAATCCCGACTATCGTTTCTTTCCCGAGTCGACCGAGGGCGAATATCGACCGGAGGAGATCTCGGCTTTGATCCTGAAATCCCTGGTCTCCAATGCGGGACGCGAACTCACCGAATATGTCGCCGACGCGGTGATCACCGTGCCCGCCTATTTCGACGAGGCGCAACGCACTGCGACCCGGCAGGCGGGAGAGATCGCCGGAATCAATGTCATCGGCATCGTGAACGAGCCGACGGCGGCGGCAGTAAGCTTCGGGCTCGGTCGCGACTACACCGGCACGCTCTTGGTCGTCGATCTGGGCGGCGGCACGCTCGACGTCACTGTAATGCGCTGTGGCAAAGACACCTTCGACGTTCTCGCGGTCGGCGGCGACCCGCAGCTGGGCGGCTACGATTTCGACAACGCGATCATCACCTGGGCGCTGGCGGAATTCGAGCGTGTGGGCGGTGCGCGGTTCGAGGAGGATTCCACTGCCGGAGCGCAACTGCGCGAACGCGCCGAGGACGCCAAACGGCGACTGTCGACCGCCGAGTCGACCACGATCTTCATCACCCACCAGGACCACTCCACCAAGCTCCAGCTGACCCGGACCGAATTCGCCGAACTGTCACGGCATCTGCTCACCCGGTGCGAGTACCTCGTCGAGGAGACCGTGGAGCTGGCCGAGCTCACCTACCGCGACCTCGACAAGGTACTGCTGGTCGGCGGGTCGACTCGCATGCCGATGGTGCGCGACCTCATCGAACGGGTGACCGGCATGCCCGCCGATGTCTCGATCCACCCCGACGAGGCGGTCGCGCTCGGCGCCGCGATCATCGGCGAACTTCGGCACGCGGAGTTCGCAGGCCGGGCGCCGTCGTTGGCCGGGCGCCGGAATGTCGCGATTCGCGATGTGGTGTCACACGGTCTGGGAGTGGTGGCCGACAACGAGCACGGCGTGGCATCCAACGCGATGGTCGTGCGGCCGAACCTGACCGTGCCGTGCCAGATCACCGCCGATTGGTTCGCGACCGTTGTCGACCGCCAGAAATCGCTGTTTCTCCAGGTCACCGAAGGCGACGAGGACGGCGTCGACCCCAAATACGTGCGCATCCTCGGCACCGCCCAACTCACCCTCGCCCAACGCCCGGCCGGCTCCCCCATCCGCGTCGTCTTCTCCTGCGACCTCGACGGCACCCTGCACATCGAGGTGGTCGATCTGGTCGACGGAAACAACCTGGGGGAAATGGAGATCGACCGTGACGCCAACCTCACCGCGACCGACGTCGAAGCCAGCCGTTCCGAACTGATCTGGGCGAAGATCACGTGACCGACAACACCGTCGCCGACCAACTCGACAGCATCCGAACGGAATTGGCCGGCCTGTCCGACCTGTTCAAACGCCGCCTCCTCGACGACCGCGGCTACCGCCAACTCGTCGAATCCCTCCAACTCCGCGTCGCCACCGCTGAAGCGGGCCTCGGCGCGGAGTATCTTGTACCGGTCGTACTCCAGCTCGCCCGCCTGATCGACCGCGCCGAACAGAACTCCCCCGACCCCTTCGTCACCTCTCTGATCGAAGAACTCCACGCCATCCTGGAAAACTGCGGCGTTCAGCCCTTCGGCCACCCCGGTGAGCCGGTCGATCCCGACACTCACGAAATCCGTTCGATCAGCGGGGAACCCGGTGGTCCACTCCATGTGGACACCCTGATCCGTCGCGGCTACACGTATTCGGGGAAGGTGGTACGTCCAGTGCTGGTGGACGCGATATACCAACCAGGACGCCGGGTAGCGCACTCAGCTGCCGATGATCGGCCCGACAACGATCCCGATCAGTAAATCGGGCAGAAAGCTGCATTGCAGTCCGGCGAACGCAGAACCGATTGATCAACTGGACACTGAACACCACGACGGCCGGCAGGGTGATCGCGCGAATCGGTTCCCACGCTGCTGCGGCGGCGAGTCCTGGGATGCCGGAGATCTACGCATCCCCGGCCATCAAGTCGCCACGCCCGGCCAACGGCCAGGCCGCCTCGATCACCTGGTCCGCCCCCTGCACCTCGGTAGCCCCCTCTCAGCTCGAGAACCGCGTCAGCGATTCGGTGGTGCGATCGCCAGCACGCATCAGCAAGCGCATCACCTGCACCGTCGCGACGACCACCACGATGGCGAGGACGACCCCGAGGAAGGGCGCGAGCGCGACAAGGCCGGCGATGATCGCCGCGATGTGCGCGGCACGGGTCCAGCCAGGGAACTGGTGAAACCTACGGGTGAGCACCGCATCAGCAATCAGGGCACCCGCGCACAGGACGAGGAATCCGAGCTGGACAGGACCGTTGACCACATGGGTCAACGCGTAGCCCAGGGTCCCCGGCGAGGATGTCGCCAACAGCCAGGCCTGCAACGGAACCGCGCCGACACAGCAGCCGAGGACGGTCCACGCGAGAACGCGCCAGCGCGACGACCCAGTGACGGTTGCAGGCTGAGGTGCGGCTGAGGTGCCGTATATATGCACGTCGTTGCGATACTGGTTGATATTGACATCGCCGCCGACGGTGGTACCGCTGATCTCGGCTCGCATGCCTGGCCGTTCACGGAACGCGCACACGCCTCAATTGCCGTTCTGCTCGAGGTTGAGATCTCGACCAACAATGGCGCCACTCACCCGCTGGACTCCGGGGTTCGTCATTCGCGCGTTGATCGAACCGTCGACGATCACATCCTCGACCACCATCGCGCTCGACGCCGACCGCCCCAGCAGTCCGAGCCAGAACTGGACCGCGACGCAGGCCATGAGCAACGCAACAACGAACGCGATCCACCCGACAGTTCGACTCTCGGTGAGGATCGACGTCGCCACGTTCACGGTGCCGGCGACCGCGACCGACCCAACCGCGCCGATCACCTGCTTAGCGAGCATGCTCATCGAGTTCTCCTGTCCGACATCCGGGTTCAAAGCGCACGGTCACAGGCCACTGTGCAGGTCGGAATCGACGCGGGCGCTCGCCGCGTGGTCGTCAGCCTCCTCGGGCTGCCGGTTCGGCCACCCTTCGGTACGGCGACGGTTGAGTTGGTCGCGGGCGTCGAGGTATTCGCGGTCGGCGTCCATTTCTCGCTCGAGCGCGACGCGGTTCTCCTCCTGCGCGATGCGGGCCTGCGCGGCGCGCTCGTCGGACTCATCCGACAATCTGCTCAACCGTTCATAGGAGGTTTCCCCGCCACCCATTTGCAGCAGCTTCAACAGCACCGGCAAAAGTTCTATAGCGAGGAACGTCGCCCACAGTACCCAGCGCATGCGGTTGACTGACGGGCTTGTCTCACTGAGCGCGTCAAGAGCGTCCAGGCGTGCCGCGAGGCCATCGCTGTCGGCTGACTTGACTCGATACGCGGCGGTTTTGCCGTCGCGGGCTTCACGTAGGCGGATGAGTTCTGGTTGCACCCGTTGCAATTCGGCCTGTGCGGCTACTGCGTTGATGTTCTCGGCGGCTTTTGCGTCGGCTTTCGCCTTGTTCAGAATCACCAGCTTTTGGTCGACGACCCGCTGCTTCTCCTGTCGTGCGTCCATCGCAGCGCGCGCTGCCTCGCCTATGCCCTCGACGCCGGTGCTGTTCGGGCAGTTCCAGCCAGCACGCTCACACGTTTCGTCCTTGACCGCCTCGCTCAACTCCGCGCTCGCCTGGTCATAGGCGGCCTGCGCCTGTTGCACAGCCGGATTCCGGTCGATCACCGCGGGGTCGCGCGATGCGGTCGCGCTCAACTCGGCGACCTTCTTCTCCAGATCGGGGATCGTCAAGTAGGCAGGGTCGGCGGCCAAGTCGCGCTGATAGTCGGATTCGTTCTCGGCCTGCTCCACCTTGATCTGGGTCTGGATCTCGCGGTCGAAGATCTGCAACACGATCGGGGTCGATACGACGACGCCGAGCAGGAATGCGAGCCCAACGCGCGGCACCACCATCACCGCAGTACGGACCCAACCCCTTTGCTTGCTCATCCCGATGACCATCGCGCGGTCCAAGACGAGAATGAAAGCACCCCAGCCGATTCCGAGAAGCACAGCCAGGGGTAGCGGTGCCCGTGCGGCCATCCGTATGGCAAAGGTCATCGAGACTGCGGCGATCGTGGCGGTGCCGAGCAAGATCGCGCCCAGGGACAGGTAGCGCGCCCGATCCGACGGTGCCTGCTCGAGAATGGCTTCTCGAATGCCGACCAGCGACAGGAGAAAACGGCTGAACATTGTGATTCCTTTCGGTTTTCGCCATGTCAATCCTGGCCGCCCCAGGTCAGCACCTGGTGGTCGCGAGCACGGAATTCGTCATAGCGACGCAGCGCAGCGCCAAGGCCGCTGTCGACGCGGCGCAGCAGGTCGCCGGCTTCGGTGACGAGTGCTTCGACTCGCCGAAGTGCCGACGTATCGGTGACACCGCTGAGCTGGTCGAGTAGTTGCTTGCTGATTTCGGCATGGATGGACAGTTCGGCAACCCGTTTGGCGTGGTCGTCGCGCAGGGTCTGGGCTTCGGCGCGCGCCTGTGCGCATTGGTTCGCCGCCGCGGCGTTACCGATCTCGACAGCCTGGATCTGGGCCAATAGCTCAGCCAGGTGCGAGGACAATCGCGCCTGCTGGTCCTGAGCGAGGGTGAGCACACGCGTGCTCGTACTCGCCAGATCCCGCTCGAGCTCGTCGGTCGCGACGATCAGGTCGGCTTCCTTACCGAGCAGGGCTTGCTGCTGCTCGCGCAGCGCCGGTAGTTCAGCGGCAAGCGCGCGCAAGCGGTTGAGCTCAGCGATCCGGTCTGTGATCCGTTCGTACTCCGCGCCGGCAGCCATCAATTCGGCCTCGGTTTCGGCTACGCGTGCGAAATCGGATCGAGCCGTAGCGAGTTCGGCGGTGCGGGCCCTGAGCTCATCGGTGCGTCGGGCCAGCACCTCGGCCACCTCGGCGCCACTCATGGCGGCAGAGGCGAGGGCTGGTAAGCGATCGGTCAGGTCACCTACCCGGTCGAGGGCGTCATCAAGGGCTATCAGTAGGTCGAGGGTGGACTGGTCGGCGCTGTCGCAGTGGTGAGTTCGATGCGCCAGCGCGTCAGCGATGGTTACCGCCGACCAGTCGATCGCCTGCCCTAGTGCGCGAACCCCAGGGAACGGAATCGTGTTGTCGGCCAGCGTATCCCCCAGGATCGTGCGTGCCTGCTCATCGTTCATGCGGCGATCTCCCGTTCCGGCTCGATGGGTATATCGGTGATATCGCCGGAGTCCGCCGTGACACGCAAGCGACCCCATTCAGTGCGACTCGGATCAACCGAGAGCCAGTAGCGGCCCGCGGGGAAGTGCCGAGCAGCCGACGCGTCCACGGACAGCCAGCCGCCGTCACTATCCACTCGGATCCGCACTATCTGTGCAATCCGTTGCGGCGCTTGACACTCGATGACCAGTTGCTCAGCTGGTACGACGGGGACTGATTCGATGACTTGGGTGAGGAGACCGTCGCAGATGCGATGGGTGAGCACGCCGACCGTATGCGGATACTCGGTGAGCACGCGCACGGCGCCGGCGGCGATCTGGGTTCTCCCGGTGTCGACTTCAGTCGCTTCGATCACCCGCGCCTGTTCGAGCCTTCCGCCGACAGCGAGATGGGCCGAATCCACAACGGGACCGAGTGCGCTGATGCCGACGAGGGTGAGGTCCAGGCGCAGCGAGGGGCTCGCGCGGGCAACAAGCGCGGCAATGACATCGGCGACGATCTCGGCCAAGGGACGCAATGCGGCCAGGACAGTCGCCGCGTCGATGGACCCGCCGTGCGCACCCGCTGGATACACCGGAGTCGCCAGATACTGACGGTGCGTCAGCGCTCGTGCCAGAAGCAGATTGGCGCGCCTGCCGTGTTGTGCGCGTTCGGTGTTGAGTGCGGCGACGCGATCGGGGGTCGGTGTGAACCCGTTCGCTCTGAGCATGCGCGCGCTTGGTTCGGCATCGCCGATCTGAGCGGATCGGGTATCGAGTACGCGGAGCGCACCATGCGACCTGAGCACGACCGCCGCCACGACCACACGTTGGCCGACCTGACACACGAGCGTGTGCCCGTCCTCGACAGTCGTCGCCGCTACCGCTGCTAGGAGTTCGCGCTCACTGTTCGATGATGTCATCGCGCTCCCCTCGGTGCTTCCTGTCGGCTTTACTACGGCCGAGAAGGCCGTTGACGTTCCCGCTGAGCTTTCCCCACCGGGAAGCGTTGCTGTGCAGCACTTCCGTCATCCGTTTCGACAGCTCGGTTTGCGCTTTCACATAGTGAGCGAGTGCGCGAAGGTTGCCCTCGCTCGGCTGACCGAATTCGCCGTTGATCCAGGCCGCGATCAGAAAAGCGCCCGGATCGCTCGGCCGCTCGGAGGCCCGATCGACGAGTTCGGCGGTGACGAAGTTGGCCAACTCGAACCAGCCGAGCACATCGGGTCCCTGCCACGAGGTGCTACGCAACACCGAGACAAGGTCTTTCGGAGGAACCCCCGCGGTGCTGGCCTGCGCGATGGCGACGGCAACGGCAGATACTGACGCTGTGGACCCGAGCGAGCGAATTCGTTGGACGGCGATTTCTGGCGACGCGTCGCCGGCAGCTTTCAACTCGTGCTGCCATCGTCCCAGCTGGAGCAAGCTGAACAACTGGCCGTTGGTCGCTAGATTCTCGACCTCGATGGCTCGAGTCACCGCCGATTTGGTGCTCGCGTCGGTCTGGGGCAGATGGCTCAGCTCCCACAACCCGTCAAGGGTCGATTGCGCGTTGCGGGCTGACCAGCGCTGGCACAGTCGGGCAGTGATAGCGACGATCACCCGCGCCCGCTCCGACGACGTCATCGGCGTCGTCACCACCAGGTCGATCAAGCGCGCCCGGTAGGCGTCGCCGGGCTCGCTGAAACCCTGTTTCGGCCTTGCTTGCTTGCGGTAGAGGATGAAGTCGATCTTGGCCTGTCGGTCCGGATCGGCGACAACGGTGTCACTGAGTTGCCCGAGCAGCGCCGACGGAACCTCGGCCTTGCCGTGATACAGCAACGTCGACAAAACGCGGTCGAGCAACGTCTCGACGATCGCTGGATCTTGAACGATGGTGCGAGCGAGCAGTTCTCGCACCAGTTCGGGATCAATCTGCCACAGGTCCTCGATAGCGGGACCAGATGGTGTCACGCCGGCACCGGCATCCAGCGACGCTCTCAACTTTGACCACGGCGATTCGATACCCGCTACGGCACTGACATGTGCCACCCACCGACCGCCCTGACCGCGTGTGAGAAATGCCGGTCGGGCGGCGACGCGCGCGAAACCGGGGATCGCGGCAACGAGCGGGGCCAGCGCGGTCGTCCAATACTCCTGCTCGATCAGCGCCACCACCGCCTGGCCGAGCTCAGCCGGATCGAAGAGTCGCTGGTTGGTGTTGTGCGCGCGGTGCAGCGCGTCACCGAACATGTGCGCCAGGTCGACCGAGCGAGTGACCGCGGCGAGTTCGCTGATCGTTCGGGCGGTTGGCTTCTCCTCGAGCAACCGCAAGAGCGCGTCGGCGAACCCGTCCTGGTCGCGGTAGAGGTACGCGCCGATCAGCTCGCGATCCAGTGCGAGGTCCTCGGCAAGGGCGACCTTGAGGTAGCCCGTCACGACGCTGGTCAGTTGGTCGTCGGAGAGATCCCCGAAGCGGTCCTGCCGGCCGAGCCTGCGAACTTCCGTGACATCGACATGCCCGCGCTCGGCCTTCGCGGCGACGATGCTCGCCAGGTCGAGGTCGGCAAGGGCCATCATCACCTGGGCCGGATCACGGTCACGCATCGCGGACTGTCGTCGCAGGTGGTCGAGCACGGTTGGTTCTGAGTGCTTGGCACGCAACGTGTCGGACAGGTCTCGATATGACTGCGTCGCGCGCGAAAGTGACGTTGGCCGATGATTCTCCAGATCGATCACGGTGTCGCCACCACGGCCGCGCTGCGCGAAAATGAGCAGTGGCAGGCGGTTGACCGCTACGTCGGCCCAAGAGCTCGCCGAAATCCACCGGCGCGCGCCGCTGGGGAGCAGTTGCGCGATCTCGTCGAAGACGGCGAGTCGGTCGATCAGCTCGGTCGGGCCGTTGATCAGCGTTACCGGTGTCTCTATCAGCGCGGCAGCCGCATCGGACATGGCCCGCGAGGACCCCCCGTTACCGATCACCGAGGCCCCGCCTGTGAGCTCGAGGGCGGCGGGCTCACTCGCGCTGGGATTCGCCGGATCGATCGGGAGTTCGAGCCGTTGCACGGCGGCGTACAGGTCTGCGAAACCGCAGCCGCTATCGATGAATTCATCGAGGTCGACGCAGACGAACCGGTTGCTGGCGATCGGACGGTTGGTGCCGTCGATCCGATCGGTCCATTCACGGATCACAATGGACAGATAACGCTTGTCTCGAATCAGTGGCTGGACGAACCAGGCCCACGGCAACGCCGACGGCCCTCGCTCGTGCACAACCGGCGGGTTGCCCGGACTGCGCGCGAGCACGAGCTCGCGAATGACCGCGTCCGAGCACAGTTCGCGACTCATGGCGCGCACCGAATAGTCGCTCTTGGTGCCAGCGGGCTTGCTGACAATCGCCCACCCGACCTGGACGGAAATACTCATGCGGTACCGCGCAAGTTCTGATGCATCCACACAAGCGGCTCGAGCACATTGATCGGCTGGACCCTGCCTCTGATTCGCATCTCGCCGGTGTCAGCGCGAACTGTGTTGGCGAAGTCGCCGAGCACGAACCTTCCTGTAGGTGCGTAGAAACCGATCGACGAGGTGACGAAGAACTCGATGCGGCTCTCGTAGAAGTATTGTGTGAGGCCTCGATAGACCAGGTCCGAGTAGGTGAAGTTGTCTTGGCACAGCCGCATGAAGAAATCCTTGGCGCGCCCGTTGTCGACGGTCGGGAAATACGGCCGCTCGACACCACTCACCGTGTAGCCGCGATTACGCGCGACCCGAAACACCTCCTCGTCGTCAAATTTGGTGACGCACACGGCAACCCGGTGTGGCAGGCGCGGGCCCGCGTTGTCGTACTGCATCATTCGAGCAGTCAGCTTCTCCATGATCGGATGGAAGTAGTCGAACGCGTCACCGTCGGTGGCATCGCGAACCGGATCGAACAGGAAGACGATGCCTTGGCATTCTTGTAAGTGATCGAGCAATTGGTCTTCACTGGTCGACGCTGATTGCGCACCGCGAAAAGCATCGTCACCACCGCTCGGTCGCGGCTCATCGTCGTCCATGCTCAGCTCAGCCGCTATCGGGCGGCTGTCCTCGCGCGTTCGGGCCGTCGTCTCCGTCCCGTAGCTGACCCCCGGAACGTCGAGGACGTCCAGGTCGAAGGCATCGCGTTCGATAACTGGCTCTTCGGGCGGAGCCTGTCTGCCCAAGAACCTCCGATTCGTCCTCTCCGGGATCACGGTGCGTTCGCCGATGAACTGAAAGAGAAAGTTCTGCCCGAGAATGGTAGAGGGCGGGAACTCACCCTTTTTGGTCAGCAGTTCGGTCGAGTCACGCAGAAACTCACTCGACGCTTCATCAGTACCGGACATCTTCCAGTTCCCGACCAAGTTCGTCTGCAGCGCGGCAAGTTTCAGCGCGGCGAGGTAGGTGGTCTTACCGCTGCCCGGCGGGCCCCAAAGCCCGATCCGGACCTGGGCCGGCGGTCGCGGCGTTGCCTGCCCTGGAGCTGTCATTCGCTGAACTCCTGCTTGGTCGAGTCGATGATCGGAAACTGAAGGGCCACTGCGCCTTCCGCAGGGTTCGGCAACCGGAGGTGGTCGGTGAGCCAGCTCGGCGTCGCCTTGCCGAGTTCGCGACTCTCGCCAGGCAAACTCAGCGCCCGCCACACTGTCGCCATCTGTCGGCCGCGCCGAGAGATCGGGTTCAGACCCGGTGGGGTGTCCCACACAGCGAGCACCTCGATCCCGTTGGCGCGCAATCGACCGAGCGAGTCTTGCCAGCGCAGCCGGTTCGGGCACGCGGTGTCGTCGCCATAGGGTGCGCGACGGCCAACAATCAACAAGCGCCTTGACACCGCCGGTGTTCGCCACGACAGGGTCGTCGCCAGCTCGAGTGCATCTTCGAGCGGGGCGAGGTAATCCGCGCCGCGCACCCGAGTTGCCGTTAGATCCGCGATTGTCGCCATTCGTGTTGTCGTCGAGTCGAATTCGTAGACACGAACAACGCCGCGCGGTTGCGGTCCCTGATGATCGTGATAGCCGATGATCGCCACGCGAAGCCCACGTTGATGGAAGTGCCGGTCGGCGATTTCGGCAAGCCAGTCCGCGAGCAACTGCCTACGCTGGGTGACCTCGTTGTCAGTGCCGCACAATTCGACGGCGAAGGCGACGTCGACCGCGCCCGTCGGCGGGCGGTAGCGTTCGGGAATCGCTTGGATCAGCGTCGCCAGGTTCGCGGCGACCTCGGTATCGACGGTCATCGAGCCTGGCCCGCGCACTACGACGTCGCCGGGCCCATTGAGCGTGAATTCCAGTGTCGCGGTCTCAGTTTCGGGTACCAGCCAGCGCAAGACGCGTACCGCGTCGAAACCCCGGCGCGCAGCAATTGCCTGGTGAGCGGTAATCGCGACCAACACGTGAGCGGCCCCGGCGGGGAGCTCGATAGCCACCGTGGTCGGCGGCGTTTCGATGGCCTTGGCACCGGCGGGAAACAGCGGCACGCAGTGCGGCCGTGTCCATCCGTCGCTATCGATCGCGACCGCGAGCAGATGATAGCCGTTGCGCAATGGCGTGTGGGCCGCGAGGGCGCGAATGAGTTGCCCGCTGCCGCGCGAGCCGCTGACGTGGTGGACCTCGGGCCAGCGAGCGGCGAGCCGGTCCGGTAGGTGCCAGCCCGACAGCCGCTGCAGGACAACTGTTCTTCCTGACGACACAGGGGCTGGCAGCTCTCGACCGGCTCGCGCCAGATCGAGCTGGCAGGTGCGCGCGAGCACCCCGACGCCCCCGGCGAGCTGGAACAGCGCCTCTTCCGAGACCGAAGACAACCCAGACACCAGGTCTGTCCACGCGACAGCGTGCGGTGGGCTGAGCTGCCGCACCACGCCGACCGCGTCGGCGGCGAGCTCTAGCGCCTCAATGCCCGAGCTGTCGATATCGATGACAGTGAGGGTTCGCTCGCCTGCCTCGACAAGCCACCCGAGCGTGGACCTCAACGCCGCGACATCGGATGCGGTTGGATGCCGATGCACAGGAGTGAGTTCGTCCTCGGTTGCGGACGTACCGCGGACGAGACCGAGAAGCTTTCCGCGTCGGTGTGGCTCGATCACGGCTGCCACACGAGCGGCGGCGGCGATATCCACGCGGCGGCACGCTCGCATGAGGTCGGCGGCAAAGGCCTGCTCACGATCCTGCGTGATCGCGCCGAGCCACGGCCCCGCCGTGAGGACCCAGCCGCAGGCCGGGCATTGCGGGTCGCTCGACGCGGTCAGGCAGACCGGGCACGCACACGGTGTCATCGCAGCTCCCGCGCGGCCGGCACGTCCTCGGCGATGATCCGTACCGCACCGTCACTGTTCGTGGCGAGGCGCGTCGCGCAGCGCAGTTCGACCTGTTCGAACAGGTTGCGGACTGTGCGCGCGTTGCCGAAGTGCTTGCCCTGCCGCGAACGCAGCCCGTCGAGAGTGTGTCCGGCGGCGGCGAGGACGCCTTCGGCGAGGTCGTAGCCTTCAGCCTCGGCGACACTCGCGAAAATCCGCTCCAGCTCCGCTCTTTCGTAGTCGTCGAAGACAAGTGTTCTGGAGAATCGTGAGGTCAATCCCGCGTTCTCCCTGACCCACTCGGCCATCTCGTCCGGATAGCCCGCAGCGATCACCACCAGGCGACCGCGATGGGTGTCCATCATCGCCACCAACTCGTTGACCGCGTCCCTGGCGAAGCTGTTCTCGCCGGTGGCCTTGAGCCCGTACGCCTCGTCGATGAAAAGGACACCATCAAGGGCTTCCTCGATCTTGGCCCTGGTCGCCTGCGCGGTTTGGCCAACGTAGCCGGCAATCAAGTCGGCCGAGGTTGTGCTGACGACGTGGCCTTTCACCAGCAAACCGAGGGCGACGAACACTCGGCCCATCAACCGCGCGACCGTGGTCTTGCCGGTCCCGGGCGCGCCGGTGAACAGCAGGTGCGGTGCGACCGGCGGTTTGCGGCCGCCACGTTGCCGCAGCTTGAGCACCTCGACCAGTCCCGTGATGGTGGCTTTGGCGTCAGCGAGGCCGATCATCGGCGTCAGTTCGGCGAGCACCTCTTCCACCGGCGCCGTCGTGCCGAGGAAGTTGCGTAGGTTCGCTGGAATGTCGTCGGTGGTTGCCGGCGGAATGGCAGTCGCGTCGGTGAGGTCGACGCGTTCAGCCCAGCGCCGCTTGATCGCCTGCGCGAGATTGCGCATGTCGCGGCCGTTGCCGAAGTCCGCGCCGCGGGTGCGATGCATATTCCCGACGAGCACGCCCAAGGTCTGCCGCAGCTCGTCGGTGATGGGTAGTCGTTCGTCGGCGAGACGCCCGAGCAGGATCGAAAGCAGTTCCGCGGGTGCGAAATCGGGGAAGACGATGCGATTGTCGTGTGGGAACCGGCTGGCGAGCCCGGGGTTGGTGTCGATGAGTTCGTTGATCGGCGCTTCGTAGCCGGCGATGACGACGGCGAGGTCGTCGCGGTGATTCTCCATCTCCGCGACCAGCCGGTCAATGGCTTCCTGACCGTGCCCGTTCATCAGCTGGTAGGCCTCGTCGATGAACAAGACGCCGCCGAGAGCGCGCTGGACGAGTGCACCGGTGCGCGCTGCGGTCTCGCTGACATAGTGCGAGACAAGGTCTTCCACGGTCGCCGCGATGAGGTGACCTGAACTCAGCAAGCCCATATCCCGATATAGCTCTCCAATCATATTGGCCACCACCGTTTTACCGGTGCCCGGTGAACCGCTCAGCGCCAGATGCAGCGACATCGGCTCACCTTCGGTACGGTCCTCGCCCCACAGAACTCGATCAGCACGCACCGCTTTGCTGTGCCCGCGCAGGAAGTCCTTGATCGTGGACATGCCGACCATGTCATCGAGGCGCTGCCAGATATCGCGGCTTTCGGGCGGCGCGGACGCGGTGAGCCCGAGCGCCTCGATGCTGAGCGCGAGGTGTTGTTCGGCGAGCACGAGCAACTGTTCGCGCCAGGAGCGCAGCGCGAATCGCTGCTGGGACATGGTCCTGATCGTGTGGTCAAGGGTGGTCCAGTCGGCAACGCGCAGGCCGCTGGTCAACCGCATGTGGTGCACGAGCCGACCGATCTCGCGTTCGTCGGCGTAGCCGACCACCGCTGTCCGCGTCGGGGCCAGGTCTGCGAGCCCGGCGGCGAACTCGGGATAGCCATAGCTCGCGATCGCCTCGACCGCGTCCGCGAATTCGGCACGGGCGAAAAGCAAGACACACAGGTTGCGTGGCGCGACCTGGCCCGAAACCCAGCGCAACAGCATCTGCGACGCGGACCGCCGTGACGGCCCTGGAATCTCAGCCAGCCAGGTTTCGGCACCCGGAATCACAAGCGCGGTACGTACATCTCGCTTGGTCATCAACCCGTCGAGCATTGTGAGCTGATGCGCGTCATTGGCCCGGGGCGCCGACTGCGACGACGGATTCGGCTCCGTCCGTGGCCGGTCCAGCAGCATCGTGCCCATCGGACCGGCGAAACCGGTGCGTGCCCTTGGCTTCGACACCCGTTCAGGAAGTGGCTCACCCCTGGTGAGCGCGCGCGACCGCTCGTCATGGAAGTAGACGGGCCGACGATAGTCAGTGAAAACCACGCGTTGAAATCCACTGTCGCGCAGCACTTCCCAGATCGCCTCGGTGGATTCGCGGGCGCACAGGTCGGCACCGGCAAACACATCGGTGGTCCCTGGTCCATGCACGATCCAGAACACCTCGCCGATCCGAGGTACCCGCGCGCCACGAAATCGTTCAGGGAAGGCGAGGTCGGAAGCCTGTGAAGTTGTTGTTTTCTCAGCCAAGCGACTTGGTCCCCGGTGTCTTGACAAGCGTGGCGACATCGCGTCGCGTTCGGTCTGGAACGGCTGCCACAGTCGTCGAACGCAAGTCGATGCCGGTGCGATCGTGCACGCTGTCATGAATCGAGGTGATACGTGCTTGTCGTTCCTCGTCGGCGGCCTCGCCGTCGAAGCTGTGGATCTCGACCAGTGGTGCGCGCGCGATGTCGACATTGGGGATGATCTCGATGATCACCTCGCCGCCGGTGACCTGGTTGACGGTGCGGGCTAGGAAAGCGCGGCGCTGATCCGCCTCGACGTACCCGGTATCCTCGGCCCCGAGCACTTGGTATTGATGTTCGTCGTCGAGGGCCTCGGCGATCAACTCGGCCAGATTCGCACGCAACTGCGAGGCGCGCACCGCGACGACCGCCGCTTCGACGGTGTCGTCCAGTCGACGATCAAGGGCAGGAATCACATTTTCCACCAGCGCTTCCAACGCCTCGGTCGACATGGGCTCGGCGTCGTCGCGAACCTTGGTGAGCAACTGGGCGACCTCGGTGTCGAGTTGGGAAAGCATGCCGTTTGACCAGTGGTCGACATCGGGCGCCTTGGTGGTGTCGACACCGAACGTGGCGGCCGAATCGATGGTCACGTTCCCACAGATCAGCTCGCGCAATTGCACAAGACCACTTTCGGCGGCCAATCGACACGCCCGCCACTGCGCGTCCAGGATGGCCAGCTCCGAACGCAATTCGCTCAGTTGCCGGGTGAGCGCGCGCGCCGGGCCGAGCAGAAAACCAGCCGCGACACCACCGTTGAGCGTACCGATCAGATCGGCTCGCTCGGCATCGAGGCCAGCCAATCGACCGGGACAAAGACGCTCGTGCGGGTAGCCGGCAGCTTGGGCGCGCAAAATTTGAGCGTCGGCGAGGTAGGTCGCGGTCAGTTCCGCCGCGCGGACACTATCGCTCTGCAAATCAGCGACTTTGGTATCGATCGCGGCGAACTGCGCCTGCCGTTCGGTACGTTCGTCGGCGAGCGCGCGCTCGAATACCTCGCGCTGCGCACGCAACGCGGTGGCGTTCTCGGCGCGCAATGTCGCACCCTGGTCGCGCAGCCGCGTCATGATCTCGTGTGTACTCGCACGCAACCGCTGATCCGACCGTTGTTCGCTCTCGCGCACGTGCTCGCTCAGATCCGCGACGGCGCTTTCGAAACCAGCTTGCCGCCGCGACATCTCGGCCACCGCGCGTTGCGCGCTCTGCTCCGTCTGCTCTCGAATTCGATTGAGCAGCCCGGGCAGGTCACGATTGACCTGGGCGAGATCGCGCGCTTGGGCTTGCAGCCGGTTCCATTCGCCCTCATCGACATAGATCTGCTTGCGGCCACTCATCCCAGTACCTCACTGACGATCTTGGGCCCGTCGGATTCGAGGGCCGGCGGTGTGCGCGACGATTCGCGTGTGTGGCGGGAGCGGGCGGCGTCGAGGGCGGTGAGCAGCCCGGGCGGCGGTACCCCGACCAGGGTCACCGAGCGCGGGTCGACGTGCAGTTCGGCCGTTCTCGGACGGTCCGCGAAGTCGTATTCGCTGCCACGCAGCCGGTCGGTGAGGTGGTTGATTGCCTGGTTGTCGCTGCCCCGCAGACCACGCCCGTTATCGCGCGCGGCCACGTACGGCCCGTCGATCAGGACGTCGATCACCGACAGTAGGTCCGCAACCTCGGGCGTTGGCGGGTTGTCACGCAGGCGCGCGAGGGTGAATCCGGTGAAGCAGATGACGTCGAGGTCACGCACCGCACGCACGTGTCGCACGAGTTCGGACAGAACCGCAGCTTGGAGCATGGGTTCCCCGCCGCTGAGGGTCAGCCCACCGATCTCCGGCATGGCCAGGATCTGGGCAGCGAGCGCCTCGGGCGTAACAATCCGATTGTTTTCGACCGGAATCCAGTCGGGTGCGACGCAACCACGACAGTTGAGCGGACATCCTTGTACCCAGACCACGGCGCGGCGACCGGGACCAAGGGAATCCGTCGCGATAGCTGTCGCCGCCAGATTCACCGCCGATGTCACCATCTACCCTCTCGCACAGTCACTTATCACCGAAAACCGCCCATACAGTAGGGCAGCCTACGGACCGCAACCGCTGTGCGCTGTAGGCCATTCGACCGACATCGCCTGTGCCAGAACAGACTCGGCCGTCAGAACTTGTTGGTTCGCGCGAGGCGGGCGGGCGTTGATGCCATCGCCTGAAAGACTGCTCAGAACCAAGCATTTTCGCGAAAGAACGGTTCCCCACGAATTCCATTGATACGCATTGGCTCCGATCAAAAGTGTGGGGTTTCTGCTGGATTCGCAGGGGAGGCGGTCGTCTACGCCGCCACGGTGCTGTGGTGGGCGGACAGCAGGGTGATCCAGCCAGGCTGTCATCGGGTAAGGATCTGTGCGAGTTCAACGGTTCAGCAGGCGGGTTGGTCGAATTAGCGTCGGGCGCGAGCTGTCATGATCGTCGGAAGGATCACGATGACCGTTGTGCCCCCGGTAATTTCCGCTGTCGAACTCGCCGCCGCACTGGACGCGGGTGCCGATGTCGTCGTCCTGGAGGTCCGCCGGGATCGGGACACCTTCCCGGCGGGCGCGCACCTCGCGCTGTCGGACGAGGTGCCCGCCGGGCATTTGCCGGGCGCGCACCTCGTCGACTTCGCCGCGCTCGTCGGATCACGCACCGAAACCTCGGGTAGCAGTCCCCTGCCCCAGCAAGATCAGGTCCAGGAACTGCTGGAGCACTGGGGAATACACGAATCCAGCGTGGTCGCGGTGTACAGCCCGGACCACCCATCCAGCGCATCTCGTGTGTGGTGGGTGCTGCGATGGGCAGGCCTGGCCGACGTTCGGTTCATCGATGGTGGGCTGTCCGCATGGCTTGCCGCGGGGCTGGAACTCATTGACACTCGTCCGGCCAGCGGTGGAGGGACCGCACGGGCGCGGCTGGGATCGCTGCCGACCCTCGACGCCGCGAGTGCCGGCGCCCTTGCCCGCGACGGACATCTGCTCGACGCCAGGGGAGCTGGCGCGTACAACGGTGCCGCCGACGACGCCATCAGCGGCCACATCCCGGGCGCGCACAACCTGCCGGGCGTCGATAATCTGCGCGACGGCTACCTCGCCGACGCCGACACACTGCGCGAGCTCTACGGGCCCTATCTCACCGGTGCGCCGATCGGGTCGTATTGCGGCGGCGGTGTGGCCGCGACGCTGGATGTGCTGGCCCTGAGCACAATCGGAGTGACCGCGGCCCTGTATCCCGGGTCGTGGTCGCACTGGACCGCCGATCCGTCCCGTCCGATCGCCACGGGGACACTGCCCGGCTGACCTGCTACGGCCGAGACGCCAAGGGCCGGTTCGCGAATCACGCGAGCCGGCCTTGGCGCCGTCAGCCCTTGTCGACCACCCCGGGCCCACCGGACAGATCCCCGGTGAACAGGGCTCGCAGTTCCCTCTCCTCGTCCGGGCTGGGAACCCAGCGGGTGGCGGTGAGGTTCTCGTCGAGTTGTTCGGGCACGGTGACCCCGGCGATGACACTGGTCACCGTCGGCTGGGCCAGTAGCCAGCCCAGCGCCAGCGCCGACGGTGTCACCCCGCGTTCGGCGGCGAAGGCGTCGAACCGTTCGAGTGCGTCCCATGGCGCGGTCTTCAGCAGGTAGCGCTTGAGATTGGTGATCTTCGCACCCTCGGGCGCGTCGCCGACCCGGTACTTGCCGGTGAGCAGACCGTTCTGCAGCGGGAAATACGGGATGAAGCCCAGACCGTAGTTCCGCAGGGCGGGAATCAGTTCCTCCTCCGGTTTGCGCCAGGTGAGGTTGTATTCGTCGGTAGTGGAGACGAACCGGGTGAGGCCGTTGCGCGCGGCGAGGTGTTCGGCGTCGGCGATCTGCCACGCCTTGAAGTTCGACGCCCCGATATAGCGGACCTTGCCCGACCGTACCAGGATGTCCAGCGTCGACAGCGTTTCCTCGATCGGCGTGTGCGTGTCGGGGAAATGGATCTGGTACAGATCGATGTAGTCGGTGTTCAGGCGTCGCAGCGAGTCCTCCACCGACGCCACGATGTATTTGCGCGATCCGGTCAGCGCGTAGCTCGGCCCACGGTCGGCCAGCAGTGAACGGCCGAATTTCGTTCCGATGACGACACTTTCGCGTCGGCTGCCCACCGCCTTGGCGAACAGCTCCTCGCTCAGACCGGTGCGGTCACCGTAGCCCTCGGCCAGGTCGAAGTAGGTGATGCCCAACTCGATCGCCCGGTCCACGATCGCCTGCACCTGATCGAAGTCGGCGGCCCGCATTCCGGCACGCCCGAAGGTGCTCGCACCGATGCCGAGTTCGGACAGGATCAGTCCCGATCGCCCCAGCGTGCGATACCCGGCCGGGATGCCGCCTCCCCACGCCATCAGCCGTTGTCCGTATCGAGTAGACCCTGCAGGGTGTCGGTCTCGTACTCGGTGCGGAACAGGCCGCGCCGCTGCAACTCCGGCACCACGAGGTCGACGAACAGGTCGGCCGGCCCGCGGTGGTACGGCGGGAAGAACTGCACACCGTCGAGCACCCGCTCCACGAAGTTCTCCTCCACCCAGTCGGCGATGGTGGTGGCGTCACCGACGAGAGCGGGCTGGGCGGCCTGCCGGGTGCGCTGCACATAATGGTACAACTCGCGCAGTGTCAGATCCTCGCCGATGGAGGAGAGCAGGCGACGGATCGTCTCGCGGTCGTCGCGGCCCCGAATGTGGCGCTTCTCCCGGCCCAGCGAGCCGAGGAACCCGTCGAATGCTGTGGGCGACACAGTATCCAGGTCTATCACGTCCACCACCTTCTCGCGGTCGCGCACCCGCGACAGGTCGATGCCCAGCGCGATCGAGAACTGCTCGGGGATCTCCTCGGTGATCTGGAAGTTGTTGACCTGCCGGTAGATCGACTGCGCCTCGCGCTTGGTACCCGCGAGGTAGAAGGTCGCACCAGGGATGATCTTGAACTTCTCCGGGTCGCGTCCAGCGGCCTCGACCCTGGCCTTCTGCGCGCGGTATTCCTCCTTACCGCGCTCGATCCCGAGGTACGGCGAAAACCGCACCTGAGCGAAGTCGGCGCCGTACTGCAGCGACTCCTCCGAGGTGCCCACGTGCACATTCGGGATGCGCTGCTGCACCGGCGGCGGCACATTCAGCGGCCCACGAACCTCGAAATGCTCGCCCACGTGCTCGATCCGGTGCCAGGAATCCGGCTTGATCAGGACGTTCTTCTCCCGATCGTCGAGCAGGAAGTCTTCGTCCCAGCTCTCATAGAGCAGCCGGTTGACCACCTCGGTGAACTCGCGGGCGCGGGTGTATTTGGTCTGCTCGTCCGGGATGGCGTTCTTGCCGTAATTGAGCGCGGGGTCACCCTCGCGGTCGATGCCGAACACCACATTGAGCGCGGTCCGGCCCTTGGCGAAGTTGTCCAGGGTGGCGAGCTGGCGGGCGATGGCGTACGGGTGCTCGAACGAGGAGTTCACCGACACCAGGAACCCGAGGTTCTTGGTCACCGCGGCCGCGTAGCCGGCGTAGATGAAGTTGTCCCAGCGGTAGATGCGCTGCAGGTGGTCGGGCTCGCTGCCCAGCGCGGAGCCTGCGAAGACGTAGTCGAGTTTGCCGCGTTCGGCCGCGCGGGCCACGTCGACGATGACGCTGGGGTCACGCAGGCCGGAGTTGGTGGCCTGTGGCAGCCGCCAGGCGTCGGCATCCCAGCCGGTGCCGTAGGCGGCCAGGCCGAGCCGGAGCTTTCTGTCGGTCATCGAATATCCTTGGAGGAGCTAGGAATTGGTGGCGAATCGATTGGGCGGCACCGGCAGCCCGAAGTGGCCACGGAAGGTGTCGGTGGTGTACTCGGTACGGAAGACGCCCTTGTCCTGCAGGATCGGCACGACCTCGCCGGTAAACCGCTCGAGCTGATCCCACAGGTAAGGCGAGTTGATGTTGAAGCCCTCGGCCGCGCCCCGGTCGAACCACTCGATGAGCCGGTCGGCCACGTCCTGGGCGGTGCCGATCACCTGGGGGAAGCCGCCTCCGATGGCATTGCGCAGCAGATCACCCGCGCGAACCGCGCCCTTCTCGACAGTGCGGTCGGTGCGAGCCGCGACGACCTCGAGCAGTTTCCGGCCGTAGTCGTTGAACTGCGCGGCGGTGTCGGTGGTGAGGAGCGCGTCGAGGCCGCCCGCGCGCAGGTCCACACCGATCCGCTCCGAGAGCGAACGCAGGCTGCGCACCCCACGCGGGAGCGGGAAACGCGACTGCTGGATGGCCGTCCACGCCTCGCTGGTCCAGAACTGTTCGTCCTTGTCACCGTCGACCGGGTCCTCGTCCAGCGGCAGACCGGCATTGAGGCGTTCGTAGATGTCGACCGCGTCGGCGCGGGTATCGCCGATGACCGGGGAAATGCCGGGCAGGAAGAAGATCGGAACGTCGTGGCCGTGGATGCGCCGGGCCCGAGCGCGAATATCGGTGTTGAACTCGATCGAATCCTCGATGTCGGCGGGCCCGGTGAAGTTGAGTTCGCAATGGCGCGCGGTCAATTCGCGCGACAGTTCCGAGGCGCCCGCATACAGCAGCGGGATCTGCCCCTGCGGCGGCCGGGCCATCGGCAGCGTGCCCGCGACCTGGAAGAACTCGCCCTTGTGCTCGAGCCGGTGCACCTTGGTCGGGTCCAGGTAGTGCCCGGTGCCCTTGTCCTGGAGGTAGGCGCCGTCCTCGATGCTGTCCCACAGCTGCCGGATCACCCGGATGAACTCGTCGGCGCGCGCGTAGCGGCGCTCACCACCCAGGTCGGGCAGGCTGAAGTTCTGCGCCGCCAGATCCGAGGCGCCGAGCACCACATTCCACGACAGGCGCCCCTTACTGAGGTGATCCAGCGAGGCGGTGAGCCGGGCCAGAATGTAGGGCTCGTAGTAGGTGGGGTGCGCGGTGACGACGAGTCCGAGTTTGGAGGTGGTCAGCGCCAATTGTGAAGCGAGCGTGAAGGGTTCGAGGCGGCCCGCGTTGTGGGTGGTGCCCCAGTGTTCCTGGTAGATGTCGCCGGGCAGTGTGTCGCCGAGGAAGAAGAAGTCGAACTTGGCGTCCTCGACGATCCTGGCGGCCTTGGCGGCGTAGTCGAGTTCGAAGGCGTTGGCGGTGGGCGCCTCGGGCAGGCGCCAGCCACCCCAGTGGGTGCCGTTGAGCCAGTACATATAGCCCAGGTGGAGTTGACGTTTCGCGGGGGTGCCCACGGGGATTTCCTTTCGATCGATCAGACGGAGACGGTCGCCGCACCGGGAACGGAGGCGAGCAGTTCCTTGACGTAGTCCGTCCGTGGCGCGGTGATGACCTCGACCGCGCTGCCCCGTTCGACGATGTCGCCGTGGTGCAGCACGAGAATCTCGTCGGCCATCTCGGCGATCACGCCGAGATCGTGGGAGATGAACACGTAGGTCAGCGAGAGGTCGCGTTGCAGCGCGACCAGCAGGTCCAGGATCTGACGCTGTACGGTGACATCGAGCGCGGAGACCGGCTCGTCGAGGATCACCAGTTCCGGGTCCGGCGCCAGCGCGCGGGCGATGGCGACCCGCTGACGCTGGCCGCCGGAGAGTTCGGCGGTGTAGCGGTCGGCGACATCGGCGGGCAGGCCGGTGCGCGCGAGCAGTTCGGCGACCCGGTGACGACGCTGCTCGCGGTCACCGATCTTGTGACCGCGCAACGGTTCCTCGATGATGGCGCCGACGGTGGCGCGCGGGTTCAGCGAGGCGAACGGGTCCTGGTAGACCATCTGAACCTTGCGGTAGAGCGCGGCCTGTCCGGCCCCGCGCCGATGGTGGACGACCGGCTCGCCCGCGACCTCGATGGTGCCGGAATCGGGGGCGCTGAGTCCGGCCAGCAGCCGCACCAAAGTGGTTTTGCCGGAACCGGATTCGCCGACGACGCCGAGGGTGGTGCCGCGTCGGACCTCGAAAGAGGCATCGGCGACGGCAGTGACCGGCTCCTTACCCCGGTGTGCGACAAAGGTTTTGCGCACGTGCTCGGCCCGCACAACGATCGGCGCTTTACTCACAGTGTCGCCGAGTCGTTCCTGACGTCGTGCCGCCGCGGCCGCACCGTCGAACCCGAGCGATGAGGACCGCAGCAGCGCGGTCGTATACGCGTCTCCCGGATCGGCGATGACCTCCGCTGCCCGCCCCGACCGCACCAGGCGACCGTCCTCGAGCACCGCGATCTCATCGGCCCGCTCGGCGGCGACGCCCAGGTCGTGGGTGATGAGCAGAATCGACAGACCTTCGTCGGCGACGAGCTGACTCAACAGATCGAGAATGCGCTGCTGCACGGTCACGTCGAGCGCGGTGGTCGGTTCGTCGGCCACGAGTAGACCAGGGCCGGTGGACATGGCCGCGGCGATGAGCACCCGCTGGCACATGCCACCGGACAGTTCGTGCGGGTAGGCGTGAAAGACCTTGTCCGGGTTGCGAAGTCCTACCTTGCCGAATAGATCCAGGACCTTCTCCCGGCGTTCGGCCTTGGTCGCCAGGCCGTGCGCGCGCAACGGCTCGCCGGCCTGCACGCCCACCGGCAACAGCGGATTCAGTCCGAGCAGCGCATCTTGCGGGATGTAACCGATCTCGCGGCCGCGAATGGCACGGTACTGCTTCTCGGGCAGGCCGTTGAGCTGCCTCCCGCCGAACAGCACACGCCCACCCGCGACCCGGCCGTTCTCGGCCAGCGTTCCGGTCACCGTGCGTGCGAGACTGGACTTGCCGGAACCGGATTCGCCGACCAGCGCCAGCACCCGACCCGCGCGCAGACTCAGGTTCACCCCGTCGACCACGCGGGCCGGTGTCCTGCCCGGCACATCGAAGTCGACGACGATGTCCTCGAGGGTCAGCAGAGCATCGGTGACGGACGGCTCAGGCGACGACACTGGTTCTCCCCCGGTTCAAGGATCGGCCGATCCGATAGACAGCGACGACCGAGATGGTGATGACAAGTCCGGGCAGCAGACTCAGCCACCACTGGGTGGCGATGAAGGTGCGCCCCTCCGCGACCAGCAGCCCCCACTCGGGGGTGGGCGGTGGTGCGCCGAGGCCGAGGAAACTCAGCGCGGCGACGGTGAGAATCGCCGAGCCGATCTCCATGGTCGCGGCGGCCAGAACCGAGCGCGACGAGTTCGGCACGACGTGACGAAACAGCCGGTAGGCGTACCCGTGTCCGGCGAACACCGAGGCTTCAACGTATTTCGAGCCCGATACCTTGAGCACTTCCGAGCGCATGAGCCGGGCGAATCCGGCCGTGCTGTTGATGCCGATCGCGATCGCGATATTGACCACGCCGTGTCCCAGTGCGGAGATGATGGCCAGCGACACGATCAGGCTCGGCACCGCCAGCATGACGTCCATGACGCGCATGAGCACGCTGTCGATCCGGCCGCCCACCGCGCCGGCGACGAGCCCGATCAGCGCGCCGCTGACCAAACCGATGAGCACGGCGATGACCGCGGCCTGCACCGACAGCGAGGTGCCGTGGATCAGCCGGGTGAACTGGTCGCGCCCCAGATCGTCGGTGCCGAACAGGTGATTCGCACTCGGTGCCAGCAGCAGGGCGTCCGCGTCCTGCGCCAGCGGATCGCGCGAGGTGAACACCCGGGGTGCGACCGCCGCGACCAGCATCAGCACGACCCACACGTAGGCCAGCAGCAGACTCGGTGAGCCCGCGATGTGGCGCACCCAGCGCCCGGCCGCGGCGGACCAGCCACGCCATCCGCGCGCGGCGATGCCGGGTTTCGCGACCAGACCGGGCAGGGCTTCGGCAACACTCATCAGGCGTCCAATCGGATTCGCTTGTCGATGACCGGATAGATCAGGTCGACGACGAGATTGACGGTGACGAAGATCAGCGCGCTCGCGGTGACCGCGATCAGCACGATCGGCATATCCCGGCCGTCCACCGCGTCCACGATGAGCCGCCCGACACCGAGCCGGGAGAACACCGTCTCGGTGAGCACGGTGCCGCCGACCATCACGCCGACCGTGGTGCCCAGCGCGGTCACCACGGGCAGCGCCGAAGCCCGAAGCGCGTGCCGCACCACCAGATCGAATCGGCTCAGGCCCCAGTTGCGCGCGGTTTCGATATACGGAGACGTCAGAGCCGCACGCAGGTTGACGGTGAGCAGCTGGGAGATCTGCCCGCCGCCGGCGATGGCGATCGACAGTGCCGCGATCAACAGGCCGAGGGTTGTCTTGTCGCCGAACGCCTTGATCCAGTGCAGTTGGAAGGCGAAGATCTGCACGGCGACCAGCGCCACGATGAACGGGGGCAGCGACACTGCCACCGGTGGCAGCGAGATCAGCAGTTCGCGCGCCCATTTCCAGTCGATCAGCTCGATCACCACGGAGAAGGTGACGCCGAGGATCACTGCCAGTACCAGGCCGAGCAGTGCCAGTTCCAGTGTCTTGCCGAAGGATTCGAAGAAGACCTCGGTGGCCGGGCGGCGCTGGTAGATGCTCTCGCCGAAGTCGCCGCGCAGCGCGCTGGTGAGCGCGTCGAAGTATTGCACGTACAGCGGCCGATTCAGCCCGAGCAGTTCGCGTTGCTCGGCGAGCATCTTCTCGATGTCGCCGCCGCTGGCACCCATGGTGAGGCCGCCCGCGGCGTCGCCCGGCACGATGTACAGCAGGAAGAACGCTCCTGTGAACGCGCCCCAGACCACGACGACGGCGTAGAGCAGCCGCCGCAGGGCGTACCTCACCATGACCATCGGTGTCCCTACCGCTCGAGCCAGGTGTTGTACAGGTACTGGTCGAGTCCGACGGCCTGCAGGCCGTGCACGCTGGGCTGGTAGGCCCACACGTCCACATCGTTGACCACCGGGATCACATACGCCTCGGAGACCAGCAGCTCGGCGGCGCGATCGACGATCTTCTGCCGGGCGTCCTTGTCCAGCACGGTGTTCTGTTCCTGGAGCAGCTTGTCGACCTCGGTACCGTCGGGCAGGAAGGACCGGTTCGAGCCGGTGGTCTTGCCGTAGTTCGCGCGCAGCACGTCCGGGTCCGGGGTCGAGTGGTACCAGTAGGCTATGTCGTACTCACCGGAAAGCAGCTTCTTGTTCGCCTCGGCGGCCAGCGGCGGATCGAGCACCAGGTCGACGCCGATCTTGCGCCACTGACTCTGCAGCACCTGCCAGGCGGCGGTGTCCTGCGGCGCCCGCAGCGAGAGCCGTTCACCCGCCGCATTGACGCGGATGCCGTCGGCGCCGATCGTCTTCCAGCCCGCTTCTTCCAGCAGCCCGATCGCCTTGGGCTGGTCGTACTTCAGGAAGAGGCTCACATCGGAGAAGTACGGGTTGGCCTCGCTCAGTGGGCCTTTGGCCACCTGGTCGTAGCCGTTGGAGACGATCTTGACGAACTCATCGCGGTTCAGACCCACCTGCAGCGCCTGGCGGACGCGCACGTCCTTGAGGAACTTCGAGGAGGTGTTCACCGGCAGTTCGGTGCCCGTGGCGGGGTTCAGCGTCTTGGAGATGGTCAGCCCGGCCGCCTTCAGCTGGTCGACGTACTTGCCGTTGACCCAGTAGATGAACTGCAGTTCGTCACCGCCGATCACCGCGCCGTTGCGCACCGAATCCTCGGGAATGACCTTGTAGACCACCTCGTCCAGGTGGGCGGCGCCAGTCCGCTTGAAATAGGCCGGGGCCCAGTTGTATTCGGGGCGCTTCTTCAACACGATCTGCTGGTTGGGCACGAACTTGTCGAGGTAGAACGGTCCGGAACCGTCGACCGATTTCTGCCGGTCGGCCACCGGCAGCGCGGCGGTCTTCGCCGAGACGATGCCGGCGTGCGCGCGCGAAAGGCTGGTCAGGAAGGCCGCATTGGGCTTCTCGAACTCGACGACCACCTCGTGCTCGGAGGGGACCGTGATCGTGCGGATACCCTCGACGATGGTCTTGGCACTGGAGTGGATACCGGGGCGGTTCAGGCTCTCGAGGTTCTGTTTCACCACCTCACCGGTCAGTTTGGTGCCGTCGTGGAACGTCACGTCCTGGCGCAGCTGGAAGCGGTAGACGCGGGCGTCGGTGACCTCCCACTTGGTGGCCAGCCACGGCTCGAGTTCCTTGGTGTCGGGGTTGTAGAACACCAGCGAGTCCGACAGTGCGCGCGCCACCGTGCGCCAGGTCTGATTGACCACTGCCGCGTCGACACCGTTGTTGTCGCTGGACAACCCGATATTGAGGGTGCCACCGGCTTGCGGCTCACCCGATCCGTCCCCGCCCGATGACCCCCCGCTGCACGCGGTCGCCACCAGCGACACGAGTGCCACCGCGACGGCTACCCGCCACCCTCCCCTCTTCCGCCCGACAGACAACTCCGACTCCTTCCGCACGCAGAACCCGACGAGTGACCTCCTCGACAGGTGACAGTGGCGCCCTCGCGCCACATCGACTCGGTGCCGCACTCGGCCGTACGTTCTGGCCAGAGGCGAAGCACGCAACAGCCCGGAGAGACCGGGTCGACTGGATCCCCTTCGGGCTCGGCGCAGACAGATGGTTCTGGTGCGCGAGTCACCGGAAAGCGATCGCTCTCAGAACGTAGGCGCACCGGTCAGCGGGCGAAATGGTTTGCGTCAGAGGTGTTCTAATGCCATTGGCTATCGCCGGGCATTCGTTGTCGGGTGAAGGTGGAATCCCCTTCGCTGTGAAAGGCATCAGATGACCGAGCTCTCCCCTGCCCGCCGCGTCGCGGTCGTGACCGGCGCCGCATCCGGTATCGGCCGCGCCACTGTCGAGTTGTTCGCCGAACGCGGGCACGGCGTAGTCGCGGTGGACATCTCCGAGCACGGTCTGGCCGGGTTCGGCGACAGCATCGTGACCCTGTCCGGTGATGTGACCGAGGACGCGGTGAATCAGGCGGCCGTCGACACCGCGCTGAACCGCTTCGGCCGACTCGACACCATGGTCCTCAATGCCGGGGCCGGCGGCACTCCGCCGCTGGAGTCGGCCGATGCGGTGCGCGCGGCCGACCGCATCCTCGACGTGAACGTGCTCGGTCCGATTCGCGGGCTGCGCGCGGCGATTCCGGCATTGCGCCGGTTCGGGGGCTCGGTGGTGGTGACCGCGTCGGTGGCCGGTTTGCGGGGCGATGCGGGGAACTGGGCCTACAACGCGTCCAAAGGCGCGGTGATCAATCTGGTCCGCGCGGTCGCGATCGACTATGCCGCACAAGGGGTTCGGATCAATGCCATCGCCCCCGGACTCACCCGCACCGGTATCACCGCCGGGGTGCTCCAGGACCCGGTGCTGCTCGCTTCGATCGAACGCCGGATTCCGCTCGGACGGCTCGCGGAGCCCCGAGAACAGGCGGAGGCGATCTGGTTTCTCGCCTCGCCCGCCGCGGGATACATCACCGGCACCACCCTCGTTGTCGACGGTGGGCTCGACGCCAACCTGGGCATCTTGCCGCTGCCCGGCCAGTCGTTCTGAACCAGACTGTTCCCCACGGCCTGCCGCCGCCGCGGTGTGCTGGCGCTGCGCCGAATTCGCTGCGCGCGGATACCCGTCCTCACCGGCTCGGGCGCCGGATCGCCGCCGCGCGATCAGTAGGTGTGCCCAACTCGACGTGCTCAGGAGGTTCCGCCGTGGCGGTTCCCGGAGAAGACAACAGCTCGCACAGCGGTGCTGATCTCAGTGGTGGAAGAGCCGGAGACCGGTGTGTACGAGGGCTATGCCGTGTTCGCGGCAGGCTTGCTCGACATCTGTGGAACGTATGGATCCCCCGGGCTCGGCGATGAAGGATACGCCGTGGCGGGCGGCGTGGTCGACGTTGTCGCGGAAGGGTAGGGCGCCGTCGGAGACGAACGAGAGGCCGGTGCGTTCGCGCAGCCACTCGGAGCGCTGGGCGGCGGTGAGTTCGGTTGCGGGCGTGGATAATCCGGCGGTGAGGCGTTCGGTCTCGTCGGGGGTCAGGTCGCCTTCGATGAAGCGAACCTGCCAGTTGATGCGGTCCTGGCGGGTGAGTCCGGGGGCGAAGTCGAGTGCGCGGACCACCGGATGGCGGCGCAACCACCAGGTGTCGGCCTTGGTGCCTGCCAGCCGGGTGCAGTCGACCCGCGACTGCTGGCCCGCGCCGATGCCGAGCGCCATACCGTCGTGCAGGTAGGCCACCGAATTGGACTGGGTGTAGCGCAGCACCACCAAGCCGAGCAGCAGGTCGCGCACCGCGGCCTCCGGCAGTTCCAGGTGGGCCGAGGCGAGCAGCTCCCGCGAGATGGGCACCATGTCGCGTTCCTGGGTCAGCCGCACTCCGAACACTTCGCGGGCCTCCCGCTGCGGCAGTGCCACGGAGTCGTCGGCTTCGATCACCACGAAGCGACCCTTCTTCTTCCTGCTCAGTTTCTCGACCGTGCCCGGTTCGAAACCGGGAGCGATGATCCCGTCGCAGATGACCCGCGACAACACATCGGCCAGCTCCTCGTCGACCGGGTGCGAGACGGCGGCGAAATCCCCGTAGGACGACTTCGGATCCGCGTCACGGGCACGCACATAGGCGCTGGTGAGGTCCCCGGCCGTCGCGTCGACCCCGTAGAGCTCGGTGATGACCTCGTCGAGCGGCCCGGCCACGGCCGCACCGGCTGGCGAGACGTGCTTGAACGACGCGGCCGCCGGCGCATCGAGGGCCGAGCCTGCCTCACGGACGAGTTGCCAGGCGTTCAGCGCGTCGAGCAGGTTGATGAAGGACGGCTCGCCGTTCACCAATCGCACGGGCCAACGGTCCGGCACCACCGGCGCGGACTCGGCAATTCGCTGCTGAGGGTTGAGGCCGTACCGGAGGTCCATGTTCACGACTCCTTGGCTGCGCGGATCAACCCTACGATGGCGCTACGCGTGCCCTCGACCTGGTCGGCCAGATCTCCGATCGGAGTTCGCGTTCGGCAGGCGGCTAGCCGAGAGAGGGCGGGGTTTCGAGCGTCGGTCATTTGCTCACCGGCAGGAAGCGGGTGTCGATCAGCGTCGCATAGTCCGGCAGCGGGGTACCGGCCTTGATCTTGCCTTGGCCCTCGGCCCATCGCCCCAGCTCGTCGAACTTGCCCGGCAGCGCAGGCGGCAATTGCAGCGTGAAGTCGAATTGCGGAAGCACAGTACGCAGCAGGTCGGGACGCAGCTGTGTGGCCGCCGAGAGCGCCTCGACAGCGGGATCGGTGAGGGTCTTCAGCTGCTCGCTCGCGTCGGACAGCGCCGCGAAGAACGAGGTTACGGCGTCGGCCTTACGGGTGAGGGCGTCGTGGGTGGCCAGGTAGAGGCTGTGCTGGTTGTAGCCGCCGCCGGACAGTTCAACCGCGTCGGCGCCGAGCGCGGAAATGACCTGTGCCTGATAGGGCTGGAAGATCGACACCGCATCGACATCGCGCTGGGTGGCAGCGGTGACCATCGCCGAGGGTGCCACCTGGACCAGGTTCGCCTCGATGTTGTTGTTCGCCAGGGTATTCGCGGCGAAGTAGGCCGCACTGGTACCCAGTGGTGTGCCGATGGATTTGCCCGCCAGGTCCGCCACGTCGTTGATCCCGGCGCTGCGTCGGGCGACGATGCGCGAGCCCTGCCAGCGTGAGCCGTCACCGACGATGCGCAGCGACGGCGACCGGGTGAGTACGGCGGAGGTGGGCACGTCGGCGGCGGTAGCGATGTCGACCTGTCCGGCGGCGACCGCCTGCAATGCTTCGACCCCGGAGGAAAAGTTGATGACTTTTACCTTGACATTGCGCTTGCCGAACAACCCCAGCCGATCGGCGACGGGTATCTGGGCCCAGGACGGGTCGACGACGAATCCGACGGTGAGCGTGGCGGGATCGGTGCTGCCTGCGTCGCCGCAGGCGGTAACGCCCGAGAGGGCGAGAGCGGCCAAGGCCGCGGCAACGGTGCGTCGGAGAGAATTCTTCACAGTGGGTCCTAGCTCGAAAAGGTGGGTCAGGCGCGGGCGTGGTCGATGCCGAGCTCGTGGTGCAGGAGCTTGCGGATGTGGCTGTAGCCGGGCTGTTCGGCCAGTGCGTCCGAAGGACGCGGCCGGGTCAAGGGATTGGCGATGTGGTCGACGATGTGGCCGTCGCGCAGAACGCTGACGGTGTCGGACAGCCGGATCGCTTCGTCGATGTCGTGGGTGACGAACACGACGGTGCGGTGGTATCTGGTCCACAGGTCGATGAGCAGGTCCTGCATTTTCAGGCGGGTCAGCGCGTCCAGTGCCGCGAAGGGTTCGTCCATCAGCATCACCGTGGGCTCGCCGGCGAGCATGCGCGCGATGCTCACACGCTGCCGCATGCCCCCGGACAGTTCGCTGGGACGTCGTGCGCCGACACTCTCTGGCAGCTCGACGACCTCGAGAAGTTCAACGACGCGCGCCGGTCGTGCCCTGGCTCGAATGCCTCGAGCCCGCAGGGTGAACTCGATGTTGTCGGCCACCGACATCCACGGAAACAGCACGTCCCGCTGAAAGGCCATGCCGCGGCGCGGATCCGGTGCCAGCACCGGGGTGTCGTTGTCGGTCACCGTCCCGATGGTGGGTGTGATGAGACCGGCGAGGCAGTGCAGCAGGGTCGACTTGCCGCTGCCGGAAGCGCCGACCAGCACGGTGAACGAGCCGTCGGGGATCGACATGCTGATCCCGTTGAGCGTCGGGGCAGGCTGTCCGGGGTAGTGAACGACCAGGTCGTGGGTGTGTATCGCCATCTCAGTGCTCCTTGTGCGACCAGGTCGTCAGCGGCGCGGTCAGCGAGGCGATCGCCAGGTCGCAGACGGCGCCGATGATGCCGAGAACGATCAGGCACGCGATCACCCGGTCGGCTTGGGAGAACATCTGCGACTGGTAGATGCGGTAGCCGATTCCCTCAGTCGTTCCGGTCATTTCGGCGACGACGATGAGGACGAACGACATCGCGGCACCGACCCGCAGTCCGGAAACGATGTCGGGTGCCGCTTCGGGCAGCACGATCCCGAGCAGCGTCTGTCGCCGCCCGGCGCCCAGGCAGCGCGCGGCTTGCAGGTAGTCCTGCGGGGTACCCGACAAGCCGGTGTGGCTGTTGATCCAGACCGGCACGAAAACGCCGAGCGCGATAACCAGCGCCTTGCTGTCCTCGCCGAGCCCGAACCACAGGATCGCCAAGGGGACCAGGCCGATCGTGGGGATGGGAGAGAGTAGCCGCAAGACCGGTTGCAGCAGTTTGCGTCCGGTCGCGGTGTTCGCGGTCACCACCGCGGCGGCGATGCCCGCCAGCGCACCGATCACGAATCCCGTTGCGGCACGGCGCAAGCTGGCGAGAATGTCGGCGGCCAACAGGCCCTCGACCCCCATGCTGTACCCGGCTCGCCCGATCTCGGGCAGGGCCGGAAACAGCTCGTCGGGGAACTGCCCGCTCGCCGCGACCAGCGACCACACCAGGGCGGCCAGGCCGAGCCCGGCGACGGTCCACGCCAGTGCCTTCGCGCGGGCGATCCACGCCGACGTGCCGGTGAGGTGTGGGCGCAGCGCGTTGCGTTTCGAGGTTGCCGGTGGTTCAGGTGCTGTCTTGGTTCCCACGCTGGTTGTCACCTCGTCGTCCTTCCTTCCGTTCTCGGGCGCGGACCGGTCAGCGGTGTGCCGATGCCGAGGTGGGGTCAGGAACCCATTCGAAGGGAACCGACTGGGCCCGGTATACCAATGGGGTCACGGTGAGCCGGTCGACGCCGGGCACGCGCGGTGCGCGAACCTCGGGCTCACCGGCGACGCCATAGCCCTCGTAGGGGCTGTGGTACTCCCACACCACCGCTCCGTCGGGGGTGACCTGGAACAATCGGCCCCGCATTCCCTCGGTGATGAGGGTGTTGCCGTTGGGCAGGCGCTGCGCGTTGCTGACGAAGGAACTGAAGAACGTCCACGACGGCCGCTCGGAGTCCTCGGCGGTGTACTGCCAAACGATCTGTTTGGTGGTCGGATCGATCTCGAGTACCCGCGACCCCGCGTAGATACCCAGCGGCGCAGGCGGATAGCCGGCGCCACCCTGATTGTCGAAGACCAGGACGTTGCCCGCCCCCGGCAGGCCGGGCGCGATCATGTGCGGATTGTGCTGGCCCGAGATCTGGTCGACCGGACGTGGCACTTTGTGGACATTGATGCGCTGATGCTGGGCGCCCGGGATGGCGTCGAAATACGGGCCGAGCTTCCAGGCGATCGCGCCGGATGCCTTGTCGATCAGGGCGACGATATTGGCTTTGCGGAAGCTGACGATGATGTTGTCGGGCTGGAAGACCGTGTCGGGGTCCTGGGTGTGCCAGGTGTTGGGGCCCAGCGATTTAGCGCTGTTCATTTCCAGGTAGCCCCACGGGTCTTCGGGGTCACGGGCCGCGGTGGCACGCAGGGCCTGCCACCCGAGTTCGGTGAAGCCGAACTCGTGCAGGTGGTCACCGGCAAGCCACTGCCACACGATCGCGCCGCCGGGGTCGACTTCGAACAGTCCTTGATCACCGACGATCGCTGTGCCGAGATCGGGCACCACTCGGGGCACGGTGACCAGCAACAGCCGATTTCCGTTGGGCAGCAGTTCCCAGTCATGGTTCTGACGTGCGGCGCGGCCGGGCGCCTGGCGCCCCCATTCCCACACGGTGTCTCCGGCCCAATCGATCTGGCCGACAGTCCCGTTGGCGTAGATACCGCCACGGCCGTCGCCGCTCTCGCTGAGCTGGACTCCGATGTCACCGATGCGGCCACCGTTGAGCGCGGGGTCGATGATCCGGGGCGGGACCCCCGCGAACGGCCACTCCCGAACGACGGTGCCCGCGAGGTCGATCAGGCGGGTGATCGAGTCTGCCCCGGTGAACAGGATGTAGCTGTCGTAGGCGTTGTCGGGTTCGTGATGGGTGACTCCGCTGAGTCGTGCGTAGGACATGTCTCTACTTCACCTGTCGTATGTTGCGGCGCTAGGTCACGCTTGTAACGTGTCTAATCGATTAGCGTAATCAGGATCAGGCCGCCGGATAGGGTAGGAATCCGCATGAACAAAACCCGAACGGCCTCAGGCGGGGACTGCGATACTGGAGCGAATGTGACCACCAAACGGCCCACCCTCGCCGACGTCGCGACGCTGGCCGGCGTCTCGACCGCCGCAGTGAGCTACGTCCTCAACGACGGGCCGCGGCCGGTGTCGGACGCCTTGCGCGCCAAGGTTCTCGCCGCCGCCGACGAGCTGCACTATCGTCCCGACCGCAACGCCAGAGCGCTGCGACGACCGCGCAAGTGGCGTCAACTCGGCCTGCTGGTTCCCGATCTCACACTGCCGCTGTATGCCGCGCTGGCCGGTCGACTCGAGATCGAGGCGCGCGCCCGTGATCACCTGACCATGATCGGCAACACCGGCTACGACCCCGAGCGCGAACTCGAGTTCACCGCAGCATTCACCGACGTCGGCATCGACGGACTGATCGTGGTCGGCGCGGTCAACACCCCCGAAATCAGCAAGTCCTGCCGCCGCGCCCGCGTGCCCGTCGCATGGGTACACAGCCGACGAGGACCAGTCGACACCCCGGCACCACTGGTCTGCGCCGACCACGTCGCGGCAGGCAGGCTGGCCGCCGCACACCTCGTCGAGGTCCACCACTGCCGTGACATCGCCTTCGTCGGCGGATTCACCGCCGACGACGTCGAATACGGTGACCGGGAAACCGTCGCGTTGCGCCACGAAGGCTTCGTCTCGATCACCGGCTCGAGCACCCTGATCCACACAGACCTGACCCCCCAGGGCGCCTACCGGGCAGTCAGCGCCCGTCTCAATTCAGGCGCCGCTCCCCCGCACGGCCTGGTGGTCGGCACGAACGGACAGGCTGCCGCAACCATGCGCGCGGTCACCGATGCGGGCCTACGGGTACCCGGCGACATCCGCATCGTCGGATTCGACGCCGGTACGAATCAGAACTTCGGACAGATCACCCTCACCTCGTCGCAACAACCCATCGAGATCATCGCCCGACACGCGATCGCCGACGTTCTCGATCGCGCGACCACAGATGACTCCGTGGAACGCACCCCGATGCCCGTCACCCTCGATCGGGGCGAGTCCTGCGGGTGCCGACCCGGCACCGATCCCAGCGCACCCGACCCACTACGCATGATCCCCAGACTATGAGCACCTCGGTGCCACGGCCTGCGGCACATCGGACCAGCAATCGCAGGCACCCACTGCCGGGGACCGGCATGTCGTGGTCCCCGCCTTGGCCGGTTCGATGAAACTCGTCAAATCCAAAGAACAGATACTCGCCGACTCCAAGATGGGCTCGGCCGAGCCCTTCTCGGAAGATCTGATCAAGTTCATCGGCGCGGCGAGGCTGATCGCTCCCTGTTCTCGCGTCGGCCTTACGGCTCCTTGGCCGTGACTCGCTCAGGTTCGGCGACCGATTCGTCACTGACGTCAGTGGGGCGAGTGGGATCGAACCGGTACCGGTAGGTAATCGGGAGAATGATCATGATCAAGATCGCCGCGAAGACAACCACGGTGCCGCCACCCGACACCGCGATCGTGGTGCCCACCAACGCGGCGGTGATGCCGTGAGAAAAATCGCCGAGACGTTGACCACCCGCGACCGCGACAGTGAACAACCCCTGGAGTCGGCCACGAACGTCGTCGGTGGCGATCTGCTGAATCATGGTGGAGCGGAAGATCACCGAGATCAGATCGCCGACTCCGGCGATCGCCAAGAAGAAGATCGCGAGAATGAGCCCGCCGCTGCCGAGCAAAGCGCTCAGACCGAATCCGGCGATGCCCAGACCCCAGATGACGACACCGACGACCACCGCGACACCGTGTCGGCGCACCCTCGGTACCCACCCGGAGAAGACGCCACCGAGCACCGATCCGATCGCCATCGCCGCGAACAACACGCCGACGATCAACTCACCGTCGGCCGCACCCGCGGCGAAACTCTTCTCGGTCATCTCCGGGAACAGCGCACGCGGCAGACCAGCGACCATCGCCACCAGGTCGATCACGAACATCGCCATGATCAGGCGATGCGACGAGACGTATACCAGCCCGAACCAGATCTCTCGCACGCCGGACCGGGTCACGTTACCGCTGGGTGGCAACGCGGGCAGACGGTAAGCGGCCCACACCGCGACCAGCATCGCGGCCGAATCCAAGAGGTACGCCATCGCCGACCCGCCGAAGGCGATGATCACCCCGGCAAGCACGCTTCCGAAGATTCCGCCGATCTGAATGGCCGTCATCTCGAGTGTATTGGCGGCCGCGATGTGCTGCGCGGGCAGGATACGCGGGAAGATCGCATTGCGGGTCGACTGGTTGATCGCAATGCATCCCTGCTGTAGCACAAGAATTGCATAAAGCAACCAGATATTGTTCAGATCCAGAAACGCCTGAGTAAACAGCAGACTGGTGGCGAGAACCATTCCGTAAGAACTGCCCAACAGCAGTTTGCGCCGGTCGACTACATCGGCCAACGCTCCACCCCATAATCCGAAGATAATCAGGGGTGCCAGCGTAAATACGCCGACAAGGCCCACGTAGGCCGACGATCCCGTAATCGCGTACACCTGCAGGGGCACCGCGATCACTGTCAGCTGCGCGCCAGAGATCGACACGACACCGCTGAGCCACAGACGCCGGAACGCCGGATAGGCCAACGGCCTGCGGTCGATCAGCACGCCCCCGCCGCCCTTGGACGACTCCGATCCATCACCGGGTTCCACAGTTACCACACGTTCCTTCCACGCCTGCTTACCGCTTTTCCGGATACCGACCGGTGCCCGACAACCCGAATTATTCGACAAACCCCCATTTCAAGGCATGTTTCTCGAGTCTGGTGCCCAAGAGTGACGATCCGCACCGACCGCCCCCGTCGAACGCACTCGGCCCCCTCGCGCGAGTCGGCTAGATGAACAGATTCTCAGTGAATCCATGTTCAGTGCGATGGTTTCAGTCTGCTCGCGGTCTGATCAGTTGTCAACCGTCGCCCGCCCACACGTGGTCTGCCCAGCCGGAGACCGCGGCTTCGAACGGCCGACACATGGCACCTGCCATCCGCGGATTCCCATGGGAGTGCAGCACAATTGCCGCACGATTGAACCCATCGCTACCAATGAGCTACCCAGCCCACAGAATGACCGGGTCGCGGCCGTGTCCGAAATGCCCTAATGTCGTGGCAGGTGCCATCGCGCACCACGCACCGGCGCGCCGCTTACCACTTCACCTCAGAACCATCGACCTGGCTCTACCTCCGGGGGGAAAATTGAGCAAAGAACTTTTCAGTGCGCAACTTGCCAAACTCACCGCGCTGCTCCACTCCGTTTCGGAAACAGGAGCCGCCATCGCACGAATTTCCGGGGCCACCGGAACAGGCAAATCATTGTTGTCCTTGACACTTACCCAGCGCGCGACCGATGCCGGATTTCTCACCGCAGTGGCCAGTCCGAGCAGACGCAGCGCCGACTCGTCTCGGGTCATCGAGGAATTGCTCGGGTCGATCGGCAGCGAGGCGGACAGTGCCCGACTGTCGCCACCTGGCACGGTCGTCACGCTACGGCCTTACATGAAGCTGTTGGAGGCAGGCCCGGCGCTGCTACTCATCGACAACGCCGATGACACCGATGAATGGTCGCTCGATGTCCTGCGGCGCATGCTGCTGACCGCTGCTCCGCTGCTCGTGGTCCTGGTGACAACCGAAGGTGCGCCGGCGCGGTATCCGGACGCATTGATGGACCTACTCGCGCACCCACGCAGCACCACCATCCGGATCGGCACACTCACTGACCCGGAGGCCGAGGAATACCTCGACATCCTGACACAGCATGCCCAGAGCGACCGGTCACGCGCTGAACTGCTGCGCCTGTCCGGCGGCAACATGCGGCTCATGCGTGCTCTCGTCGAAGACTCGATCGGGCCCGACAACATCGTGGCCACGACCACACCCGGGGCACAGTATTTCAGTGCGGTCCAGATCTATCTGCGCAAGCTCGATCCCCGTGCCGTGAACCTCGCGGCCGTCATCGCGACGTTCGGCTGGGACCGTGCGATGTCTTATGCCGGAAGACTTCTCGACGACACGGACACACGAGTCGACACGATGGTGTCGGCGCTGTCGGGGATCCTGCGGCCGGACAGCGAGAACGGCCCAGGGGGCTTTCGGTGCGATGGTGCCGCGGAAGCTGTCCTGGCACTGGCCGGCGCGGCCGACACTGCGGTAATGCACTACCGAGTCGCCGCTCTGATGTACGAGTCCGGTGAGGACCCGGTCACCACGGCGACCCACCTGCGGGCGGCGAATCCGGTCAATGAACCCTGGGCAGTCGCGACGTTCGTTGCCGCTGCCGACGCCCTTCAGGAGCTCGGCGACTATCCTTCCGCCATCGATTTCCTGCGCCTGGCCATCGACAACAGCTCCGACAAACACTTCCGGTCCATCCTGCACACTCGCTGGTCGCGGCTTGCGTGGCTGGCCGGACCTGACCACATCAAGCAGTTGCTGCACGTCCACCGCTCCGACGCACTCGGCAGCGGTGCGACGATCGGCACCGCTTCCCTGCTATACCTGTTGTGGCAGGGTAACTTTGACGAGTTCACCGCCCAGATGCCCTTGCTGCGTTCAGATTCCGGTGCGCATTCCCTCACCCACAACGATTTCGACGGCCTGCGTGCCTGGGTGGGAGCCACCTACCCCAGCCTGCTCGCACGGATGCCGTCTGCGGTGCGCACCATCGCGTACACACACGCGAACCTACCGCTCCCGTCTTCGGCCAAATTGCAAGCAACCAAGCTGATGCATTCGGCCGTGACCGGACACACCGATGCCGCACACGCCATCGACACCGCCGAGAAGATCATCCAGCGGCTCACCTTCGGGGATTCGCGCGCCGATTCGATCGAGCCGGCACTGTATTCGGTGCTGACACTGTTCTACTGCGACGATCTGCACCGCGCCGACTACTGGAGCCGCACACTGCTCGCCCAGCCCGTCGTGCGCGTTTCGCCGACCTGGTTCGCACACGCGCTCGCCTTGCGCGGGATGGTCCAGTTGCGCCTGGGTGATCTGCCCGGCGCGATCGAGAACGCCACAGCGGCGCTCGACACACTGCCGCGCGGAGGCTGGGGTGTCGGCGCAGGGATGGTCCTCGGCACGCTGATCGAGGCGCACGCCCTGGCTGGAGATCTGGACAAGGCAGCCGAATACCTGACCGTTTCCGTGATACCGGAAACGTTCCTGACCCGATTCGGTCTGCATTATATGGCCGCGCGCGGTGAGTACTTCCTGGCATCCGGCTTGCCGGCCGCGGCGCTGGCCGAGTTCGAACAATGCGGAGAGTTCATGTGTACCAACGGGCTCGACATCCCGGGCCTGGTCGCGTGGCGCGCATACGGTGCGCTGGCGCAGGTGCGACTGGGTGATCCCGCCGCGGCACGAAAGCTGGCCCAGGAGCAGATACTGCGGGTCGGCGGTGCGCCGAGCAGGTCGCGCGCGATCGCCTTGCGCGCTGTCGCGGCCATATCCCCGCCGGAGCGACGCAAACGCCTGCTGGCCGACGCACAGGACATGTTCGACCACTGCGGCGACCGATACGGCCACGCGGTCGTCCTCGACGAACTCGCGCAATGCGTACGCACGCTCGGCGAGCACGGTTATGCCCGTCAGCTCTCCCGACGGGCACAGAAGGCGATGCGTGAATGTGTCGCTCCACCAGACGAATTCCTGCACTCGATGCTGCTCGACACTCCGGCTGAGGGATTGGCGGCGGTGCCGGTCGTCGGCAACGGGTCGCTGCTCGATGCCCTCCGCACCGGGCCTGCTCGCTCAGCGTTGGCGGGTGGCGTCGCCAGGTCGGTGCAGCGGTCGCCGTTGTCGGAGTCCGAGTCGAACGTCGCCGAGTTGGCCGCGAAGGGTCTGACCAACCGCGAGATCGCCAGAAGCCTGTTCATCACAGTCAGCACGGTCGAACAGCACCTGACTCGCGTTTACCGCAAGCTCGGGATCAGCAAGCGCAATGAACTCACCATCCGGGTACTTCGGGCAGTCTGCGCGTAGTCATCGTGGTGATGTCGGAGGCAATGGCCTCGGTGACTGCCACCGCCTGTTCGGCAACGAAGAAGTGGCCGCCGTCGAACAAGCGAGTGCGGATCGGGAGGTCGGTGTGATGCCGCCACGCCGACAGTTCCGCGGGGGTGGTTTCGGTGTCGGCGCGGCCGGCGTACACCGCGACCGGAACCGCGACGCGCGCGGCCGGGTCGGTGCGGTAGTCCTCGATGGCGAGGTAGTCGGAACGGAGCGCCGGCAATACCAGTTCCCTCAAGTCGGGGTCGGTGGCCAGCCGGGCGTCGCTGCCACCGAGCCCGACAACGAAGTCGACGAACTCCGTGTCGGACAGGTCGCTCGCGCGTTCGGGACGTACACATGTCGGGGCGCGACGTCCCGACACGATCAACCCTCGCACAGCACCGGGCGACGAATCTGTCAGTCGCCGAACGAATTCGAAGCCGAGCGCGGCGCCCATACTGTGCCCGAACACCACGACCTCCGTGCCCGCGTACGCGGAGGTAGTCCAGTGCCGATGTAGCTCACTCGCCAAGATGTGCAGGTCGTCGATCGGTCGCTCGCGATAGCGGTCCTGCCGACCGGGATATTGGACCGCGACCACGTTTGCCACGCAGCCGAGCGAGGCCAGCCGAGTGGCCAGCGGCGCGAACCATGGCGCTGCGCCACCGGCGAAAGGCAGGCACAGCAGCGCTGTCCGGTGAGTAGGGCCAGTGGACAATCGACGCAACCAGTTCTGGGTGGTTCCTCTGTGCTCCGACGGGTGCTGTGGCATGGCGTTCACTCGTTCCACTCTCCGCGCGCCGACTGCGCGAGGGCACCCCTATGACCCACTATCCATCGAGGCGGCACCCCCTACAGCCGTACCGATGGTGTCGGGGCCGTGCGAGATTGGAGCCGGGTGCGGCGCTTCGGCCCGCCCACCTCGCATCGATCGCCGAAGTGGAGTCCCAGCCATGAATATTGTCATCATCGGAGCCGGAGTCGGGGGACTTGCCGCCGCGCACGGTCTGCTCGCCGCCGGGCACGAGGTCGCGGTGTACGAACGCGGCGCGACGCTGCGCACCGGAGGCACAGGGTTGATCCTGTGGTCCAACGGCACCGGCGTCCTCGACTACCTCGACGTGCCGATGCACGATCTGGGTAGCCCCCTCACGGCCGTCGATACCGCGTTCAGCGACGGTGTCGGGCTGTGGCAGGTCGATATGCATCGGATCGAGAAGCATTACGAGCAACCGAATCTGGTCATTCCACGCGGCGACATCGTGCGCAGGCTCGCTGAGCGGCTGCCTGCCGGGGTACTGCGACTGGGCATGAGCTGCACAGGCTTCGAGGAGGGCTCGACCGATCGCCCGGTTGCCCTTTTCGAGGACGGGAGCCGCATCGAGGCGGACCTGCTGATCGGCGCCGACGGCAATCGTTCGGCGATCCGCAGGCAACTGACCGGTGACGAGACACGCAACTGGACCGGTTTCGCGACCTGGCACGGGCTTGATCCGATCGACCTCGAACTGGCCTCGGGCACCACCGGAATGACCATCTATGGGCCGGAAGGTTTCAGTGTGTTGCTGCCCGCGGGTGGGGGTCGCCTCCAGTGGGTCTTCGAGACCCCGTGGAAGGACGGCGAACTGGTGCCGCCCGGCGCGGTCGGTGACTCCTCCGCGGCGCCGTTGGACAGCACCGACCCCGCCGCGATCGTGAACAACCTGCGGTCGCGGTTCGGGCATTGGGCCGAACCGATTCCGAGTGTCCTCGCGGCGATCGAGAATTCCGAGATCGGTCTCTTTCCGCATATCCGGCTGCAGCCGCCGCAACCGTGGAGTCGTGGCAGGGTGACGATGCTCGGCGATGCCGTGCACGCGATTCCGCCTGCGCTCGCCCAGGGCGTAAACCAGGTGCTCGAAGACGTGTGGGTGCTGTGTGGACAGTTCGGGCCGGACACCGTCACAGGCGATCCCGCCACGGTGGCGTCGGCTCTGGCCGGATACGAGGACATCTGCCGTCGGCGACTTCGCCATCTCGACCGCTACGCCGCCGTCATGGCCAAAGGTATCGCGCCGCCGAAGTTCCTGCGGCACACCCGCTTTCCCGTCACTTGGATCCAGACCCATACGTTGAGGATGCTCAGCGACTATCTGAAAGACGAGGCGAGACCTCCCGCGCTCACCCGGTGAACAATTGCACCGGGTGAGCCGGGCGGCTTACGGAACCAGCACCAGCTTGTGCCGCACGATGGCCGACCGCTCCCAAGCGGCGGCCACGTCGGCCAAGGGGACGAGTTCATAGTCGACGGTCAGATCCGCACGGTCGGCCCATTCGAGCAACTGCCGATAGGCGCGCATCATCGCTTCGGGTCCGTGGTGCACCGGCATGAATCCGGTGACCGAGGCGCCGAGCGATCGCAGCAGCTGCGCGGGCAATGCGACCTTCGCTCCCGCACGATCACCCACCTGCACGAGATGAACACCGGGATTACCCGCCGCGAGGGCGGCCAGTGCCGGTTCGCCCCAGGTGTAGTCCACGATGACGTCCACACCGCCCGACGCCTCGCGGATGGCCGCGGTGAGTCGGTCCGCGGACAGACCCTCGGTCGATACCGTCGCGGAAGCGCCGAGTGCCACGGTGGCCTCCAACGCGGCCTCATCCCGGCCGACCACGGTGATCGTGCCCGCACCGAGCAATCGGGCGGCTTGGATCGCCAGTCTGCCGACGACACCGCTGCCACCGAGCAGTACGACGTTGTCACCGGGCTTCAGTTGTGCCGTATCGGTGAGCGGCATCAGCGCCGCCATCCCGCTGTTGCCGAGGGTGGCGGCGACGGGGAAGTCCACGCTGTCCGGGATGGGCATGGCGAATCCGGCGGGGACGACGGTGGTTTCGGCCATCGATCCGAACGGGCTCACCGGCCTGCCGAAGTAGACGCGCCGACCATCCGCGGTCACGCCGGCCCCTTCGATACCGGTGACGACCGGGAACGTCTTGGGACTCAGATAGTGCTTGCCCGCGGCCGTGACCCTGTCGATCGAGTTGATCGTGGCCGCGCGGACCTCGACCAGCACGCCGTCGGAGTAGGCGCCTGGGTCTGGAACGACGAAATTCCCGAATTCCGGCGCGCCGTACCGATGCAGTACCGCAGCTTTCATGAGGTCCCCATTTCGATGAATTTCGGTGAATTTTCATTCAGTGAACTATACTTCATGATAGTACGCTTCTCATGGACACTGTCAAGGAGTGATCAACATCGACGCCACAACGAGCCGACTGACGCAGCGGCAACTGCAAGCGGTGCAGACGACCGCCGATCTCAAGGCCGCGGCACGAGTCGTCTTCGCACGTCAGGGCTACCTGAACACCAAGATCACCGACATCACCAGCGAGGCCGGGCGGGCCGCGGGTTCCTTCTACAACCACTTCGAGGGCAAAGAGGAAGTGCTCGCCGCACTCGCGGTCGATATCGGCGCGGATGCCGACGAGTTCGCGAGCAGCCCGCCGGATCCGCCCGCGAACACCAGCACGGTGTCCATCCACGACTCCACCCGCACCCACGTCGCTGTCTTCTGGCATACCTACGCCGCCAACCGCGACGTGTTCGCCGCGATCGAGCAGGCCTCACTCGCCAATTCGGCTTTCGCCGAACAGATGCGAGCCTTCCGCGCCGAACAGTTGCAGCCATGGATCTCGTGGCTCACCGAGCTGGCAGGCCGCGGTGCCCGCCTGCCCGCCGATCCGGCGGTCACCGCGGCGATGATCGCGGCGACCGCCGAAACGATGATCCAGTCCTGGCACGGCGATCCGGAGATCGGCATCGACAGCCTGACCGATTTCGTCGCCGCCGGACTCAGCGCGGGTCTCGACCCGCGCTGACCCCCGCCATCCGCGCGACCCAGGTGCGGATGGCGGCCGCGGTCGTCTCGGAGTGGTCTTCCAGCATGGTGAAGTGGTCGCCCGGCACGTCGATGACCTCGTGCGGCAGCGGCCACGTCGCCGCCCAGTCGTCGCGACCCTTCACGTCGTCCTTGGCCTCCTCGTTGATCTCGGTCGCCCGCACCTGCAGGGTCGGCGTCGCGATATCGGCGGGCGCCCAGTCCGCGAACAGCTCGAGATAGACGCCCATCGCGGTGAGTGAGGTATCCCTGATGTCGAGGTCGAAGCGGCCGTCGCGGGCGAGCATGCCGCGCAGCATCGAGGACAGGAACTGATCGGTGCCATTGTGATTGTCGATGTAGGTGTCGATCAGAACGAGGCCGTCGGGTGTATACCCCTGCTCCTCGAGCACCGACACCACCCCGTGCGCGATCCATCCGCCCGCTGATCGACCCGCTACCAGGAACGGACCGTCGCCGACGACGCCGAGCACACTCTCGGCCTGCATGCGGATGAAGGTGTCGTAGTCGGTCGGCACCTTCTCGCCATCCACGAAGCCAGGCGCCGGCACCACGACGACATCGCGTTCGTTCCGGAACGCCGTGGCGAGGCGCGCGTACTCGTGTGGCCCGGAGACCGCGCTGAATGCCGGGAAACACACCAGTTTGCGCGGATCGGGCCCGGTGGCCAAGGTGACCGGTCGCGACGGCGCGCGGTCGGCGTAACCGAAGGTCTCCCGCAGCTCCGCGGAGAGCATCAGCAGTTGGGTCGCCGGGATGTAGCGATCCCGGTCGCAGAGCGCGCGGAATACCGAAACCACCGGGTTGGCCGCCGATTTCGCGGTCGAGGGCGCCGGTGCGGCGCCACCGTCGTCGCCGGCGACCGAATCACCGAGGTCCATGGCCGAGAGCAGGTTCGCGGCCAGTGCCACCGGTGTCGGATGGTTGAACACCGCAGTGGTCGGCAACTGGAGTCCGGTGAGCGTGTTCAGTCGGTTGCGCAGTTCGACGCCGGTGAGCGAGTCGAAACCCAGTTCCAGGAAAGGTGTTTCGGGCTCGACCACCTCGATTCCCGTGTGGCCGAGCACCTCGGCTACCTGCTCGCGCACGAACACGAGCACCGCGGCCGCACGCTCGTCCACCGGTGTGCGAGTCAGTTTGATGCGCAGACCACCCGCGGCGGAACCGTGCAGCTTTTTGATGGCGGGCCGCACCAGCTGCGAGAGCAGGACCGGAATGCCCGTCGGCGCCGATCGCACCGCCGCGGTGTCGAGCAGGATCGGCGCGACGTTCGGCTCACCGAGTGCCAGTGCCGAATCGAACATGGCCAGACCCGTCGCAGTGTCGATGGGCACGACCCCGCCGCGGCGGATGCGGTCGAGATCGGTGGTGCTCAGCTCGGCGGTGAATGTGCTGTCGAGTTCCCATTGGCCCCACGCCATCGACAGTGTCGGCCGCCCCTTGTCCGCGCGCTGCCGGGCGAACGCGTCGAGGAACGCGTTGGCTGCCGCGTACCCGGCCTGGCCCGGATTGGCGAAAACCGCGGCCGCCGAGGAGAACACAACGATGGCGACGTCGGGACCGAGCAGCCGGTCGAGGGCGAGTGCGCCCGCCACCTTCGGGCGCAGCACCGTGTCGAGCCGCTCGGGATCGAGCGCGCTGACGAGCGCGTCGCCTGGTACTCCCGCCGCGTGGATCGCGGCGGTCACCGGTACCGACGCGGGCAAGCTGGCCAGCGCCGCGGCGAGATCGCCCGCGTCGGCCACGTCGGCGGCCGCGATCCGCACCTCGACTCCGTCGCTACGCCACTGTTCGATCAGGTCGGCGAGATCGGGCCCGGCGGTGCCGCTGCGGCTGACCAGCAGCAGCGAGCGGGTGCCGTAGGTGTTCACCAGATGTCCGGCGAGCACCGTCGCCAGGGCGCCGGTGCCGCCGGTGATGAGAACTGTTCCCGCGGCGAGTCTTTCGGCGATCGCGGACTCCCCTGGCTCCGGCGGTTTCACCGCCAGCAGCCTTCGTCCGTGGACCTCCGACGTGGTGAGCACGATGTCGGATTCGGCCGCGGACAAGGCGTCGCCGATCCGGGCTCCGGCCTCGGCGGTGCCGTTGGTATCGACGATCCGCACCCGCCCGGGATGCTCGGTCGAGGCGGTCCTGGCCAGCGCGAGCGCCGCCGCGTGTGCCGGGACGGTACCGTCACCGAGCACGACGAGTTCCCGCCCGGGAACAGCGGGTGTGTCGAGGTGACACCGCAGCGCGGTGAGCGTCGACGCGACAAGACCGGCGGCGGCACCGTCGGACAGCGAGAACAGCACCGGGGCGACGTCTTCCGTCTCGGCCGTGCTCGCCAATTCGGTGAGGCTGATGGCGCGCAGCGGCCCCCCGTCCGGAATTCCGCCGAGCCACGCCAGCGAGTCGAGACCGCCGAGCACCTCGTAGCCGGCGGGGGGTGCCGTGTCCACGCCGATCGGGACGGATCCGACGCGATACAGCGGGGCGTCCTCCCCACCGGCAGCAGCACCGATCTGCTCGGCCGTGACCGGCCGCGCGACCAACTGCCCGATGGTGGCGACCGGCATCGCGGTGCCGTCGCTGACATCGATGGCCATCGTGTCATCGCCGATCATCCTGATGCGTACGCGCAGCGTGTCCGCACCTGCGCGATAGGCGCGAACCGCTCCCCAGGAGAACGGCATTCGTGTCTGCATCGCCTGGTCTTCGCCGGACAGCGCGGCCCGATCGATGGCATTGAGCGCCAGTGATTGCAGTGCGTTGTCCAGCAGTGCCGGGTGGATCCCGTAGTCGGCGGCCTCGTGGCGCAGGTCGGTGGGCAGACTCATCTCGGTGTAGACGACATCCGTTCCGTCGGGCGCGCTCGCGCGCCAACAACCCGTGATACCGCGAAAGCGCGGGCCCAGCTGGAAACCGGTCGCGGCGAACGCATCGTAGAACCCGGTGTGGTCGACCGGCACCGCGTCCGAGGGCGGCCAGCTCGAGGCGTCGAAGTCGCTCGCGGGCTCGATCTGATCGTCCTCGGCGAGGAAGCCGCTGCCGTGGCGCATCCACGGCGTCGTGAGACCGTCACCGTCCTCCGCACGAGAGTGGACCGAGATGGCGCGCCTACCGCTTTCATCGGCGGCCGCTACCCGCACCTGCACGATCCGACCGCCTTCGGCGGGCAGGATCAGTGGTGCCTCGAGGGTGAGTTCTTCCACTACCTCGCAACCGATTTCGGCCCCGACTCGAAGTCCCAGTTCGAGCAGCGCGGTACCCGGCACGATAATCGCACCCATGACGACGTGGTCGCCTACCCAAGCCTGCTGGTCGATGGAAAGCCGGGCGGTGAACAGGTGGCCGTCACCGTCGGCCAGAGCGGTCGCCGAGGCGAGCAGCGGATGTCCTGGCGATACCGAGCCGGTGCCGGCCGGGCCGCCGCCGGACGCCGTCAGCCAGTGCCGCTCGCGAGCGAACGCGTAGGTAGGCACCGAAATCCGCGTCCCTGTCGGCACCACCGCTGCCCAATCCACGTGCGCGCCATCGGCATACATCGCCGCAACAGCGGTGAGGACGGTCTCCGGCTCGTTCTGGCCGCGGCGCAGCACCGAGGCGACCACCAATTCCCTGTCGGGATCCGCCTCTGCCACCGCTGCGGTGAGCACCGGGTCGGGCCCTAGTTCCAGGAGACGGACAACGCCCGCCGCACGCAGGGCAGCGACACCGTCGGCGAATCGGACCGTGCCGCGCACGTGCTCGATCCAGTAGCCCGGGTCGGTCAGCATCTCGGCGGTGGCGATCGCGCCGAGGGTGTTCGAGACGATCGGCACCCGCGGTTCGCCGAAATTCGTCTGGCGCAGGACGGCGGCGAAGTCGTCGAGCATCGGGTCGAGCAGCGCGGAGTGGAACGCGTGCGAGACCGGCAGCCGCTTCGTGCGGTGACCATGGGCAGCCATGACCGAGCCGAACTCCTCGATCGCCGCGACCGGGCCGGAGACCACCACCGATTCGGGGCCGTTCACGGCCGCGATGTCCAACGCGAACACCGCGTCGAGTTCGCCGCGCACGGCCGCTTCCGAAGCGCCGACCGCGAGCATTGCCCCGCCGGGCGGCAGCGCCGCGATCAGCCGACCACGCGCCGCGACGATCCGCGCCGCGTCCGCCAGCGACAGCACCCCGCCGACATGCGCGGCTGTCAGTTCGCCGATGGAGTGGCCGATGAGGTAATCCGGTCGCAGACCCCAGGATTCGACCAATCGAAACATCGCGGTCTCCACCGCGAACAATGCGGGCTGGGTGAATCCCGTGTCGTGCAACAGATCCGAATCTCCGGCCCGCCACACCACCTCGGCCAGCGGGTGTGCCAGATGGGGGTCGAGCGCGGCACATACCTCATCGAACGCGGCAGCGAACACCGGGTAATTCCGGTACAACTGCGCCGCCATACCCGGACGCTGGGAGCCCTGTCCGGTGAACATGAACGCGGTCGCGCCCTTGCGGGTCCGCCGCACCGGCACACCGGGCGAATCGCTCGCCCCGGCGATAGCCTGGAATCCGACTGCCGCGCTGTCCATGTCGTCGGCGACCACGACGCCGCGAAATTCGTAGCCGGTCGACCCGAGCGTCAGCGAACGTGCCACCGAGGTCGGCGTCGCGGCGGTCTCGGTGACGAATTCGTGCAGGCGTGCGGCGCCACGTCGCAGCGATACCTCGGTTTTCGCCGAGAACACCAGCGGCACAGCGGTAGTCGGGTCGGTGGCTTCGACCGGCTCGGATACCGGCGCGGCCGAGTCGGCGGGCGCCTGCTCGAGAATGACGTGGGCGTTGGTCCCGCTGATGCCGAACGAGGAGACCGCACAACGGCGCGGCCGATCCACCGTCGGCCACGACACCGCCGCTGCCGCGATCCGCACTTCACCGGCGCCCCACTCCACATGGCGCGAGGGATTGTCGGCGTGCAGAGTTTTCGGCACGATCCCGTGGCGCATGCTCAGCACCGACTTGATGATTCCCGCGACGCCGGCGGCGGACTGGGTGTGCCCGATATTGGTCTTGATCGAGCCGACCAGCAACGGTTCACCGGTCTCGCCCCGGTCTTGGCCGTAGGTGGCCAGCAGCGCTTGCGCCTCGATCGGATCACCCAGTGCGGTCCCGGTGCCGTGCGCCTCGACGACGTCGACACCGGCCGCGCCGATGCCCGCATCGCGCAAAGCGGCCGTGATGACTCGCTGTTGTGACGGCCCGCTCGGCGCGGTGAGTCCGTTGGACGCGCCGTCGGAATTGACGGCGGTGCCACGCACCAGGGCCAGCACCGGATGCCCGGCGGCCACGGCCGTGGACAGACGCTCGATCATGATCATGCCCGCGCCCTCACCCCAGGCCGTGCCGTCGGCCTCGTCGGCGAACGCTTTGCAACGTCCGTCCGGTGCGAGCCCGCGCTGACGCGAGAAGTCGATGAACATCCCGGGTGAGGCCATCACCGCGACTCCGCCGACCAGCGCCGACTCGCACTCACCCGAGCGCAGCGCCGCGATGGCGAAATGCAGTGCGACCAGCGACGACGAGCAGGCGGTGTCGATGGTGACCGCCGGGCCCTCCAGCCCGAAGACATACGCGACCCGTCCCGAGGCGACGCTGCCGGTGGTGCCGTTGCCGACGTAACCCTCGACGGCGGCGGGCACGGTCCCGAGGCGGGAAATGTAGTCCTGATGGATGACACCGGCGAACACGCCGATCTTGCGGCCGCGCAGCGCGGCGATCTCGTCGGCATTGAGCCCGGTGCGTTCGAAGCACTCCCATGCTGTCTCCAGCAGCAGTCGCTGCTGCGGGTCCATCGCCAGCGCCTCGCGCGGACTGATCCCGAAGAACGCGGGATCGAATTCCGCGACGTCGTAGAGGAATCCGCCGTTGCGGGTGTAGCTGGTGCCAGGGTGATCCGGATCGGGGTCGTACAGCGAGCCCAGATCCCAGCCGCGGTCGGTCGGGAACGGGCCGATCGCGTCGACACCGTCGGTGAGCAGCTGCCACAGTGCTTCCGGCGAGTCCGCGCCGCCGGGGTAACGGCAGCTCATCGACACGATGGCGATCGGATCGTCCGCGTGCGCGTCCACGACCGCGGAAGCGGTGGTGCCGATTGCCGAAATGGTGGTGGCGCCGGTGAGTTCGAGCAGCAATTCCGCGACCGCGGCCGGGTTGGGGTAGTCGAAGACCAAGGTGGTCGGCAGCCGGAGCCCGGTCGCCGTAGCCAGCCGGTTACGCAGTTCGACCGCGGTCAGCGAATCGATTCCGAGTTCGCGAAACGCGCGTTCGGGCGCGATGTCGTCGGGGTCGGTGAGTCCGAGCACGATGGTCGCCTCTGCCCTGACCATCGTGAGCGCGGCGGCGGTGCGTTCCGCGACCGGTAGCGCGGTCAGGCGCTCGCGCCATGATTGTCCGCTCGTCGCGAGCGCGGACGCGGCCTGGCCGACTCGCGCTCCGGCGAGATCGCGTAGCAGTGCCGGAGTCTCGGTGGCCCGGCGCACGCTGTCGAGGTCGATGCGAAGTGCGGTCGCCGCAGCCGCCGAAGAATTCAGCGCCGCGTCGAACAGGCTCTCTCCTTGCTCGGTGGTCAACGGCAGCAGGCCGCTGCGTCGAACCCTGGCGAAGTCCGCCCTGGTGAGTGAACCGGTCAGCGCGCTCGGCAGCTCCCATAGTCCCCACTGGACCGACTGCACAGGGACACCGGACGCGCTCCAACGCGCGGCCAGTGCGTCCAGCGCACCGTTGGCCGCCGCGTAGTTGGCCTGACCGGCGGTGCCGAACAGCGCCGACACCGACGAGAACAGCACGAATCTGTCGGCCTCGCCCGCCCATTCGGCGAGTGCGTGCGCGGCGGCGACCTTGGTGTCGATCACCTCGGCGATGCGGTCGGGTGTCTGGCCCGCCAGCAGCGCGTCGTCAGCCACGCCCGCCGCGTGCACGACCACAGTGAGCGGGTGCGCGGCGGGGACGACGGACCTGACCTCGGCAGCCGTGCCTGGCACGGTGAGATCAGCGGCGAGCACGTCCACGGTCGTACCGGTGGCCCTGATGCTGTCGACCAGCTCCGCCGCGCCCGGCGCGTCGAGGCCACGCCTGCCGACGAGCAGCAGGTGCGATACCGCGCGGGTATTCGCGAGGTGCTTGGCGATCACCGCGCCGACCGCGCCGGTGCCGCCGGAGATCAGCGCGGTGCCGCTCGGGTCGATCGGCGCCGGCACCCTCAGCACCACCTTGCCGACATGTTTGGCCTGCTGCATATACCGCAACGCCGACCGCGCCTGCCGGATATCCCAGGCTGTGACAGTGGGCGGGGCCAGTGCGCCGGTGGCGAACAAGTCGCCGAGGGCCGCGAGTATGCTCGCGGTTCTTTCCATTCCGGCTTCGTGCAGATCGAATGCCAGGTATTCGACTGCGTCGCCGAGTCCTTCCCTGATGTCGGACTTACCCATTTCCAGGAACCGTCCACCCACCCCGAGCAGTCCTGCCGAGGCGTCGATGAAGTCACCGGACAGTGAGTTCAGCACGATGTCGAAAGCCCCAGCACCGCTGAAGGTCTCCGCGAATTCGACTGTTCTCGAGCTGGCGATGCGGTCCTCGGTCAGGCCTGCGGCCCGCAGCGCGGGCCACTTGCCCGGCGATGCGGTGGCATACACCTGCGCGCCCAGATGCGTGGCGAGGGCCACGGCGGCGGTGCCGACACCACCGGCACCGGAGTGGATGAGGACGCGGTCACCGGCGCCCAACCCGCCGAGATCGCAGAGCGCGTAGTAGGCGGTGCCGTAGGCGATCGGTGCGGCCGCTCCCTGGGCGAAGGTCCATCCGGCCGGGATCGGGGTGATCATCCTGCGGTCGGCGACCGCGGTCGCGGCGAAGGCATCGGCGAAGATGCCCATCACCCGATCACCGACGGCGAATTCGACAACATCGGAACCGATTTCGGTGATGATGCCCGCGCCTTCGCCGCCGACGCCCGCCGCGCCCGGATACAACCCGAGGGTCAGCATGACGTCACGGAAGTTGACGCCGGCCGCTCGCACCGCGATGCGGACTTGGTCCGGTCCCAGGTCGGGCGCACGCGAGGTCTCGGTGTCGACCACGAGCCCGTCGACACTGCCCGGTGTGCCGACGGCCAGACGCCACTCGTCATGGCTCGGCAGAGTCAGCGGCGGTGCCACCTGCCTGCGCAATCGGGGCCGCAGGCCGACAAAGCCGTCGGGACCGCGACGCACGGCGAGTTCGGGTTCGCCGGACGCGGCCCATCGCGCCAATTCGGTGGCAGGCAGGTCGATGCTCGCGCGGTCCATCAGCCGGACTCGGCCGGGGAATTCGGCGGCCACACTGCGCACCGCGGACCAGATCGCGGCCGCACACGGGTGGGGCAGCTCACCGGGTTCGGTGGCGATGGCACCGGTGGTGACGACGAGAATCGGTGCGATCTCACCTTCGTCGACAAGCCCGACGTTGAGTTCGCCGAGCAGGTGCGCGAGGGTCGCGGTGATATCGGTAGCGGTGGGGTCCACGAGCAGCACCGGGATGCGCCCGGTGACCGGCCCAGCGAGAAATGCTGCCATGTCCGCGGTGTCGGCCCCAAGGCCGATCGTGGTGATCTCGGCCGACGGCTCCGGCGCGTGACCCGCACGGACCCAGGTTGTTTCGTAGAGGGGTGCCGCCGACGCCGTGGTCGCGGTAGCGGCACGGAGAACCAGCGACTCCACGGTGAGAACCGGTGCACCGGTCACATCGAACGCATCGAGACGGATCGCGTCCCCGCTCGACGGTGCCAGGCGGACTCGCACCGCCGCCGCGCCCGCCGCGTACAGCCGTACGCCGGACCAGGAGAACGGCAACGCGGGCCCGTCACCGTCGGCCCGCTCCGCTGTGGCGAGGCCGAGCGCGTGCAGCGCGGCGTCGAGCAGCGCCGGGTGAATACCGAAGTCCGCGTTCGCATCCGGCTCCGGCAGTGTCACATCCGCGATGACCACCGCGGGATCGGCGCTGTCGCGCCAGGCAGCGGTCAGGCCGCGAAACGCCGGACCATAGTCGAGTCCCCGCTCGGTCAGCCGCTCGTACAGCGCCGACACCGAGCCGAGAATCTCGCCGGGAACAGGCGTCGCGACGGGGGCAGGAGCAAGCGCGGCGCCGATGCGTCCGACAGCATGCCTGGTCCAGTCGCCATCGGCTCCGACCCTGGCGAAGATCGCGATCTCACGACTGTCGTCCGCCTCGGCCGCACGCACCTGCACCTGCACCCACACCGCCGTGTCCGCCGGGATGACCAGCGGCGCCTCGCACAGCAGTTCCTCGACCGAGGCGAACCCGGCCCCCTGGGCGGCGAACAGTGCCAGTTCGACAAATGCGGTGCCCGGCAACAGGATTCGGCCCTGCACCACGTGGTCGGCCAGCCACGGCTGATCGGCCACCGCGATCCGCCCGGTCAAGACGGTCGAATCCGAGTCGGCCACGGTGATGTGCCCGCCGAGCAGCGGATGCCTTGCCGCTTCCACACCCACCGCGCCGATCGACCGGCTGTCGAGCCCGGCCGGCGCGGTCAGCCACAGGGGGACCTGTTCGAACCGGTAGGTGGGGAGCTCCACGATCCGCCCGCCCGCAACGACTCCCCAGTCCACCGTGACGCCACGTACCAGCAGCCGGTCCAGCGCGGTGTCCAGCGCGACGGGCTCGGCCGTGTCACGGACCGAGGTCGCCACGGCCGCGACAGAACCGTCGGGCAGTTCCACTTCGGCGATGGCGGGCACCTGCCCGCTGAGCACGCCACCTGGACCACATTCGATGAACGTACGAGCGCCGTCACCGATGCAATGGGCGACAGCATCGCCGAACAACACCGCCGCGCGGACCTGCTCCACCCAGTACTCGGGAGTACTCATCGCTGAGGTACGGGCGCCGGTCACCGTTGACACGATCGGCGTCTGCGCCGACTCGTAGGACAAAGATGCCGCGACCTCAGCGAATTCGGCGAGCATCGGTGCCATGAGCGCGGAGTGGAACGCGTGCGAGACGTCGAGCCTGCGCGTGCGCACACCCTGCTCGGCCAATTGCTCGGCCAGCGCCAGGCATTCGGCCTCGACACCCGAAACAACCACGGCCGCAGGGCCATTGACCGCTGCGATGTCCACCCCGGCAGTGAGCAGCTCGCGCACACGCTCTGCCGACGTGGCCAGCGCCACCATCGCGCCGCCCTCGGGCAGACGGGCCATGGCCGCACCACGCGCCACCACCATGCGCGCCGCGTCGGCGAGGCCGAGAATACCCGCCACGTGGGCAGCGGAAATCTCGCCGACCGAATGCCCGACGAGCAACTCCGGGCGCACGCCCAGCGACTCCAGGTGCCGATACAGCGCGACCTCGAACACGAAGAGAGCGGGCTGAGCGAAATCGGTGCGGTTCAGCAGTCCCTGGTCCTCGCCCCACAGCACGTCGAGCAGCGGGGTGGTCAAGTGCGCGTCGACCGCGGCGACGGCGTCGTCGAACGCCGCGCTGAAGGCCGGATAGCGCGCAGGTTCGGCCCGGAGTTCGCGGCCCATCCCCAACGTCTGTGCCCCCTGCCCGGTGAACAGCGCGACGAGGCGATCATCGGCGACGACGCCACCACGGGTCACACCGTCCGCGGCTTCGGTGTTCTCGGCCAGCGCCGCGAGTTGCCCCCGCAAGTCCGCCGGCGTTTCCACCCGCAGCACCGCACGCTGCTGGTACCCGGTCCGAGTACGACCGAGCGAACCCGCCAGATCGGCCACCGACGACGCATCGCCACCCGACTCGGTCCACTCCAGCAGCGCCGCCGCCTGACCGGCCAGCGCCGACGCGGACTTGGCACTGAGCAGCACCGGCACACTCGACACCACGGTCTCGACCGCCGCGGATGTCTCGGCGATCGGCGCTTCCTCCAACACCACATGCGCATTGGTGCCGCTGAACCCGAAAGACGACACCCCGGCTCGGCGCGGCTGCGCACCGCGCGGCCACGGCCGGTTCCCGACAAGCAGTTCCACCGCGCCGGGCACCCAGTCCACGTGCCTGCTCGGCGCATCCACGTGCAGGGTCCGCGGCAGCGTCTCCTCGGCCAGCGCCATCACCATCTTGATGATCCCGCCGACACCCGCGGCGGCTTGCGCGTGACCGATATTGGACTTGAACGACCCGAGCCACAGCGGCCGGTCCGCCGAGCGGCCACGGCCGTAGGTGGCGAGCAGCGCCTCGGCTTCGATCGGATCGCCGAGCTTTGTCCCGGTGCCGTGCGCCTCCACGGCGTCCACTTCGTCCGGACGCAGGCCCGCGTCGGCCAGCGCGGCGGTGATCACCCGCTGCTGAGCGAGTCCGCTGGGTGCGGTCAGTCCGTTCGACGCCCCGTCCTGGTTCACCGCGACCCCGCGGATCACCGCGCGCACCGGCCAGCCCCGTTCACGCGCGGTGCTCAGCGTCGCCAACGCCAGCATGCCGACACCCTCGGCCCAGCCGGTGCCGTCCGCGGCATCGGCGAATGCTTTGCACCGGCCGTCCGCGGCGAGCCCACGCTGCTGTGAGAACTCCACGAACGTGGTCGGTGTCGACATCACCGACACACCACCGGCCAGCGCCATCGCGCATTCGCCCGAACGCAGTGCGTTCACCGCCATGTCGATCGCGACCAGCGATGACGAACACGCGGTGTCGACAGTGACGGCCGGTCCGGTGAATCCGTACGTATAGGAGATGCGGCCGGAGGCGACGCTGCCGGAGTTGCCGTTGCCGATGTAGCCCTGCACCTGGTCGGGCAGCGTCGGCAATCGGCTCGCGTAGTCGTGGTAGATCAGGCCGGTGTACACCCCGACCGGCGCGCCGACGAGGCCGGCAGGCAGCAGCTGTGCGCGTTCCATCGCCTCGTGGGCAGTTTCCAGCAGCAGCCGCTGCTGAGGATCCATCGCAAGGGCTTCGCGGTGATTGATGCCGAAGAAGCCGGGATCGAAATCGGCTACGTCGTGCAGGAATCCGCCCTCGACGGTATAGGTCTTACCGGGCGCGTCCGGATCGGGATCGTAGAGACCCGCGACATCCCACCCACGGTCGGACGGCATCGGCCCGACTGCGTCGACACCGTCACGCACCAACTCCCACAGCTGTTCGGGGGTACGGACATCACCCGGGAAACGGCAACCCATGCCGATGATGGCGATCGGTTCGTGTGCGCTCGCCTGCAAGGCGCGCACCTGCAATTGTGCGTCGCGCGCGTCGGTGAGCGCCTTCTTCAGGTATTCGCGGAGTTTCTTCTCGTCGGCCATCGCGAGTGTCCTTACGGCTGGGTGGGGCGAAATGGTGGTCGGGTGGTGCGGGCCTAGGTCAGGCCGTAGCCGTTGTCGACCAGGGCGAAAAGGTCGTCGTCGGAGGCAGAATCGAGGCCGGCGCCGTCGGCGGTGACGGGCGCCGCCGATGCCGCGAGTTCGAGCAGGCGCTGATGTGCGCGATCGGAGCCGCCGGCTGCCAGCAGGTCGGCGATCCGGTCGAGGAGCCGGTCCAGTTCGGCGGTCGGTTCCGTCGCCGTCACGGCGGGCGAGTCCGGCACGGCTTCGGCGAGTTCGCCGAGGACGTGTTCGGCAAGGGCCTGCGGTGTCGAGTGGTCGAAGATCACTGTCGCCTTGAGCCGGATTCCGGTCGCTCCCGACAGCCTGTTGCGCAGTTCGACCGCGGTGAGCGAGTCGAAACCGAGGTCCTTGAACCCCTGGTTGGCGCCGATGTCGGTGGCGGCGCAACCGAGCACCGCGGCCGCGTGACCGGCCACCACAGTGCGGACCGCGCGCAACCGTTCCGATTCCGGCAGGCCGGCGATCCGGGTGGCGAGCTGGTCGTCCTGGTGGACGGTTGCCGCACCGATGACACGGCGCGACGTCGGGATTCGCCGAGCCGAGGTCCGCGCCGGTGCTTGTGCGCGAAGCTCGCGCAGCAAGGGGATCGGCTCGGCATCGACCGCGCTGAGCGCGTCCTGGTCGAGGTGCATCGGCAGGGTCACCGCGGTGAGCGAGCCGCGAGCCAGCTCGAACAGTGCCGCGCCGTCGTCGGCGGTGAGCGCGATGAGGCCACCGCGCCGGACCCGTGCCTCGTCCGCGGCGGACATGCCCTCGGTCATCCGGCCGCGCTGCTCCCACAGGCCCCACCCGAGCGATGTCGCGGGCAGTCCGGCCGCGCGACGCTGGTCGGCCAGCGCATCGAGGAAGGCGTTGGCCGCCGCGTAGTTGGCCTGTCCGGGCGTACCGAAAACCGCTGCCGCCGAGGAGAACAGAACGAACGAGCGCAGCGGGGCAACCGAGGTCAGTTCGTGCAGGTGCACGGCCGCGGTCACCTTGGGCTCGAACACGGTGCGTAGGCGGTCCGGATTCTGTCCGGTGATCAGCCCGTCGTCGAGGACGCCCGCCGCGTGCACGACGGCGGTGAGCGGATGTCGCGGGTCGATCGCCGCCAGTACGGTGGCGAGCTGGTCACGGTCGGCCGCATCGCAGGCCACCAGTTGGGCGTGCGCGCCCGCGGCGGCCAGGTCGGCGAGCAATTCCGCCGCACCAGGTGCGTCGATTCCGGTACGTGACAGGAGCAACAGCCGCTTGGCGCGCCCCGTGCGGGCCAGGTGTCTGGCGATGATTCCGCCGAGACTTCCGGTCGCACCGGTGATCAGGTGGGTGCCCTCGACATCCGGTGCGGGTTCGACCGTGAGCACCGCCTTGCCGACCACGGTTGCCGAGGACAGCGCGCGCAGTGCCGCGCGCGCGTCGCGAATATCCCACTCGCGCACCGGCATCGGCTCGATCAACCCATCGGCGCACAGGCGAGCGATTTCACCGAGCACGGTTGCGAGCCGGTCCTCCCCCGCCTCCATCACGTCGTAGGCCTGATACCGCACATCGGGGTGATCGGCGGCGACGCGCTCGGGATCGCGCTTGTCGGTCTTGCCCATCTCGAGGAAGACGCCGCCGCGCGGCAGCAATCGCAGTCCGGCGTCGACGAATTCACCGGCGAGGCAATCGAGCACGATGTCCATGCCCTGCCCGTCGGTGGCTGCCAGGAACTCGGCTTCGAAATCGAGGGTGCGTGAGTTCGCGAGGTGCTCGTGATCGAATCCGGCCGCCAGCAGTGCGGGCCACTTGGGTTGACTCGCGGTGCCGTACACCTCGAGGCCGCGCAGGCGGGCCAGCGCGGTGGCGGCGAAACCGACACCGCCCGCGGCCGCGTGCACGAGCACTCGCTGTCCCGGCCTGCTGTCGGCGAGGTCGACCAGACCGTAGTAGGCGGTCAGGTAGACGATCGGCACCGAGGCCGCCTGGGCGAAACTCCAACGGGGTGGCTTCTTGGCCAGCAGTCTGGCGTCGGCGATGGCGACCGGCCCGAAAGCGTCGTGGAAGATGCCCATCACTTCGTCGCCGGGCGCGAATCCGGTCACCCCGGCACCGACTTCGAGCACGATGCCCGCCGCTTCCCCACCGAGGCCGGTCAGGCCCGACACCATCTCCAACGCCACCACCGCGTCGCGGAAGTTGACGCCGGCCGCGCGGACCGCGACCCGAACCCGGCCGGGCCCCAGCGGTGTCTCGGGAGTCCCGTTGCGCACGCAGTGGATTCCGTCGAGCGAACCACCCGGCGACTTGCCGAGGTGCCACGACTCCTCCACTCCGGTGACCGGCGGCAGGAGCAGACCGTCGTCGGCGATCCGGGCGGCCCGGGGCGCGAGCCAGCGGTTGTCTCGACGCGCGAGTTGCGGTTCGCCGGTGCGGATCGCCGCGTCGAGCAATTCCGGGTCGGGCGGGGCGGCGGCGCTGCCGTCTGTCGGCGCCAGATCGACAAGCACGATGCGGTGCGGGTTCTCCGACTGAGCCGACCGTACCAATCCGGTGATGGCCGCGGCGATCGGATCGGCGGGCACGGTGACGCTCGCGGCGCCGGCGGTGAGCACGATGACCTGGCCTGCCACCTCGTCGGCCAGTTCGTCCTGGATCGCGCGCAGCGCCGATGACACTCCCGCGAGCACCTCCCCCGGTGCGGGCAATCCGATCGTCGGCGGGGTCCGCAGATCCACCGTGCGCGGCTGCGGACCGGATGGGCCCGTCGGTTCGGCGATCGGCATCCAACGCAGGTGGAACAGGGCTTTGTGAGCGAGCGAATCGGCGAGCCCGGTGGCCGACATCGGCCGCAGCACCAGCGAATCCACGTCGGCGACGAGTTCGCCGGAGGGATCTGTCAGCGTCAGCGACACTGTCTCCGGACCTGTCGCACGCAGGACGGCCCGCAATTCGGTCGCGCCCGCCGCGTACAGCCGAGCACCGGACCAGCTGAACGGCAGCCGCGCCGCGATGGCGGAATTGGACGCGTTGCCGCCGGTGCTGAACGCTGTGCTGAGGACGAGCGCGTGCAGTACCGCGTCGAGCAGTGCCGGGTGCAGGCCGAAGCCGCCGAGATCACCGGCGGCCTGTGGCAATCGCACTTCGGCGTAGACCGTGTCGCCGTCCAGCCAGACTCCGGTGAGGCCGCGAAACGCGTCACCATATGCCAGTCCGCCCTCCGCGAGCATGGTGTACGCACCGTCGATGACCCCGTCCATCGCAGTGTCCGCACCCGCCGGGACGGCAGTGCTCGGCAGCCAGTCCGTGGTGACGACATGGTGAGCCTGCTCGGCATCTTCGGTGAGAAACGCGGTCGCATGGAGCTCCCACGCGTTGTCCTCGCTCCGTGAGTACAGCGTCGCCGACCACCCGTCGACGGCGGGCTCGAGCTGTAGTTGGAGATCCCGGATCTCGTTGTCGCCCAGCAGCAGTGGCGCGGAGATGATCAGTTCGGTAACGGTCGGCGCCCCCACCTCGGTTCCGGCGGACCAGAACAGGTCGAGCAATGCGGCGCCGGGCACGACCACGCCACCGGCGACCACGTGATCACGCAGCCATGCTGCGCTCGCGGTCGACACTGTGCCGCTGATCAGCACCAGATCATCGGTCGCGGTGGTCTGGACCGCGCCGAGCAGCGGATGTTCGCTGACGCGGACGCCGAGTCCACTCGCGTCCCGGCCGGGCCCAGCGGGCTCGAGCCAGTATCGGGCGCGATCGAACGCGGAGGTGGGCAACGAGACCCGGCGTGCGGGTCCGGCGATCGCCGCGGCGTCGACGGACAGCCCCGCCACCCATGCGGCGCCCGCCGAACGCAGGAACCGGCGCAGCCCGCCATCGTCGCGACGCAGCGACCCGACCGCGCGCCCGATCGCCGGACCATCCTGGCCTGCCTGCGCGGCGACGGCGGCGATGGTGTCGTGCAGACCGACCGCGAGCACAGGATGCGCGCTGCACTCGACGAACACCGTGGTCCCCTGATCGAGGGCGACGGCGACCGCGTCGGCGAACCGCACGGTGCCGCGGAGATTGCGGAACCAGTACCCGGCGCCGAGTTCGGCGCCGTCGAGCACAGTTCCGGTGACGGTGGAGATCAGCGGGACCGTGCCCGTCACCGGTGCGACCGGTGCGAGCGCGACCTCGATATCGTCGCGAATGGCGGTGACAGCACTGGTGTGCGAGGCGTAGTCGACCGGTAGGACCTTGGTCTGCACACCATCCTCGGTGAGGCGGGCGGCCAAGCGCTCGACCGCGTCGGGAGGTCCGGCGACCACCGTCGAGGACGGCCCGTTGATGGAGGCGATCTCCAGGTCGGGATGGTCGATGAACAGCTCGAGCACCGCGTCCTCCGGCAGCGCGACCGACATCATCGCGCCGCCGCCGGACATGGCCGTGATCGCCTTCGCGCGCAAGGCGACCACGCGCGCGCCGTCGTCGAGGGTCAGCGCGCCCGCGATCACGGCGGCGGCGATCTCGCCCTGCGAATGCCCGATGACCGCCGCGGGTATCACCCCGACCGACTGCCACAGTCGCGCCAACGCGACCATCATCGTCCACAGTGCGGGCTGGACCACGTCGACGCGGCTCAGATCGGGTGCCGCCGGGTCGCCTCGCAGTACCGCTTCGATCGAGCAGTCCAGGTACGGGGCCAGGGCCGCGTCACATTCGGCGACGGCGGCAGCGAACACAGCCGACTCGGCGAGCAACCCCGCCGCCATGCCCTCCCATTGCGCCCCCTGGCCGGGAAAGACGAACACCGCGCGGGGCGAGGGATCGAGCGCATCGGCCACTTCTACGTCCGGGTGCGGCTCCGACGCGGCGACCGCCGCCAGCGCCGTGCCCAGCTCGTCGCCGTCGGCGGCGACCAGCGCCGCGCGATGCCCGCGGGGTGTGCGGGCCGCGGCGGCGGACGCGGCCAGGTCGGCCGGGCTGACCGACGGGTCGGTCGCGAGCAGTTCGGTCAGCCGGTTGGCGTTGGCGGCCAGCGCTTTCGGGGTTCGGCCGCTGACGCCGAGAATGACGGGCGTCGCTGCCTTCGCCGTCACATCCGCCGGCGCGGACTCACCGCGAAACTCCTCCAGCACAACGTGGGCGTTGGTGCCCGAAACGCCGAAGGCCGAGACCGCTGCGCGGCGCACGCGGCCGTTGCCGGGCCAGTCGCGGCCTTCCCGCAGCAACTCGACCGTTCCGGCTGACCAGTCGATGTGCGGGCTCGGTGCGTCCACGTGCAGCGTCGGCGCCAACGCGCCGCGGCGCAGCGACTCGACCATCTTGATGATGCCCCCGACGCCCGCCGCCGCCTGCGTGTGGCCGATGTTCGACTTGAGCGAGCCCAGCCACAGCGGCGCGTCGGCGCTGTGCCCGGCACCGTAGGTGGCCAGCAGCGCGTGCGCCTCGATGGGGTCCCCGAGCCGGGTGCCGGTGCCGTGGGCCTCGACCGCGTCGACGTCGGCGACTGTGAGCCCGGCATCGGCCAGCGCGGCGCGGATCACCCGTTCCTGGGCAGGGCCGTTGGGCGCGGTCAGGCCGTTCGACGCGCCGTCCTGGTTGACGGCGGCGCCGCGCAGTACCGCCAGCACCGGCGCGCCCTGTTCGATCGCATCGGACAGCCTTTGCAGCAGCAGCATTCCCGCGCCTTCGCCCCAGCCGGTGCCGTCGGCGGCGGCGGCGAAGGATTTGCAGCGGCCGTTGGGGGCGAGCCCGCGCTGGCGGGAGAACTCGATGAAAGTGTCGGGCGTCGACATCACCGTCACTCCGCCCGCCAGCGCCAGCGAGGTGCGGCCGGAGCGCAGCGCCTCCATGGCCAGGTGTACCGCGACCAGCGATGACGAGCATGCCGTGTCCAGCGACACCGACGGTCCGGTCAATCCGAGCGTGTAGGAGATGCGACCGGAGGCGACGCTGCCCGCGCTGCCGGCGCCGAGATAACCGTCGATGTCGGCGGGCACCTCCACCGCGCCCGAACGGTCGATGCGCGAGGCGTAGTCGCGATACATGATTCCGACGTACACCCCGGTCTGCGAACCGGCCAGCGCGCGCGGATCGCGGCCCGATCGCTCGATCGCCTCCCACGACACCTCGAGCAGCAGCCGCTGCTGCGGATCCATGGCCAGCGCCTCGCGCGGCGACAATCCGAAGAATCCAGGGTCGAAATCAGCGCAGTCGTAGAGGAATCCGCCGTGGCGGGTGTAGCTGGTACCGGGTCGGTCCGGATCGGGATGATGCAGTGCGGCCAGATTCCAGCCGCGGTCGACAGGGAATTCGTCAACGGCGTCGTGGCCGCCCGCGACGAGCCGCCACAGCGACCCCGGACTGTCGACTCCGCCGGGATAGCGGCACGCCGTGCCGACGATCGCGATCGGCTCGCCGGGACCGGTACCGCGCGCCGGGCCACGCGACAGCTCGCCACGCAACCGCTCGTTCTCCTTGAGGCTGGCCCGCAGCGCATCGACCAGTTGTGTGTCGGTGTCTTTCATGACAGTCCTTCCCCAGCGGAGCCCGTGGTGGGCCCGCCCAGCGCGAGCGCGATCAGGCCCGCGGTATCGAGTTCGTCCAGATCAGTGGCGAGTTCGGGTTCGTGCCGCACGGCATCCGGTGCCGGCTGCACCGCGGTGCCGGTTGTCGCGTCGACGAGTTCGGTGAGCAATTCGGCCAGCGTGCGTGGCGTGGGGTAGTCGAAGACTGCGGTGGCGGGCAGCCGCACGCCGACCAGCGCGCCGAGACGGTTGCGCAACTCGACCGCCATCAGCGAGTCGAAGCCGAACTCGGTGAACTGGCGATCGGGCGCGACTACCCGTGCGTGCGGCAGGGCGAGCACCGAGGCGACCTCGCCTCGCACCGCGTCGAGGAGCCGCTCGGTCCGCCGCGCCGGGGGCATGTCCGCCAGTGTGTCCAGCAGTGACGCGCTCTCGACCGGATCGGCGTCCGAGCTCGGTATGCCGATGAGTTCGCGCAGCTTCACCGGCACCGCGCGCCCGCGCCAACTGGTGGCATCGACCCAATTCGCAGCCACGACAACCGCCTCCCTGGTGCTCATCGCGGTATCGAGTGCGGCCAGCCCCTCGGCCACCGACAGCGGCCGCATCCCCGCGCCCGCCAGCCGCTTCAGATCCGCCGCCGACAACGCGCCCGCCATACCTCCCGCCCATGCGCCCCACGCGATGGATTGTGCGGGCAGGCCACGAGCCCGCCGCTTGGCCGCGAGGGCGTCCAGATAACTGTTCGCGGCGGCGTAGTTCGCCTGGCCGGGACCGCCGAGGACACCGGCGACAGAGGAGAACAAGACGAACACGGCGGGCGGCCGGTCGGCCGTCAACTCGTCGAGGTGGCGCGCCGAATCACTCTTGGCTGCCAGAACACGGTCGAACCGTTGCGGGGTCTGGTCGGCCAGCAGCGCGTCGTCGTGGACGCCGGCCGTGTGCACGATCGCGCCCAGCGGCCGGTCCCGTGGTAGGCGATCGAGCACCGCGAGGACGGCGGTCCGATCGGTGAGATCGGCGGCCACGACGTCGACTTCGGCTCCCGCCGCCTCGAGCCGCTCGACCAGTTCGTCGACGCCGTCGGCATCAGGGCCACGCCTACTGGTGAGCAGCAGCCTGCGCACACCGTGGCGCACGACGAGGTGGTTGGCGACGATCCCACCGAGTGTGCCGGTACCACCGGTGATCAACACCGTCGACTCGGGATCGAATTCTGTTGCTGTGCTGGCTGATTCGACTTCGATCAGGCGTGGCGCGCGCAGTTCGCCGTCGGTCACGGCGAGTTCGGGTTCACTGCCCTGCGCGGCGGTACCGGAAAACTCGGCAACCGCTGTTTCGGGGGCGGTCGCGGCCATGTCGAGTACGACGATCCGGTCAGGAAACTCGGTCTGTACCGACCGCAGCGCGCCGTAGCAGGCCGCGACGTCGGGATCGGCGGCCACGCCGGCCCGGTCGACTCCCGCTCGGCCGACCACGACCAGCCGCGCACCACCCGTCTCGACCCACTGCCGCAGGAAGGGCAGAAGCCACCGAACATTGTCCCGAACGGTGACATCCGGCATCAATTCGACAGCGTAGGAACGCTTTTCGTCGACAGACTCCGGAACTCTACGGTCACGCAGCAACACCGCGGCGTCCGCCGACGGTAGCTGAACGGGCCGCCAGTCCACCCGCACGATCCGCTGCTCGGCCGCCGTGAACTGCGCTGCCTCGACGGGTCGGGTACTCAGCCGCTCCACGATACCGACGGTGACACCGTCGGGACGCACGATCCGCACGCCCACCTCGGCGAAGTCTCCCTCACCCGCGAGGTCGCTGAGCACCACGACAACCTGGCTCCCGACGGTGCCCAACAGTCGGAACCCCTGCCAGGCGAAAGGAATACGCGCCGTATTCGACGTAGTGTCGGTCGTGGACAAGGCGTGCAGGCAGGCGTCCAGCAGCGCCGGGTGGATACCGTAGCCTCGGGCGTCCACGCCCTCGGGCAACCGCACCGCGGCGTACACCTCCCCGCCCCGGCGCTCGATCGCCCGCACTCCGGAAAACGATGGGCCGTAGAACAATCCGCGCTCGGCGAGCACTCGATACATGCGTGTCACGACGTCGTCCGCACTGGACTCCGATGCGGCTCTTCCGTTCGACCGCGCGCCCTCGGATCCTGGGTGGTGGTGGCCGGAATCCGACGTCACATCGTCGACGGCCCATACCTCGGCGAACAAGTCCGGCAGTACCGGCAGATCCGGTAGCGGTGTCCCTACTGTCAGCTCCGCGACGGCGTGCCTGGTCCACGCGGACGGATCCTCCGCCGTCGCCGAATAGAGAACGGCGGTGTAGTTTTCGGCGCTGTGCGCGCTCGGAGTGAGCTGGATCTGGACGTGGGTTTCGCCGTCCGCCGAGAGCACCAGGGGCATCTCGGACACGAGCTCGGCGACGGTGTCGTTGCCGACCGCGCTCGCGGCGTGCAGCACCGACTCGATCAGGGCCGCGCCCGGGACGACGATCGTCGCGCCGATCCGGTGATCGGTCAGCCATGGGTGCGTCCGCGTGGACAACGTACCGGTGAGCACAGTGGTATCGGCCCCGGCGACGCGCAGCACGGCGCCGAGGATCGGATGGTCGACAGCGACCAGGCCGACTCCACGCATATCGCGCGCTCCATCGTTCGCCGCCAGCCAGTAGCGCTCACCTTGGAACGCGTAGGTCGGCAGACCGAGCCGCGTGGGCGACGTCGCCGGGTCTCCAGCGAGTGCGGGCAGTCGCGCACCTCGAGCGAAGAGTGTCGCGGTCGCCGTCGCAAGGCTGGTCCGCTCGTCGAGCGGCGGGCGGAGCACCGGAGTGAAGACGGCGTCGATACCGTGCTCTTCCGCCGCGCCGGCTGCCAGTGCGCTGAGCACACCCGCCGGGCCGAGTTCGATGCCGGTCCGCACGCCCTGCTCGAACATGACCTCGGTCGCATCCGCGTAGCGCACAGTGGCGCGCACCTGCTCGACCCAGTAGCTCGGATCGGTCAGCACCCCGCCGCCGGCCAACGCCCCGGTCACGGTCGAGACGAACGGCACGACCGGTTCCCGCAATGTCACCCTCGCCACCACCGCGGCGAACGATGCCAGCATCGGTTCCATCGCAGGAGAGTGGAACCCGTGTGAAACCACCAACTCCTTGGCCCGAAACCCCGTGTCCGACAGCGCCGCAGCGACCCGCTCGATCGCAGTTTCCGGACCCGAGATCACGCACGCGCGGATTCCGTTCACGGCTGCCAGCGACACCTCGTCGGTGAGCGCGGGCCGCACGTCGTCCTCGGTCGCGGTAATCGCGTACATCGTTCCCGGAGCGCACAGTTCGGCCATCAGCGCACCGCGCGCGACCACCAGCGCGGCCGCGTCCGAAAGCGTGAGCACCCCGGCGGCGTAGGCCGCCGCGAACTCACCGACCGAGTGGCCACAGACCAGATCGGCGGTGTACCCGAGGCCGACGAGATAGTCGAACAGCGCCACTTCCAGGGTGAACAGCGCTGGTTGCGCGAACTCGGTACGCGCGAGTTCCCTCCCGGTTTCTCCGGTGTCGCCGGTCGGCCACATCGCCTCGCGCACCGACCATGTCGTGTGCTCGTCGACAGCGGCCGCCACCCGGTCGAAGCAGGCGGCGAACTCCGGTTCGGCCGAATACAATACGCGGCCCATACCGACCCGCTGGCTCCCCTGACCGCTGAAGACGAACGCCACCCGGCCGAGTTCGGCCATCGTCCCGGTGAGCGCGGTCGGCGAGCCCGCGGCGATCGCGGCGAGACCATCGCCTAAGACGGCAGTATCGGAGGCAACCACGGCGGCCCGCACCGCGAACACCGGCCGTGCCCGCAACGAGGCGGCAAGGTCGGCGGGATCGGTGTCGCCTCGGTGCTCCAGCCATTCGCCGAGCACCCTGGCTTGGGCGGCCAGTGCCGGCGTCGTACGGGCGCTGAGCGGGAAGACTCGGGATCTCGGGTCTTCGCCGGTGTTGTCGCGGCGTACCTCGGCGGGCGCCTGTTCCAGCACGACGTGCGCGTTGGTGCCGCTGATGCCGAACGCCGATACCGCGGCGCGACGGGGACGACCACCGGTATCGGGCCACGTCCGCGCGTGATCGAGCAGCCGCACCCCACCCGCGGTCCAGTCCACCTGGTCGGTCGGCCCCGACGCGTCCACATGCAAGGTTTTCGGCAACACACCGTGCCGGATCGCCTGGACTGCCTTGATGATTCCCGCGACACCGGCCGCGGCCTGCGTGTGGCCGATATTGGATTTCAGCGACCCGAGCCACAGCGGATCGGTCTCGGCACGGTCGGCGCCATAGGTCGCGAGCAACGCGCCCGCTTCGATGGGATCGCCGAGAGTCGTTCCGGTACCGTGCGCTTCGAGCAGGTCGACGTCGGTCGGCGCGATATCGGCCGCGGCGAGCGCCGCCCGGATCACGCGCTGCTGCGCGGGACCGTTGGGCGCGGTGAGCCCATTGGACGCACCGTCGGAATTCACCGCGGAACCGGCGAGCACGGCCAGCACCTGGTGACCATTGGCCTCGGCGTCGGCGAGTCGTTCCAAGACCAGCACCGCGACGCCCTCGCCCCAGCCGGTGCCATCGGCGGCGGCGGCGAACGATTTGCAGCGGCCATCACTCGCGAGCCCACGTTGACGGCTGAACTCGACGAAGGTCTGCGGTGTCGACATCACCGTCACCCCGCCCGCCAGCGCCAAGTCGCACTCCCCCGAACGCAGCGAGGCCGCGGCCAGGTGGGTTGTCACCAGTGACGACGAGCAGGCGGTGTCCACCGTCAGGCTCGGCCCCTCCAACCCGAGCACGTAGGACACGCGGCCGGACGCGACGCTGCCCGCGCTGCCGTTGGCGAGATAGCCCTCCAACTCGGCCGAGGGCTGCCGAACTCTGGAGCCGTAGTCGTGGTACATCATTCCGACGAAGACACCGGTGCTGCTTCCGCGCAGACCGTTGGGGTCGAGGCCGGCGTCTTCTATCGCCGCCCACGATGATTCGAGCAGCAGCCGTTGCTGGGGGTCCATGGTGAGTGCCTCGCGCGGGCTGATGCCGAAGAACTCCGCGTCGAACAGCTCGGCGCCGGGCAGGAATCCGCCCTCCACGCAGTAGGTCTTGCCGGTAGCCGCCGGGTCGGGGTCGTACAGCTGCGCCGCGTCCCATCCCCGTTCGGCGGGAAAGCTGGTGATACCTTCACGTCCCTGCGCGACCAACTGCCACAATCCGTCCGGATCATCGACTCCGCCGGGGAATCGGCAGCTCATGCCGACGATCGCCACCCGGTCCTCAGCGGCCGCCCGGCGCGCTACCTTCGCCGGCGCCACGGCGTGAGCCGGCGCGGCCTGCTCATCGAGGTGCTCGGCGAGAGCGATCACGTTCGGGTAGTCGAACACCAGGGTGGGCGGCAGTGGCCTGTCGAGCTTGGTGGCGAGCCGATTGCGCAGTTCGAGGCTGAGCAGCGAATCGAAGCCGAGATCGCGGAAGGCGACGTCGGTGGGCGCATCGGCGGGCAGCGCCAGCACGGCGCCGACCTCCGCTCGCACCAGCGCGACCAGCTGCTCCCCGGTGAGCATCGCCGTCGGCAGGACGCCGGCCGTCGAAACGGTCTCTGCCACAGCTGTTCTTCTGACCGTGACCACGTCACGCAGGATCGGCGGTGTCGCTGATGCGTCAGCGCCGCGTTCGAAAACCGCTGCGACCACGGCGGGTTCGGCGGCGGCCAGCGCGGCGTCGAAGAGCGCCAGGCCCGCCGCGTCGGTGAGCGGGACCAGACCTGTCCTGCGCATCCGCCGCTTGTCGGCGTCACCGAGCGCGTCGGTCATCCCGCCGCCGCGCTCCCACACGCCCCAGGCCAGCGACAACGCGGGCAGCCCGGCCGCGACGCGGCGGCGGGCGAGTTCGTCGAGGGCGGCATTGGCCGCGGCGTAGTTGGCCTGGCCGGCGGCACCGACGGTGCCCGCGATCGACGAGAACAGGACGAACGCGGCCAGCGACCGATCGGCGGTCAGCTCGTGTAGATGCAGCGCCGCCACGATCTTCGGCCCGAAGACCGCGTCGACCCGCTCCGGTGTCATGGCAGCGACCACGCCGTCTTCGGTCCGCCCGGCCAGGTGCACGACCGCGCTCAGATCCGCGATGCTGTCCAGTAGCGCGGCTACCTCGGCACGGTCGCCCACATCGCAGGCGGCGATCCGGACTCGCGCCCCCGCCTGCTCCAGCTCCGCCGCCAGCGCCACCGTCGCCGCGGATCCACGCCCGGCACGGCTCACCAGCGCGAGGGACATGACACCGTGTTCGCGAACCAGATGTCGTGCGAACAGCCCGGCCAACGCGCCGCTGGCGCCAGTGACCAGCACGGTTCCCGACCCGAATGCGAGATCTGGAGCAGGGGAACCATCCGGCGTGGCAACCGGCAGGCGTCGCACCCGCGGAATTTGCAGCTTCCCTGCGCGCCAACGTAGTTGGTGGTGTCCGGCCGCGATCGCGGCATGCACGGCCGTCCAGGTCGGCTCGAAATCATCGGTATCGAGCAGGACGAAGCGACCGGGGTTCTCGGTGATCGCCGAGGCAATCAGGCCCCACACCGCCGCGCCCGCCACAGTATCCGCGTCAGCGGTGACGACCAGAGTCGTCTCGGGCAGGCTCAGCGTTCGCTGGACCGCCGCGAGGGCCGTGTGCGTGGCGATGCCCGGGTCGTCGTGATCAATGGCGAGAATCTCGGCGGGAACCCGCGAGTCGACGGAATCATCAGGCGTGGAGTGGATTTCGATCCACTCACGCCGGTACAGCGAGATCGGCCGCCGGACCTGTTCGGCCGCGAGCAGCGTGACCGCATCGATCTCGGCGAGCAGGTTACCCGCCCCGTCGCTCACGGCCAGCGCCACGGCGCCCGGCCCGGTCGGCGTCAGGATGACCCGCCAGGGGCCGACGATGCCGGCGGTGTGGAGCCGGACACCGCTGAACATGAACGGGATTCGACCGAGTTCCCCGTCGGGCAGCGCGCTCGAGAAACCGACCGCGTGCAGCGCGGCATCGAGCAGGGCTGGGTTCAGGCTGGTGCCGTCGAACGCGGACCCGCTGCCATCGACCAGGACCGCCACCACGCCGTCGCGGGTCCACGCGGCACGCAGCGCCCGGAACGCGGGGCCGTAATGCAGGCCGGCGTCGCCGAGGTCTTCGTAGTGGCCCGCGAGGTCGACGGACTCGAATCCTGGTGGCGGAAACGGCGCACCGGTGGCGTCGGGCTCAGGGACCGGTACTGTCCGATGGCGGACCGTACCGGTCGCGTGCGTATCCCAGTCGGCGCCTTCGGTGTCGGCTCGCGTCGCCACGAGTACCGGTCGACCGCCGCGCTCGTCGGGCGCGCCGATCACCACCTGGATTTCGCGCGGCTCGTCCGGCAAGACCGCGACCGGGCTGCGCAGGGTGAGCTCGGTGAGTTCGTCGCAGCCCGCGTACCGCGCGCTGGTCAGGACCGCGTCGAGCAGGGCGGTGCCGGGGACGATGGGCACCGTGCCCACCACATGGTCGGCGAGCCACGGCTGCGCGAGTACGGCGCAACGACCGGTGGTCAGGATCAGCTCAGGGTCGGCGACGGTCACCGCGGCGCTGAGCAGTGGATGCCGCAGTGGCGCCTGGCCCGCATCACGCAGCGCAGTGTCACGGTCGGTGGTGGTCCGTGCGCCCGTGTCGAGCCAGTGTCGCTGACGGTCGAATGGGTAGGTCGGAAGGTCGATCGGTGCGGCCGGGCCGGTCGACTCGGCGAAGTCGAACGTGCCGCCCCGCGCCCAACTCGCGGTCAGCGCCGCGATCACCGTCGAGACTTCGGCCCGGTCCTTGCGCAGGGCGGGCACCGCGAGCGCGGCGTCGGGACGGTCGGCGAGCGTCTGGGTGGCGAGCGCGGTCAGTACCCCGCCGGGGCCCAATTCGAGCAATGTCGCGGCGCCGTTTTCGGTGACAGCGGTCAGGACGGCATCCGAGAACCGGACCGTCGCACCGACTTGCCGCACCCAGTACTCCGGGTCGGAGAGGGTATCGGGAGCGACCACCGCGCCGGTCACTGTGGAGATGACGGGCACTGTCGCGGGCCGCGCGGTGAGCGCGGCCGCGACCGCGCGCAGCTCGTCGAGGATCGGATTCATCAGCGGTGAATGGAACGCATGCGACACGCGCAGCGCGGTGACAGTGCGCCCCTCGGCCCGCCAGCGTTCCACTACCGGTTCTGCCGCCGCGATCGACCCCGAGATCACCACACTGTCAGGGGTATTCACGGCAGCAACCGTCAGTTCAGGCGGAAGTTGCGGGGCAACAACGGATTCGGTAGCGCGCACCGACCACATTCCGCCACCGGCGGGTAGCGCCTGCATGAGTTTTCCACGCGCTACGACCAGCGCGGCGGCGTCGGCGAGCGAGAAGATCCCGGCCACGTGGGCCACCGCGATCTCGCCCACCGAGTGGCCGAGCAGCGCGTCAGGCCGGACTCCGAACGATTCGGCGAGCCGGTACAGCGCGACGTGCATCGCGAACAGGGCGGGCTGGGTCCACGCGGTCTGGTCGAGGCGCTGCTCGTTCTCCGCGCCGGGCTCCGCCCACATCACCTCACGCAGTGGCCGTTGCAGCAGCGGGTCGAGCACAGCGAATGCCTCGTCGAGCGCTGCCGCGAACACCGCGAAGGCGTCGTACAGTTCGCGGCCCATGCCGAGCCGCGCGGCCCCCTGACCGGTGAACATCATGGTCACCGCGCCGCTACCGGCGGCGCCGGCCACGACGAACGGATCAGCGACCGACTCCGCCACCGCGCGCAGCCCGGTGCGCACCGACGCCCCGCCGTCATCGGTGCGGGCAGTGACCACCGCTCGGTGGTCGAATACCGCCCGATTGCTCGCCAAAGCCTGTGCGACAGACTCGATCTCGCGCGGGGTCGGTGTCGCGCTCAGCATCGAGAGCAGCGCGGCGGCCCCCGCTCGCAGCGACCGATCGTTCTTCGCCGACAGTGGCAGCGCCACCACTGGGCTCGCCGCGGCGCCATCGGACTCGGCCGCGATATCGACGACCTCGTGTTCGAGGACGACGTGCGCGTTGGTGCCGCTGAATCCGAACGACGACACCGCCGCCCGCCGCACCGAACCGGCGGGCCACGACGTGGTCGCGGTGTTCACCCGCAGCGCGCCGGTGGACCAGTCCACCATCGACGTCGGCTCGTCGCAGTGCAGGCTCGCCGGCACCAGGCCCCGTTTCATGGCGACCACGAGCTTCACCACGCCCGCCAGCCCCGCGGCCGCCTGGGTGTGGCCGATATTCGACTTCACCGAGCCGAGCAGCACAGGCCGGTCCGTGGGCCGGTCGACACCGTAGGTGGCCAGCAGCGCACCCGCTTCCACCGGATCGCCGAGCGCGGTACCGGTGCCGTGTGCCTCGATCACGTCGACCTGGTCGGGGCGCAGACCCGCGTCCGCCAGCGCGGCCCGGATCACCCGCTGCTGTGAGCTACCACTGGGCGCGGTCAGCCCGGAGCTGGTGCCGTCGGAGTTGACCGCGCTACCGCGCACCACCGCCCGTACCCGACCCGCGGCGACGTCGGGCACCCGTTGCAGCACAACGGTGGCGATGCCTTCGCCCCACGCGGTGCCGTCCGCGTCCGCCGCGAACGGTTTACAGCGCCCGTCGGGAGCCAGCCCGCGCTGGGCCGAGAAGTCGATGAACGCGCGCGGTGTCGTCATCACGGTCACACCGGCGACCACCGCCAAGTCGCAGTCACCCGCCGCCAGCGCGGTCCTGGCCTGGTCGAGCGCGACGAGCGAGGCCGAACAGGCGGTGTCGACGGTGACCACCGGCCCGATGAATCCGAAGCAATAGGCGATTCTGCCGGAGAGCACACTCGCGGCACTGCCCGTGCCGACGTAGCCGCTGGACTCCGCGGGCGCGGCGGTCAGCACATCGAGGTAGTCCTGCCCGTTGGTGCCGACGTAGACCCCGACCCGCTTGCCGCGCAGGGTCGTCGGGTCGACACCCGCCGATTCCAGTGCTTCCCAGGTCGATTCGAGTAGCAGTCGCTGCTGCGGGTCCATCGCCGCCGCTTCACGCGGGCTGATCCCGAAGAACGCCGCGTCGAAACCGCTCGCGTCCGACAGGAATCCGCCGCTGTCCACGTAGGAATGCGGTCCATCGCGTCCCTCGGGCGCGATGATGGAGTCCAGGTCCCAGCCTCGGTCGGTGGGGAATCCTCCGATGGCGTCGACGCCGTCGAGCAGGAGCTGGAAGAACTCGTCCGGTGAGTCGGCACCGCCGGGAAAGCGGCAGGCCAGCCCCGTGATGGCGATCGGCACGCGGTGGGCAGCGGCCGCCAGTTCGGTGTTGTCGGCGCGCAGGCGCTTCACCTCTTTGAGTGCGTCGCGCAGTGCGGTGACGACAGCCTGCGACTTGTCGGCGTCGTTCGGTGTGGCACTGTGTTCGGTCACCGGTGCTCCTCCTGTGGTTCGGGTGTGGCCGCCGCGGTCTCGCCCGCGAGGGCGAGCAGCGCGTCGAGGTCGAGCGCGTCGATGTCCTCGTCGATCGGGTCGCCCCTCGACACCCGCACCGGCTCCGGTGAGTACGCCGCCACCGTCTCGGGTTCGAGCGCGCCGCGTAGGTAGGCGGCCAGATCGACCGGGGTCGGATGGTCGAACAGCAACGTCGGTGGCGGGGTCACACCGAAGGCGGACGCGATGCGATTACGCAGTTCCACCACCAGCAACGAGTCGAAGCCCTGCTCGAGGAATCCACTGTGCGGATCCAGCTTCCTGTCGCGGTCGTAGCCGAGGACCACCGCCGCGAGTTCGTAGACCGATGCCAAGAGCACCGTGTCGCGCGCGGTCGGCTCGGCGGCCAGGAATCGCGACAGCTCGGCGGGTACCAGAGGTTCGGCTGCGGCAGTGTCGGATTCGCGCCTCACCAGGGGCGCGAGGAACGCCGCGGCGCGTCCGGTCTCGCCCACGAACACGTTCCAATCGGTATCGGAGACCGCGACAACAGCGTCATCCACCACGGACAGCACGGTGTCGAGCGCGGTCAAGGCTCGTTCGGGGCTCAGTTCGCCGATACCGCCGGCATGCCGCCGTCCAGCCGCGGCCATGCCATCGCCCGCCCACGGGCCCCACGCGAGGCTGGTCGCGGGCAACCCGTCGGCGCGCCGCTGCACAGCGAGTGCGTCGAGGTAGCTGTTGGCGGCGGCGTAACTACCCTGCCCCGCGTTGCCGAGGAAACCCGCCATCGACGAGAACAGCACGAACGCATCCAGACGACGAGTCCTGGTGGCGGAATGGAGATTTCGTGCGCCGATCACCTTCGGTGCGAGCACTGTCGCCAGTGTGTCGGCGGTGATGTCGGCGACCACACCGTCGGCCAGCACCCCCGCCGCGTGGATGACGGTCAGTAGATCCGGATACCGATCGAGCAGATCGGTGACCGCCAGTGGATCGGTGATGTCGCAGGCAAGGGCCACCACGTCGGCGCCCACGTCGGTGGGCAGCGTTGGGTGTGTGCCACCCGTCCGGCTGACCAGCAGGATCCGCTGTGCGCCACGCTCGGCCAGCCAGGGTGCGAGCCGCGCCGCCAGCGCACCGGAGCCACCGGTGATCAGGGCAGTGCCGCCGGTCCGCCACGGCGCACCGGCACGGCGGGACGGACGCGCGGCCAGACGCGCCCACAGCCCCGTCGGCCGTACCGCGAACTCGCTGCCCGTGCGCTCGCCCAACGCTGTCGTCAGCACCCGTGCGCCGGCGGCGTCGAGCCCGGCACCGATATCGATCAGTCCACCCCATGATTCGGGATGCTCGAGCGCGACAACCCTGCCGAATCCCCACGCCTGCGCGTGGCCCGGCCTGGCCGCCCGCTCGGTCGGCGCGACCGCGACGGCCTCGCGGGTCACCACCCACAGCGCTGCGGGTCCTGATCCGATCCGTGCCCCGACGAGTTGGCGCAGCCACTCGGCTCCGTCCTCCCGCCCGGCGGGCACGACGGCAATCCACCGCGCATCCCCAGCGGCCAGGGTTGCCTCATCGACCCGATGGGTCACGGCACCTGCTGCCTTCAGCGTGTCCGCCACCAGTGCGGCGTCCGGGTCACCCGGTTCGGCGATGATCGCCCAGTCACCGTGCGGCACCCGCTGTTCGAGCATCCGCGGTGCCCAGTTCTCGACCACCAGGTCAGCGAAGTCCACCTGGTCAGCGGCACCGGTCAGCGGCGGATCGGTCAGCCAGTACCTGCTGCGCTGGAAACGATAGGTCGGCAGGTCGACCAGCGCGGTGCGCGCGAGCAGCGCCGACCACTCGACAGCGCGACCGTCGGTGAACAACGCCCCGGCAGCGGACAGCAACGAGGCGACTTCGTCATCGCCCTCGGCCGTCGCGACAGCGACTACCGACGTGTCCGGGTGGCAGGCGCCGACCAGCGGAGTCAAGGCCGCGGCGGGCCCCACTTCGAGAAAAGTGCGCACCCCGTCAGCGGCGAGGGCGGCGATGGTCTCCTCGAAGCGGACTGTCGCGCCCACGTGATCTACCCAGTAGTCCGGGCTGGCGATCCGGTCGTCGGCCCGCCCGCCCGCCACCGCCGACACCATCGGCACAGTCGGCGGCAGATACTCGAGTTCCGCAGTGACCGAGGCGAATTCGGTGAGCATGGGGTCCATGAGCGGCGAGTGGAAGGCGTGCGAGACCATCAGCCGTTTGCGGCGCAGCCCCGGCGACAGCGCCGCGAGTTCGTCCACGACTTCCGCGACCGCGCTCGCGACACCCGAGAGCACCACCGCCGCAGGCCCGTTGACCGCGGCGATGCTCACCTCGTCGGCGCGCGCCAGTACCAACGGCGCGACCTCGGCTTCGCTCGCAGCCACCGCGATCATCGTCCCGCCCGGCGGCAGCGCGCCCATGAGCGCCCCACGGGCGCACACCAATCGGGTCGCGTCGGCGAGGGAGAAGACCCCGGCCACATGGGCGGCGGCGATTTCCCCGATGGAGTGCCCGGCGACCACGTCCGGGCGCAGGCCGGCCGATTCGAGCAGCCGGAACATCGCCACCTCGTAGGCGAAGACGGCGGGTTGGGTGAACTCGGTGCGGTTGAGCAGGTCACCCGCCGTCCACATGACGTCGGCGAGCGGGCGGGGCAGGTGGCGGTCGGCCTCGGCGCACACCGCGGCGATGGCATCGGCGAACACCGGGAACCGATGGGCCAGTGCCTGACCCATTCCGAGCCGCTGCGAGCCCTGACCGGTGAACAAGAAGGCCACCGACCCGGTGCGCGCTGTCCCGGTGCGAAGACCTGACGCCTGCGCGCCGATCGCCAACGCCGACAGCGCCGCCACGGCGTCCTCGGTGTCGTCCGCCACGATCACCGCACGGTCGCGCAGATCGGCCCGCGTCGCGGCGAGGCTGTGCGCCGTCGCCGCGAGTGACGGAGCCGCGGGCCCGGACAGCAATTCGCTCAGCGCCGACGCCGATGCCGACAATGCCGCGCGACCGTTGGCCGAGACCGTGAGCGCGACCGGACCCGGTACCGGCGGCAGTGGCGTGACGGGTGCAGTGGCGGGAGCTTGCTCGAGGACGAGGTGTGCGTTGGTGCCGCTGATGCCGAACGAGGACACGCCGACCCGGCGCGGACCGTCTGTCGCAGGCCAGGCGGCCTGCTCGGTCGCCACGCGTACCGAACCCGACGCCCACTCCACATGCCCGCTCGGTGCGCCGACGTGCAGCGACTTGGGCACAACGCCGTGCGCGAGCGCGGTGACCGCCTTGATCACGCCGGCGACGCCGGCGGCACCCTGTGTATGACCGATATTCGATTTCACCGAGCCGAGCAGCAGCGCCTCGCCGACGCGATCACGCCCGTAGGTCGCGAGCAGCGCCTGGGCTTCGATGGGATCACCCAGCGCGGTACCGGTGCCGTGCGCCTCGACCACCTGTACGCCGTCGGGGCCGATGTCGGCGTTGGCGAGCGCCTGCCGGATAACACGTTGCTGCGCTGGACCATTCGGTGCGGTGAGGCCGTTGGAGGCGCCGTCGGAGTTGACCGCGCTGCCGCGCAGCAGCGCCAACACGGGATGCCCGGCACGGCGCGCATCGGACAGCCGTTCCAGGACCACGACGCCGACCCCTTCGGCCCACGCCGTGCCGTCCGCGTCGTCCGCGAAAGCGCGGCACCGCCCTGACGGGGACAGTCCACGCTGCCGGGAGAATTCGATGAAGTTGCGCGGCCCCGACATCACCGTCACGCCGCCGGCCAGTGCGAGATCGCATTCGCCACCACGCAGCGCGGCGGCGGCCAAGTGCATGGTGATCAGCGACGACGAGCACGCCGTGTCGATCGACATGGCGGGTCCTTCGAGCCCGAGCGCGTAGGCGACCCGACCTGATGCCACGCTGCCCGCGGTACCGGTCAGCAGGTGGCCCTGTACGCCGGCCGGACCCGGTGCGCCCGCCCTGATCCCGGCCGCGTAGTCGTGGTTGATCACGCCGGTGTACACGCCGGTGGAGCTTCCGCGCAGAGATCGCGGGTCGATCCGCGCCCGCTCGACCGCTTCCCACGAGGTCTCGAGCAGCAAGCGCTGCTGCGGATCGATGGTCGCCGCCTCACGCGGGCCGATGCCGAAGAACTCGGCATCGAAATGCCCCGCGTCGTAGAGGAATCCGCCTTCGCGCACGTAGCTCGTACCTTCGACGGCGGGATCCGGATCGTAGAGCGCGGCCAGGTCCCAACCCCGGTCGCCGGGCATCGGACCGATGAGATCCGCGCCATCGAGCAACGCCTCCCACAGCTGCTCCGGCGCGGTGATGCCCCCTGGCAGACGACACGCCATCGCGACGATCGCGATCGGATCATCGCCGCGCGAACTCTCTTGGCGCGCCACCTCCGGCGTCTGGGCCACCGGCGTATGACCGAGTTCGGTCAGCACCAGCCCGGCCACCGCCTCGGGCGTCGGGTAGTCGAACACCAGGGACGACGGCAACCGCACCCCGGTCGCGGCCACCAGGCGGTTGCGCAGTTCGACAGCGGTGAGCGAGTCGATACCCAGTTCCTTGAAGGGGGTACCGGCGGGGGTCTGTTCGCCCGTGAACCCGAGTACAGCCGCCGTGTGCTCGACGATCAACCGGCGCACCGAGCTCTCCCGCCCCGGCCCGCGCAGATCGACAGCGGTGCCCGCTCGATCGGCCGTCGAACGCGCGATCCGGTGCACGGGACGCACCAGCGCGCGCAGCACCTCGGGCACGCGGTCCGCATCGGCCAGTTCCGCGAGATCGAGATCGGCTGCCACCAGCGCACCGCCATGATCGATCGCGTTGTCCAGCAACGCCATCCCGTCCTCGACCGACAGTGCGCGCATGCCGTCGCGGGAGTTGCGCCGAAGGTCGGCGGCGTTCAAGCCGGTGTTCATGCCGTTCGCCGTCCCCCACAAACCCCAGGCGATGGCGGTCATCGGGATGCCCTGTCCGCGCGCCCGCTGCGCATAGGCGTCCAGGTAGGCGTTGGCCGCCGCGTAGTTGGCCTGCCCCGGATTTCCGAAAGTGCCTGCGGCCGAGGAGAACACCGCGAAGTAGTCCAGGTCGATTCCACGCAGCGCGGTAGTGAGCGCCTCGACTGCATCGGTCTTCGGCCGAAGCACCCGATCGAGTCGGTCCGCGTCGAGGGCGGTGATGACGCCGTCGTCGAGCACACCCGCGGTGTGGACGACTCCGGTGATCGGATGCGCCGGGTCCATCGCCGCGATCAATGCGGCCACCGCGGCCGGATCGCTCACGTCGCAGGCGGCGACATCGACTGTCGCGCCCGCGGCGCGTAGTCCGGCGAGTACATCGGCCACTCCCGATGCCGCCGTTCCGCGCCTGCTCACCAGCATCAGCCTGCCCACCCCGCGCGAGCGAACCAGGTGCTCGGCGACGTGCGCGCCGAGTCCCCCGGTGCCACCGGTGATCAGGACGGTCCCGGTAGAACGTGGCGCGCGGGGTGCGGTGAGCACGACCTTGCCGATCTGGCGCGCTTGCTGCAGGTGGCGCAAAGCGGTGACGGCCGAGGTGGTGTCCCAGGTTCGGATCGGTAGCGGGGCCGGATCATCGACGGCCAGCCACTCGCCGAGTTCGGTGAGCATGGCGCGGAGCCGGTCGGGTCCGGCGTCGGACAGGTCGAACGGCCGGTATTCGACGTTATGACTGCTTCGCACCGACTCCGGTTCGCGCACATCGGTTTTGCCGATGTCGAGGTAGATCCCACCCGGTGCGAGCAGGCCGAGGGACGCGTCGACGGCAGGCCCGGTGAGCGCCGCGAGGACGACGTCGAAACCACGGGGAAACTTGTCCGCGAACTCGAGCGTGCGGCTGTCGGCCAGGTGATCGTCATCGAATCCCTCCGTGCGCAGGGCCGCCCACTTGCCGAGACCGGCGGTCGCGTAGACCTCGGCTCCGAGCCGGCGTGCCAGCCGGGTCGCTGCCATGCCGACCCCGCCCGCGGCCGCGTGCACCAGAACGCGTTGTCCGGGCCGCAGACCCGCGAGGTCGGTGAGCCCGTACCGGGCGGTGAGGTAGACGATCGGCTGTCCTGCCGCGACGATCGGGTCGAGGCCGTCGGGAATTAGGGTGATCGCGAACTCGTCGACGTCGGCGTGCGACGCGAAAGCATGTGCGAACACACCCATGACGCGGTCGCCCGGCGCGAATCGGGTGACGCCGGGTCCGGTCGCGACGACAACACCCGCGCCTTCACCACCGAAGGTGAGGTCGGCCCCACCGGGGTACATGCCGAGTGTCAGCAGCACATCGCGGAAGTTGACACCAGCGGCGAGCAGACGGACCCGGACCCGGCCCGCACCTGGGCCGTCCGGCGCCGGCGGATCGCACGGCCGGACCACCACGCCCGACAGATCGCCCGGTGTCGAGCTGACCAGTTCCCACTCCGGTGGCACCGGCACCGCCGGTGCGGCCCGAACCAAGCGCGGCGCGAGGAGGCGGTCCCCCCGCACGGCCAGCTGCGGAGCATCGGCCGCCAACGCGGTGACCACCGCGGGTTCCGTGGTTCGGGGGCCGGGCAGGTCGACCAGCCGGAACCGGCCGGGATGTTCGGACTGAGCCGACCGCACCAGCCCCCAGACGGCCGCGTGCACCGGATCGGGCAGCGTGTCGGCGTCATCGGTCTGGATCGCGCCGACCGTCACGATGACCAGCGCTGTGTCGTCGTCGCGCTCGGTGTGGCGTTGGAGTTCACCGAGCACGTCGCCGAGGACGGCGCGCAATTCGCCACCGGCGGGCACCTCGAGCACAGCGCTGACGGCCGTGGCCGGTGGCGCATCGGCACGCTGCCAGGCCAAGCGGTAGAGCCCGTCCTTGTCGGCCTTCGCGACAGCTGCCGGACGTAGGGTCACCGCGTCCAGCACAGCGAGCGCTCCACCCGCGTCGTCGAAGATCTCGACCGAGAAGCTCTCGGCGGCACCCTGCTTCGGGCGGATTCGCACCCAGCCCGACCCCACGCCCCCCGCGAGCAGTCGCACTCCGGTGAACGTGAACGGCAGCCGGCCAGATCGCGCCGGGTCGGCGGCGTCGATGGCGTGCATGGCCGCGTCGAGGAAGGCGGGGTGCAGGTCGTATTCCTCGGTGTCGGTATCGGACGCATCGGATTCGACGCGGGCGTAGATGTCGTCACCGTCGAGCCAGGCGGCACGCAGTCCCTGGAACTGCGGCCCGTAGTCGAGCCCGATGTCGGCCCTGGCCTGGTAGAAGTCCGCGACAGCCAGCTCCTCGGCCCCCACGGGCGGTCCGGCCACGGCATCGGCATCCGATCGTGCAGGCGCGGCATCCAGTTCACCCGTCGCGTGTTCGATCCACGGTGCGTCCAGCGCGGTGGCCGACGATCTGCTGAACACGGTCACCGTGTGGCTCGAGCCGTCACCGCGCTCGAGCACGACTTGCACCTCGGTGGCTTGGTCCGTCGCGAGGATCAGCGGGGTATGCAGCACCAACTCGATCAGATGCCCGACGCCGACCTGGTTGCCCGCCGCGACAGCCATTTCGGCCAATGCCGTGCCCGGTAGCACCGGGGTGCCGGCGACCCGGTGCTCTGCCAGCCAACCGTGTGTCGTCGCCGGGAACCGCCCGGTGAACACGATCTGCGAGCTTCCGCCGACTGCCACCGCGGCGCCGAGTACTGGGTGCCGCACCGTCCGTCGACCGGGTTGTCCTGCGGCGGAGCGGTTGGGCGCCAACCAGAATCGCTGACGATCGAAGGCGTAGGTCGGCAGGTCCACACGTGCGCGCTGTCCGTGCACTCGATCCAGCGCCACGGGATGACCGCTGAGATCCAGCTCGACCAGCGCCCGGCACACAGCATCCGGTTCGGCCTGGCCGGGGCGCAGCGTGGCGACGGCGGGTCCGGCGACACTCTGGCCGATCAACGCGGTGAGCACCGCGCCGGGACCGATCTCGGTGAATCCGGTGGCTGTCGGCGCGGCGGCGGCCACCGCGTCGGCGAACCGGACGGGCGCGCCGACGTGGCGCACCCAGTAGCCGGGGTCGTCGTAGCCGCCGTCGGTGCCCGCACTCGGATGACAGGTCAGCTGCGGTGGGTGGAAGGTCAATCCCTCCAGCACGGACTCGAATTCGGCGACCATCGGCGCCATCAGGCGGGAGTGGAACGCGTGCGAAACCACGAGCCGTTTGGTGCGCCGGCCCTCGGTCGCGAACCGATCGGCGACCATCGCGCAGCGCGCGGCGTCGCCCGAGATCACCACGGATCGTTCGGCGTTCACCGCGGCGAGGTCGAGTCCCGCCTCGGCAAGGTGTGGCGCGATCTCCGCCTCGGTTGCCGCGATGGCGATCATCGCGCCACCCGAGGGCAGTGCCTGCATGAGTCTGCCGCGGGCGCACACCAGCGTGACGGCGTCGGCGAGCGACAGCACACCCGCGAGATGGGCGGCGGCGATCTCGCCCACGGAATGACCGGTCACCGCGGCCGGTGTCACGCCGAGTTCACGGAGCAGCCCTGCCATCGCCACCTCGATCGCGAAGAGCGCGGGCTGGGTGAACTCGGTGCGATCGAGCGCCTCGGCGTCCGACCACATCACTTCCAGCAGGCCACGCGGCAAGAGCGGATCGGCCAAGGCGGCGATCTCGGTCAGCATCGCCCCGAACACCGGTGCGGCGGAGGCCAATTCGCGTCCCATGCCTACCCGCTGCGAGCCCTGGCCGCTGAACGCGAAGACCAGTGCCGGCTCGACACTCGACGCGGCCGCGCCGGTCAGCAGCAGCGGATGTGGTGTGCCGTCTGCCAGTGCGGTCGCCGACTCGAGCAGTTCATCGCCGGTGCGGGCGAAAAGATATCCGCGATGCGGGAATCGGGTCCGCCCGACGATCTGGGCATGCGCGATGTCGCGCGGATCATGATCAGTAGCGCTCAACCACTGCGCGAGAGTCGCCGCTTGTCCGGGGAGCGCGGTCGGGGTCTTCGCTGTCACTGCGACGATCGCGGGCGCGCCGGGCAACAAGCCGGTCGACCGGCCGCTGTCGCGCTCGCCAGGGTTCGCATCGGGTTCGGCGAGTACGAGGTGCGCGTTGGTACCACTGACACCGAAGGCGGAGACACCCGCACGACGCACACGATCGGCCGCCCGCGGCCAGGAGCGCGCCGTCGTCAGTACCTCGACCTGCCCGGCCGACCAGTTCACGTGCGGTGTGCGGTTGTCCGCGTGCAGGGTGGCGGGCAGGCTGGCGTGCCGCAGGGCCTGCACCATCTTGATGACCGCGCCGACACCCGCTGCGGACTGGGTGTGCGCGATGTTGGATTTGAGCGATCCGACCAGCACCGGCGCACCGCCGGCCCGATCACGACCGTAGGTGTTCACGATCGCACCGGCCTCGATCGGGTCACCGAGTCTGGTGCCGGTGCCGTGCGCCTCGACCGCGTCCACCTGGTCGGCGGTGACCCCGGCGTCGGCCAGCGCTGCCCGGATGACGTCCTCCTGTGCGGGCCCGCTCGGTGCGGTCAGTCCGTTGGAAGCGCCGTCGGAATTGATGGCGGTACCCTCGATGACCGCGAGTACCTGGCGCCCTTCCCGCCTGGCGTCGGAAAGGCGTTGCAGCAGAAGCAGTCCCGCACCCTCACCCCAGCCGGTGCCATCGGCCTCCGCTCCGAACGCCTTGCAGCGGCCATCGGCGGCGAGGCCGGACTGCGCGGTGAACTCGACGAAAGTCGCCGGACTCGCCATCACCGCGACACCACCCGCCAATGCGGCGTCGCACTCCCCCGAGCGCAATGCGCGCACCGCCAGGTGCAGCGCCACCAGCGACGACGAGCACGCGGTATCGACTGTCACCGCCGGGCCGCGCAGTCCCAGCGTGTAGGCGATCCGGCCGCTGAGCACACTGCCCGCGACGCCGATGCCCCGATAGCCGGTCAATTCGGCGTCGGCGGTCTCGGTCTCGGCGCCGTAATCATGAAACATCGTGCCGGTGAACACCGCGGTTCTACTGTCACGCAGGGCATCTGGCGCGATCCCGGCACGTTCGACGGCTTCCCAGGCCAGTTCGAGCAGAATGCGCTGCTGCGGGTCCATCGCCAGCGCTTCTCGCGCGGAGATGCCGAAGAATCGCGGGTCGAAATCGCCTACCCCGGTGAGGAATCCGCCGAAGCGAGTCGCGCTGGTACCCGGTCCGCCCGCGGGATCCCACAGGGCCGACAGATCCCAGCCGCGGTCGGTGGGAAACTCCGAGACGGCGTCGACCCCACCCGCGACCAGGTCCCACAGTTCCTCGGGTGTGGTGACGGCACCCGGGTAGCGGCACGCCATGCCGACGATCGCGATCGGTTCCCGAGGGGTGGGCGCGGGGATGTCGGCCCGCGCCGCCGCCGATTCGGTGGGCACGAGCAGTGCGCGCAGGCCACGAAGCAGAGCGAAGGGGGTCGGCCGGTCGTAGACGACGGTCGCCGGCAGGTCGAGTCCGGTGGCGTCGACCAGTCGGTTGCGCAGGAGCAGCGCACCGATCGAGGTGATCCCGAGCGCGCCGAACGGAATGTCGAAATCGATGGTGCTGGAGTCTGTTCCGTTGTCCAGGACAGCGGCGATCTCTTCGGCCAGAACCGTGCGCAGCGAGGCACCGTGGCCGTCGCGCAACCGCCGCTCCCACTCGGCGGCGAGACCGGGGTCGGCGGTCACGTCGGCCGCGGTCGGCGCCGCCGTCGTTTCGGCCGCCGGCAGCGCCGCACGCATCTCGTGCCGCTTGATCTTGCCCGAGGCGGTGCGGGGAATCGATGACACCACCACGACGTCCTCCGGCACCTTGTACGCGGCCAGCCGCTCGCGACACCGGCCGATGGCCTCGCGGGTCAGATCGCCAGCGGCCACGGGATCCACGCCCCTGCCGAGAACGACCGCGGCCACGGGTACCTCGCCGAGCACGGCGTGCGCGCGACCGAGCACCGCCACGTCACCGACCCAGTCCAGCTCGGCCAGCACCGCTTCGACCTCGCCGGGGTGAATGTTCTCGCCACCGCGAACGATGAGTTCCCTCGATCTGCCCTTGATGGTCAGATAGCCGTTGCCGTCGACCACCGCCAGATCGCCGGTGCGGTACCAGCCGTCGACCAGCACTGATCGGGTCGCCTCGTCCTGATTGTGGTAGCCGAGCATGACGTTGGGCCCCTGCACCCAGACCTCGCCTTCCGCACCCGCGGCGAGCGCTGCCCCCGTGTCCGGGTCCGCGATGCGGACGGCGAGGCCGGGCACCGGCAACCCGCACGACCCGGGCGCCGGGCGGTCGCCGGGCCAACTCATCGTGATCGCGCCACAGGTCTCGGTGCTGCCGTAGGAGTCGATCATGGCCAGCCCGAACACCCGCTCGAACCGCTCGCGCAACGCGGTGGGAGCGGCCGCACCGGTCGACAGGCAGACCCGCATCCGGCCGCTGTTGAGGGCGTCGCCCGCATCGGCGGCGTCGAGCAGGTAGTGATACATCGCCGGTACACCGACCAGCACGGTGTACTCCTGTTCGGCGAGCGCGGCGAGCACGCTCTCCGGAGCGAATCCGTCCAGGATGTGGGTGTGCGCACCGACTGCGGTCGTACCGAGCACACCCAGGATGTGGGCCAGGCTGTGGAACAGCGGCAACGGCCACAGCACCCGATCCCCGGCGTTGAGCCCGAGGATCGTCGAATAGCTGCTCGCCACGCTCCACAGGCAGCTGCGCTGGGTGGACAGCACACCTTTCGGGGTGCCGGTGGTGCCGGAGGTGTAGAGCAGGAACGCGGTCTCGTCGAGGCCGAGGTCGTCGAGTGCGGCGCCCGGATCCGCGCCGGGGTCGGTAGCGACGGCTTCGAAATCGATAATCTGTTCGCCCGCAACATAATCGGCCGCAGCGGCGCTACCGGAGCCGTCGTCGGTGTCATCCACCAGCAGCACGCGCAGATACGGCAGATCCGCGAGCATCGGCGCCAACATCGGCAGCCGGTCGGTGTCGGTCACGATGAAACCCGCACCGCTGTCGGTGATCTGGTAACGCAGCTCGGCCGGCGTCAATTGCGCGTTGAGCGGGACGACGACACCACCCGCACGCAGCGTCGCGTGGAACGCCTCGACGAACTCCACCCGGTTGCCGAGCAGGATCGCGACCCGCCCGCCGAATGGCAGCCCGCCCGCGCCGAGCCGTCCGGCGATACGCCCGGTGCGCTCGTACAGAAGCCCGTACGATACGGTGCGACGACGATCCGAAAATGCCGCTCGTTCTGGGCTTTCGGTTGCGTACCGGTGCAGCAACTCGTGGACCGGAACGATCAGATCACCACGCACTCGAACCTCCTCGGGCATGGTCGCGACCGGTGCCGCGCACGGCGGCCGACGGTTCGCGTCCTGGAAAACGGACTCGCTCGCCGGATGACCAACATCCAGCCGATGCCATTCAGACTGGCCGCGACACACCGAACCCGAACACCCCTCAGTCCCCCCTAGGACCCCCTAGCGCGGGCTGTTGCACACGTCTCAGCGGCGTTTACCTGGCGTGTTCGGCGACAGCACGATTAGCGTCGAATTCACGCCGACACCGACGACATCGAGGTTTCCGGACAGTCGGCGATTTTCCTTCGCGCACTCCTCGCGCTCGCCGGCTTCCGGCCACACTCGACAGATCGGCTAGACATCATGACGATCCTCGATCTCGATCTCGCCCCGACCGCCGTACCTCGGCAACGGATGGCATCAGCGCCGGTCGCCGTCCGGCCACGCCTGCTCGGCGTCGGTACCGCCAATCCCGAGAACCGCTACAGCCAGCACGAACTCGTCGACCTGCTCGGCATCACCGACCCGAAGATTCGCGGGGTGTTTCTCAACGGCGGCATCCAGACCCGCCATCTGACGCTGCCACCGCGCGCCGTTGACGGCGCATTCCGGATCGAGACGCAGGGTGACTTACTGAACAAACACCGCGAGCACGGAATTCGCACCGGCGCGGCAGCCGTGCGCGACTGCCTGGACAATCTCGGCAAGCAGCTCAGCGATGTTCGCTATCTGGTCGCGGTGACCACCACGGGCTTCCTCACGCCCGGCTTCAGCGCGCTGCTCATCGAGGAGCTCGGCCTGTCTCCCGACACAGCCCGACTCGATGTGGTCGGCATGGGTTGCAACGCAGGTCTCAACGGGCTCGCGGCGGCCGCGAACTGGTCGGCGACGCACCCGGGCGAGCTCGCCCTGCTGGTCTGCTCCGAAGCATGTTCCGCCGCTTATGTTTTCGATGGCACGATGCGCACTGCCGTCGTCAACAGCCTCTTCGGTGACGGCGCGGCGGCCCTTGCCCTGTGTACCTCCGGCGATGGCGACGACGACCTCGCCCCGGCCGCGCCGGCACCGACGCTGCTCGGTTCCAGCAGCTACATGATCAAGCACGCGATCGGAGCCATGCGCTACGACTGGGACGGCGACGCGGGCAAGTTCAGCTTCTATCTCGATCGCGAAGTCCCCTACGAGGTGGGTGCCCACGCCGAGCGCGTCATCGACCGGTTGCTCCACGACACCGGACTGCGTCGCAAGGACATCGCCCATTGGATCGTGCACTCCGGGGGGAAGAAGGTGATCGACGCCGTGAAGATCAACCTCGGGCTGACCTCCTTCGACCTGCGTCACACCACGAGCGTGATGCGCGATTTCGGCAATCTGTCCAGCGGCTCGTTTCTCTTCTCGTATCAGCGACTGCTCGCCGAGAACCGGATCCGCCCCGGTGACTACGGAATCTTCATGACCATGGGCCCCGGGTCGCAGATCGAAACCGCCCTCGTGCGCTACTGACCGGCGCCGCGACCGCCCCGATGCTTCGAATATCCAGCAGTGAGGAATCCGAGATGACCATCGAACTCGACACCATGACAGTCGACATCGCCGCCGATACACCCCTGTCCGGCGAGCTGATCGCGGCGGTGCTCGCGGTCGCCACTGCCGCCGAGGACGCCGCCGCGGCGGGCAGGCAGGCAACCACTGTGCTCACCATCCGCGGCGCCCGAGAGGGAGCTGAATTCCCTTGGCCCGGAGCGGTTCCCGTCGGACTGGTGGGCAAGTGGGAAAACGCGGTACGCAGATTGGAACAGGCGCCGACGCCGATCGTGGCGATCGTGGACGGCGATGCCTACGGCCCCGCGGCGGAGTTGCTGCTGATCGCCGACTATCGAGTGGTCTCCGCCGGCGCGGTTTTCCGGTTGGCGGCGGTGGGCGGCGGAACCTGGCCGGCGATGGCGCTGCACCGGTTGGTGGCACAGCTCGGCGTGAGCCGCGCACGCGAGCTCGCGATCCAGGGCCGAGCCCTGCCCGCCACGGTCGCCGGTGAGCGCGGCCTGGTCGACGCAGTTGTCGAGCCCGGTGGGGAATCGGCCGCGGTCGGCGTCGGGGTCGCGTTGTTCGCCGAGACGGTCGGTTCGGAATTGGCGATCCGCCGCAGGCTGTTGCTCGACGCCGTCAACACCCGGTTCGAGGACGCGCTCGGCGCGCACTTGGCCGCCGCCGACCGCACCCTGCGCCGCACGAAGCCGGTCGAGCGGTGACCGCCGCGCCGGTGATGGCGGCCGTTCCCACCGGACACCTCGCCGATGATCACCGCGACCTCGCCACCGCCGCGGCCGCACACAATGCCCTGCTCGCCGAACTCGGCCCCGCCTCCGCACGCTCGGAGGCCGACCGAGCCGCCGCGGACGCCTCGCACCGGTCGATTCGCCTTGCCCGGCAACGATTCCTCGCCGTGCACGCCCGCTCCTGCTACCTCGCGTGCACCGATGACCTGCGCGTCGGCCTGCGGTTCGGCCCACTCGCCGAGGCGGCGACCGAGCTGTTTCCCGGACTCCTGCCGACGGCCGCGCAGCTGGCCCACGACGACGGGCTGACGCAGTCCGAGAAGGAAGGGTGGGAGATCGATCTCGGCCTGTTCTTCCACGCGGTGCTGTCGGATCCGGTGGCAGGCGAGCACCTCCTCGACGCGATGCGCGCACCCACCGACCGCGCGCTCGCGCTGCTGCCGGAGTTCGAGGCCACCGGGCACATCACGCTGCCCGCGGTGACACTGGAACGCACCGGCGATGTCGCCCAGCTGACGATCACGAACAACTACTGTCTCAACGCCGAGGACAATCAGCACGTCGCGGATATGGAAACCGCGGTCGACCTGGCACTGCTCGACCCGGCGGTCCGGGTCGGTGTGGTGCGCGGCGGTGTGATGGACCACCCCCGCTACCGCGGCCGACGGGTCTTCAGCGCGGGTATCAATCTCGCTCATCTACACGAGGGCAAGATCTCCTACACGGACTTCTTACTCGGGCGTGAGGCCGGATACATCGCCAAGTTGCTGCGCGGCCTGCCCGGCGATGAGACCACGTGGCCGGCAAGGGCTCTCACCAAGCCATGGATCGCGGTGGTCGATTCCTTCGCTATCGGTGGCGGTGCGCAACTGCTGCTGGTCTTCGACCGCGTGATCGCCGCCTCCGACAGCTATTTCAGTCTCCCCGCCGCACAGGAGGGCATCATCCCCGGCGCGGGCAATCTTCGGCTGGGGCGTGGATCGACCCATCGTCTCTCGCGCGAGGTGATCCTCTGGGGTCGCAAGATCCAGGCCACCGATCCGGACGCAGGGTATGTCTTCGACACGGTCGTCGAGCCCGAGCAGCTCGAGGAAGAGCTCGAGCGCGCGGCGATCCGGCTCGCCTCGCCCGCGGTGGTCGTCAACAAGCACATCCTCACCACCGCCGAGGAGCCGCAGGACGTTTTTCGCCGGTACCTGGCCGAATTCGCTTACCACCAGGCATTGCGGATGAACGGGGCGGACGTGCTGAGCAAGGTTCGCCGCTTCCACAGTAAGTCCGGCGCGTCATGACCACACCCGCCGAAGCGTTGCTCGCGATTCTGCGCGAGGAGGGTGTCACCACGATATTCGGCAATCCGGGCACCAGCGAACTGCCGTTTCTCGACGCGCTCGGGCAGGCACCCGATATCGAGTACGTGCTCGGCGTGCACGAAGGCCCGTTGGTCGCCATGGCCGACGGGTACGCGCGCGCCACCGGACGTCCGGCCTTCGTGAGCCTGCATATCGCGGCCGGATTGGCCAACGGCCTCGTCGGTCTGCTCAACGCGCGCCGCTCCCGTACACCGCTGGTGGTGATGGCCGGTCAGCAAGATCGGCGGCACCTGGCCCAGGACCCGATGCTGTCGGGCGACCTGCTCGCCATCTCCGCGGCAGGGGTCAAGGAGTCCTTCGACGTCCAGCACGCGTGGGATCTGCCGATCATGGCGCGCCGAGCGTTCGCCGCGGCGGTCCGCGCGCCCGCCGGGCCGGTCTTCCTCTCGGTCCCGATGGACCTGCTCGCCGAGAACACCGACGTCGAGGTGCCGGTACGGACCGCCGTTCCCGAACCAGGTGCGGCGCTCGGCATCCGGCGGGCGGCGGCGTTGCTGGCCCAGGCCCGCAGACCCGCTCTCGTTGTCGGTGACGGAATCGGCCGGTCCGGTTCGGTGGCCGAGGCGGTGGCGCTGGCCGAGACCATCGGGGCGGATGTGTGGCACCAGCCGCTGCACGACGGAATCGACTTCCCCATGTCGCATCCGCTGCATCACGGGAGCCTCGACCCTGTCAACGCGGCCATTCGGTCAACGCTCGGTGGCTACGACGCGATCGTCATCATCGGGACGCACGCGTTCCTGGCTCACCACTACTCGCCGGGTGCGGCCATCGATTCACCTATCCCTGTCATCCAGATAGACGACGACGCAACGGAACTCGGCCGCAATATCCCCTTGCACACCGCACTGTTCGGTGGCCTGGCCGCGACCATGACAGCACTCACCAAGGCGCTCGGCGACGCGACAGACGGTGCGTCCGAACGCATCGCGGCCGCCGCGGTGCGCACCGAGACCACCCGCGTCGCCGTTCGCGCGCGGGCCGCCGAGGTGTCGTCGAACATGCCGATGGCGCCGCGGGCGGCGTGCCTGGCTCTGGTCGACGCACTTCCCGACGACATTGTGCTCGTCGAGGAAGCCATCACCACCGGCGTGGTGCTGCGGCCGCTGCTCGGACTCGACAAGCCTGGCTCACTACGGCATACCGTGGGCGGCGGGCTCGGTTCCGGGATCGGCATGGCGATCGGTACGCGGCTGGGCGACCCGAGCCGACCGGTGGTCGCGGTGCTGGGCGACGGCTGCACGCTGTTCGGCCTCCAGGGTCTGTGGACGGCCGCGCGCCGCCGCGTCGACGTCACGTTCGTGGTGATGAACAACGCCGAATATCGCACGCTCAAGAAGACTCTCGACGGCTGGCACCGCGAGGGTGCTCCTGCCGAGGACTATCTGGGGCTCGACCTACATCTCGACAACGACGAGGTACTCGATTTCACCACGGCAGCAAAGTTTTTCGGGGTCGAGGCTACCCGCGTCGACGAACCCGCGGAGCTCACGGCGGCCTTGCGCGTCGGCATCTCCTACCCGGGCCCCTATCTCATCGACGCCCGCATCGCCGGTCATCGCGACCACATCGGACAGGAATGACCATGACCGTCACCGCATCCGGCATCGCCGAACTCGTCATCCCCGGGGCGCCATGGCTGCCCGCCACCGGTGCCACGCGCGCGGTCGTGGAGAAGGCGACCGGCCACGAACTGCGCGATCTGACCGATGCCACCCCGGACGACGTGGCCACCGCCGCCCGCACCGCCATGACCGCGCAACCCGCCTGGGGTAACCGGCCACACGCCGATCGCGCGACGCTGCTGCGCGACGCGGCGATCCTGCTGCGTGATGCCGCCGACCAGTTCACCGAGTGGCTGGTGCGCGAGGGCGGGGGCACCGTTGCCAAAGCTCGGTTCGAGATCGGCGAGACGGTCACCGAATTGTTCGCCGCGGCAGAGCTTCTCGGTCGCCCGCACGGCGTACTGTTGCCGGGCTCGCCCGGCAGACAGAGCCTCGCGCGCCGCGACCCGCTCGGCATCGTGGGCGTCATCAGCCCGTGGAACATGCCCCTGTTGCTCGCCGTCCGCGCAGTCGCACCCGCCCTCGCCTGCGGCAACGCGGTGCTGCTCAAGCCGGACCCGCGCACCGCCTTCTGCGGTGGCGAATTACTGGCCGCGCTGTTGGCGACGGCGGGGCTGCCCGCCGGCGTGTTCACGGTCCTGCCCGGTGACGCCGCCGTCGGCATCGCGCTGACCGAACACCCGGATGTCGACATGATCGCGTTCACCGGTTCGAGCGCGGTGGGCAGGCGAGTCGGCGAAATGACCGGCAGACTACTCAAACGCGCCGCGCTCGAACTGGGCGGAAACAACGCCTATCTCGTGCTCGACGACGCCGACTTGGATGCCGCCGCGTCGGCGGGTGCCTGGGCGGGATTCCTGCACTCGGGGCAGGTTTGCATGGCCGCGGGCCGCCATATCGCGCACATCGCGATCGCCGACGACTATGCCGCACGACTGGCCGCGCGCGCCGCAAGACTCACCGTCGGTAACCCGTGGACCGACCCCGATCGAGATCTCGGCCCGCTGATCGACCGCGCTCAGGCAGTGCGCGCGGAACGACTGGTGGACGAAGCGATCGACGCCGGAGCCAAGCTGCTGTGCGGCGGCGAGCGGGAGCGGAACTTCTTCACCCCCACCGTATTGACCGGTGTCACCGAGGACATGGCCGTGGCACGTGAGGAGATCTTCGCCCCAGTGATCCCAGTACTCACCGCGGACGACGACGAGGCCGCGATCCGGATGGCGAACAACACCGAGTACGGCTTGGTCGCCGCCATCGCGACCGGACCCGACACTCGGCGAGCCCAGCGCATCTCGCGACGGCTGCGCACCGCGATCGTGCACATCAACGATCAGACCATCGAGGACAACGCCTACGTCCCGTTCGGCGGCAACGGCGCGTCCGGCAACGGCGCCCGCTTCGGTGCGGAACAGAACGCCGACCTGTTCAGCCGCTGGCAGTGGATCACCGTGCAGGACGAATTGCCCCGCTACCCGTTCTGAGGAGACACCATGACGACAGCGCCCGCCGCACCCACCGCGCCCGCCACCGAGGTGCCGATCATCAAGTACCGCAAGGACAATCGAGTCGCGCGGGTCGAGCTCAACCGACCCGAGGTGCTCAACGCGATGAACTTCGCCATGCACGAGGAACTGGCCCGGATCTGGGATGACATCGAGGCCGACGACGACGTCTGGGTGGTCGTGCTCAGCGGCGCGGGCGAGCGCGCGTTCTCCGTCGGCCAGGATTTGAAGGAACTGGCCGGCCGGATCGACGCGAAGACCGCGACGTCGTCGTTCGGCAGCGCGGGCAAGCCCGGCTTTCCCCGGATCACCGAACGTTTCGAGTTCGCCAAACCGATCGTGGCCGAGGTGTCGGGATATGCGCTCGGCGGCGGGTTCGAACTCGCGCTCGCGGCCGACGTCGTGATCGCCGCAGACAATGCCCAATTCGGTTTGCCGGAGGCGAAACTCGGCCTGATGGCCGGTGCGGGCGGGGTATTCCGCCTGAGCAGGCAGGCGCCGTACCGGATCGCGATGGGACACCTGCTCACGGGTCGTCGGATGAGCGCACACCGTGCCTACGAGCTGGGGCTCGTCAACGAAGTCGTGTCTTTGCCCGATTTGGCCGCCTGCACGCAGAGTTGGGTGGATGACCTACTGGCCAGCGCTCCCCTTTCGGTGCGGGCAATGAAAGAAGCCGCGGCGCGCGCGCAGACGATGCCGCTGGCCGACGCGTTCTCCGGTGATTACCGCTGGGAGCGGTTGCGTATGCATTCGGCCGATTCCGAGGAAGGCCCACGCGCTTTCGCTGAGAATCGCCGACCACGTTGGACCGGGCACTGAGCAGAGGACACGACGATGACTGTCACCATCGGAACCGAAGACCTCGCGCTACCCGAGCCGGACGATCTTCCCGGTTCGGAAATGCGCGCACGCGTCACGGACCTGCGGCTCCTGCGACAGCAGGTCGCGAGCGGCCCGAGCGAACGGGCCACGAAATCCCAGCACGCGAAAGGCAAACTGACCGCACACGAACGCATCGAATTGTTGTTCGACCCCGGCACTTTCACCGAAATCGAAGCCATGCGCAGACATCGCGCGACCGGTTTCGGGCTCGAGGACACGCGACCGCACACCGACGGTGTGATCATCGGGTGGGGAATGGTGCACGGGCGCAAGGTCTTCGCCTACGCCCATGATTTCCGCGTGTTCGGCGGAGCGCTCGGCGAGGCGCACGCGACAAAGATCCACAAGGTCATGGATCTGGCCGCCGCTACCGGCGCGCCGATTGTCGGCATCTGCGATGGCGCCGGCGCCCGCATCCAGGAGGGGGTTACCGCACTCGCCGGTTACGGTGGCATCTTTCAGCGCAATGTCCGCAGCTCGGGTGTGATCCCGCAGTTGAGTGTCATCGTCGGACCGTGTGCGGGTGGTGCGGCCTACTCCCCCGCCTTGACCGACTTCGTGTTCATGGTGCGCGGTATCTCCAATCTTTTTCTCACCGGGCCCGATGTCATCGCCACCGTCACCGGGGAAACGGTGTCCCGGGAGGATCTCGGCGGCGCGGAGGCGCACACCACCCGTTCCGGTGTGGCGGGATTCGCGTACGACGATGAGGGAAGCGCATTCGACGACGTCCGATATCTGCTCACCCTGCTGCCACAGAACAACGCAGAACTGCCGCCACGCGATGCGACACTGGACCCGGCGGATCGGCGCTGTGATGCCCTGCTCGATCTGGTGCCTGCCAATTCGAACGCGGGATACGACATGCGTGCCGTGATCGCCGAAATCGTCGACGACGGCGATTTCTTCGAGGTGCATGCGAATTGGGCGGGCAACGTGATCGTGGGGCTGGCCCATCTCGACGGATACACCGTCGGCATCGTCGCCAACCAGCCCAATGTGCTCGCGGGTGTGCTCGACATCCACGCCGCGGAGAAGGCAGCCCGCTTCGTGCAGATGTGCGACGCGTTCAATATCCCACTGGTTTCGCTCGTGGACGTCCCCGGCTTCCTTCCCGGCGTCGATCAGGAACACGGCGGCGTGATCCGGCACGGAGCCAAACTGCTGTACGCGTACTGCAACGCGACAGTGCCCCGGGTTCAGGTCATCCTGCGCAAGGCGTACGGCGGCGCGTACATCGTGATGGACTCACGCTCGATCGGGGTCGATGTCTCCCTGGCGTGGCCGACCAACGAGATCGCCGTCATGGGCGCGGAAGGTGCGGCGAGCGTGATCTTCCGCGGTGAAATCGCCGCTGCCGACAATCCGGATGCCGTCCGTGAGGCCAAGATCGCGCAGTACCGCACGGAGCTCATGCACCCCATGTACGCCGCCGAACGAGGCCTCGTGGACGACGTCATCGACCCGGCCGACACCCGGATTCGCCTGATCGATGCCCTGTCGATGTTGCGCACCAAACAACCCGACCTTCCCCACCGCAAACACGGAAACCAGCCGATATGAGCAGCTCATGGCATATCGAACGCGGAAACCCGACCGACGAGGAGATCGCCGCCCTGGTCATCGTTCTGACCGCACTCGCCGCCCCACAACCCCGCCGGCTGCCTACCGCAATCCGCACCCCTGGGTGGCGCACCACCGATCTTCGCGGCCGACCGTTCACGACACCCCGCCGACCTGAGGCTGTACTCCCGCCGATGCCCTCGCCGCAAGATCTGCTCCTCGCGGCCGCCCCCGGCGGCGTGGGATGAGGCTGCAGGCAAACCAACCTGGGCCCTCACCGATGACGGCGAACTACGATGCCCGCCCCATACGCGGAGACGACGGCTTGAATCCGGTCCCGTAAGCCGAGTTTGCCCGACGATCCGACCTATACGGGTTTTGTTTGTTCGGCGATAGTGAGGGTGTCAGCGATTTCGGTGTTCGAACAGCCGCGCGCGAGTGCCGGGATGCCGCCTACTCGCTTGTGGCGGGCCCGAGCGGTCAGAGGATAGGGATATCCGGAGGGATCTGGAGCGCGATGTAGAGGAGGGTGTGAACGCGAGTCGCGATAACCCCGAGCAGGCCCTGCATTGCTTCCGGCGCAGACTCGGCCACCGCCCGGAAAGACTTCAGGTCGTCATCGATCCGCGCGAGTATCGGACCCACATCTGCGCAAGGCGAAGCGAAGGCGGTCGAGATCTCCTCCAGCGGGATGCCTTGGGCTTCCAAGCATTTGATGAGTTGGATCCGCTCCGTGTCCGCTGGATCGTAGAGCCGGAAATTCCCGGCGGTGCGTTCGGCCGGATTCAGCAGACCGAGGCTGGTGTAGTAGTCGACTGTTCGAGTCGATACCTCGGCGCGGTTGGCCAGTTCACCGATCCGAATCGGCGCTTCGGTCATATCGGCACCGAAGCGACTTCGCCGGCTGGGTGGCCACCCATCCCGTCGGCGAGCACCAGCACCGTCGCGGTCTCGCTCGAGGCATCTTCGGTGAGATCGTAGCGGGCCAACCCCGTGGCGGTCAGGTCAGGCGCCCGCTTCGACAACGACACGTTGCCGCCCCCGGCCAGACTGACACCCATAATTCTGCCTTGTCGTCGTGGTGAAACTGATTGTTCTGCTCAGCTTTTCGTGTCCTTGCCCGCAGCTGCGGGGAGCAGCCGTTGCAGGACGTCGGTGATGGTGACCAAACCGACGATCGCCGCTCCGGCGTCCGGGGCGGTGACCAGCGCGAGGTGGCTGCGGGATTCGCGCATTACGCGCAGCGCCTCGTACACCGGTATGCCGGAACCGAACCGTAGCACCGGCCGCATCAGTTCGGCCGCGGTGGTCTGCGGCACGGCGGTGAGACTGTCACGCACGTGGACCACGCCGAGGATGTCGTCGCCGGCACGCACCAACAACCGCAGGTGACCCGTCTCGCGCGACAGGTCCTGAACGTCGCGGATGCCCGCAGTAGGCGCTACCGCGCTCGGCGTGGGGTTCGGCACCGTGATGTCACCGACGGTGAGCTGTTCGAGTTCCAGTGCGCTGGTCAGGTTTCCGTGATAGCGCTCGTCGAGCGTGCCCGCGGTCGCGGAGTGTTCGACAAGGTGGCGCAGCGCGGCAGAGTCCTGACCCGCATCGACCTCGTCGACCGGGGTGACACCGACTCTGCGCAGGCACCAATTGGCGGCATGGTTCAACGCAGTCAGCAGCGGACGCATCACCGCCATGAACGCGCGCATCGGAATCGCCAGCATCGTGGCCGACTTCTCCGGATGCGCGATCGCCCACGACTTCGGCGCCATCTCACCGACCACCAGGTGCAGGAACGTCACCACGATCAACGCCAGCACGAACCCGGCGACGTCGGCGAACCACTGCGGTGCGCCCAGCCTTTCGACGGCCGGGGTGATCCAGTGGTGCACAGCAGGTTTGGTGACCGCACCCAGCGCCAACGTACACACGGTGATGCCGAGTTGGGAACCCGCCAACAGCACCGGCAACTCCGCCGAACTGCGCAACGCCGCACGAGCGGCACGACTTTTCGGAGCGGCGTCCTCGAGCCGGTGCCGACGGGCCGCGATCAGCGCGAACTCGACAGCGACGAAGAACGCACTCGCAGCGATCAGGGCGATCGTGACAGCGACGACCACCCACGGGTTACTCATCAGTGTCGCCTGCCTGCTCGGTGCGTACGATCAACCACACCGACGACGGCACATGCTTGCCGACGGACCTCACCACAGCCTCCACTGTCCGAGCCGGACCCAGCCGCTCGGCGATGTAGTCCGCGCCACGGCGAGGCACCGCGACCTCGACCCGGTCACCTACCTGCGGCAGTCCCCCGTAAGCATCGATGATCAGTCCGGCGATGGTTTCATAGTCCCCGGCGGGAAGATCCACACCGATTACCCGCTCGACCTCATCGAGGTGTATATCGCCCGGCATGAGCCAACCACCTTCTGCGGCAACGATTTCAGGAGTCGTTCCGGAGTCGTGTTCATCGGCGATCTCACCTACGAGCTCTTCGGCGATGTCCTCGATTGTCACGATCCCGGCGAAGCCGCCGTACTCGTCGACGACGAGCGCCATTTCCTGCCGTGCGACGCCGAGTCGGGCGACCACGTCGGGCAGCGCCAGCGACTCCGGTACCAACACTGCAGAGCGCATATGGTCGCCCGCGGTGCCTGTCAGCTCGCGGCCTAACAAGTCGTGGAGTTCGATGATGCCGAGAATGTCGTCGCTCGAATGTCCGACGACCGGGTAGCGGGTGTGTCCGGCACTCATCCGAGTGAGCACCGCCTCGACCGGTTGACCGACATTGACCAGGTCGACCTGAGAGCGCGGGATCATCGCGTGTTCGGCTGTCGCGGAGGGGAAATCGAGCATTCGATCCAACAGCATCGACAATTCACGCGGCAATTCCCCCGCGTCACGAGACGCTGCCACGATGTGTTCGAGGTCGCGCGGTGTGGCCGAATGTTCCACGTCGTGGACCGGCTCGATCCGCAACGCGCGCAACAACACATTCGATGACTGGTCGAAAAGCCAGATCAGCCAACCGAATACCCGCAGATACAGGGTGGTCGAGCGCGCCAACCAGCGCGCGACCGGCTCGGGGCGGGCAATCGCGAGGTTCTTCGGGAACAACTCGCCGAACAACATCTGCACGAGTGTCGAGAACCCGATCGCCAGCACAGTGCCGACGCCGATTCCGACAGCGGTCGGAATACCGATCCCGCCCAGCATGTCCCCGAGACCACGACCGATCAGCGGTTCAGCCACATAACCGACGAGCAGTCCGGTCACCGTAATCCCCAGCTGGGCACCCGAGAGCATGAACGACGTCCGCCGCGTCACCGCCAGCGCACGACCCGCCGCAGAATCACCAGCCTCGGCCTGCGCGGCGAGCCGAGAGCGGTCCACCGCCATATACGCGAACTCCTGGGCAACGAAATACCCGGTCGCCGCGGTGATCAAAAGAACAACAACCACTCCGAGAACCACGCTCAACGCGGTCAGCACATGCCCACCCCGTCACGCCGCACCAACCGGCGCGCCGCACCGCGGAGCGATCTGGACGGAACTTCGTCGTCGACTTCACCATCCGGCATACGCGCCACACTAACACGTAGCACTGTATGGTTTCGCCGCCGAAACCAGGGCCGACCGCATTGGCCTCCCTCCGAGGCCGAAAGAGCGGCAGCGCCCACAGCCTGCGGTCGTACGGGTGCTCAACCTCACCTCTGGATCACACTGGCCGACCGAATCACCGCGGTCAGCACCCCCGTCCCGAATCGGTTCAGCGGATGTGGACACCGCCGGAGCTGCTCTCGAAATCGCGACTCGGTGTTTGTGCCGCGATCACGGCGTTGCACTCCACGCCGTCGTAACGGCGGTAGTCACAGTCCGACCCGCGATCCCACCCACATCGGTCAGGTCGGCGTGCTGGCAGCAACTCCGCGACGGTGTCGGCATCGGCGCTCGTGAACGAGTGGCCACCAATTGGCGCGAGGTTCTTTGTGCAGCACGCCTTCCGATACAGACCGAACACCTCGTCGTCGGTGGCGAATGTCGGTGTGTAGCACGTCGACGACTGCTCCGAACGTCCGCGCACCCGCTTTGGCGAGATCGGATGCCTTGTAACTCTTCGCTCAGCCACGCAAGGGTCGAGGGGGTCAATCGGCGGCTTCGCGCTCGACCCTGTCGAACTCGATCTCACCGGAGCCGAGGACCCGCAATGTCCCTGCCGAGTCGGCACGGACAATCAGGTGCTCGATCAACCGGCGCGCGACCACAGCAGCCGCGCTTTCATCGGCGTGGTTCCACACAGTGCGGGAGACCGTTTTGCCAGAGGTTTGCGATCCGCGAAAGGAACGAAGGACCACCGCGAACTGGTCGCGGCCGATGCGTCCACCGATTACCCGACTAGCCTTGGCGACCGCGACTTCGGCCACTTCCTCGGCGCGAATCGCTCCTGACCCGGTCGAGATCCACAGCACTCCCATCTTTCCAGTGTGCTCCGTCAACGCAGTTCGGCGGCGCAGCGCCACGCCCGCTGATCGCTGCCCGTCACGACTTGGCACCGAGCAACCCGCAACAAATGTCCGCCCTCTCTCACATCGGGTAGCGCAAGATTGCCGCGGCCGGACCGCCACCGGGCACTTCCGGCCCGCGCACCGCGAGCACGCGGCCGTCGGTGAGCAGCACCCGGCGCGCGATCTCGTCGAGCACATCGGGACCTTCCGCGTCAGGACCGAACTCGACCGCGCCGTCGTCGACGGCCAGCGTGCCCGGTACCGCGGTCTCGATGTCGACGAAGAGAATGCCGACAATGCCGAACGTCGCCGCGCGGGCGATATCGGCGATATCGGCCAGCGCCCGACCCTCCGACATCCGCTTGTCGAACAACGTATTCAACTCGGCAAGTTGGTCGGCGTAACAGCGGTCCAGGATCGGTCGCGCCTGGGCGGCGAGCTCGTCCGGGCCGAGATGCTCGGGGTTGCCCGCCAAGCTCTCATCGAGCAGATCCGGATAGCTGTTCACCGACCGGAACAGCGAATCGGTGGGCTCCGTCGCGGCCAGCACCAGCGGGACATCACGGCCGGTCAGCGCGGTCCGCAATTGCTGGTCCACGGCGCGCGCGTACTGCCGTACCCGCATCTTTCGCCCCTCGTACCCTTGGACCCGCCCCTTCGGAGCACGATCCCCCAGCGAAGCCTTTTTGGCATGGTCGGACGCGCTGGTCGGCAGATCACGTGGGGTGATGTCGACCGCGGGGCCTTCGGCATCGACATGGACCAACCGGGCGGCGCCCTCCGACAGGGCAAGAACATAGGCCGACTGCGGAAACGTGACGGTGCGCAGCAGCGGCTTGAGCAGGAATCGATCAGCGACCGTGGTGGACGCCGGCAGCCGATTCGGCAACCGGTAGATCCGGATCCGCGCGGGGGTGGCCAGCACGACGAGCGTGCGCGACTGATACCGCCAGAACTCGGGATCGTCGAGCAGGTCGTCGAATTCCTCCGACAGCGCCGCCCGCTCCACGGCCGACGTGACCCGCTCGAGCGCGTCACGCACCTGATTGGAAAAGGCAACGCGGCTTGCGTCCGGTTCGGCGGGATCGACCTCGGTCGGTGTGTAGATCGACACCGACCAGGGCGCGGTCATCGAGGCGAGTGCCGCGATCTCACGGCGGGTGGGGACATCGATGTGCAGCATGCGGACTCCTCGACAGTGTCTCTGTTCAGGTGCACAGGTTGCGGAATCACCAGTATGTCCAGACCATGCCCGCGTTCGAATCACAGAGACCCGAGTCGTTACCAAGTGGTTGCCGGGCATGCTGAACACTCCGGTCTGGAATGCCTGGTATGCACCCGGTTCTCCAGATTTATCCTGGATGGAGCCTCGAGTTCGAGACGGACGTCCCGATTTCCCACACCGAGACAAGGTCGCTGGATAGTCGCCGACCAATCAAGAATACGCTGTGATGATCTTTCAGTTGATTGGCCAGGGCATCAGTGCCCTGGCTCACGATGGACAACCATGACCGGGCACCGCGCGTGCTGGACCAGCGCATTGCTCGTCGACCCCAGCAGCATGCCCCGGAAACCACCGCGTCCCCGGCTCCCGGTGACCACCAGCTGCGCCTCGGCGGACCATTCGAGGAGATGATGGGCCGGGCTGTAGCGATAAACCTGCGATTCGACCTCGACCGCAGGGTGTTCGGCCCGGCAAGGCGCGAGCACCTCGGTCAGCAGCCGGTTCGATTCCGCGATCGATTCGGCATCGTCGACCGGATCCGGTGGGGCAGCTGCCTTCTCGAAGCGCAGGTCGTCCCAGGTATGGACGGCGACCAAGGACACGCCACGCAGCGCGGCCTCAGCGAAGGCCGCTGCCGCGGCGGCCCGGCTGAGATCGCTACCGTCCACCCCGACCACGACCGGCAGGTCGGCACGCGCGTCGTCATCGCCGCGCACCACGACGACGGTCCCGGCCGCGCGCGCGACCACGGCCAGCAGTGTGGAACCCAGCCGATTCCCGCCACGCCCGGCGCCGATCACCGTGAGATGGGCACCATGCGATCGCGCGACGAGCGCGTCGGCGGCCTCTTCCTCGGTGAGTTCGACCGCTACCTCCAGGCCAGGATCGATCATGTCGACCAATCCACGCGCGTTCTGGAGCCGTTCTGTGCCCTGCGCGCGGACGGTGTCCGGCAGCGAAGGCGTGAACAGATCGAAGCGCCCGAAAACCGACCGAATGGAGCTGATTTCGAGGGCACACAGCAGTCGGAGCGGACGCCGCCGCGCCACAGCAGCACGAACAGCCCAGCGCAGCGCCGAATCACTGTGCCCGTCGATACCGACCACGACCGGCGCCAACTCACGATCCGGGATACTGGCCACCGGGCTGCACACGGCCTCGACCTTTCACGTAGGAGAAGCGTGGTGTTCCTGACGGTGCTCGGCCCAATCCTATAAGACGGCGCGTGAAGAGCCCCTGCGCGGCCAACCTCACATTGAGCGACTACTACCAGCGCTCGCCGCTGATCACTGTCGTCTCGGATGAGAAATTCGTTCTCCCGAAGGGTTTCGATTCGCCTAACGGGTCGGTCTGTAATGAGAGGCGTCGCGCTGATGAACTGGTCGATCAAGGCCGCTGTGCGAACAGGTCGGTCTTCGGCTACCCAGGTCAGCGAGTTCGTGATCGGTTCGAGGCGAGCGTGCGGAAATCTTCGGCGAGTCGTTTCGCGTGTTCGAACGGGAAGAATAGGTGTTCTACAGCCCACGCGATAAGAACCGGAAGCGTGGCCGTATCGAATCGGGCGGCCGCGTCGATTGTGTACTTGTTGTCCACCGCGCGAAGGAATTCGAGAGTGTCGCGGCGGACCCACTGATCGTGTGTCAATCCGTGCAACCTGCTGGGAGCAGATGGCCGAGCGCGTCGACGAATTCGGCGGCGGCCACCACCTCGAAGCCGCGCTGATTAGTCTCGCCGAACAAGAAGACATGGACCCTGCCGAGGTGATGGACATCGCCTCAATTCAGAGCGCTTCGCATGTTCGTGCAGCGAATTCGAATATCGACAGTCGGGGTGTGAATGTTCGAAGTGCCGAGGTGTTGGGGTGTACCCCAAACCGACAACACCACCACGCTACGAACTCAACCCTTCGCTTTGGCGAGGTTGCCACGAACACGCACTGTGAGCGGATGATCCGCACCCAGGACCCGCTCACAGTCGACAAGCACCTGCTCGAAAAGCGGAATCGCCTCGGCGGCCCGTCCCACTGAGTCATAGGCGGCGGCGAGGTTGTTGCGGGAGGTCAGGGTAGAGGGGTGGTCCTCACCCAGGACCCGTACACGGTCAGTGAGGGTGCGCTCGAACAGCGGGATGGCCTCGGCGGTCCGTCCCGCCGACTGGTAGGTGAGTGCGAGGTTGTTACGGGAGGCCAGGGTGTACGGGTGGTCGGCACCCAGGACCCGCACACGGTCAGTGAGGGTGCGCTTGTGCAGTGGAATCGCTTCGGTGAACCGCCCCACTGACTCATAGGCGGTGGCGAGGTTGTTGCGGGATTGCAGGGTGCCGGGGTGGTCGGCACCCAGGACCCGCGCACGATCGGCGAGGGTGCGCTCGTGCAATGGGATCGTTTCGGCGAACCGCCCCGCCGACTCGTAGGTGGCGGCGAGGTTGTTGCGGGATTGCAGGGTGTCGGGGTGGTCGGCACCCAGGACCCGCGCACGGTCGGCGAGGGTGCGCTCGAACAGTGGGATCGCTTCGGCGGTCCGTCCCGCCGACCAATAGGTGGCGGCGAGGTTGTTGCGGGTGGACAGGGTGTCGAGGTGGTCGGCACCCAGGACCCGCTGATTGTCGGTGAGGGCGGTCTGCAGATGGGCCAGAGCGTTGGCGTACAAACCCTGACCGTCCAGGAACAGCCCCGTGTGGTTTCGGATCTCCGCGAGAGTGGCCGTGACGGAGTCTCTGCCTGCGGTGGTGTGACTGGTCAGTGCGTCGACATGCGGTAGCAGAGTGCGCCAGGTCGGCCACGCCGCCGGGTCCAGGTAGTCGGGCAGACCAGTGTGGAGGGTTTCGACGGCCTGGTGGTGGGCGTGTTCGATCGCTTCGGGGTTGCGGTGCGGGTCGGCGGGGTCGGGGGTGCGGGCAACGGTTTGGACGAGTCGGTGGATCGACAGGCTCTCGCTGCCGGGGTCTGGGATGACCATGTTGTAGGCAGCCAGCACCGCGAGCGCGGCTGAGATGTCCGTCTCGTCGCCGCTATGACCAGTGTTGTCGGTATCGGTGTTGTGGCAGAGAGTGATCGGGATTCGGTCGGGTGCGTACCAGGCCAGGACTCGTAGGAGTTCGACCGCGGTGGAGTCGGTGTCGGTGATCCGGTCCAGGGTGACCCGCCAGATCCGGGCGATCGTCCGCTGCGGATCAGCCCCTGCCGCGGCCCGGTCCAGGGTAGGGCCCGGTTGGTCGGTCAGCTTCTTCATGTAGCCGCGGATGGTGATGAACCGGTCCTGCCCCAGATAGGCGCCTGCTTGCTCGATCGCCAGCGGCAGATACCCCAATACCGCACACAACTCCGCTACCCCGTCCAGGTCGCGAGGCCCGAGCGCGGTCGCCAGACCCACCAACAGTCGTTCGGCTTCCTCCGCTGACAGCACATCCAGGAAAAGGACGGTGGCGCCGGGCTGCCACGGCAGTGACAGGCGGCCGGTGATCACCACCCGTCCCTTCCCTCGGGTTCTGGCTGAGAGGGTGGCGATGTCGGCGGGGTTCTCGACGTTGTCCAGGACCAGCAACCACCCGGTGTGGGTGGCCAACCACTGCGTCCCGCGTTCGGCCAGATCCGGCACCGTCAACACCTCGGCCAGTATCGGCTGCAACCGGGTCCCGAACTCGGCCAGGCCTTGTTCCACGTTCTGGGCGGAATCGGCACGGATCCACACCACCGGGCTGCCCGCGTGTGCTCGGGTGTCGATCCAGTGGGCGACGAGGCTGGATTTACCCACTCCGCCTAGACCGTGCACCGCCGCGACCACCACCGGGCCGCCGTCCCCGGTCAGGGCTGTATCGAGTCGGGCGAGCTCGGTGGCACGGCCGACGAACCAGGGCGGAGGCGCATCCGGGTTGTCGATCCCGAGTGGGGCGTCGATCTCGGCCAACGGCCGCGACAGCACCTCGATCGGGGGCTGGACGACGCGTGCGTTGTCCCCGGTCTGGATGGGCGCGTTGACGTTCCCGCCGACCGCGACCGACCGCTCCCCCACTGCATGCACCTGCACTCCACCGGGCGGGACTTCCGGATCCTCAGGCTTCGTATCGGGTTCCGGCTGGTGATCGTTCACGGCGTGGCCGGTCCGTTCTGATCACCGGCAGAGACCTGGCCGGCGTTCCCGCCGATCGCGACAGACCTTGATCCGCTCGCCGTCACCGACCGCGGCCCGGCCACTTCCCTCGCCGACGCCGGAGGCGGCGCGGGTGCTGTGGGCAATGGTGCGGGAGCGTTGTCGCCGGTGGAGATCGCTTGTGCGTCACCGCCCACCGCGACAGACCGCTCCCCGCTCGCCTCCACCGAACGCGAAGGTGGGTTGTTCGGCTGTTGTTTGGAGTACAGCCACAGCGAGATCCCGATACCCGCCACCGTCAGGACCGCGACCAGCACCCACATCCACCACGGCCCGTCCCCGGTAGCCAAATTCACCACGACCGCCAACGCCGTACTCGCAGCCCCCGCCACCGCGATCGGCACCGCTACCGGCCACCATGACCCCGAACTCATCCCGCCCCCTCGATCGCACCGCGCCCAACAGTGCCGAATCTAGCCGAAAGCACCCGCCTACACCGCCGTTCGAACACCCGAGCCGTCGACCTCACCCACCACGGCGGACCGATGAACCGAACCCGACCGGTGGAGACTTTGCCCTTCACCCGCACCGACCCCGGTGCGACCAGAACCCAGCAGTGCAGACGACTCCGAACATTCGCGCATGTTCCGGTCGTGGGTCGACCTAACGGCGATCCGGTTCGCTGACCGTTGGCCGACAACGGGCTCGCGCAGTCGTGGGATCCGTCTGTGACAGTTACGACAACGCTCTCATGGAGAATTTCTTCTCCATCTGAAGTCCGAGCTGGTCTACCGGAACCGTTGGCGGACAAAGGAAGGCGCCGAGTGTACCTAGTTCGCCTACGTCGCCGACAGGTACAACACCCAGCGTATTCAGAAGAAGCTCGGCTGGCGATCACCGGACGAGTACGAAGCAAGTTACCATCGCAGGGTCCAGCTGGAACCAGGTAATCCGCTCTCCGAACTAGCGGTGAGCTGCACACTTGATGATGTGGTCGATCTCAACCGAGTGCTGCGGCGAGTGGGAATCGCATATGGATGCCCAGCTTCGACAAGCTTATGCCGAAGTGCCTCCGGATGGGAGGACGGGCATCAGGAGCAGCGGCAGGTTACTCGCCACCCCGAGAACTCGAGATCCCTACGCGCTTCCGAAGGTTGACCACCCTCTCATGCGCGCACCAACCAATCGCCTTGGGGTACGAAAACATTGAACATCGCCACCTCGAGCGTGACTGGAGCCCGCTGAACAGGTCAGGCGGACTCGCAATCGGGGCCCAGCCACGAATCCTGGCTCGTGGGTGACGATTCGATGGCTGCCCGTCGAGTAGCCGACCGAGATTCTCTGTCAGGGCTTACGACCAGCTTGGGCCGCCTGTGGTCAACGGCCGCGTTCCGACGAACTCGGCGCAATCGCTTCGCCCAGTCGGCCGACCGATTTGTATGCATTGACGAGGCTGTTGCGAAAACTCACCGTGCTGAGATGACCGGGGCCCAGAACTCGTACCGCGTCATCGAGATTGCGCTCATGTAGGGCAATCGCCTTACATGTCTGTCCCGCCGCTTCGTAGGCATCGGCGAGATTATGGCGGGAGATCAGCGTATCGGGATCCTCGAAGCCCAGAACCCGCTGACGGTCGGCCAGGTTCTGCTCATGCAAGGCGATCGCCTCGCCCAGCCGTCCCGCTGTCTTGTAGGCGTTGGCGAGGTTGTTGCGGGAGATCAGCGTGTGGGGGTGATCGGCGCCCAGAACCCGCTCACGATTCGTGAGGTTCTGCTCATGCGAGACGATCGCCGATCCGACCCGGCCAGCGGAGAGATAGGCGTATGCGAGATTGTTTTGAGAGGTCAGTGTGTCAGGATGGTCTGGGCCTAGAACCCGCACCGAGTCGGCGAGATTCTGCTCATGCAAGGCGATCGCTTCATCTGCCCGACCTGCCGCCTCATAGGCGTAAGCGAGGTTGTTACGGGAGACCAGCGTGTGGGGGTGATCAGCACCCAGAACCCGCTCACGCCTGGGAAGGGTCTGCCTGTGCAAGGCGATCGCTTCATCCACATGACCCGCCGACTTGTAGGCATTGGCGAGATTGTTGCAGGAGACCAACGTTTCGGGGTCATCAGGACCCAGAACCCGCTCACGGTCGGCCAGGTTCTGCTCATGCGATCGGATCGCCTCACTCACACGACCCGCCGACAGGTAGGCGTTGGCGAGATTGTTCCGAGCGGTCAGCGTGTCGGGGTGATCAGGGCCCAGAACCCGCACCGAGTCGGCCACATTCAGCTCATGCAACACGATCGCCTCACCCACACGACCCGCCGACTTGTACGCGTAAGCGAGGTTGTTCCGGTAAGTCAGCGTGTCGGGGTGATCAGGGCCCAGAACCCGCACCGAGTCGGCCACATTCAGCTCGTGCAACACGATCGCCTCACCCACACGACCCGCCGACTTGTACGCGTAAGCGAGGTTGTGGCGAGATAGCATCGTGTGGGGATCGTCGGAGCCCAGAATCCGCTCACGATCGGTGACGTTCTGTTCGTGCAGAAGGATCGCTTCCTCCACCCGGCCGGCCGATTCGTAGGTGTTGGCGAGGCTGCTACGTGAGAACAGAGTGTGGGGGTGGTCGGTGCCCAGAACCCGCTCACGACTCGTGAGGTTCTGCTCGTGCAGGATTATCGCGTCGCCTACCCGACCCGCCGAAAGGTAGGCGTCGGCCAGGTTGTGGCGGGAGGACAGTGTTTCGGGGTCCTCAGGCCCCAGAATTCGCTCGAGGTCAGTTAGTGCGTGATGGAAGAGGTCGATCGCGCGGATCGATGACCCCTGGTTATGGAGAAATCCAGCAGTTGCATCGAGAATGGCTGCGGTGATTCGGGTGCCGTGTGCAGTGTGGTTGGTGAGGGCCTCGATGTGGGGCAGGAGGAGTCGCCACGTAGGCCAATTGGCGGGGTTGTTCCAGTCCGGCAATGCGTCATGGAGGGCGGTGGCGGCGCGGATTCGAGCGTTACCGATCGCGATGACGGTGCGATGTGGGTCGTCCGGGTCGGTGGTGCGGGCGACTGCTTGCACGAGCCGGTGAACTGACACTGTTGCGGTGGCTGGATCTGGGGTGATCAGGCTGTACGCGATCAGAACACCGACTGCGGCGGTCACCGCAGGCGGATCATCGAGATCGTCGAGCAAGCTGGCAGGAATGCTGTTCGGCCCGTACCACGCCAATACCCGTAAAAGGTCCACAGCCAGCGGTCGGACAGCGGCAATGCGGTCCAACGTCACCCTCCAGATCCGAGCGATAGTTCGTTCGGGTCTAGCGCCGACGGCCGCGTGCACGTACATGTCCGAGGGATACTGTGTCAGCAACTCCAAGTAGGCGCGGGGTGTTGTGAGCGGGTTCTGTGCCAGATACGCGGCAGCTTGCTCGACGGCCAGCGGCAAATGACCCAACTCAGCACACAAATCGGCAGCGCCGTCGAGTTCACGGGGACTCCCCGCGGTGAGAATGTCGGTGACCAGTTGCAGGGATTCGGCCGGTTCCAAGACATCCAACCGCACCGTGGAAGTATCGGTCTGCCACCCGGTCGATAGTCGGCTGGTGATCACAACATGCCCGTTGCCCGCACGAGCCAGCACAGCAGCGATATCGGCGGGGTCATTGACATTGTCGAGGATCAGTAGCCACCCGGTGTGGGTGGCTAACCATTGCAAGGCGCGCTCGGCGAGCTCCGCAGCGACCAACGCTTGTGCTGAACCGGGTTGCAACGCGGCCGCGAAACCGGCCAAACCTTGTTCGACTCCGGCAGGGGAATCCGCAGTGATCCACCGTATGGCGACATACCCGTTGCGGCGTGTCGCCGCCCAATGCGCAACCAGGGTGCTTTTGCCGATCCCGCCCAATCCGTGCAGCGCGTGAACCACGACGCGACCGGTATCAGCCGACACCGCATCGAGTTTCTGCAGCACGTCGTCGCGGCCGACGAACTGCAACGGCCGACCCGGCAAATTTGCCAGCCCTGGTGGGGCGTCGATCTCGGCAACCGGTCGCAGGGCTTCGGCAGGCAACTGCACCACTCGAGCGTTATCTCCGGTGAGGGCGATGCCGGAAAAGCCTCCGCCTCCCGTTGCGATGGACCGATCGCCAGCTGCCTCGATCGACACTGTTGGAGCTGACGATGCTGGCGTGAACATCTCGGTGATCGGTTGCGGCTTGCTACTTCGCTTGCGGGAAGGCCACTTCACGCCGTCTCCGGCCCGGAACTATCACCAGTGGATATGTCACCCCTCAGGGTGCCGTCGATCACGACCGACATCTCCCCTGACGTTGCTTCATTCACCGCTATTGCCAACGCCGTACTCACCGCAGCCCCACAGCTGTTGGTGCGGCCACCCGCACCAACACAGTCCCAGTCGCGCTCACTCTGTCCCCCTCTGACCGAACACGAGCCACACGGCCCAGCCGCAGCCACCTACCCCGAGGCTAATCCCCGCCGGTTCACATCGCATGCTGCCGTGGAAATCTCGACGTCATCGGTAGATTATTGCGAGCCAGCAGAATTGGCGTCGATACAATGCCCGTTCCAGCGCTAGCCCCCGTTCTGGGTGGTCCTGACGCGCACGGCGCGGCAGGGTCCACTGGTCGCGGCGCGCCGCCCAGTCGCAGTCTTCGCCTGCCGCCCCTTGAAGTCGACACCGCAAACGCTCGGGCAGTTCCAGGTTACCCAGTCGACGCCGGATGAGGGTGTCTGACCCCACGCCCAGAGCTGCGAGCCACGCAAGATGCGTCATTGCTGAGGCCTGACCCGACCCGAGGGCCGCCCAAGGAAACGCCCACACACAGGTCGGGTTCTCAGACCAAGTCACGCGGAATCCGGCGGTGCCAGTTCTGCGAGTACACCCTTGTGCTCAGCGCCCGCGGATCCGACCCCAAGTCTTCGAGCTCGTAGGCGTCGAGTTGCGCGTCGAGCACGAATTCCTCTTCGGTGCAACGCAATACGGTGTGGGTGATGACTTCGGTGCGCCAATCGTCGCGTTCGAGACGACGCAGCGTTCTCGTTTCGCCGCGCACCGAGGTGACATCGTTGTCCCGGAAGCTGAACCATTCGGTGCTGGCTTGTCGCACGATGGTGCCGGTGTCGTCCAGAGACAGTGTGCCCTGATCGTTCTCGATCTCGAGTGTCGATATCCCGGTCTCCAGATCGCGTTCGACTCTCCAGTGGTGTTCGCCGGGTTCGATCTGAGTCGTGGGCGACTCGGGCGCCACCTCGGGTTCGCCGAACGGCCGCAAGAGCTCGTCCTGTTCGCGTGGGGTCCGCTGCGGCAGGGTGAGACTGCTGGTGCCCGTGGTGATGGTCAGCATCGCCGGCTCCGGGGAGGGCCACGCGAGCGGCCAGTACGACGAGGACACCGACAGCCGAATACGATGGCCGGGCGGGAAGGAATGCGCTATGCCGTTGAGCGGCAACAGCACTCGATACGATTTCCCCGGAACGAGGGGTTGCGGTGCCGCGCTGCCGTCACGGTGGGTGAGATTGAGCACGCCATAGGTGACTCGGGTCGCTTCGCCGTTGGGCGCGACGTCGGAGAGTCTGGCTGCCACCATGGCGTTCGGCCGGTCCGAGGATATTTCGAGGTCCAGTGTCGCGAGTCCGAGCACCTCGCAGCTCTCGTCGAGCGGCTCGGTCTCGAAGACGAGCGAGCCACCGTCCTCGTCGCGTTGGTCCGAGGGCAGGTCCGGGGTCGCGGCGTAGGACGCCCACTTCCCGGCGAACATACCGACACTCAGTGGCGACTGCAGGTCCAGGGTGCGAGGCGGCGTCGACTCCGCGGTCAATGAGTAGCGCCCGAGGACGAAGCGGCGGGAATCGATATTCGGTGCGGGCCAGCATGGTTCGCTCACCCACCTCCCCGGGCGGTCCGTGTAGGAGGGGTGCGGGGAGATGCTGTCCTGCATCCACACGCGCAGCATCGGCTCGTCCATGATCGCGGTATCGCGGCCCTTGAGCCAGTAGTCCCACCAGCGGACCAGCTCCTGCAGGAATCCGATGGCGGGGCCGGGTACACCCAGATGCGGGTACTTGTGCCCCCACGGTCCGATCAGCCCGAGTCGCGGGACATCGAGGTGCTCGAGCAACCGGAAGATCGCGTTGGTGTAGCCGTCGGCCCACCCGCCGACCGCCAATACCGGACACTGCACGGCGCTGTAGTTCTCATTCACCGAGGCGCGTTTCCAATAGTCGTCGCGGCGTTGATGTTCGAGCCATTGCTCCATCCACAGCCCGCTCCCCTCGAGACGTTCGTGCCACATCTCGCGCCACCGGTCACCGACGATCTCGGGATCGGGCGGCAGGCTGTTGAACGCCAGCATCACCGTGGCCTCGGACAGGTTGTCCGAGAGCAGGCACCCGCCCATGTAATGCATGTTGTCGACGTAGAGGTCCTCGGTCGCCGAAGCACTGACGATCGCCTTCAGCGCCGGTGGCCGAAGCGCCGCGACTTGCAGACTGTTGAAGCCGCCCCAGGAGATGCCCATCATGCCGACGTTGCCGTCGCACCAGGGCTGTTCGGCCAGCCACGCGATGACCTCGCAGGCGTCGTGGTGTTCGGCGGCCAGATATTCATCGCGCAGCACACCGTCGGAATCGCCACTGCCACGCAGATCCACCCGTACCGTCACGTACCCGTGGCCGGCCAGATACCGGTGGTTGAGCGCGTCACGCCCGCGGGTCAGGTCGCGTTTGCGGTAGGGGATGTACTCGAGCACCGCAGGCAACGGTTCCTCGGTCACCGGCCGCCAGATCCGGGCTGCCAGGCGCGTGCCGTCAGGCATCGGGATGAAAACATTCTCGGTGACCCGCACCTCACAGGGAAACGATTCGACCGTCTGCACTCAATCGACCTCCTCGAATTGGAATGGCATTGCCTCGAGACAGTCGCGATAGCGCTGCTCGAGCTCGGCGTGGTCGCCGGCGCCGATGTAGAGGGTGGCGAGCTGGTAGCGGTAGGGGTCCTGGTTGGGCAGCTCGGACAGTCGCTCGCCCGCTTGTACCTCGGTGCGGACCACCGTGCCGGGGTATCGCCGTTGTAGCGCCGCGATCTGGCTCTCGTCGGGGACACGGGCAACGACACCGTCCTCGTAGTGGGGCACCATGCACTGCGCCGCGACCGCGAAATCACCCTTGCGATAGGGCATCTGCGGAAGACGACCCAGGGCGACGTCGATGGCCACCGTGTGATTGGAGGTGCCGTCGACCTTGGCGAACAGGTCGCTGTGCGACTGCGAGATCCGGGTGTTGATCTCGATCAGCCACAGCTTGTCGGTGTCTTCGTCCCACATGAACTCGGAGTTGAAGCAGCCGTTGTCGTAGCCGATATGGCGCAGATAGCGCTCGGTGACCTCGACCATGCGCTGTTGCACCGACTCGGGGACCGTGCGCGCCGGATAGTCGAGATGGGAGAAACTGTGCCCGGTCGAGTCCTTGCGCATATCGAACACCCCGTGCACCCGATACTCGCCGCGCACCATCGACCCCTCCGGCGCGGCCTGGATGCCGGTGACGATCTGCTCGGCAAGGCAGGTGCGCCCGCCCGCGACCCTGATCTCCTCGGGCACGGTGACATGAGCCAGTGCCTGGTCGAAAGGAACCGCGATCCGGCCGATTTCGGCCCTGATGGTTTCGGTCGCGGCAGCGAACTCCGCCGGATCGTGTACTGCGAAACCGAGTTGGGAAGAATGGGATTTCACCGGCTTCACCCAGAACGGGAAGGCAACGTCGATCCCGTCGAGCGCGTCGGGATCGAACGGATCGAACGCACTGAATTCGGGCACGCATTCGGGTACCGACTCGCGTTGCAACACCCGACTCCACAGCTTGTGCTCGGAGCGGATCACACTGTCCAAGCTGGGCGAGGGCAGCCCCCATTCCGCGGCGAGGATCGGCACGATGACGCTGGTCGGAAAATCCCAATGGGCGACGATCGCGTCCACCTCACCATCGAAGGCCCGCAGCTCGGTTCTGGCACGGTCGAGCAGCTGCTCGAAGTCGAACTCTTCGGCCTCGACCAGCGCTTCGTAGTCGAGCAGCTCGTGCAGACGCATGCCACCGGCGATATCGACCGTGCCGATCTGGCCTCGTTGAAGCTCTGTCAGACCAGGAACAAAAACACTCTTCATATTCGGGGTCTAGCCGCAACGGCCGGTCCGAAACACGCGCCTCACCCGCGGAACGCCAGGGCCACCATCGGCGCCATCGCCACGGTGACGCTCGCCGGGGGGCATTGATCGCACCGGCAACCCCCACCCCTCCATTCAGCCCGGCTGAACGGAGGGGTCGAGGACTATTTTGACGGCGCCGTCGGTCTTGTGCTGGAACATCTCGTACGCCTCGGGCGCGGCCGCGAGCGGGAGCCGGTGGGTGGCAAAGGTTTCCACACCGAGCGGGTCGTCCTCGCCCAGCAGCGGCATGATGTCGTCGGCCCACCGCTTGACATTGGCCTGACCCATGCGGAGCTGGATCTGCTTGTCGAACAAGACTCGCATCGGTAGTGGATCGAGCATGCCGCCGTAGACGCCGACCAGAGATATCGTGCCACCCCGCCGGACGATGTCGATAGCCAGCTGCAACGCTGCCAACCGGTCCACACCCGCGGTGTTCATCAGCTTTTCCGCCAACGCGTCCGGTAAGAGCGACGCCGACCATTGCGCGGTGGCCGCGACCGGGGAACCGTGGGCTTCCATACCGACCGCATCAATCACCGCATCGGTGCCGCGCCCCTGTGTGGCGTCGCGGATGACGTCGGCGACCTTGCCGTCGGCAGCATCCAGATCGATGGTCTCGACTCCGAAACTCGCTGCGCGAGCGAGCCGTTCGGGCACTCGGTCGACCCCGAAGACCTTCAGACCGCGCTGTGCCGCGATCCGGCAGGCCATATCGCCGATCGGGCCAAGCCCCAGCACGGTGAGCGAGCCGCCCTCGGGCACCTCGGCATATTCGACGGCCTGCCATGCGGTGGGCAGCACGTCGGACAGATAGAGGAATCGGGTGTCGTCCGGACCAGAGGGGACTTTGATATGGGTGAAATCCGCGTGCGGTACTCGCAAATATTCCGCCTGGCCACCCGGGACCTGGCCGTAGAGTTTGGAGTAGCCGAACAGTGCCGCACCGCTGCCTTGTTCACGCACTTGAGTTGTCTCGCACTGGGTCATCAGACCGTGGTCGCACATATAGCAGTGACCACAACTGATCTGAAACGGAACGACGATCCGGTCGCCGACAGCGAGATCGGTGAGCGCCGACCCGACTTCTTCGACGATACCGATCGGTTCGTGTCCGAGTATGTCGCCTTCGCTCATGTACGCGCCGAGTACCTCGTACAGATGCAGATCCGAGCCGCAGATCGCGGTAGAGGTGACCCTGATGATGGCGTCGGTGGAGGCTTCGATCTCGGGATCGGGCACCGTGTCCACGGCGACCTTGCGTTTGCCTTGCCAAGTAACGGCCTTCATCACTGCCTCTCCTGGTTGCCTGTAAATGTTCGATGTCCGCGCGATTCCATAGGTGGCACCTACCCGGTCTGCGCGAGACCAATCCGGATCCACGACCCGGTTCGCTCGGATTGAGTGATGTCCGGCGGGGTACCCGGGGACTAACAGCCAGTTGCCGCGTCGTCGAAGAGTGAGCCTGGCGACGGTGGCTCGGGTCGGCAATCAGGAAGAGAAGCTCAACGGTGCGTTGAGCAAGCAGCCATGTTCTCACCATTTCGAGGGAGTATCGATGTCCACTGATGCGATTGTGCTTTTGCGTGAGGATCACAAGGCGATCCGGAAGCTGTTCCGAGACTTCGAAAAGGCGGGTGATGACGCACACGCCACCAAGGGGCGTCTCGTGGAGAAGATCATCGAAGCGCTGACAGTGCACACCTATCTGGAGAATGAGTGCATGTACCCAGAGATTCGCAAACTTCTTCCTGATCTCGAAGACGACATCCTCGAGTCGTATGAAGAACACCATGTAGCTGATTTGCTGGTGATGGAACTGGCGGCAATGAAGCCCGCCGATGAGCGTTTCACGGCCAAGACCACCGTTCTGATCGAGAACGTCGACCATCATATCGACGAGGAAGAAGAGGAATGGTTCCCGAAGGTTCGAGAACAGCTGGGGCGCAAGCAGCTTCAAAAGATCGGAGCCCGGATGATCGAATTGCGGAAGAAGGCGCCGACTTCACCTGAGCAGCCCGGAGCAGTGAAGAAGGCCGTCCATGCGATGACCGCCTGAGATGATCGCTGCGCATATCTCGACGACCCCGCGTGCGGCACTCCCCCGATACCCGCAGTTCGAGTCACCTGTTCGTTTGCGAGCCCGGTGATGCTGCGTATCGCCGGTCATGGGCGTCACATTCACTAGCTTCACCCGACGAGAACACCACTTCCCGCCTGGCATCGTTCCACGGCGCTGGTGGATACAGAGTTCGTCGCGGTCCGAGGATGCTCTGGGACGGTTTAGCGCAACCGAAAGGACGGTGGTTGTCGCGGTCAGCGGCGGGATCGCGGTTCGTGTAGTGGTGAAGCTCCATCCGCAGACCAACCCGTGCTCGCGGCCTGAATTCTCGGTTGATCGGGGAGGTTTGTCGATGCCGACGCCGGAGAAATACGGGTCGGCAGCCCACATCGCAAGCTCGGCCTTGCCGGGTCATGCGATGCGGGCGAACCGTTACGCGCGCTCGGCGCCGTCATCGGAAAGACACTCGGAGAAACGGTGGGCGAGCGGGCTGGACGCGTGAGGATGTCGAAATGGCACAACCCGACCTAGCCTCGCGGCTGCCTTCAGGGGCGGTCGATCGGCGGTCCCGAGCTCGTACCCACCTGGATGCCGACTACGCAGGTGTCGTCGTCTGTGTCGGCGTCGCTGGAGTCGAGCAGGTGGTCGAGACGATCGTCCAGGCTTCCGGTGAATTCTGCCGAGATCGCCAGTAGTCGTTCCACGCAGAGGTCCAGGTCCAGGTCGCGGCGCTCGATGAGGCCGTCGGTGTAGAGAAGGAGAGTGTCGTCCAATTCGAGCTGGATTTCACCTTCCTCGTAGCTTGTTTCCGCCACTGCGCCAAGAATTATTCCACCGAGTTCAGGCAGGGAGCAGGCGTGGCCGGCTCGGACGAGCACTGGTGGCGGGTGGCCTGCGCGAGCCCAGCGCAGGACCCGTGTCAGCGGGTCGTAGACGCCACAAATGGCTGTGGCGAAGATGCTGTCGGTGAGGTGGTGTGCCACCAGATTCAGCCACGCCAGCATCTGGCCCGGTCCAGCGCCGGTTGCGGCAAGACCACGTAAGGCGTTGCGTAGCACGACCATTCCGGTCGCTGCCGTGATGCCGTGGCCGGTGATGTCACCGACAGATACCAAAATCTCCTTCGACGGCAGAACGATGGTGTCGTACCAGTCGCCACCGACGAGCTCGTCCTGCTCGGTGGGCCGGTAGCGCACCGCGATACGCAATCCGAATGCATCGGTTGACGGCTGCGTGTCGGGCATGATGGCCTGCTGGAGTTGCCGTGCCAGACTGCTCTGTTCGGCGGCGCGCATTTCGGTGTCGGTGAGCCGGTCCCGGGTCGCCGACAGCGCGATCTCGGTCCAGTGTTGGGCCGAGACATCCTGGTACGCACCGCGAATGGCGTGCAGGTGCCCGGCCGCGTCGACAACCGGTTCGGCGATGATGCGGACGTGACGGGTCACGCCGTCTGATCTGGTCAGGCGACAAGCGGTGGAGGCAGGACGGCGGTAGCGAAGCAGCGTACGCAGAAACCGTCGCACCGCCTCGGTGTCGGCGTCGTGGATGTGTCCTGGCAGCTGCGCCAGCGGGACAGGGTCAGCGGTCGGGGCAAGCCCGTAGAGCGCGAAAAGCTGGTCGCTCCAGGTGATCTCGCCGGTGGCCGCGTTCTCTTCGAAACCGCCGACGCGGCCGAGCCGTTGGGCGTGCTGCAGCAGCGTCGCCAGTCTCCCTGACTCGTCCTCTATCCGCCACACCATGAGCACGGCGTCGCCGTAGCGGCTGATGCTGAGCGCGGCCGCGACGGTCAAGGGGATCTGGTCGACCAGTTCGGTCAGCATGACCCGGTCGGCGCGGTAGGTCTCACCAGTGGCGAAGACATGCTCGATCCGCTCGAAAAGTCGTCCCTCGACCGCGGCCATCGGGTACATCTCGAGCAGTGACGAGCCGCTGACCAGGCCGGGAGGTCGACCGGCCGGGTCGATGAAGCGGCTGTTGAGGTGGTGGATGGAGAAGTCGGCGAGCGTGCCCTCGTCGAGTTGGGGTATGAGCACCAGGGCGGGGTCGAACAATCCGTCGGCCAAGCGCACAAGGTCGGCGACATCGGCGCGTTCAGTGGTCCGTACTGCTGCCGAGTCGGACTCGAGCGTGTGCGCACACAACTCGGCCAGTGCTTCCAATTGCCGGTAAATCTGGCGCGGTTGCACGTCGATCGGCCGAGGCCAGCACACCTCGAGCACCCCGAGTATTTTGCCGCCCGCACCGACCGGGATCGCCGCTCGGCCGCCGGCACGGTCTCCGATCGACGGTAGCCCCGTCGCGCTCAGGTCCTCGATCCACTGCGCCGTGCGTTGGATCAGCGCCTGACGTGCCGGGGTCGCCACCCCCGGGGGCACATAGCGCCACCGCTGGGCTTCCGGTCCCGCGATCCCGGCAAAACCCGCCAGCGACAGCGACGCGTCGATGCCCGCAGACCAGATCGCGACCGCCGTGGCACCCAGCGGTGACACTGCGTGTTCGAGCACCGATTCCGCCACCCGCTGGGTATCGCCCGCCGCGAGCAGTCCGCTTTCGGCGGTGCGCAGACGCACGACCGCTGCCGGCTCGCTGTGTGTGGCGGTGCTCTGCAGAAACTCCCCGACCACCGCGCTCATATTGTCCTGCGCCGCCTGGTTCACCAGGTCGACGGCCAACTCCAGGAGCCCGACCCCGGCTCGGGCGGACAGGATCTCCAGTTGGGTTGCCGCCTGCGCGGGCCCGCAGTGCAGCCGTTCGACCAGCACACCTTTGGCCATCTCGATCAATGCCCGCCCGTCGGCCGTGGCCTGTGCCTCCCGGATCTGTTTGTGTAGCCGCTCCACTGTGGCCGCGAGGCGCGGGACGACCGGGTCCGTCCGCGCATCGGCGTCACCGATTCCGGGATCGATCATCTGGCACCGAGCCAGTGCACGATGCAGGCGAGCAGCGCATCCGCATCGACCGGCTTGGTGACGTAGTCGTTGGCGCCGGAAGCCAGGCACTTGTCCCGGTCACCCAGCATGGCCTTGGCAGTCACCGCGATGATCGGCAGCTTCTCGTACTGTGGCATCTCGCGGATGGTCGATGTCGCGGTGTACCCGTCCATCTCGGGCATCATCACATCCATCAGCACCAGATCCGTTTCCGAGTGCGCGAGCAGCTTGTCGATGCCCTCGCGCCCGTTCTCGGCGTGCAACACGGTGATGTCGTGCAGTTCGAGAATGCTGCTGAGCGCGAACAGATTACGGGCATCATCATCGACGATGAGCACAGTGCGCCCAGCCAGCTCGCCGAGCGGGCGATGCGGTGTGGCGGCCGGTGCCTCACCCCTGCGCACCAGGGGCAGGACGTCCCCGGGTGCCTCGGCGGTGACGTGCAAGGCGATCCGCTCGCGCAGCTCATCCAGACTCGACAGCAACTCCAACGGCCGTTGCCGCATGCGATCCTGCAGTAGGCGTTCCTGCTCGGCGTCGAGGCGGCGGTTGTGGGCAAGCACCGGCACGCTGCTCAACGCGGCATCGCCGTCCATCGTCTCGAGGAACTTCAGCGCGGCGCCGTCGGGCATGTCCAGCTCCAGCACTACGCAGTGAAACGACTCGGACGCGAGCGCTGCGGCCGCTTCCACCACACCGATCGCGCTGACCACCTGGATGGGCCCGCGCGGGTCGTTGTTGCCGGCGAGGTCGGCCACCGCGCTCTGCGCGACCAGCGACAGCAAGCCTTGCGGCCGCTCCTCCACCACCAATAGCCGACGCTGCTGTGGCGTTGCCGAACTCGAGGCGAGTTCGAGACGGTCGTGGGTCTGCTGTCGGTCCTCGTGCTCGAGTTCGAGCACCTCGTGGAAGTCCGGGCGACCGACCGGCAGGTACAGAGTGAAGGTGCTGCCCTGCCCGAGGGTGCTCTCGGCCGCGATAGCCCCGCCGAGCAGGTAGGCGATCTCGCGGCTGATCGACAGACCGAGCCCGGTGCCGCCGTACTTGCGGCTGGTCGTGCCGTCGGCCTGTTGGAAGGCGCCGAAGATCGACTCCAGCTGATGCTGGGCGATGCCGATGCCGGTGTCGATCACCCGCAGAGCGATGGCCATTCCGTGGCGGCGTACCGCGGCGGGCAACTCCCGTGGCTCCGTCGGCTCGATGCGCAACTCCACCGACCCGCTCTCGGTGAACTTGACCGCGTTGGACAACAGATTGCCCAGCACCTGCCGCAGCCGGGAATCATCGGTGAGCAGCTCCAGTGGCAGTCCCGCGGTGGTCGTGATGCGGAAACCGAGACTCTTCTGCGTGGTCACCGGCCGGAAGGTCGCCTCGACGTAGTCCAGCAACTTGCGCAGCGGCACTCGCTCGGGGGTGATATCCATCTTGCCCGCCTCGACCTTGGACAGATCGAGGATGTCGTTGATCAGCTGCAGCAGATCCGAACCCGCCGAGTGGATGATGCCGGCGTATTCGACCTGTTTGGGCGTGAGGTTGCGGGTCGGGTTCTGCGCCAGCAACTGAGCGAGGATGAGCAGACTGTTCAATGGTGTGCGCAGCTCGTGGCTCATATTGGCCAAGAACTCCGACTTGTACTTCGAGGCGAGCGCGAGTTCCTGGGCGCGGGTCTCGAGCTCTTGCCTGGCCTGCTCGATTTCGAGGTTCTTGGCTTCGATGTCGCGGTTCTGCTGAACCAGCAGCGCCGCCTTCTCCTCCATCTCGGCGTTGGACAGCTGCAGTTCCTCCTGGCGTACCTGCAGCTCTTCCGAGCGTGCCTGCAACTCAGAGGTCAGGCGCTGCGATTCGACCAGTAGTTCGTCGGTGCGCGCGTTGGCCACGATGGTGTTGACGTTGACGCCCACCGTTTCCATGAGCTGATCGAGGAAATCGAGGTGGATGCGGGTGAAGCGATGGAGGGAGGCCAGCTCGATCACACCGAGCACCTGGTCTTCCACCACGATCGGCAGGACTAGGAGATTGACCGGCGCGGTTCGCCCCAACCCCGAGGAGATGGTGACGTAGTCACCGGGAACGTCGTCCACGGCGATCGTGCGGCGGCTGCGCGCCGCCTGGCCGACCAGCGACTGGCCGAAGGTGAGCCGAGGCGCGCTGCCCGGCCCGTCCGGGCTGCCGTAGGAGCTGATCAATCGCAGTTCCGGCTGCTCGGCGGTCTCGTCGGCCAGGTAGAACGCACCGAACTGCGCCGACACCAGCGGCGCGAGCTCGTCCATGATCAGCTCGGCCACCACATGCAGATCGCGCTGGCCCTGCATCAGGCTCGAGATCCGGGCCAGGTTGCTCTTGAGCCAGTCCTGGTCCTGGTTGGCCATGGTGGTTTCGCGCAACGACTCCACCATCGAGTTGATGTTGTCCTTGAGCTCAGCGACTTCGCCGGAGGCTTCGACGGTGATCGAGCGCGTCAGATCACCCTCGGCGACGGCGCTGGTGACCTCGGCGATAGCGCGGACCTGGCGGGTCAGGTTGCCCGCCAGCTCGTTGACGTTCTCGGTCAACCGCTTCCAGGTGCCCGAGACGCCCTCGACCTCGGCCTGCCCGCCCAGTCGGCCCTGCGAGCCCACCTCGCGGGCCACGCGGGTCACCTCGGCGGCGAAGGCAGACAACTGGTCGACCATCGTATTGATCGTGGTCTTGAGTTCCAGGATCTCCCCGCGCGCGTCCACGTCGATCTTGCGGGTCAGGTCGCCCTGGGCGACCGCGGTCGTTACCTGGGCGATGTTGCGCACCTGGTTGGTCAGGTTGTTGGCCATCGAGTTGACGTTGTCGGTCAGGTCCTTCCAGGTACCCGCCACGTTGGGCACGCGGGCCTGACCGCCGAGCATTCCCTCGGTGCCGACCTCGCGGGCCACGCGGGTGACCTCGTCGGCGAATGCCGACAGCGTGTCGACCATGGTGTTGATCACCCCGGCCAGCGCGGCGACCTCACCCTTGGCCTCCACGGTGATCTTCTGGCTCAGATCACCGCGCGCCACGGCGGTGGCGACCTGGGCGATCGAGCGCACCTGGTTGGTCAGATTGGAGGCCATCACATTGACGTTGTCGGTGAGATCCTTCCAAGTGCCCGACGCGCCGCGAACGGTCGCCTGCCCGCCGAGATTGCCCTCGGTGCCGACCTCGCGGGCCACGCGGGTGACCTCGTCGGCGAACGAGGAGAGCTGGTCGACCATCGTATTGATGGTTTCTTTGAGCTCGAGGATTTCTCCGCGAGCGTCGACACGGATCTTCTGGGTGAGATCGCCACCCGCGACCGCCGTGGTGACCTGGGCGATGGAGCGCACCTGCGCGGTGAGGTTGTCGGCCATGACATTGACCGACTCGGTGAGGTCCTTCCAGGTCCCGGACACGCCTTTGACGTCGGCCTGCCCGCCCAGCCTGCCCTCGGTGCCGACCTCACGAGACACCCGGGTGACCTCGTCGGCGAACGAGGAGAGCTGATCGACCATCGTATTGATGGTTTCTTTGAGCTCGAGGATTTCTCCGCGAGCGTCGACACGGATCTTCTGGGTGAGGTCGCCGCCTGCCACGGCGGTGGCGACCTGCGCGATCGAGCGCACCTGCGCGGTGAGGTTGCCCGCCATGAAGTTCACCGAGTCGGTGAGATCTCGCCAGGTCCCGGACACACCCTTGACGTCAGCCTGCCCGCCCAGCCTGCCCTCGGTGCCGACCTCACGAGACACCCGGGTGACCTCGTCGGCGAACGAGGAGAGCTGGTCGACCATCGTATTGATGGTGTTCTTCAACTCGAGGATCTCCCCGCGCGCGTTCACTGTGATCTGCTGGCTCAGATCACCGCGTGCGACCGCGGTGGCGACTTGGGCGATATCGCGCACCTGGCTGGTCAGGTTGCCCGCCATCGCGTTCACCGAGTCGGTGAGGTCCTTCCACGTACCGGACACACCGGGCACCTCGGCCTGCCCACCGAGGCGTCCGTCGGTGCCGACCTCGCGCGCGACCCGGGTGACCTCGGAGGTGAACAGCGACAGCTGGTCCACCATGCCGTTGAATACCGTGGCGATCTCGCCGAGCAGCCCGTCGGCGTCGGTGGGCAACCTGGTGCCGAAATCACCGTCGCGCACCGCGGTCAAACCGGCGAGCAGCCGCCGCAGTTCGACTTCGTCGGTGGCCACCGCGGCTTGCTTCGGCGGGGCCTGCTCGGGCACTGCTCGGGCCGGTGCTGCGGTATCCGTCATTGCTGTCCTCGTTGGTCGATCGGTCCGAATCGAACACCTATCCGATCGGTGTGAGGTATCGCCGACCCGTAGTCACCCCACACGACCGAGTGGTGTGTTGACGGATTCGAATGACCACCCGCCCGACGACTTTACGCTGCGACCGCTCGGTGTGAACCCGACTGTCGGGATCGAGCCCGCCGCGGGTGTACCGGCGGTAGACGAGCTGAATTCGCGCATCCTGATTCAAATGTCGAGATAGAAGCGGATCGTCGTGCCGTCCTCGCCGGTGTATATCCGCACCAGATCCGCGATGTAGTGCACCAACAGCAGCCCCCTACCGCCGAACTGTCCCTGTTCAGGTGGCCTACGCCCGGCCAGCGGATCGCTCAGGCGTCCACCGTCGCGAACCTCGAAGACGAGGTGTCCCGGCTCGGACCACATCGAGAAGAGGCCCCGGCCGCCGCCGTGCACCACACTGTTGGTGGTCAGTTCCGCGACCGCCAGCTTGGCGTCTTCGAGCCGTACGGCGTCGAGTCCCCATCTGCTCGCGTGGTCGACGGCGAAGTTCCGGACCGATCGAAGTTCGGCTTCACCGAAAGGGAAGACAGCAGCATCGGGCGCCGGCACCAGCGGCTGGTTGTAGCGAGCCACGATCGCCTGCCAGTCGTAGTCGTCGCTGGCCTGCTCGCGCCCCTGGCTGATGATGGTGGGGTGAGTCAGCCGCGCGTCGGCCAGGGCAGTCGCGTCCAGTCGTGTCACGTCGTAGGGACACAGGATCGTCACCGCGCGGCCTTCGAAGGCGGCATTGATCAGCGCTTCGTGCTGCGCGCACGCGGGGTATTCCATGGCGCTGCGCCCAGCCCAAATCGGCTCGCCGATGATGCGCACCCGCCCCGTGGGGTGCGCGTCGGCGAACCCCTTGAGCACCTTCGGAATGATCCGCCCCGGGTTGCGGCCGACCTCGGTCATGTCGAGGAACAAGATGCCGTGAGCATCGACGCCGAGCTCGTCCTTGATCAGCTCGAGGTTGGGCCCCGGTACCGCGACGGCCATCGGCTCACCCGCCGCTGAACCCTCGCGCAGGAATGCCACCGTCTGCTGCGTGTACTCCTGCTCGTTCCCATAAAAGAGGGCGGGGTGTTCGAACGCCTCATGTGCGGTCGCTGTGCTCATCAGGGCATTACCGTCGATTCGGTTCTGGCGGACAACAGTGATAGACGCGGCCACCGAACGGGCGTATCCACGCGCGGACTCCTTCGTCACCGCCGGCTGACTCTCTCAGTCGGAATCGGCAGAAGGTGAGATCCTTCCGGGCGCCGAGTGTAGCCCGCCGCGTCGAGCACCGACGATCGGACACAGAGTGCCGACCTGCTCGACGCCTGCTCGGGCAGCTGATGCTCGGCGCGCGCCCTCAGCCTGACCGGTACTTCATCGTCACACTCTCGCGGGGCGATTCACGCGTCAGTGGTCGGTACTCGAATGTATGTACCGGGCCACTGGCTCGGGCGAGACATGAACCGGCCTTTACCCACGGGCGGGTGTTTCAACCCCAAAGTCCGAAATTGGCGCAATATCAACATCGACGACCGGTTCCGGTTTATTTGCCTGCTCGGCGGTGAACCCTTCTCTCATGACCAACGCACGTAATCGGGCACCGAGTACGCCGAGCATGGATCTGACCAGCACCATCGTCTCGGCGACCTGCGTGTTGTCTCGGCGACCTGCGTGTTCTTTCTGCTAGGTCCGACCGTCTCGACGGGTCGCCGACCGGCGATGACGACGTCCTCCAAAATGCTGGGCCTCGACGGCCTTTGAATCACCTCTCCCGTTGAGCACTACGAACGCCAGGAGCTGATCCGCATGTCCACCACCACCGCCGCCGCCCTCCCCACCTACGAGCACCCCGAACCCTTGTTCGCGCAGCTGGCGCTGACCGACCCGCACAGCCCCGAATACGATGCGCTGCGCGATCAGATCATCGAGGTCTGCCTCCCGCTCGCCGAGAACGTCGCCCGCAAATACGCCGGCCGCGGTGAAGTGTTCGACGATCTGCTCCAGACCGCGCGCCTGGGCGTGGTCATGGCTGTCGACCGCTACGACGTGAGCGCTGGCTCACCGTTCTTGGGTTTCGCGGTCCCCACCGTCATGGGCGAAGTGCGCAGACACTTCCGCGACCACATCTGGCCGTTGCACGTGCCGCGTCGCGAAAAGGAACTCCAGGGCAAAGTCAGGGTGATGACCGACGAGTTGACCCGTCGACTCCACCGCTCGCCCACCGCTCAAGAACTCGCGACCGAGCTCGATGTTCCGGTCACCGATATCGCCCGCACTCTGGTGGCGGCCAACGCGTTTCAGACGCGAAGCCTCGACACCCCCGCGCGTGAGACCGACGGCGATCCCGGCATGACCATCGCCGACACCTTCGGCGACGAAGACCCCCGGTACCAACTGACCGAGGACACGATCACCGTCGCGCCCTTGTTGGCGCGGTTGTCCTCGGAGGATCAGCAGCTGCTGATCTGGCGGTTCTACGACACACTCACCCAAGGCGAGATCGCCGAGCGCCTCGGTGTTTCCCAGATGAGTGTGTCTCGCAAGCTCACCAGGCTGCTGAATGATCTGCGGGCCCAGACCACCGACGACCAACCCGCGCTCGCGGCCTGAACTCTCCTTGCGCCGTCGACCGCTTCGCAGTCGGCCTACTCGCTTGGGTTACCTTCGGCATCAGGTCGTGATCGGGGTCCCAGAGGCGTCGATACCCGCCTGCGCGGTGGACGCGAGTTCAGCTACGCACCTGTAGATCATCGAGCGCGAGACGCCGAGCGACCGAGGAATCGGTTTCTGCGGGGCAAGTCAGGATCGCGCGCGCCTGGCGGATCTGTTCCTCGGTCATCGCCGGTGGGCGGCCGAGACGCTGGCCGCGAGCACGCGCCGCGGCCAGGCCCTCGTTAGTGCCTTGGGCGATGAGTTCGCGGATGAATTCGGCCATGGCGGCGAAGACGTGGGATACCAGGCGCCCGCCGGGGTGGTGGTGTCGATCGCTTCGTGCAGCGACCGGAACCCGATGTCGCGCTTACGGAGTCCACCGACGATCGCAAACAGGTCCTGCAACGAACGGCCGAGCCCGATCCTCCTTGCTGGCCTTCTTGTCGGTGAAGATCTTCTGGCATCCGGCCGCAGTGAGCGCGGCGAGCTGGCGGTCGAGCAGTTGGCCGGTGGTCGAGACTCGGCCGTAGCCGACGAGCGCTCCCCCCGCTACCGATCGGATCGAGCGCATCCCCCTCCGAGGACAAGCGGTTCCGGGGTATCGAGTGCGTCGACTTGGTGGTCATGTACGAGACGCGCTGAAACGGATTGTTGAACACTCCGACTTCGCAACACGCTTTCTCGACACCGTGTCGGCGGGGCCGTCCTGGCTGTCGATGTTCGAAGTCGGCTGCACGGATATCCGAAGCGCTCCGCATTGACCTCACCCGCGAAATAGTCAGTCCAGGATGTTGATTCGCGCGCCGGCGCGGAGTAACTCACTGGCGCTGAGCCCGCACATGGCGTGGAAAGCATCGCTGAAGTGAGAGTGGCTGGCGAATCCGGCGTCGACCGCGGCAGTGGTGAGATCGGCGCCTTTGGCGACCGCACGGCCGACGGCGAGCATGCGCGCCCAGACACGATACCGGCGGAAGGTGGTGCCGGCGTGCTCGGTGAACAGATGCAGCAGCCGAGATTTCGACAGATGTACTTCGGCGGTGATCGATCGAGTCGGGTGCGCGCGCACGATCGCTGTCGCGGCGACAATCCTCGGATCGACTGGGATCTGCGTGGGGCCGCAGGCGATGTCCATCACCTCAGCAGGGTCCATGTCTTCATGTTCGGCGAGACGGATCAGCGCGGCTTCGAGGTGGTGGCCGACGCCAAATTCGTCCACGCGCTCGGCCATCTGCTCCCAGCAGGGGTGCGCACGAGGTGATCCGGGGTCGATGTAGCAGAACAGCATCCGGGTCTCGTGCGCGCCTACCTGGTGGAGGGTGCGCGGGGGAATCAACGCGCTGCGAACTGTGCGTCGACCGAACGAATCGGCGTGCAGGGTGAACGGGGCATCGACGCCGACGGCGAGGCAGTGCACCGACCCTGAATGGCGGTCGAGCCGCAGCGAAGGACCACGGTAGACCGCGTGGCCGATCCACAACCACACGTCCGTGCTCGCGGGTGAGGGGTAGCACGTTTCTGGAAGCGGTCGCGTACCCATGTTCGCCATGCTTGCACGACATCAACCGGGATGAACGAGGAAAGCAGGCTACCGTGCCGGCAGACAAGATCGCGGCGACGCTACTGGTGGTGGTAGGAGTCGTCCATGTGCTTCCCAGCATCGTCGCGCTTTCCCCGCGTCGAGCGTCGGCGGTGTACGGCATAACTGTCGAGGACCCCGATCTGGTCCTGTTGCTCCGACATCGCGCGATTGTGCTCGCGCTCATCGGCGTGGGATTGATTATCGCGTCCTTTACGCCCCTCATCAGACCCGTGGTCATCTGTGCCGCGCTGATCAGTCTGGTCAGCTTCATCGGCTTGACCATGCGCACCTGGCCGGCTGGCGTGAACGCCGAGACCCGACGTGTCGCCTGGATTGATATCGGCGCAGTCGGATTGCTGGTCACCGCCTCGTGTCTCCTGGTTGTCGCCAACTGAATTCAACCGGCCTTTGCCCGCACCGCTGAAAAGGAAACCGTGCTGAGCGTTGTCACCGAACTCGGCGAGTCTCGCATCGTGCACCTGCCCCAAGGCGTTATCCGCAAGTCCCACCGCAAGGTCGGGGGCCGAACCCGTCGCCTCGCCACCTTCGTTGCCGATGATCTTGTCGGCTCCGACGGACACGACGACAGCCATCAAGGCGAGCAGCGCCAGCCGTCAGCGCGCGAAAGATCTCGTAGGCCGGGACACGATGATCCTTGGCTGCCTCGTCGACGAGTCCTGCGCAGGAGCCCTCCATTGGTGGCCGTCTCGCAGATCGATAGCCACACGGCCATCGGCTGTCCGAAGTAGATGTCCTACTTCGCAATTCCGGTGTGCGACAGGAGATCCATCACCGCGAGACCTCCTGCTCCACCGGATTCCGGGCGACCGTGTCGAGCATCGTCACAGACTCGTAGGTATGTATCAAGGACAGGGCGCGCACGCGAAGTCGCCGGCGCCGATCGATCGAACTGTCAAGACATCAGGTCTCACCAATCTCAATGAGTTTCCGGCGGAGCGTACTTCGGCACACTGAGCCTCATGACAACCGACTACCTCGTCTGTGCCTCGCAGCGCAGTGGTAGCACCCTGCTCGTGGAATCGCTCGCCGCCACCGGCGTCGCGGGCCGCCCGCAGGAGTTCTTCCAGTACTTCCCGTCCTCGTCGCAGGCTCCGCAGCCCCGTGAATGGTTCGCCGGGGTCACCGACCCGGAACTGCTCGCGCTGCTCGACCCCCTCGATCCCGGCACGGTCGATTCGCGCGACGCCGAGCAGTGGCTGGCCGACCTGCGCGGCGGTGGTCGCACCGCGAACGGCGTGTGGGGCGGCAAGCTGATGTGGAATCAGACCTCGCTGCTGATCACCCGCACCCGCACCGCCTCCGGTTCGCTGCGCACCGCGATCCGTTCGCTGTTCGACGGCGCCGATCCGGTGTACGTGCACGTGCACCGGCCCGACGTGGTGGCGCAGGCGGTGTCGATGTGGCGCGCGGTGCAGACCCGCGTGTGGCGCGACGATCCCGACGTCGCCGAGGACACCGACGACGGCGCGGTGTACCGGGCCGAGGGCATCGCGCACCTGGCCGCTGTGCTGCTCGAGCAGCAGCGCTCGTGGCGACAGTGGTTCACCGCCGAGGGCATCGAACCGCTCGAGATCGATTTCCCCACCCTGGTGGCCGATCCCGCCAAGGCCACCGCTCGGGTGCTCGAGGCGATCGGGCAGGACCCCACACTGGCCCCGCTTCCCCCGCTCAAGCCCCAGTCCAACGCCCGCTCCGCGGAGTGGGTGGCGCGCTACCGCGCCGACGCCGCGCAGAACGGATACCCGGTATGACCGTCACCGACCTCGCCGTCTCCGCCCCCGAACGCCTCGATCACGTCGACGAGTTGCGGGCGCTCGAGGCCGAAGCCGTCCACATCATCCGGGAGGTGGCCGCCGAGCTCGAACGACCGGTCCTGCTGTTCTCCGGCGGCAAGGACTCCATCGTGCTGTTGCGGCTCGCGGAGAAGGCGTTCCGGCCCGCACCGCTGCCGTTTCCGATTCTGCACGTCGACACCGGCCACAACTTCGAGGAGGTCATCGCGTTCCGTGACCGCCGGGTGCGGCCCGACGACCGCAATCCCGACGGGATCACCCTGATCGTGGCCTCGGTGCAGGACTCGATCGACACCGGGAAGGTCGCCGAGTCGACCGAACCGTCCGGTTCGCGCAACCGCCTGCAGACCCGCACCCTGCTCGACGCCCTGGAGGCCGGCGGGTTCGACGCCGCGTTCGGCGGCGCCCGCCGCGACGAGGAACGGGCCCGCGCCAAGGAACGGGTGTTCAGTTTCCGGGACGAGTTCGGTCAGTGGGATCCCCGGGCGCAGCGTCCCGAACCGTGGTCGATCTACAACGGCCGCATCCGTCGGGGCGAATCGGTGCGGGTCTTCCCGCTCTCGAACTGGACCGAACTCGACATCTGGCGCTACATCCGGCTCGAGCGCCTGGAACTGCCCTCGATCTACTTCGCCGCCGAGCGCGAGGTCTTCGAACGCGACGGCATCCTGCTCGCCGTCTCGCCCTTCACCCAGCCGCGGCCGGGCGAGCAGGTCCGCACCGAGTCGGTGCGCTACCGCACCGTCGGCGATCTGACCATCACCGGTGCGGTTCGCTCGACCGCCACCGACATCGATTCCGTCATCGCGGAAGTGTCCGCCGCGACCGTCAGCGAGCGCGGGGAGACCCGCGCCGACGATCGCACCTCGGCCGCCGCCATGGAAGACCGCAAACGCGAGGGATACTTCTGATGACCGCCACCGTTCCCACCGTCGACACCCACCGCCAGCTGCTGCGTCTGGCCACCGCGGGCAGCGTGGACGACGGCAAGTCCACCCTCATCGGTCGCCTGCTGCACGACACCGGCAGCCTGCCCACCGATCACCTCGCCGGAGTCACCTCCGACGCCGGCGTCATCGACCTGGCCGCGCTCTCCGACGGCCTGCGCGCCGAACGCGAGCAGGGCATCACCATCGATGTGGCCTACCGGTTCTTCTCCACCGCGTCCCGCAGCTACATCCTCGCCGACACCCCCGGCCACGAGCGCTACACCCGCAACATGTTCACCGGCGCGTCCACTGCCCATGTCACTGTGCTGCTCGTCGACGCCCGCAGCGGCGTGCTGCGCCAGACCCGCAGACACGCGCGGATCGCCGGACTGCTCGGTGTGCCGCACGTGATCGCCGCGGTGAACAAGATCGACCTGGTCGACTACTCCGCGCAGCGGTTCGCCGAGGTGCAGGCCGAACTCGACGAGCTGGCCACCCAGCTCGGCTCCGGCCCGATCGCCGCCATCCCGGTCGCGGCGGCCCACGGCGACAACGTCGTACACCGCTCGGCGAACACCCCCTGGTACACCGGACCGACGCTGCTCGAATACCTCGAGGACATCGAACTGCACGCACCCTCGCCCACCCCGGGCGAGCTGCGGTTGCCGGTGCAGTGGGTGGCGCGGCCCTCGGGCGCGCACCGTCGCCGCTATCTGGGCAGGCTCGCGGCGGGCACGCTCGCCGTGGGCGACGAGGTGGTCGTGCTGCCCTCGGGGGCCCGCAGCACGGTCACCACGCTCGACACGCTCGACGACGCCCGCTCGGTCGCGGTGGCGCCGCTGTCGGTGTCGGTGGAGCTGGCCGACGACATCGACGTGGGTCGTGGCGACGTGTTGGTCAGCGCCGCGAGCGAGGCCGCGACGCCGGTGGCCGCCCGCGAGATCGAGGCGACGCTGTGCTGGCTCGGGCAGCATCCGCTGCGCGCCGGGGACCGGGTGGCGCTCAAGCACGCCACCTCCACCGTGCGCGCGACGGTGCAGTCGCTGGAACGCCGCCTCGACCCCGAGTCGCTCATCGACCAGGTCGGCCCGAGCGAGCTGGTGCTCAACGACATCGGCACCCTGACACTGCGCACCGCCTCGGTGGTGATCGCCGACCGGTACGCCGACAATCGCGACACCGGCGCGTTCATCCTCATCGACGAGGCGTCCAACGACACCGTCGGGGCGGGCACCATCACCCTGGCCAGGGAAGTGGTGCCGGGCAAGGCCACCCGCAACGACATCAAATGGCACCCGTCGTCGCTGAGCCGCGCCGAACGCGCGCAACGGACCGGCCATCGGGGCGCGACGGTCTGGTTGACGGGTCTGCCCGCCTCGGGCAAGTCCACCGTCGCGGTGGCTCTGGAGCGGGCGCTGGTGACCAGGCAGCGGGTGGCCTATCTGCTCGACGGCGACAACATCCGCCACGGCATCTCCGACGATCTCGGCTTCTCCCCCGGCGACCGGGCCGAGAACATCCGCCGGGTCGGTCACCTCACCCGGCTCTTCGCCGACGCGGGCGTCATCGCCATCGCCTCGATGGTTTCGCCGCTGCACTCCGATCGACAGATCGCCCGCGAACTCAACGAGGCCGCCGAGCTGCCGTTCATCGAGGTGCACGTCAGCACACCGCGTGTCGAATGCGAACGCCGCGATCCCAAGGGCCTCTACGCGCGCGCCCGGCGCGGCGAGCTCAAGGGACTCACCGGGATCGATGCGCCGTACGAGAAGCCGCTGAGTCCCGACCTGCGGTTCGACACCACCGATGCCGACGTGGAGGAGCTGGCGCAGCGCATCGTCGCCCTGCTCGTCGAGCGTGGGATCCTGGACGAGTGAACTGCTGTATTCCGCGCGGTGGTGGTGCGCCCGCCGGGTTCACCGCCGATCTCGCCGTCGCTGGTGGGCCCCGTCCGGGTGCCCACCTGGTGGCACAGGCCGCTGTCCCGGCGGCGACGTTCGCGATGGGCGACGCGCACGGCGACGGGTACCGCGCGGACGGCGAGTCGCCGGTTCATCCGGTGACGCTGCGAGCCTTCACGATCGACGTGACCACGGTGACGGTCGCCGATTTCGCTCGTTTCGTCGCCGCGACCGGCTATCGGACCGAGGCCGAACACTTCGGCGCCTCGGCGGTGTTCCATCTCAGCGCCGCCGACCCCGCCACGGGCACCCCCGTGCCCGGCACGCCGTGGTGGCTCACTGTCCCCGACGCCAGCTGGCGCGCGCCCGGCGGCCCCGGTTCGGCCGCGATCGAGGATCACCCGGTCGTGCACGTCTCCCATCACGACGCCCTGGCCTACTGCGCCTGGAGCGCTCGCGCCCTGCCGACCGAGGCGCAGTGGGAACACGCCGCGCGCGGCGGCCTGACCGGCGCCCGCTATCCGTGGGGCGACGCCCACCCCACCGAGGACGAGGTCGCCGTCTTTCCCGGTGACTTCCCCGACGCACCCACCGGACCCGTGGGCACCGTCGCGGCGAAGTCCTTCGCCCCCAACGGTTTCGGCCTGTATCAAGCGGTCGGCAACGTCTGGGAATGGTGCGCCGACCGCTTCTCCGCCCGCTACTACCGCACCGCGCCCGGCCACGACCCGCTCGGCCCCGACCGAGGCAACACGCGGGTGTTGCGCGGCGGCAGCCACCTGTGCCACGACTCCTATTGCTATCGCTACCGGGTGGCGGCGCGCTCGAAGAACACACCGGACTCGACGGCGGGCAACATCGGCTTCCGCACGGTCGCCCCCGCCGTCGAGGACTGAACTCCGGCGAGCGCGCTCAGCCGGCCGCCTCGGCGGCCGAGGACGTACCACCCGGCGGGACGAGTTCGCGACGGTCACCACGCGGGCGTCGAGAAGGCAGGTCCTCTTCGTCGCGGCTCGCGGCCTGTGTGGCGAAGTAGGCGGCCATGAACCGCTGGGCGATGGCGGTTCCGGTGCGGTCGTCGGGGACGATGTCGCGGGTCTCGGCGCGCCAGTCGGCGAGCAGACCGGACAGGCGCCGCGCGACCCACTGGTAGGCGGGTTCCTCGGCGACGTTGTGACGTTCGTACGGGTCGACGGCCAGATCGTAGAGCTCGCGCCGGGGTCGCGGCGCGGCGACGGCGCCGGGATCGAGGGCACGGCCCGAGAGGCTGTCGGCGATGTCGAGCGGCAGGAGCAGGGCGGGGCGGTCCGCCAGGTTCTCGATGTAGCTGAATTCCTTGGTGCGCACGGCGCGGATGGGGTCGAAGGCGTCGTGGTAGGTCTTCTGGGTGAACAGCTCGCTGCGGACCGGGCCGCTGTGGGATTCGAGGAGTTCGGGGGCGTGGGATTCGCCGTCGACGCTGTGCGGGACCGGCACCGACAGCAGGTCCAGCACGGTCGGGGTGAGATCCACCCCGGAGAACAGGTCCTCGTACACGCGGGGAGCCAGGGCGCGCTGCCGGGGCGGGCGCACGATCAGCGCCACCCCGGTGCCCTCGGCGTAGAGGGTCGACTTGGCGCGTGGGAAGGCCAGCCCGTGGTCGGTGACGAAGACGATCCAGGTGTTCTCGTCGAGTCCGAGTTCGGCGACGGTGTCGAGCAACCGTCCGACGGCGGCGTCGGCCTGGGCGATGCTGCCGTGCAGACCGGCTAGATCGGCGCGGACCCGTGGATCGTCGGGCAGGAAGCCGGGCACGCCGATCGTGTCGGGATCGGCGTGCTCGTACTGGTCCACCGGATAGGGGCGATGGGTCTCGAAGAATCCGGCCGTGAGGAAGAACGGGCGGCGCTGATCGGCGTTGTCGCGCAACCACTCCTGCGAGCGCGCCACCACGTGGTCGCACAACGAGTCCGAGACGTCGACGGTGTCGAAGCCCAGCCGGGTGGGGTCGGCGCTCTCGTGTTGCATGCCGAACAGCGCCGTCCGGTATCCGGCCTCGCCCAGCAGCGAGGGCAGCGTGCGGACGTGGTCGTGGTATTCGAAGCCGTGATGCGCCAGGCCGACGAGGCCGTTGCGGTGCGGGTGCAGTCCGGTGAACAGGGATCCGCGCGCCGGCGAGCACAGCGGCGCGGTGGCGTGCGCGTCGGTGAAGCGGATGCCCTCGGCGGCGAGCCGGTCGAGTGTGGGGCTGTGCACGTTCTCGGCGCCGTAGCAGGTCAGATGCCGACCCAGGTCGTGCCAGTGCACCAGAATCACGTTCTCACCGTTGAGGCCCATCTCCCGATGGTGCCAGGGTGACCGGTCGCGGTGGTCGGTTGGAATCAGACTGAATTCAACAGGTTCGGCTTTCGCGATCCGGGCCGGGAACAGGGCCGGGGGCGAGGCACCTTCGTGAACTCGAAGGGCCCGCGATCATGCTGGCACCAACGGAAGCCTTGCGCTCCTACGTCCAGGCAGAAATCCCTGAGGGATCAACCTCGCGCGACTCCAAGCCCGAGCCATCCCAGCCGCCTTCGTCGATCCGTGCGGGAACCTGACAGCCTCCATCGATTTTCTCGAGGAAGCGAACCGTCCCGACGACCTGACCTTCGCGATGACCGAGACCCTCCACATCGAAGACGACGCCGGACCGACATAGCCCTGTTGCGGGTGGATCAAACCGCTCCCGGGACACCCGCTCCGATACCGATGTCGCAAGACCCGGTGGTGGACGACTTCCTCGCGGCGATCGGATATCCCGCGCGGGAAAGCCGGATAGCCGATCAAGCGCTCATGGAGCAGATCTACGGCAACCTCTACAACAAGAAGCGCCTGGCGCCGGGGCGACTGACCCGCAAGCAAGGACCGCTGATCCTGCACGACTGCACCACCCTCGGCGGGAACTCCGGGTCGGTCGTGGTGTCGTTGACCACCGGCGAAGCGGTCAGGCTGCACTTCGCCGGACGCCTCTTCGAAGCCAACTTCGCTGTCGCTTCTCCGGTGGTCCAACAACGCCTGGCCGCAGTGCTGGGCAGGCCCGCAAGACCGGCGACTCCCGAGGTCACCGTGGACACTGTCGGTGCCGGCACATTCGACAGTGCCGCACAGACCGAAGGCGGGCCGACGCGGTTCAGTGCTGTCGTACCTTTGCGGATCACCGTCGAAATCGGAGATCCCTACGCGGACAACACCACTGCGGTATCTGCTCCGGCGCCCACGACGGCCACTGCCCCCGCGCCCGGGCTCTCAGCCGAGGACCTCGTCGTAGAGGGAGTCGCTGCGGATTACCTCGGCCGCAGCGGATTCTCGCAGACATTCCTGGGCTCGGATGCGGCAGTCACACTGCCGATGGTCAACAATCGCGACGATGTCCTGGTCTTCGATGACAACGGTCGCGACGGCACTGTGCTGAACTACGAACACTTTTCGGTCGTGATGAGCAGAACACGCCGCATGTGCCTCTACAGTGCGGTCAACATCGACGGCCAGCAACGAGCCAGAGCCGATCGAACGCAGTGGCGGCGCGACCCTCGCATCCCCGACCACGCGCAGATCAGCAAGGAGTGCTACGGCCCGGCACCCAAATTCTCCCGCGGCCACATGGCTCGACGCGAAGATCCGGTCTGGGGTCCAGAAACCGTCGCCGCACGCGCCAACAACGACTCCATGCACGTGACCAACGCTGCCCGCAGATGCAAACCTTCAACGCCGGAGTCTGGCTCGACCTCGAGAACTACGCGCTGCAGAACGCACGACGGGACCAGATGAGGATCTCGGTGATCACCGGCCCCTTCCTCCACGACGACGACCCGATCAAGTTCGACGTGCGAATTCCCGTCGCGTTCTGGAAGGTGATCGTCTTCATCCACGACACCACCGGCGCACTCACCGCGACCGGCTATAGCCTGTCGCAAGGAGAGTTCCTCTCCGAGCAGGAGTTCGTCTTCGGTCAGCACAAGACCACCCAGCGCCGGCTCGAATGGATCGAGCAGAAGGCAGGGCTGTCGTTCGGTGACCTCACCGCGTTGGACCCGTACCGCGAACCGGAAAGCCCGGACACCGAACTCGACAACGTTCATCAAATCCAATTCGTGTGATGTCGGGTCCATCCGCGGCGTCAAATGGCTGATTTCGTCACCTCCCCATCGCGAGGCTCACCGATACGGCTTGGGCCCCGGCGAATCCGCACACGGTCAACGCCGTGCCGACCACCACCATCGGGATCGGCCCGGGGAAGATCGCGACCACGAGCACGCCGACGACTGTTTCGGAGTTCGGATGACTTCCCGTCACCGGCTCGGCGCGGGTTCCCTTCGGTCGTAATCCTTTTGGCACGCTTGGATTTCGTCGGCATTGGCCACCGTCCAGGCATATAGCCGGTCGAACGGCTCCCGCAGGGATTCGCCGAGCGGAGTGCGCGAGTACTCGACCCCGACCGGGGACGTCGCCAGCACGCGGCGAACGATCATCCCGTTGCGTTCCAGCCGCCGCAGGGTCTGGGTCAGGACCCGCTGGGTCACACCGTCGAGGCGGCGCTTGATCTCGTTGAACCGGCGGGGCTCGTCGAGAATTGTCATTACCATCATCGACCACTTATCGGCGATCTGATCGAGGATCGGGCGGCTCGGGCAGTCGGATCGGAAGACGATGCCGGGGTCGGAGCTGGTCATATCGGTATCCTCCGCAATCCTTACGATGCTGAAAGTGCGTTATTGACGCCGGTCTCCCGTCGCCGCAAGGTAAGTATGCATCAGGAACCTAGGTGCCTATCGGGTACGGATCGGAGATCTCCATGAACCACGACACCTACACGACCCTGCGAGTGCGCCGCGCAGCAGGCATCGCCTACGTCACGCTCGACAACCCGCCGGTCAACGTGCTGAATGTCGCCCTGATGAGCGACCTGCGGAACCTGCTGACCGCAGTCCGGGACGACGATTCGATTCGGGTGATCGTGTTCGACAGCGCCGACCCAGAGTTCTTCATCGCGCACGTCGACATGTCGCTGGTCGACACACCCGACGCTTTCGCGGAACTCGCGGCCGACCTGCCGGACGGCGTCAACGTCTTCCAAGCCCTCGGCGAATTGCTCCGACACCAACCCCAGGTGACCATCGTCAAACTCGCCGGGATAGCGCGCGGCGGCGGAGCGGAATTCGTTGCGGCCGCGGACATGTCGTTCGCGGCGATCGGTCGCGCAGGGATCGGTCAGATCGAAGTACTCATGGGCATCGTCCCTGGGGGTGGCGGCACCCAGTACCTGGCCGCCCGAGTCGGGCGGCACCGCGCGCTGGAGGCGGTGCTGGGTGCCGAGCTGTTCGACGCCGAGACCGCGCAGCGCTACGGCTGGGTCAACCGGGCTGTTCCCGCCGAAGAGCTCGACGACCTGGTCGACCGCCTCGCCCGCAACATCGCGGCCCTGCCCGAGGGGGTGATCGCGGCGGCCAAAAGTGCCGTCGCCCCTGAGGACCTCGGCGAGGGTCTGCTGCGTGAGCACCTCGCCTGGGCGGGTACGTTCGCTCGTCCCGCGGCCGAGCGATTGATCCGCGGCGGAATGGCGAACGGTGCCCAGACCCGCGCGGGCGAGCGCGATCTGGAGGGTCTGCTCCGGGGTCTGGCCGGATAGCACCCGGCTACTAACGGTGAGACGCGGCGGCGACGGAACGGGTGAGTAATACGGTTCGGGTTTGTCGCGCACGTGGTCGGTGACGGCGACTCGGCGGGGGAATCATGGTTTGTTTGGTCGCTGAACCACCTACCGGAGACGTCGCTTATATGCCAACACGGCCAACAGCTTTCATCGGACGTGCTGATGGAGGTGGCATCGCACAGCGGTGGCACCCCCATCACTCCGGTGCTGGCCTATGCCCGGCGCTGCCCACTGCGCGGAACTCGCGCTAGCCGTGGTGAACCGAGCCCCCTGACAGTCGGTGCAGTAGAACAGCTCCGCGTCCGGCGAGACGAGCAAGGAAGGCGCCCTGAGGATTGCCACTTCGGCTGGTGAACCTGAAATCGGCTCGAGATGTAGCAGGACTAGGTCGGCAGGAACATTCGTTTCCTGCCCCACCGACGAGACACTTCTCGATTCCACCGAAACGTCCACATCGTTTCCCCTCGTCCTCAACACCGTCGGCTGGGACAGCTTCTCCCCCAGGCGCGTCCCTCCCGGCGCCGTCGACGCCCTCGCGAAACAGGCCCAACTTTCTAGACCCCTCGGCGGGCGGCAACGACACCACCACACCCACCGGCTTCGCACGCTCACCCACATCCACAATCTCCGGTTGAGCGCCCGACGTCGACCCGGACCGCCGATGCGGTGCCCGGCGGCGGTGCTCGCTCGCGCGCTGGCGATGCACCACGACGGAGCGTCCTACGGTGAGATCACGCGCTCTGACCGAGGACGGTATCCCCAAGCCGGCGGGCGGTCGTGGCTGGCAGCGCAATCATGTGTGGCGGTTGCTGGCACGGCCGCGGCCCGCGATCTGCGGGCTGAACTCGGTTAGGACCCCGAGGGCCAGTGTCGACCTGAAACAGGTCAGCGCCGGTCCCGGCGGGTTTTTGGCAGGGCTTGATCGCGCTCCTACCCTGCCTCGGGACTAGTCGGGGGTGAGTCCTTGGGTACGCATGGACTCGCGACTGAGGTCGAGCAGCGGATCGGCGATGGCATCGAGCCGGGCGAATAGCTCGTCGAGGTCATCGCTGATCTCACGGGCAGGGGCGGCGATACCGCGTGCGTAGCAGTCCAGGTCCAGATCGGCGGGCGACGGGGATGTCGAATGCCATTCGTGTGGCGACGATCTCGGCGACCTCGGCGCCGGCGAGTGGGTCGAGCTCGTCGACCACGCCATCGGCCAGGCCGCGCCCGTCGAATCGGGTGAGCAAGGGCTGGTCGGCCCAGTAGGCGAAAAGCTGGTGGATCGGTTCGGTCACGTCGTCAGCAGCGGTGAGGAGGCGTTCGAGTTCGATGTGGCCGGTGGCGCACGGCGCGTAGGCGAGCACCGTGGCCAAGCGGCGGGTCACCGCGACAGGACAGGTGGAGGTGACGCGCAGCGGTCGCGGTGGGCGGCCGCGCTCGGCCGCTACCGAGACGTCGACCATCTCGCAGTCCAGATGGTTCCGAAGCACCAGTGCTGCCCGTAATTCGCTTGGTTCGGTCACGTGGCATCTGTTTGACTGCGTCCGTGGAATGGGTGCGAGAGTTCTACTCCAGGAGCGGTTCATGGTGGGGTGGAGCCGAGGCTCGGCTGACCGAGCGGGACCATCGCCGGGTAAATCTTCTCCGTGCGCACGGAAGCCCGGAGGGACGGATTCTGGAACTGGGGTCCGGGTATGGCTCGACTGCCGTGGCGGCTGCCCTGGCAGGATACGTGATGACTGCGGTCGAGATCAGCGACCGCGCGGACTTCACCGCCGGACTGGCTCAGGACGTGGCGGCCGACTGCCTGACCGTCCACAAGGCCGACTTCTACGAAGTCCAACTCGACCAACGATTCGATGCTGTGTGTTACTGGAACGGATTCGGAGTCGGCTCCGATGCGGATCAGCGCCGGTTGCTCCGCCGGATCGGATCCGAGTGGCTTCGGCCGGGCGGAACAGCCCTCATCGATGTCTTCAACCCGTTCGTCTGGGCCGGTTGGGACGGCAACGAGGAGCATCGGATGCCGAATGCCGCTGCCGGTTACGACCACGAGCTCAGAGAGCGGGTCCGTTTCGACCCGGTGACCTGCACCGTGGTCGACACCTGGTGGGAACCGGCCGATCCCGACCACCCCATCAGCCAGACCCTGCGGTGCTACACACCCGCCGATCTGATGCTCTTGCTCGATGGAACAGGCCTGTTCCTGACCGGGATCGCGGTGGGAGATGATGTGGTACCCGTTTCGCCGCACTCCGGCATGAGTAGCCTGCTGCGAGAACAGTACGAGTACCTCGCGGTCGTCACCGCGGTCGCGGACAGCTGACCGGCGAGCGGGGCCAGTCGAGCCCGAGCCCGCCCTTCTCCGACAGTGCCAATTCCCACCAGGCAGGAGGGGCGACGGATCTGCGGTCATTCCCACTCGTCATGCAGATCGGTCCAGCGTTCGGGAGTGAACCATGGCTTGTTCAGCCGGCATTCCTCGTCGAGTGCCTTCCAGATGCGTCGAGCATCGGAGCCCTTGTAATAGCGCTGGAAGTCGAACCGATCGATCCCGGCGCGCTTGGCAACCGGCGTCGGCCAGGATGCCGTTGTTGAACTCGACGCTGCGGCCTCCGTCGACCTGGATGCTGGTCCCCTCGGCGCCGCCTGTCAGCGCGACTTCGAGCGCGATGAACATCCACGGTGAAGTTTGGATGGCGGTCAAGATGAGATCGCCGGCACGGTAACCGTAGTCCAGAGTCCAGACCTTCGCATTGCCCTCCTGGTTGAAGTAATCCTTCAGCGCCTTCCGATACGGAATGCCGGTGGCGAGATAGAGCCGGTCAAGATCGCGATATAGTCGACGGTCTTGGGCCCGACCTTGACCTGGCGAAGAGCGTGGCGCATCTGCTGTTCGCAGTCGCCGCTGTCGTAGCAGGCGGCCAACTCGTGCACCGTCTCGATCTCGAACGTGTGCAGCCCTTCTCCGGCCGAGGAATTCGGCCAGATCGTCGGATTCCAGTCGACGCTGAAAACCTGACAGAACAACCGCATCCGGCCACTCCGAGATCACCTTGCGAACCCATGGGAGGGTGGCACCGCGAAACGCGATGCCACCCCTTCAACTGCTGTAGGCCGATCGACCACTAGGTCATTCACGCAGTGCAACAACCGAGTTCAAACGGCGTGAGGAAGGCTCACTCAATCATCGGAATCGACCGGGGTGGCAGCGAATCCGGTGTCACCGACAATGACGACGCAAGGCCGCTTTTCACGGTCTAGGTCGTGGAGTGCTTCAGCGAGGTGCGTCGACATCAGCGTCATCCACCACTCCCACGCCGGTTCCGGTGCCGCACCCCGCTCAGCTTCTTCGGCGATGCGGCGATAGTAGGCACGCAACTCGGCGTCGGTAACAGCGAATTCCACAGGCGCATACAGGAGTTCGCCGTGGCGGCGAACGATCTGCAAGCGGCCGTGGGGGCCTCGGCCTATCTCCGCTCCCCAGTCCGCGCCAGCCGTGGCAACCGATTCGGACAGCTGTTCGATAGTGGGGTCAGCCACGGCACCCGCCTCCTGGATACGCTGTGATGATCGTTCCGTCCCCACCCACGATAACGGTGGGTTGAACGGTCTTCTCGATCCGACCGTTGACATGGTTGACCAGGTAGATCTGCCCGGAATAGCAGTACTTGCTGCCACCGGCCGGGCCGCTCTTGTCCGGGGTGGTCAACGACTTCTCGATCGCCATATCCGCGATGTCACGCCAGTTCTTTCCCTCGATGTTGGCCAGGTTCTGCCATTCATCGAGGTGGCGGGCCTTGATGTGCAGGAACCCCCAGTTCGCGGTTCCGCACTGCAGGCGCGCTTTGGGATACGTCGCGACCACCTTGGTTTCTGATGACGACATCCCGCAGGCTGCCCACACCTGACTCGCGTTCGCTGACCCAGCCCCGGCGAACGTGCCCGCCGTCGCGATCACACCCGCTACCGCCGCCACCATCAAAGATCGAAACATCGAGCTTCCCCCATTCTCGACCGGAGTCGAACAGTGCACCTTTCGCGGCTGGTCCCTGCGCCGTGCCGGATACCAGCTGTGCGCCAACGTCACTCGGCGGTACATACGGGTTGGACGCGACACCACCTCAAACCGTTCCTTCATGTGATGGAAGCCACAGCAGGACTCCTCTCCGAAGATTGGAACTGATCTTTCTCAGTCCAACTTCCGGGGAGCAGTTCACACGATGCCACCCCTTCGCTTGTGCCCAACACTGCTACGCGCTGCGCGGCCCACGATCCCAACCATTCGGCGACCACGCGGCCAGCCTCGCCTCCGGCCCGGTGCATGTTTCACCTACCCGCCTTCGAACGTCTTCAACGCGCGTCGGTACCGGTCGCCGCCACATTCCGCCACGCCACGACAGACCAGCAGATCCGATATTCGGAACTGGGTCTCCCATACGGTCGGATCGTCGAGGTCGAGCCCAGTGTCGAGTAACGCTTGCCGGTCGATCGAATCTCTGCCTATGCACTGTTCGACGTTGGCGGACACGCACCAGTTCCGCAGGTGATGTGACTGTCCGCCGCTTGACCTTTCGGCATCGTCGTAGCGATCCAGCAGTACAGTTGCGCCAGCGAGAACCTCACCCAATCCATGGTGGTCGAGGCTCAGCTCGGGATAGATGTCGGCTCACGACTATGGCGCCAGACGACCGTCGCTTGCCACGTCACCGGCTGTATGTGGGCCGGATGACCGATGCGCACCGTGACAGTGCTGCTGTGGCACTCCACCGGCGCGCAAGGCCGCAGAAAAGTGCCGAGACCCTTTGTGCTCGAAGCTATCTCGCTGCGCGTACGCTAGGGGCAATATCCCGACGCCAGCTCGTCGTCACTCTCGCACACCCCGCAACTGCCGGTACGCTGCCTCGGCGATCGGCATCAAGTACGGGGTCAGACCTCGGAGAACCAGGCTCCCGGCATCGCGGAGGAGAACCGTAAGCTCGATTGGGAAAGACATGACCTACGTCGCCGCCGCGGGAATACCGGCCAGCGGCCTGAACTGGGCATATGCCGCATACAAGTCCTGTTGCCGCCAGGAAGATATCCCGTCGATCCTGCTGGGCCGCCGCGAAGGACTGAGCTCGGCGACGAACTCGAAGCACGGCACGTGGAGGAGACCCGCCTGTTTGTGACGCAACGATCGAGCACCATCGCCGAGAAGATCCAGGCCTCACTCGCCATCGCGCGTGTGTCACCTACAACTGTCCGAGGGCCAGGGTCCAACGGAGCCGGGTGATCGGCAACGTCGGCGAACTCAAGTAGCTCAAACAGCGTGCGCGGAGCGCGTCCGGCACAACGTTCGGAATCATGGCCGTCCGCAGAGAGACGTAGCGGCCGATCTACGGCTCGGCTCAGACATACTGACGTTCACGTGGCTACCGAAGGCCCTGACCGATGGCTTCGATAACGTCCTGCAGAGTCCAGTAGTCGGTGTGGGTCCACACCCCAGAAGACGCTAGATGAGCGATCTTGACGTCCTTCGGCTTTGACCCGTCGGAGAGCCGGAAGACACGATCCGCGATGAAGGCCACGGGATCTAACGGTTCCCACAGGTTAGACCAGGCTCCGATCGAGTCGGGCAGCTGGACCGGCCTACCTATGTACGACGTCAATGCACCGCCTCGAGGGTCGCAAACGTGGAAGAACGGCGACTGGGATCCGAACGTGACCAACCTGCGGATCCACAGTGGCTCTACAGAAGTGGCGATATCGACGGTGATCACCCCGCCCAAACTGTGTGCGACGATATCAACCGGGTGATCAGGGGTTCGGCCGAGCTCGGGGTCGACGTCGGAAATCACGCGTCGCATCCGCTCACTGATTGCTTCGCGGTGGCGCTGATAGACCAGGATGTCCCCGATACCTCGTGTAATACCCGGCAGGAACGAGTTTCGAAGGTTGCTGTTGAGACGGCCGGCCGCTCCTCCGATTGCCGCGCCGACCACACGGTCGATTTCCTGCAACCGTTTTCGGACGAACGCGGAGATGTCCAGTCCACGCACCTGTGCACCCCGCACTTCTACCCCGGTCCCGCCGTGTGTCGCAGCACCGTCAGCGATAGGCCCTGCAATCGCCGCACCGACAGAGCTCAGCAGCTCCGCATCGTTCGACAAGGGCAACCATGTAGTGGCCGGCCACGCCGCAGCCAACGCGGACTTCACGGCAACGGCATCCGACGAGAACGCTGCACCGCGAACCTCGGAGCGGCGACCAGCAGCCGAGGTCAGGGCCTGAATCACGGCATCAATGAGTTCGTCTGGCACAGCCGATGTGTCACGTGTTTCGGCACCGTCGCGTGTTCGACTGTCGGCCAGGAGAAATCGGGCTCCGACGCCGTCCTCTTGATCGCGGGATTCCGGTCCCCTATCTCGGACTTCGGCTACTCCGGGAACGGTGTGGGTGATCCATTCGTACTCGGCGCCGAGGTCGCCCCAGTAGATGGGGTAAGCGGTGATGCCACCGATCGCATCTGCGAGAGCATCGACAGTGCGGCCGAAGGCTGACTCATCCCGATTGCCGATGCCATGAATCACGAAGACTGGGGTCGTCATCAGTCATTGCCTTCCTAGTATGTCGCTACCGCGGCTGGATTGCCGTATACGGTGTAGGCCAGCCAGGTCGGATCACCACCATCGGACTGAACGACCTGCCGGGCAGACAACGAGGAGGCTCCCAGTGGCTGCCCCTTTCCCACGAACTGCTGGTAGAACTCCTCGGCGAACGCCCGAGCTGCGCTGGAGCGCACCGCCCACAATGAGCCGATGAACGCACCTGCCCCGGCTTCGATGAACTTTGTTCCCCAACCGCTCATTTGAGAAAACCACGCCATCTGCCCCGCAGAGCGGCACGCGTTGAGAAAGACGAGTGGTGCAGCATCCGCCAGAGTCGCTCGCTGCACGGCCTCGGCCAGATCGCTAGGTTTCCACGGACCCCCGTCGAGGGTGATCGACGATCCCGACCGGTCGGAAAATGTGTTGTGACAGGCGAAGTGCATGATTCCGGGCAGACCAAGGTCGCCCAATACCAGACGACGCACATCCGACAGTTCCGAAAGCACGCCGTGGTCCCCAGCCCGAGTCCCGAGCAACGCACGGATTGCCTCAACCTCGACCATGGCATCCGAAGGCGAGGCCGGTGGAACCACATAAGCCGCACCGCCAATCGGCAGAGTCGTCACACGCCGTGCTGCGTAAGCACGCCGCATGACTGGGAACTGCTCGGCCAGAAAGCCGTTGTCGTTGCTGCCGTTCAACGGATACAGCAACTCCCAGGGAATGACATCGTGGTCAGCTGCAACGGTGAGCATCCGGATCCGGTCGGACTGCTCCCAGAACTGTTCCTGTATACCTTTCGGAACCGCCGACGACCACAGCTCGATACCCAAGCTTTTCAGTCGGTCACGAACCAGCCCAGGAGTGGCGTAGTCAGATTGGTCTGCGGCCATGGCGTGGAGTTCGGCGACGAGTTGTTCCACAGAATCACGCGAATCACCCATCATCGCGGTCACGTCAGAGTAGAGCGTGTCACCCAGTAGCTGGAACCGGTAGCCCTGCTCTTCCAGCCGCACCTGGAGGGTGACTTCACCGGGCTCGAAAGCAACGGTGGACAGTTCGGCGGTCCGAACTCGCGCCTCCGAAATCGTGGCGTTCGCTTCGACAGATATCTCCAGACGCACGGTTCCCAAGTGCGTTCCACCGCGGTACGCGTCAACGTTCACATGATGCAATCCCACAGGACCAGCGATAAAGGCGAATCGATGCGGTTCAGAATCTCCATCGGAGGGCACTCGGATGTCCTGTTCGGACTCTCCGCGCGGCACCAGGCCCCGCGAGGAGACGCTGAGCGTAACGACTGCCCCTTCCGAGGGAACATCGAAGTCTTTGAGTGGCGCGGATATCCCGGCGCCGTTCGTCGCGGCGGTAATAGACACGATCAAACTCACAGTCCGGCCCGTCTCCACACGCTCGGGAAGAACTGCTCGAAGGTGTCGGGGCCGCCGAAAGCCGAAGCCTTCGGTCTCATTCAAGGGCTGCCGGTCGACTACGTCGTCGCGCGCACCGTCGTTGGCGGAGTTCGGAGATGCCGCGCCCTCGGAGTTCGTGGACGCAGCCCGCTCTCTCGCGGTTGTCGACGCCTCCCACCTCTCCCTGAGTTCGACCCAACGACTCTCACGGACGGGCGCACGAGACTCACAGGGCATCGGCACACGAGACTCACAGGGCATGGGCACACGAGCGGTGAGGACCCGGAACGCAGCGGACGCGGCGTCCTTCAACGCCGTCCGAGAGACCGAAACAGGTTCAACGATGCCCGATGCGACCAAATTCTCATACCTACCGTTGCCCAGATTCAGACCCATGGCTCCATCGAGTGAACGGACTCGATTTACGACCGACGAGGGCTCGAATCCAGCGTCGGCGGCCCGCTGGCGCAGCGGTGCCTCGAGTGCGGCGCGCACCATCGCAGCACCAGATGCTTCGTCACCGGTGAGATTCAGGTCGTCCAGTACTCGCGCCGATTTCAGTAGTGCGACACCGTCACCGGCAACGACGCCTTCCGCGGCAGCAGCTCTCGTGTATCGGATCGCGTCCTCGATGCTGCGCTTACGCTCCCCGATCTGGATCTTTGTCGGGGCACCGGCTCGGATGACCGCCACACCATGTTGCAACCCGACCAAACGCCCTGCCAATGCCTCCTGAGCGCGGTCGTCACCGGAGGAGGCGATCTCCGCCCGGATCTGCTCGATGCGACGTGCAAGGTAGTCTTGCCCGCCCCCTCCTCCGACGATGATGGTTTCGTTCTCGCTGACGATGACCTTGTGTGCGTGACCGAGCCACGTCAGGTCAGCGCCCTCGACGGAGCGGCCCCCACCACCGAGAACCTCACCGCCGGTCACGGCGACCAGATCGCCCCACATCGCCTCACGCAACATCCCGTATCGAGGCTGTAGAGGATCTCGTTGCTCCACCGGCAGGCGTGGTTCAGCGCTGACGGCGACTGAATCGAATCTGCCACCGAGCTTGTTCGCGACCAAGGCCGACAGGGCTTCACCCTCGACGTCCTCGGCGATGATCAGCAGCGGCTTGCCGGCCTGGATGACCTTCTCCAGCAGCGGCAGCAGGTCCTTCACGGTCGAGATCTTCGACGACACCAGCAGGATGTACGGATCCTCGAGGACCGCTTCCTGACGCTCGGGGTCGGTCACGAAGTAACCGGAGATGTAGCCCTTGTCGAAGCGCATGCTCTCGGTGAGCTCCAGCTGGAGCCCGAAGGTGTTGCTCTCCTCGACGGTGATGACACCTTCCTTGCCGACCTTGTCCATCGCCTCGGCGATGAGCTGGCCGATGGCCGGGTCGCCCGCGGAGATACCAGCGGTAGCAGCGATCTGCTCCTTGGTGTCGATCTCCTTGGCGGTATCGAGCAGCTTGGCGGTGACGGCCTCGACGGCCTTCTCGATGCCACGCTTCAGGCCGAGCGGGTTCGCATCGGCCGCAACGTTGCGCACTTCACGCACGAGCGCCTCGGCGAGCACGGTAGCGGTGGCCGTACCGTCGCTGGTAGTCGCAGGGGCACCCGGAGTCTTTCCGGGGCCGCTCTGGCCCTCGTCATCAAAGAAACTCGACCCAGACATATGATCCTCGGCTTCAGCGCACGCACCAGCCCTCGGGTGTCTAGGATACCTCCATTTTCAACGCGTTGAACAGCAGTTTCACAACCGAGAGCGCCTCGCTATAGGTTCGTTCCCTGCGGCGGACGCGGCGTCTGATCACCGGTACAGCGTGTCACTCGCCGAGGTCTCATTGCGATCATCCAGCAGCGCCACACAGCCGAGCGCCGACAACTCGGCCCTCACGATTCGTGCTGGCCCCCAGCACGCTGCGTATTTGTCGAACGACAATACGAAATGCGAATAGGAGAAGCTGGCTACTTGATCCACTGAAGGATGTAGCCGCCGCCCACACCACTGCGAGAGTTCGGAGGACCAACGAATGAGATGATCCCTCACTCGGTCCGACCCTCGATTGTCTCCGGCGCCGCCATCCGAGAACTGGTGTCGCCAAAGGCGGACCGGCAAGGCGGCGGTCCCGGATGCCGGATCTTGGCCCATACGCAAACAGCAGGAACGTGAGCACCCGGCCGCAGTGGTGCCAAGCATCGAACGTCACGCTGGGCGTGGCGGCTCCAGTCGCCGTTGCGTACGGGGCGACCCCAGGAGCCGAGGTCGCTGCGACAATGGCGCCGGTTGCGGCAGCAGTGCCTCCGTCCACCGAGCGCCATCCCACCAACGATGACTGGCGGTTGGGTCTCGAGGGTCGGGATACCAGCCAGGAACGCGACGCGTCACTACTGACAGTTCGGCACCGCCCCCCGGAGTCTGGAGCGAGCTTGATCGCGGTCGATGTCGGCGACGGGAGCCACGATCGCCTTGAGTGGCTCCGCTGCTGCGCTACCAGATCTCGATCAAGGCGAACACGGGCGCCGGGAACGACTTTGCCTTCAGGGTTCAGGCCGATCCTGGACTAAATCCGGTGTTCTGGCAATCGACTCAGTCGCGCGAATGGAGTTCAGGGGCGACCAAATCTGAACGGGTTCGAGCGACCTTCCGAATCGCGTGCTGTGCGTCCGGACCCGGCTTGTCGATTTCCCGCTGACCATGGTCAGCGGCCTCGCCACCCGACGCAAACAACGGCGCCCCAGACTCGTACGCTCCCGCCTCCTCGAATGTATGGCCGCTGATTCGGTCCTGGATCAGCGCCAGACGAAGAGCCAACAACTGCCGACCACCGTGGCAACCCACCCAACCCGCACACATGCGCCGACCCGTCGAGTCCGCATCGGTCTGATGGCATTGAAACAACTGGGGAGCCTGCACACTCATATCGCCGCATAGGCACGCAGCTTCTCGTACTCGGCGAAATCCCACACCCCACTAGGAGCATCACGCCGGTACGGACAACTCGCACACGGCCGAGGCGCAGGCGGCCCCACCTCGTCCGCGCCCGCCGCATCGTTCGGTTCCACAACGTCCCCTCACTTCGGCCGCCCAATCCATAGACTATCGGTGACACAGCATCACCGACCCAAAGATTCCCACCTGGATGAGCCTGTGCCGCGCGTACGAAGGGCTTAGCTTCCAGTCCAAGTGGTTTCTCCTGTCCAGTCGCAAGCAGCCAAGTACGCGAACCGCAAACTGGCGGGCCCGTCTGGACGACAGTAAGACCCCCTTATCGGCGGCCATGCCACTGCAACCCGGATCTACTGCCACCCTGAGCGCTGGTGAGGCGACGTGGTCTTCCCCGTGCGCCCAGGCGCGCCGCGATCGCGGGGCATGATCCATCCTGGGCGCTTCAGCATCTCGAATACCGGAGCCGGGTGCCGCCGCAGCCAGGCATGGGAATTGGGCCTCGCGCGCAGTGCAAATGGCAAGTGACACAAAGCCTTCGATTTGGCTCATGTTCAATTGACGACCAGCGCCGTTTATTGCGCGAGTTGGTGTGCGTAGTGGTCCAGTCCCCTCCGGACACGCAAAGGAGGCCCCGGTCATCTGATCGGGGCCTCCTTTGTTGCAAACCGTACAAGCGGTGAGGTCGCGCTGGTCCCGCTTTTACGAGACACCCAACCGTTGTCTCAGCCGTACCAGGCATTGTCTGCGATCTCGGTGAACTCCCGATTCCATGGAACCCCTCGTGCCTGACACAACCGACACCGAACCCGCGCTGGCTACCACGGCTCGGTGCCTGGCGGCTGTGAGGTGATCGGCTGCCCGTCGACAACAACCGGACAGCCTGGGCAGCAGCCGACGCCTCGTCACCGAACTCGCGACGAAGCCGCACCCCGACAACGGAGTCGATCCGTACCGCGACCACAGGTTCGGACTGCTGGCGATCAGGATCGTTGCAGTACAGCGTGTCTCGGTCGAAACAGCCCCGAATCCGGCAGAGAGTTGACCTAACAGACTGACATGATTTGAACCTGCCACCACTTGACCCCCAGAACGGGCAATCTGCCGTATCCGCACGTCACGCACGGTTGCCCACGTGACTTACAAAGCGGTGGTGGGCGCTACGGGACTGACGTGTGGTCCCAGCGTGGTCCCAAGCTCCAGGGGGCGGTTACGCAACGTCGCGTAGCCGCGCAAGCCATGCCCGCAGTTCGGCCCAAAATTACCCGCTACATGCTATTTCACTCACTCTGAGTGGCGGGTTTTTACCCGGCAACCGCCAAACTGCCGTCTTGAGTAGCGAGACACCTCGCACCTTCCAGCCCGCAACTTATTTCGGCGTACAGGTGACGTTCGGGAGTGGTTCCGTTGTGGTCTCAAACGAGACCTTCTGAGCGTCCGTCGGCCGGAACATGCCTGGCATCCACGGAATTCCGTGCGGGTAGTCGACGCCGACGGGAGTCGGTGGGGAAGAGGCGACACGGACCCAGTGTTGCCCGGTGTCATCGGTAAATGCGAGAAACGAGCTCTGTGCCCATGTGGAGTATCCGGAGGCAAGCAGTGGTCGATCGACCACCAGGATTGCAGTGATTGAGTGACAGCCCGGCAGGGTCTGGTATTTCACCTGGGGCTCGCCCTTGACTCCGTATCCCAGGACGGCAGACACGCCGCTGATTGGGTATGGATTGAAGTTCGAGATGACCACGGTAAAGGTCGTCTCTCCCGCTCGCAGTGGATCGGTTGTGATGACGACATTCTCGGCGCGGCGGAGCCTTTCGGTCGTCTGCTGACGGGTATCGATGTCCTTCACGTGCTGACTAGCCTCGCGCGCGATCTCATTCGCTGCCATGCCGTTTCGATTGGCCGCCTCGGCTAGCTCTGTAGATCGATAACTACTGGTACCACCCCAGATCCCTACGATGATGCCGACAACTCCCACTGCGATCGTCGCTATTCGCTCCCACTTCTGAGCTTGAGTCGACGCAACAGGCGCAGGCGGGCTTGAGTCAGGAGCAGGAGACGCAGCCTGAGTCGACGCAGCAGGCGCAGGCGGGCTTGTGTCGGGGGCAGGAGACGTAGCTTCGTTCGTGGATGGCGGCTCGGACATAGAACCTCTCGGACACCTACAGCACGGTCAATTCGCGGAGAGTCATACCAAGAACAAGCGAGAGCGGTGCCTGGACCGAAGATCGTCCTGGATCAGGCCCCGTTTGGGCGTACTCGATTATCTGCCACCACTGCGTTTCTGGGGCAAGTTCGACAGTATTTGCGCTGGCAGTACCGCTGGTGCGCGGCTAGCGCCCTACCCACACACTGTGCAGGCGGGCAACATTACGCCCGGCACGATGACGGCCGCGCAGCACACCAACACGCGTCCGCCCTTCGACAACCTGGAGACCGCTGTCCAGCGGGTTCAGCAACGCGCGCTCGATCAGGATCGGAGGTTGCAGCCATGTTCCGTCCATCTCCCACGCTTTCGAGACCTCAGGTCGGCGACCTTGAACCCAATGGTCATGGGACTTCGCGTATATCTCCAACACATCGGCTTCGCTCGGACCCGTTGGTACACGCACCAGCTCTGCTAGCGGACGCCACTCCAGAGTCCAATGCACCGCCTCCAATGCCAGGCTTCCGTAGTCGTCGAGGAACTCCGGGTGGTTGCCGTGCTCCCATAACCATTGGTCCACGACATCCCTCGGCCATTGCAGTTGGGCAACTCGGGGGTCGGCCAGGAACTCCTCCAGTGTTGCAACTAGGTCGTTACCCGAGCGTGGAATCTTCAACAAGTCGTAAAGCTTCATGCCAATACATCTACTCGAGGACCGTGCAATCTCCTGTCAACACGCCCGTGAGCAGCGATAACCGCCCGTCAGCCGATCTGCTCCTGCCCGCCATTTTGGGCGGCCTGTCCCCGCGGCGAGCGGATTTCCTTTCCGCGGCCTCGGCCGCGATCTCCCGATCCTGAGCGCTGCTCGGCCTGGGTGGTGTCTGTCCCTCCCGGTGTGGCCTGATGGCGACTCGATTACGACGGCGGCGCGCGTCAAGGGTGGCGCAGCCATCGCGTAGCGACGCCGCAGGCGCCCTTGATGCTCGTTGTCGTCGCGATAGCCATCAAGCAAGCCGCGCCGCGAGAGACAGACACCACGCCCCGCGAAGGACCGCGCGACCTCCACGTCCGAACCTCAGGCGTGAACTCACCGACTTCGATCTGGGACCTTCTCGGGTATAGGTGTCCGGTTCCTCCGGCCGAAGCTCAGGTTGTCCGGTCCGGATTCGCATCGTCACCTGTGTACATTCGTATCCTGGCGGGCGACTGTTCCTGTGCCGACGCGCCGTTGTCTCTAGCGTCTGTGGTTGTCATCGCAGGTCAAGACCGAACTCACTATCCCCGCTCTGTACCTGCGATGTCGTCCATTGGTACGTAAAAGAAGGCAGGCCATGCTAATTGACGCTGCTGAAGGCAGGGGCACCGTTCGGTCGTGCGTGATCGATCGAGAATCAGCTCGCTGCAGAGGTTGTTCTGGAGAGAAAATTTACATCCGGAAAGAGGGGTACGCGGCACCGCATCGTTGCGGTCATGGCGCGACGTGTTACGGGAAGGGTGATTGCCATGCTCAGCACGACGCGTAAGGCTTTGCTGGTCACGATCTCGATACTGATCGGGATCATCGTCGGACTTCTCAGTGGCTTGCTCACCCACGCCGATGGCGAGCAGCTCACCGCCGCGATCCGCGACGGCTGTGTCGGATTCGCTGGGACTGTCACGCTCGTCGTCGTGCTGTTGGTGCATCTCGGCGCTCTATAGGCCCGCGATGCCGACACATGAGGGACGTGTGTCGGCATCGTGGCCAGTCGGCACTGTTCGCCGCAGATCGCCGTGGATCATGGGGACTCGTGTGGCTCGTTGCGGGCCAACGGTGAGCGATCGTGTTCTGCGTGACAGCCGGCGAGACCTCGCAACGCATTCTCCTGTTCGACGCGATTATTGATGCGGTGGGCGAGTTCGAAAGCTTGCTGATAAGCCTGCGCCGATTCGGTGATCTTGCCAGACCGAGCCAACAACTCACCGATCCGGTTCAATGCTTCAGCTTCCCCGGATCGGTGTCCGGTGCTGCGGAATGTCGCAACGGCACGCTTCAACAGCGAATATGCATCGCGGTGATCGTCTGATAGCGATCGGATCCATCCGAGGTTGCTGAGTGCTTCGGCTTCGCCGATACGGTTGCCGATACCGCGGTGGATCTGCACGGCCAGCTCGATGAATTCGTTGGCGGTCTCGACATCCCCGTCGCAGGCGCGGATTCGCCCGAGGTTGTTGAGTGCACTCGCTTCGCCAGGTTTGTTGTCGAGGCTGCGGTAGATGGTCAGTGCCCGTTGAGCGGAGGCTTCGGCGGCCGGATAGTCACCAGCGACCAGGTGCAGCCAACTGAAGTTGCTGAGCATCGTCGCTTCGCCGACGATGTTGCCCAACTCGCGATAGATCCTCAGCGCGGCCAAGCCGGCTTGTTCTGCTATTGCATAGTCGCCGTTCAAATATCTCAGCCATGCGGTGGTGCTGGCGGTGAACGCCTGGCTGGTCAGCTTTCCGAGGTCGCGATAGATGTCGTGGCATTGTTGCAGTAGGTCGAAAGCTGTTGTGTAGTCGCCGATCAGGTGCTGAATCCATCCCAGTGAGCTCAGCGCGGCAGCGACACCGGCACGGTTGCCGAGGTCGTGATGCAGAGTCAATGCCTGTTCCACGACGGTGATCGCGGCAGCGTAGTCGCCGGTGAGGTGGATCACCCAGCCCAAGGTGTTGCACACTGTCGCCTCGGCCTTGAGGGACCCGACGCTACGGCACAGAGGCTGAGCCTGTCGCAGTGCCGTGATCGCGCCGGCGAAGTCACCGGCGACGTAGTAGGCGCGGGCCAAAGCCTGAAGCGCCGCGACGAGGGTTCGATCGTCAGCCGTAGCGGACATCAGGAGTTCGTGCAGTGCTTCAGCGGCGGTGGCGTAGTCATCGGCGAGAATTCCGGCCACGCCGTGGTCCTTGACGGCGAAGGTCTCGACCGCACGGTCACCGATGGTGTCGCTAGCGACCGCTGCTCGCCGTTGTATGGCCACGGCTTGTTGCCAGTTGCCATGTAGGTGCACTTCGCCGGTAAGGGCGTTAGTCAAGTCGATCACTCGCAGGAGTTGGCCGTGCGATGCCGCAGTCAACAAGCAAGCCAACAGATTCGGGCGCTCGGTTCGCATCCAGGCCGAGGCTTCGAGATAGGTAGCGATCTTCGGGGCCGCTACACGCGATGGACCATCGTCGGGTTTAGATTGGTCAGCGTGGCTGATGGCTGCCAACGCGGTGTGCTGGTAGTAGTCGGCGAGTCGGCCGAACGCGTCCATCTGATCCTCGACAGAATCCTCCGCGGCGAGAGTGCGCGCATATTCGCCGAGAAGGTCGTGGAATCTGTAGCGGCCTGGTGCGGTTTCGGTGATTAGATGATCGGTGTAAAGGGCGTCGAGCTCGCGTCGAGCTACGGTTCTAACGCGGTCCTATTGTCGCAGAGGGCGAGGCCGCATGGAGCGGCCGACGACCCGCGACCTCACGCGGGACCGCCAAACCGGCGAGCGCGGCACTCACAGCCACTCCAACAGGCAGCTACCTGCCAGCGGAGAGCGATCGGAGAACGATCGAAGTCTTCGACGGCAGCGCGGCCTCGTCGCTGATGCGCTCGCTTGCGGCTTCAGAAGGTTCTCTCGGTAGCTTTGCCGCCGTCACCGATCTACTGGCGGGCCAGCGCCAAAGCATCGCACCTGATGCGCTGATCGGCCCGATAGAAGCCCACCGAGACGCCGTCGCATCCTTGTTCCGGGCTGCGACCGACGACCGCATCAAGCTGCGCGCCGGGGCACTACTGGGCGGGACATCCGTTGTGGCAAGCCGGGTGTGGAGCGCCATCGGTGACCGACCGATGGCCCTCACACATTGCGCGTTCGCCCGAAAACTCGCCGACCAACTCCAGGACAAGACGATGGGCGGGATCGCGCGCATCTTCGAAAGCAACCTTCGCTCGGATGCGGCAACGTTGATCAGTTCCGATGGCGACGTCGTCATCGGACTCCGGATCCTCAAGGAGGCCGCTGGCGTCTCCGATTACCTGCAGCCTGCCGCGCGAGCCAGAATCGGCGCCGAACAAGCACAAGCCTACGCAGTGCTCGACCTGCGGAACGAATGCGAAGAAGCACTGACTCGCGCACAACGCGCCGCCGAGGATATCGACGAGAACGACCGCTCACCTTCGCGGTGTCGCACCGTTGGCGCGAAGACACCACCGGCGTCGAGGGGTCGGCGCGGCGAGAATCGATGCCGCTGGCCGTTCTCGCCGCGGACCTCCGGCAGCGGTGCTGGGTGGTGTATGTGCCTTCCCGCCTCAACGACGAGGCGGGGCTCTTCCACCGCGTCGCCGAGATCGCCCACGTCTTCAGCTTCGCCGAGAACAGCCGCGCCACAACGACGGAGCCCTCGGCGGCGGTCCTTGCCGATGTTGTGGACCGGCTGCCGGAGTTCTCGGCCACGGTGGGCAGCCACGAATGCTGGTATTTCACCATCGACGCCGGGGTGGAGTACGAGCACAAGTTCACCCTCGACCCCGACACCGACATCTACGCACTCACCCGGGGTATCGCCGCCGAGATCGAGCGCGGCGAGCCTGACTACCTGCGGCTCGAGTTCGCCAACGCCTGCGAGATGTGGCATTTCCACAGCTACATGTTCGAGGTCACCGGACCGACCTCGGCCGACTGCGGATACGCCTCGTTCATCCCACGCCGGGCGGGCGGTCACGTCATCAAACGCAAACGGTTCACCCAGGACGGATTCGCCCGCTACGAAACCAAAACCACTGTCTCCGAGGCCCTCACCGACATCGCGCAGATGCAGTCCTACCTACACCAGCGACTCGGCCTGGAAGTCAGCTACCTCGGGGATTTCACCCGTACCCGGTTCGACAACAACGTCGAAAGCGTCAACACCGGACACATCTACTCGATCATGGCCGACCGCTGCGTATTCCCCGAGCATCCCGGCACGGTGCTCCAGCAGCTCGAGATCGAATACCTCCGATCCCGTGGTACCGAACGCGAGTGCCGTAGCGAGATGATCGAAGAACTCAACTCGCTTCGGGGTTGGACGACCCGGCACCTCGCAGACCTAGCTATCCCGGCAAAAACGAACTACCTCTCCAAGTACACATTCCTGCGCCGACTAACCCAGCAACCGACAGTCGAGTGACCGCAGAGCACGTCGACGGAGCGGGAGGTCTCTTGAAACTCGATGGAACCGTTTCATGTTCTGCAACGTCTAACCAGGCATGACACAGACTCATAGCAGTCCAGCCGGTACCGCAGTACGAACCGAAGCTGGACTCGGAACCGACCGGCGATCCCACCGCGATATGTGAGCAGCATCTAGACCATGTCCTGTAATTGACTGCGGCAGTTGACTGCTACGTCTGGGTGGTGGTTGGTCGGGTGAGGTGGCGGACCGGGCGTGGGCTCGGATCGGGCCGTTGTTGCCGGTGTCGGGTCGTAAGTGCCGGCACTCTCGATCGGGCGGTTGGCCACCGACGAGAGTGAAGTAACCCATGGTCTTGGTACACAAATGGTCTCCCACATCCTCGCGGTGGCTGTCGGCCTGAATGAAACCGCCGCATTCCGGACAGTTCTGGTCAAGCTCGGAACGTGGATGCGTACCACTGGTGGCACCGCTTCGGATTCGAGCCTCTCGATCCCAATGACTCCACGAGTCTCGATCCCTATCTCTTGACCAAGGACATTAAGGCCACCCTCAAGTACCTGCACGGTTATGCATATCCGCGCGGTCAGCGTGCCCTACACCGATCGCACCTGCCAAAGGCCACCGGGGGTCGAAATCCTCCCAATGCCAATCGCTGACACAGCGTAGACACCGCACCAGAACCGTCGGAGTGAGCGGCGATCTCGGCACGCTGAACTTGTCGGTAGGGAGTGCGATCATCTACCCACGGGATCCGATGTGCAGCCAAAGTTGATGACTGCCCGACCTTCGAAGGGGACTGCGATGGCGCTTATTACCAACATCGAGCCGGGGGTCGGAGAGTCTCCGAGACCGCACCGCGTCAGAGACCACCAGATCTGCACCTACCACGTGATCGAGGCCGACGACGGAACGCCTTTATTGCATTTGAGCCTCCGGGAAGGTCGCCACGGCCAGCTCAAGTCCAGCGCCTCGATGCAGTTCGACCGTGCGTCAGCTCGGCAGTTGATCGAGATCCTCGGCGCCGCTGACGTACTCAGTCAGCTGACACTGAACTGGCAGCGCGTCGACGCCGACCGGTTCGAGCAGTTGATCGCCCGGCTGTTGGAAGTGTCGGAAGCCTACACGAAGATCAACCGTCTGATGAACGTTAACGCACCCGACTGTGGCCGCGACATCGAGGCCTTCTTACAGGTCAGCGATGGTCTTGGAGCGGAAACACTTGAGCGTCTGATCGTCCAAGCCAAGCACTGGCCCGGACGAGGTGTCAGCACATCCGACATCAGCGACCTGGTGTACGCAAAAATGCCGCTGTGGGAGGGTGAGCCGGTGCGTCGGCTGACTATCGCTACATCCGGCTCATTCACCCGCGACGCTGTTCAGTGGGTTGAGAACCACAACCGCGCCGGCGACCGCCCCTTGATCACACTGTGGTCATCAAGTGAACTCGAACGGATGCTGCGACGCTGGCCGACGCTGGCTGCCGAATTCGACCTGATCAGTCCAAAGTCGGATCTATCCAAATAAGTCGGGTCCGGTTGGGCCGAATATACCAGGTCAGAACCGGTTTGAAACCGGTTCTGACCTGGATGTCTATTTGGAGCTAAGAGCTCCTAACAGGTTCTGGTAGGTAGCGACGAGTTCTATTGTAGTGCAAGATGTTTCGTCGTGGCAGCGCCGTGGATCGTGGACAACCAGCTGTGGGCAGTGATCGAACCGCTACTACCGGTCAAGCCGCCGGGAACACCGGGACCAGCAAGGATGAACGATCGGCTCGTCCTGCAAGGGATCTTGTTCGTGCTGATCACCGGCATCGGGTGGGAAGACCTGCCACAGGAGCTGGGGTTCGGGTCTGGGATGACCTGCTGGCGTCGGCTACGTGACTGGCAGACCGTCGGGGTGTTCGAGGCCATGCACACCACGATGCTCGCCCACTGCCACCGCGCGGGACTGATCGATTTCGGCCGCGTCATCCCCGACGGCTCACACGTGCGGGCGAAAAAAGGGGCACCGACACAGGTCCAAGCCCGGTCGACCGCCGCAAAACCGGAGCGAAACACCACATCCTGACCTGCGGCAATGGGCTCCCGCTCGCGGTCGTTCAGTCAGCGGCCAACGTGCACGACCATCTCGTGCTGCCCGAACTGCTCGATCGTGTGCGGCCGCTACGAGGACGTCTCGGGCGACCACGCGAGAAGATCACGACCCTGATCGCGGACAAGGGCTACGACTATCCGCGGGTCTACGACGAACTCGAACGTCGGCGGATCACCGGCTACATCCCACGCCGAGGCACCCGCGACAAAGTGACCGCCGGCCGCTGGATCATCGAGCAAACACTGGCCTTGCTGCACCAATACCGGCGCTTGGCCGTCCGTTGGGAACGTCGCACCGACATCCATCAAGGATTTCTCGACCTCGCCGCTGCGCTGATCTGCTGGCGACGACTCAGCAATCGAATCTGATCGGAGCTCTAAGCCCTTCACGATTGCTCAGGCGACGACCAGAAAAAGGCGTTGTCAAGTCGGGTCATCGTAGGTGAAATACAAAAGAGCTCGGGCTATACAAAAAATTCGAGCTACGTTCACGATTAAACAGCGGAGGAGCGGAAGAAGAATCTATGGCAAGCACTCCGCGATGTGCTAGCAAAGCCAAGAAACGGCCAGCGACCACAGCGGAAACACGTTGCACAAATTCTGCACCCATGCACCGATGTCTTCCTGTGCCGAAGGCAAGGGAATGATAAGTCCGCCGCCACGGATCAAATGCTTCCGGATTAGCATATACACTCCCATCCCAACCCGCGGATAGCGTTGATGTAAGTACAGCGTCGCCACGTTTGATCGAAACGGCACCTATATCAACCTTCGATACGGCGACTCTCGGCATATTGATAGGTCCATTATTGTAAAATCTAAGCACCTCCGCAATGACCCCTCGAAGCAGCGAAATATCTGGTGTCGCAGGGAGGGCAATTGTCCCGTCGGGCGCGATAATAGACATGCATAAGACAGATCGCGCCATCGCAAAGGCCAGAATGGGAACCATTGGCTCCACAACATTGAAGAGAAGCATCGCCGCCGTGCCAACGCGTTCGTCTTCGCGTACTGCCGCTGATTTCTTTCCTTGACGGGACAGTGTTGAAAACAATCCGTGCTGCGGTACGTTCATCAAAAGAGTCTCTGCCAGCCTTACGATATTTTCAGTTGCTAACCGCACAGCTTTGGGGTCGCCGACCAGACTTGTTTGCTCGGCGATCAAAGCCCTGACAGTCTGTGCCTCAGCAACGGATAACCCGAGCATTTCACTCACGAGTCGCAGCACAAGCGGCTTCGCGATGGCATCGGTGGCGTCAAATGCTGAGCTCTCAGAGATGTCTCTGAACAGTCGCTCTGTTATCACCCCGGCACGGAATTCCCAATGCCTCAGCGCAGACTCCGTAAACAGCGGCGAAATCGCGCCACGAAGTTGCTGATGACGTCGTCCTTCCATGTTAAAAACGCAGCCGGGCACCGACGTAATGTCATCGCCGAATAGACGTGGTGCGCCACCATACGCAATCGCACGCGATAGTGCCGGATCCAAAAGACACCTACGAACGTTGTGATACCCGGTAATTAACCAGGCGCACTCGCTACTAGGCATTTCTACCTTAACAATAGAACCTGATTCGAGTATGTGTAGCAACTTAGACGGGATCGGACGATCTCCAGATACTGGAAAATCTTGCGGGAATCTGAGCATATATCCTACCTTCGAGTATCTGCCACACCGAGTCGGCAACCAGCGCTTCGCCCAAGTAGTTAGTTTCGATATGAATCAGTACTGATCGTCGTTATCTTGCAACTCAAGGTTGCAATGTCTAGCAGCGCGTATGACATGCGCTAGTGAATCGCCAGCCGCACGTCGCAGCAAACTGTCGGCACTACGCTAATGCCATCGCTCCTTCCGACCATTGCACACTGACCTCCGACTATATACATGACCTCGCAAGGCTTAACCTTGCAGCCCGGCGATCGACCGATATATGATTTTGCGGACAGTTTCGCCAGCCGCAGCCTGGTTACCTAAGTAAGACTGCATGACGAGGCACCCGCTAACCATCAGTCTATAATGTCTCGTCGCTTCATTTCTGGAATTACTTTACGCGCCATTATCGATCCGACACGGATGCCATCCTGCTCGAAGGCGGAGTCTATCCACAAAAATTCTTTTATCTCATTGGCAGGCATAGGATCGCCTTCTATGATTGCAAGATATGCGTGGATCACCAACGGTACGCCCTCGAAGACGGCAATATCTTTGTACGTTCCTATGTATTCCTCGCGCAGAAGTCTCACGTTCAATTCTTCGGCCAACTCTCGAGTCAAACACTCGAGTTGCGATTCGCCAAGCTCCATTCTTCCCCCTGGCATGATGCACTCAAGCTGCTCTTCGTTCTTCTTTCGCACAACCATAATTTTGCGATCGTGGATGATGACGGCACCAACTTTTTGCATCGCATTTGTATTTCTATCGAAAGTCTGGTCCTGAGGACGCATCTTGTAGCCTTTCTGTCTGTCTAATTATTGCCGAATCGCAAATTTGAACTGTCAATAGAGTTCCGCTAGTGCCAATCACGCCACCCAAACGACGTCAGTTATAGGGTCTATCGCTGAGCTCATACCCAGTGGAGAGCGGATCTCCCAACTGTAAACACCTGGTTTTTCGAGAGTCATTGCCGCGATCGAATTTGTGTGTCGATGAGAACGGAACGGTACAACGTCACCTACCCGTCGCCCAGTAGAGTCGAAAAGTGAAAAAAGCAACGGCGGTAGTGGCGAGCCGGACGTCGATCTGACGGCAGCTTTAAGTATGCCGCCGGCCAAGACAACTTCATCGATCGAATCAATAGTAAACTCCGAAAATCCGACATCCATCGGTTCACGCGGACGTGAGGAAATTATTCCACAAATCTGACGCTGAACTCGCCTGGATTCATGCAAGGTAGCGTGTCGACCATTTACAAACGTTGCTGCGGAGTCGTCAAACCATTCTGGCGGCGATGCAGAGATTCTGGAGACCGTGCCGTCCCCATCGGAATAGGGGTCAGTGGTCTCATGGCTGGCAAGGTTCTTGCCATCCCATCGGAACATATGTTCTGTCCTGCTTCGATTGCCTAGTATTGCACTGTATCGCGGGCCTGATCCTTCATTTTCTTTAGCACGAATATGTAGTTCTCGATGGAATCTATCTCCATGATCAAGAAGGTCGAGAACGCGCTGATCAAACGAAGCAAGGTTCGCCCTCCGCGGTGACGCAGATAAGTCGTCCACTATACATGGATAGACCGGAAGCAGTTCGGCCACAGATGGAAATGAAAGCAAAAGCTCTCGCAAGCCCAAACTGACAGGCCCAATTTTGACGGTGCCGTCCATGATCGAAGCTAGAGCTTTGGCTGCACCGAGGTAGGGTGTACCGATCGTTATAATTCTGGTTGTGACGCGTGCATCGTCGAGACATTCGGCAAAATATCGAGCCACGAGACCGCCCATGGAATGAGCGACAAAGACTATCCTATTTCCTGAACCGATACCATTGGATTGAAATATTTCGCCATACAACCATTTTCGCAGCAGGCGTGCAGTAATCCGATTTGATTGTCGCCAGTCGTACGGAAAGGTGAATACCCTTCCGGGTGCGACCGATTCAAGAGCGCTAAGAATAGTCCTGTAACCTGCGGTTCGCCAGAATCCAGGCAGAAGTGCGGGAGTCGGAAGTATACGATCGGCTGCGATCTGACTTCCCGATGAAGTTGCCTCACTATCGAATGCATCTATTGGAAGAGTTAGGTTGTTCAGCAAGCGTGTACGGACGCTGCCGGGTCTCCCCAGCAAAGCATGATATCCCCACACTTCGGTGCTGTCCTTTTTTAGGACACTGCCGAGAACTCCAGGTATGAAAACGACGAAATCTTGCACCTTGTTTGTCCAAACTTCGTAGTGGTACCTCGGTGAGGTCATTTCGCATAGTATGGCACCCGTGCACACCCTCCGCCCCCCAGATGTGGGATCGATCCTCGCTATCGGGGTTGACTATGCAGGAACCTCTCATCCTCCGCTGCCGGAGACTATTAGCGGTGCCGAGAGGTTGGCTGGACTGTTCAGCCAGCTGGGGTTCCCGGCGTGTCATGTCCCTGAACAGATAGAGCAAGCCGACTCGATAGAGATACTACAAGTTATCACCAACTGGGCGACAAGCAGCGCGCAGTCTATGCCTTCGGCCAAACTAGTCCTGTATATAGGCGCTCATGGTAGGCTGCATATGGGCCGTTACTTTCTTTTAGCTCGGAACAGCCCAGCGAAGCCACCGTATACGGCACTAAATGCTATAAGTACGATCGACATCGTTGAATGTATCGTTAACAGTGGAGTCACCCAGGCGTTGGTGATGATCGATGGCTGTCGGTCGGGGTCTGGCGCATTAGAAATGGAACAGGTTCTTGGACGCCACACATACTCCGTAGCTAGCACTCCTTCGCGGATCGCTGTCATCGCGTCAGCGTTACATCATGAACTCTCCTATTCGGGGTTATTTGTAGAGGCAGTAGTTGAAGCCATCGTCAATGGATCAGTGGGGCAAGCGCATTGGCGGAATATAGATCCTTTCATAACTGCTGGAGAGTTGTGTGATGAACTGGTCGATCGATTGGGGAGCCACCAATACGCTACAGTCGCCGGGCGCGATTCGATCCGGATCATACCGAATCCGCTTTTCGTGCCGCCTGCCCCGGATCGACCAGCAGAGTTTGGCAATCTATTATCTCACCTGCGAGCGAATGAACGTGAACACTTCCTACTTAAGGCATCCGGTGCGGATGTGATCGATATTGGATGGTACTTTTCTGGTCGGCGCTCGGTGACGTCTCGTATTCTTGAATGGGCAGATAACGCCGACCGCGGAGTTTTCGTACTGACGGGGCCGCCAGGATCGGGAAAATCGGCTATACTCGGGCGACTCGCCGTACTCGCAGATCTCAATAGTCAAGGCGCGTGTGAGGCGCTAGGGTTAACTACAGGGGATCCTGGCATGCGTCCACGAGTTGGGTTATTCGATGCTGTCATTCATCTGAAGAACCGAAGCCTCAACGATTCTGTGCGAGAAGTCGCACACGCGTTGAATATTCCGACTTCGACCTTGGAACCTGCTGCGTCACTTGTTATAGAATGCCTGCTGGCACAATCTGCAAAACCTCGCCTCATTCTGTTCGATGCACTTGACGAGGCTTTGCACGGATATGTTGCTGCAATTGCGTCCGAATTAGTAGTCGGTCTGGCTAGGGTGCCAGGAGTTCGCGTCATTGTGGGAACACGTGAGGTGACAACAAGTACGCCGGTTGGTGACGGGCCGAGTAGTATCATTGGATTGATACTTGACGCCGACGGTGACTCTGTGGCCTTCAATTTGAGGGATGATGCGGACGCAGATTCAAGTATTTCAGCCTACGTGGAAAAGCGGCTCACGCAGAATTGGGCTGATCTAGAGGCGACTCGGGTTGCTGGTACAGGCGTAGCTGCCATCGCAGCAGGCGTATTTCTTATTGCCCGGTTTGCTGTGCGGGCTTTGGAAGGACGTAATAGTAATTGTGTCTACGATCCTTCGTGGGTTTCTGTGGTCCTTGGTGATGTCGCATCGAATGGTTTGCAGGCTGCAGTAGATCGGGATCTCGCGAGGTTTGATGATTACGAAAGGGCGCGAGATATGCTGAGCGCTCTAGGATATTCATATGGAAAAGGGCTGCCGCGCCGTGAGATATGGCCCGCGGTAGCGAGCGAAATTTCACCCACTGGCCGTACGTACACCGAAGCCGATGCATTAGCTTTGGTCAATGAAGGTGCCTGGTACCTTATTGAATCATTGGAAGGTGATCAGGTTGTCTATCGAATCTTCCATGAGGCAATCAGCGATCTCCTGTCGGCAGCTCTGGCGAGTGACCCCGAGGAGGCTGCAGAGATTTCTCATAGAGTAACTCAATGTATGATAGAGATCGGAAAAAGTGAAGAATGGGCAGATGCCAATCCATATATCCGGCATTATCTGAGTGCGCATGCTGGCGCAAGCAATGATCTTTCCGATCTAGTAAATGATCCTGGTTTCATGGTAGTAGCTGATCCCGAAGTTTTGATCGAGTCTGTTTGGTCGTGTCGTACGCTACCTATCATCGGACTGCTCAGCCTTTACATTCAAATCGGAGAATCTTTGCGTGGCAGAACACCAGCAGAGCGCAGAGCGATGCTGGCTCTACAGTTCGCGATAAATAGAATCGATTGCCCGTACCGCAGTGAAGATGACAGTCTCTGGTGGCCCAATTGGGCGGCAATTAGGCCGCCAGCGTTTCACAGGAAAATGCTTGGACACCGCGGTCCAGTTTTTACGGTATCAGGAGGCAAGTTATTAGATAGGCCGTTGCTGATCTCCGGAGCGCAGGACGGATCTGCACTAATCTGGGATCTGAGCGTCGGTAGCAGTATTGGCCGTCTGAGTCCAAGTTCGACGTGGATTAGATCGGTTGGGCTGTCTACAGAAAACAATGGATGTTTCTTTTCTGCCGAGGGGAGGATATTGAAACTGTGGTCCTCAGATTCGTTTACGTTGATCGATAGTTTTGATGCTGGCGTCGGTGAGATACTCGATTTCTGTTCGTTGCCTGGCCGTGCAAATGCTCTTGCAATCGCCGGCGATACCGGAAGTGTTCGAATCTGGATCGTCAATGAAAATCGATGCTCAGGCGAGTTGATGCATGGAGATTGGGTTCGTGCCGTGGCGTCCGCGATCGTCGCCGATGAAACTCTCCTTGCATGCGGAGGGGACGAAAATTCTATTTCGCTCTGGTCATACTCCAATGGAAACTGGGGTAAATGCGGGCATCTATATGGACATGAAGACTCTGTTACCGACCTTACTTTTATAGCGGGTAGTCACGGTGAGAACCTACTTGTGTCGAGCAGCATGGACCAAACGATCCGAGTCTGGGATCCTGTCGCTATGGAGTTGATGAAGACCTTGGATGGTCACACCGACTGGGTGTCCGGGGTCGCGCGGGTTTCTGATCAAGGAAAGGTTCGCATCGCTTCATCTAGCAACGACGGCACGGTGCGGGTTTGGGATCCTTTCAGTGGCGAGTGCTTGCGCATCTGCGAGGGTCATTCTGGTGTTGTGTGGTCGGTGACCGAGCTGCCAGCGAACCAACAGCGAATGCTGTTTGCAAGTGCGGGGCAGGATCGAACTGTTAGGATTTGGTCTGAAACCGGAGGCGAGATTGAAACACCTCCTTTGACGAATATAGTTGCGAACACTACCGCGATCTCTGCGAGTTTAAGCTGCGGGTCTGAGTTCGTTGTGTCAGGTGATTCTGCTGGCTTTTTGCAAATTTGGGATAGTTCAAATGGAAGACCGCGTATAAAATGGCGTGCGCATCATGGAGAAGTTACCGATATTGCCATTACCTCAATTGGTGATCTGAATGTCTGGTCGATCGCTAGTGTCGGTCACGATGGTCGTGTTTGTTTATGGTCGACCTCTGGCCAGAAGGTTATTGAGTATTCTAGTTCGAAGTCTCTGCAAACGGTAGATATTCATGTATCACTTGGTCGGCAGTTTGTTTGCGTCGGAGGAGAAGATCGTGTGGTTTCGATATGGGATCTGGCCAGCGGAACAGTAGTTTCGACGCTCGCGGGACATTCCGAGTGGATCCGTGATAATAGATTCGTAACAGTTGGAGAAGTGGAGTATGTGGTTACTGCTAGTACAGATGGCAGCTTGAGATTGTGGGAGTGGCAAACCGGGCGGTGTTGTGCAATCATGAGTGGCCATCGAGAGTGGGTTCGAGCGGTCTTGCCCACGGTAATCGATGGTGAGCAATTGATAGTTTCGGGAGGTGATGATGGAATTGTCCGCCTGTGGCAATTTGACGGTTCTCTGGTGCTCCAGGAATCGGTCACTGATGGCGCTATAACCAGTATTTCGGCCAGCTTGTTCAGAGGTCGACGAGTGGTGTTAATCGTAGCGGCGTCGGAAGAAGCGATTGTGTGGCGACCTGATTCGGGTGTGCTTGTGCGTATTCCCATCGACGGCGTAAATGCGGTAGCTTGCACAGGAGAGTCGATGTTCTTTGCAACTAATCGGGGAGTTCTGAGTTTGAAGAATGCGATGTAGGCAGTTCACCTTGGCGGTTTGAATCTCATACTTTGTGATCGGTTCGTCTGGGGCACTTTTCGCGCCACTTGGGAACTGCCGCGAATGTGGTTCACTGCTGCCCCGGCCACAGGTTGCGATCTTTGAGTATCGTGCGTAGTAGCATCGGCCTGTCAGTCATGATGCCATCCACTCCGGCGTCGAGGAGCCTGGTCATCTCATCCTTCTCATTGACCGTCCACGCATGAACCTTGATGCCGCGCCTATGTGCAAGTTCAACTACATTTGGGTCGATGAATTTCAGCTTCCATGGCCGAGCAGGCAGTTGGGCGCACTGCACCTCGGCAATCGGTAACGGGAAGCCATATGCAGAAAGGCGCAGGCGAATGGCGGCCCATGGGCCCATAGAAGTACATGCGTCTTCACCCAACGCCGAGCGAATGCTGCGAACACGATGTTCGCGAAAGCTACCGATGCAAACCCTGTGGCTTGCGTTGCACTTGACTATTAAATCGACCAATGGAGCTACAGCCGCATCACTCTTGACATCAATATTGATTCGCATTTCCGGCCAGGTTCTTAGGATTTCTTCCAAAGTTGGAATATTCTCACGATGATCGACGAGTACCGTCCGAAGCTTTGACCACGGTAGCTCATCGATCCTTCCCGTGCAATTAGTGGAACCGTCGAGACGTTGATTATGGAAAGCGACAACAACTCCATCACTAGTTACGTGAACGTCTGTTTCGACATATTGATAGCCGAGGCGCGCGGCAGCTTCGAAAGCGGGAAGTGTGTTCTCCGGAGCATGAGTGGCATCCCCCCTATGTGCAAAAGCGATCGGTGTTGGCGAGTCTAGAAATGGATGTAACCTGTGGTGAATCACAAGCCGTGACCTTTCGACGCGTGCGGAAAACGTGATCGCGCCGCAAGCGGCACCGAGGTCAGCTCTCGCGGGGGGGTCGCGCTGAGGACGTGCAACCTACAGTCCCTCCCGCAGCCCTTCCCTTGGAAGCTTGTTTCCGTCAGGATGATCAATGTGACTAACAGCGACACAGCCGACAACTTTGACGCCGATCAACGGTCGGATCTTATCAGTGAGCTACAACAAATGCGCAAGAAGTACCGACGAGGCTCCGCCGGCTGGGCGACTACATACCATTTTTGTCTGATCGGTGCAACTAGCTTGAGTGCCAGTGCAGCGCTAGCGCTACAGATACCTGAAGCGCCGTTAGGGAACCTGGCAACCATTTGCGCTTCGTTTGCCGCACTCCTAACGACTCTAAGCATCATTGGCGGGTTCGAAGAAAAGTGGCATTCGAATAGGACTGCTTTCTATGACTTGGACGTGTTGGAGCTCGATGCGAAAGATCCTGGAACCCCAAACGTAGCGATCCGGGAATCGCTTAAGCGGATCATTTTGAACCAGAGGTCGACGTGGGCTACTTCTGCAAAGCAGACGCATTCGAACAGAATTGACCACGAGATCAACGAGCAAAGGAATATTCCATAAGTCTGCTACTGTGGTCGGGTCGTTGACTGGCCACACCGGCACGGTCTTTTCGGTGGCATTCGGGACCCGCGCCGACGGGAGTCTGCTGTTGGCCAGCGGATCGAGCGAGATTCATCTGAGAGCGTTGTCCTCTCCAGGCGGCAGTGGCGTCTGTGGGTAGTCCATACGGGCAGACCTAGGCACCGAACGCCTGGGCACGACTTACTGCGGGTCCGTCATGGGTGATGCTCGCGGGGCAGGATCATTTCGACGTTGAGCTGATTGCCTCCGCTGGCCAGCAGCAGGCGCCCGTCGGCACGAGCCCCGAACGCCACCGCGTACACCGTGCCGATGTGGTCGGTCAACGGCGGTCCAGCCGGTTGCCCGGTCTCGGGATCCGACAATCGCACCGTGCCATCAGCGCTGCCGGAGGCAAGCAGCAGGCTTCCGTCGGCGCGGGCTCCGAACGCCACCGCGTACACCGCGCCGGTGTGGTCGGTCAACGGCGGTCCGACCGGTTGCCCGGTGGCAGGATTCCACAACCGCACCGTGCCATCATCGCTGCCGCTGGCCAGCAGCAGGCCTCCATCGGTGCGGGTGCCGAATGCCAGCGACCGCACCGGGCCGCTGTGTCCGGTCAACGGCATCCCGACGGGTTGTCTGGTCTGCGGATCCCATACCCGCACCGTGCCATCGGCGCTGCCGCTGGCCAGCAGCAGGCTCCCGTCGGCACGAGCCCCGAAAGCCACCGCGTACACCGGGCCGCTGTGGCCGCTGTACGTTATCTCCGCTAGCCTTCTAGTCTCGGTGTTCGATACCCGCACCGTGCCATCGTCTCTGCCGCTGGCCAGCAGCAGACTCCCGTCGGCACGGATTCCGAACGCCGCCGACCACACCGGGCCGTTCAACCACGGACGTTGCCCGGTCTTGGAGTCCCACATCCACGCTGAACCAGAGTAGCCGCGGCTGACCAGCAACATGCTCCCGTCGCTGCGGACCCCGAACGCCATCACGTTCGCCGCGCCGATGTGGCCGATCAACGGTGTCCTGACCGGTAGCCCTGACTCGGAGTCCCACAAACGCACCGAGCCATCGTTGCTGCCACTGGCCAGCAGCAGGATCCCGTCGGCTCGGGCCCCGAACGTCACCGATGTCACCTCGCTGGTGTGGCCAGTCAACGGCGACCCGACCGGTTGTCCAGTTTCGGGGTCCCCCCATACCCGCACCATGCGATCGTGGCTGCCGCTGGCCAGCAGCAGGCTCCTGTCCGCTCGGGCACCGAACGTCACCGATGTCACCTCGCTGGTGTGGCCAGTCAACGGTGTCCCCACCGTTTCCCCGGTCTCGGAGTCCGACACCCGCACCGTGCCGTCGTGGCTGCCGCTGGCCAGCAGCAGGCTCCCGTCGCGACGAGCCCCGAAAGCCACCGCGTACACCGGGCCGCTGTGGCCGGTCAACGGTGTCCCCACCGTTTCCCCGGTCTCGGGGTCCCACACCCGCACCGTGCCGTCGTGGCTGCCGCTGGCCAGCAGCAGGCTCCCGTCGGCGCGGTCTCCGAAAGCCACCGCGTACACCGTGCCGGCGTGGCCGGTCAACGGTGTCCCCACCGGTTGTCTAGTCGCGGAATCCCATACCCGCACCGTGCCATCAGCGCTGCCGGAAGCCAGCAGCAGGCTCCCGTCGGTGCGGGCCCCGAATGCCACCGACCGTACGGTGCTGGAGTGCCCGGTCAACGGTGCCCCCATGGGATGTCCGGTCTCGGAGTCCCACACCTGCGCCGAGCCATCGTCGCTGCCGCTGGCCAGCAATAGGCGCCCGTCGGCACGAGCCCCGAACGCCACAGACCACACCGGGCAGGTGAGGCCGGTCAACCACAGCCTGACCGGTAGCCCGGTCCTGGGGTCCCACACCCGCACTGAGCCATCGTGGCCGCCGGCAGCCAGCAGCAGGCTCCCGTCGGCGCGGGTTCCGAAGGCCACCGTGTTCACCGTGCTGGTGTGGCCGGTCAACGGCGACCCGACCGGTTCCCCGGTCTCGGAGTCCCACAGTCGCACAGTGCGATCGGTACTGCCGCTGGCCAGCAGCAGGCTCCCGTCGGCGCGGGTTCCGAATGCCACCGACCGCACCCAGCCGGTGTGGCCGGGGAGTGGGCGGTGGAAGGACCGCGGTGTTGCGGTTGTCCATGTGAGGCGTGTCAAGCGTTCGGGGTAGGTGTTCAGCAGTTCGGCGCTGCTGGGTTCGTCTCGGGCGGCGGTGTTTTGGAGGATGGAGGCGCGTTGAGTGGGGTCGGTGGTTGTGGTGAGGTCTGCGAGGCTGCGCCAGAACAATCGCGCGTTGGGGTGGTGTTCGGTGTCGGTGATTGCGAGGGCGCGGGCGAAGCGGCGGATGTCGGTGTAGAGCAGGTAGCGGGAGTCGTCGAGGAGTTCGTCGATGACCTCCCCGGCTGCGGCGTGTGATGCCAGGTATCGGTGAAGGTAGGGGTTGGCGTGGGCCCAGTCGCGGCGGCGGATGTCACGTTCGGGTGGTGGGTTCATCCGGGTAGTCCCTCTTGCTGGTTGGCCCTCGGTGGGTGTGTGGTGATTGTCGGGCGGGATCGGTTGTAGTGGGCTAGTTTTGGCTGCGCCGGGTGGACTTATCGAGGTGGGAAACGAGATTTCTATGAGCGCTGATGTTGTGGTAGTTGTGCCGGGTATCACCGGTAGCGTGCTTGCTCACGGCCAGCGTGAGTTGTGGAGTTTGTCGGCCGCGGCGTTGCGCCGGGGGGTGCTGCATACCAGCGACGTCCTCGACGAGTTGCGGCTGCCGCCTGTGGCCGGTGACCCAGGTGAGTATGAGGGGTTGGCGTTGGAGTCACCGGAAGTGATTCGGGGACTGCACGTTTGGCCAGGATTCTGGCATGGGTCCGGGTACGGCAGTTTGATCGATCGACTGGAAAAAGCTCTCCCAGGACGAGTGCTCACATTCGCTTACGACTGGCGGCTACCGAATGCCTACACGGCGTCACAGTTGCAGCAGTTTGTCAACGAAGCGTTGCGCCGATTCCCCGGCAGCAAAGTGAGTTTTGTGTGTCACTCGATGGGTGGGCTGATCACCCGCTACTACCTGGAGGTGCTGGGTGGCAGCGCGTACGCGGCCCGGTTGATCACGATCGGTACCCCGTTCAGCGGGTCGGTCAAAGCGGTGAAAGCGGTGACCGGTGGTCTGTATCCCCGGATTCCCGGCTTGGGAGAACGGGTTGCCCGGGTGGCGGAGACGTTTCCGTCGGTGGCTGAACTGCTACCCACCTACCGCTGCGTCGACACCGGTCCGGACTCGGAACCATTGAGTCTGACCGAGATCGAGATCCCCGGTCTGCCGACCGACATGGTGGTGCGCGGTCGCCGCTTCCACGACGAGTTGGACGAAGCTGTTGCCCGCAACGGTGGCGGACAGTATGCGCTGCATGTGTTCGCGGGCAAGCTCCAGACCACCGACCAGAGCATCACGGTCAACGGCACCGAGATCGGATTCCAGCAGACTCAGCAAGGTATCGATCACCGCGGAGACGGAACGGTGCCATCGTTCAGCGCGGTCCCCTCGGAGTGGGCACGCGACGAGAATGCCTCGTTCCGTCCAGCCAAACACGGCCCGTTGGCCAAGCATCGGGATCTGCTTGACGATGTGATCGCCAAGGCCAATTCCCGTGAACTCGCCGCCATCCTCGCTCCGCTCGACGAACTGTCATTGCATCTACCCGAAGTCACCGCGGCCGACGAACCGGTCGAGCTCGTAGTGACCAGTGAGTCAGCGAATCTGCGGTTGCAGGCCAGCGTGTTCGACGCCGACGACAAACCGTGCGACACGCCTGTCCCAGTGCGACCGGATGCAAGCGGGCGCCGTTACCAGACGGTCGTGACGCTGCCAGCGGGCGTGTGGCAGGTCAGGGTCGAAGAGATCACCAAAAAACCGCGGGCGTACGTCGAGGATCTCATCACCGCTGTGTGACACCCGGCCTATCACAACTACGAGCGTCGATAGCCCATACCGGAAAGCCAGCGACAGAGGGCGTAGGAGCAGATGGAGGAAACCGACGTTCACGGACGGTTCGCGACGGTCGTCATCGGCGACTACCACGACCCGACACTGAACCTTCCCGATATCGACAAGCATGCCGCCAAAGTCGCCGCGGTCCTGCGGAGCCTGGGGTTCTCCGAAGACTTGCGCGAGGGCGACACCACCGCCACGCAAGTGCAGCAGTGGCTGACCGGGTGGAAACCGTCCGCGCGGCGGTTGTTGTTGTACTGGACCGGCCACGCCCAGGAACTCGGTGACGACATCGCCTTGTTCTGTGGCGATTATTACCACGACCACCCGTTCACGAAAGTCTCCGGGCGCGACCTGGGGCAACTCTTGGCCTCGCGTTCTGCGGTGGAGATCGTCGTCATCCTCGACGTGTGCAAAGGCGGTGTCGGTGTCGGGGCAATCGTCAATGCTTTCAGAAACACAGTTCAGGATCGCGAATTCGCCCTCGGCCATGAACCCGGGCTTGCGGTGCTGAGTTCAGCACGGACGAAAGAATTCGCCCGTGACGGGGTCTTCGCCGCCGCGTTGGATCACATCCTGTCCGAAGGCCCACCACCACCGACCGACACCTACCACGGCTGGACGGCCCGTGACAGGCTGATCACTCCGACCGAACTCTACAAGGCCCTTTGTGTCCACCTGCACAACAGCGGCGCCGATCAACGGCCTGACTTCGCCCAAGAACGCGCCGTCGACGGGTTTTTCCCCTTTTTCGAGAACGTACGCCACCACCCGCACCGCCCCGACGTCACCGTCGATACCTTGCGCGAACGGGCCTTCGCCGACACCGATCTACTCGAACACTTCCTGGTCAAGTTCCGCGGCATCGACACCCCCAGCGCCGATGGCTGGTACTACGCGCCTCGCCCCGCTCCACAAGCCCGCATCACAGACTGGTTGTCCACCGGCGACGGCATGCTCGTGATCACCGGCCCGCCGGGCTCCGGCAAATCCGCACTACTCGGTTGGTTGGCCGCGATGTCCACCCCCGACTACCACAGGGAAGCCGCTGACAAAATCAGCCACCTCGCAGACATCGATCTTCCTCCCGAGGGTGCTATCGATGCCGGAATCCATGCCAAACAACACACCCTGCAGGAATGCGTCGCCTTCCTCGGCGATGCGCTTGAGCTCACCCCACCGGGAGGCGGATGGCAAGAGCCCGGCCCCCTGGTCGAGCGGATCGCCGCCCTTGCCGAACGAAACGGTCACCCGGTCACGATCCTGCTCGACGCCCTCGATGAGGCATACCCCGCTGACCAATCCCGCATAGCGGTCGACCTGCTCGCTGCCCTCGCCGCTCAACCCCGCGTGCGTGTCATTGTCGGAACACGCCCCAACCGCGAAGACCCCGGAAACCGAGCCATCACACCCGATGGTCCTTGGACCGCAGACGGACCACTGATCCGCGCCTTGACCACCGAATCCAGCCGGGTTATCCGCCTCGACATCGACCCCGGATCTACCCACGCCATCACCACTTATCTCACCAACCGCCTGCTCGACCCCGCTACTTCCTCTCCCTACCGCGGTGACATCTCCCTCGCCGGAACCACCGCAGGGATCATCGCCGCCCACAGCAACGGCATTTTCCTGTTCGCTCGTCTTATCGCCCGGGCCCTGATCAACCGCGATACGCCCCTCGACCTCATCACCAGCGACGCCGACGGGTTGTTGAACGGCGGAGTCAGGGAAGCTTTCGAGGCAGACCTTACCCATTACGGATCCGATCGGGACCGCGTCTACGACCTCCTGGCTCCACTCGCATGGGCCCAAGGCGCCGGGCTGCCCCGCCGCGACATTTGGCTCGCCCTCGCCAACGCGCTCTCGCGCCCCGGCATCACTTACACCGAACAAGACATAGCCTGGGTCCTCGAACACGCCGGAGCCCACATCATCGAATCCGGCGAAGACGGCCAAACCGTTTACCGCCTCTACCACCAAGCATTCAACGACTACTTCCAACTAAACATCGACCACGCCTGGGTCCAACGCACCATCACCCACACACTCCTCGACCTCACATACCCCTCATGACCACCCCACAACAACCTCAACGCGATTGGGCGCACACCAACCCCTACCTGCGCCGACACCTGTCCGGACACGCAGCGACAGGCGATGTTCTCCCAGAACTGCTGCGCGACACCCGATTCTGGCTTTACACCGATATCGACCGCCTCAGCCTGGCACTCACAGGCCACGACCTGCCCGATACCCCGATCACTCGACTGCTGCGTCGCGCACTCGATACCCTGCGCACCACAACCGACCCTGTCGAACGCGCCACCATCCTGCACGCCTACGCCCTCCGCGACGAACCACAAGCAATTCAAAGCCTCACCACCACACCAGAACACCCCTGGAAACCACACGCGACAACCTCCTCGAGCACCGCCCTGCACCGCACACTCCCCGGCCACGTCGGCGAGGTAAATGCGGTGGCGTTCGGTCCGCGCGCCGACGGGAGCCTGCTGGTGGCGAGTGGCAGCATCGACGGCACGGTGCGGTTGTGGGACTTCGAGACCGGGCAACCGGTTGGGGCACCGTTGACCGGCTACACCGGCCCGGTGTGGTCGGTGGCGTTCGGGGCGCGCGCGGACGGAAGCCTACTGTTGGCCAGTGGCAGCGATGACGCCACGGTGCGGGTGTGGGATCCCGAGACCGGACAACCGGTCGGGCCTACGTGGACGGGCCACAGCGGCGCGGTGTGGTCGGTGGCGTTCGGGGCGCGCGCGGACGGAAGCCTGCTGTTGGCCAGTGGCAGCGATGACGGCACGGTGCGGGTGTGGGATCCCGAGACCGGGAGACGGGTCGGGCCGCCGACGATCAGGCACGCTGGCATAGTGCGGTCGGAGCCGTTGACCGGCCACAGCGGCCCGGTGCGGTCGGTGGCGTTCGGTGCGCGCGCGGACGGAAGCCTGCTCCTGGCCAGCGGCAGCCGTGACTACACGGTGCGGGTGTGGGATCCCGAGACCGGACAACCGGTCGGGCCGACGTTGACGGGCCACACAGGTGTGGTGTCGTCGGTGGCGTTCGGGGCGCGCGCGGACGGAAGCCTGCTGCTGGCCAGCGGGAGCCACGATCGTGCGGTGCGGTTGTGGGATACCGGGACCGGATCACCCGTGGGGCCGACGTTGACGGGCCACACCGGCTGGGTGTGGTCGGTGGCGTTCGGGGCGCGCGCGGACGGGAGCCTGCTGCTGGCCAGCGGGAGCGACGACCGCACGGTGCGGGTATGGGACCCCGAGACCGAGGCGCCGGTCGGGTCGCCGTTGACCGGCCATAGCGGGCCGGTGCGGTCGGTGACGTTCGGTTCGCGCACCCACGGGAGCCTGCTGCTGGCCAGCGGCAGCCACGACGACACGGTTCGGGTCTGGGACTTGGAGACCGGGGGAACGACTGGGTCACCACTGACCGGCCACACCGGCCCCGTGCGGTCGGTGGCGTTCGGTGCGCGCGCCGACGGGAGTTTGTTGCTGGCTTCCGGCAGCGATGATCGCACGGTGCAGGCGTGGGATCCCGAGACCGGGGGACCGATCGGGTTGCCGGTTACCGGTCCCGGCTGGGTGCGGTCGGTGGCGTTCGGTGCGCGCCCCGACGGGACCCTGTTGCTGGCCAGCGGCAGCGCCAATGACACGGTGCAGGTCTGGGACTTTGAGACCGGGCGAAAGGTCGAATCACCGATGACCGGCCACGACAATGAGTCGGGGTTGTCGGTGGCGTTCGGTGCGCGCCCCGACGGGACCCTGTTGTTGGCCAGCGGCCTCCACGATGACACGGTGCAGGTGTGGGATCCTGAGACCGGGGAACCGGTCGTGCCACCACTGACAGGCCACACCGGCTGGGTGTGGTCGGTGGCGTTCGGTTCGCGCCCCGACGGGAGCCTGTTGTTGGCCAGCGGCAGCCACGATTGCACGGTGCGAGTTTGGGACACCACTACTGGGCAACCAGTCGGGTCACCGCTGATCGGTCACAGCGGCCCAGTGCGATCGGTGGCGTTCGGTTCGCGCCCTGACGGGAGCCTGCTGTTGGCCAGCGGCAGCATCGACAACACGGTGCGGTTGTGGGACTTCGAGACCGGGCAACCAGTTGGGTCGCCGTTGACCGGACACGCCGGCCCGGTGTGGTCGGTGGCGTTCGGGTCGTGCCCCGACGGGAGTTCGCTGTTGGCCTCCGGCAGCGGCGACGGCACAGTGCGGGTGTGGGATCCCGAGACCGAACAAACGGTCGGGCCCACGTTGACCGGCCACACTGGCGAGGTGTTTGCTGTGGCGTTCGGGGTCCGCGCCGATCGTTCGTTGCTATTGGCTAGCGGTTCAAGCGAGATTCACCTGAGAGCCTTGGCCTCATCAGAAGGACGAGTGGCACTGCTGTGAAACGGTGAGTGGCGGTGACAAAATAGTGGCCAACTGCATCTGGAAACTGTGGTGGCGCCTGGGGATCGCCGTGTGCTGTCCACACGATCAGATCCTCTTGGCCCAGAGCTGCCCTTCCTGCGGCATCGCCGTGCGCCGCGGACTCGCCACCCGCGGTGCCCAGCGGTTCTACGTTGATCAAGTGGTTCGCCGCGAACTGCGAACGCGAACTGCGCGAAGAATCAGGGCCGCGGGTCGACGCAAACTCACCGCGATCGGTACCAAACACGCACCCCACACGGGCGCCCGCCTGGTCTAGGAAATCCATGCCGCGTTGCCTGCGCAAACACTTCTCCGGCTGCGCCTGCGGAGCATCACCTGGTGGAAACACACGGCTGAGTGGTCAGCATGGTCCAGGAGTCGACCTTCATTCGGCGGCCTGGTCACGGCCGATCTTCTAGCCGTTGGCGTCGCATCCGATGCCGTCGTCGTCCCTGTCGAGCCGATGCGGATCTCCGGGCGCAACAACAACAGGCCCCGGATAGTCGCTGCAGTCGGTATCGGGGCCCATCCGCTGATTCGGAAGACCAGTCTGCGCAGGTGGCTGTGAAGGTGGCGGTGGTGGTGGCGCATTCTGCGGGGCTGGTGCCGGTGGCTGAGTGGTCACCATCTCCTGTGCACGGTCTCCGAATACCGGGCATGTCCCCCACCCTCCGGCGTTCGTTGCTCGCGCGGTCGGCTCCGCAGCGCTGATCATCGACCAGTGTTTGTCATTGGGTTGGTACAGGACCGCTTCGGCATGACCGGACTGCACCAGCGATAGGTTGACGAACTCGCCTCGGGGATCCCATATGTACAGCAAGTATCGGCCGTACCGATCACGCAACTCCTGATCGCGCTGCACCCACACCGTTGACCCGACCGGTGCGAGGCGCGTAAGTTCCGCGGTCGCTTCCGGGCCGAAACACTGGACCGGCGTGTTCGGATCCTTTGTCTCCGGCGCGTTGATCTCGAGCAGTCGAACGTCGACCGTGCTGGTAGAGGCCAATGCCGCGCCCGCTGTCACCGCGGCTACCGCGAGCGTGTCGCCATCGACAATGCGCCGAACCACGGCTTGCTGCGCGTCGGCCGGCACCCCCGTCGGTGCGATGGCAATACCTTCATTCGACTGTCCGGAGGTGGTGCTCACATCGTCGGATTCGACTGTGGGAGAGACGAACTGTGCCGATGGAGTGACGGTCGTGACCGGCGCTGAGCTGGTGCTGTTGGAAACCGAAGAACGCTCCTGGTCCGGGGCCAGCCCGATGCCGATACCTGCCAGCGCCGCCACACCCGCGACAGCGACGACCATCTTCGCGGTGCCCGTCATCGGACCCTCCTCGGCCGGTTCGGAAGCGGTTGCCGACCGTGCCGATCAGCTGGTGCCCCGAAGGATTCCTGCTCGGCTCGGTCCTGTTCGCGATCGCGGCGGATGAGCCACCAGCCGCACCACCCAGCCAAGGCACCGAACAGCAGGAAGATCCCGATCTCGACGTCGACGGCGGCGGCGGATGCGAACAAGGTTCCAAGAGCCAGACCGGCCCACGCGAACATAGTCAGGTGCCGACGAGGCGCATGCTCGACACGTCTACCGGTGCCCGCGCGCTCAGTGCCGCGGACTGTCTCGGTGCCAGGTCTGTAGCTCGCGGTGGCAGTGATGTGTTCGGTCCACGCCCGACCATCCCACCAGCGCAGGACCTCCGGGTTAGCGGAGTCCGGGTACCACCCCGCTAGTGCAGCAACAGATACTGAGACCGCCTTCGCGGACTCGTGCGAGGTGTGCCGAACCAGTGGGGTCCCGGTGGGGCGGCTGTCGGCGAGCGCTTCCAACAGTGCCGCATACAGCGGCTCGAAATCTTTGGCCATCTGCTTTGTCGCCAGAACAGCGTAGGGATTGGCCACGGCCGCCGTGATCTTGCCGTGGAGACGTTGCTCGCCCCTGACCACGAATTCCAGATACCCATTGACCAGCATCGACGGGCGATTCCACACGACTTGCTCGACACGGCTGATCGGGAAACACTTCGACTCGAAGGAGTTGATCTTGGCCGAGATCCTTGCGAGGCCACCGGTGCGTTGTATTTCGATCCACCAGCCATCAAAGGTGACGGTGCCGTCGTGGCCTTTGACGATGATCGACCGCGCGAGCGGTGTCCGCGAGCTCTGTTTGGGCGGGCCCGGTTGCACCTCCGCCGGGTTTGCCCTCGAGGTCGGAGGCCCAGCAGCACGGGTCTGCCCGCCGCCTTCGTTTTCCTGGTCGTCCACCGGTCGCTCACCTCGCTCGGTATACAACTGCAAAATCGCAGTACAGAGCCAGTTTGTTACTCAGGCTTTGATCGGCTCGCGCCCAACTGACCGAAGAACCGGCTCGAATCCCGGGTCCTTCTGACGAGGTGGATGCGGTCACCAGAACGTCCCCTCCGGTAAGAAAGCGACCCAGGTTGATGGTGACGATCTGGAGGTCATTTAGCTTGTCGATGCATGCCGCCCAAGCGTCGAGCACCAACGCTGGGAGGCCGTGGCCACGCAGGCTAGAGAACTCACGACCGACCGGAGGCAAGAACGGATGACGGAAACCAAGTCGAGCCGAGGGCCAAGTGCCGGTGAAGACAGCAACGCCAGCTCCCCGCCTACCTGACATCGCAGGCTCGGATCCTGTTCGGCAGCAATGGGTCCCGCATTCCTTCGCATTGACCTCCCGACTGACGAATGCCACAAGGTCATACACGCGAACCTGCTCGCTGCCCCCGCCGCGGCGCCCATAGGTGCCAGCAGCGTGACAACTGAGCAGTCCATATCCCGAGATGTAGGTCCTCCCATGCCTCCTGCTCACCGGTCGCCGCCCCGAGAATCAGCCGTCAGGTCCCCGCCATACGCTTGAACATTGGGGCGGGCCGACCGAGGGCGGTGGACTCATGGAACCCCTCCGAGTGAGGGTGAAAGCGAGTCACGCTGAACTCGCCGACGGGCGCCGCGAGGGTGGCTACTCCCGCGTCTTCGGCAGGCCGCGAAGTTCAAAAACGTGGGGTTTCTGTGGGATTTGGCCGAAAAACGTCAAATCTCCGAAAATTCGAAACCCCCTCCGACCCAGGTCAGAGGGGGTTTTCACTGTCGGGCTGACAGGATTTGAACCTGCGACCACTTGACCCCCAGTCAAGTGCGCTACCAAGCTGCGCCACAGCCCGTTCTTGCCCCCGTCTCCGGGTGCTCGAAAAGATTACCTCACCTCGTGGCGAAGGTACTAATCGGCTGGTAGATGCACCTTTTGCCGATCCTGAGGAGCGTCGGCAGTGTTGCGGCGGAGCTGACGAGAGCGCTGAGTTCGTCGAGGTTCCACTTGGTTCCGGGTTCGATGCGCGGGGTTTCGCGGTGTGCGGTGGCATGACAGACTGGCGGGAGGCGGCGTCGAGTTTTCGGCGCTCGACCGGTCTCGGTTGCGGTGAAGATCGTCCCGCACCGCCTTCCTCAGCTCGCCTTCCGCGGCAAGCGTGTAGATCCCCTGGTCCGTCTCCGTCAACGGATTCGCTGCGCCGGGTCACCGAGTTGCATCGCGCCGAGCGGCCGATGCCGCTGAGTCTTCGATCAGCAAGAGAATGGAGTGAAAGTCCATGGTTACCAACACGATTACCACCGGCGCCGAGCGAGCGCTCATCGAGAACACGCTCGATCGCAACCGTGAGGCGCTCATCGCGACCGCTCGCGGGTTGACCGATGGCGATGCGCGGCGGCGGCTTGTCGCGTCGTTGACCACACCGATCTCTTTGATCAAGCATGCCGCCGCCGCGGAGCGGATCTGGTTCCAGCGGTTCTGGGCGGGGCTCGACGAAGCCGAGTGCGACGGGTACTCGAAACGCGACGAGGGCACGTTCGCCGTGGCCGATGACGAGTCGCTGGCCGACGTCATCGCCGAGTTCGAGCGTGCGAGCGGCCGATCACGGGCGATTGCCGCCCGGTTCGATCTGGACGACACCAAGCTCAATCCCCGCGAGGGGGTTGTCAGCATGCGGTGGACTCTGCTCGCCATGATCGAGGAATTCGCCCGCCATGCAGGTCACGGCGATATCTTGCGCGAGCAGATCGATCAGACGGCGACACTCTGAGAAGAGCAAATATCACTCGCACGGCTAACGAGTGGTTACCTTACTGGGTGTGCGGACAACTCCAGACGACTCCAGGTTGCTCGATTCACTCGCCGATTCGGTCGCCTCCGCGACGGCGGTCGGGCAGTCCTATCGAACCGGCGACTGCTATGTCGTCGGGCGCGAGAAGATCCGGGAGTTCGCCCGTGCGGTGCAGGATGATCATCCCGCTCACCGCTGCGAGCAGGCGGCTGACGGCCAGGGTTATGGTGGCCTGGTCGCACCGTTGACTTTCGTCTCGATCCCGGCGTTTCTCGCCCAGATCGAGATGTTCGATCGAGTCGCCAAAGGCTATGACCTGAGCCAGATCATGCAGACCGACCACTGCCTCACCGTCACCAGGCCGATCCTCGCCGGCGATGCGTTGCGCTTCGAGGTCGAACTCGAATCGCGCCGAAAGGCGTTCGGGGGCGACATCTTCGGATTCAAGTGTGTGGTCACGAACCAGCACGGCGACGAGGTCGTCATCACCCGAACGTCGTTCGTCGGCCGGCCGGAGGTCGATCTCGCCGCAGCGCGTGTATGCGACGGACTGCTGATGCAGAACTTCCGGCACGGCACGTCGATTCCGCGACAACACCACGCACCCGAGCATGCCGTGCCACCGCGCCCGGCATCGACCGCGGACCAGAACCGGAACATGTTGCCGTTCAGCGCCGTCGCCGTCGGCGACGAGCTCCCGCCGCGGATCGTGGCCGTGACACTGGGTGACCTGGTCAACTACGCCGGCGTGGCCGGTGACCCGAACCCCATTCACTGGAGCAGGGCGGCGGGGGCCTCGGTGAATCTGGAATGGCCTGTCGCACAGGGCATGCTGATGATCGGGATCGGCGCGGGGTATGTGACCGCATGGGCGGGCGGACCCGGTGTGGTGACCGAATACGCGGTGCGATTGACCAGCCCGGTCTACGTCAGCGACAGTGGGGCGATCGTCGAATATACCGGCAAAGTGAAGGCGGTCGATGCGGACCGCAAGACCGCGACGATCGCGATCACCGCAAAACAGGACGGCAGGAAGATCTTCGGACGAGCGGTCGCGGTGATCCAGTGCGCGGACCGCTAGTTAGCAGCCGGAACCCCACGTCAGTCGTCGAGGCAAATGGCGAGCAATCTGTCGCTGACGCGGAGACGCTCGGCCATCGCGACGAGGATATCCATGGCTTCACTCGACAAGCCGACGGCACGCAGCAGCAGGGCGCGCGGTTCTTCGAGTTCGAGCGCTCGGATGAGGGTGTGATCGTCGACGCCGGGATGATGCGCCGCGAGGAAGAAGTAATCGGGCTTGACCTGGAAGTACTCGGCCAGCGCCGCAACAGTTTTCGGTGAAGGGTTGTCGCGATGCCCGGACCGTAGCTGGGATAGATAGGGTGCGGAGACGCGGTGACCGGCCGCCTGGAGCATCTGCGCCACGTGTCGGTTTGTGCACTGACGCACGTCCGGACCCGTGGGGTTGTCGAAGAGTTCGTTGAGGCGGGCGGCGAAGTGCGTCACAGCAGTTCCTCGGCATCAAGTTGGTCAGAAGACCATCATGAGCCGTGAACTGTGTTCCCGGCAATAGTCCTGGCAAACTTGCGGCGCCCGTCACAAAATCTCTACCGGCCGACTGTTCGATATGACGATCGCCGATTCGGTCCGGTCGGCGCGGAAGGCCCGGTCGAGATCCAGACCGATGGCCGCATCCGGGTGAAGATGTGCCAGATGTCAGGCGGTGCGCAGAATCCTCAGCGCGGCCCGCTCGATGCGGTCGGCGATTTCGGAGTACGACTCGTAGCCCATGCCTGCCCGCACCAGCGCGCCCGCGTAGATGATCTCGAGCCATTCGATGACCTCGTTGTCGGCGTCGGGCCCGAGTGCGCGCGCGAGCCTGCCGCGGATCTCGAGGCCGATGCGGGTGCGCAGGTGTTCGACATCCGGGTCCGTGCCGAGCAGCGCGCCGGTGACCGCGCCGGACAGCTCGTGTTCCTCGGCCACCAGCAGTGCGATGTTGCGCAGCTCGGCCAGTACTCGCACCGTCGGGTCGGAGTCCTCGCTCGCGGGCGAGCGCGAGGCCAGCAGTCGACGCCAGAAGATCTCGGCGACCAGGTGCTCCTTGGAGGAGAAGTAGGTGTACGCGGTCGCGGTGGCGACGCCCGCCTCCGCGGCGACCAGCCGGATCGTCATGCCGGAGAAGCCATCACGTGTCAGCACTACCAGCGCGGCCCTGGTCAGCCGTTCGACAGTGTCGGCCTGCTTCCCGGTCAATCGGCGCCGGGTCGCTTCGAGACTGATGGAATCGCTTTCAGACATGCGTCCGGATGTTACTCGCCAGTCCCCCGGCGCCGGTGACCCACACCATGTCGACGCGGGAGCCGGGGTTGATTCGTAACCGTGTCCAGAATACAATCTGGACACATGTCTGATACACTGAACGTGTCGTCCATCGCGGGCACAGTAGTCGTTGTCACCGGCGGTGCGCGCGGCATCGGACGCGCGGTCGCGAGCGAACTGGCCGGGGCCGGATCGGTGGTCGCCCTCGGCGACATCGACGCGAGCACGGTCGCGAGCACCGGGACCGAGATCGGCGTGGCCATGGCGCGGCACCTCGATGTCACCGACCCCGCGTCGTTCGCGAGCTTTCTCGCCGAGGCCGAAAAGACTTGTGGCCCTGTCGATGTGCTGATCAACAACGCGGGCATCATGCCGGTCGGCCGGTTCGCCGAGGAGACCGACGAGATCACCCGCCGGATTCTCGACATCAACGTCTACGGCGTCCTGCTCGGCACCAAACTCGCGCTGCCGCCGATGCTCGCGCGCGGTCGCGGCCACATCGTGAACATGGCCTCGATGGCGGGTGAGAACCCGACGCCGGGAATGGCCACCTACTGCGCGAGCAAGCAGGCCGTGCTCAGCTTCACCGAGACCATGCGCCTGGAACACCGCGGCACCGGTGTGCGGTTCTCCGCGGTCCTGCCGACGTTCACCCGCACCGAGATGATCACCGGAACGCGTGCTCCGCGTGCGTTGCTCGCCGAACCGGCCGACGTCGCCGCCGCGGTCGCCGCTCTGATCGCCCGGCCACGCCGACGTGTCTCGGTGACCCGGACGGCGGGCGTTCTCGCCGCCTTCAACAAGCTGACCCCGCGCCCGTTCGGTGAGTTCATGGCTCGGCGGCTGGGCGTGCACCGCACCTTCATCGATGTCGACCGCGATGCCCGTCGTGCCTACGACGACCGGCTCGCGGCCGACTGAGGGCTCAGGTGCGAGACAGGATCACGACGGGAATCTCGCGTTCGGTCCAGGACTGGTAGGCGTCGAAATCGGCGTAGAGGCCGGTCAGTTCGGGCCACAGACGCTGACGCTCGTCGGCGTCGGCCACGCGGGCCACCACCGGGTAGTGCTCGCCACGGACCCGGACATGCGCGTTCGGATCCGCGAGCAGATTCCGGTACCACTGCGGATGGTTCGCCAGGCCGCCCTGGGAGCCGACGACGACCAGATCCTCGCCGTCGACGAGATAGAGCAGCGGCGCGGCGAAGATCTTGCCGGACTTGCGACCTCGATGTTCGAGCAGCAGCGTCGGCACCGGGTTGCGGAACCCGGCGCCGATGCGCCAGGTACCGCCGACGCGGCCGTTGGTGCGGCGGTAGACCCACGCCTGCGCGCGCGACCCATATCGGATGATCCGGGTCGTCATCGGCGAGTTCAGCCCTTTCGGCTGATTCTTCGGCATAACCATCGTCCGCACGCTACAGCGATCGCGAATCGGCGATAACGGTGTCGGTCATTTCTTGCGACGCTCCTGCGCGATCACCTTGCCGACGGTGCCGTCGAGCTTTGTTCCCGCGGGCCAGCCGACGTAGTGGCACAGGAACAGCGCGATCTCGCGCAGCTGTTCCTCGGACAGCTCCCCGTTGCGCAGGGCGGCGCCGATCTGGATCTCGGCGACGTCGACATTGCCCTGCGCGGTGAGCGCCCCGAGCAGCAGCAGCCGCCGCTCCCGCACGGTCAGGGCGGGCCGCGACCAGATGTCGGCGAACAGGTGGTCGGCGGTGACGGCGAAGTGCTCGCCGGGGCCGTCCTCGAATTCCCAGCCGTAGACCTCCGACATCTTGGCCAGGCCGCGCTTGCGGATGTCGGCGGGGGTTTCTCCGGTGGTGGTCATGAGTTCTCCTTGTCGAGCGCGGGTTCGGCGACGCCGAGTCCGTCGGCCAGGCGGGCGAGGGCGAGTTGCGCCAGTGGCAGGTCCACCGCGAGCCGGTCGCCGAGGTCGAGCGCGAGCGAGAGGTCCTTCTCGCCGAGATCGCGCACATGGCCGAGGATGGGGAACCAGAAGTCGTCGGGGTCGATCGGCGCGGTGGTGTCGCGCAGCATGATCGCGCCCGGCCCCCCGGTCACCGCGTCGGAGTGGCGGACCACTGTGCCGAGGGCGGTGAGACTGAGCCCGGCGGCCTCGGCCAGGCGCTGCGCCTCGGTGGCGGCAGTGAACGAGATGAAGTGCAGGAGGTTGCGCGCCAGCTTCATTCGTGTTCCGGCACCGACCGGGCCGGCGTGCACGATGAGATCGGAGAAGCACCCGAACGGCGGCCGGATCCGGTCCACCGCGGCGGCACTACCGCCGACCATCACGGCCAGGCTCCCCCGGGTCGCGCCGGGCGCACCGCCGCTGACGGGCGCGTCGACGAATTCGACCTGGTGCTCGGCGCACCGTGCGGCCAGCTCCTGCGCCGTCCGATCACTGATGGTGGAGTGGACGGCGACCACCGTGCCGGGTGCCGCGGTGCGCAGAATGCCCGTAGGTCCGGTGAGCACCTCGGTCACCTGCGCATCGTCGATGACCGTCACACAGATGATCCGCGCGTGCGTCGCGACCTGCGCGGGCTCGGCGACCGCACGCGCACCCGCGGCGACGAACGGTTCGGTGACCTCGGGCCTGACATCGCAGACCGTGAGCCCGCCCGGCCAGTCCAGCAGCCGCCGCGCGATCGGCGCGCCCATGTTGCCCAGTCCGATGAATCCGACCGGGGCACTGGCGGATTCGGTCGTCATCGGATGATCTGCCCGCCGTCGACGTTGAGGATCTGGCCGGTCACCCAGCTCGCCTCGTCGGACAGCAGGTACAGGCAGGCGCCGACCAGGTCCTGCGGGGTGCCCATCCGCTTGATCGGGATGCGCTTGACCATGTCCTTGACCATGTTTCCCGGCGTGACGGTCTGGGTGGCTTCGGTGTCGATCGGGCCGGGCGCGATGGCGTTCACCCTGATCCGCGAACCACCCAGCTCGGTGGCGAGCTGCTGTGTGAGGCCGTTGATACCGACCTTGGCCAGCCCGTAGAACCCCGAGTACAGCCATGCGGCGGTGGACGATTGGTTGACTATCGAGCCGCCGCCGGCCGCGATCATCGGCTGCCAGACCGCACGCGTCACATTGAGCGCGCCGTCGAAGTTCACGCCCATGAACTTCTTGTAGTAGTCCCACGGCACGGTGAGCAGCAGGTCGAGTTTCATCTCGCCGTAGATGGCCGCGTTGTTGACCAGGTGGTTGATCGCACCGAACTCGGCGACGGTGAACTCCGCCAGTGCGACCGCGGATTCGGGATCGGCGACATCGACGCGGCGGAAGGCCGCGACCCCGCCGTCGGCGACGATCTGCTTGGCCACCTCCTCGCCGCGCTCGGCATTGAGGTCGGCGACAACGACATTGGCGCCTTCGGCGGCCAGCGCGGCGGCGTAGACCGCGCCGATGCCCTGCGCGGCGCCGGTGACGATCGCGGTGCGACCGGTGAAACGTGCCATGGTGTTCAGCTCCTGAGTGTGGATGGGGTCGGTGAGGTCAGGCGGGGGTGGCGATCAGCTTGGTTTCGAGGTATTCCTCGAAACCGGCGACGCCCATCTCCCGGCCGATGCCGGACTGCTTGTAGCCGCCGAACGGCGCGTCGGCGTGGTACCAGAGGCCGCCGTTGACGCTCAAGGTCCCGGTGCGCACCCCCGAGACCACCCGGTCGAGCCGCTCGGGATCGGTGCCCCACACCGATCCCGACAGGCCGTAGGGCGATTCGTTGGCCAGCCGGATCGCGTCGTCGTCGCCGTCGTGCGCGATGATCACGAGCACGGGCCCGAAGATCTCCTCCTGCGCGACGGTCGACGTGTTGTCGAGTCCGCTGATCAGCGTCGGTTCGATGAAGTACCCGCGTTCTTTGTCCGCGGGCCTGCCGCCGCCGACCTCGATCCGGCCGCCTTCGGCGCGCGCGATCTCGAGGTAGCGCTCCACCCGGGCCCGCTGCCGCTCGGAAATCACCGGCCCGCAGACGGTTCCGGGATTGTTCGGGTCACCGGCGGCGAGCCCGCGCAGCGCGCCTGCCGCGGCGGTGACCGCGGCGTCGTAGGACTCACGCGGCACCAGCAGCCGGGTGGTGAGGGCGCACCCCTGCCCGGCGTGGACCGCGACGGTGAACGCGGTGTAGCTCGCGGCGGCCGCGATGTCGGCGTCGTCGAGCACGATGGCGGCGGACTTGCCGCCCAGTTCGAGGAAGGTGCGCTTGAGCGTGGCCGACGCGCCGACCATCACCGAGCGGCCGGTCTGAGTCGAGCCGGTGAAGGTGATCATGTCCACCCGTGGATCGAGGACCAGCTGGGCGCCGAGGCCGTGATCGGAGGAGGTCACGATGTTGATCACGCCGGCCGGGATATCGGTGTGCTCGGCGATGAGCGGGCCGAGCACCGCCGCGCACCAGGGTGTGTCCGGGGCGGGCTTGAGCACCACGGTGTTGCCCGCGGCCAGCGCGGGCCCGATCTTGGCCAGGTTGATCTGGTGCGGGAAGTTCCACGGCGTGATGGCACCGACGACGCCGACCGCCTCGCGCCGGATCACCCGGCGACTGGCGATACCCATCAGGTCCCTGGTGCCGAGATCGGTTTCCCACGTGTAGTTCTCGGCCAGGTCGGCGGCGTAGGACAGGTCCGCGATCGGCCCTTCCAGCTGCGGGCCGCTGGTCAGCATGACCGGTGTGCCGACCTCGGCGATCGTGATCGCCCGCAGTTCCTCGAGGTGCTCGCCCAGCACGTCGCGCAGTTGCCGCAGGCAGTGCGCGCGAAACCGCGGGTCACGGGACCACTGTGTCTCGTCGAAGGCGGTGCGCGCCGCGGCGATGGCCGCCTCCATGTCGGCGCCGGAGGCGTCCGCGGCGTAGCCGAGCACCTCCTCGGTGGCGGGATCGATGGTCGCGAAGACACCGGAGCCACCCGGGATCAACTTGCCGCCGATCAACAGTGGTGTGCCTTCGGCGGGGACGAGGCCGTTCATAGCGAGGCTCCGATACGTGTCTGGACAGGTGTACGGAATATAGTTCGGTTTATCGATCAGACGCAAGACCATGGCTCGCTCATTGGTCCGTACACCAGGCTGTAGTACCATCCAGACACATGTCCGAAAACGCGCCTACCGGTATCGAAGCAACTCGACGACGCTTGACCGAAAAGCAGGCCGATACGGTGGACCGCCTGACCGTCGCCGCCGTCGATGTGCTGTCGCGCGAGGGCTATTCGGGGACGACGATCCGGCTCGTCGCCGCGTCGGCGGGCGTCGGCACCGCCACCGCTTATACGTATTTCTCCTCGAAGGAGCACCTGATCTCCGAGGTGTTCTGGCGGCGACTGGTCGCCATGCCGCCGCTGGCGACCGGCGAGGCCGACCAGACCGCGCGCGTGGTCGCCGTCCTGCGCCAGGTCTCGATGCTGGTGGCCGATGAACCCGCCCTGGCCGGAGCGGTCAGCAGCGCCATGCTCGGCGACGATCCCGACGTGCGGCATCTGCGGGTGCGCATCGGCCGCGAGATCCGCCACCGACTCGGCGAAGCCCTCGGCACGAAAGATCCGGAAAGCCTGGCCGCGCTCGAATTGCTGTACTCCGGGGCACTTCTCCAGGGCGGGATGGGGCTGCTGTCCTACGCGCAGGTGGCCGACCTGCTCGAGATCTGCGCGCGCCGATTACTGGCCGCGCCCGCCACCGGCACCTAGCGCGGCGGCCATCGGATTCGGTCCGAACTCTGTCGCGCATCCGGAAACCGTAGTACTGTCCAGACACATGTCCATTTAGTGTCTGGACAGTATTCTGGGAAGGACTTTCCAATGACGCTGGTCAAACCGCAGCGCGTGTCCGGAGGTGAGGACGAGCACGGTCACCTGGCCGAGTTCCGCACCGATCCGATCGCCCTGATGCGGCGGGTTCGCGCCGAGTGCGGCGATGTCGGATCCTTCGAGCTGGCGGGACGCGATGTGGTCCTGTTGTCCGGCGCCGAGGCCAATGAATTCTTCTTCCGGGCCGGCGACGACGATCTCGATCAGGGCGCGGCCTACCCGTTCATGAAGCCGATCTTCGGTGAGGGCGTGGTGTTCGACGCACCCCCCGAGCGCCGCAAGGAGATGCTGCACAACCAGGCGCTGCGCGCCGATCACATGCGCGGGCACGCGGGCACCATCGCCCGTGAAGTGGATCAGATGGTCGCGCAGTGGGATGACGAGGGCGAGATCGATCTGCTCGAGTTCTTCGCCGAGCTGACCATTTACACCTCCTCGGCCTGTCTGATCGGGGTGAAGTTCCGCAACCAGCTCGACGGACGTTTCGCGCACCTCTATCACGAGCTCGAGCAGGGCACCGACGCCCTGGCCTACGTGGACCCGTACGCGCCGATCGAGAGTTTCGTCCGGCGCGACGCGGCGCGCGCGGCGCTGGTCGAGCTGGTGCAGGCGATCATGGACCAGCGGGAGGCGAATCCGCCCACGAGCAAAGACGATCGCGACATGCTCGACGTTCTCATCTCGGTGAAGGACGAGAACGGGGCGCTGCGTTTCTCGGCCAGCGAGATCACCGGCATCTTCATCTCGATGATGTTCGCCGGCCACCACACCACCTCGGGCACGGCGGCGTGGACGATCATCGAACTGCTGCGCCACCCCGAGACGCTGGCCGGGGTGGTCACCGAACTCGACGAGCTCTACGCCGACGGCGCCGACGTGAGTCACCATGCGCTGCGCCAGATTCCGAATCTGGAGGCCGCGCTCAAGGAGACGCTGCGGCTGCATCCGCCGCTGATCATCCTCATGCGCCTTGCCCGCGGTGAGTTCGAGGTGTGCGGGCACCGCATCGAGCCGGGCGACATGGTGGCTGCCACCCCCGCGGTCTCCAACCGGATTCCGGAGGACTTCCCGGAACCGGACGCCTTCGATCCCGCGCGCTATCTCGACCCGCGCCAGGACGACATCCTCAACCGCTGGACCTGGATTCCGTTCGGCGCGGGCAGGCACCGCTGTGTCGGCGCGCCGTTCGCGCTCATGCAGCTCAAGGCGATCTTCTCGATTCTGCTGCGGGACTGGGAGTTCGAGCTCGCGCAGCCGTCGGACACCTACCGCAACGACCATTCGAAGATGGTGGTGCAGTTGCAGCAGCCCTGCCGCGTCCGCTACCGCCGCAGGCAGCGCTGAGCGCGAGCGGAGGTCACTGTGTCCGCGACATCCATCCCCGCCGGATTCGATTTCACCGATCCGGCCCTGTGGGAATCCCGCAACCCCGTTCAGGAATTCGCCGAGCTCCGCCGGACCGCACCGGTGTGGTGGAACGCCCAGACCGACGCGCAGTCGGGCGGCTTCCGCGACGGCGGCTACTGGGTGATCACCAAACACGAGGACATCAAGGAGGTTTCGCGCAATCCGGAGCTGTTCTCCTCCGAGCGGAAAGGCTCGGTCATCCGGCTGCCCGGCGAGGTGACACCCGAGCAGATCGAACTCACCGGCGCGCTGCTGCTGAACATGGACCCGCCCAAGCACACCAAGATCCGTCGCATCATCGCCAAAGGGTTCACACCGCGCGCGGTCGAGGGGTTGCGCGCGGCATTGACCGAACGGGCGGGGGCGATCGTGGCCGCGGCGCGCGCGGCCGGCGGCGGTGACTTCGTCGAACAGGTGGCGTGCGAGCTTCCGCTGCAAGCCATCGCCGAACTCGTCGGCGTCCCCCAGCAGGACCGCCGCAAGCTGTTCGACTGGTCGAATCAGATGCTCAACTACGACGACCCGGAGTACGGCGACGCCACGACCACCGACGCCTCGTCCACCGCGGCGATGGAGATCCTCGGCTACGCCTGGAACATGGCCGAGCAGCGCCGCGTCGATCCCGCCGACGACATCGTCAGCAGGCTCGTGCACGCCGATCTCGACGGGGAGGCACTCGGCTCCGACGAGTTCGGGTTCTTCGTGATCCTGCTCGCGGTGGCGGGCAACGAGACCACCCGCAACGCCATCACCCACGGGATGAAGGCGTTCATCGACCATCCGGATCAGTGGGAACTGTACAAACAGCAGCGGCCACGGACCGCACCCGACGAGATCGTGCGCTGGGCGACGCCGGTGACGGTCTTCCAGCGCACCGCGACCGCTGACACCGAGCTCGGCGGGCAGCTCATCCGCGCCGGTCAGCGCGTCGGATTGTTCTACAGCTCAGCCAATTTCGACGAGGAGGCCTTCGAGAGCCCGTTCCGCTTCGACATCTCGCGCGACCCGAATCCGCATCTGGGGTTCGGTGGCACCGGCGCGCACTTCTGTGTCGGCGCGAACCTGGCCCGGCTCGAGATCGAGCTGATCTTCAACGCCATCGCCGACGTGATGCCCGATCTGTCCCAGATTTCGGAGCCACAGCGGCTGCGGTCGGGTTGGATCAACGGCATCAAACATTGGCAGGTCAGCTACGAGTCGGGAACGGTGCACTGATGCGGATCGCATTGCTGTCATATCGGAGCAAGGCGCATTGCGGCGGGCAGGGTGTCTATGTCCGGTATCTGAGTCAGGGGCTCGTCGATCTCGGTCACCAGGTCGAGGTGTTCTCCGGCCAGCCCTATCCCGAGGATCTCGACCCGAGGGTGCGCCTCACCGAGGTACCGAGCCTGGACCTGTATCGCGACGAGGACCCGTTCCGCACACCGCATCCCCGGGAGATCCGGGACCGTGTCGACCTGCTCGAGCTCGCCACCATGTGGACGGCCGGGTTCCCCGAACCTCGCACGTTCAGCCTGCGCGTGGCCAAGCTCCTGGCCGGCCGCGCCACCGAATTCGATGTGGTGCACGACAATCAGTGCCTCGGCTACGGCCTGCTCGCCATCGCCGAGACGTTGCCGCTGGTGGCGACCGTCCATCATCCGATCACGCGCGACCGCGCGGTCGATCTGGCCGCGACCCCGTGGCGGCGCAAGCTGTTCGTGCGGCGATGGTACGGCTTCCTCGGGATGCAACAGCGAGTGGCACAGCAGATTCCGGACCTGATCACGGTGTCCTCGTCGTCGGCCGCCGATATCGCGCAAGACTTCGGTGTGCGGCCGGGACAGTTGCACACCGTCCCCCTCGGCGTGGACACCGACCTGTTCCGGCCCCGCGAGACGCCGCGTGTGCGCGGGCGGATCGTCGCGGTCGCCAGCGCCGACAAGCCGCTCAAGGGCATCGCGCACCTGCTGCGTGCCGTGGCCCGGTTGCGCCATACCGGCGATGTCGAGCTCCGGCTGGTCGCGAAGCTGGAACCGAACGGCCCCACCGAGAAGCTGATCGCCGAACTCGGTATCGCCGATATCGTCACCCCGGTCAGCGGCATGAGCGACGAACAGCTGGCCGCGTTGCTCGCCTCGGCCGAGATCGCCTGCATTCCGTCGATGTACGAGGGGTTTTCGCTGCCCGCCGTCGAGGCGATGGCCAGCGCGACACCGCTGGTCGCCAGCCGGGCGGGCGCGCTGCCCGAGGTCGTCGGCGAGTGCGCCGAGCTGGTCGAACCAGGCGACGTGGACGCGCTGACCCGGGTACTCGGCGAACTGCTCGACGATCCCGACCGCCGCGAGCGCCTCGGCGCGGCGGGTCGTGTCCGCGTGCTCGAGCTGTTCAGCTGGTCGGCCGTCGCCGCACAGACGGTCGCGATCTATGACCAGGCGATCACCCGCCACCGCCCCACCCCGCCGGGCACCGCCCGATGACGACACCGCCCGACCCCGCGCAGCACCTGGAGGCCTCATGTTGACCGTCGATTTCGACCGCTTGGGCGTCGGCCCCGGATCACGGGTGATCGACATCGGTTGCGGCGCGGGCAGACATTCCTTCGAGGCCTACCGCCGCGGAGCCGACGTCGTCGCATTCGACCAGAACGCCGCCGACCTGGCCGATGTCGACACCATGTTCGAAACCATGGCCGCGGCGGGCGAGGCGCCGGAATACGCCAAAGCCGAGACCGTGCGCGGCGACGCGCTCGACCTGCCCTATGGCAACGACGAATTCGACGTGGTCATCGCCTCGGAGATCCTCGAGCACGTCCCCCAGGACACGCGGGCGATCGCCGAACTGGCGCGCGTGGTCAAACCCGGTGGCGCACTGGCGGTGACGGTGCCGCGCTGGTTGCCCGAACGCATCTGCTGGGCGCTCTCGGACGAGTACCACGCCAACGAGGGCGGTCACGTCCGCATCTATCGCGCCGACGAGCTGCGCGACAAGATCACCGCGCGCGGTCTGCGCTACCACCACCAGGACTTCGCGCACGCTCTGCACGCACCCTTCTGGTGGCTCAAATGCGCTGTCGGCGTGCGCAATGACAAGCATCCGCTGGTGAGTGCCTATCACCGCATGCTGGTGTGGGACATGATGTCGGCGCCCGCTGTCACGCGCACGGCCGAACGGGTGCTGAATCCGCTGGTCGGCAAGTCGGTCGCACTCTATTTCACGAAACCGGCGGTGCGCAGCGATGCCCGTTGAGCTACCCGCCGTTGCCGGGGTCGTCTCCGCGCGGGACATCCGCCGGACCGCCGAATCCATCGCCGCCACACAGGAACCCGACGGTGCGATCCCCTGGTTCAGCGGCGGCCACACCGATCCGTGGGATCACATCGAGTCCGCGATGGCGCTCACCGTGGGCGGGCTGTGGGACGTGGCCCGTGAGGCCTACATCTGGTCGGCGAAATCGCAGCGCTCCGATGGGTCGTGGCCCATGCAGGTGCGCGCGGGCGTGATCGAGAACCACGACTCCGACACCAATTTCTGCGCCTATCTGGCCACCGGTGTCCTGCACGCCCTCACGCTCACCGGTGACACCGGGTTCGCCGCGGAGATGTGGCCGACGGTCCGCGCCGGGATCGACTTCGTCCTCGGGCTGCCCCGGGGCACACACGGCGAGATCCATTGGTCGGCCGGCGAATCCGGGTCGTCGGGAGAAGCTCTGCTGACCGGCTGCTCCAGCATCTTCCACAGTCTCGGCTGCGCGGTGACCCTCGCCGAGCGGGTGGGCGACCCGCGACCGGACTGGGCGGTGGCTCGCCGCCGCCTCGGCAACGCCCTGCGCCATCATCCGGAAGCGTTCCTGGACAAGAGCCGCTACTCCATGGACTGGTACTACCCGATCCTCGGCGGCGCGGTGCGCGGTGCGGCGGCCGCGGACCGGATAGCGCGGCACTGGAACGAATTCGTGGTCGCCGAACTCGGCATCCGCTGCGTGTCCGACGCACCGTGGGTCACCGGGGCCGAGACCTGCGAACTGGTGCTCGCCCTCGATGCCATCGGCGACACCGCCGCCGCGAACACACTGTTCGCGGCAATGCAGCATCTGCGCGAATCGGACGGCTCCTATTGGACCGGACTGGTTTTTACCGATGGCAAGCGCTGGCCCGAGGAGCGCACCACCTGGACCGGGGCGGCGGTCGTGCTCGCCGCCGACGCCCTCAGCCGCACCACCGCGGGCAACGGCATCTTCCGCGACGCACTCCCGCGGTGATCCGGCTCAGTTACACGCGGCGGTTCGCTGCAGGATGCGCAGCGAACCGGTGACCGAGAGCTCGCGGAACTTGCCGCTGTCGATCGCGCGTCGATAGATGTTGAACGGCGCGCGACCACCGTCGGCGGGATCGGGGAAGACGTCGTGAATGGCGAGCAGCCCGCCGCCGGCCACCCAGTGCACCCAGTTGTCGTAGTCACGCTGGGCGGCTTCCTCGGTGTGGCCGCCGTCGATGAACAGCATGCGCAGCGGGGCACGCCAGATGCGGGCGGCGGCGCTCGACGAGCCGATGATCGCGGTCACCGTGTCGGTGAGACCCGCGCGAATCATGGTGCGCCGGAACGGGGTCACGGTGTCGAAGACGCCGGTCTGCGGGTCGATCATGCTGGTGTCGTGGTACTCCCAGCCCGGCTGGTGTTCCTCGGAGCCACGGTGGTGGTCGACGGTGCAGACAGTGGCACCGGTTTCGCGGGCCGCGGCACCGAGATAGACGGTCGACTTGCCGCAGTAGGTGCCGATCTCCATGATGATTCCGTCACCCGCGTACGCGCGGGCGGCCGTGTAGAGCGCCTGTCCCTCCTCCGGCGGCATGAATCCGACCGTCTGTTCGGCGAGGGCGAACAGGTCGCTGGTACCGGCGGAGATCTCGTCTACAGCTCCCATGCGGGTGACGCTAGCACATGACCTGGAATACAATCCGGACTACTGTCCGGAAACCTGCTCGGATAGCCGGAACCCAAGGAGAACACCGATGAAGACTCGTCTCAACTGCCCCTGCGGCGTCAGCATTCGCGGCACCGACGAGGCCGACCTGATCAAGCAGACCCAGGAGCACCTGGCCGCGAACCACCCCGGCCACGACTACACCCCGGACGAAATCCTCTTCATCGCCTACTGATCATTTCGTCGGCAGGGCGTTCTGCAGGCCACCCACCTCGGTGATCTGCCAGTCCGAGTTCCGGTCGACGGTGAGCGAATAGGTGACGGTGGTTCGTGTTCCCTCGGGTGTCTGGGCACTGGTGGAGACCACGTCGAGGTAGGCGTTGACTTTATATATGCCACCGGCCTCCGAGATCACCTCCGCCGAGAGCGGGGTCGCCTTCGACGTCCACTGCAGCGGGAGCAGGATCTGCTCCAATTGCGGTGCGGTGGCGTCGAATTTGGCGGCCAGCTGCGCGGTGGTGCCGGTCTCGAGCCGGGCGAACCAGGCAGGCACATCGCGGTAGTCGATCGTGGACGCGCCGACCCCGTAGCTGGTCGCGATCTGTTCGACGCGCTCGGTGTCGGCCGCGCGCGCGTCGCGCTCGGCGAGCGTCGCCCGCGCCGAGAAATACAGCGTCGCGAACGTGACGACCGCGGCGACGAGCAGCCCGATCGTGCCGGTGACCAGGACGGTCGAGAGCCGGACGGAGACGGTGCGCGGCGCCTGTTCGCCGACTGGGGTGGTCGCGGTGGCTGCTGCTTCGGTCGCTGTACTCATGGTCAGTCCTTTGTCCGGCTATTTGACGCCGAGGCGGAAATGCACGGTGCCGTCGGCGTCCACGTTCTGCAGTGCTTGGTCGATCAGGGTGCTGATGTCGATGGTCGGCGTCCGATGCACCGCGTCGGTGACCACCGGGCCGAGAAGCTGTCCCAGCGGGGCGATGCTCGGGCCGATCTCGTTGATCAGGGCGGTGAGGTTGTCGAGGAAGGGGACAAGGCCGTCGCCGGTGAAGTAGTCCTCGACCGGGCGGCTTTCCACCAGCTCCGCACCGGACTCGACGATCGCGTTCAGCGTGACGCCGAACTCGCCGAACAGCGGGCCCGCCGTGGCGAGGGAGGGTCCGAGCCACGCCATGTCGCCGCCGAGGGCTTGGATATCGGCGAACAGCTGCCGCATCGCTTCGGTGCGGCTGAGCAGCGTCGCCGCGAGCAGCGTCGAGGACCGCTGCAGGGTCGCCATCGCGGCGTCGGTTCCGGTGAGCGCGCGATCGAAGGTGTCAACCAGGTTCGCGATCGTCTCGGGGCGGATCTGGTCGAGCAGCTCGACCAGCCGGGCCGAGAGCGCGGTGATGGTCGTCGGCAGGTGGACTCGATCCGCCGCGACGACCTGGCCGTCCTCGAGATACGGGCCTGCCCCCGATTCCGGCGCGAAGGCGATGTAGGGCTCGCCCAGCGCCGACAACTGCTCGATGCGGACATCGCTGGACACCGGGACGCGGTAGCGACTGTCGATCCGCAACCGGACGAGCACACCGTCGGCCTGTTTGCGCACCGACTCGGTGCGCCCGACCTGGACCCCGGAGAGCAGAACCGGCGAGTTCGGCGCCAGCCCGCCCGAGTGCGCCAGCCGCAGATCCGCGGTGCGGTAGCTGATTCGCGGATCGAACCGCAGCACACCCAGCGACATGTACCCGACTCCGAAGATCAGCACCGCCATGATCGCCGAGAGTGACACTGTCGCACGAAGATTCATCGCACCAGACCGATCATTCGCAGGGAGTCGACGATCCTGGCCGTGTGTTCGCCGGGCGTGATCGTCAGGTCGACCTCGGGTCCGTGTTGCGCGAACGGGACCAGGTCGGTGTTGATCAGGTCGAGGAGCGCCTTCATGTTCGAGGGCGAGTCGGTGTCGAGGGGGTGACTACCGAGCAGCATGGGGACCACGGCGCGGGTGGTGTCGTCCAGGGAGGACAGCAGCGGGCCGAGCCACTGGACGCTCGGCGCGACCGGGCCGAGCGCGGTCAGCACGAAGATGACGCTGATCTGGGTGTTCACCGCATCGGTGGTGTGTTGGACGCCGTAGGGGGTGAGCAACTCGTCGAGAATCGGCAGGTTGTGCCGCATCCCGTCTTCGACGGTGGCTTCCATGCCGTCGAGCAGGGCGTCGAGCGAGTTCAGGTGGTCGCCGAGGTCGGTGATGTCGGCGCCGAGAATGTCTGCGATCCGGGCTGTTTCGCGCGGGTCGGCGGGGAATATCCCGTTCGTCGTGCGCACGATGTCCTGGAAATCGGTCACCGCGCCGCTGCCGATGAAGGTGGACAGGCCAGCCAGGATGTCCTCGATCGGCGGCGACTGGGTGGTGTCGGCGAGCGGGATGGTCGCGCCCGCCGTCAGCTCGCCCGCGGTCGTGTCGGCGGGTTCGCTCAGGGCGATGTGGACGTCGCCCAGCGGCGTCTCCTGGCGCAGTTCGGCGGTGGTGCCGACCGGGAGCCGGACCGACCGCTGGATCTCGACATCGACGACGGCGTACCCGGGCACGGCGGCCCGCTCCGCCGTGCCGGGGACGGGGTCGACCAGGGTGACCCCGGTGAGCCCGCCGACGCGGACACCCGCCGCGATCACCTTGGCGCCCTGCGGGAGATTGAGAACGTCGGCGAACTCGATCCGCAGCGGATAGGTGGGTCCGCCGACATCGGCTCCCGGCACGGGCAGATCGGCAGGCTGGAATCCGCAACCGGTGGCGGCGAGCAGCACCGTGAGGGCGAACAGGGCGACACGTTTCATCGGGCGCTCACCGCTCCCAGCAGGACGGGCATCGCGGGAATCGTCATCACGCCGCTGTCCGAAGGCAGGCACGGCTGCCCGGTGACGACCTGCACGGCCGCGCAGATCCGGTCCGAGTCCTGCTGGGCAAGTGCGAGTTTCGGCGGCGCATAGCCGATGGTCAGCGTGCCGGTGGCCGGGTCGACGGCACCGGCGAAGCCACCGGCGACGGCAGGCGCCATCGCGATCACGTCGGCCAGCGAGCCGACCCCCGCCGCGATCATCCGCGACAGATCGGGCACCGCGTCCAGTGCGCGCAGTCCGGGTGAGCCGAACATCATGATCACGTCGTTGAGCTGGGGCAGCAGATCGGCGAGAGTGGCGACGATCGCGATGACCGGCGGAAAGGCGATGGTGACGATGTCGTTGAAGGTCTGCGGCAACCCGGTCACCGTCGTCTCCACATGCGACCAGCCGCCGCGTGCGCGGTGCGCGAGCTCGGTGAGCGCGTCGAGCAACTGCCCGAGGTGCCCGATCGCCGCATCGGGTGCGGCCAGTGCCCGGCTCAGCGCCACGATGACGTCGTTGATCTGCTCGCCCGTCCCCGCGGTGGCGCGTTCGAGGGCCGTGATCCCGGCGCCGAGGGCGGTCCGCTGCGCCGGATCGCCCGCGCCGTTGAGCTGGTCGGCCAGACCGGCGAGGGCGTCGAAGGTCTGTGTGAGGCTCTTGGGCGTCAGGGTTTTGGTGATGCACCCGCTCGAATTCCACCCCGGCCCGACGGGTTCGTTGCCGATGAGAGCGAGCCGGCGGTCGGCGATCAACGTGTCGCTGACTGTCACCGCTCCGACCTCGAGCGGCAGCTTACGGTCGGCACGGACGGTGAATTCGACGCGCGCCGAGGCTCCGTCGACGCTGATGCCGGTGACCCGCCCTACCTGCACCCCCAGCACCGTGACGGCGCTGCCTTCGTAGAGTCCGATGCTGTCGGGCATCGCGGCGCAGTAGGCCCGCATCGGCGGATTCGGTGTACTCAGTCGCAGGCCCAGTGCACCGGCGAGGACGAGAGTCAGAACCACCGCGACCGACATCAGTCCACGCGATCCGAGTAGCTGTTTCGATATCAACAGCCGCCCCCCGGCAGTGGCACGCAGACGGCGGGCAGCTGGATCGTCGCCCCGGACTGGTCGACACTCACCCCGCCGCCCGGTGGGAGCAGCGGGAGCAACCGCTCCTCCAGTGCGCGGACGGAATCGAACAGGACGCCGAGGCGCGTGCCGAGCTCTTCGAGCGCGGGGACGGCCTCGGCGAGCGGGGCCACCCGCTGCTCGATCGAGGCGTCCCACGCCCGCCCGAGCGGCGTGACCTGTTTCAGCACGACCGCCAAATCGATCAGGGAATCCGCGACCACCACCTTGTTGGTTTGGATGATCTGCTCGAGCGTGCCCAGAGTGATGATCAGGTTCGCCAGCACATCGGCGTTGGCCCGCAGCGCGCTGAGGTACTCGTCGGCGATGGACAGGGTGCGCGAGATGTCCGCGTTCTGCTCGTCCAGGATCGCGACCACATCACCGGCGGCGCGCACGGCCGACCGCACCGCGTCCGGGCTCTTGTCGATCGCGGTGGACAGCGCGGCGAGATCGCGCCGAAAGACCGCACCGTCGATGCGGCGCACCGGCTCCACCGCGTCCTGGAACGCCCGGGTCAGGTTGTAGGGCACGATCACTCGCTGGGCGGGTACCACCGCATCACCCAGCGGTCGCGTACCCGCGGGCAGCACCGCCACGTAGTAGCCGCCGACAAAGGTCAGCATCCGGATATCGAGGGTGGTCTGATCGCCGATGAACGCCTCGGTGGCCACGGTGAACCTCATCCTGACCCGGTCGGGCAGCAGGTCCAGCGACGTCACCTTCCCGACGGGTATCCCGGCGAGCCGTACATCGTCGCCGACGCGGACCGAACCCGCCTCGGCCAGGTCGGCGGAATAGGTTCTCTGCGACGCGGTTCCGGTCACAGAGATGAGGCCGATCGCGACCAGGAGCAGGACTGCGGCGCACATTCCCGCTATCCCCCAGCGCAACTCACCCGCCCGGGGATCGCTGGTGGCGCGTCGGCGCGTTATCGGTGACACAGCACGATCCCCTGTCCGGCGATGAGCACTTGTAGCGGTTGCGGTGCGGTGGCGTCACCGTGCGAGCAGGTGAGGTCGGGCCCGGTCTGCGGAATCGCCCGCGTCATCGACTGGATGAGGCCGGGCAGGCTCTCGAACGCGGCCACCGCCTCGTACGGATCGGGGAAGGCTCTGGTGAGCGCGGCGTCGAGATCGCTGTTGGGCTCCCCGGTGACCCCGAAGACGGTGAGCATGCTGCGCAGCGGCTTCAGCACCCCGGGAATGCCGATCGAGAAGTCCACCAGCCCGGGCAGTTTCGCGGTGATGGCCATGAACAGGTTGGTCAGATTGGTCAGCAGCGTGATGGCGTTGCCCGACTTTCCGTCGAGATGATCGGCGACCTCGGCGAGGTTGCGCGCCAGAGTCGACAGGACCACCTGACGGTCGGAGGCGAAGCGGCTGAGCTTGTCGATGGCGCCCAGCGCCTGCCCGAGACCAGTTCCGTCGCCCTGGATCACCGCGAGGATGCTGGTTGCGAACTGGTTGAGATCCTCGGGTGAGAGTTCGGCCAGCACCGGCTGCAAACCCTTGAACAGCCGGGTGATGTCGAAGTCCGGCACCGTCTCCGCGATGCCGAAAACCGACGCCGGATCACGTCGGCCCGTCGGCTGGTCGGGTTGTTCGACGCCCAAATAGCGGAAACCCGTGAGGTTCTGGTAGCGGATGGCGATTCTGGAGTTGGTGAACAGCGTCCGGTCCCGCGCCACGGTGAAGCGCACGCGCGCGAGCACGCCGTCGAGCTCGACAGCCTGCACCTTGCCGACCTGCACCCCGTAGAGGCGCACGTCGTCACCGTCGCGCAGCCCGTTCGCGTCGGTGAACAGCGCTGTGTAGGTGTCGGTTTCGCCGTCTACGGGTCGCTCGATCACCCGCAGGACGCCGACCAGCACCAGGGCCATCAGCGCGACCGCAGTGGCTACCCGGATCAGCAGGGCACGCGTCGTCATCAGCGCCCACCCCCGAACATCGCGGCCAGCGGCGCCGCCAGAGCGGGCACACCGTCGAGCGCGACCTCGGCCCGGAGAACCGTGCCCTCGGGGGTGTCCTGGAAGGCGGTGTCGAGCCGGGCGAGCAGCTCGCTCAGCTGCTGCGCCGAACGCTCCGGGGTGCTGACCGAGGCGGCGAGGCGGTCGAGGACAAGACTGAGCATGGGCAAGATCTCCCCGAAATACTGCTGCGAGGTGCTGAACAGGCGGGTGACCGTCGGCAGCAATTGGTACTGGACGCCCTCGAACATCCGGCCGAACCGTTGGAGCTGATCCGGGACCGCCAGGTACTTGTTCGTGTACTCCGCGTTCAGCAGCGTCAGGCCGCCGGTGAGCATTGGCGGCAGACCGGTCAGCGCCGAACCGAACTGTTCGAACAGCACCGAGGGCGGTAGCTGCCTGGTCTCGGCATAGGAGCGGGCGGTCGTGCCGATGGCTTCCAGCAGCGGCGCGAACGCCGTCAGGTCGCGGGAGACGGTACCGAGCAGTTCGACGAGTTGCGGTGTCAGCACCTCGTCGGTGAGCTGTCCCGTCGACTTCAGCAAGGCGGAGAGCGTGGCGTCGTGTACCCGAGCAGCGTCGCGACCGGTCAGGTCGACGGTCGAACCGTCGACCAGCTCGGCGCCGCCCACCGTCGAGTGCAGCTCGATGGCGCTGATGCCGAACAGGTTTCCCGGCGCGTAATCGACCGCCAGCGCGTCGGTCAGGCCGAACAGCTGAGACCCACTCAGCGTCAACTCGATTCGCTGCGTGCTCCGGCCGGCGAAGTCGATCGTGTCGACCGAGCCGACCCGAACGCCGTCGAGCCGGACATCGGTGCCCTCCCCCACGCCCTCGCCGACCTCGCCGACCAGCAGGGCGACCCGGATCTGGTCGGCGGGCACGCTGTCGGGCACAACCTGCCAGACCAGCGCGGCCAGTAGCGCGAGCGCGATGGCGAGCGTGCCGAGGATCCGGGCGCGCAGCGGCCCGACTTCGGTTCCGGGCAGGGCATAGGCAGGCATGGCATCACCCGGTGAACGTGACGGGGGATTGGAATCCCCACAGTGCGATGGTGGCGACCATGTCGAGCGCGATGATCGCCACCAGGCTCGCCCGAATGGCGCGCCCGGAACCGATGCCGACGCCTTCGGGGCCGCCCGTGGCGAAATAGCCCTGATAGCAGTGGATCAGCACGACGGCGATGGCGAACACCATCACCTTGACGGTCGCGGCGAACACGTCCCAGCCGACCACGAACTGATCGAAGTAGTGGTTGTAGGTTCCGGTCGGTGTGCCGTGGATGGTCGTCACGATGAAGGCGCAGGAGGCGTAGCTCAGAATCAGCGCGACCACGAATGCCGGTGCGACGGCGAAGATCCCGGCGATGACCCGGGTGGTGACCACGAAGGGCACCGACCGGATCCCGAGTGATTCCAGTGCGTCGATCTCCTCGGAGATGCGCATCGAACCGATCTCGGCGGTCATCCGGCACCCGGCCTGGGCCGCGAAGCCGATCCCGGCCGCGATCGGCGCGAGCTCACGGGTCACGCCGAAGGCCGAGATCAGACCGCTGAGCTGACCCAGCGACAACAGGTTCAGCGCGCTGAACGCCTCGATGCCGATGGACGCGCCCATGGCCGCGCCGAGCAACAGCATCAGGGGCACCACGCCGCCGCCGATGATCACCGAACCGCGACCCCACGTCATGTCCGTCACCATCGTGACCGTCTGGCGCCGGTAGTGCACGAGCGTGTAGGGCACCGACGAGAGCACCTGCCAGCCGAAGCCGATCACGAAGCCGATCGACTCGATCGGAGCGAGCGGACGGATGCGGCGGCGCCGGAGTCTGCCCACCCAGCGCAGCCCGGCGGGGTAGTACGGAGCGGCGCTCATCAGGCCATCCTCACCGGGAAGAACATGGTGACCACCTGGGTGATCACGGTGTTCAGCACAACGGCCGCGGCGATCGACATCACCACGGCCGCGTTGACCCCGTCGGCGACACCGCGCGGTCCGCCCTTGGCCTCCAACCCGCGCTGACAGGCGATCACGACGACCAGGAAGCCGAAGAGCAACGCCTTGACCAGCGAGACCCACACGTCGACGGAGGTGGTGAAGGAACCGAAGGACTGCCAGTAGCTGCCCGGGGTGACGTTCAACGCCGATACCGCGACCACGAACCCCGAGCTGACGCCGACGAAGATGATCAAGACATTGAGCAGTGGCGCGACCAGCATCATGGCCGCGATGCGCGGCACCACCAGGCGTTGCACCGGGTCGATGCCCATCACCCGGAGGGCGTCGACTTCTTCCCGGATGGTTCGGGCCCCCAGGTCGGCGGCGATCGCGGCGGCGCCGGCGCCGCCGAGCAGCATCGCGGTGGCCATCGGCGCGCCCTGTTTGATGACGCCGAGACCACCCGCGGCACCGATCATCGAATCGGCGCCGAGTTCGGACACGATATTGCCGACCTGGGCGGAAACGATGACACCGAACGGAATGGCCATCAAAATGCTCGGCACCGCGGTGACTCTGATCAGAAACCAGGCCTGCGCGAGAGTTTCGTGGATCTGGAATCGCCCGCGAATGGCGTCGTTCGCCCCGAGATAGATGGCACCGGCGCCCATCCGCAATGCCCGGCCGAGTGTTGCCACGCTCGAAAGGACGGTATCGGAGAAGTTGCGCCGAATTATCCGGGCCGCACTCGCCTGTTCCGCCTCCGGTACCTCCGGGTCGCCCGTGTCCGTCGCCCCGGCCCGAGCCGGTGCGACTTCGCCGTCTACCCCTGCCATGGCGGTGACCGTACCATATGATTTGGACCACATTCCAGACACTGGTCCAGATTTCTGACCAGCCTTGAAAACTGCCGACTTCGGCCGGTCGAAGCCCTCCTTCGGCCCGGAAAGCGTTGTGCTGAACTTGTGTCGATGGTACCGTCCAGACACATGTCCAGCTACCTGTCTCCTTCGGTGCGATCGACCCCAGCACCCGGCGGCGACGACCTATCGAAACCGGGGTATTCACGATGACGAGCGCCGCTGTGGAACCCCTGACTTTCGACCCGTACGACTACGGATTCCACGATGACCCGTATCCGACTTACCACCGCCTGCGCACCGAGGCGCCGCTTTATCACAATCCCGATCTCGATTTCTGGGCGCTTTCCCGGCATTCCGATGTGATCGCGGCTTTCCGGGACAGCAACCGGCTCTCCAGCGCCAATGGCGTCTCCCTCGATCCCGCGGCCTGGGGTCCGCACGCGCATCGGGTGATGTCGTTCCTGGCGATGGACGATCCACGGCATATGCGGATGCGCAGGCTCGTGTTCAAGGGATTCACGCCCAAACGCGTCGCCGAGATGGAAGTCCGCATCCGCGAGATCACCCTGGAGCATCTCGAGCCCGCCCTCGCGCGCGGCAGCTTCGACTGGATCGACGAGGTCGCGGGCAAGGTGCCGATGGACGTCATCTCCGAACTGATGGGTGTGCCCGAACCCGATCGCGCCGAAATCCGCCGCTTGGCCGACCTCGTGGTGCACCGCGAAGAGGGTGTCCTCGATGTGCCCGTCGACGCGATCGACGCCTCGATTCGACTGTTCGGCTACTACGCCGACATGGTCGCCCAGCGCCGCGCCGCGCCCGCCGACGATCTCACCTCGGCGCTGCTGGATGCCGAGATCGACGACGACACCCTCACCGACGAGGAGATCATCGGCTTCATGTTCCTGATGGTCGTCGCCGGAAACGAGACCACCACAAAGCTTTTGGGCAACGCCCTCTATTGGGCGGCGGTCAGTCCCGCGGAGTACGCCAAGGTGGTCGCCGAGCCGGAACTGGTCAGCGACTGGGTGGAGGAGACGCTGCGCTACGACACCTCCAGCCAGATCGTGGCCCGCACCGCGGCCGTCGACCTCGACTACCACGGCGGCACCATCCCGGCCGGCGCCAAGGTGCTGCTGCTGATCGGCTCGGCCAATCGTGATGCGAGCGCCTTCGACGACGGCGACAGCTACGTGATCGACCGCAACGACAGCAGCGCGCTCGCCAGTTTCGGCGCGGGCGTGCACTTCTGCCTCGGCGCGCACCTGGCCCGGCTCGAAGCCACCATCGTGCTCGGCGAATTCGCCTCGCGTGTCACCGGATACGAGGTCGACGCCGACGGCATCGAACGGGTGCACTCCACCAACGTCCGTGGCTTCGCCAAACTCCCCATCACAGTAGAGGTCAGCTAGTGCCCCGATTCGAGCCCCATCCCGACCGCAGACCCGCGCTGATCGCCGGCGCCTCCTCCGGTATCGGTGCCGCGACGGCCGTCGCGCTCGCCGAGCTCGGCCATCCGGTGACCTTGGGTGCGCGCCGGGTCGAGCTGTGCGAGGAGATCGCGGCCAAGATCCGCGCGGGTGGCGGCGAGGCGTACGCCCACCGTCTCGACGTCACCGACGCCGGCTCCGTGGACGAGTTCGTGACGGCCGCCGAGCGCACGCTGGGCCCGACCGAGATCCTCGTCTCCGGCGCGGGCGATATCGAATTCTCCCTGGTCGGGGAGATGGACCCCGAACGCTTCCTGTTCCAGGTGCAGGTTCATCTCGTCGGCGCGCAGCGTCTCGTCCACCGGGTACTGCCCGGGATGACCGCGCGGCGCCGTGGCGATCTCGTCGTGATCAGCTCCGATTGCGCCGACAACCCGCGGCCGCGGTCCGGCGCCTACAGCGCCGCCAAGAACGGGCTCGAGGCGATGGTCGGTCAGTTGCGCATGGAACTGGAGGGCACCGGAATTCGCGCCTCGCTGGTACGTCCCGGTCCGACCCTCACCGGGATGGGCATGGATTCGACTCCCGAGATCGTGGGGCCGGTACTGCGGGACTGGAAGGACTGGGGCTTGGCCCGCCACCCCTACATGCTGCGACCACACCACCTCGCCGACGCGGTCGCGACGGTGGTCTCGGTGCCGCGAGGTGCCCACATGGTGCTGGTCGAGGTCCAGCCCGAGGCGCCGCTGCGGCCGACGCCGGACGGAGGCGCGTCATGAGAATCGTGGTCGACCTCGACCTGTGCCAGGGACACGGCGTCTGCCAGGACGAGGCGCCCGCGGTCTTCACCGTGCCCAAGCGCGGCCCGGTCCAGATCACCGACGCCACCCCCGACGCCGCGGAGCACAAGGCCGTCGAGGCCGCGATCCGCTACTGCCCCACCCGAGCTCTGTCGATCGCCGACGGTGGCGAATCCGACTCCCCTGCGAAAGGCACAGACTGATGGCAAATTTCGAGCGGGCCGAACTCGACGAGATGGTTCGGCGCTGGGTCGTGGAGAACCAGCGATGTGAGGAGAAGGGCGACTGGAAGCCCCTCGCCGAGATGTACACGGCCGACGCCACCTACGGCTGGAACTACGGCCCCAAGCAGGAGTTCATGGCCGTCGGCCGCGACGAGATCCGCGACTACGCCCTCGGCCAGGAGATGCTCGGCCTGGAGGGCTGGACCTACCCGTACCAGGAGTTCGTCGTCGACGAGCGCAGTGGCACGGTCATCGGCTTCTGGAAGCAGATCAACGAGGGCACGCGTGCCGACGGCCGCCACTACTCCCCCGAGGGCATCGGTGGCAGCTGGTTCCGCTACGGCGGCGACTTCCAATGGTCCTGGCAGCGTGACTTCTTCGACTTCGGCAATGTCTCCGCGATGTTCCTCGACATGATCACCGACAACGCGCTGTCGCCGGGTATGCACCAGCGCATCGAGCGCTCCGTCTCGCGTGACCCGCTGCCCGGCTGGTACCCCATCGGCGAATCGCCCGCTTCCCTGTGGTGACGTCGATGAGCAGGTACGCGGAGCTGTCCCGGGACCAGCTGGCCGCGCTGGTCCCCGAACTGCTGCTGTGCGGTCACCTCATCGACCGGTCCGGGATGGCGCACACCATCGCCGCCTTCGGCCGGGAGGGAATGACCGCGGTCGCGATCGAGGAGTGGCAGCTGGCCAGTCCGATCTACACCCGCCGGATGCAGCGCGCGCTGCGCTTCACCGGCGACAGCGTCGAGACCATCTTCAAAGGGCTGCAACTCGACATCGGCGCGCCGCCGCAGTTCATGGACTTCCGTTTCCGGGTCGACGACCACCACCACGGCGAGTTCTGGCTCGATCACTGTGGGGCACTGGCCGATGTGGAACCGATGGGCGAGGAGTTCGTGGTGGCGATGTGCCACGACATCGAGGACCCCACCTTCGACGCCACGGCGCTGGCCACCAATCCGCACGCCCAGGTGCGGCCCGTGCACCGCCCACCGCGCAAGCCCGCCGACCGGACCCCGGTGTGCGCGTGGACGGTCGTCATCGATGCCGCACACGTCCCGCCCGAGGTCCCCCGCAATGCCGCACTGCTCGCGAACTCCGTTGCCGCACAGCTCGAGCTGGCCGACATCGACGCCGGTGAGGAGGGCAGGGCCGACTACACGGGGCCGCTGCTGAGCGATCTGCGGTTCGCCGATTTCTCCCATGCCGCGTTGCGGCGGATGGCCGACGAGATCTGCCTGCAACAGCACCTGCTGATCCTCGGGTTCATGGTCGCCATCGGCGAACGCGCCGATGCGGCGACCGCCCTCGGGATCGGGCGCAAGCAGTTCGCCGGAATCGCCGGACTGACCTCCGAGCGCATCCGCAACTGCCTGAACCTCGGCCGCGATCCGGACGCGCTGGCCAGGGTCTTGCGCGTGCATCCGGCACTGAACCCGCTGGGCTACACGGGAATCGACATCTCGGTAGTGGAATCCGGGGTGCGTCTGCGGTTTCCGCATACCAGCGGGGCGCGAACCGACGGGGCGTGGCCCTCGATGCTGACGCCCGAGGACCTTCGCCCCCTCGATGCCCTTGTTCGCGGGGTCGACCCTCGGTTCGTCGCCCGGGTCGCCGCTACCGACCAGCACGGCTGGACCGTCGAGATCGACCTGGCCGAACAACCGTTCCGGGAAGCGTCCGAGGTCGCGGTGACCCGCTTCAGCACCGGTGCGGGCTTCGCCTTCACCGACCGGGGCAAACCCCTGCCGCTCACCGTCGTGTGAGAGATCGTCTACAGATGGATTGACATGGCCAACAACTTCGCCGACCTGTTCGAACACTCCGTCGACGCCATGCCCGATCGGATCGCGCTGATTCAGCGCGATCGTCGAGTGACGTTCCGGGAACTGGATATTCGCGCCAACCGGCTCGCACACCAGCTGGCCGAGTCGGGCGTCGGCCACGGCACCCACGTCGGATTCCAGATGCACAACAGCATCGAGACCATGGAGACGTTGATCGCCTGCTTCAAGCTGGCCGCCGTCCCGATCAATATCAACTACCGGTACGGCCCGACCGAGCTGGCCTATGTCTACAACAACGCCGACCTCGACGTGCTGCTGTACCACGCCTGTTACGCCGAGACCGTCCGCGCGGCTCTCGTGCTCGCTCCGGGGGTGCGCCTGTCGATCTGTGTCGACGACGACCGCGACGTCGGTACCGCCGAGACCGGCGCGGTGCTGTACGAGCGGCTCGTCGCAGCGGGAAAGCCGTTCCGCCCGAACGTCACCCGGACCGCCGACGACCTGTTCATGATGTACACCGGCGGCACCACCGGCATGCCGAAAGGCGTCATGTGGCGCCAGGAAGACATGTGGCGGGTACTCGGCGGCGGCGTCGACTTCTACAGCGGTGAACCGGTGCGCGACGAATTCCAGCAGTCCGCGACGGGCGCCCAGGGCGTGCCCGCCATCTGGTTCGTGCTCCCGCCGCTGATCCACGCCGCGGCGATGATGCCGACGTTCACCGCACTCTGGTCGGGCAATACCGTGCTGTTCGAGCCGCGCTTCGACCCGGCGCGGGTGTGGGAGTCCGTCGCCACGCACAAACCGCACGTCATGGTCATCACCGGCGACGCGATGGCTCGCCCGCTCATCGACACCTATGTCGATGAACCGGTGGACGCCTCCTCGCTGCTCGTCATCGCCTCCGGGGCCGCGCTGCTGTCGCAACCGGTGAAGAACGCACTGCTGGAGCAGTTTCCGACGTCGATGGTCTCGGACTCGATCGGCTCGTCCGAAACCGGTTTCGGCGGTATCGGTTTCGCGCAGAAGGACGATGATCCGGCGCGTGGGCCCCGCGTGCAGACCGGGCGCGGCGCGGTGGTCGTCGACGAGGACGGGCGGCCCGTCGCCGCGGGCGAGGAGGGTTGGCTGGCCAAGACCGGCGCGGTCCCGCTCGGCTACTACAACGACCCCGAGCGCACCGCCCGGCTGTTCAAGACGGTGGACGGCGCCCGCATCGTGGTCACCGACGACCGCGCCCGCGCCGAGGACGACGGCTCGATCACCCTGATCGGGCGCGGCAACATGGTGATCAACACCGGCGGGGAGAAGGTGTTCCCCGAGGAGGTCGAGGCCGTCGTGAAATCCCACGACGCGATCTACGACGCGGTCGTCATCGGCGTCGCGCACGAACGGTGGGGCCAGCAGGTGGCGGCGATCATCTCGATCGCCCCCGACCACACCCTGGACTTCGATGCCGTGCGCACCCATCTGCGCCCCCACCTCGCCGGGTACAAGATCCCCAAACGCATCTGGGTAGCGGACACGATCTCCCGCTCACCCAGTGGCAAACCCGACTACCGCTGGGCGAAGGACTTCGTCACCGACCGAGCCCCTGACCATCAGTCCGACTGAGGCATCGCGCGCTTGTCAGATGATCTTGGCGTCGATCAGCAGCTTCCAGATCTCACCCTGGTCGACGACCTCGACGCCGAGCTTCTCCGCCTTCGCCAGTTTGCTGTCACCGACTCCCGCGCCGGTGATGAGCATGTCGGTGTTCGCCGAGACCGAGGAGGCCGCCGTCGCTCCCGCCTGCTCGCACAGGCGCTGGAACGTCGGACGGGCCACCTTCTCGCCCGAGCGTGGGTCGCTGATCGCCCCGGTGATCACCACTGTTTTGCCTTCGAGGGGTGCGCCTGCCGCGATCACCGGCGGCAGGTCCTCCTCGCGCACGTCCAGGCAGACACCGAGCTCGCGCAGGCGGTCCAGTTCCGGACGTAACCGCGTCAGATGCGCGACCAGGGAGGCGGCGACCTTCGGCCCGATGTCTTCCACCGCCACGAGTCGTTCCTCGCCCGCGTCGGCGACCTCTTCGAGGGAGCCGAAGCCCGACCGGGCCAGTCGGGCGGCGGTGCCGTCGGAGGCCATCGGGATGGCGAGGCCGATCAGGGCGCGGCGCAGGCCGACCTGGCGGCTGGCGTCGATCGAATCGATCATGCGCGCGGCGGAGACCTCGCCGATGCGGTCGAATTCGAGCAGTCGCTCCTTGGTCAGCGTGTAGAAGTCCGACGGGCTTTCGAGAATGCCTGCCTCGGCGAGGCGTTCGATCCACACGCCCCCGATGGCGTCGATGTCGGCCGCCGCGCGCGAGGCCCAGTGGATCAGCCTGCGCACGGTCTGGGCGGGACAGGCGACGTTGGTACAGAACAGTTCTCGGCTGTTGCCCTGCTCGGTGACCGGCTGAGCGCACGAGGGGCATTCGGTGGGCGAGATGATCTCGAGCTCCGCACCCGTGCGCTTGGCGGCGTCGAGCACACCGGCCACGAACGGGATGACATCACCGGCACGGCGCACCAGCACCGTGTCACCGACCTTGATGTCACGGGCACGGATCACCTCTTGGTTCGCCAGCGTCGCCTTCGTGACCGTGGTGCCGCCGACGAACACCGGCTCGAGCCAGGCGACGGGGACGATCTTGCCGGTCTTGCCGACATCCCAGATCACCTCGCGCAGCAGCGTGGTCTTCTCCTCGGCGGCGAACTTGAACGCCAGCGCACCGCGCGGGGAGTTCGACCGGGTTCCGGCCGCCGCGTAGGCATCACGGTCGGCCAGCCGCAGTACCGCGCCGTCGATGTCGTAGTCCAGGTCGTTGCGACCCTGCTCGATCTCGGTGATGGCCGCTTGCGCCTGCGCGGCGTCGGCGCACAGCCGCATCTGCGCACCCGCGACCCCGATCGCCCGCAGCCCCTCCCCCAGGTCGTGCGCGGCATCGTCGGCGGCGGTATCCAGGTCGAAGCCGAAGAATCGCAAGCGCCGTTCCGACACGGTCGCCGGATCTTTCGCGCGCAGAGTGCCCGCCGCGGCGTTGCGCGGGTTGATCAGCGGCTTGTCCGGGTGTGCGGTGTTGTAGGCGAGGAAGGTCGAACGCAGCATCACGGCCTCACCGCGCACCTCGACACGGCCCGGCAGGTCGATCCGCTCGGGGATCCCGTCGACGAGGGCGCGGACCAGTGGGGTGACGTCGTCACCGGTGGTGCCGTCACCGCGGGTGACGGCACGCGCCAGCCGCCCGTTCTCGAAGACCAGAGCCAGTGACAAGCCGTCGAGCTTGGGCATCACGACCACCGGCTGGCCGGGGAAACGGCCGAAGAACGCCTCGACCTGTTCCGGCTTGGTCGCCTTCTCCAGCGACAGCATCGGCCGCGAGTGCCGTACCGGGGCGTGCAGCACCGCGGGCGCACCGACCTGTTCGAGCGGATTCGGGTCCGGCGCGAGGTCGGGATGCGCCTCGATCAGTGCGCGCAACTCGTCTTCGATCGCGTCGAATTCCGCGTCGGCGACCAGCGGCGCCCCCTGGTAGTAGGCGTCGCGCAGCGCCACCATCCGGTCGGCGAGTTCTCGGATACGTTCCCCTGTTTCCACGGACAAGACGCTACCGATACCCACCGACATCTACGGACCGACATCCGCACGTTGTCGGGATCGGGCGGTGACGCTCGACCCGAGTGCTACTTCGCCTGGTTGCCGGTGAACGCCACCGAGACGCCGAGCCCGATCATGGAGAAGCCCCCGACGGTCCCGAGCGTCGTCTCCCGTCGCGGAGACCGGCTGAACCAGTCGCGCAGCTGTGCGGCCAGGACCGCCCAGAGGCTGTCCGACACCAAGGCGATCACGACCGCGATCAGCCCGAGCAGCAGGATCTGAAGCTGGACCTGCCCGGCGCCTCGATCCACGAACTGCGGTACGACGGCGGCGGCCAGGATGAACGACTTCGGGTTCGACGCGCCGACGACGAAGCCCTGGCGCACCGAGGTCCGCCAGGGCAACGCGCAGCGTTGCGGGTCCAGGTCTCCCGCTCCGAACGCCGCGCGGTGCCGGATCGCGTTGACCCCGAGGTAGACCAGATACGCCGCGCCGGCGAGTTTCACGATCCAGAACACCGTGGCCGACTCGGCGACGATCGCGCCGAGTCCCACCGAGACCAGCGCCAGCACCGTGAGCAGACCCAGGGTGTTACCGGCCACGCTGGCCAAGGCGACGGACCGGCCGTGGGCGAGGGCCCTGCCGATGGCGAAGACCACGCTGGGGCCGGGAATCACGATGATGATCAGGGATGCCACGCCGAATGTGACCAGCTGTTCGAGACTGAGCATGGGACCACGCTAGACCCAGAGTGTGGGAAAAACCGGCCTGGCGGCGTTCCTATTTGGCATCGCCGTAGCACTGCACTACGGCGGTGGTGAACGGGAATCGCACCGGCGTCTGCCCGAAGGCGATCCGGCCCGCGGTGTCGGCGGCGGTGGCGATCGCCGCGGCCACCACAGCGGCTTCCTCGGTCGGGCAGTGCACGATCACTTCGTCGTGCTGGAAGAACACGAGTTCCGCCCGGAGCTCGCGGATCGCGTGCCGGATGCCGGCCAGGACCAGCAGGGCCCAGTCGGCGGCGCTGCCCTGCACCACGAAGTTCCGGGTGAAGCGGCCGCGGGCGCGGGCGGCGGAGTCGGCGCCGTATTCGGTGCGGGCGCCCCGTGGCTCGTCCGTGTCGTCGAGCGCGACCGACAACGGCGTGCACGTGCGCCCCAACCAGGTGCGGACCAGGCGGCCTTCCTCGCCGGCGCGCGCCGCGTCGTCGACGTAGGCCACGGCGGCCGGATAGCGCCGGCGCAGACCCGCGAGGTGGGTCAGGGCGTCGCCGGAGGTCTGGCCGTAGATGGCGCCGAGCAGCGCGATCTTGGCCTGATCGCGATCGCCGCCGAATCCGCGCGCGGCCAGATCCGCGTAGAGGTCCTCGCCACGACCGGCCACTTCCATCAGCCCTGGATCACGCGAGATCGCCGCGAGGATCCTCGGCTCCATCTGGTCGGCGTCGGCGACCACCAGCGACCATCCTGGGTCGGCCCGGATCGCCTGCCGGATGATCTTCGGAATCTGTAGTGCGCCGCCACCATTGGTGGTCCAGCGCCCGGACACGGTGCCGCCCGGTAGGTATTCGGGGCGGAAGCGGCCGCCGTGCACCCACTGTTCGAGCCAGGACCAACCGTGCGCCGTGTAGAGGCGATACAGCGATTTGTAGGCCAGCAGCGGGGCGACCGCCGGGTGGTCGATCTGCTGGAGCTCCCATTTCCTGGTGGAGGACAGCAGGATTCCGGCGCGGCCGAACGCCCTGATGATGTCGGCGGGCAGATCGGGCCGGACTCGTACCCCTGTCCCGAACGCCCGCGACACCTCCTCGGCCAGTTCCGCCATCCGCCGCGGTTCCGATCCCCCCGGAAAACGCTCTCCCAGCATCGAATCCAGCAGTTCGCGGTGGACGTCGGCGCGCCACGGAATGCCGAGCTGTCCCATCTCGACGGCGACGAGCATGCCCGCCGATTCGGCGGCGAGCAGCAGTCGCATGCGCTCGGGATGCTCGGCCACCGCGGTGCGCGCGACCTGTCCCGCGTACACCGCCAGCAAGGCGGTGAACTCGTCGACGCCCGGCGGCAGCGGCACCGGGCCCGACTCGAACAGCGACGGCTGCGTTTCGGCGGCCCGCACCGGCGCATCCGGCGGGACGGCCAGGTTGTGCAGCCGCGCCCAGCCCGCCGCCAGCGAGCGTGCCTGCCCCGACTGTCCTTCCTCGTGGCCGATCAGCAGCGACTCGGCCGCCTGTACGTCGTAGCAGCGTTCGACCCACACGCCCGCTGCCAGCAGCGCACGGTAGATCTCGGCCGTGGACCGCCAGACCCACCGCTGCACCTGCGGGCGGGTGCGCACCGCCTCGACGAGCGAGGGCTCGTCGAGCACCGGTCCCGCCGGGTGACCGTCCTGATCGAGCGGACACAACCGAGCGCCGCCGTCGCCCGTCTCCGCTATCGCCCATCTCACCCGCCAGAGTCTGACAGCGGGGTCCGACAACCAGCGGCACCCGCACGCCAACGACCAGCATGAACATACGAAACGCCGACCGCGGCCTGTTCCCGGCGCTCCCGCGACGGCATCGTCAAGGTGAGGGCCGCCAGCACCAGCGCCACGGCGGCGATGGCGCCCATCATCATGATGCTGCCGCCCAGGCTGTGCGAGCTGAAGAACACCGTGGTCAGCACCGCGAGTCCGACAGCATTGCCGACCTGTTCGATGGTCGGCAGCACACCGGAGGATTCGGCCATCCGATCGGCGTCCAACCCGGACAGCATCATCGGCTGCAACTGCACGCCGAACAGGCCGACACCGAATCCGGCCGCGAACACCGGACCGGCGCAGAGCAGCGCGTTCGCCACACCGTCGACCAGGTACAGATACACCCCGCCCGCGCCGACGCATCCGCCGAACAGCGCGATCCCGGCGGCCAGCGCCCAGATATCCCAGCGCGGAACCAGCATCAGCGAACCGAGGGCGCCTGCGCCCGCACCGAGGGCGAACAGGGTCATCACCATGCCGGTGCGCAGCGGCGAGTAGCCGAGTACGTCCTGCATGGTGATCGAGGCGGCGAACACGAACGCGGTGAACAGCCCGAAGAACGCGCCGACCAGTACCGAGCCGATCCGGAAGCCGTGGTTGCCGAACAGGTCCAGGCGCACGAGCGGGTCGGCACCGCGCGCGGTCCGGGCGCGCTGCTGGGCGAGGAACACCGCGGTGAGCACGAGCCCGGCACCGGTCACGGCGAGCAGGTCGAGCCGCCACCCGTGCTCCTGGATCTGAGCCATGCCCGCGATCAGGGCGAACAAGCCGAGCCCGGACAGCGCGGCTCCGACCAGATCGAGGGGGTGACGACCGACCGGGCTGCTCCGGTCCAGGAATTTCCAGGCCAGCGCGAACGCGACCAGCCCGATCGGGAGGTTGATCAGAAAGACCGACCGCCACCCCCAACCGCCGAGATCGAGGGTGAGCAGCACACCACCCACGATGGGCCCGAGCATCCCGGCGAACCCGGCCACTCCCCCATAGAGCGCGAACACCAGGGGATGGCGTTCGCGCGGAAAACCGGCCGTGAGGATGGCGATCGTCTGGGCGGCCATCCCCGCCCCCGCCGCGCCCTGGACCACCCGCGCGAGCACGAGTTCGGTGGGGCCACCGGCCGATCCACACCACACCGAAGCCGCGGTGAAGGCGACCACCGACACCAGGAACATCGTGCGCCGACCGACCATCGCACCGATCCGCGCGGCGGTGAGCAGGGTGCAGGCGAACGCCAGCGCGTACCCGGAGATCACCAGCAGCTGTGCCGATCTGGATGCACCGAGGTCGGCGGTCAGACTCGGCAGCGCGGTGTTCACGATCGTCACGTCGATCATCTGCATGAACACCGCGATCAGACAGGCGCCGAACGCCAGCCACGCGCCGAGCTCGGGCACCTGCGCCTTCGCGACCCCGGTGGCGTCGCTCATGACACCAATTCCATCGTGGCGCGCGGGGCCGACATCGACAGCTGGGTCGGGAAACTCAGCTGCACCATCCGGTGCGGCGCCGCCACCTCGAACAGCGCGATGAACGGCGGCACGACCGAGCCGACCATCTTGTCCAGCATCCCGTTCACCTGATCGAAGCCGGGGCGCAACCGCACCTGCCAACACGGAAAGACCCCGGCCGGTCCCGCGAAGACGACCTGTTTCTCCACCCGGACGAGCAGTGGCCAGTGCACGGAAGCCGCGAGCCACACGTCGACCGTTTCGACCAGCCCGTCGGCGAAGTCCAATCCGCGCAACATCGTCAGCCCGCCGGCGATCGGCATCACATTCGGCGGGAACGGACCGGGCAGGCCACCGAATTGCAGGTGCACGGTGTCGACGAAATCGACTTCCTCGCGCGACACCACCGTCGATCCCGAGCGGGTCCGCGCGCGGTAGCTTTCCGCGTGCAGTCGCCCGTCGATGCGCCCGATGCGCTGCTCGACGGTCATGACCAGTTCGCGGTCGCGTCCACTCTTGTCTTCCGGGCTCGCCTCGAGTGTCGTGTGGTAGCCGCCCCGGTCGTGCACGACGACATGCGAGATCTCGAAGCCGCCGGGTTCGCCGGCGATGCCGACGCGATATCTCGACTTCTCGCCGTCGGGAATGCCGGGGTCGCGAAAGATGGTCGGGACGAATTCTGCTCGGATCATGGGTGCTCCGCGGCGCTGTCGATGATGGCTCCGAAAACGGACTTCATGGTGGCCAGGTAGCGGCGCACCGATTCCTGGGCGATCGCGGTATCGGGGAAGATGACGCTCAACGAGGTCCGGCCCGGTAGCCGGTTGATCCAGATGAGGGCTTCCTCGGAGGCAGCGCGGTTGGCGAAGACCCCGGCGTTCATGCTGTCGAACAGCTCGTTGCCCAGAAAGTCCCTGGCGTCGATGAACGAGATCATCGGGGTGACCCACCCCGGCTCGGCCTTGATCTCGGAATCGGCGGGCAGCAGCTCGAGAACACGGTGAAAAGAGGTGGGCGCCAGCAGGAGTCCGCTGTCGTAGGCCCGTTGCGCGAGGGTGAGCGCGCGCGCGACCGTGGTGCGTTCGCCGAGCGGGAACGCGACCGGAACGAGCGTCACGTACCAGCCCACCGAATTGTTCTCGGCTGCCGAGGTTCTGGTACTCACCGGGGTCATCCCGAAGTAGTAGTCCGAACCGACCAGCTCGCGTTCGGCCAGCGCGGCCGCGGCGAACACACCGCCGGCGAATTCGGCGCCGTTGGCGCGGCAGACCGCTTCGAATCGATCGGCCTGGTCGTCGTCGAACAGCACGATGCTGCGGTGGGCGCTGCGATGATAGCCGTCGGTCTTCTTGCCGAGGTCGAGGGGGAAGACCGGCAGCCGGTTGTCGTTGCCGCCCAACAGCGCGAGCCATTTCCGCACCCCCGCCGAGGACAGGCTCTGCTGATCGCTGAACAACCGCTCGTTGCGGCAGTAGTCGAGATAGCTCGCCGCGGGAGCGAGCGGTTCGGCCTGGTCCCACAGCTGCGCGGCGTAGAGCTGGGCGAAGTCGGCCGCGGACAGGTACTGCCCGAGCCCGTCGGTGTGCAGGTGGTCGACGGCCAGGTACACGGTGGTGGAATCGCCGTGCTCGATGGCACCGAAGGTGAAGCAATCCCACTGGAACGGGCCCGGTGTCGTCTTCTCCACGTGCCGGCAGATCGACTCGGGGTCGTCGATGTGGCCGTAGTCGACCGGCACGAACTCGACATCGGCTTCGGGCACCAGATGACGCCGCACCGTGCCACCGGCTTCGACCGAGAACCACGTGCGAAAGGTGTCGTGGCGCAGCAGGAACGCGTGGATCGCCCGGGTGATCGCGTCGCGGTCGAGGTCACCGGTGGGGATCTCGGCGGTGACCAGGCACAGGCCCGAGAACCGGAAGTCCGCGCCGGCGTGCCGGTCGGCCAGGCGCAGATACTGCTCCTGCTGGAGCGAGGGCGGCGCCGGATGGACCGGCGCCCCGGCCGCGCGCGCGACCGAGTCGGCCGAGGCGAACCAGGTCACGAGCCGACCGGGCGCCGGGCGCCATTCGTCGATCAAGCCGAAGTCGACCATCAGTGCGATCCCGCCATCGAGACCTCCGCCGGCCGGTCGACGGTCCACTGGTCGGGCACCTCGACGACCTGCGGGGCGGGTTCACCGGGCGCCACCTCCGGAAGTGACGGTGTGACACCGGGTTCGGAGGCGAGGATCAGCTCCGCGACTTTCGGACCCGCCTGTTCCAAACTGAACGAGCGGCCCATCTGCATCGACATCAGGTCGATGCCGAGCGTCTTGGTGACCCGCGCACCCAGTTCGACTGCCATCAGCGAGTCGAGCCCCAGCTCCGGCACGGGCACCGTCATGTCGATCGACTCGACCGGCACCCCCATGACCACGGCGAGTTCGCCGGCCATCTTGCGGGCGATGGCGGGTCCGCGCTTGGCTTCGTCCATCGCGGCGAGTTCGGCTCGGAGTTTGGCCAATTCGGAGGTGTCCTTGGCGGAGGACTGGGCCAGGGCGGCGGTGCGGCCGGTGCGCACCAGCTGCGGGAAGGTTCCGGTCAGTTTCGCCCAGTCGGTGGGAATGATCGCCGCGTTCGTCACGCCAAGGCGCAGGGTCTGTTCCAGGTAGGCGGTGGCGTCGGCCATGTCGATCGGACCGAAACCGACCAGGTCCAGATACTTTTCGGCGGTCTCGTCCGAGGCCATGCCGCCCGAGGCGCCGGACAGGTGGCCCCAGCCGACGCACAGTGCGCGCTCGCCCGCGGCGGCCCAGCGCCGTGCCAGTGTTTCGACGGCGACGTTGGCGGCGCAGTAGTTGTATTGACCGTAGATCCCGTACATCGAGCCGCCCGAGGAGCACAGCACGAACATGTCGAGGGTGATGCCCGCGTCGGCAACCGCCTGGTGGATCACTTGCGCGCCATGGACTTTGGGGCGATAGACCCGGTCGAGCTCGTCGCGCGCCATACTGGCGAGCCGATTGTCGGCCACCGCGCCCGCGGCATGGAACACCGCGCGCAACGGGTGTTGTTCGCTGTGCGCGCGGGCGACGATCGCGGCGACGGCGGCGGCATCGGTGACGTCGGCGTGTTCTTCGATCACCTCGATGCCCACCGCGCGCCACACCTCGAGCTGACGGCGAGCCGTCTCGGTGGCGGCTCCGCTGCGCCCGACCAGCACCAGCCTGCGCGCACCGCGCAGCGCCAGCCAGCGACCGATCGCCATGCCGAATCCGCCGAACCCACCGGTGATGAGATAGCTTCCGGCGCCGTCGATGTCGAGCGGCGGCAGTGAGGGGCGCACGGGCGGGCGCGGGTCGTCCATCCGCAGGGCGACCCGGCCGACACGCGAGGACCGCAGTGTCTCCTCGAACGCCTGGCTCACTTCGTGCGTCTCGAACATCTGGTACGGCAACGGGGTGTAGACGCCGTCGGTGACCTTCTCGAACACCCGCTCCAGCAGTCGCGACAGTCGTTGCGGGCGCACTGCGACCAGGCGGTCCAGATCCATCGAGTAGTAGGCGAGGTTCTTGTCGAAGTTGGCCAGTTCCAGCAGACCACCGGTGTAGATGTCGGCCTTGCCGACCTCGACGATGCGACCGAATTCGGCGGCGGCGTTGAAGTTCTGGCGCAGGATCTCACCGGGTGCGCTGCTGACGATCACGTCGGCACCGGCGCCGCCGGTCAGCGCGAGGACATCATCGACGAAGTTGAGCGAACGCGAATTCACCGCGAAGTCCGCACCCATGGCCAGGACGTGCTCGCGCCGCTCGGGCGAGCTCGCCGTGCCGATGATGCGGGCACCGATCGACTTGGCCACCTGGATGGCCGCGGTGCCGACACCGCCTGCCGCGCCGTGGATCAGCACGGTCTCGCCCGGTTCCAGGCGGGCCAGGTCGTGCAGGGCGTATTCGGCCGTGCCGAAGGCGATGGTGCTGGTGCAGTAGCCGGGATCGGTGTCGGCGGGCACGATCACGGCCAGCGCCCGATCGACGACGGCGAATCTGCGCATCATGCCCTTGGACGCCACCGCGACCTTGTCGCCGACCGCGACATCGGTGACCTCGGCACCGACCCGAACCACGGTGCCGATGCCTTCCATCCCGGGCACGGTGCCGAAATACGTCGGCGCGAGTTCACGTTCGCCGAGCAGACCGATGACCTTGAGCGGATCCTTGTAGTTCAAGCCGATCACCGCCATCGCGACCTCGATCTGGCCCGCGGCGGGCTCCGGGCGTGGGCACTCGCGCCACGCCACCTGCGAGAGCACCCGGGTCCGTGGCATGTCCAGCTCGAAGTTCGCCGCCGGATCGGTCAGCGGGTGCGAGGTCTCCAGCTCTTCGATGCGCGCGGGCAGCGGCTTGGTCACCCTCGGCGCCCAGCGCTTGCCGTCGCGCAAGAGCACCTCGTCGCTGTTGTCGAGAGTGAAGGCGCCGGGCACACCGAGTTCGGCGACGAGTGCGGCGACGGTGGTGGCGGGCTCGGTGTCGACGGTCCGCCAGCGCAGCGGGGTCTGTTCGTTGAGCAGCACGCGGCGACCACCGGCGAGCGCGGCCTGGCGCGGGTCCGGTGCGATATCGCTGCCGGGAGCCGTGAACGCGGATTCGGTCACCAGGGTGGCGTGGACGGTGCCGTCGCCGAAGCTGATCTGCGGCGGGGCGCCTTCCACGGTCGGGGTGACGTACTCCGATACCGCGACCGCGACGCGCTTGAGCGTCCACAGGTCGGCGACGTCGTCGGTGCCTTCACCGACCACAACACAGACGTGCGTGCGCTGGGTTTCGTCGGCTTTCGCCGCCTCCAGATTCGCGACGAGGTCCGATTCCAGTTCGTCGCTGTCCGGGTCGACGAGCAGCACCCGTGAACCCGGGATCGCGGCGGCCAGTTCCGCGGTGCGCGGGGTGTCACCGAGCGCGACGATCACGGTGGACACCGACCCGGCTTCGGCCTGCGTCGCGGGGTCGATCGGGTCGCGCTCTTCGAGCACCTCGGTGTAGTAGAAGTCGGCCATCCGGTGCAGCGGGCTGTCACCGGGCTTGAGCGCCCCGATCTGCAGGCCGGTCAACCGCGCGACCAGGTTTCGGTCGCCGTCGAGCAGGTCGACATCGGCGCGCAGGCGGGCGCCGGGGTCTCGGCGGGCGATGACGGTGATCTGCGCGGGAAGTTCGGCGAGCAGCCGCACCGCGTTCACCCCGACGGGCACCATGACGCCTTCGTTGATCCGTTCGTCGGTGAAAAGCATGGCCGCGCACTGCATCGCGGCGTCGACGACGGCCGGGTGCGCCAGATGCCGTGAACCTTCGGCGATGCTGCCGTCGACGGTGGCCAGCACCACGTCGCGCCCTACCCGCACGGAGGTCACCCGTTGGAAGGTCGGGCCGTAGTGCAGCCCGGCCGAAGCGAGGCCCGCGTAGAACATCGCCGGGTCGACATCGACGCCGATCTCGATGGTGGGCAACGCGACTGCGGTCTGTTCGTGGCCGCCGGTCAGCGTGCGCCCGGTCGAGTGCACCGTCCACGCCGTCCCGGTCGCGCTGCGCGATCTGATCAGGAAGCGGCCGCTGGCCTCCTCGACGCTCATCGCGACCAACGGCACGTCGGGGGCGCCCATGATCAGCGGCGCGACGAACCGAACACCTTCCAGCGCAACCTGTTTGCTGCCGATCCGCGCGGCGGTGGCGCTCAGCGCCGCGTCCAGGTAGGCCGCTCCGGGCATGATCTTGACGCCGTTGACGACATGGTCGGCCAGCCACGGCAGCAGTTCGGTGCCCACCTGCAGCAGCCACTCGGGGCGCCCCTCCACATCGGGATCGCCGAGCATCGCGTGGCCGCCGGGTGTGCCGAGGCGGGCCTGCTCGAACAGCGGCAGTGCCGCGTGCAGGCGGGTGCGCTGCCAGGGATAGCGCGGCAGCGCCACATGCGCGGTGACGCCACGCTCGGCGGGGAACAGCAGGTCACGGTCGAGTACCCCGGCGGCATGCAGACCGATGAGGGTGCGCCGGATGCTGTGCGAATCGGACTGCTCGCGGTCGAGGGTGGGCACCGTGGTGCCGTTCACGTCCGCGTCGACCAGGGCTTCGCGGATATTGCCCGACAGCACCGGGTGGGGGCCGACCTCGAGGAAGACCCGGTTGCCCGCGGCGATCAGACTCCCGATCGCGGCGAAGAACCGCACCGGCTGACGCACGTTCGACCACCAGTACTCGGCGTTCCAGTCGCCTTCGGTGACGAGCTCGCCGGTCACCGAGGAGTACAGCGCCACCGTGGGCGCCTGCGGCGCCAGACCGGCCAGTGCCGTGCGCAGTTCGTCGTGGATCGGATCCATCAGGCGGCTGTGATACGGCACCTCCACCCGCAGCCGACGCGCGAATATGCCGTCCTCGGTGAGCCTTTCGGCGATCTCGTCGAGGCGATCGACGTCGCCGGACAAGGTCAGGGAGGTGGGGCTGTTGATCGCGGCGATGTCGACGCGCGGATCGCCGGCGACGAACGCGCCGGCCTGTTCCCCGGTCAGGCCGACGGCGAGCATTCCGCCGGTTCCGGCGGTCGTGGCCTGCAACCGCGCCCGGTGGTAGGCCACGCGCACCGCCTCGCGCAGTGTCAGCATGCCGCTCACATACGCCGCCGACACCTCGCCCACACTGTGTCCGACGACGGCCGCGGGGACGATGCCGTAGTCGGCGAGCTCGCGCACCAGCCCTACTTGGACGAGGAAGTTCGCGGGCTGGGCGACCTCGGTGCTGGTCACCCGGGACTCGGCCTCCGGCCTGCTCAGTTCCTCGATGATCGACCAGCCCGCGATCGCGCGGAATTCCGCGTCGATCTCCTCGGCCGTTCGGGCGAACACGCCGTCGGCCGCGAGCAGATCGCGGGCCATCTTCCAGTGCTGCGGTCCCATACCCGAGAACACGAACACCGGCTCGGCGGCGCTGGAGGACACCGTGCGACCGGCGTCGCGGCCGGTGCCCGAGGCGTACTCGCGCAGTTCACGGACCAGGTCGCCGGTGTGACCGTCGAGGAGCACTCCGGTGCGGAACGGGTGGTGCGCCATCCGCGTCCACGCCGCTTCGGCCAGCTGATCCGGGTCGGCCCCCGCGCTGATCAGGTCGGCGAACCGGCCGGCCAACGCGCGCGCGGCACCCGTACTGCGGGCCGAGATGGGCAGAATGCCGAGGTGGCGGGCCGGTGCGGTGGGCGATGCGGGTGCGCGGAACTCCTGCAGGATCGCGTGGGCGTTGGTGCCGCCGTAGCCGAAACCGTTGACCGCCACCGCCATCGGCGCGGCGTCGACGGGCAGCAGTTCCGCCTCGGTCTGTATGTGCAGGCCCAGCTCGGCGAACGGGATGTCGGGGTTCGGATCGTTCAGCCAGCCCTGCGGCGGCACGGTGCGATGGCGCAGCGCCAGTGCGGCTTTGATCACGCTGGCCACGCCCGCGGCGGCCTCGGTGTGACCGATCGTCGCCTTCACCGAGCCGACGCCGATGGTGCCGGAACGCCCGGACGGCGCACCGAAAACTCTACCGAGAGCGCGCAATTCGACAGGATCGCCGACCAGTGTGCCGGTGCCGTGCGCCTCCAGGTAGGTGATCTCGCCGGGCGCCAGACCCGAGCGTTCACACACGGTGCGGGCCAGTGCCTCCTGCGAGTCGGCGTTCGGCACCGTGATCGCGGTGGTTCGCCCGTCCTGATTCGACCCGGTCGCCTTGATCACCGCGTAGACGCGATCGCCGTCCCGCACAGCGTCTTCGAGCTTCTTCAGCGCCACCATTCCCGCGCCTTCACCACGCCCGTAGCCGTCGGCGGACGCGTCGAAGGACTTGCAGCGACCATCGGTGGCCAGGAAGCCGCCCTTGCACATGAGCACGAAGGTTTCCGGCTGCAGCATCACATTGACCCCGCCGGCCAGCGCGACCTCGCAGTCGTCGTTCTCCAGCGCCTGGCAGGCCAGGTGGAGTGCGACCAGCGACGACGAGCACGCGGTGTCGACGGTGATCGCCGGACCGACCAGGTTCAGTGCGTAGGCGATGCGATTGGACAGCATCGTGTAGGAGGCGCTGGCCGGAGTGTGCATGTCGGTGTGGAACAGCGCCGGGCCGACCACGCCGATCACCGACTGATCGACGACGAAGCCGCCCACATAGACCCCGATCTGCGCACCGGCCGCACGCCCCGCGATCCCGGCGTCGTCGAGGGCCTCCCAGGTCACCTCGAGCATCAGTCGCTGCTGCGGGTCGAGCACCGTGGCCTCGCGCGGCGAGATCCCGAAGAAGTCGGGATCGAACTCCCAGGGATCGTTGGTCATGAAGGCGCCGTGTTTGGTGTAGCTGCGCCCGGGCGTCCGTGGTTCGGGGTCGTAGTAGCGGCGCCAATCCCAGCGATCGGCAGGCATCTCCACGACGCCGTCGCGCTTGTCGACGATAAAGTCCCAGAAAGATTCCGGGGAATCGATTCCGCCCGCGAACCGACATCCGATTCCGACAATGGCAATATCCGACACGCAATTTCCTCCGGCTCGACCGGCCTGTGGCATGTGACCGTTGGTGTCAACGTAGAAGCCCGCCACCGCGGCGATCGGGGCGATTACCGACCTCTGGAATTTCGGACGGGTAATCGCGCGGTCTCCTGTGATCAGCCCCAGGGCGCGAAGTCATGGCTCACAACAGAATTTCGGGAATTGTTGTGACCGGCCGCAACATTGCACGGTAGCGACCGAAAAGACCATCGACTCCTGACAAGTTCGACCACATCGCGAGCAGTTGGGAGGCGAATGTGTTCGCCGAGTTGACACAGTGGGCAGACACCGTCGTGCGGCGGCGATATTCGGTGATCTTGATAATGGTGACCGGATTGCTGGCACTGGGAACGTACGGACTCGGACTCGGCGCGGATCTGAGTTCCACGGGGTTCGACGACCCGTCCTCGGAATCGGTGCGCGCGGCGCACGTGCGCGACAACGCGTTCGGCCGCGATCACAGCAGCGACGTGATCCTGCTGGTTCGGGCGCCCGACGGCGCCACCATCGACGATCCGGCCTTCGCCGCGACGGTCGTGGCGGGCCTGAACAGTCTGGCGCAGCGGTTCCCGCACGAGATCGACCGCGTCAACGGCGCGTATTGGCCGACCGACACCGGCGTAGCGCTTCCCGATGTCTTCGGTTCGCCCGACCGTGACTACGCGTTCGCCTCGGTCGCGGTCAGCGGCCTCGACCCCACCGAACAGGGCCGCAACTACCGCAAGATCGCCGGGGAGTTCGTGATCCCCGGGGTCGAGGTCGAGCTCGCCGGCGGGCAACCGGTCGCACTCGCGTTGAACGACACCATGGTCGAGGATCAGCGCCGCGTCGAATTGTTCGCCGTCCCCGCGGTCGCGATCCTGCTGTTCTTCCTGTTCGGTGGCGTCGTCGCCGCGGCGCTGCCGCTGATCATCGGCGGACTCACCATGCTCGGCGCGTGGGGACTGCTGCGCTGCCTCACCGCCGTCACCGAGGTGAACTCCTTTGTCTCCCCGGTCGTTTCGATGATCGGGCTCGGCCTGGCGATCGACTACGGACTGTTCGTGCTCAGTCGCTTCCGCGAGGAACTCGCCGACGGACGCACCGTCGACGACGCGGTCCGGCGCTCGGTGACCACGGCGGGACGCACCGTGGTGTTCTCGGCCTTGATCGTGGTGGTCGCGGCAGCCGGGATCCTGGTGTTCCCGCAGGGCTTCCTGCGGTCGTTCGCCTACGGCGCGATCATCACCATCTCCCTGGCCGCACTGACCTCGATCACCCTGCTTCCCGCGATGCTGGCCGTGCTCGGCAGGCGCGTCGACCGGCTCGGCGTCGACTGGTTCCGCACACCGGTCGCCAGCGATCGCATAGCCGGCAACGGCTGGGGCCGCTTCGCCGCAGGGGTCATGAAACGTCCACTGGTGGTGGCTGTTCCGATCTGTCTGGGACTCCTGTTGCTCATCGTCCCGATCCAGAATCTGGCCTTCGGCTCCATCAACGAGCGCTTTCTCCCGCCGGCACATCCGACGCGCCTGGCCCAGCAGCACTTCGACGAGCTGTTCCCGCTGCGCCGGATCGACCCGATCGACCTGGTCATCGTCACCTTCGACCCCGCGACCGCCGATACCGTCCGCGCCGACGCCAACCACGCCCCCGGGCTGGCCGCGCCGTTCGCCGAACCGATGCAGTCACCGTTCCAGCCCCAGATCCTCACTACCCAGACCGTGCTCGCCGGATCCGGCGACGCCGAGGCGACCATCGACTATCTGCGGTCGATGCCGTTGCCGTCCGGCACGACGCTGATGGTCGGTGGGCAACCCGCGGTGGAGAAGGACAGCATCGACGCGCTGGTCGAGCGGATGCCGCTGATGATCGCGTTCGTGTTCCTGGCCAGCACGCTCCTGCTGGCGCTGACCTTCGGTTCGCTGGTGCTGCCGCTCAAAGCGGCCGTGCTGAATCTGCTCGGGCTCGGCGCCACCCTGGGTGTGCTCACCTGGGTCTTCGTCGAGGGGCACGGCGCGGGGGTGTTCGGCTTCACCCCGCAACCGATCATGGCGCTGGTCCTGGTCGTGATCGTGTCGGTGGTGTACGGGCTGTCGACCGACTACGAGGTGTTCCTGCTGTCGCGCATCGTCGAAGCCAGGGCCGCGGGTGCCTCCACCACCGAAGCCGTGCAGGCGGGTATCGCCCGGACGGGCCGCATCATCACCGCCGCGGCATTGATCCTGCTGGTGGTGACCGGCGCGTTCGCGCTGTCGGATCTGCTGATGATGCAGTACATCGCCTTCGGCATGGTGACCGCGCTGTTCATCGACGCCACCATCCTGCGGATGCTGCTGGTCCCCGCGTCCATGCGGCTGCTCGGGGACGTCTGCTGGTGGGCGCCGGCGTGGCTCGAACGCCTGCGGCCCGCGCCGGAACACCGAACCCTCGCCCACCCGGCACCTTCCGGAGCTGCTCCGACGCCAGCCCGCGGCGACCGGGACTGAACCTGCGGAGTACCACCATGAACGTCCGGAGCGGCACCGTCGAGGTGCCCGCCGCCCCCACCCGCACGCTGCCCGCCTTCGCGTGGCGCGAGGTGTCGATCGTCGCCGCCGTGGCCGCGACCCTGTTCCTCGCCAGGATCGACCGCTATCGGATCGGCGGTGACGAACTGTATTTCCTCGCGGCCGGACGACATCCGTCGGTGAGCTATGCCGACCAGGGCCCGTTGGTTCCGCTGCTGGCGGCTCTGTCGGATCACCTCGCACCGGGATCCACCGTCGCGCTGCGCTTGCCCGCGCTGCTGTTCACGGTGCTGGCCATCGTGCTCAGCGCGGTGCTGGCCAAGGAGTTCGGTGGCGGGCGCCTCCCCCAGACCGTCGCCGCGCTCGCCTACGCGACCACCCCGATGGCGGTGATGCAATCGGCGATGCTGAGCACCTTCGCCCTCGACATCACCTTGACGGCGGTGCTCGCGTGGCTGCTGATCCGCTGGGTGCGCACCCGCGAGGACTACCTGTTGGTGGCGGCGGGGTTCGTCGCCGCCGTCGACTTCCAGGTCAAGTGGCTGATCCCGATCATCTGGGCGGTGCTCGCGCTCGGCGTGGCCGTGTTCGGGCCGCGGGCGATGCTGCGTCGGCCCGCTTGGTGGCTCGGCTCGGGTCTGCTCGCGGGGTCGGCGGCCCCGATTCTGTGGTGGCAGCACAGCAATGGCTGGCCGCAACTGGCGATGGGCGCGATCGTGCGCGATGAGCAACTCGCCACCGCCGGGGTACTCGCGGCGCCGTGGACGATGATTCAGGTCACCGGGGCGGCCGGTCTGCTGTTGCTCGCCGGGATGTGGGCCGGGCTGCGGGCGCCGCGGTTTCGTCCGTACTACTTCCTGATCCCGATGATCGCGATCGGGCTGAGCGCGGTCGTGCTCGCGGGTCTGCGCCCCTACTTCGTGGCCGGTGCCTTTCCCGGCCTGTTCGCCGCGGGCGCGGTGTATCTGGCAGACCGCGGTTTCACGCGACGCGCCAAGATCATCGGTGGTGGCTTCGGTGCGCTCGCGACCGCGATCTGCGTCGCGATCGTGGTGGTGCTGCCCCTACCGGAGTCGTCGTTGCGGCAATCGACGAACGACTATGCGCAGATCCACTCGCGCAGTGTGCTTTTCGGACCGAGCGGTTGGGACGACCTGGTCACCGCGGTCGCCCAGACCTACGGCCGGATACCGCCGAAGCAGCGCGAGGGCCTGGTGATCGTGACCCAGAACTATTGGCAGGCAGCGACACTCGACGAATTCGGGCCCGCCGCCGGTCTGCCCACGGTGTTCAGCCCGAACCGCGGCTACGGCTACTTCGGCACCCCACCCGACACCGCGACCACGGTGCTCTACGTCGGGGTCGACGGTCCCGACACCGCGCTGCGCACCCGCTTCACGCAGACGACGCTGCTGACCCGCGTCGACGAACCCCTCGGCTTTCCCGGCGTGAACCGCGGTGTCGCGGTGTGGCTGTGCGAGGGACCGAGCGAACCGTGGTCGGCCCTGTGGCCCGACGCCAAGGAACTACGCCTGGTCGACGGGACGAGTCGGCATGGGCGCTAGCGACGCAGGAGTGAACGGAGACAAGACAGTGCGCAATTCGATGGTGCGACGGCTGGCGCTCACGGTGGCGGTCGCCGCCGCCGGCTTGCCCGTCGTCGCGACGGCGCAGGCGGGCCCGGATCTGGTCGCGGCCCGTGCCATGGCGGCGGCTCTGCCCGCGCCGAACGGGTCCTACGCCGTCGCGGCCGCGGCGAACGGGCCGGGCAGGGTGATCGATGTGACGGTGCACTCCGCGGCGATGAATCGACCGGTCACCGTCGCGGTCATTCCCGCCGCCGATCCCGAGGCTCCCGCCGGCTCGCTGTATCTGATCAACGGCGTGGACGGGGGCACCGACACCCCCGACTGGCGTGCGGGCAGCAACTGGTTCACCAAAACCGATGCCCTCGACTTCTTCACCGCGAAGCAGGCCAACATCGTGATGCCGATCGGCGGCGCGGGCACTTTCTACACCGACTGGCAGGCCGACGATCCCGGCACCGGCCGCAATCGCTGGCTGACCTTCCTCACCACCGAACTGCCGCCGATCATCGATTCGGCCTTCCACGGCACCGGCCGCGACGCCGTCGCCGGATTGTCGATGGCCAGCTCGGCGGTCTTCCGGATGGCACAGCAAGCACCGCTTCGGTTTCGGATGGTCGGCTCGTTCAGCGGCTGCATCCAGACCAGCAACCCGGCCGGACAGGCGATGGTGGCCTCGATCGTCACCGCGCGCCGCGGCAACCCGCTCAACATGTGGGGACCACCCACCGATCCGGCCTGGACGGCCAATGACGCGGCTCTCAACGCCGAGAAGCTGCGCGGGGTTCAGGTGTACGTGAGTACGGGCAACGGCCTGCCCGGCCCGCTGGATACATTGAACGGCCCTGGTATCCAGCGCAATCCGGTGAAACTGCTCGATCAGCTGCTCATCGGCGGCGTGCTCGACGGAATCACCGTGGTGTGCACCGCTTTGCTGCGCGATCGCCTTGCCGCACTGGATATCCCGGCGACCTTCGATTTCCGTCCGGCGGGCACGCATTCGTGGGGCTACTGGGAGCAGGACCTGCACACCTATTGGGAACGCGCTGCCGCGCTGCTCGTCCCCTAGACACACGAAATCGGGTGCATCGCGGCCAAGCCGTGCCGCGATGCACCCGAATCGTGTCCTCGTCTACAGGGAACCGCCACCCCCGATCAGCCACGGGTTGAACGTGCAGGTCAACTGCGGGTTCTGCACCGGATCGAGCGCGCGCAACGCGATCGACAGAGCACGCGGCGAGTACATCATCGTCAAGTGATCGGAGATGTCCTGCTCGCAGCCTTCTTGCAGCACAACGTTGTTGACCGTCGAGCCGGGGCCCTGGTCGAGGAACGTCAGCTCGTACGGGTTCGTCACCTCGTCGTAGCGCGTGCCGACCACGGTGTAGTCGACACCGGGAACGGTGTCACCGTTGGCGTTGAGCGTCTTGACGAAATCCGAGCCGACGGTCTGCTGGATACCGGCGTGCCCGACGAAGATCTCGATCGGACCCAGCACATCGATACCCAGGTTGTTGACCATGCGCCCCAGGGCGCCGATGCCGTCGAGGCTGGTGCCGTGGTGGGTGGCGCCGAAGGTGATCAGCTTGTTGACCTTGGCCGCGCCACCCTCGAACTTGGTGTACCAGTTCGCCATCGACCCACCCTGGGAGTGCGCGATGATGTCGACCTCGTCGGAGCCGGTCGCGGCCAGCACCCGATCGACGAACGCCGCGGTCTGCTTCGCCGAATCCTGAATGTAGCCGGTGCCCATCACGCCGGGCAGGAACGAACCGAGCCCGCCGCCTTCGACGATATTGGACCGGCCGTAGTTGAACGTGAACGTGCAGTAGCCGGCGTCCTTGATCGGCTGACCCATGTAGGCGTAACCGTTGTAGGCGTTCATCCAGGTGCCGTGCAGCAGCACGACAGGGCGAGGATGCTGCGCGGTCGGCTTGCAGTTCCAGTCGTTGGTGCCCGGGGCACCCGCGTCGGGGTTGAGCAGGCCGTACCCGAACGCGGGCAGGAACGCCGTCGACGCGGGGCCGATAGCGCCCGGGTCGGAGGAATAGCCGCCCGAGGAACCCGAGCTGGAGCCGGAACCACCGAGGCAGTCGCCGGAGCCGTTACCCGAGCCCGCACCGCTGCCGGAGGTACAGGCCGAACCCGTGCCGCCGAGCCCGCCATCGGTCCCCCAGGCCACATCGCGGCCCTGGTAGATGATTTCGGCCAGCTGCTGTTCGGTGGGTTCGGACACCGGGTCAGCCGCCGCCCCCGCCCCGGAGAGGGCGACAGCAACAACGCTGACGCCCATCAGTATTGCCGCACGCACCGAGCGTGTGCGGCCACGAGTAATGGTCATGCAAGGTCTGCCTTTCCGAATGCGAAAAAGGAATCGGCTCGTAAGCCGCCCCGAACGTAGGCCGGAACAACCCGCACGAAAACAGCTTCGGGCCAGGTGTGTGCACCTCACCATTCACTGTTGCGGACCCCATGGCCGCGCACAGGAAATATTATTCCGCGCGATGCGGGCCGGCTTTCGGAATGTTTTCCACGAGAATCAGTGCAGCAGATCGCTGAAAGGAACATCGATGCCACCGAAAGCCGTCGACCGGCGAATCCGGCCGAAGCAAGAGCGGGCGAAGGCGACCCGGGAACACATTCTCGACACCGCCGCAGAGCTGTTCGGGCAGCGGGGAATCGACAGCACCTCCACCAACGTCATCGCGGCGCGGGCGAACGTCAGTATCGGAACGCTGTACCGATACTTTCCGGAGCGGTCCTTTCTCGTCGACGAACTCCTCGATCGGCTCATCGCCGATGTCGAGCAGGAGTTCACCCAACGTGTCTTCAGCTTGCCCGTAGCGACGTCGCCGAAGAGCAGTGACGACTATGTCGCCATCGCATCGGAGATACTCGACGTCTTCGCCGAAGTGCTGATCGCGAAGTCGGATCTGGTTCGCGCGCTCGTCGGCAGCGTGCAGTTCTACAGCAGCGGGCTACCCGAATTCGAACCGCGATTGCGAATGCTGGTGAAGCTCATCGTGATCCAGTTCCTCGGACCCGGTGACGACCGTGACAACGACATGATGTCCTGGGTTCTGGTCAATACCGGATTCGCCGCGGTCGTGCGCGCCTCGGCTGACGGCGTGGCCGACGGCGACCGCGCCGCCGCCATCGCCATGACCGCGCGGATGATCGGCACCTGGCTGTACGGCGAGATGCGGGACCGCGAATAGCGCCGGGCTACACGGTTACCGCTACCTCGTCGCGGGACTGGAGGTCGGCGAGTACCAGCCGCAGCAGTTGTTCGGCGCGGATACGCTGCCAGCCCAGCATCGCGTGCGGACTGAACCTGGCCTCCTCGAAGAGCGCGACCAGTTCATGGGCGCCGTCGTCGTGCAGGACGCCACTGTCGAAAGCCCGCTCCAGCACTTCCCTCGGCGTATCCGAGATCAACGGCGCCGCGGCACGATCCGCGGCCAACCCGGCCTCCATGGCCACATAGCAGGCGATCACCGCGGTCCGCGCGTCCTGACCGGGCGCGTTCATCGCGGCCAATCCCATCTCGGCGGCCCTGGTCAGCGAGTCGACCGTGTTCGAGACCTCCTCCTCGCTCAGTTCCACGCTGTCGACCAGCGGCGTCCGCCCGGCGACGGTGACGCCGACGAGTCCGGCCGCCGCGATGCCGATCAGCACGATCGCCAGGCCCGCGGCTCCCAGCAACGCCATCCCACTCAGCCGCACCGAATCGACCGCCGAATCGACCACCTGCACATCGGCGGCGGCGGGCACACCGGGCTGTCCCGCTTGCGCCGGTGTCACCGAGGCGACCGGTGCCGGCTGACGCCGTGCGCCGGGCAGAACGAACAGCATGGTGATACCGACCGCGAACGTCAGCGCGACGGTACTGAGCGCGATCGGGGCCAGCACCGCGAAACGCTTGAACGACAGACGAACGCGCAGCCCGTGCTCGACGGCGGGCATCGCCAAGGGCAGCCGGTGCTGACTGACGATGACGCCCGCGAGCAAGATCACCACCGACACCAGCAGCAATACCGGCATCAACGCGACAGCCACCGGCGACGTCCCGCCGGTTTCACTGGGAACAACGGTCCCAGGTAAATGCCCGTGCAGCGCGATAATCGCCGCGACAATCAAAACGACCGCCGCGACCAAACGACCTATTGGCGCCGATATTTTTCCCACAGCCCTACCGCCGAACCCCTGGAAGCCACCCGAAATGCCCACATAGTGGCATTTCCCCCGGCCGTCAGGAACCGACCGCACAAGATTTGGTCGAACTCCCTCAGCACCCGCTGATTCCTTGTCTCCGGCAACATTTCCTACCGCGAGGCAACGAATATCTCGGTGCGGTCATCCCCGCTCGGGGCGTCCCCACACCGAGGGATCCGGTGGGGGCCACCCGTCTGCCCCCGGGAGTGGGAGGTCGGGCACGGCACTCGATCGGTCCGGGCTCGACGGATCGGCAACGTGATGCCATCCACCTCGAAGCGGGCGCGGTGGCGGAGGTGTCGCGGAGATCGGAGGCGCCGCGACCGGAGGCGGTGCCGGGCGCGGCTCGGTACGGCGCGACCGCGTTACCCGCACGATCACGATGATCACGATGATCACGAGCACCGGGAACAGCAGGAGCGCCAGCCACGACAGGTAGCGGCCGAGTTGCAGAAATCTCGCGGACCCCGGCGGCGGCTCGGGCGTCGGAGCCTGTGCGAGCACGGGGCCCACAGCGTCGTGTACGGCGAGAAGGACAGTGCTCACCGGACCCCCTCCCGGAAAACCAAGCGCTGCAATCGGATACCCGACCAGTGTGCACGCCGCCCGGTACCTTCGCATCGTTTCCGTGACCGGTCTTCCCCTGTCGCCGCCGCGGCCCGGTGGGTCAGTCGGCGAGAAAGCGCGCGGCGTTCGCGTGCGCCCAGCGATCGAACGTGGTGGCGGGGTGTCCGGTGATGTCTTCGACGCTGGTGGTGGGCAGGGATTCCGGCGGCGGGGCGAAGTCGAGCAGGACGTTGTCGACATACCAGGCGGTGTTGTCGCCCATGGTGGGTTGTAGCGCGGTGATGGTTTCCTCGCGGGTGGAGATACGGAAGGCGATGTCGCGGCCGAGAGCGTCGGCGAGGTGTGCGACCAGGGCTGCGCGAGTGAGGATCTCCGGGCCCACGAGGGAGTGGGCGCGGCCGAGGTGACCGTCCTCCAGCAGGGCGATCGCGGCTACGGCGGCGATGTCGTTCATGGCGATGGGCGCACTGGCGGTGCCGGGGTGCGGCTCATGGACAGCACCGGTTTCACGAATCTGCCGAGACCACGTCAGGGTGTTCTCCATGAAGTCGGCGGGCCACAGATGAGTCCAGTCCAAGCCGCTGTCCTCAACCGCGTTACACACACTGCCCCACCAGCTTTCGGGCTCACCCGACAGATCGACGACGTGCCGCACCCCAGCCGCCCGCGCCAGCTCGAGCACCGCGGTGACGTTGTCCGGTGAAGGTGCGAGATACATCCGGTCGACGCCCTCGAGCGCCGCGGCCACACCGGCAGGCCGTCCCAGATGCCCCCGCGCCACCTGAACACCGGCGGGCAGCGCCGCCTCGGCCGGGTTGATGGTCAGCGCGCGAATGTCGGTCGCCCCGCGCGCGATCAGCTGGTCCACGACCATGCGCCCGATATTGGCCGTCGCCCCGGTAACCAGGATTGTCATCGGTTTCCCTCCGTCTCGGTTCGGTGAACAACTCGATCCTGCCAACGAAATCCGAGCGGCGCCCATAGCAATTTCGGGCGAGATCGCAGGCGGGTTCGAAGCCCCGCAGCGCGGAGCGGCCCATGGCACCGGAAAATTTCCGGTAACCGTACCGATATCTACGGTGTGGCAATGTAATTCGCTGTTTATGTCGAAGTGATGATGTTTTTCCGGTATCACCGCTGGTGGGTTCCACCGAATCGCCGTCGATGCGAAAATGTCCTCGGACCGAGATCCGGTCCGGCAGAGGATGTTCCGCCGGATCTGGCGGGCAGACTGGAGGGGCAGGATGCATTTCTCGTCTCGAACAAGTTCGGGCGCACAACGATTCGGCGTGATCGCCGTTCTCGCGGCAGGAGCTGTCGGCCTCGCGGCCACCACCACCGCGCAGGCCGCACCATCGGCCGCGGCTCCGATCGTGCAGGGTGTCGACAGGGGCGTGGCGTTCACCGCGAGTCCGCTGGCCGATGGCTCCGGGCTCACCGTGTCCGCTCCGGACGGCACCTTCCGTGTCGTCGGCGGTGCGGTCACCCTCACGAACCGGGAGGGCAACGTGGTCGCGGCCGTGCCGACCCGCATCGTCACCGGAGCAGGCGATTTCGACCTGGTCGCGGGCATCTCCGCCGACGGCAGGTCAGCGACGCTGACCCCCGCCGCCGCACCGGCCGTCGTCACCGCCAACATGGCCGAATTCGTCGACGCGGCCGGCGACACCGAGGCCCGCAAGCAGCACAACGCGGGCATCGGCGCGCTCATCGGCGCCGGCATCGGCGCGGTGCTCGGCTTCTTCCTCGGCGGAGTCGGCGCACTGGTGACCATCCCGATCGGTGCGGGCATCGGCGCCCTCATCGGCTACTCCACGCCGTAGCGGCACAGCGTGGTGGCCGGCCCGCGCGGTCGGCCACCACGCGCGGCGTCAGCTCAGGTGATGCGCCTCCTGCTACCGAGCCGGCTTCCCCCTGATGCGCAGCTTGCGCTCCTCCGGCCTGCATCCTCGGCCGTCCCCGGGTCCGATGGAGCCGTCGGCGACGAGTTCGACCGCGCCAGGCCTGCGGACCGTGTCCGGGCCGAGCCTCTAGGGTCGTCAACGCGAACGAACCGAGGAGAGGCAGCGATCATGAACGCGTCGAACGAGCGCACCCCCAGTGGCTGGGAGGACATCACCGCCGCGGATCCGGCGCATTCGAGTCGGTATGTGGAGCGGTTCCGAGCGCTCGCCGCGCAGGGGACCGACATCGTGGGTGAGGCGCGGATGATCGACGCGATGCTCGGGCGTGGCAGCCGAGTGCTCGACGCGGGGTGCGGGCCGGGGCGGACCGGCGGATACCTGCACGAGGTGGGGCACACGGTGGTGGGGGTCGACGTCGACCCGGTGCTGATCGACGCGGCGCGCGCGGACCACCCCGGTCCGACGTGGCTGGTCGGCGATCTCGCCGAACTGGACCTGCCGGTCGCCGACTTCGACGCCATCGTGTGCGCGGGCAATGTGATGACCTTCCTGGCTCCGTCCACCCGGTCGGCGGTGCTGGCGGGGTTCGCCGGGCACCTCGCGCCGGGCGGGCGGGCGATCATCGGGTTCGGCGCGGACCGCGGCTACGAGTTCGCCGAGTTCCTGACCGACGCCGGATCCGCCGGGCTCACCGTCGACCTGCTGCTGTCGACCTGGGATCTTCGGCCCTTCACCGACGACTCCGACTTCCTGGTCGCGGTGTTCTCCCGCGCACCCGGCCCCAGCACCTCGACCCGGCCCGACGCATGATGGTCTCCAACGAGCAGTAGGCCGGGCGCAGGTGCCCGAAACAACGGTGGACGAGGCGATGGCCGAGCCGACCACTTGCGATGACCCGACGATGCGCGCGGCGATGGGCGCGGCGTCGACCTCACCGAGCTGCGCGCGCTCGCACCGTAGCGTCCGTGCTCGCGATCGTTGGTCGCCCGTCGGCGGCCGATGGCCGTTAGCGTGTCCGCATGGGTGTGGATGAGATCTGTGATCGATTCGTCGAGGACTACGCGGCCGCTGATCCGGTGACGGCGACCATGTTCGGCATCGCGGGACACGACGATCGCCTGACCGACTATTCGCCTGCCGGACACGAGATTCGGGCGCGGATCGCGCGAAACGCGGTGCACGCCATGCTTGCCGCACAACCTGTCGACGACGGCGAACGGGTGGCGAAAGCCGTGTTCACCGAGCGCGTCGGGCTCGACGTGGAGATCCATGACGCCAAACTGCCCCTCGCCGCCCTCAATGTGATCGAAAGTCCGGTACAGCACATCCGGATGGTGTTCGACGTGATGCCCGCCGAGACGGCCGCGGACTGGACGGTGATCGCCGAGCGGCTCGCGGGAGTACCGGAAGCGCTGGCAGGCCTGCGGGCTTCGCTGCTGGTCGCGGCGGAGCGCGGGCAGGTCAGTGCGCTGCGCCAGATCATCAAGGTCGCCGAGCAGGCGGACATCTGGGCGGGTTCCGGCGCGAACACCGGGTTCTTCACCACTTTCGTCGCCGCCGCGGAAGGTGTCGACGGCGCGCCGCTGACGCGATTGCGGCAGGGCGCGCAGGCGGCCGAACACGCCTATGCGGCTCTCGCCGAGTTCCTGCGCGCCGAGCTCGTGCCGAACGCGCCGGCCAAGGACGCGGTGGGCGAGCAGACCTACCGGCTCTGGTCGCGCTATTTCACCGGGGCCGACCTCGACCTGCGGGAAGCCTACGACTGGGGCTGGGCGGAATTCGCTCGGCTCGAGGCCGAGATGTTCGCCGTCGCCGCCCGCATCGCACCGGGCGCTTCCCTCACCGAGACCGCGGCAGTGCTCGACGCCGACCCGAAATACCGGGTGCGCGGGCGGGACGGACTCCGGGCCTGGCTGCAGAAGGTGTCCGACCGAGCGCTGGGATCGTTGCGCGGCGAGCACTTCGAGATCCCCGACGAGCTCATGCGACTGGAGTGCACCATCGCCCCGCCGGGTGGGGTGGTCGGCGCGTACTACATCGGCCCGACCGCCGATTTCAGTCGTCCCGGTCGCATGACCTGGTCAGTGGAGCCGGACAAAGAGGATTTCACGACCTGGCGCGAGGTGAGCACGGTCTATCACGAGGGCGTGCCGGGCCATCACCTCCAGATCGCGACCGCGGTGTACGAGGCGGATGCGCTGAACACCTACCAGCGGTTGATGTCGTTCACCTCCGGGCACGGTGAGGGGTGGGCGCTCTACGCCGAACGCCTCATGCAGGAACTCGGCTACCTCGACGACGACGGCGACCTGTTCGGCATGCTCTCGCAGCAACTGTTCCGCGCCGCCCGAGTGATCGTGGATATCGGGATGCACCTCGAATGGGAGATTCCGGCCGGCGCCGACTTCCACGAGGGCGAGCGGTGGACTCCCGATCTCGGTCTGGAGTTCCTGCTGACGCGGACCCTCGAGGACGAAGCCACCGCGCGCGACGAGATCGACCGCTACCTGGGCTGGCCCGGGCAGGCACCCGCCTACAAGATCGGTGAACGCCTGTGGCTGACGGCTCGCGAGGAAGCCCGTGCGCGCGCGGGAGCGTCGTTCGATATGCGGCGATTCCACACCCGCGCTTTACGATTGGGCGGCATGGGACTGGATACGATGCGGGCGCAACTCGCCGCCATGGAGTGAGGGGCCTTCAGAACAGGCTGGTCTGCGCGGGTTCCGGCGTCGCCGTGATCGTGGAGTCGAGTTCGATGCGGCGACCGACGAGGCGGGTGTCGTTGACCAATACGAGTTCGCTCGCACCCGCGGTGTCCCGGCAGGCGATGGTGTGGCCGTGCGCGGTCACCGCGTCGAGGACGTATTCGCCCGGCTCCCCGGCGATTTCGGTGGCAACCGGGAATCGGCCGTGAGCCTGGATCGTGGCGTAGAAGTCCCGCCCGCCCGACCAGGCGATATCGGTGCGCGTGATGTCGCCGGGCAATGCGCCCGCGGCGTGCTCGGCCGCGTCGGCGACCGCCGATTCCAGCACCGCCCAGGGGCGCAGCGGTTTCGTGAGGATGCGGGTCTTGGTGATACCGGCGACCGCCTGCCCGATCCCGGCTCGCTCGGTCACCGTCCGTTCCAGATCTCGCACGTGCAGTCCGTCCGGGGAATCGGTGATGAACCGGGCGACCAGCGCACCCTGCTCGAAGAGACGGCGATTGCGCCGCGACGCCGAGGCCGTACCGACCTTGGTCATCCCGTCCCCGAAATAGGCGATGTAGAGATGGTGTGGCTGCGACATGTAGTCGCGGACCTGTTCGGGCAAGGCCGTGAGCGGACCCCGGTGGCTGTGCACCACCGACCATCCCTCGGTGATCCGGCACTGCTCGCACTGGCGCCCGGCGTCGACCCGTGCGCGCCGGGGACAGACGAGCCGTCCGCGACGACCGCCACCGAACCCGTTGTAGCCCAAGCAGAATCGACTCGAATCGGTGATCCGGAACGCCAGCCGTGTGCCGATGCCGGGCAGCAGCTCGGTGGTCCCGTCGTCACCGAGCAGCTCGTAGAACCATCGACCCTGCTCGTCCCAGCGAGTGCCGCAGTACAGGGCCGTGGAGGTCATCGGTCGAACCTACACCGGCCGGTCGGTGCGGATCACAAGCCGGCAGCCGAAAGATATCTGAACCACCAGTAACCCCCGCACGATTTCCCACACCGTGAATCGGTCACCTACGTTGAGCGCACAGCAGGGGTGCGACACCGGTAAGGGGAAAACAATGGACGATCTCGAGCTGCTACTCGAAACGGGATTCACTGTGACACCGACGGTACACATGGATTGCCTGACCCAACAGCTGATGGTCGCCGTCGAATCCTGCTCGCGCAACGGAATCCCCTTTCCCCGAATATGGGAGGAGGTCGAAGACGCACTCGACATGGTCCCGGCGGGTATCCCCGCCGAGTGGCGTTCAGAATTAAGGCTCTACCTCAGCGATCACGTCATTTCGGCATTCATGAACGTACCGGCCGACGCGAAACAGCTACCCGGCGTGTGAGCTTTATCGGACCCTCGACCGGGCCACCGCGGCGAACCCGCGCCGACCCGCTGCTGATCAGAGGGCGCCGAGCAGGTCTTCGAGGTGGATGGGCACGTGGCGGACGCGGACGCCGGTGGCGTGGTAGATCGCGTTGCCCACCGCGGCCGCCGAGCCGACGATGCCGATCTCGCCGATTCCCTTGCTGCCCATCGGGTTCAGATGCGGATCGTGTTCATCGATCCAGCTGACGTCGATGTCGCCGATATCGGCGTTGACCGGGATGTGGTATCCGGCGAGGTCGTGGTTGATCACGGCGCCCAGGCGCGGATCGAACTCGCTCTGTTCGAACAGTGCCATGGACAGACCCATGGTGACGGCGCCGAGGAATTGTGAACGGGCCATCCGCGGATTGATGATGCGGCCCGCGCCGAAGACGCTGACCACGCGCGGAACCCGGATCTCGGCGGTGTCGGTGTGCACGCGGACCTCGACGAAGTGCGCACCGAACGCATGGGTCGAAAAGTTCTCTCGCCCTGGGTATTCGGGGGCCTCGACCGTGATCTCGGCGCCGTCGGCGGGCGCCGGGCCGAATCGGTCGCGGAAGGCCAGCGCGGCCGCCACTACGGCCGAGCCCCAGGACGCCATACCGGTCGAACCGCCCGCGACCGTCCCCTTGGGGAGATCGGAGTCGCCGATGCGCAGCTCGATTCGGTCCGAGTCGACACCGAGCGCGTCGGCGGCGATCTGGCCGAGGGAGGTCCAGGTGCCGGTGCCGATATCGACGGCGTCGATGGCGACTTCGTAGCGGTCGCCGAGGTAGCGCACGCGGGCGCTGTTGCCCGAGGCGGTGTCGGCCGGGTAGGTCGCCGCGGCGACCCCGGATCCGATCAGCCATCGGCCTTCGCGTCGCGACTTCGGCGCCGGGTCGCGCTCCGCCCAGCCGAAGCGCCGCGCCCCGGTCTGCAGGCATTCGATCAGCCCCCGGGTGGAGAACGGGCGCCCCGATTCCGGGTCGACCTCGGGTTCGTTGTGGATACGCAAGGCGATCGGGTCCATGCCGAGGGCCACCGCGAGTTCGTCCATCGCCGTCTCCGCGGCGTACATGCCCGGACAGTGCCCGGGCGCCCGCATCCACGACGAGACGGGAACATTCAGTGCCGCGAAACGGTGCGAGGTCGATCGGTTGGCCGCCGAATACATCACGCGGGTGACCACGGCGGTCTGTTCGGCGAATTCCTTCACCACGGAGGCCTGCGCGATCGCGTCGTGGGCGATCGCGGTCAAGGTGCCGTCGCGGTGCGCGCCGAGCCGGATCCGCTGGCTGGTCGGTGTCCGATAACCGGCGAGGGAGAACAGTTGCTGCCTGGTCAGCGGCAGTTTCACGGGCCGCCCGTCGCAGAGTTTCGCTGCCATCGCGGCGAGCACGATATTGGCGTGCGGTTCGCCCTTGGACCCGAAGCCACCGCCGACGAAGGGCGCGATCACCCGCACCCGCTCGGGCGCCAAGCCGAACAGGGGCGCGAGCTGGGCGCGCACCACATGCGGGCCCTGCGTGGAGTCGAACAGCGTCAGGGTGTCGTCGGTCCAGTGCGCGACGGTGGCGTGCGGTTCCATCGGGTTGTTGTGGACCATCGCGGTGGTATAGGTGTGGTCGATAGTGACCGGGGCGATGGCCATGGCTGCGTCGACGTCACCGATCGCGGTGTCGGCGGGAAAGCCGCCGCTCACCTCCCCGGGGTTGTGGAGCTCGGCATCGAGGGTGACGTCGGCGGGCCGCTCGTCATAGGTCACACCCACCTGAGCGGCAGCTTCGCAGGCCACCTCCAGGCTCGTCGCGACTACGGCGCCGATCGCCTGCCCGCGAAATGCGATCTCGGCGTCCTGCAGAATGAACAGTTCGTTGTCGTCGTCGACGGCCAGCCGGGGAGCGTTGTGGTGGGTGAGCACCGCGACGACGCCGTCCATCCGCTCGGCCACCGAGGTGTCGATCTCGCGGATCCGGCCGCGGATGATCGTCGACTGAATCACGTACCCGTACAACGGATCCGGTTGCGGATGTTCCATCGCGTAGGGTGCGGCACCGCGAAGTTTGGCCGGTCCGTCGATCCGGGTGGGTGAGCTGCCGACCGCCGGTGAGTTCATCGCGCCTCACTCAGCTCGCGCAGGGTCGCGACGATGACATTGCGCGCCAAGGGGATCTTGAAACCGTTCTGCCGCTGCGCACGCGCATCGGCGAGTTCGGTATCCGCCGCGGCGGCGAAGTTCTCCTCGGTGGCCGCCCGGCCGCGCAGTGCGGTCTCGGCGGCGAATGCTCGCCACGGTGTGGCGGCGACACCGCCGAGCGCGATCCGCGCATCCCGCACCACGCCGTCGGCGATGTCGACGGCAGCCGCCACCGAGACCAGGGCGAACGCGAACGACGCACGATCGCGGACTTTGCGGTAAGTGGAGGTGCTCGCCCACTCGAGCGCGGGCAGGTCGACGGCGGTGATCAGGTCACCGTGCTCGAGGACCGTGTCCCGGTCGGGTTCGTCGCCGGGCAGCCGGTAGAGGTCGACCAGCGGGATCGCACGCTCCCCGACGGCGCCGAGCACCCGCACCACCGCACCCAGCCCGGCCATCGCCACCGCCATGTCGGAGGGATGGGTGGCGATGCACTGCTCGGACGCGCCGAGGATGGCCTGGTCGCGATCGAATCCGCCGATCGCCGAGCATCCGCTGCCCGGCTCGCGCTTGTTGCACGGCACAGTCGAATCCTGGAAGTAGGGACATCTGGTGCGCTGCAACAGATTTCCGCCGGTGGTGGCGAGATTGCGCAGCTGGGCGGATGCGCCGGCCAGCAGCGCCGCCGACAGCATCGGATACCGCGCCCGGATGGCAGGATGGGCGGCGAGATCGGCATTGCGCACCGCCGACCCGATGCGGATACCGCCGTCGGGCAGCTGGGTCACCTGATCGAGCGGCAGCCCGCTGACATCGACGAGCTTGCCCGGCGCGATGATCCCGAGTTTGAGGTGATCGACGAGATTGGTTCCCGCACCGAGGAATACGGCGTCGGGCTCGGCCAGCACCGCGGCGACCGCTTGCCCCGCGTCGGTGGCGCGTTCGTAGGCGAATTCCCTCATCGAGCGACCTCCTGAATCGCCGCGACGATGTTCGGATACGCCCCGCAGCGACACAGGTTGCCGCTCATTCGTTCCCGGATCTCGTCGTCGCTCAGCACGATCTCGCCCGTCGGATCCGTCGTCACGTGACTCGGGGCGCCCGCTTTCACCTCGTCGAGCATGCCGACCGCCGAACAGATCTGGCCCGGCGTGCAGTAGCCGCACTGGAAGCCGTCGTGTTCGAGGAATGCCCGCTGGACCGGATGCAGGTCGTCACCGTCGGCCAGTCCGTCGGCGGTGACGATGGTCGCCCCGTCGTGCGCGACGGCCAGCGCGAGGCACGACGTCGCCCTGCGACCGTCCAGCAGGACGGTGCACGACCCGCATTGCCCGCGATCGCAGCCCTTCTTCGGGCTGGTGACGCCCAGTTGTTCACGCAGGGCATCCAACAGGGTGGTCCGGGTGTCGACGTCCACCACCCGCGTCCGCCCGTCGACGGTCACAGTGATCCGCGCTCGCATCGAACGGCCTCTCGTCGTGGGGCACCGACTCCGCACAGACCCTTCCGGGCCCGCTACCAGCACATACGCAACCGCTGTGCGTACATCGGCCACGCTACCAATCCGGCCGACGAACACGGTGCACCTCGACCACATCCGCCGTGGTTTCGCCGGACAGCACGACCGGCGGCCGCACCGATGAGTTTCCGCGAGCGACATCGTCGTACTGGTAGACAGTGGATCGATCGGGGATCCGCGGGCGCCGGGCACCGAAAGGAACGAATTATGAGGATCGCTACGTCGAAGGACGGCACCGAACTCGCCTATGACGTGTCCGGTGACGGCCCGGCGCTGGTGTACATCACCGGCGCGACGTGTTTCCGGCGGTTTCGCCCGATCGCCGGCGACGTGCGGGTGTTCGCCACACGCTTCACCGTCTACAACTACGACCGGCGCGGGCGTGGGGAAAGCGGGGACGTGCAGCCGTATGCGATCGCGCGTGAAGTCGACGACATCGAGGCGATGGTCGATACCGCCGGTGGGCGCGCGATTCTCTACGGGCATTCGTCGGGTGCCGCGCTGGCCCTCGAGGCGGCGGTCCGGATGCCGGACAAGCTCGACAGGGTCGTGATCTACGACGCGCCCTATGTCCACGACGAGGCCGAACGGGCGTCCTACGCCGAACTGGCCGCGACGGTGCGCGCGCTGCTCGACCAGGCGAAGAACGCGCGAGCGCTGAAGGCGTTTCTGCGCGGAATCGGGATGCCGGGCGCGTTCGTCGCGCTGCTACCGCTGTTCCCCGGCTGGAAAACGATGAAGGCACTCGCTCCCACCCTGATGTACGACATCGCGATCACCGAGACACTTCCCCCGGTGCAGCGATTCGAGAAGATCCGGATTCCCGTGAAAGTCGTTGTCGGGGAGAAGAACCCGCCCGGTATGCATCAGGTGTCCCGAGAACTCGCCGCGGCGATTCCCCAGGCGACGCGTCAAGTACTCGCCGGACAGGACCACATGGTCAGCGCCAAGGCGTTGCTGCCGATTCTCACGGACTCCGCCGCGCACGAGTGAACCCGGCCAGGTCTACGTCGTCGACCACGACGCCGGTGGAATCGTCCGGGTGGACTGCGGTTGCGTGCGCGCGGCGGCCAATGCCTCGGCGCGGCTCGGGTAGACGGGTAGCCACTCGGTGAGACCGGCCGCGACGATGATCCGGTCGGTGACCGACGGCACGGGATTGACCACGCTCATGCGCAGCTGACCGCGCTGGGCGCGGGTCGCCATGTCGAGGATCGCCCGGCAGGACATGAACGTCACGTCGCTGATGTCGATCACCAGGTGACCCGGCTCCCCCTGTGCGGTGCCTGCCCGGTCGAGGACGGTGCGCCATTGGGGCAGGTTGCAGGCGTCGATCTCGCCGTACACGTGCACGACAGTGGCCGTGGGGTGCAGGGTGACTTCCGCACGCAGCGCCGAGTCGGATTCACTGATCCGCGACGGTCGGTCGCCATGGCCGGAACGGTTGTTCACGAGTGCTCGATCCCTCGACACCGGCAGGTGTACACACTGCCCCGGCCGGTCCTGGTGACTCAAGGCCGGCTGGTGGTTCCATTTCAGCACGCCGGATCGATCGTGTCACCGGTTGTGATGGATCCGATGCGCTCGACGTCGCGATCAGCGGCAGCCCTCGAGGGTGGCGTCGGCGAGTTCGCTGATCACATCAGCGATTTCGCGTCGTCGGTGCATCGCCACCAGCTGCCGACGCGCGCCGTTTCCGCGCTCGCCGAGCGCCCTGATCGCATCGGTGACGAAGGCGTGGTCACCACAACGGTGCAATGCCGCCGCGATGTCGTCGACGAGCGCGGCCAGCAGGTCCTGATGGGGAACGACGCGACGCGCCACGAGGTCGAGGCCGTTGCCGTCGAGCCCGGATCGCGCGGCGTTCCAATAGGCGGCGCGCAGGACTTCGCCGGGCACCGCCGGAGCGGGGATGTCCTGCGCGATCGCGTCGAGCGCGGTGGTGACGATTCCGCGGATGAGCGCCGCGAGCAGCGCGGATTCCTCAGCGGTCGCCGGAACATCGCTCACGCGGATTTCGACCGTCGGAAAGGACTCCGACGGGCGGACGTCCCAATAGACCATCTTGTTGTCCAGGATGCTGCCGCTGGATCGCATCATCGCGACGATCGATTCGTACTCACGCAGCGACGCGAAATACGGCGGCGGACCCGCGCTGGGCCACCGGCGCCACAAAATACTGCGCCAACTCGCGTAGCCGGTTTCGCTGCCACGGTAGATCGCCGAATTCGCGGTCAAGGCGAGCAGTACCGGCAAACGTGGTCGGACATAGTTGCTCACCAGCACCGCGGTTTCGCGATCGGGCACCGCCACGTGCACGTGGCACCCGCACAGCCCCTGCTCGTGGGCGATCATGCCGAAAGCGTGCGCGATGCGCTGGTAGCGCGGCGTATCGGTGACCGGGTACCCCTCGGGGACGGTCGGCGGCACCGCCACCGCCAGCAAGCGGGTACCGTGCTCGGCCGCGCATTCGGCCACCCGGCGCCGTGCGCTCCGCAATTGCGCCAGCAAGGCGCCGATCTCGGAGTGCACCGCGCTGCTGGTCTCGACCTGACAGCTCGTCAGCTCCAGCTGCAGATCGATCCCGGCCTTCTTCGCCGTCTCGGCGACGAGCGTGTTCTTCGGCGCGGGCGCGCCGGACTCGGGATCGGTCAGCAGGAACTCTTCCTCGACGCCGACCGTCGGTACATGCGCGGACACTTCCTCACCTCCAGCACCTGCGGAGCGGGCGCGGGTCATCGGTCCGGTGAGGGACCGATGACCCGGGCGGCATGGCCGGTCAGTCGCGGAAAGCGTCCTTGACCTTCTCGCCCGCGTCCTTCAGGTTCGACTTGGCCTGATCACCACGACCCTCGTTCTCCAGATCGCGGTCGTCGGTGGCACGGCCGGTGGCTTCCTTGGCCTTGCCTGCCAGCTCGTCGGCCTTGTTCTTCGCCTTGTCAGCGATACCCATGGCATTCCTTTCAGGCTGTTTGTCGGCCACTCGGTGGCCGTGGGCCGTCCTGGGGACCCATCGACGGCCTACCCGGGTCTGTCAGGTGCAAACAGGCGCGAGGTCCAGGGTGAATAATCGACACATGACCGAACTGGGCAACGCATCCACCACAGAGCGCGCACTTGTCGAACGCGTGATCGGGGTCGGCGACTCGTTGACGGTCGGCCGCTTCCGGTTTCGATTCGCCACCCGGCAATGGGAATGGTCCGATGAGGTCGCGCGGATGCACGGTTACCAGCCCGGCACCGTGCCGACCACCGAGATGTTGCTCTCGCACAAGCATCCCGACGATCGGGATCGGGTCGCGGCCATGATCACCTCGGTCGAGGACAGCGGCGCGTTCTCCAGCCACCACCGCATCATCGATACGTACGGCCGGGTCCGCGATGTGCTGGTCGTGTCGGAGCCGCTCGCCGACGTGGACGGGACGGTGATCGGCACCGAGGGCTATTACATCGACCTGTCCGACACCGCGGCCGAGTACCGGCGCGAGGCGCTCGACAGCACCCTGCCGGGGCTGCTGGAGGCGCGCGTGGTGATCGAACAGGCCAAAGGCGCGTTGATGCTCGCCTACGGCGTCAACGCCGACCAGGCGTTCCGGGTACTCCAGTGGCGCTCGCAGGAGACCAACGTGAAGCTGCGCGTCATCGCCGAACGCGTGGTGGCCCAACTGCCGACCGTGGCCGGTGACGAGGTGCGGTTGCGCACGCGGCTCGACCATGTCCTGCTGACCGCGCACGAAGGCGCCCAGGTGGACCCCGTCGGTCAGTGACGTCCGGCCACCACGCGGAAGGTGTCCAGGCGTGGATCGCTCGCATCGGGCACGTTCATGCCCGCGGCGACGCCGGTGCGCAGATACTCCACGACGGCCGCGTCGATCCGCTCGCCCGGCACGATCGCGGGAATGCCGGGTGGGTACGGGGTGAGTTGCTCGGCGGCGATCCGGCCGACGGCGCGCTCCGCCGGTACCGCTTCGGTGGCGGCGAAGAACGCGTCGCGGGGCAGCATCACCGTATCCAGTTGCAGGTCTTCGGGTTTCGGGAGCACGATGGTGGGTGGGCGGGGGTCGCCGAGCCCTGCACGCCACAGCGCGAGCCCATCGATGAGCGCGGCGGCGCTCACCTCGTCGTCGGCCGGTGACAGGGTCGCGAGCACTCGACGGTGATCGCTGAGACCCACGTCGAGCCGACGGTGGGTGCGCAGCCAGTCGGCGGCCTGGTAGCCGCTCGCGCCGGTGCCGGAGACGTCGATCAGTACCTGCAGCAGATCCAGATCGTGAGACGCCTCGACGCCGAGGAGTTCGTCGTGCATGACCTCCAGCCCGGCGATCTCGTCGATCGCGGCGCGGGTTCCACGGGCCATCGTCAGGGCACGATCGAGCAGATCGTGGCCGAATTCGGCCATCTGCCTTCGCCATCCGTCCAACGCGGCATAGATCAGCACGTTGGGGCTCGTCGTCATCAGCAGGTCGGCACAGCGGCTCAGCCGCTTCGGATCGACCAGGTCGCCTTGCACGTGGAACACCGAACCCTGCTCGAAACCCATGCCCATCTTGTGCACGCTCACCACACACACGTCGGCACCGACATCCATCGCCCAGGTGGGCAAGTCGTGATGGAAGGGCAGATGCGCGCCCCACGCCTCGTCGACGATCAGCGGCTTGCCGCGCGCATGACAGACCTCCGCGATTCCCCGGATATCGGCGCAGGTGCCGTAGGGGCTGGGGCTGACGATCAAAGCTCCCGCGGCGTCCGGATTTTCCCGCCACGCCTGCTCCACCTGAGCCGGCGAGGGCGGATGGGAGAAATGCCGGTCGGCATCCCAGCGGGGGGTGATCCAGTGTGGGCGGACACCGGAGAAGATCAGTCCGGCCACGATCGATTTGTGCGAGTCCCGTGCCACCAGCAGACCGCCGTCGTCACCACCCGCGACGGCCATCATCGCCGCCTTCACCGACAGTGAACTACCGCAGGTCGAGAAGAAGGCGGCATCCGCGCCGACCGCGTCGGCCATCAGGTCCTCGGCCGCGCGCAGCAACCCGCCGCGCGCAAGCCGGTCGTCCAGTCCCGGCGAGGCCAGGATGTCGGAGGCGAACGCGTCGGGCCCGAGTGCGGTGAGCACGCGGGCATCGATCCCGCGCCCCTGGCGATGTGCCGGTGGGGTGAATCCGTAGCGGCTGAGCCCACGGTAGTCGGCGACCGCGGCGACCAGCGGGGCGGTGCTGTGGTCCATCGGCCGACCTTCCTGATTCCCTATCGCCGCACCGCCGGTGCGGGACGCGGCGGTACCGAGAACGCGGTCCGGTGGGCCGGGCCGGGATCGACTGTCCCGGCGAGACCTCGAAGGACCGGCGGCGGTGGCACCGGGTCGGGACCGGGCGGGTCCGGCGGAACGGGCACCGGATCACCGGGTCCGGGCGGAGCCGGTGGCGCGGGTACCGGATCGGGGCCGGGCGGGACCGGCGGCGGGGGCACCGGATCCGGACCGGGCGGGCTCGGCGGCCGAGGAATCGGATCCGGACCGGGCGGGGTCGGCGGGCTGGGTGGGGCCGGCACCGGATCGCCCGGGTTCGGCAGGAACGGGTCCGGTGGGGGGCCCGGTGGTGTGGGTTCCGGCGGTGGTGGCACCGTGGCCGACTCGGTGCGCTCGATCGCGAACATCATCGCCTCCTGTCGTCGGTGTTGCGGCGGGCGCACGACATTGGGCACCCGCGAAAGGCCGCGACGCAGGTCGAGCCACACCGCGATGACGTCGTTGGCATCGTGATGGTGCGCTCGACCTGCCCCGAGGTAACTCCGGTGTCGACACCGTCCTACGAAAGCGTGGCTGAGCCGGTTCTTCGGCGCCCGTTCCACATTCGGCTGATCGCCACAGTGGTGGGATGCCCGCGCACACGTACTCGAAACGACGCACGCGCACAGTGTCGGCGCGAAGTCAGGAGTCGGCTTCGATGCGCGCCCACGCACGATGCTCGGCCAGGTCGGTGAGCAGCGCGCTCGTCGCGGCCACCGTGTCGGCGACGGTGATTCCCGGCGCGTCGGATTCGATGTCGTTGCGCTGCAGCACCGAGACCGCGGTGCCGACCGCGGCGATCGCCTTGCCGTGCCGCCACATCTCCTCGACCAGCAGGTTCACCCTCGCATCCGCCGGCTCGGCCAGCAACAGCGCGCCGTCGAACTCGACCGATCGCATCGTGGCGAAAGTCCGTGCCACCGGCACACCGTCGATGACACCGCCGCGCGCCGCGACGACCATCGGCCGGACTCTGGCCTCTTCCAGCGCGGTCGAGACCTCGCGCACCGCGTCGCCCGATGTGGTGTCGTCGACCAGCACGGCCACCGTTCGCCCGTCCACCGGGAAACTGCCGTGTCGCTGCGACAACGCCGGACTCGGCGCGAGATCTACGTGATCGCTGTTCGGGGCGGGCTTGTCGAGCCCGAGTTGCCCGGCGACGTAGCCGGCCAGTCCGTCGTCGACATTGACCAGCATCTGCAGAGCGCGCCGCTGGATCGACTCGGACTGGCACTTGCCGAGTTCGAAGGAGAACGCATCGGCCAGATGTCGCTGTTCGCCGGTGGTCAGGCTGCGATAGAACATGCGCGGCTGCGAGTAGTGGTCGGCGAACGACACCGATCCCGCGCTGTTGGCCGACGTCCGTAGTTTCGCGGTCGGCGGCGGAATGGGTGTCGGTGATTCGACATAGGCTTCGCCGGCGAAACTCGCCGCGTAGGGGCATCCGCCGCCGAGCGAATTGGGTTTGTAGGCAGCGACTCCGGGGTGCACGGCACCCTGGTGCATACCGTCGCGGAAGAGGTCGTTGACGTCGGCGTGCGGCGTATTGATCGGCAACTGGGTGAAATTCGGGCCGCCGAGCCTGCTGATCTGAGTGTCGAGATAGGAGAACAACCGGCCCTGGAGCAGCGGGTCATCGGTGACCTCGATGCCCGGAACCAGGTGGGTGGGGCAGAAAGCGACCTGCTCGGTTTCGGCGAAGAAATTCTCCGGATTCGCGGTGAGGCGCAGGGTACCGATCGTCTGCACCGGCGCGAGTTCCTCGGGGACGATCTTGGTCGGGTCGAGCAGATCGATGCCCTCGAAGAGATGATCGGGAGTATCGGGAAATACCTGCACACCGAAATCCCATTCCGGTGCCAAGCCGGCCGCGATCGTGTCGGCCAGATCCCGGCGATGGAAATCCGGGTCGAACCCGGCCGTCAGCTGCGTTTCCTCCCACAGCATCGAATGCACGCCCAGGCGCGGCTTCCAATGGAACTTCACCAGACTCGTCGTGCCGTCCTCGGCGACCAGCCGATAGGTGTGGACACCGAATCCCTCCATCATCCGCAACGACCGCGGCAGCGCCCGGTCCGACATGTTCCAGAAGGTATGCGCGGTCGCCTCGGTGTGCAGCGTGACGAAATCCCAGAAGGTGTCGTGCGCGGATTGCGCTTGCGGGATCTCGCGATCCGGCTCGGGCTTGCCGGCGTGGATCACATCGGGGAACTTGATCGCTTCCTGGATGAAGAACACCGGAATGTTGTTGCCGACCAGGTCGTAGACCCCCTCGCCGGTGTAGAACTTCACCGCGAAACCACGGGTGTCGCGCACCGTGTCGGCCGACCCGCGTGAGCCGAGCACCGTGGAGAACCGGACGAAGACCGGGGTGCGCGCGTCGGCGGCCAGGAACTTCGCGCGCGTCAGCGACGCCGCGGCGCCGTTGGCGATGAACACACCGTGAGCGGCGGTGCCGCGAGCGTGCACCACCCGCTCGGGGATGCGTTCGTGATCGAAGTGGGTGATCTTCTCGCGCAGGTGGAAGTCCTGCAGCAGTGTCGGGCCGCGCTGTCCCGCCTTGAGCGCGTGATCGGTGTCGGCCACCCCCGCGCCCTGCGGGGTGGTCAGCCGAGGGCCCTGCTGGGCGCGCAGGCTCGCGTCACCGGGAATCGGTGCACCCGTGGGGCTGCGCAAAGCGGGCCCTTCCTGGTCGGCTGCCGGACCCGCCTGCTCACACGGTGTCGCGGCGTCCTCGTCGGGCGGAGTCGGCGGATGGGTGAACTCGGACGGAATATCGTGGTCTGTCATAGTATTTCGTCGTCCCTTCGTCGCGCTGAGGAGATCAGAGGATGGGTCTGCCGCCGGTCACTGCGAGTCTGGCCCCGGAAATGTAGCTGCCGTCTTCGGCCGCCAGCAGAACATAAGCCGAAGCGAGTTCCGCGGGTTGCCCCGCCCGTCCCAACGGTGTGTTGTCGCCGAATTTCGCCACCTTTTCCGGTGGCATGGTGGACGGGATCAGCGGGGTCCAGATCGGGCCCGGTGCCACACTGTTCACCCGAATCCCCTTCTCGCCGAGCAACTGTGCCAAACTGGCGGAGAGATTCGAGATCGCCGCCTTCGTCGCGGCGTACGGCGCCAGAGTCGGATTCGGCATGTCGGAATTGACCGAGGAGCTACCGATGATCGAGGACCCCGGCCGCATGTGTGGCACTGCCGCCTGGACCAGATGGAAATACGCGCCGACATTCACAGCGAAGGTATAGGCGAACTCCTCGTCGGTGATCTCGGACAGATCGGTATGGGTCATCTGATACGCCGCATTGCTCACCAGCACGTCCACGGTGCCGAATTCCTCGACCGCTCGCGCGATCACCGCGCGACAGTGCGCGGAATCGGACAGGTCACCCGGGACCAGCACGGCCCGCCGTCCGGCCTGCTCCACCCACTCGGCTACCTCCAGCGCATCGGACTCCTCGTCCAGGTAGGAAATGAGCACATCGGCGCCTTCACGAGCGAAAGCGATGGCGACAGCCCGGCCGATCCCGCTGTCGGCGCCGGTGATCACCGCCGCTTTACCCGCCAGCTTGGCCGATCCGCGATAGCTGTGCTCCCCGCAATCGGGGACCGGCGTCATCTGCGACTGCACACCCGGAACTTTCTGCTGTTGTTCGGGAAAACCCATGGTCGACGTCCTCCAGTTCGGAAGTACTATCCCCGGGGGGACTACCGCGTTATCGGCGCGGCAAACAGCGGTTCGATCCCGGGTCGTGGGGTAAGCGGCGCGTATGGAGATAATTGCGATCGTGGCTTTGGTTGCCCTCGTCGCGGTGGTACTGGCGATGCGCAAGACTCGTGGCAGGCGGCCGGGAGAACCGGAGTCGACGGGCAACGACCCGAAATGAGATCGAGGCGTGACCCGGCGGTTACTGGGTAACCTCCGGGAAACGGTGGTGGATGAGGGAGGTGGCGTGCGGGCTCGAGATCGCGATACCGCTCCCCGCCCGCGGACCGTCGGGTTCCAGGTGCCCGCCGAACTGGACCAGCTGAGCATGGTGCACGCGCTCGCCGAGACGGTGCTGCTCGTCGGGGGCTTCGCGCTCGACGAAGTCACCGATCTATTGCTGGCCCTCGACGAGGTCGCCACCGCGTTGATGCTGGTCGCGACGCCGGACTCGGTGCTCGATTGTTCGTTCACCGGTCGGGACGGAGCGCTCGGCGCCCGGGTGAGCGCCGTGGCCCGAGAGCCCGCCGCCCTCGATGAGCAATCCTTCGGCTGGCACGTCGTCGCGACGCTCACCGACGCGCTGCGCACCGACTACGCCGGGTTCGACGCGGCCCGCGACGGCTACCCCACCACGGTCGAATTCGGCTGGATCCGGCGATTGCACGGACCTGCCAAGTCGTGACCATCGCGCGCTAGCCTCGTGGGTAGGGCATAGCCCTGGGTCCCGGTGGGTACCCCATGAACACATCTGCAACCGCCTGGAAGTGAGGCAAGTAGCGATGACATGGGAATCAACGATAGCTTCGGCCGACCGTTCGACCGCCCGGCGATCCCATTCGCACGGCGACAGCTACGACAACATCGAACCGTGGTTCGAGAAGTTGCGGGCACTGCCGCCCGGCGACGAACACCACGACCCCGTGCGCGCGCAGGTCATCGAACTGTGCTTGCCGCTCGCCGATCACATCGCGCGAAAGTTCAACGGCCGCGGTGAGCAGTTCGACGACCTCGAACAGACCGCCAGGGTGGGCCTGGTGCTCGCCGTCGATCGCTATGACGTGACTCGCGGCTCGTCTTTTCTGTCCTTCGCGATCCCGACGATCATGGGTGAGGTGCGCAGGCACTTCCGTGATCGCACGTGGGCGGTCCGGGTGCCGCGCCGGCTCAAGGAGATCCAGCTCAGGATCGGCCCCGCCACCGAGGAACTCTCGCAGCGGCTCGGACGGTTCCCGACCGCGCACGAACTCGCCGACGAGCTCGACGTCGACCTGGTCGAGGTGACCCGCACGCTGGTCGCGGGCAACGGCTACCAGACCAACTCCATCGACGGCGTCACCCACGACGGCCGCGACAACTCCACTCAGCCGATCACCGATACCCTCGGCAGCGACGAGCCCTGCTACCAGCTCACCGAGGACGCGATGGCGGTCCGGCCGCTGATCGCCGCGCTGCCCGCCGAGGAACGACAGGTGCTGATCATGCGTTTCTACGAGTCCCAGACGCAGGGCCAGATCGCCGAGCACCTGGGTGTCTCGCAGATGCAGGTCTCGCGGATCCTGTCGCGGACCTTGGCCTTGCTGCGTGAGCAAGCGCTCGCCGAGCCGACGCCGACGCAGTGACAGCGGCGTCGGCACATGCCAGAATTGTTCCAGGTTGAGACCTCCAGCCGACCCCGGTCCTCGTCTGCCGCTCCCCCTCGAGCCGGTAGACGCCCCTCGGCAGCGACGACCGGAAAAACCCTGTCGCACAGGAGGTTCTATGTCTGTCGTCACGGATAGCCGCCATTCGAGTCGGCTGCGCTGGTACCGCGGACGCGGACGCTCCGCGGACGCCGCGGCCGAGTTGGCTGTGCGCGACCCGGGACGACCTGGCTGCTGGGTACTCCACGGCGGCATCGAGCTCGACGCGGCGCGACTGCCGCGATTCCGTTCGCTTCTCGATCGCTCGGTGCGGTCGGGCGCACGCGTGGTCGTCATCGACCTGCGCGACACCGAATTCCTGAGCATCCGTGTCGCGGCGACGCTGCGCGAGGCCAAGATCGAGGCGTGGACGCACCGGGTCGATATCCGCCTGCTCACCGGTACCCGTGAGGTGGAGCGAGCACTGGATCTGGTCGGTGTGCGACCGCTGTTCCGGTATTACCTGTCGATCGATGACGCCTCCCGATCGGAATCAGGTCACTGACACGCTGTTTCGCTCACCCTGATCCTGGGTATGCGCTCGATGAACCCACTCCGGCGCATGCTCGGGAGGAGGACATCGTGGATTCGAGCGACCGAATCATCACCGACTCGACGCCTGCGACATCGACCCGCGTCCAGATCGACGCCGACCTGAACCAGGTCGTGATGCTCCGGGCGGTCGCCGAAACGGTCGCCTTGATCGCCGGTTTCGCCGTCGACGAGGTAGCCGACATCCGCGTCGCGCTCGACGAGGCCGCCACGTGCCTGATCCTCGACGCGACGCCCGATTCCCAGATCCACTGCGAGGTGACCGCGGACGGATTCCGGATCCGGATCGAGGTCACCGCGGTCTGCGGCAGCGACCACCCGATCGACACGACCGGATTCGGCTGGCACGTGATGCACACGATCACCGACCATCTCACCGCCGACCACGAGGCCTACGACCGGGAACAGGGCGGCTACCCCGTCGCGATCACCTTCACGCAGGTGCGACGGGTGCACTGAGCGTCTCGCGCAACGAGCTGCGATCCTCGTTCCAGCATGTCAGTACGTGATCGGCGAAGCGGTCCTCGAGCAGGTTCGTGGCTTGGATGCCGAACACGATCGAGGCGGCCTGGCCGGGTTCGGCGGCCAGTAAACCGGCGACGACGTCGCGACGCATCACCTGTTCGTGCACGGCGTCGGCTTCGACGTGTTCGGCGTAGAAATGCGCGCACGCGGGATGCGGGAGCAGTGTGTGAGCGAGCGCGGCCAAGCGGCGCGAGGCAGGCGGCGAGGTGATCTCGACGGTCGCGAAATGGCCGATCAGCGCGCCGCGCAGGCCACGATGCAGACCGAACAGGGTCATCATGTCCACCAGGGCCAGCATCGGCGCCGGCACCGTGTCGAAGTAGTGCAGGTAGCCCGGCTCCAGACCGGCGCCGGACAGCAGATCGGCGAACAGTCGCGCGTGCACGCGTTCGCCGCGGCCGGCGCCGAACTCGTCGAACTCGACCGCCACCAGCGACGCTTTCACCTGCCCGCGCAGGCGCGGGATCACCCAGGCATACGGGTCGGCTTCGATGTGGTGGTAGATCGAGCGGTGGACGAAATATTCGCGCAATCGGTCGGGTGTCCCCCGCTCGGCGAGGAATCCGGCGATGCCGTCGGCGTCACGGGTCGGTTCGAGCAGACGGTCGAGTTCTGCATCGACATCGTCGCCGCCCGGGACATCGGCATGCAGGGCTGTGAGCAGTTGGCTCTCCAGGTGACCGCGCAAGCGCAGCAGGTCGGGGTCCCACTCCCAGTTCTCGTCGACACCGGCGAAGCCCTGATAGTGCAGTTCGTAGCAGGTGTGCAGGGTCAGCAGGAGATCCTCGCCGTAGGGGTCGAGTGCGACGGCGTCTGGCACCACCGAACCCGGTGTCCGCGTGAGCGATTCGATGACCGCGGCAGACAACTCGCCGCGCGGGCGCGGCAGTGATCGCAGAACCGTCATTCGGCACTCCTCGGATGACGTCGCCGCCGGTGGCTCGTATCACACAGCGGGTAGGTGCTCGACCGGCGGCACAGGCACAGCGCCACCACGAAACGGTCGCAGTGCAGGACCGTTCCGTCGACGGTGACCATGTCGACGGGACCGTCGATGAGCGCGGGCCCGCCGTCGGTGAGCACGACCCGCCGCGGCTCAGGCGGGGTCGGCGACGGGAGACGATGTTCGGTCGACACGGATCACCACCAGTTCCTCCTCGCGCTGACCGGGCCGGATGAAGCCGTTGGCGGCCAGCCATCCGGCGCGAGAGCGCATGACCGGCCCGAACGGCACCGTTCCGGTCGCCACGACGTGGGCGTTCTCGCCCCGCTCGCGCAGTTGGCACAGGCTGCGCTCGGGATCGCTGATCGCCGAATGCACGATCAGCCCGACGCCGCGCTCGGTGAGCAGGTCCGGCAGCATCGCGCACAACCGGTCGAGCACGCTGCGGCCGTCGTGGCCTGCGTCCCAGGCCAGCGCCGCACCGCGACCGGTCGCCCGGCCCGCGGGAACATAGGGCGGGTTCGCGACCACCACGTCGAAGCGCGGCAGCCGCAGCGCGGATCCGAAATCGCCGTGCAGCAGTTCCACCGCGATGCCGCGCAACCGGCAGTTCATCCACGTCGACATCAGCGCCGACCAGGACAGGTCGACGGCGGTCAGACTGCCCGCACCCGCCGCGGCGGCGGCCATGGTGAGCGCGCCGGTCCCCGCACAGACGTCGAGCACCCGCCCGCCGGGGAGCGACGGCACTTCACGCATCGCACGACTGAGCAGCCAGGTGTCGGCCTGCGGCCGGTAGACGCGCGGCGCCCGGAGGACGACCACCTCAGTGTCCCCTCGGCTCGCCCAAGGCGAGACCCTCCTGCGCCTTCACCCGCCGGTGCTCCGCGACCACGAGCCCGATCCCCGCCACCAGACACACCGCGCACGCCACGCCCGCGATCACGGCCCAGCCTGCGAAGCCGTACCCGGCCGCGGTGAGCGTGAGACCGAGCAGCACCAACCCGACAGCGGCGAGAATCAATCCGGGCCAATTCCTGGTGTCCCTGATCGACTCGCCCGCATGGGTTCGAGTGGTCCGAGCGTCATCGGGAAACTGCTTCTCTGACTGATTCATCGCGCGTGCTCCTTTCGAGGACGAGACCGCCCTGTCGGGGATATGCCCGCAAACCGCCGGAGCAATCAGCCGCCCCTCGCCTAGCCCCGGTCCGAACACCGGTCGAGCAGGCGATTCAGTTCGTCTCTATGACCTCGGTCACCGGGCGGCGCGGGGTGGATTCCAAGGGCGCCGCGGCGGGCGGCATGACGCCGACCCGGATCATGACGTGCGGATAAGCGCATTCCTGCAGGACCGTGGTGCGGATCTGGTCGCGTAGATCCAGCATGCCGAGGGGTTCGGATTGCAGGCTGGTCGCCAGGCCGAGGTAGGTGGCCTGCAGCAGGATCGCGCTCGTCGCCTGACCAGCGCGCAGCTGGGAGACGCGGTTGTCGTGCGGGGTGCACACGACCAGCCAGTGGGCGGAGTCGGGTTCGTCGGTGTACTCGGACAGTTCCGCTTCGGAGAAGACCCGCACCGGGAGTTCGTCCGAGGCCCGGGCGGCGGGCGCGTTGCGGGCAGGGACGCCGTGGGGCTCGCCGTGGCAGCCGCTCCACTGCTCCAGTTCCGCCAGATACTTCGTGTCCGTCGCGTGCCGGGCGGCGGCTCGGCGCATGGGAGCGGCCAGTTGGGAGAGCATGCTGTCCGGGACGTGCCGGGCCGCGGCCCCGAACTCGGCCGCGCATCGCGACACCGCCCGCAGGTCGCGCGCGGGCACCGGCCTGCCGGGATAGCGGCGCCGATCGGATTGGCGCAGGTGGATGGCGGCGGCGAGCCGGATATCGAGATCCGACGGCGGGCGCGGCGTGAACCGCACCGTCGCGAGGTGATCGGGTCGATCCGGATCGGGCAGCCGATCGATCTCGGCCTGCCAGCCCAGCATGGCGAAAGCCACTTCGAGATGATGCAGCGCGGCGCCGCAGCTCACCACGAGAGCGCGTGCCAGGGGGTCGGTCGCAGTGATCTGACGCCCGAAATCGGCGAACAGATCGACGCGGCCACGCTGGATTCGCCAGCGCCACGGTTGGGTGTTGTGCACCGAGGGAGCACGCACTGCCAATTCGAGTGCGTCTCGGCATGTTGTGATACTCGGCATGTCTCGCCAGACTCCTTCCTCTGCAGGTCGGCGTGCTGCGCTGGACCCGACCCTAGGTGGCGAAGCTGAGAAATTACACAGCCGGATAGACCTCGTTCGGGACGCTGGTGGCCGCTGCCCAGTGCAGCAGGCAGTCGCGGGTATCGAAGTGCCGCACCTCGCCCGCACCGAGGTCGACGGTGATCCATCGGTGGCTGACGTCGTGATCGATGCGCTGCCAGCTATCGCAACCATCGCGGTCGCAGTGTCGGGCCAAGGCCATCGGAACGCTCCTACTCGTGATGCGAAGGTCCAGGATATAGGGGCGTTCGATGTGGTCAGGACCACGCCGGCGACTCTGCACAAACGCCGGCAGACCGGGCTCGGTCCGATACCGAGCCCGGTCTGCCGGGGACTACTCTGCCGGGGACTACGCGGGCAGTCGCGCCTCGATCGCGCCGATGATCCGCGGACGCAGATCCGCGACGCTGACGATGGCGTCCACCGAGCCGACCTCGACCGCGCGCTGGATGTTGTGCACGCGGTCGAATTCCGCGGCCACATCGCCCAGCTTCTCCGCGCGCACCGAGGACCGTGTCTCGTCGAGTTCGGCACTCAACGTCGCGCGGTCGGTGCCGACGGCATTGGCAACCCGGCTTTCCAGCTCCCGCACGCGCGGATCGGCCGCGGTCCTGGCCTTCACCTCACCGGCGAACACCACCGCGGCGGCAGGCGCGCCGCCGAGCACCGAGGCGAACGACCCTTCGAGCGCGAGCACGGTCATGTTCGGGTTCAGCGCCTTCGAGAACACCACGAACGCACCGCCGTGGTAGCGCGAGATCACGCAGAACACGATGGGGCCGTCGAAATTCACGATGGCGCGGCCGATTTCGGCACCGTACTCGAGCTGCAGCTTGCGCATCGATTCGGGCGAGCCGTCGAAGCCGGACAGGTTCGCCAGCACCACCAGCGGCCGGTTGCCGCTGGCGGCGTTGATGGCCCGTGCGGCCTTCTTCGACGAACGCGGGAACAGCGTGCCCGCGGTGTAGGTGTCGGGGCCGTCGGTGGACGGGAAGCCGCGTCGCGCCACATTGCGTGACTCGATGCCCAACAGGCACACCGGGATTCCGCCGAGGTGCGCGTCGTGCACCACCGCGGTCTCGGCGTCGGCCATCCCGGCCCAGCGCTCCAGGACCGGGTGGTCCTGGTCGGCCAGTGCCCGCATCACCGTGCGAATGTCGAAGGGCTTCTTGCGATCCGGGTTGGCGGTGGCGGAGAAGATCTCGCCGACGGTGGCGAAGGTGCTGTCCGCCAGCGCATGCGGGAAGGCCGAGATATCGCGGTCGACGGGATCGCCGGTCGCGGCCCGACGCGGCGCCTGCTCCCCCGGGGCGACGTAGGTGTGGTCGTAATGGGCCATCAGCACATCGCGGGCGGCGGACAGGTTCGGCGCCCAGTACTGCGCCTGCCCGTTCGGGCCCATCACCCGGTCGTAGCCGCCGATGCCGAAGTTGTCCTCGGCCGAGACGCCGCCGGAGAAGTCGAGCGACTGCTTTCCGGTGAGCACCATGGCCGAGTCGGGCGTCATGACCAGCACACCCTTGGTGTGCATGAGCATGGTGGCCTCGGCATTCCAGTACGGCTGCGCGCCGACGTTGATGCCGGCGACCACGATATTGATCTCGCGACCGCCCTGGGTGAATTCGACGATCCGCTTGAGCGCGGCCGCGACCCAGTCCATGTTCTCGGTACCCGAGGACATCGAGATCCGCGCGCCCGAGGACAGCGCGTACCACTCGAGCGGCACCTGCAGGCTCTCGGCCAGATCCAGCGCGGCGATCACCCGGCGGCATTCCGGCTCCGAGAGCGCGCCGAGGGACTTGGTGGGGTCACCGAGCAGCAGCACGCGCGTGACGCCCTGCGGATGCTGCGCGGTCGCCGTGGTCACCACACCGGCGACGATCGCCGCGGTGTTGTGGCCCTTGGGCCGATCGACCGGCACCAGCGCGTGGTTGGCGTCGAGATCGTATTCGGCGAAGTCGCCGAGCAGCGACGTCAATTCGTACGGGTACACGGTGTTGCGGGCCGCGGCGCGCAGCACCTTCTGCCGGTATTCGTCCAACGGCTCGACAGGGTCGTCGGTTCGTTCGCCGACCGTCACCTCGGATCCGCCGTCGGGCCGGAACGAGATACGCACGCCGACCTTGGTGAGCTCGCCGGTCTCGGGATCGCGCTGGCGGGCGATGAGCAGGATCTCCTCGAGCCCGGCACCCGCGGCCGTCGGCAGCACGTGGCCGCCGATGGTCTCGAGCTCCGCGCGGGTGACATCCATGTGCGGCCAGATGTACATCACGATGCGGTTGGTGTTGAGCCGCTTGGCCGAGGGGAACCGCGACTGGGCCCGCCGGATCGAGTCGACGCAGGTGGCGATGGCGCTCTCGGCGGTGGGCAGGGCGACCAGCCGGCCGTCGTGATCGCGCAGCGCCGCGAGGTCACGGACCTGGGCGAAAGCGATCAGACGCTCGTCGGAGGGGTTCTCCTTGGCCACGGCGCGGAACAGGTAGACCTCCTCGTCCGAGGACGGCAACCGGGTGAGGTCGAACTTGCGCAGCCGTTCCAGCTGCATCCGCTGTGCGATGTAGGGGTGCAGCCCGCGGATCAGCCGTTCCTCGGCCATGCCGGTCACCGACGGACGGAAGGTGAAGTGGTGGTGCATGACCGAGCCGCCGCTGCCCGCGACGGTGGCGGTGATCCGGTGGACCTGATTCGGCACCGGGTGCGCGCCGAGCACCTCCTGCAGGGCCGCTGCCATCGCGTCGAAGTCCTCGGGCTGCGATTCCCAGCTGAGGTAGATGTCGGCGTCGATGGAGACGGCACCGCTCGCCAGTTCGGCGAGCCCGTCCAGCGCGGCGTCGAGCTTGTCGAAACCCACGGCGGTCGAGACCAGCGTCGAACCGTAGCGTTCGGCCACGACGAACGTGGTGTCGCCGACCTGTTCGGTACGGACGCCGGTGAGACCCTTGTTGCCGTAGTAGCGCCGCGTCAGCACCTCGAGCATCGAGGTGTGGTCGGGCTTGTCGCGCTCGAGCCGCTGGCCGAGCAGGCGCACCAGAGGTTCGGTGCTGCGCACCATTTCGGCGATCCTGGCGCCGCGATCGTCGGCGGCCGGGTTCGCGTCCAGGTAGCTCAGGTGCTTGCGGACGTTGGTGTACACGCGAGCACGGTTGCGGCGCAGCAGCGGCTGGCCGTACCAGGCGTAGACCAGACCGCGGGCGAGATCGGCGATCACCGGGAAACGCACCTGCGTCGCCGCGACGAGACGCTCCAGCGCCAGGCCCACCGGTTCGCGCAGCACCTGGTCGGGCATCGGCTCGCTCAGCCATTCGCGCAGCAGCGCGGTGACGACGGTGACGGTGTCGGTGGGTCGCTGCTGAGCGAGGAAGATCCGGAAGACCGCCGCTTCGAGGTCGGGCGTGCGGTCCAGCTCGGTGATCCCGTAGTGGCGCAGCGCCGTACCGAGTTTGGCCTGGTACGACTCGGGGAGCCCGGCCCGCTCGACATCGAGGCTCTGCAGGTAGGTGTGGAAGTACTCGCGGGCGCTGTGGACGTGGCCCTGGCCGTGATCGTCGTCGGCCGACCGGTTGTGGCTCAGCTCGGCGAGATCGGCGAACATCTGCACCAGTTCGAGCTCTTCGGCGAGCGGGCGCAGGCTGTCGGCGACCGCTTCGCGACGGGCCGTGAGGTAGTCGTCGAGGACGCGACGGTCGTCGTGCGGGTCCACGTCGAAGCCGAGCAGCAGGCTGCTCAGGTCCTGCAGGCCGCGAGCCACCCGCTCGTGTGCGCGCAACGGTGTCGGCGCGCTGGGCAGATCGAGCTCGACGGTGCCGGTGGTCTCGGCTTCGGCGGCTTCGTCGCCGTCGGCGAGCGGCTCGAGCCGCAGCAGCGGCGCACCCGCTTCCACCTGGGTACCGACGGAGACCGCGCATTCCTTCAAGCGTGCCCGGAACGGCGCGCGCAGCACCGTTTCCATCTTCATGCTCTCCAGCACCAGCACGGGCGCTCCGGCCTCGACCTCGGCGCCGACCTCGAGCGGCGTGCCGACGACCAGCGCGGGAGCGGGCGAGCGGACGACACCGCCCTCGTCGCGGCTGATCCGGTGGGTCACACCGTCGACGTCCACCACGTGGGTGGGCCCGTGGGTGCCGGTGATCAGGCGGTAGCGGGTGCCGTTGACGACGATCTGACCGGTGTGGTGATCGAAACGCTCCAGATCGACATCGGCGGTGCGCAATTCGCCACCGGCCTCGATGCCGACGCGGAAGCGGTGCGCGCCGATCCGGGCCACGCGTACGCGGTACCCGGCGCCGCGCAGCTTCAGGTCCAGTGGCCGTCCGCTCTCGTGCTGCACCTGCGGACGCCCGCCGGACGCGGTCGAGAGCAGCCGGTGCCGCTCGACCCGCTCGTCTTCCTCGTAGGCGTCGATCGCGGCCACCGCCAGCGCGACGGTGGAGTGCCGATGGGTCACCAGGCGGCCTTCGCCGCGCACCCGGTCGATCCAGCCGGTATCGGCGCTGGCGTCGATGACCTCGGGCTGGTCGAGCAGATCGAGGACGAAACTCTTGTTCGTCGCGCCGCCTTCGATGACGACGCGGGTCTGGGACATGGCCCGGCGCAGCCGGCCGAGGGCCTCGTCGCGATCGCGGCCGTAGGCGATGATCTTGGCGATCATCGAGTCGAAGTCGGCGGGGATCGTGTCACCCTGGCTGACGCCGGTGTCGACGCGGATACCCGGTCCGGCGGGCAGATCGAGGCGCACGATGCGGCCCGGGGCAGGCGCGAAGTCGCGATCGGGGTCTTCGGCGTTGAGGCGGGCTTCGATGGCGTGGCCGCGCTCGACCGGCGGCTCGCCCTCGAGCTTGATGCCCGAGGCCACCCGCAGCTGCGCGTGCACCAGGTCGAAACCGGTGGTGAGCTCGGTGATCGGGTGCTCGACCTGCAGACGGGTGTTGACCTCGAGGAACGCGAACAGCTGGTCACCGGGGTGGTAGAGGAACTCGACGGTCGCCGCGCCGCAGTACCCGACCGCGATCGCCAGGCGCTCGGCGGAGCCCTTGAGTTCGGCGGTCTGCTCGGCGCTCAGCACGGGAGAGGACGATTCCTCGATCACCTTCTGATTGCGTCGCTGCACCGAGCAGTCACGCACGCCGAGCGCCCACGCGGTGCCCTGGCCGTCGGCGATCACCTGGACCTCGACGTGGCGGGCACCCGTGACCAGGCGCTCCAGGAAGACGACGCCGCTGCCGAAGGCGCGCGCGGCCTCCTGCTTGGTGCGCTCGTAGGCGTCGACGAGTTCGGCCTCGTTGGTGATCACGCGGATACCGCGACCGCCGCCGCCCGCGGTGGCCTTCAGCATCAGCGGGTAGCCGATCTCGGTGGCCGCTTCGATGGCGTCTTCGACGGTGTCGACCGCGCCCCGGCTCCACGGCGCGACGGGCACGCCGACTTCCTCGGCGATCAGCTTGGCGCCGATCTTGTCACCGAGCTTGCGCATCGCCTCGGCGCTGGGCCCGACGAAGGTGACGCCGATGTGCTCGCACAGTTCCGCGAACGCGGGATCCTCGGCGACGAACCCCCAGCCGACCCAGGCCGCGTCGGCCTTGGTGGCCACGAGGGCGTTCTCGAGGGCTTTGAGGTCGAGATACGGGCGCGCCGAGGCCGGACCGAGGTCGTAGGCGAGATCGGCTTCCCGGACGAAGGTGGCAGTCCGGTCGACGTCGGTGTGCAGGGCTACGGTTTCGATCGGTAGCCCGGTTGCCGCCGCCAGATCACGGACGGCATGGATGAGGCGCATAGCGGCCTCGCCCCGATTCACGATGGCGATACGGCTGAACACTCGCCGACTCCTTCCATTTACCCAGGACATCGTCCTGCGGGTGAGATTTGCAACTCCCGGTCCGTGCGCAGTCTGCACCCCCGTGCCCCATATACAAGCACCGTGCGCGGGTTACCGGCACGTAGCCAAGGCACGAGCGGCCGCCGAGCACCATACAACCCGGCGGACGCGACCGGTCGAAGGCGCTGAGATGACGGCTGGCGGGCGTCACGATGCCCGCTGGTTGAACAAGTATCTCCCCTAGGCGAGTGGACGGCCAAGGTCTGCGGTCCCGGACCATCCACTCACTTCGAAATCCTATCAATCATGTTGACCTACAACATATTCGAGGTGCCATCGCGCCCGTCCCGCCGAGCGTGGGCACGGGCGGGCCATCGACTGTCATCCGTTCCACAATCACGCGCCCGAGATCGTGAGTTCTGCCAGCCCGCGCGCCGAATCGGTCGCTTCGGCACGTGGGCTTCTACCGTCGGGTCCGTGTCAGAAGCCTCCTCCGATAGCGCCACCACGTCCTACGACTACGACGTCTTGATCGTCGGGTCGGGGTTCGGCGGCAGTGTCACCGCCCTGCGCCTGGTGGAAAAGGGGTACGCCGTCGGCGTGCTCGAGGCCGGTCGCCGGTTCGCGGACGCGGACTTCGCGGCGACCAACTGGGATCTGCGCCGCTACCTGTGGGCCCCACGATTGGGCTGCTACGGGATTCAGCGCATCCACCGCCTGCGTGATTGCTTCATTCTGGCCGGCGCCGGGGTCGGCGGCGGTTCGCTCAACTACGCCAACACCCTCTACAAACCTGGCGCGGCGTTCTTCGGCGACCGTCAGTGGGCCGGCATCACCGACTGGGACGCCGAGCTCAGCCCCCACTACGACCAGGCCCGCCGGATGCTCGGCGTCGTGCGCAACCCGCACATGACTCCGGCCGACACGATCATCGAGTCGGTGGCCCACGAGATGGGAGTCGGTGACACCTTCGTGCCGACCCCGGTCGGGGTGTACTTCGGCGAACCAGGCCGGACCGCCGCCGACCCCTACTTCGGCGGCGTCGGCCCCGAGCGCACCGGCTGTATCGAGTGCGGGGAATGCATGACCGGCTGCCGTCACGGCGCCAAGAACACCCTGGTCAAGAACTATCTCGGGTTGGCGGAGCAGGCCGGCGCCGTGGTCTCGCCGATGACCACGGTGACCGCGATCCGGCCACAGCCCGACGGCAGCTGGCTGGTCGACACCGAACGCACCGGAAGCTGGGTCCGCAAACGCCGCGCCACTCTGTCGGCGCGGCAGGTCGTCCTGGCCGCCGGCACCTGGGGCACCCAGCACCTGCTGTTCCGCATGCGCGACACCGCGGTACTTCCCGAGATCTCGCCGCGGCTCGGTGTGCTCACGCGCACCAACTCCGAAGCCATCCTCGGCGCCGGACGCACCGAGGTCGACCCCGCCGTCGACATCACCAAGGGCGTGGCGATCACGTCCTCGTTCCACCCCACGCCGAACACCCACGTCGAGCCCGTGCGCTACGGCAAGGGTTCCAATGCGATGGGATTGCTCAACACCTACCTGGTCGACGGCGATCAGCGGCTGCCACGATGGTCGCGGGTGCTGCTCATCGCCGGGCGGCACCCGGTACAGACCGTGCGGCTGCTGCGCACCACCCGGTGGAGCGAACGCACGCTGGTCCTGCTGGTGATGCAGAGTCTGGACAATTCGATCACCACCTACACCCGGCGCGGGGTGTTCGGTCGCCGGTTCACCAGCAAGCAGGGATTCGGCGAACCCAACCCGTCCTGGATCCCACCCGGGCACGAGGCGACCCGGCACGTCGCCGCGAAACTCGGTGCCACACCGGGCAGTACCTGGCCGGATGTGTTCAACGTCCCGATGACCGCCCACTTCATCGGCGGTTGCGTGATCGGCACCGATCCGAGCGACGGCGTCATCGACCCCTACCACCGGGTCCACGGTTACCCCGGTCTCAGCGTCGTCGACGGTTCGGCGATCTCGGCCAACCTCGGCGTCAATCCGTCACTGACGATCGCGGCCCAGGCCGAACGCGCGGCCGCGCTGTGGCCCAACAAGGGCGAATCGGATCCCCGCCCGGCACCGGGCGATCCCTACGAGCGGATCGCCGCGGTGGCGCCGAACAGCCCCGTTGTGCTGGCCAGATCGGCCGCCGCGCTGCGCCTGCCGATCTGGCCGGTCTCCACGTCCACCCGCGAGGACAGCTGAGCTCGGTGTAGAGAATGCGATGAGATAGCCGACCGAGACTTTGTGACCTCTCCCGCCTCCCCCGCTTATCGCGCTGCCCCACCGCGATTCGACTACCGTCGCGCACAGCATTTGAGTTGGTTGGAAGGTGGCAGTAAGCGTGGTAAGTACCAAGGCGAAGCTCGACGGGCTGGCCGAGATTCTGGCGATCGCCGCGGAACCGGCAGGTGAGGCCGCCGTAGCCAAGCGAGCGAAGAAGGGCGTTCCCAGCGTTCGCGAGCGGATGAACATGCTGCTCGACCCCGGAACATTCATCGAGATCGGAGCGTTGGCCCGTCAGCCCGGACAGCCTGATGCCCTCTACGGTGACGGACTGGTGACCGGTCGTGGGTTGATCCACGGCCGGACAGTGATCGTGATCGCTCACGATCCGACCGTGTACGGCGGGTCCGTCGGCATCACGGCGGCGCGCAAGTTCATGCAGGCGCTGAAACTCGCGTTCGACAACGGCTGCCCGGTGGTGACGATCAACGAGTCCCCCGGCGCGCGGGTTCAGGACGCGGCCGGTTCGCTCGCCTCGTTCGGCGATATGACCCGGGTGCTGGAGAAATTGTCGGGCTATGTGCCGCAGGTGTCGATCATGCTCGGCAAATGCGCCGCGGGCTCGGTCTACGGGCCGATCAACACCGACGTGCTCGTCGGCACGAAGGACACCTACATGTTCGTCACCGGGCCTGACGTGATCAAGGCCGTCAACGGGGAGGACATCAGCGCCGAGGCGCTCGGTGGGGCGGAGGTGCAGGCCAAACGTGGCACCCTGCATCACGTCGCCGACAACGAGCAGGAAGCCTTCGACTGGGCCCGCAACTACCTCAGCTACATGCCGTCGAGCTGCCTCGAGCAGCCGCCGATCGTCAATCCCGGCCTGGAACCCGACATCACCGCCTACGACCTGGAACTCGAGACGATCATCCCGGATTCCGATCGTGCGGGCTACGACATGCACGACGTCCTGTTGCGCCTGTTCGACGATGGTGAATTCCATGAGATCCGAGCGGCTTTCGCCCCGAACCTGATCACCGGGTTCGCCAGGGTCGACGGCTACCCGGTCGGCGTGATCGCCAATCAGCCACTGGTCCTCGGCGGGTCCGTCGACGCCGCCTGCTCCGACAAGGGGACCTACTTCATCCGGCTGTGCAACGCCTTCAACATCCCGCTGATCTTCGTCACCGACACCCCCGGCGTGCTGCCCGGCCTCGATCAGGAAGACGCGGGCGTGATCATCCGTGGTGGCCGCATGCCGCGGGCGATCATCGAGGCGACCATACCGATCATCAGCCTGGTGGTGCGCAAGTCCTATGGCGGCGCCTACGGAATGATGGGGTGCCGTCAGGTCGGTGCCGACGTCAGCTTCGCCTGGCCGACCGCCCGGATCGCCGTGATCGGCGCCGAGAGCGCGGTAGACCTGGCCGCCAAACGCCAATTGGCCGCTGTCCCCGAGGAACACCGCGCCGCGGCACGCGATTTCATGATCAACCAGTACAACGAGACCATCGCCACCCCGTGGGTCGCCGCCGAGCGCGGCTACATCGACGCGGTGATCGAGCCCTCACGCACCCGCCTCGAGATCCGGCACGCACTGCGCCTGCTGCGCGACAAGCCGCCGGTCAAGCCGGAATTCAACCCGCGCAAGCACCCGCTCTATCCCATGTGATCAGCCTGCGCGCGAACTGGTTTCGCTCGGGCTTCGATAGAGCTCTGTTGATCCGGATCCACGATGGGCCCGGATCAACAGCGCTGCGCGCAGGTGGCACAGGCCGGACACGTCGTTGAGGTCGAACCCGGTCATCTGGCCGATCCGTTTCAATCGGTAGTCGACGGTATTGGTGTGGATGAACATGGCGCGCGCGGTCCGCGAGCGCTGCATATTCGTGGACATGTACACCTCGAGCGTCCGCAACAACTCCGGATGCGCTTCGAGGGAATCGACGATGGAACTCAGATAGTCGCGCGCGGGACCCGGCCGGGTCAGTTGATATTCGAAAGCCAATTCGTGGGGGCGATATACCTTGCTCGGACCACCGAATCGATGCACGATTTCGACGAGTTCGTGGACCTGCTCCGCGGCTCGCGGGATTTCGGCCGGCGTCGCCGACGTCGCCACCGCGCGCACGGGCACCTGTGCCGCGGCGGACAGGTGAACGATCAGCTCGTCCAATTCCGTCTGGGAGAATTCGTGCGCGGGCAGCAGCAGTGTGCCGCCGTCCACGCTCAACAGCGACAGCACTTTCCCGTCACATCGGTCCGCCAGTTCGGCCTGCACCCGGCGTAATTTGCGTCGAGCGACGACTTTCGCGTCGAGGGTGGGATCGAATTCCTCTGCGTGCGGCGGTAGTTCCAGTGCCATCACGTGATAGCGATCGGCGACTTCGATGCCGCATTCCCGCGCCATCGTCGAGGTGTTCTGACCGCCTAGCAGGGCCGAGGTGAGGGTGTGCACCGCGGTGTGATGCTCACTGTCCACCGATCGCAATTCGCGGACGTAGGCCACCGAGACCGCCGAAGTGATCATTTTCTGTGCGTCCATCAGCCGTCGAGCCACCCCGACCACGGTGTCGTAGTCATGATTGGTGACATTGGTGATGACGAGATCGAAGCCGAGTTTGAAGCCCTCGTGCACGGCGTCGTGAATGGTGTCGATCGGGATTCCCTCGCGCGCCCAATCGGCGGCGGCGGCCTGTACTCGTTCCACCCGTCCCGGGATATCGCGGCCGTCGAGCATGCTCCTGGTGAGCTCCAGACAGACACGGGTCACCGTGGTGACATCTCCGTCGAGCGCTTCGCCGGGCAGCGTGCCGCACGGGACGACATTCTCGATGAAATGCACCACCATTTGGCGGGATATCGTCCGCACATCCTTCAAGGGGTTCGACACCGGCCGCCCCGAAACGGTCAGGAACGGCTCGATGGACGTTGCGCCAGCCATGATGAATCCTTCCCACCCAGATCACTGGGCAAGCCCCCAAACTACCGTGAACAACAATCCCCCGTCCAACCTTCACTTGTGACAAAGGTCAAGAGAAGGCTGGATCAATGATGCTTTCCGACAAAGAAGCCCGCGGGCCTGCGGGTCCACGACGGTGCGGCGGTGGCGGATCCGAACCGGAGCCGCGCACATCTTCACTCCGTGAACGGTGTCGCCACCGCCGCATTTAGCCGTATCAGCCGGTTACAGACAGAGGCTGACCTCGAGCACCGGGAGCGGAAGGGGGACACACACTTCCACCGAACCCGAGACGGGCGCGGGCGCCGCGGCCGTGGCGGTACCGGCGCCGATCGCACCGGCGGACAGCACGATCGCGGCGACGGCGAGCGGACGGGAAATTCTGGAGTTCATACGGTCATCCTTATGTGGACTCTGTGAAGCATCCCAGCTTCGGGACATCTCGATCAGATCACGGTCACCACTCCGGCCGCTATCACCGCGCACAGGTTTTGACGTTCCAATTCCCTTTCCGCGGAATTGTCATGGATTGCCACAACAATTTCCATCGCGAACTTCTCGCGTTTCGTACCGCCTTCAGGTATTGCGTGGCCGTCGGTCCCGAGCGGGATTCGGGACCGGTTGGGGCACTTGACGCATGAGCCATCTGCGCGGGCCGCCGCCCGGCAGGTCTAGCACCGCGGTCGTGTCGAATCCGAGGCGTTCATAGAAGGACAGGTTGTGGGGATTCGTCGTTTCCAGGTGGACGGGGACGCCGTCGGCAGCGGCTCGATACATTCCCGCCGCGATCAGATCCCGTCCGTGTCCGCGCCCACGCGCCGCCGCGGAGACACCCACCGCCAGCAGGTGCCAATGCTGCTCCTGCACGCCTGCCGCGTAGGTCGCGCGCGCACCGGCGCGTGCGCGCCCGGCGTGCGAACCGTAGGTGTGGATCGATGTCAGCTGTCGGCCCAGCGTCGCTCGGGGCAGGATGTGGAAGGTCGCCAGCCATGCCGCGACGCCGACGATCGCGCCGGTGCTGTCGAGCGCGAGGTCGACGCCGTCGCTGCAATCGCGGGCGTCATCGAGCGAGGATCGAAACGAGCGGACGAGCCGGGTTCGGCGGCTGGATTCCTTCGGGTGCAGCCACAGGGTCGCCGGATCGTCCGCCAGGGATGCCGCCAAGAGTTCGGCGGCGGCACCGAAGTCCTTCCGGTTGCCGGGCCGAATCCGCCGAGCATCTTCCTGTACCGCATCGTCCACGGGCGGAATGATAATGGCGAGTCGTCCGTCCGGCTGCTCGAGCAGGGCGATCAGACCCGAACGGCTCGGCCACGCAGGTAGGCGATGACGTTCTCGGCGCCCGGCCCGTTCGGATCGGCGGCGGACAACCGGAACCGGGTCACCGCGTTATCGAGTCGCGGTCCGGGTCCGTGTTCGGCGAGCAGAACGATGATCGCCTCCTGCACTGCGGGCCGTGGATTCGGGTCCGCCAGTAGTTCGTCCAGGTAGGCGTCCGGTTCGAGCAGTCGCAGTGCGCGGCGCGCGTAGGCATGCACGCGCACCGGCAAGTCGGCGCGCACGGTGTCGACGTCGGCCTGGAGTGCGGGGCGCTCGCGGTGGGCCGGATCGACGCGCAGCGACCACAACTCGGTCAGCTCCGCGCTCACACCGTGGTTGTCGATCAACCCGGGCCCGGTCGCGTGTTCGAGCGCTGTCGGCGGGAGGTCTCGCTCAGCGTCGCGCCATGCGCAGAATTCCCACCAGGCAGTCGGCGTCGCGCTGAGCTCGAGACCGAATCCGAGCGCCTGCTGACCATCCGTCCAGGTCCGCTGGACGCGGGTGCGGCGGATCGCGGCGACGCCGCCCTCGGTGACCTGGGTCCAGGATGCTTCCGTTCCGTGAAAGCCGTATGGCCGCAACAGCTTTCCCGCCTCGCGGGTCAAGCGGCGTAGCGCAGAGTCCGGTCCGTCCATGAGAGCAGACTAACTTCGCGCACCGACAAGTTCGGTTCACCGAGCCACAGCGCCCGCTCCACCGCATGTCGCGGCGGAGCGGGGTTCGGGTTCGCTCGTACTAGGAATCGACGACGCGGGTGCCCGTCGTCGCCGCCAGAACCGCCGCGGTGACCTGATCAGGCGCCTCGACCATCACCAGGTGCCCCGCGCCCTCGACGACAATCGCCCGCGAGGGCGCCAAGGTGCGGTTCAGTGTGGCGCCTGCCCGAGCGCACAGCACTCGGTTGCGACTGCCCCAGACCGTGGTGATGGGCGGAAAGTCGCGGGGCGGCACGAACTCGTCCAGTTCGCCGAGCCGCGGAATCTCCCGGGAGATAGCGGCGGTGACCATCAGCCGGCGGGGTTTTGTCCAGCTCTCGCGCAGGTGCGCGACGATGTCGGCCGCGTGCGGCGCTTTCTCCGAACCCAGCTGTTCTGCCACGATCAGTCCCGCCACCGGGCCGGGAACACGGACACGTGCGAGCAGTGCGTCGAGGTGCACGCGCCGACCGAGTTGAGCCGCCCACCCGGTCCGGGTCGGGCGCAGGGTGGCCGGGGTCAACGGACTGCTCAGTACCAGTGACCGCACCCGGTCGGGATTGCGCTGGGTGTAGAGCAGCGACAGCGCGCTGCCGAAACAGTGCCCGACCAGCGTCACATCGCGTAGATCCTGTTCCTCGAAGAACGCGGTGACCATGGCGAGATAGTTCTCGACGGTGTATCCGTCGTCGGGGGCGTCGGAATCGCCGTAGCCGATGAGGTCGATCGCGAAGACCCGATGCGTCTGCCGCAGGGCATCGAATTGGGCACGCCAGATGTGGCGGTCACCGCCGAGGTTGTGCAGGAAGACGATCGGGGGCCCGGTACCCGCCTCGTCGTAGGCGATCGCAGTTGCGCGAAAGTCGAAATACCGCATCCCCGGGCTTCCTTCCGGTGGCAGCCACGTGACCACGTCGTCGTGGTCATCTCACGGTAGCGCCGACCCTTGGCCCGCACGGCGAAACTCTCGCTTCTCCCGCGCGGCGCGCCACACCGGTCAGTCGAGGCAGAACTCGTTGCCCTCGGGGTCGGTCATCACGATCCACCCGGCACTCATCGGCGGCTCGGGCTCGAAGCGCTCGACCCGCTTCCCACCCAGCGCGACCAGTCGCGCGCACTCGGTCTCCAACGCCGCCATCCGCTCGTCCCCCTGCAACCCGGGCGCCGCCCGCACATCGAGGTGGACCCGGTTCTTCGCTGCCTTGCCCTCGGGTACCCGCTGGAAGAACACCCGCGGACCGTGGCCCTCCGGATCCTCGATCGCCGACTTCGAGTTCCGCTCCTGCGCCGGAACCCCGATCCGCGCGAGGAACTGATCCCACACCACGAGCGGGTCGACCCCGGCAGGCACCTCGACGCCCGGCGGCCCCGGATGCACATACCCCAGCGCATCCCGCCAGAAAGTCGACAGCGCGGCCGGATCGTGCGCGTCGAAGGTGATCTGGATATGACGGCTCATCATTACTCCGTTTCCTGGCAACCGAACTCACGACCTGACAGATCTTCGGTCACCGTATGTCAGAGGTCCGACAATCTGCCGCGGTAGTCGCCGGTGACGGTGATTCGCCCAGTCCGACGCTGGCGTGGACGGTCTTCATCCAGGCGGGGGCCCACCAGCAGTCGTCGCCGAGCAGTTTCATCGTCGCCGGCACCAGGAGCATGCGCAGGACGGTGGCGTCGATGATGAGCGCCGCGATCATGCCGTAGGCGACGTATTGCATCAGGACCAGGTCGGAGAAGGCGAAGGCGCCGGTGACGACGAGCAGGATCAGGGCGGCGGCGGTGATGATGCGGCCGGTGTGCGCGGTGCCGATGCGCACAGCCTCCGTCGTGGAGGCACCGGCGGCCCGCGCTTCGACCATCCGTGACAGCAGGAAGACCTCGTAGTCGGTGGACAGGCCGTAGATGATGGCGATGATCATCACCAGCATGTTGGCCTGGATGGGTTGCGGGGTGAAGTTCAGCAGGCTCGCACCGTGACCGTCGATGAAGATCACGGTGAGGATGCCCAGCGTCGAGCCGAGGCCGAGCGCGCTCATCAGCGCGGCCTTGATCGGCAGGATCAGCGAACCGAAGGTCAGGAACATCAGCACTGTGGTGACGAGCAGGACGAGCGCGATCATCCACGGGATGCGCTCGAGCAGCGCGTCGATGCTGTCCTTCTGGATGGTGGGGACGCCGCCGACGAGCATCTGGACCCCGTCGGGAAGTTCGATGCCGCGCAGGTAGTCGATGGTGTCGCCGGCCGCATCGGAGTCGGTGAGTGTGGTCGTGGTGCGGTAGACATCCGACTGCACCGGCGAGCGCGACGGCAGTTCGAACTTCGCCGCCAGCCCGGGTGCCTGGTTGGCCAGTTTCAGGGCCGTCCCGATCGCGACGCTGTCATCGGAGACGAAGATCAGGTCGATCGGATCGGATCTGCGACCGGGGAAGGTGGCGTCGATCTGCTCCTGCGCGACGCGAGTGCTGTTGTCCGGCGGCAGATATCGCTCGCTGAAGCCGCCGAAGGCGAGATTGCGGGCAGGCAGTATCAGCAGCACCAGCACCACGCACAGCACACTCGCGATCTTCACCGGATGCCGCATCACCCACTGGGTGCTGCGACCCCAGAAACCGTTCTCCACTTCGAGCGCGGACTTCGTCCTCCGGAGACGTCTACTGCCCCACCGGTCCACGCGCGCACCGAGAATCGCGAGCATCGCGGGCAGCAGGGTGATCGCGGTGAGCGCCGCCAGCGACACGGTCGCGATGGCACCGTAGGCGATGGATTTCAGAAACCCCTGCGGGAACAGCAGCATGCCGCCCGCGCTGGCGATGATCATCGTCGCGGAGAACACCACGGTGCGCCCCGCGGTCGTCATCGTGCGCCGCACCGCCGTCGCGGTGTCGTGACCTTCGGCGAGTTCCTCACGGAAGCGACTCACGATGAACAGCCCGTAGTCGATGGCCAATCCGGCGCCGATCATCGAAACAACCGGCGCGACGAAAGAGTTCACCTCGGTGACGTAGGTGAAGGTGCGCACGATCCCGCTCGCGCCCGCCATCGTCAGCCCGCCGACGATCAACGGCAGCGCGGCCGCCACCACACCGCCGAAGATGAAGAACAGCAGCAGCGCGACCACCGGGAAGGCGAGGACTTCCATCCGCCGGATGTCGTCGGACAGCGTGTCGTTGAGTGTTCCCGCCACCGGTTGCAGGCCGCCCACCTGCACCTCGACACCGGGAATCGTAAAGGCGTCCTTCACCTTTCTGGTGTTGCGCAGCATCTCGGTGTCGTTGTCGCCGACGATGGCGACGGCGGCGACCGCGCGGGTGCGGTCGGGCGTGGCGAACAGGGGACCACTCGCCCGGCCCGTTTCCGTCGGCCAGTAGGCCCCGTTGACGCCCGCTATCGCGCCGGGATACGCACGCGGCAGACCGTTGAGGTTGTCGACGATCTTGCGGCTGAACTCCGGATCGTCGACGGTCCTGCCGGGCGGCGCGGTGTAGAGCACCACCACATCGAGGTCGTGGTTGCGCCCGAACGCACTGTCCGCCAATCGCCCTGCCAGCGCGGATTCCGACCCGGGATCGTCCATGCCGCCCGAGCTCAGCTCGTCGTGCAGCCCCAGGCCGTACCCGCCCAGCGCCAGCAATGCGGCCACGACGACGCCGAGTACCGCGAACCGGAATCGATGGACCAGATCTCCCCAGCGCGCGAACACTAGCTCGCCATCCGTTCGCCGGTTCCGAGCGCAATCTCCAAGAGGCCGCATCCTTTCACGTGGTCCGCCTGATGTGCCTCCCACCAAAAGTACCGCCACTTCGCGATTTTCCACCGAGCGACATACGCGAGCAGCCTCACCGCGAGGCGGCCTGCCCTACGACCGTGTGCGCTGGTCGACGCCGGCCCCCCGCAGTGCGGCGATCAGGAAATCGTTGACCGCGTCGGTTCGCTCGAGGTGGACGAGGTGGCCCGCGCCCGGAAGTTCCACGACTGCGCGAAGGTCGGTGACATTCGCGCGGAGCGTGGCGAGGGGGTCACGACCGCTGAAGCCCTCCATGTCGGGGTCGTTCTCGCCGTAGAGGAAATAGGTCGGGACCTCGATCCGAGCCTCGGCGAAGGGCTCGGTGAGCTCCCAGTTGCGATCGAGGTTGCGGTACCAGTTCAAGCCTCCGGTGAAACCGGTGCGTTCGAATTCGGTGGCGAGGGTGTCGAATTCGTCCTCGGTGAGCCAGGTCCACGGCAGCGCGGGCGCCTCGGGCAGCACATCCAGGTACCCGAGACCCGGCGGGTTCTTCCAGGTGTCGAGATAGTGGTAGTCGCCGGAGAGGGAGAAGTAGACGCGGGACAGGAATTCCCTCGGTCGCGCGGCGAGTTCGGCATCGGCGACGCCGGGTTCCTGGAAGTAGGACAGGTGCAGGAAGTGCCGCTGGGCAGCCTTGGTCCAGAAGGCCGACGGCGGGCGCGGCGGGCGCGGCGAATACGGATTGTTCAGCACCACAGCGGCTTCCACGCGTTCGGGAGCGCGTAGCGACAGTTCCCACACCAGTTGGGCACCGAAATCGAGGCCGACGAACACGGCCTTCTCGGCGCCGATGTCGTCGAGCAGTGCCAGGAGGTCGCCGATCACGGCCGCATTGGTGTAGGCGGCGACGTCAGCGGGCGCCTCGGTGCGGCCGTACCCGCGCAGGTCGGGCGCGATGGCCCGGAATCCCGCCTCGGCTACAGCGTCGATCTGCCGGTGCCAGATGAACCCGGTGTGCGGAAAGCCGTGACAGAACACGACCGGGTAGCCCTGCCCCTGCTCGGTGACATGCATCCGGATTCCGCCCGTGTCGAGGAATCTCTGCTCCACTACCGCCTCCAATTTCTAGAACGTGTTCTGATTTGACGGTAGTGTCCGGAGGTCATGAGCGGAACACCCAAGATTCTGGCCGGGCGCGTCGCGGTCGTCACCGGGGCAAGTCGTGGCATCGGCAAAGGCATCGCCCTCGAATTGGGCGCGGCGGGCGCGACCGTGTACGTCACCGGGCGCACCACCGAGCCGGGCAGACTGCCCGGCACCGTGCAGGAGACCGCCGCGATGGTCAGCGAGTTCGGCGGGCACGGCGTCGCGGCGGTCTGCGATCACCGCGACGACGATGCGGTCGACAAGCTCTTCGCCCGGATCCGCGAGGAGCAGGGCCGCCTGGACGTGCTGGTCAACAACGTCTACAACTCCCCCGCCGCCGCCCGCTGGCTGGGCCGCAAGTTCTGGGACGTGCCGCCCAAGGCCTGGGACGAGACCTTCGAGATCGGCGTGCGATCGCACTACGTGGCCAGCGTTTTCGCCGCGCCACTGCTGATCGAGTCGGCCGGGCTCATCGTCAATGTCTCCTCCCCTGGCGCACGGCGGTACATGCACAATGCCGTCTACGGCGTCGGCAAGACCGCGCTGGATCGGCTCACCGCCGACCTCGCCCACGACCTGGTCGGCACCGGGGCGACCGCCGTCTCGATCTGGCCCGGAATCGTGGATACCGAACTGCTGCAACTGGTGCCGGCCGACGAGCACGGCCGCCGCCGGGTGACCCTGCCCGGCGAGGGCTCCTTCGATCTCGACACCGCCGAGACCCCGCGCTTCCCCGGGCGCGCCGTGGTGGCGCTGGCCGCCGACCCGGGCCGGTCGACTCGCTCCGGGAAGTCCTGGAAAGTCGCCGACCTCGCCGAGGACTACGGGTTCACCGACATCGACGGACGCATCCCGCGCGCCGACTGACTCCCTCTAGAATTACCTGCGACAGTGCGTTACATTTACATTGAGGATCAGCCGCTCGATGGCTGTCCAGGTGACAACGGAGAGAAACAATGACGTTCTCGAAAACCGCGGCTGCCGAGTACGCCGAAACCCTGCACACACTGTCGGAAGGGTCGGTCCATCGCCGGTTCGACCCCTACCTCGACATCGACTGGGACGCACCGGAACTCGCGATCGATCGCGACGATCCTCGCTGGGTGCTCTCCGACGAGCTCGACCCACTCGGCGCCACGAGCTGGTATCAGAACCTGCCACTGGAGCGCCGGATCGAGATCGGGCGGTGGCGGCAAGCCAACGCGGCCAAGGTCGGGCTGGCGTTCGAATCCATCCTGATCCGCGGGATGATGCAGTACGCGATGACCTTGCCCAACGGCTCCCCCGAATTCCGGTACTGCCTCCACGAGATGACCGAGGAGTGCAACCACATCCAGATGTTCCAGGAGCTGGTCAATCGCATCGGCGACGATGTGCCGGGCATGCGGCCGATGTTCCGGAGGATGTCGCCGTTCATCGGCGTCGCGGGCGGCTATTTCTGGGCCATTCTGTTCATCGGCATCCTCGGCGGCGAGGAACCGATCGACCACTATCAGAAGGCGCTGATCCGCTCCGACAAAGAGACCCAGCCGGCCCTGCTGCGGATCATGCAGATCCATATCGCCGAGGAAGCGCGCCATATCTCGTTCGCCAACGAGTTCCTGCGCACCCACGTCGCCCGGATGGGTCCAGTGCGCACCGCGGTCTGCGCGGTGGCGTTTCCGATCGCGATGCGCTGGCTGGCCGACGAACTGGTCAAGCCGTCGAAATCCTTCGCCACCAAGTTCGACATCCCCGACGACGTATTCGACGACGCGTTCTGGCGCAGCCCCACCTCCCGCCAGATCCTCAGTGGATTCTTCGGCGACATCCGCACGCTGGTCGACGAACTCGGCATGATGAACCCGGTGACCCGACAGCTGTGGAAGCTACTGAAAGTCGACGGCGGCTATACCCGCTACCGTGGTGAGCCGCAACGCCGCGCGAGCTGATCGCGACTGATGCCGAGGGAATAACCCGCGCCGTCGTCAACTAAGATCAACGACGGTAATTCTCGGCACCCGAACGAACAGGACTCCCATGGCGCGCAAAGTCGTTGTCACACTTGTCGATGATTTCGATGGCACGTCGGCTGCCGATGCGACTGTCACATTCGGAATCGACGGGGCGGCCTACGAAATCGACCTGTCGGATGCCAACGCGGCGCAGTTGCGTGAGGTATTCGAACAGTGGGTTCCGTACGCGCGCCGCACCGGCCGCGCGAAGGCGGGCGCCGCACGTCGTCTCGGCGCGGCACCGGCGGCCGAATCCACCCGTCGCAACGATCTGACCGAGATCCGGGCGTGGGCTTCGCAGAACGGGCACACGGTGTCCAGCCGCGGCAGGATCTCGGCGGACGTCATCTCGGCCTACGAGCAGGCCTCGGCGTAAATTTTCGGTTCGTCGACAGCACGGCGCGCATTCCCTCCGCGCGCCGTGCTGTTTTCGTTTCCGTGGGGCAACGCGATATCGGAGTTCTTCCTTCGTCGGTGTCGAAGATTATGCCAGCCGTCGAAGCCGGCGACCGGACGAGCGGCGAACACCGATCGCCCTGTGCGAGTGGACAACCGGCTCGCGGTAGAGTGCGCGTGAACGTTCGCGGGGTGTCGGCGCTTGATTCGGGGGAATACGGTGGACGAAGTCTTGACCTTGATCGGGTTGGGTGGGCTGATCCCCACGATGATCGCCGCGGTGTCAGCGTGGTTCTCCGCCACATTCAGCCGGCGCATCAGTAAGCGGGCCATCGAAATCACCATGACCGGCGACGCCACCGTCCCGGTGGTCTCGACGCCGACCGAAACAGCGGATCCGACCGCCGACAGCACCGGGACGCCGCGTCATCGCACGGAGGAATACCTTCGCCAGGTGCGCAGCGCGATGGCGCAGAGCACAGCCTTCTTCTGGGCGTACATGATCAGCGGGTGCTGCGGCGTCGTGGTGGTGCTCGCCGCGGCGTCGATGGTCGCGTTCGGCAATCGCGACGCCGCCGCGGCGACCTCGATCATGGGCGCGGTGCCGGTCGGGATCACCGCGTTGTTCTACAAGCGTTCCACCGACCTCGACAAGATCGTGGGCGAGAATCTCACCCGCCTGAGCAAAGCCGACGAGATCGCCGAAGCCAATCGCTCCGCCCACGATGTGGTGTCGCGGATGGGCGTCGGTGCCGATCAGGACCGGCTTCTGGCGATGATCGGTGTGCGGCAGCTCTTTCCGTCCGCCACACCCGCGGAGGTGGCTGAGCTTCTTCGCACGGTGCCCGTGGAATCCGGGCCGGTGAGTTCGCGGGTGTGACGTGCGCGCGGCGGTCAGTTGCCGTACTGCGCGGTCTCCGGGCGCTCGATCAAGAGCACGTGCGCGACCTCGTCGGCGACCGGCCGGTGCCGAATTCCCCTGGGCACCACGAATATTTCGCCGGGATGCAGAACCACGGGTGCGCGGTCTTCCAGTTCGACACGGAACGTGCCGTCCCAGCAGAGGAACAGTTCGTCTTCGTCGTGGTGGTGCCAGGCAAACTCACCCGCCAGCCGCGCGAGGCGGACGACGGTGTCGTTGACCGTGGCCAACTCGTGTTGCTGGAACGGGCCGGGCAGGGCGGCGATAGCCGCGGGGATCGAGACGGAACCGGTGGTGCTCGAGGCTGTCATGGTGATCATCGTCGGGCCGCCCGGGGCGCCGATCCAGCGCCAAACGGGCATAATTGGTTTGCCTATGGAGCCAATTGATGTGACAGATCGGCTCGGTCGCTGGTCGGCGGGGCGTGGGCCCCTGTACGCCCTGCTCGCGGCGGCGTTGCGCGGGCTGATCGAGGACGGCGAACTGCCGCCGGGGGCGCTGCTGCCGCCGGATCGGACGCTCGCCGTCGCCTTGTCGGTCGGGCGGAGCACCGTGGTCGCGGCCTACGACCTGCTGCGGGACGAAGGCCGGATCGTGCGACGCCAGGGCAGCGGCACCCGGGTCGCGGGGACGCCACGGGTCGAACCGCCCGAGACCACGAGTGAGCCGATGTTCCTCGACCTGCTCGAGCCGCGGTCCGACGTGATCTCGCTGGCGTGCGCGGCCCCGGACCGGCCGCCCGTCGCGGTGGCCGAGTCCTACGCGGCGATGCTGCCCGCCTTGGCCGCGACGACCGACGACATCGGCTACTACCCGTCGGGCCATCCGACGCTGCGGGAAGCCGTCGCCGAGTACTACCGGGGGCGCGGGCTGCCGACCGAGGCGGGGCAGATCCTCGTCACCGCCGGTGGGCAACAAGCGCTGTCGTTGCTGGCCATGGCCTACCTTCGGCCCGGCGATCACGTCCTCGTGGAAGCACCGACCTACCCGGGGGCGTTGGAAGCCTTCCGCGCGGAAGCGGCGGTCGTCTCCGGATTGCCGCCCGGACTGCACGGTTTCGCGGGTGCGATCCGCGACCGCCGGCCCACTCTCGCCTACGTGATCCCCACCTACCAGAACCCGACAGGGTCGGTGCTGTCCACGCTCGCGCGCCGCGGCCTCGCGGAAACAGCGGCAGCGGAGGGGATTGCGCTGATCGACGACGAGGTGCTCGCCGAACTCGGCTTTCCGGGGCACGAGACTCCGCCACCCCTTGCCGTGTTCGCCGGCACCGTGATCACCATCGGTTCGCTGAGCAAGAGCGTCTGGGGCGGACTGCGCATCGGCTGGATTCGCGCGGCGACCCCCGTCGTCGGCAAGCTCGCCAGGCTGCGCGCGGTACACGATCTCGGCGGTAACCTTCCCGCCCAACTGGCCGCGGCCGAGCTACTGCCCCGGCTGGGCGGTCTGCTGCGCAGTCAGGCCGCCGAACGCGAACGTCGCCACGACCACCTGCGCGCCGAGCTCGCGCGCCGAATCCCCGCATGGGACGCGCCGCCGGTCCGGGGCGGACAGACACTCTGGATCCGGCTGCCTCACGGCGACGGCGCCTCGTTTGCCCAAGCCGCACTGCGACACCGTGTGTCGATCCTCGCGGGCGGCGGTCTCGATCCGACCGGTGGCAGCGACCATGATCTGCGGATCCACTTCCTGCATCCGCTGGAGACTCTCACCGCCGCAGTCGAGCGCCTCGCCGAGGCGTGGCGCACCTACCGCCCGCCGGCCACGCCCACCACCGCCGCGCCTGCGCTCGCGGTGTAGCCGACGCGGAGGTTGACCTTGACGCAGCGTCAGGGTTGCACCCTTGTCGCATGACGAACTACAACACCTCCTCGACGAAGCCCGCACCACCGGTCGGTGGGTTCGCCGAGCTCGACGGCACCCACCTTTTCGTCCATCGGACGGGCAGTGGTGGACCGGCGGTGGTCTTCCTGCCCGGTGCCGGCGCGATCGGCCTCGACTATTTCGGTGTGCAACAGCAGGTTTCGCAGTTCACTACCGCCGTCGTGTACGACCGCGGCGGCACCGGCTACAGCGATCCGCTGCCCCTGCCCCGCACCGCCACCGCGGTTGCCACCGAATTGCACGAGCTGCTGAGCACCCTCGACGACCTCCCCGGCCCTTATGTACTGGCCGCCCACTCACTCGGATGCCTCTACGCACACCGGTTCGCGCAGCTGTACCCAGAGGAAGTGGCCGGACTGGTCTGGATGGACGGCTTGCACCGCGACTGGGACGAGTTCATGCCACCGTCGATGGGATTGGCCGCGGCCGCGGCGCCCGCACCCGATGCCGAGCAGCTCGAACACCTGCGCACAGCCCTTCGCGCGATGCAGGCCGAGCTGCTCACGGACTACCCGGAACCGGTGCGGCGAGCGCTGGCGGAGGCCAAGACGAGCGACGAAGGGATCCGGGCGGGCTTCGCCGAGCGCGACCGGTTGCCCGAACTGGCCGCCGAACTGCACGCCGGGCCCGCCCTTCCCGACGTCGCGCTGGTGGCGCTCAGCGTGCTCGATGCCGACCCCACTCGGTCGCCCGAGGCGCTGGCCGAGATCCACGACGGCAGGCGGCGGATGGACGCGGCCGTGGTGCGCGGGGTGTCCCGGGGGCAACAGCGCATTCTCACCGATACCGCGCACCACCGGCTCTGCTTCGATCGCCCCGATGCCGTGGTCGAGGCGGTCCGCGATGTCGTCGACCAGGTTCGTCGCCGCTAAGATCGGCGCGGTGCTCACCATCGGCCAACTCGCGGCGACCGCCGGCGTGACCGTGCGCACCGTACGCCACTACCACCAGGTCGGCCTGTTGCCCGAGCCCGAGCGCGACGCCTCCGGCTATCGCCGCTACCCCGCGCAGGCGGCGGTCGATCTCATCCGGATCAGAACCCTCGCCGACGCGGGTGTTCCGCTGTCCCGCATCGACGCGCTGCTGCACGCCCAACCGGCCGAATTCGCCACGGCCATCAGCGATATCGACACCGCGCTCCAGCGCAAGATCGATCGGCTCGCCGAGTACCGCCACCGGATCGCCGAACTGGCCAGCGGCGAAAGCCTTTTCCTCCCCGCCGAGGTGGTCGCCCTCCTGGACCGGATGCGCGGTCTCGGCATCAGCGAACAGCGGGTGCGGCTCGAGCGTGACGCCTGGATCCTGGTGCAAGCGCTGGACGCCGACACGATCCCGCAGCGGATCCGGGAGAAGAACACCGAATTCGACGACCCGGAAACCACCCGCCTGTACCGCGCGGTCGACGACTCGGTCGACTGGCACCCCCACGACCCGCGCCTCGATCGCCTCATCGACGACCTCGACGCGTGGGAAATCGCCCACAACCGCGGGCTCACCCGCTCCACCGAACTGGTCGCGTCCCGCATCTCGGAGGTATCCCCCGCCTGGCAACGCATCGTCGACGCACTCACCCATCGCGCCGAACAACGAGCCTGCCGAACCTGACCGTCTCGCACTGAGCGGTGCCGCGCCGACCTCAGCGCCGAACCAGCTCACGCAGGGCGACGGCGACGGTCTCGGGGTCCTCTTCGGCCATGAAGTGACCCGCCTCGACGGTGCGGTGGTCGAGGTCCGGCGCCCAGCTCGACCACCGTGCCACCGCGTCGAATCCGAGTGCGGCGCCCCAGTCCTGCTGCACAACTGTCACGGGCATGGACAGCCTGGCGCCTGCCGCGCGGTCGGCGCGGTCGTGGTCGATATCGATGGTCGCCGAGGCTCGATAGTCGGCCACGATCGAGGGAACAGCGTCGCGGCAGGCGGCGAGGTACGCGGCGCGCACGGGCGCGGGGATCGCGTCCGGAGTCTTGGCCCATCGGTCGAGAAAATAGCCGAAGAACGCGTCGGCGCTGGCGGAGATCATCTGTTCGGGCAGTCCAGGGGGCTGTGCCATCAGGTACAGGTGGAATCCGATGGCCGCGGTCGAGCCGTGCAGCACTTCCCACATGTCGAGGGTGGGCAGCACGTCCAAGCAGGCGAGGTGAGTAACCGTGCCGGGGTGGTCGAGCCCGGCACGGAAGGCCACCAGCGCGCCGCGGTCGTGACCGGCGAGCGCGAAGCGATCGTGCCCGAAGGCAGCGGCGGAGGCGACGACATCGGCGGCCATTCGCCGCTTGGAGTAGGTTTCGGTGCCGGCTTCGGCGGGTTTGTCGCTGTCGCCGTAGCCGCGCAGGTCCGGCACTATCACCGTGTGGTCGGCAGCCAGGTCGGCGGCGACGTGACGCCACATCAGGTGGGTCTGCGGGAAGCCGTGCAGCAGCACGATCGGGGCTCCCGAACCGGCGACGGCGACGTGGAGGGCGACATCGTCGGCGACCGGAACGCGGTGGTAGTCGAATCCGGGAATGGTGCGGGTCATCGCATGGGCTCACTTCGTTCGAAGGTGTTCCGCGGGGTCTGCGCGGATCGAGTTCGAGCGTGCGGTGTCGCGATGAGCAGCCGATGAACGCGCACTACATTGGCCTGATGCGGTTTCAGGTGCTCGGACCGGTCATCGCCTACGACGACCGCGGTGCACCGGTCGCGCTGCGCGGTCCGCGCTACCGCGAGGTGCTCGCCCGGCTGATCCTCGCGCACCGGCGGGTCGTTCCGGTCGGTCGGCTGGTCGAGGATCTGTGGGACGAGCCGCCCACGAACGCGGTGGGTGCGGTCCGCACCTTCGTCGCCGGATTGCGGCGCGCACTCGAACCCGATCGTGCGCCTCGCACACCGCCACGTCTGCTCGTCACCGAAGGGCACGGATACGCGCTACGACCCGCTGCGGAGGATGTCGACGCATGGCGATTCGACGAGGCGGTGCGCTCGGCGGCAACCCTTCCGCCGGAACAGTCGTTCGCACTCCTGTCCGACGCGCTGAACTGGTGGCAGGGGCCCGCCTATACCGATTTCGCCGACGCGGGATGGGCGCGGCCCGAACGGTCGCGGCTCACCGAGCAGCGGTTGCTGGCCGTCGAACGTCGCGCCGCGGCACAGCTGGCCCTGGGTGCCGCTGCCGCGGCGGTGCCCGACCTCGACGCGCACGTCGCCGAACATCCATGGCGCGAAGACGCGTGGGGGCTGCTGTCCACCGCCCTCTACCGCTGCGGCCGTCAAGCCGACGCGCTCGCTGTCCTCGCCAGGGCCCGGCGGATGCTCGCCGATGATCTGGGCATCGACCCCGGACCGGCACTGCGCCGCCTCGAACACGACCTGCTCCGCCAGGCCGAATACCTCGACCCGGACGCGACCGACCCCACGGTGCGGGTCTGGGAACAGGCGCGTGCCGCCTACGACAGCACGGTCGCGCCACGCACCAGAACCCGGCTGGAATCGACCGCGGGCCTCATGCGCGATCTCGCGGTGACGGGCGGCGGCGGTCTGGCGGCCGCACGCGCACACCGGATTTCGGCGGTGGTGGCCGCCGACGACCTCGGTGACGCCGAGTTGACCGCGCGGGTGATCGGCATCTACGACGTCCCCGCGATCTGGACCCGCTCGGACGACCCCGCGCAGGATCGACGGCTCGTGGCCATCGCCGAGAAGACCCTCCTGCGCCTGCCCGCCCACGATGCCGCCGACCGGGCCAGGCTGCTCGCGACCATCGCCGTCGAATCGCGCGGCGCCCTGCCGGTGGACAATCCGACCGAGGCCGGACTACGCCCGCTGCGTGCCGCCCGTCAGGCCGAGGAAATCGCCCGGCGACTGCACGACCCGGCGCTACTGGCCTTCGCGCTCAACGGCGTGTTCATGCAGAGCTTCCAGCGAGCGGGACTGGCCCACCGGCGCGAGGCCGTAGCCACCGAGATCATCGCGGTCGCGGCCACCAGCACAATGGCGACCTACGAGGTACTCGGCCACCTGATTCTCATCCAAACACGCTGCGCCGCCGCTGATTACATCAGCGCCGACCAGCACGCCGAAGCCGCGGACACACTCGCCCAGCGCTACGAATTGCCGCTGGTCGAGGTGTTCACCACCTGGTACCGCGCCCTACGTGCCAGTGCGACACCGGATCTCGCGGCCGCGCACGCCGCGTATGCGGCGGCCGCCGACTCGCTCACCGGAGCAGGCATGCCCGGACTCGACCGCGGCCTGTTGCCGCTGGCCCACCTGAGTCTGGCGCTGCGCCAGCACGAGACCGGCGTGATCGCCGCGATCGACCCCCGGACGGACTGGGGTCCCTATGAATCCTGGGTCGAGCCCACCCTGCTCGTCGCGCGAGGCGAGCTCGACCGCGCGCGAGCGGCATTGCGCACCCTCATCTCCCCGCCGCGCGACCTGCTGTTCGAAGCGCTGTGGGCCATCGTGGCGCACGCGGCCATCGCCGTCGGCGATCGAGAAACCATGCACCGCGCCCGGACCCAACTGGCCCCCGCGGCGGCCGAAACCACCGCGCAGAGCGGACTTCTCAGCGTTGGCCCGGTCAGTACGTACCTCGATGAGATCGATGCGCTCCTGCGATCGCCTGTCAGGAGAAAACATAGTCGGTGAGCGGGAAATGTCCGCTGCGCCAAGCGGATTCGAGAGTGGAGTTGGGTCGCAAGGGTACGTCGCCGTGTTTGTCGAAGTAGTAGCTGTTGGCGGTGACGCAGCTTTCGTCCCAGAACACCTGACCACCGCGACGGGCGAGCATCTCACGGAAGTAGCGGTCGTTGGCTTCCTCGGTGACCTCGATGCGGTCCGCGTCGTTGGCCCTGGCGTGGTGCAGGCAGCGCAGGATGTGGCGGGTCTGGTTCTCGATCAGGGTGAAATAGGAGGCGCCGTTGTAGCCGTAGGGGCCGATGATGGAGAAGAAGTTCGGGAAGCCGGGGACGCTCACCCCCTCGTAGGCCTGCAGCCGGTTCTCGTCCCACCAGGTCTCCAGATCGCGGCCACCGACACCGTGCAGGTCGTAGGTCGGCATGTTGCCCGATTCCATGACTTTGAAGCCGGTGGCGAGAATCAGCACGTCGGCGCGATGTTCGGCACCCGCGGCGGTGCGCACACCGGTGGCGGTGATCTCGCTGATCGCCGCGGTTTCCAGAGTCACGTTCGCGCGGTTGAAGGTCGACAAATAGTCGTTGGAGAAGCTCGGCCGCTTGCACCCGAGGGCGTATCGCGGGGTCAGCGCGTCCCGGACGGCAGGGTCTTTCACCTGACGCCGCAGGTGGGCCAGTCCCGCGCGTTCGCCGATGGCGGCGGTGGGCAGCGAGCGGTGATAGTGGGCGGCGAGCGGGAAGGTGACCTCGACGTAGGTCTGACTCACCAGTCGGGTCAGGGTGCGTCCGCCGGGGACCTTCAGCGCCAGTCGGGCGGCGAGCGGCAACGGCAGGTCCGGGCGCGGCAGGCACCAGATCGGCGTGCGCTGGAACACCGTCAGATGTTGCACCTGCGAGGCGATCTCCGGGATCACCTGGACCGCGGAGGCGCCGGTGCCGATGACCGCCACGCGCTTGCCCCGCAGGTCCTGGCGATGATCCCAGCGCGAGGTGTGCATGGTCGCGCCCGAGAAGCCCTCGATGCCGGGGATATCGGGCAGTTTGGGCCGGGTGAGCACACCGGTCGCGCTGATCACGAACCGTGCGGTCAGGTCGTCGCCGTCGGTGGTGTGCAGCACCCACCGGTCGGCGCGCTCGTCGAAATCGGCGCCGACCACGGTGGTGCCGAAGCGGATTCGCGCACGGAGTTCGTATTTGTCCACGCAGGATTCGGCGTAGGCCTTGAGTTCGCGACCGGGTGCGTAGACCCGCGACCAGTCGGTGCGCTGTTCGAAGGAGAACTGGTAGCTGAACGACGGGATATCCACGGCCACACCGGGATAGGTGTTCCAGTGCCACGTGCCACCCACACCGTCGGCCTCGTCGATGATCACGAAGTCGTCGAACCCGGCCTTGCGTAGCTCGATCGCCACGCCGATGCCGGAGAACCCGGCTCCCACGATGACGATCTCGTGGTCGATTCCCTTGGTGCTCATGCGATCTCCTTCACGAGTGCGGCCGACGGATGCAGGCGGCGCGGCCGGGCGACGGTGCGTACGACACAGCCCGCGTCGTCGGCGTAGACGATGCTGTCCACCTGATGCTCGATGCCGTCGACGGTGCGCACGCCCAGCGGCACCAACCGTGCGATCGGCCAGGTCACCAGGGTGCAGTGCGGTTGCCGCAGCGTGCGGTAGTAACTGTTGTGCACCGCGACGCCCGCTGTGTCGTCCGGTGTCAGGCGGTGCCGCAACCATGAATCACGCACCTGGGCACGCAGATTGACACGGCCAATGAGCCGCAGGAGCCGTTGCGGGGTCCGGCGCGGCATCGTCGCGGCGGGCAGCGGAAGGCGCGGGAGCACCCACACCGCCTCGGTCTGGAACACCGTCACCCGAGCGGCCTCGGCGGCGATGCCGGGCAGCAGGCGCGCGGCCGCCGCCCCGCTGCCGATGATCGCGACCCGCTGACCGGTGAATTCGTGCCGGGGCGCGAAGGCAGTGCGGTGCAGCTGGGGGCCGATGAAGGTATCGGCGAAACGGAGCGTGGTCATTTCGCCACCGGTTCGTAGGTGAGCTCGTCGGACCAGGACGGCCTGCGGCCGAGCACCCGGATCGGGAAGCGATCGATGCAGGCGTTGGACACGTCGGCCAGCAACTGGAACGGCTGACGGCGGTGAATGGTGGCCTTCCCGTGCATCTTCACCACGTGGTAGAGCGGGAGCCTGCGGATGGCCGGGCTGCGCTCCCCCACGTTCTCGAAACGGCGCACCGCCTGCCACAGCTTCTCCTCGTCGAGTCCGAGCGCCATGATGTTGGTCGACATCCGTGACAGCAGCGGCGCGTAGAGCAGCGCGCCGAGCACGAACGACGGACGCACCGCGAAACCGGCGGTCTCGATGACGGTTCGGCGCAGCGGTCCCGCGCCGAGTTGCTCGAGAACCTGGAAACCGACTGCCAGGTGCCGGGATTCGTCGCTGTTGATGTGCCGGAACACTTCGTGGCACACCGGATCATCGACCTCGTCGAGCAGGAACTTCACCAGCGCGCCGTCGAGGGCGGTCTCCAGCGACGGGATGACGGTTCCGAGCACGGGCAGGGTCAGTTGGTCGGCGTAGCGGTCGAGCCAGCTGATGACGAGGCGAATGTTCTTGTTGGGCACCGGCATCGCCTCGCCGTCGGGGAGCATGCCCCAGCGGCGCATCAGCGCCAGTTCGGCGTTGGCGTGCTTTTGTTCCTCGGCGTGGAAGTACCGGTAGATCTCGCGCAGTGGACCGGGTGGCGCCTGGCTGGTCAGGGCGGCGAAGCCGCGGGCGCCGACGTGTTCGATCCACACCAGATCGGCCATGAAGGTGGCCAATCGCGGGCGCTGCTCATCGGTGATGGTGTCGGCACCCGGTGCGTCCCAGTCGATATCGGCCAGTGCCCACTGCTTGGCGCGAATCGTGGCGAGCATATCGGGGTAGGCGAACGTCATTGTTCGATCTCCTTCGGTGTGGATCAGCGCACGACCCGCTCCAACAGGCCTGCCGAACGGGTGTAGGTCGCGGGTAGCCAGCGTTTGGCCTGCCACAGCACCTTGGCTTCGAGTTGTGGCACCACATACAGCTCGCCGTGGTCCACCGCGTCGAGAGTGGTGCGGGCGATGGCGGCGGGCGCGCGGCCGGTCCAGCGCAGCAGCAACCCGCCGAGGCGCTCGGCGGTGTCGTCCATCGGCGAATCCGCGGTCATGATATTGGTTTTCACGCCGGTCGGGCACAGCACCGTGACGCCGACGCCGGTGCCGGCCAGCTCGGCCGACATCGTCTCCGACAGCGCCAGCACACCCGCCTTGCTGACGTTGTAGGCGGCCATCCGCGGTGCCGCGCCGAACGCGGCCGCCGAGGCGACGTTCACCAGCGACCCGCGCCCGGCCGCGCGCAGGATCGGCGCGAGGACGTGGCAGCCGTGGATGACGCCCCAGAGATTCACCCCGAGCGTGCGGTGCCAATCGTCCAAGGCGAACTCGCCGACCACCGGTCCGCCCGCGCCGATGCCCGCGTTGTTCACGACGACGGTGGGCGGGCCGCCGAACCAGTCCTGCGCGGTGGCCGCCAGTTGTTCGACCTCGTCGATCACCGTGACATCGCAGCGGGTGCCGATCGCCTTGCCGCCCGCCACCTCGACCAGTTCGGCGGTCTCGGCCGCACGGTCGGGGTCGATATCGGAGCACACGACGCGCCCGCCTCGACGACCGAGTTCGACGGCGAACGCACGTCCGATTCCGCTACCCGCGCCGGTCACCACCGCGTCGGCGGCAGTGGTTCGGCGGTGTCCGCCGAAGGGGAACAATCGCATGGCAACTCCCGGGTCGTCCCGGTGCGACTCTAATTGGTGGCATCTGCCACCATTGGCCGCACCTGACACCAATTAGGCGCGCGGAGGAGTACTTTGTCAACCATGGATGTGCGCGCACCGGCCCGGACCTGGGGCGGGCGGACCGCCGAGGAGCGCAGGGCGCAGCGGCGGGTCGGCCTGGTCGAGGCAGCCCTCGATATCTGGCTCGACCACGGCTGGGCCGCGGTGACCATGCGCGGGGTCTGCCAGCGGGCCTCGCTCAACGATCGTTACTTCTACGAGCACTTCGCCGACCGCGACGAACTACTGGCCGAGGTCTGGGACGAGGTGTGCGCCGGGGTGTTCGCCGAACTGGCGAGCGTCGTCGCCGAGAATGCCGACCGGACCCCCCTCGAGATCACCCGCGCGGCCATCGCCTGTGCCGTCGAACTGCAGACCGATCTGCGCGGACGCGCCCGGATTCTGCTGGCCGACCACGCGGGCAGCGCCGTGCTCGAACAGCGCCGCAAGACGATGCTCACCGACGCGACCGATCTGCTCATCGCCGCCGCGTGGCCCTATCTGCGTCCCGACGTCGACGAAACCGCCATGCGGATGAGCACATTGGCCGGCATCGGCGGCTTCATCGAACTGCTGTCCGCCTGGCGTTCCGGGGTGCTCGAGGTGGACACCGACCGCATCGTCGATCACACCAGCGCGATCGCGGCGCAGCTCGGCGTGATGTTCCTGCCCCCGGAGCTCATCGGATAACTCGCACCACACGCCGGGCGGCGTTCGCCTCGACCGCGCAGCGGTACTACGCGGATCCTTTCAGCGCGCGCAGGCCGGCCGCCATGAATTCCGGGGTGGCCTCGGCGGCCCGGTCGGCGGCGGAACCGGTGTCGGAGCCCTGGTGGGCGCGATGAGTGATGCCCTCGCCGATGATGCCGAGTTTGAAGTTGGCCAGGGCGAGATAGAAGCCCCAGTTGTCGAGCTCACGCCCGGACGCGGTGGCATAGGCCTGCGCGAGGGTGTCGGGGCTCGGCAGGCGCGGGCTGGTCCACGCCGCACTGGTCCCGAGGATCACATCGAAGATCGGCGACCGGTAGACGCACATCAGGGCGACATCGGTGAGCGGGTCACCGAGGGTCGACAGCTCCCAATCGACCACGGCACGAACGGTTTTCGGGTCGACACTGTCGAGAATCGTGTTGTCGATACGGAAGTCCCCGTGCACGATCGAGGCCGAGGTCTCCGGGGGAATCGCGGCGGCCAGTGCGGCATGCAGGGCTGCCACATCCGGCAGCTCGCGGGTTTTGACCCGCTCCCATTGGGATGCCCAGAGGTTGACCTGCCGGGTGACGAAACCGGTGGGCCGACCGAATGATTCGAGGCCGACGGCGACCGGGTCCACGGCGTGCAGATCCGCGAGGACGCGGACCAGTTCGCGCACACTCGAGTCCACCTGCTCATCGGTGAGCGCGGCCAGATCGTCCTGGTCGCGAAACACTGTCCCGTCGACGAACTCGACGACGGTCATCGGCGCGCCCAGCGCGGACCCGGTCGCGTCGAAGGCGACCGTTTTCGCCACGGGCACAGCCGATGCCTGCAACGCGCTGGTGACGGTGTATTCGCGGGCCATATCGTGCGCCGACGGGGTGAGCCCGGCGACCGGCGGGCGGCGCACCACCCAGCGCGAGACGTCATCGGCGGCGGCGAAGGTCAGATTCGACCGGCCGCCGCTGATCAGTTCGACGCGCAGCTCGCCCCGCACCTCGACGCCGTTGGCGCGCAGGAACTGTTCGAGTGCGGCGATGTCCATGCCCGGCAGCGTCATTCGGAGTCTCGCTTCGCACGCTTGGCGGCGCTCACCGCGCGTTTGGCGATGGCCCAGCGATGCACCTCGGAGGGACCGTCGTAGATCCGGAAGGGGCGCACCTCGCGCGAGAGTCGCGCCAGCGGCAGGTCGGCGGAGACACCGAGACCGCCGCACATCTGCATACTCCGGTCGACGATGCGGAAGATCGCTTCGGCGGCATAGGTTTTCGCGATGGAGGTGGCGTTCGCGGCGGGCTCGCCGCGGTCGAGTTCCCAGCAGGCGCGGGTCAGCAGTGCGCGGGTGGCGGCGATGTCGATCTCGTTGTCGGCGATCATCTTCTGGACCATGCCGAGGTCGCCGAGGCGCGCGCCGAAGCCCTCGCGGTCCGCCACGTGCGCGACCGCGACGTCGTGGCCGCGACGGGCGGCGCCGAGCCAGCGCATCACGTGGGTCATGCGGGCGGGGCCGAGGCGCACCTGGGCGTATTCGAAGCCGCGGTCGACTTCGCCGAGTACCGCCGACTCCGGGACGAGCAGGTCGTCGAAGAAGACCTCGCAGTGGCCACCGATCATCGACTTGTCGAGGGTGTCGAGATGGCGGCCGACGCGAATGCCCGGACTGTCGGCAGGGGCCAGGAACATCGTGGCGCCGCCGCGTTGGCCCGGCTCGCCGGAGGTGCGGGCCATGATGATGAAGAAGCCCGCGCCGTCGGCGCCGGTGATGAACCATTTGTGACCGGTGATGCGCCAGCCGCCGTCGGCGCGGACCGCGCAGGTGCGCAGCGCGGAGGGGTCCGAGCCCGCGCCGGGGGCGGGTTCGGTCATGGCGAAGGCCGAACACACCTCGCCGCGAGCGAGCGGCGCGAGAAACTGCTGTTTCTGCTCCGGGTCGGCGATGTGGGCGAGCATGTGCACATTGCCCTCGTCGGGGGCGGCGATATTGAGGGCCGTCGGGCCGAACAGCGAGTAGCCCGCCTCCTCGAACACCGGGGCACGGTTCGACATGTCGAGACCGTGGCCACCGTATTCGAGCGGCGCGTGCGGGGCGAAGACACCGGCGTCACGGGCGGCCTGCTGGAGTTCGACGCGCAGTTTCTCACCACCGGCCGCGGTGATGTCGCCGTCGTGCGCGTCTTCGACCGGCAGCACGTGGTCGCGGACGAAGGCGCGGGTGCGGTCGGCCAGGCTCTGCACCTCGGACGGATAGGACAGGTCGATCGGCACGGGTCCGCTCCTCGGCTCGGTGGCCGAACGATCGCTCGGCACATTGACTGTTACGACAGTCGCATGGGTGGATTCATACTGTCAACAGGCCTGGTAGGGCCACGATGTTTGTTCAGCTATTCTGAACACCATGAAGTCGACGGCGGCCGAACAGCAGGCGGTGGGGGCGCGGGTGCGCCAGGCGAGGGCCGCGGCGGGGTTGTCACTGCGGGCGACCGCGCAGCGGATCGGGGTCAGCGCGGCCACGCTGAGCGCCATCGAGACGGGCAAGACCGGCGCCTCGGTGGCGCGCCTGCGGTCTCTCGCCGCCGAGCTGGGCACAACGGTGACCCGGTTGATCGGCGACCAGCGCACCACCGGTGCCGCACTCCCCGAACTGCGCGCGACCGATTCGCGCCCCACGCGCCCCACCGAGAGCCCCGCGCCCGTGGAACCCGGCTCGCCCCGCCCCGAGGCACCGGGTTCCTGGCGTGAGTTCCCGCCACTGGATATCGACCCGGTGCTCGCCGCCGCCATCGATTCCTTCGTCGAGACCGGGTATCACGGCGCCACGATGCGCTCGATCGCCGCGCGGGTGGGCATGAGCGTGCCCGGCGTCTACCACCACTACCGCGACAAACAAGACCTGCTGGTCCGCGCGCTCGACCTGACCATGGACGAATTGCACCGGCGGGTGCGCGCGGCACGCCTCGACGGCACGAACGGCCGCGAACGAGTGACCCGTGTCGTCGAAGCGCTGGCCCTGTTCCACACGCACCGACGCGAACTCGCCTTCATCGGCGCCAGCGAGATGCGCAGCCTGAACCCGGCCGATCGTGATCGGATCACCGCCTCCCGCAACGAGATCCAATACCTTCTCGATGCCGACATCGACACCGCCCTGACCGAGGCCAACCGATCGACCGACCATGCCCGCGACGCGGGACGTGCCATCGCGACAATGTGTACCGCACTCCCCCAGTGGTTCCGGCTCGACGGCCCGTCCTCCCCCGAACAGATAGCCGCCGCCTACGCGGATTTCGCCCTCGGACTGCTCGGAGTGGACAGCCGGCACCGATAGCAGACCGGCGGAACGCGCCGGAAGTCAGCTCTCCGCTTCGCGCGTGATGTCGTCGAGGGACTCTCCCATGGTCTCGGGCACCCGGCGGTAGCAGAACACCAGCGACAGCGCGGAAACGACCGCGAAGAGGAAGAACATCGTCGACGCGCCCCAGAGTTCGCCCAGCGGCGGGAACACCAGGGAGACGGTGAAATTGCCCATCCAGATGAGGAAGGTGCAGATACTCATCGCGGTGGCGCGGATCGGGGCGGGGAAGATCTCCGAGATCAGCAACCAGGTGGGCACCCCGACACCGAGCTGGAAGGCGCAGACGTACACGATCATCAATGTCACCAATACGTAGCCGGTGGCAGTGCTCTGCGTGAGCCGTTCCATCAGACCCATACCGACCAAGGCGACGACCATGATCGCCAGGCCGAGGAACATCGGTGGGCGCCTGCCGATCTTGTCGACCAGGCTCATCCCGAGCATCACGCCGATCACCGCGCCGACACCGATGCCGATCGCCGAGGTGATCGCCGCATTGTCACCCATCCCCGCCTGGGCGAGCGTGGACGGTGCGTAGTAGATGACGGTATTGACGCCGACGAATTGCTGAATCAATGCCAATCCGACGCCGGTGTAGAACAGCGCGCGCACCTTCGGTTTCCGCAACTGGTCGCTCAAACTGTCCTTGACCGCCGCGTCGGCGGCCTCGGACTGTTCGATGTCGGCGATCGTCGGCTCGACATTCTCCGGGTAATAGGACTGTTCGAGAACTTTCTTCGCATCGGCGGTGCGGCCCTGTTTCAGATACCACCGCGGTGAATCCGGCATGAAATACATGCCGATCACGAGCGCCGCGGCCGGGATGGCCGCCATCGCGAGCATGAGCCGCCAGTTCTGCGTCGGGGCGAGCAGCGCGTTGACGACGTAGGCGAGCAACTGTCCGCTGGCGATCATCAGCGAGTTCATCGAGACGAGGCGCCCACGATAGCTCGGCGGGGAGATCTCGGAGACGTACATGGGGACCACCAGCGAGGCGGTCCCGACGGCGACGCCGAGGAGCAGGCGGGTGATGATCATGACCGTGGCATCGGGCGCCAGTGCCTGGGCGAGCGCGCCGAGGAAGAACAGGGCGCCGGCGAACAGCAGCGTCATCCGTCTGCCCCACCGGTCGGCCATCCAGCCGCCGGTGATCGAGCCGATCGCAGCGCCGATGAGCAGCGAACTCGTGATGACGCCGACCTGGGTCTGGCTCAGTGCGAAGTCGGGCGTGAGGTAGACCAGCACGCCGGAGATGACGCCGGTGTCGTAGCCGAACAGCGCGCCACCGAGCGCGGCGATGACGACGACGGTGAGGACGAACTTCTTGATCCTGGCTCGCATCGCGACTCGCTCGGGCGAATCGGGCGGCGTCTCGACCGGCGGTTCGGTGACCGGGGACGCCGTGTCGTCGTCCTGGACGGAATGCGGGACCCGGACCGGGGTATCGGTGTTCGGTCCGATGAATCGTCCGCCGGAAGTCTGCGCCATGGGCACGGTGGGGTTCAATACCGCGCCGCGTCGCTCCGGTTCCTTATCGGTGGATCCACGAGGAGAATCGGACATGTCCACACCTCCGCCGGATGGTCGGTTCCTGCACCTTGATCGAGCTCGGAAGTTTCGCGACAGCGCGAAATCCACGCACAATTCGTTCGCACAGCAGAGGTGAGTGGCGATCACGCCCTTATCGGAATCGTCGCCGATCGCAACGCTCGCCGTTGGTTATCGCCTGTGCAGCGACCAGACGGTCACCGCGCCCCAGAGCACCAGGCGAACGGCCGCGGCCATGTAGAGGACATACGCGAGCACCACCAGGACCGACCCGTAGTTGCTCACCCAGTCATCCAGGCGCAGCAGAGCGGTCACACCGAGGCCGAGCAGGACCAGTCCCAGGATCAGACCCGGCATCGCCAGCGGCGCGATGGCCGATTCGGTGGCCGTGGCGGCGCGGCGACTTCGGTCGGTAACTGGCAGATTGCTGTTCGATTCGAAGTAGATGCTGCTCATACTGATCAGGTCCCTTCCGGACAGCCGTCCCGACGCGGCCGATAAGTGATCCGTGGCGGATCTTTCGATGACCGCCCGCCGCGGCGGAGGTGCAGGGCGTTCGCGATCCCGGGTCCGCGTCGCCCCGGTCGATGATCACGAACGGTTAACGTTCAGCAATTACGAGCTTGCCAGCCGGGTCGACCGGAATATAGATGGTGTGATCTGCATCACATCAAACACTTGTGCGACACAGTTCGATAACGCGCGTTACATTCCGGCAGAACACAGGCCGGAACTGGCGAAACCCCCGCACAACTGGACATTTGATCGAGAAGCCGACATTCATGTCATTTATCGAACCGTTACGGCCCTGACGTGGGAAAACATGCCCTGACGCACGTCACGATCCAGTGGGTACCGCCGCGAGCCACCGACACGGCTTCGTGACGGAAACCGCCCAGCGAACTCCCACCACGCCCGAAACCGCAACGCCCCGAACCACTTCGGTGCCGACGCCGCACAGAAACCGTGCCGTGACGCGGGAGTTCTCCCACCATCGGCCAGACCTGTCGGTGTGGAAGGAACTGATCGTCGCGGTGATCGCCGACGCGCGGTAGGACCGATCCTCGCGGCCCGAAACTTTCCGGGCCGCGACATCTGGGTGGGTTCGAATGAGCGAACGCATCACGTCGGCTATCTTGATCTAGTTTTTCGATGCTGCTGGATCGTTCGTGTCGCTTCGCCGAAATCGCGTGCCGCGTGAGCAGGGTCCACGCCTCGCGCTGTCGGCGACCCTCTCAGACGAAGGGACGCCGGTCACCATGCCCGCACCCGCTATCCTCCACGGCCGCATCGCACGGCTGGAACCACTCGCACCCCACCACGTCCCCGGACTGATCGCCGCGGCCGCCGCGCTCGACGGCCCGGCCGGGTTCACCGTCGTCCCGCACGGCGAACAGGAGGCGCGAACCTATGTCTTCCAGGCCGAAGCGGCGCAGTTGGCAGGCACAACGCTGGCCTTCGCGATCGTCACCGTCGCCGACGAGTGCGTGGTCGGGGCGACCCGATTCACCCGGCTCGACTACTGGCAGGGGCCGCTGAGCTGGCCGTTGTCCGCCGAACCGGTCACCTCATTGCCGGGCGGGGCGATCCCCGACGCCGTGGAGATCGGCAACACCTGGCTCACCCCCGCGGTGCGGGGCGGCCAGGTGAATCTCGACTCCAAGCTGCTGCTGCTCACCCACGCCTTCGACAGCTGGGGCGTGCGGCGGGTCACCCTGCGCGCCGACGCTCGCAACCTGCGCTCCCGGGCGGCGATCGAACGCCTCGGCGCGGTGAGTGACGGTGTGCGCCGGGCACATTCGCGTGGGCTCGACGGCGCGGTGCGTGATACCGCGTTCTATTCGATCCTGCACGACGAATGGCCGGGAGTGCGCGGCCGGATCATCGAGCAACTCGCCGCCCGCGCGGCCCTGCGGCGAGCACCGCTGATCCCGGCGACCGCGGCGGCGTTGCGGCCGTTGGCTTCTTCGCCGATCGGCTGAGGCTTCAGCCCGGCCGCGACTCGATGCGGTCGGCGATCAGGTCGGCGAGTTCGTCCGGGCGCTCCTCGGGCAGCCAGTGCGAGCCGTCGAGTACTGCCAGGCGGTAGTCGCCGGTGACGAACTCGCCGGTCAATTCGGCGCCACGCCGAGACAGCGCGGTGTCGCCGGTGCTCCACACGTGTGTCACCGGAACCGTGACACGCCTGGTCACCGCCCGCCGGGAGGTCAAGGCCAGGGCGCGGTACCAGTTCAGCGCACTGGTGAGCGCGCCCGAGTCGATGATCTCGCTGTGGACCCGGGCGACGGCCTCGGCGCTCATGCCGGATTTCGCCAGCAACCCGTCCAGCAACGCGGGCCGCGCGCGGAGCACGCGTTCGGGCAGCACCGGAAGCTGGAACAAGGCCATGTAGTACGAGCGCAGGAGCTGATCACTGCTGACCATCGACCGAGCCAGCGCGGCGGGATGCGGCACCGACACCGTCACCATCGTGCGGACCAGTTCGGGCCTGGCCGCGGCCAGCGACCAGGCGACCATCGCGCCCCAGTCGTGCCCGACCAGATGCACCGGACCGCGATCGATGTCCTCGATCAGCGCGACCACGTCGTCGACGAGCTCCGGCACGCGGTAGGCCAGGCGCCCGGACGGCCGGGCGCCGGGTGAGTACCCGCGCTGGTTCGGGGCGAGGGTGCGGTAGCCGCGGGCGTTGAGCAACGCGGTGAGCGGTTGCAGTGAGGTGGCGGTCTGCGGAAAGCCGTGCAGCGCAACGATGACGGGGCCGTCGGACGGACCGGAGTCGACGACGTCGAACTCGAGTCCCGCCCTGGTGAAGGTGGTCAACTGAGTGCTCAACGAACCCTCCGATCCGGTAACTTACTTATTGGTAAATTACTCCCGGCCCGTGCGCGGCGTCAACAACACTCACCGCCCTGTTCCCCCGTGCACGACGGCGACTTGCGCCCCACCGAGGTCGAAGGCCCGATGCAGGATGCGCACCGCTTCGTCGAGGTCGGTGTCGCGGACCAGCACGGAGATGCGGATCTCCGAGGTCGCGATCAGGTCGAGATTGATATTCGCCGCGGCCAGCGCCTCACAGAAGCTCGCGGTCACGCCCGGATTGTTGCGCATGCCCGCGCCGATCAACGAGACCTTACCGACGCGGTCGTCGTAGCGGACGTCGGCGAAGCCGATCTCGGTACGACGCTCGCGCAGCAAGGCGACCGCACGCGCGCCGTCGGCGGCGGGCAGGGTGAAGGTGATGTCGGTGCGGCCGGTACCGGTGTTCTGCACGACCATGTCGATGCCGATCTCGGCGTCGGCGACCGCGCGGAACACCTCGGCCGCGTAGCCGGGCTCGTCGGGCAGGCCGACGACGGTCACCTTGGCCTCGTCGCGGTCGTGCGCGACGCCGGTGAGCACGGCCTGGTCGGCGGGGATGTCGGCCATCGAGCCGAAAACCGTGGTGCCGATCGTGTCGGTGTAGGACGAGCGCACACGCACCGGCACCTGGTAGCGGCGCGCGTATTCGACGCAGCGCAGCATGAGGACCTTCGACCCGCAGGCCGCCATTTCCAGCATCTCCTCGTAGGAGATCTGGTCGAGTTTCTGGGCGTCGGCCACGATCCGCGGGTCGGCGGTGAAGACTCCTTCGACATCGGTGTAGATCTCGCAGACATCGGCGTTCAACGCCGCGGCCAGCGCGACGGCGGTGGTGTCGGAGCCGCCACGGCCGAGCGTGGTGACATCGTCGCTGTCCTGGCTCACGCCTTGGAATCCGGCGACCAGCACCACCTCGCCGTCGTCGAGAGCGCGGCGCACCCGGCCGGGGTCGACTTCGATGATCTTGGCGCGGCCGTGGGTGCCGGTGGTGATCACGCCGGCCTGCGAGCCCGTCAACGATCGGGCTTCCGCACCGAGTGCATGAATCGCCATGGCTACCAGGGCATTCGAGATCCGCTCACCGGCGGTGAGCAACATGTCCAGCTCGCGCGGGTCCGGCGCGGAGGCGATCTGGCCCGCCAGTTCGAGGAGCTCATCGGTGGTATCCCCCATCGCCGAGCAGACCACCACCACATCGTGCCCCTGCTTCTTCGTCTCCACGATCCGCTCGGCGACCCGCCGGATCCGCTCCGCGCCGGCGACCGACGAACCGCCGAATTTCTGCACAACCAGGGCCATCCCGAGTCCTCTCCCCTGCTCCCCCGCACGCGATCCGCGGGTGACCCCTTCGAGTATCCAGGCAATCCGGGCACGGCCGTACCAATTCGGCAACGAAAACGACTGCCGCCGAATGGTTTCGGCGGCAGTCCGCGATCATCCCTGTTGGGTGGGTACGACGATGAGTTCGGCGACGTTCACTCGGCGTGGTGCCGAGACGGCGAAGGCGATCGCGTCGGCGATGTCCTCGGGGACCAGGATTTCCAGTCCGTCCCGCCACGCGTCGAGCTCAGCACGCCGGTGGTCATCGCGCATTCCCGCGCCGAGTTCGGTATCGACGAATCCGGGTTCGATGTTCTTGACCCGAACTCCGCGTGGGCCGAACTCGATGCGCAGGTTGCGGGTCAGGTGCGCGACCGCCGCCTTGGTGGCGCAGTAGACGCCGTAGTTCGGGAACGCGGTGTGGGCGCCGATGGAACCGACGAACACCAGGTCAGCGCGGCGACCGGCAGCCGCGGTGACGAGCAGATCATCGATGAAAGTTCTTCCGGTGTAGAGCAATCCGTTGATGTTCGTCCCCACCATCTGGTCCCATTCGTCGATCTCGGCCTGCTCGAACGGCGCGCCGAGCATGCTGCCCGCGTTCGCGACGACCAGATCGACGGAGCCGAACGCGGCACGCACCTGCGCTGCGGCGTCCAGGACCGACTGCCGCACGCTCACGTCGGCAGTCACCGCGAGAATGTTCGCGCCGAGAGCATCCGCGAGTTCTTCCAGCCGATCCTTACGCCGCCCGAGCAGTGCGACCTTCATGCCCTCGGCCGCCAGCCGTCGCGCGGTGGCGGCACCGATACCGCTGGACGCTCCGGTGACCACGGCGACTCGGTCTTCGATGTTGTTGTTCGTCATGGCCACAACGCTCGTCTCGGTCCCCGACACGTGCCAGGTCGCACACTTCCTGGTAGCGCGAGGGCCACCCAGCCGCCGCGAGGTCGGCCTACCCTCGAAAGCATGGATTCCGACAATCGCCTCGGTGCGTTCCTACGGGCCCGACGCCAGCAGGTGGGCCCCGAAGAGTTCGGAATGGCCGGTGGCGGTCAGCGCCGCGTAGCCGGGCTCCGGCGCGAAGAAGTGGCCATGCTGGCCGGGATGAGCGCCGATTACTACATCCGGCTCGAACAGGGCCGAGACAAGCATCCGTCCGATCAGATCGTGGCGGCGTTGGCCCGGGTGTTCTCCCTCGACGACGACGGCATCGCGCACCTGCGGGAATTGGCGCGCCCGGCACCGCGACGCCTCCGCGCACCGCGACGACCGGAACGCGTCACGCCGAGCCTGCTGCGCCTGATGCGCACCTGGTCGCACACCCCGGCGCTGGTACTCGGCCGGTATATGGATGTTCTGGCCGCGACACCGTCGGCCCTCGCGCTGAATTCGTGCTCGGCGCCGGGAGTCAATCAGGTCAGGATGGTGTTCCTGGACCCCGAGGCACGCAACGTCTTTCCGGATTGGCCGAGAATCGCCGCAGAGACCGTGGCCGGCCTGCGGGTCGGCACGGGCACCGATCTCGACGACCCGCGCCTGACCGAGCTGGTCGGCGAACTGTCGTTGAAGAGCGACGAATTCCGCCGCCTCTGGGCCAAGCACGACGTCCGTGCGAAAACCGCAGGCGAGAAACGTTTCGTCCATCCGCTGGTCGGCGAGCTCACCTTGTCCTACGAGACCTTCACGGTCAACGGCGCGCCGGGGCAGACACTGGTCGTCTACCACGCCGAGCCGGGTTCCGATTCCGAACAGTCACTGGCCCTGCTCGCGGGCTTGCCCGTCGACGCCGAGCCATTGAGCTCACCGACCTCTCACCGTCCCGTCGGCAGCGCCACCTCGGCTACAGGCTGAAGGCGACCGCTCGCAGGATCAGGACAGCGATGAACACGGCGGTGAAGGCCAGGTCCAACGAGAAGTCGCCGATCCGGATCGGCTTGAGCACCTTGCGCACCGGGGCGATCACCGGTTCGGTCGCGGCGTGGGTGACCTCCCTGGCCTTGCGGGCCCACTGGGGTCCGTTGCCCAGCGCTTCGATCCAGTCCACCACCATCCGGGCGATCAGCAGCAGCAAGAATATGGTCAACGCGTAGCCGACCAGGGTTCCGATAAGACTCATGACGCACTCCTCGCGGAGGCCGTAGAAGACCTCTTACCGCTCTCAACGTGCCCGACATTGCCAAGGTGTCCACCACCCGAGTGTTCTCAGACGATTATCAGGCCGGCGGCCGGGATCACGGACGCGATCGCGCACGCGGCGTGGTGGCACCTGGACGGCAACGGCGAGTCGTGGCGGCGGCGAACTACTCGCCGTGGCGGGCGTCCGTCGGCTCGTAGCGGCGGGTGAAGTCGAGAATGCGCGCGGTGACCAGTTTCGGGAACTGGTGGAAGAGGCCGTGTCCGGCACGGGGAACGATCTCGATCTCACAGGTGGGCAGGTTGTCGCGCAGGCGCTGTGCGGCGAGTTGCGGATCGACCACCAGTGACTCCGACCCGATCAGTGCCAGAGTCGGTGTGGTGATGGTGGCCAGCCGCTCGTCGGTGAACATCTTCGGGTAGCCGATCGTGGGGATGTATCCGAGAGCCGCCTTCACACCGGCGAATTCCGCGTCGGTCAGGGTGACGCCGGGGTTGAGCCGCGCGTTCATCGTGCGGAGGTTCTTGTCCGTGGGCCGGGCTCCCACGCGCAGCATCATCCACAGCAGACTCCATTTGATCTTCGTCAACGTGCCGCTGGGTTCCACCACGTTCACGCTCGCCAGCCGCGCCTGCTGAGAGGTGGCGATGACCATCACCTGCCACGCGCCCTGCGAGTAGCCGACCAGGTGAACCCGGTCGACGCCGAGACCGTCGAGGACCTCGCCGAACCAGTCACCGAAGCCCGTTTCGTCGATCGGCGCGGTCTGCACACTGAGGCCGGGAGCGCCGATCATCTCGGGCATGTGGACGACGCGGTCGCGCGCGAAGTCCTCGATGACGTGGTCCCAGGACAGGCTGTTGCCACCGAGTGAGTGCATCAGCACGATCGGCACGCCGTCGCCCGCACCGGCTGTGCGGACGCGGGTGGAGCCGAAGGAGGTGCTGATGTCGCGCGTGGTCGAGGGGATCCGCCACTGCTTTTCCAGTTCTCGATAGGTCCGCAGGTACTCCTCGCGCGCCTTGTCGTTCTTGAATCGCCCGATCTTGGCCATGACCACCCCTGTTTCTCGTTGGTGATATCACTGTACCACAAAGGTGATATGGGCGTACCATGAAAATCTGCTGGGACAGAAGGAGGCGCGATGCCGCGTTTGGCCGATCACGAAGAACGGCGCAGATCGATCACCGGTGCTGCGCGGCGGGTCATCGCCCGGGGCGGACTCGACGCCGCGACCTTCCAGTCCGTGGCCGCCGAAGCCGGGGTCTCGGTGCGGTCGGTGCAGTACTACTTCGGCACCAAACGCGAGTTCCTGCTCGCCACACACCGTGCTGTCGTCGAGGATTCCGGTGCCCGGATGGCACAGGGGTTCGCGGCGCTCGGACCGGACGCCGGTCCCCGCGATATCGTGCGCACGATCCTGATCTCGGTCTTGCCCCTCGACGAGGCCAGTCGGCGCGACGCTGTCGTTCTCGGCATCTTTCACGCCGCGACGCTCACCGGCCCCGATGTCGAATCCGCCGATACCGCGGGCGCCCCGAACTACATCGTCGACGCGGTCGCGGGACAACTACGGCAGCTGCGCGGTCCCGGCGCCGACGAGAAAACGCTCACCGCTGATGCCGAGGTGATCCTGCTCGCCGTCGGCGGACTGACGCAAGGAATGCTCACCAACGACGACTATGCCTCGCGCGCAACACAATTGGTCGACCATCTGCTCGACCGCGTGCTCGGCGACTGAAAAACGAAGAGCCCCGGCGATATTCGCCGGGGCTCACTCGTCTGGCATTCGAACTACTTCTTGCGTTCCTTCTTCTCGCGCACACGCACCGAGATGCGCACCGGCGAACCGTCGAAACCGAACTCCTCACGCAGGCGGCGCTCCAGGAAGCGGCGGTAGCCCGCCTCGAGGAACCCGGTGGTGAACAGTACGAACGTCGGCGGGCGAGTGCTCGCCTGGGTGGCGAACATGACGCGGGGCTGACGGCCGCCACGCATCGGCGGCGGGGTGGCCGCGATGACTTCCTTGAGCCAGGTGTTGAGGCGGCCGGTGGAGATGCGCTTGTCCCAGGACTCGAGCGCGGTGTCCATCTGCGGCACCAGCTTCGCCACGGCGCGGCCGGTGTGGGCGGAGATGTTCACCCGCTGCGCCCACGGCACCCGGACCAGATCGCGATCGATCTCGCGCTCGAGCATGTAGCGGCGGTCCTCGTCGACCAGGTCCCACTTGTTGAACGCCAGCACCAGCGCGCGACCGGAGTCGGCGACCAGGCTGATCACGCGCAGGTCCTGTTCGGTGATCGGCACCGAGGCGTCGATCAGCATGATCGCGACCTCGGAGGCTTCCAGCGCCGACTTCGTCCGCAGCGAGGCGTAGAACTCGGTACCGGTGGCATTGGAGACCTTGCGGCGCAGACCGGCGGTGTCGACGAACTTCCACGTCTTACCGCCGAGTTCGACCAGCGAGTCGACCGGGTCGACGGTGGTACCCGCGACATCGTGGACCACCGAACGCTCGTCGCCCGCCAGCTTGTTGAGCAGGCTGGACTTGCCGACGTTCGGCTTGCCGACCAGTGCCACGCGACGCGGTCCCGCGACGGCGGTGCCTTCCCGCGGGGTCTCGGGCAACGCGCCGAGCACGTCGTCGAGGAGGTCACCGGTGCCACGACCGTGCGCGGCCGAAACCATGCGCGGCTCGCCCAGACCCAGCGACCACAGCGAGGCCGCCTCGAGTTCGACCTTCTGGTCGTCGACCTTGTTGGCCACCAGGATCACCGGGATCTTGGAGCGGCGCAGCTTACGCACCGCGGCCTCATCGGTCGTGGTAGCGCCGACGGTGGCGTCGACGACGAGCAGGATCGCGTCGGCGGTCTCCATCGCCACCTCGGCCTGGCGCGCGACGTGCTGCTGCAGACCCTTGGCGTCGGGTTCCCACCCGCCGGTGTCCTGCACCATGAAGCGGCGCCCGGCCCAGTTGGCCTCGTATGAAATGCGGTCACGGGTGACGCCGGGAACGTCTTCGACCACCGCTTCGCGGCGGCCGAGAATACGGTTGACCAGGGTGGACTTGCCCACGTTCGGGCGCCCGACCACGGCCAGCGTCGGCATGGCGACGTGCTGTTCGCCTTCGCCGTCCCCGTCGATGTCGAGGACTTCCCATTCGGACTCGTCGGTCCAGGTTCCGTCGCCTACGAGAATCTCTTCGATCATCGCGGACCTCCTGTCGTGGCCGAAAGCTGCTGAGCCACCACGCGATACAGCTCCTCGATGGTCTGTGCCATCGTCAGGTCGCTGGTGTCGACGAGCACCGCGTCGGCGGCGGGGCGCAACGGCGACACTGTGCGGGTGGAGTCGAGGGTGTCGCGGCGCTGCACGTCGGCCAGCACGGCCGCGTAATCGTCGCCGCGGCCCTCGCGGATGTTCTGAGCGTTGCGCCGCTGCGCGCGTGCCTCCGCGGAGGCGGTGAGATAGATCTTGGCGTCGGCGCCGGTGAGCACGACGGTGCCGATATCGCGGCCTTCGACCACGATGCGTCCGGCCATCGCCGCGATCTCGCGCTGCAGGGCAACGAGCTGCTCGCGCACCTGTGCCACCGCGGAAACAGCGGAGACCGCCTTGGTGACGGCGTCGCCGCGGATCTCCGCCGAGACGTCCTCACCGTCGAGTTCGATCACCTCGTGGCTGGGGTCGGTGCCGATCGAAAGCGGCAGTGCCGCAACAGTTTCCGCGATCGCAACCGCATCGGTCAGTTCGACGCCCGCGCGCAGCACGCGCAGGGTGGCGACCCGGTACATGGCGCCGGTGTCGAGGTAGCGGGCCCCGAGGCGCGCGGCGAGCCGACGCGACACGCTGGACTTGCCGGTGCCGGAAGGACCGTCCATCGCGACGACGAGCGTCGCGTCACCGGTCATCCGGTCGCCGGCGAATTCCAGGGGAAAGTCCACACCGTTCACAGCTGCACCGCCTCGTAGAGTTTGCCGATCTCGTCGCGGCCGAGCACCCGCAGCGTGCCGGGACGCTGGTCGCCCAGTGCCACCGGGCCGAGGTGGGTGCGCACCAGCCGGATCACCGGGTGGCCGACCTCGTCGAGCAGCCTACGCACGATGTGCTTACGGCCTTCGTGCAACACGAGCTTCACCAGCGACCGGCCCTGGTAGGCCTCGAGCACCATGAACTTGTCGACCTTGGCGGGCCCGTCCTCGAGCTCGACACCTTCGCGCAAGCGCTTGCCGACCAAGCGGTAGTTCACTTCGCCGTCGACGGTGGCCAAGTAGGTCTTGGGAACTTCGAACGAAGGGTGCATCAGTCGATGCGCCATCTCTCCGTCATTGGTGACCAGCAGCAGACCCTCGGTGTCGGCATCGAGACGGCCGACGTGGAACAGTCGCTGACCAGCGGCGATCCGCTCGGCGATGATATCGCCGACGCAGGGGCGCCCCAGGTCGTCGGACATGGTGGACTGCCAGCCCCTGGGCTTGTTCAGCACCAGGTGCACCAGTTCGTCGCGGACCACCACACGGGTGCCGTCGACGCGCACGACCGCGTTCTCGGCGTCGATGCGCAGACCCTGCTCACGCACGATCTTGCCGTCGACCTCGACGCGACCGGCCGCGATCATCTCCTCGGCGGCGCGACGCGAAGCCACACCCGCCTTGGCGAGCACCTTCTGCAACCGTTCGCCTTCGCCCCATGGCAGCTTCTTGGGGCCCTCGGTGGCGTCGGAGTGCTGGTGGCGCGCAGGCCTGGCGTTGTTCAGGATCGTCGGAGCGACGACCTTCTTCTGCGGCTTCGTGGACTTCTTGCGAGCCGCGAAGGCCTGTGTTCCGGCCGAAGCGCCGCTGCGCTGACCGGCCGTGCCACCACGCTGTCCGCGATCGGCGTCACCACGCGGGTAGCCGCCACCGCTGGAGGCGCCGGCGCCGCGACGATCATCACGCTGACCTCCGCCTGCGGGGCCACCACGACGGTCGTCACGCTGGTAACCACCGGCAGACGGACCACGGCGGTCGCCACCGGCCGGGGCGCTGCGACGGTCATCGCGCTGGTAACCGCCGGTGGAGCCACCACGGCGGCCGCCGGACTCGGCGTCACGCTGGTAGCTGCCCGCGGACCGGGCTGCTGTCTGATTGCCGCGCTGGAAGCCACCCGCGCCGGTGCCGCGGCGGCCGGGAGCCCCTGCGCGGGAGCCACCCTGCCCGGTACGCGCACCCTCGCCACGGTTGCCCGCGGTTCGATTCGCGCCACTTCGGGGCTGGTCGCTGCGATTTCTTCGATCCGGTGTGCCATCTCGGCGAGCGGAATTATTCATCTGTCCTGTCAATCGTCGGTGCCGAGATCCATATCGGACTCGGCGGGTTTCTTCAGCCTGGTGAACCGGGGATCGGTTTCCAGGCTCTCGCTGATCTCGTCGATCAGATCGACGCCGGGAAGCAGCGGCGCCAGCAGTGGCAGGTCGCCGAGAGAGGCGAGCCCGATCCGTTCGAGGAACAACTCGGTGGTGCGGTACAGCGTGCCGTTGGTTTCGGGGTCCTGACCCGCTTCCGCGATCAAGCCTCTGGCCAGCAGCGTGCGCATCACTCCGTCGACGTTCACCCCTCGGACCGCGCTGACCCGCATGCGGGTCACCGGCTGGCGATAGGCCACTACCGCCAAGGTTTCCAAGGCGGCCCGGGTCAGCTTCGTCCGGGCCCCGTCGAGCAGTACCCGCTCGACATAGGGCGCGTACTCCTGTCGAGTATAGAAGCGCCATCCGTCACCGACGAAACGCAGGTCGATACCACTGCCCCGCGCGCTCAGTTCCGCCGACATCGCGCGCAGGACGGTTTCGACCCGCTCGCTGGTGTCGTCCAAGGCCGCTGCCAGCTGTTCTGTCGGTGCCGGGGCATCGACGACGAGCAGCATCGCCTCCAGCGCCGACCGCAGTTCGAGGTCGTCGAGTGGCTCGGAGGTGAATTCCGCCACTGCTTCCGTCATCCGTAATCCTCCTCGAAGGTCAACGCCGCTGCTTCCGCGTCCGGGTCGAGCTCGCCGAGCCAGCTGACAGCCAACGGCCCCAGCGGATCGGGTTGGTCGAAGGCGATGGTCTTACCGCGGTACAGCTCCAGCAACGCCAGGAACCGCGCCACGATTTCCACCGGGACTGTGCAGTCGACCACCAATTCGGCGAACGTTGTCCAGCCGCCCGGCCCGCGTTGCTTCAACAGGGCGAGCACCAGTTCGGTCTGCTCGGCGACCGAGATGGTGTGCATGTGCAGATGCCCGAGCCCGACCTCGGCGATCGGACGTGGCCGGAACGCCGCCGCCGCGATCTCGGCGAACGCGGCGATATCGACACCGATAGTCACCTCGGGCAGCAGCCCTTCGAACTGTTCCTCGAGTGCCACCGAGCGCGGATACCGGCGCAGGGCCGCGGCTTCCAGCTCGGCGAGCAGTTCGGCCACCTGCTTGAACGCGCGATACTGCAGCAATCGCGCGAACAGCAGGTCGCGCGCGTCGAGGAGTTCGAGATCGTCGGCGTCGGTCATCTCACCCGAGGGCAGCAGCCGAGCGGCCTTGAGGTCGAGCAAAGTGGCGGCGACGACGAGGAATTCGGTGGTCTGGTCGAGGATCTTGTCCGCGCGCAGTTTGGTGTTCTCGGCCAGCTCGGCGGTCAAGGCCTTGGTGTAGGCGATGAACTCGTCGGTGACCTGGTGCAGCGCGACTTCGGTGACATCGAGTTTGCGCGAACTGATCAACGTCAGCAGCAGATCGAACGGCCCCTCGAAATTGGTGAGCCGCAGATGAAAACCGGGTTTGCCCGCGGCCGGCACCGCGTCTTCGGGTACTGCTTGCACCGCAGGTGTAGCTCCGATCACCGGCCAGACCGGTGGATGACTTCCCTGGCCATCGCTCGATACGACTCGGCGCCGCCCGATTTCGGCGACCAGGTGGTGATCGGCTCGCCCGCGACGCTGGCGTCGGGGAAGCGCACGGTGCGCGAGATGGCGGTGTCGTAGACCAGGTCGCCGAACACCTCGACCACCCGCGACATCACCTGACGCGAATGCAGCAGGCGCGCATCGAACATGGTGACCACGATGCCGTAGAGGCTCAGCCGCGGGTTGAGACGGTCGCGCACCTTCTCGACGGTGTCGTTGAGCAACGCGAGCCCGCGCAGCGAGAAGTACTCGCATTCCATCGGAATGATCACGCCGTCGGAGCAGGCCAGCGCGTTGACCGTGAGCAGGCCGAGCGAGGGCTGGCAGTCGATGAGGATGTAGTCGTAGCGATCGCGCACGCTGTGCAGGGCGCGACCGAGCGACTGTTCGCGGCCGACCTCGTTCACGAGCTGGATCTCGGCGGCGGAGAGGTCGATGTTGCTGGGTAACAGATCCATGCCGTCGACCTTGGTGGTCTGCAGCACGTCGTCGACCCTGGCCTTGCCGCCGATCAGCAGGTCGTGCACGGTGAGTTCGAGATCGTGGTGTGCCACCCCGAGCCCGGCCGAGAGCGCACCCTGCGGGTCGAGATCCACGAGCAGCACCCGGCGACCGTACTCGGCCAGTGCCGCACCGAGATTGATGGTCGAGGTGGTCTTTCCGACCCCGCCCTTCTGGTTGCACATGGCGACGACGAGTGCGTCGCCATGTCGCTGGACCTGGGGTGGGTCGGGTACCAGTCGCAGCGGGCGGCCGGTCGGGCCCATCTCGACGGCCTCGGCGACCTGTTCCGGTCCACCGTCCCACGGTGTTTCCGCTGTCGTCACGATCCGCTGCTCCTTATACGTTTTCCTTGCCGGTAACCCCTGTCGAGGGTAGCGAGGCCGATCGGGGACCGGCTCGCTTTCGTACGGTCCAACTCTGGGTAGACGCTACCGCTCGGACCCGTGAGGTACGGCATGGCAACGCCGGGCGTGTTCGCACGATACCTGCTCAGCGGGTATCGGAGGTGCCGGTTCACGTCGCGCGGGGGTGGGCCGTGGCCCACACTTCACGCAGCGTGCTCACCGTCACGAGCGTGTAGATCTGGGTGGTGGTCACCGAGGCATGGCCCAGCAGTTCCTGCACCACGCGCACATCGGCGCCGCCGTCGAGCAGGTGGGTCGCGAAGGAGTGGCGCAGGGTGTGCGGCGAGACCGTCGCCCCGATTCCGGCGCGTTCGGCGGCGGTCTGCAAGACCTGCCACGCGCTCTGCCGCGACAGTCTGCCGCCGCGGGCGTTGAGGAAAAGAGCTCCGCCGGAACCTTTTCCGCTCGCGGCGAGGGTGGGCCGACCGCGCACCAGATACGCGTCGACGGCCGCCAGAGCCGGACGGCCGATCGGAACGAGACGCTGCTTTCCGCCCTTGCCGTGCAGCACCACACAGCGTTGCTCGGCATCGATGTCGTCGACGTCGAGTCCCACCATTTCCGAAATGCGCGCGCCGGTGGAATAGAGCAGCTCCAGCAGCGCTCGGTCACGCAGTCCGCGCGGGCCACCGTCGGAACCCTCCGGTTCGCCACCCACCGATTCGAGCAGTCGCAGAACCTGGTCGTAGGGCAGCGCTTTGGGCAACCGGCGACCGGGCGCGGGGGGTTTCACCGCGTGCGCCACATCGGTATCGGTGATGCCCTCGGCGGCGGCGAACCGGTGCAGCCCGCGGACCGCGATCAGCGCCCTCGCCACCGAACCCGCGGCCAGCGCGGGATGATCGGCGCCGCCGGCGCGCAACGCCATGGTGAATTCGGCGACATCGCCCTGGGCCACCGCACCCAACGATGCGACACCGCGCCCGGTCAAGAAACTCCGGTAGCGAGCGAGGTCGCGACGGTAGGCGCCGAGGGTGTTGCGCGCGGCTCCGCGCTCGACCGCGAGATGGTCGAGATAGGCGTCGATCTCCCGCTCGAGCACGCCGTGCCCTGTCTAGTCCCCGCCGACCGCGGTGGCGGGAAACGCTGCCGAAGCGCGGGCCGCTGACCTGCTCACGCGTGGTTACCGGGAGTCGGCGCCGACTGCGCCTCGGCGGCTTTGCGCCGCAGGAACCTCGTCGGCTGACCGGGCCACGGTGCGTCGGCAGCGCGCAACGCAACCCCGCTCACCCGGGCCGCCGCGTAGGCGAGCACTCCGGCGACCGCGGTCGCGTTCACGATCTGCCCCGCCAGCGCGGCGCGCACCGCCTCGTCGAGCGGCAGCCGCACCAGCTCGAGATCCGCTTCCTCGTGCTCGGGGTCGGGCCGGTCGGTGGCGCTGAGACCGGTCGCGAAGAACACACGCAGCGCCTCGTCGGTGAAACCCGGCGACAATGCCACATCCACCAGCACCGACCACTGCGCGGCGGCGAGGCCCGTCTCCTCGGCCAGCTCACGCTTGGCCGCGGTGAGCGGGTCCTCACCGTCGATATCGAGCAGCCCGGCGGGCAGCTCCAGCAGCCGGGTGCCGATCGGATGCCGGTACTGCCGGATCAGCACCACGTTGCCGTCGTCGTCGAGCGCGAGCACCGCGACAGCACCGTGGTGCTCGATCACCTCGCGCTCGGCGACCCGGCCGTCCGGCATCCTGACCTGATCCTGGCGCAGGGCCAGGATCGCGCCGCTGTAGAGCACCCGGCTCGACACCGTCTCGAAGTCGTGACTACCGGGCTCGCTCATGCGTTCCTATCGCCGATATTCCTAGGCTTCCGCGGTCTGCTCCGCGAGCTCTTCCTCCGGGAAGTCTACGGGAAGGCGTTCGGCCAGTTTGTATTTCAACGCGGCGTTGATCAGCGCCGCGAACAGCGGATGCGGCCGGGTGGGACGGCTCTTGAGCTCCGGATGCGCCTGAGTGGCGACGAAGAACGGATGCACCGAGGCCGGGTACTCGACGAACTCCACGAGGTGCCCGTCGGGCGAGGTGCCGGAGAAGACCAGCCCGCTCTTGGCGATGGCGTCACGGTAGGAGTTGTTCACCTCGAACCGGTGCCGGTGCCGCTCGGACACGTTCTCGGTGCCGTACGCCTGCGCGACGACCGAGCCCTTCTTCAATGTGGCGGGGTAGGCGCCCAGTCGCATGGTGCCGCCCAGATCGGCTTCGCCGGCGACCACGTCTTCCTGGTCGGCCATGGTCGAGATGACCGGGTTCTTGGTCCCGGGCTCGAACTCGGCCGAGTTCGCGTCGGCGATACCGACCGACCGCGCCGCCTCGATGACCACGCACTGCAAACCGAGGCACAGACCGAGCAGCGGGATACCGCGGCGACGGGCGTAGCCGATCGCCCCGAGCTTGCCCTCGATGCCGCGGATGCCGAACCCACCGGGGATCAGCACGGCGTCGACATCACGCAGCGCCGCCTGGGCACCGGCCTCGGTCTCGCACTCGTCCGAGGGCACCCAGCGGATGTTCACCTTGGCGCGGTGGGCGAAACCGCCCGCGCGCAGCGCCTCGGTCACCGACAGGTAAGCGTCCGGCAGATCGACGTACTTGCCGACCAGCGCCACCTCGACGGTCTCGCGCGGGCTGTGCACGCGATCGAGCAGATCGCCCCACACCTTCCAGTCCACATCGCGGAACGGCAGCCCCAGCTTGCGCACCACATAGGCGTCGAGGCCCTCGCTGTGCAGCACCTTCGGGATGTCGTAGATCGACGGCGCGTCCGGCGTGGAGATGCACGCCTCCACATCGACGTCGCACATCAGCGCGATCTTGTTCTTGAGACCCTGCGGGACCTCGCGGTCGCATCGCAGGATCAGCGCGTCGGGCTGGATACCGATGTTGCGCAGCGCGGCCACCGAATGCTGCGTCGGCTTGGTCTTGAGCTCACCCGAGGGCGCCAGGTACGGCACCAGCGACACATGCAGGAAGAACACGTTGTCGCGACCCACGTCGTGACGAATCTGGCGGGCCGCCTCGAGGAACGGCTGCGACTCGATGTCACCGACGGTGCCACCGATCTCGGTGATCACCACATCCGGCACATGCCCCTCGAGATCGGGACCCTGCATCGCCAGGATGCGGCTCTTGATCTCGTCGGTGATATGCGGAATGACCTGCACCGTATCGCCCAGATACTCGCCGCGACGCTCCTTGGCGATCACCGTCGAATAGATCTGGCCGGTGGTCACGTTCGCGTCCATCGTGAGATCGCGATCGAGGAAACGTTCGTAGTGACCCACGTCCAGGTCGGTCTCGGCGCCGTCTTCGGTGACGAACACCTCGCCGTGCTGGAACGGGTTCATGGTGCCCGGATCGACATTGAGATACGGGTCGAGCTTCTGCATCGTCACCCGCATACCGCGCGCGGTCAGGAGCTGACCGAGGCTGGAGGCGGTGAGACCCTTACCCAATGAGGAGGCGACGCCACCGCTCACGAAGATGTGCTTGGTGGCACTTTTAGCCTGATTCCGTTGATGACCCACGGACCACCACTGTACCGCTAGTGCGTCTCTCCGCGTATTTTGCCGGTCGTTAGCGGGCGGCGTGTTGGGTTCGCGGGCCTGCGGAGAGGCGCTGATCGACCTCTGAGCCTGCCCGAGAAGTTACCCTGAGTTCTCGCCGAGCGGATCACCGCTGGTCCCGGCGCCGACAGCACCGGGCGAGCTGTGGCCGAATGCCATCGAATTGTCAAAAATTCGGCTGACGTGCACATTCCGCCGCACTGACGACAACTGCCGTCTACCTCCCCGATCAACTGTGGTGGCTCGAGGGCCGGGCGCGAAGACGGGCGGACGGTTCCGGCGGACAGACGGGTGAGGTGTGTTGGGTTCCATACCCGAGTTGGACCCGGTGAGGGGGTGACGCACCGCGCAGTGCGTCACCCTTCGGCATCTCGATCGATGGCGGTGAGATGCTCCGTCAACGGGGCATGGCTACCAGAGTCAGTGAGGTCGCCGTCGGGCCTGTTCCGTAGCGGCCGGCGCCGCCGGCGAGTTGTTCGGTCAGCGCGAGTGTAGTTGTTACTCGGCCTATTTCGCGGTCGATGTTGTCTACCGTCGTGACTGTTGTCGCGAGGGGCGCCTGGGCTCGGACGTTGGCGATGGGGGCGTTGCCTTCGGCGGCGCCCGCGCGGCCCGCGAGGACGGTACCCGCGGCGCGGGCGCGCAGGGCGGCGGTGAAGCGGGCGACAGTCGCGCCCTGGCCCGCGTCGGGTTCGACGCCGTTGCCGGTGATGACGACGGCTAGTTGCGCGGGTCGCGTCGGGGGGTCGGCGTAGGTGAGGAAGTCGCCGCCCCGAAGGGTTTCAAGGATCAGAGCCAGTTCCTCGGGAGTGCTGCGAGGGTGGTTGGTCGCCGGGTCCTGGAGTAGGGCCAGGCCGAGGAGATCGCCCGCGAGGCTGCCTTGGTCCACGGCGCCGGTGTTCAGTTGAGCGCCCGCGGGGACGATATTGGTCAGGGTGGAGCGCAGGCGGTCGCCCTCCCCCGCGTCGACGAAGGACTCCGTCAAGGCGATGCGGCCGGTCACTGTGGCGCCCGCTGTGAGCAGGGAATTGCTCACGCCGTCGATGTCGGCGGGGTCGGCATCGGGGGTCGTCAGGACGACGACGGTGCGATCGGCCAGGGTGCCGTTCAGGATGCGGGCCGCCGAGCCCGCGATGAACTGGTCGGCGGAGTCGAGGCGGGCGGTGAGGTGGGCGTTCTCCGCGCTCAGTTCGTCTACCTGCGTGTTCAGGTCGGTTTTGTCCGACCGGAGGCCCGAGATCATGTCGCCCGCGAGGGTGTGTGACCCGAGCACCACGCCGACCGCGAGTGCGAGGAAGATCGCCGCGATCGAGATGGCGTGTTGACGCAGTGAGATCACAGCAGACCACGCACCCACAGGACGAAGCTGTTCCAGTACTCGATCGCCCAGTTCAGCACCTCGGAACCGTTGTGCGAGGCCAGGATCACCACCACGATCGCCACCAGGGCGGCCAGCACCACCAGCGCCACCGCCGCGCCCGCGGATCGGTGCCGGTACAGGGTCGACACCGCGTTCGCGTCGACCAGCTTCGCGCCGACCTTCAATCGGGTCAGGAAGGTGGCCGGATTGCTGTCACGACGGCCACGATCGAAGAAGTCCTCGAGCGACGCGGGTGCGCCCGCCAGGACGATCATCGACGCGCCGTGATGGTCGGCCAGCATCAACGCGAGATCGGTCGGCGAACCCGACGACGGGAACGTCGTGGCGCCGATACCGAGGTCCTGGATGCGCTCGAGGCCCTTGGCATGGCCGTCGGTGTCGGCGGGCAGGATCATCTCGGCACCGGATTTCAATGTCGCCGTGCTGATCTCGTCGGGATCACCGACGATCAGGTCGGGCGTGTACTTGAGCTTGCGCAAGGTGTCGGCGCCGCTGCCCACACCGATCAGAATCGGCGCGTACTCCTTGATGAACGGCTTGAGCCGCTGCAATTCCGCCAGATGGCCCGAACCGTCGGCGATCACGACCACGTGCCGGTTACGCATGTCCAGCTCGATATCGGGCACGCCGACACCATCGATCAGCAGTGCGCTCTCGGTGCGCACGAATTCGGTGGTGTTGCCCGCGAACGCGTCGAGATGATCGGCGAGGCCGTTGCGTGCCTCGATCATCCGGTCGGCGATGGTCGACTCGTCGAACTCGATGCCCTCGACCAGGACTTCGGGTTCCTTCTTGGTGAGCCTGTCGGCGTAGACGATGCCGCCGTCGATGCGGACCTTGGCCCCGTCCTTGATCCTGCCGAACGCGTCGGAGGACACCGTGTCCATCAGCACGATCCCGCTGGCCACCAACACTTCCGGGCCCAGATTCGGGTACCTGCCGGAAATCGACGGCGAGGTGTTGATCACCGCGAGCACCCCCGCCTCGACCAACCGATCGGCGGTGTGGCGGTCCAGGTCGGTCTCGTCGAGGACGACCACGTCCCCGGGACCGACGCGCCGCAGCAATCGTCCGGTATCGCGATCCACCCGGGCGATCCCGGCGACACCGGGCAGCGTTTCCGTGTTCCGTGACAACAGCGCCGGCATCTTCATGAGGCCGATGATGAAGCCAAACCCTCAACCTTTGGTGGAGGCGCGCCGGTCGGAGCCCGGGTGACGACTACCCGTATGCTCCGGGTCACAGACATTTCGGACAGGAGACACATCCATGCCACGTAGCACCGTCGAAACGGTCTTCGACGCACCTCGCGACATCGTCTACCGCCTCTTCACCGAGCGTGACAGCCTCAGCCCGTACCTGCCGATCCAGATCAAGCTCGTCACAGCGGGCGATCCGGCCTCGGGCGTCGGCGCCCAGTACCTGCTCGGCATCGGCAAGGTCGGCATCACCGAGGAGACCACCGCCCTGGTTCCCGGCGAGCGGATGGAATACAAGATCGTCAAGGGTGCGCCGGTCAAGCGTCATATCGGCACGGTCGACTTCGCCGACACCGCCGATGGCCGCACCAAGGTGGTGTACACAATGGAGTCCGAGCCGTCGCTGCCTGTGCCCGCCTCGGCGCTCGAGTTCGGCCTGCGTCAGCTGATCAACCAGTTCCTCGGCGGCGTGCGCAAAGCCCTGCGGTAATTCCGGAGCGCCGGAGCGCCCGAGTTCGCGCGCCCCTTGTGTTCCGTCGATCAGGTGCTGCTCGCTCCTTCGTCGCCTACAGCACCTGATCGACTAAGCCGGGGCTCGTTCGGCCCTTGCGGTTTCCAGGAGTTCTTCCGCGTGCGCGCGGCCGGTCTCGGTGTCATCGAGGCCCGCGAGCATGCGGGCCAGTTCCACCACTCGTTCGTCGTCGGTCAAGGTGCGAACGCCGCTGTCCACCTTGCCTTTTCCATCATCGGACTTGTTCACCACCAGATGGGTGTCGGCGAAGGCCGCTACCTGGGGCAGGTGAGTGACGACGATGACCTGGTGGGTGCGGGCCAGGCGCGCCAGGCGCTTGCCGATCTCCACCGCGGCCCGGCCGCCGACACCCGCGTCGACCTCGTCGAACACCATGGTCGCGCCGTGATCGGAACCGGCGAGCACCACTTCCAGGGCCAGCATCACCCGCGAGAGTTCGCCGCCGGACGCGCTTTTGCTCAGTGGCAGCGACTGGGCCCCGGAGTGCGCGGAGAGCCGGAATTCGACTTCGTCGCACCCGTTCGACCCCGCGTGCAGGTGCGCGCCGTCGACATCGAGCGGCGCCGAATCCTGCGGGCCTGCCTGCAGCGGGCGGACCTGGACTTCCAGGCGCGCCTTCCCCATCGCGAGCCCACCGAGTTCGGTACTCACCGCGCTCGCCAGCTTGCCCGCCGACTTGGCGCGCGCGGCGCTGAGTTTGCGCGCCGCCTCGCGCACCTTGCCCGCGGCCGTCTCGACCTCACCGGCCAGCTTGGCCAGCGCGTCCTCGGACACATCGAGCGAGTCGAGGCGCGAGCGCGACTCCTCGGCCCACGCGATCACACCGTCGATGTCGGATGCGTATTTGCGGGTCAGCGATTTGAGCTCGGCCTGACGGGTGAGCATCGTGTCCAGCGCGCTGGGATCGGACGGCAATTCCGACAGATAGCTGCTGAGTTCGGTGGTCACGTCGACCACCACCGCGATCGCCTCACCGAGCCGCGGAGCCAGCGCGGCCAGGGCCGGGTCGTCGGCGGAATCCAGTCGGGCGCGGGCACCGCCGAGCAGATCGAGCACGCCGCCACCGTCGGCCGGTGCGTCGGTCGGGCCCGAGAGTGACTCGTGCGCGGCGACGCCCGCCTCGCGCAGCGAATCGAGGTCGCTGAGCCTGCGGATCTCGGCCACCAGGCGGGTGTCCTCACCGGGTTCGGGCGCGATGCCGTCGATCTCGGTGAGCGAGTGCTTGAGCCGGTCGGCTTCCAGCGCCAATTCCCTACTGCGCGCGGTGCGTTCGAGCAGCTCGGTTCGCGCGTCCAGCCAGGACCGACGATGCACCTGGTATTTGCGCAGGAGTCCGGCGACGCCGTCGCCGGCGAACTGGTCCAGTGCCGACAGTTGCTGTTCGGGCCGCTGCAACCGCAATTGGTCGTTCTGGCCGTGCACGGTCAGCAGCCGGGAGGTGAACTCACCGAGCACCGCCGCGGGCACCCCGCGCCCGCCGAGATGCGCGCGCGAACGCCCGTCGCTGTTGACGGTGCGGACCGCGATCACGCTGCCGTCCTCGTCGGCCTCGGCGCCCGCCGATTCCAGCACCTCACCGACCGCCGCGCGTGCCGCGTCGTTCACGTCGTCGACGACGAAACGGCCCTCCACCACGGCTTTCGCCGCGCCCAGGCGCACCCGTCCCGCGTCGGCGCGCGCACCGCTGAGCAGATGCAAGCTGGTGACCACCATGGTCTTGCCCGCACCGGTCTCACCGGTGAGCACGGTCAGACCGGCATGGAACTGCGCGGTGGCCGTCGAGATGACACCGAGTCCGTCAATCCTGATCTCTGTCAGCATCAGTGCTCTTCCGTTCGCTGTCTGCCCCGCCAGCCGGTGACCGGCAGTTGGAACTTGCGCACCATCCGGTCGGCGAAGGGCGCCGAATCCAGCCGTACCCAGCGCACCGGATGTTCGCCGCGCACCACTTCGGCACGGCCACCACGCGGCAACGCGAGGGTTCGCCTGCCGTCGAGGAACACGATCGCATCGTGCCCGGTCGCCACGGTTTCCACCGCGATCCGCGAATCCGGGCTGGTCACCAGTGGCCGCGCGAACAACGCGTGCGCATTGCTCGGAATCACCAGCATCGCCTCGACTTCGGGCCATACCACCGGCCCACCCGCCGAGAACGCGTAGGCGGTCGACCCGGTGGGGGTGGAGATGAGGATGCCGTCGCAGCCGAACGCCGAGACCGGCCGCCCGTCCACTTCGAGCACCACTTCCAGGACACCCATCCGCTGGGCGTTCTCGAGACTGGCCTCGTTGAGCGCCCAGCCACGTTCGACGATCGTGTCGTCCACGCGCACGGTGACGTCGATGGTCATCCGGTTTTCCACCTGGTAGTCGCGATCGACCACCTGCGAGAGCGCCTCGTCGAGGTGCTCGGCCTCGGCTTCGGTGAGAAAACCGATGCGGCCCAGGTTGATTCCGAGCACGGGCACACCGGTGGGCCTGCCGAGTTCGGCCGCGCGCAAGAACGTGCCGTCACCGCCGAGGGCGAGCACCATCTCGCAGCCCTGGGCCGCGGACGGGCTGTGCGGCACCACCCGCACCGGATATCCGGCTTCGTCCTCGAACCGGGTGCTGTCGGCCTCGTCGGCCAGCACCCGCAGACAGATCCCCGCTTCGGCGAAGATCTTCGCCACCCGGTGCGCGGTCTCGATGATCTCCGCGCGACCGGGATGGGCGACGAGCAGGATCTCCCTGCCGCCGGCATGCGTACTCACTGCGGACCCTCCTCGACAGCCTGCGCGACCAGCGACCGCACCTGCTCGGCGTCGTAGTCGAACGGACCGACCTTGCGCAACCACAGGAAGTACTCGACATTGCCCGACGGGCCCGGCAGCGGGCTGGCGACCACACCCAGGGTGCGCAGTCCGAGCGCGGCGGCGGCGGTCGCCACCTCACACACCACTTCGGTTCGCAGCGCCGGGTCACGCACCACACCACCCGAACCGACCCGGTCTTTGCCGACCTCGAACTGCGGCTTCACCATCGGCAGCAGATCGGCGCCGTCGCCAGCGCACGCCGCGAGCGCAGGCAGGACGAGCCCGAGCGAGATGAAGGACAGGTCACCGACAACGATTTCGACTGTGCCACTGATGGATTCGGGGGTGATGTTGCGCACGTTGGTGCGGTCGAACACGCGGACCCGGTCGTCGTTCTGCAACCGCCAGATCAGCTGGCCGTAGCCCACGTCGACCGCGACCACCTCACGCGCGCCCTTGTTGAGCAGCACGTCGGTGAACCCACCGGTCGACGCGCCCGCGTCCAGACACCGCTTACCCGCGAGGCCGAGCCCCTCGGGTTCGAACGCCGCGAGCGCGCCCAGCAGTTTGTGCGCGCCCCGCGAGGCCCACGACACCTCGTCGGGTTCTTCCCGCACGATCAGCGGGGTTCCCGTCTCCACCGCCGTCGCCGGTTTCACGGCGACGGTTCCGGCAATCAGGACGCGGCCCGCGCTGATCAGTTCGACCGCGTGTTCTCGCGATCGCGCCAATCCGCGGCGAACCAGTTCGGCGTCCACTCGCGCTCGTCTGGCCACCTCAGATCTTGTCCACTGTCGCCAGCGCGTCCACCAGTACGTCGTGCGCCTGCTCGAGGATGCGCGCACGGCGGGTGATGTCGGCACCGACCTCGGTGTTCTCCGCCGGACCGGCGACGGGACACGGGCCGAGTTCGGCGAGGAGCGCGTCGACCTCGGTCTTGATCCGGTACGGATCGGCCGGTTCCTGCTGCACCGGTGCGCCGGGCAGGTGAGCACCCGGCACGGGAATCCCGGGCCGGGGTGGCTGTGACGCGCCGTTCGGCGGTGAACTCGCAGTACTCATCGTGGCGTCAACGCTATCGGATTTCCGAATCGGCCGCGCGCACCCGTACCGCCCGGCCGGGATACTGTCGCAACAGTTCCGCTATGTCCGCCGGTGCGGCCGCCTCCGCCACGGTCTCGTTGTTGAGGGCGTCGAGGTCGGCGGCGATATAGGTCGGAATCCGGGCGGCGGGCGCGCCGATCACCTCATCGAGCGTGCTGACTCCGGTCAGCACCAGCAACGAGTCGAGACCCAGGCCGTTGGCGCCCTCGATATCGGTGTCGAGCCGGTCGCCGACGACCAGGGCGCGGCGGGTGCCCGCCCGGTCGATCGCGTCTTCCATCAGCGGCGCGTAGGGCTTGCCCGCTACGAGGGGCGCACGATCGGAGGCGGTCGCCAGGGCCGCGACCATCGAGCCGTTGCCGGGGGCGAGCCCGCGCTCGTTGGGCAGGGTGCGGTCGGCATTGGCGGCGATCCACAACGCATCGGCGCGCAAGGCGTAGGCGGCTTCGGCGAGATCGGGCCACGCGGTCGTCGGTGAGTGACCCTGCACGACTGCCGCCGGTGGGGTCTCGCCGAACCGGCGGATGGGCTCGAGGCCGACGGCCTTCACCTCGGCGGCCAGATCGTCGGTGCCGACGACGAGCACCCGGTCGCCGGGGCTCAGCCGTTCGGCCAGCATGCGGGCGGCGGCTTGCGCACTGGTCACCACATCGTCCGCGGTGGCCGGGTAGCCGAGCTCGTCCAGGTGGTGCGCCACGGCACCGGGACCACGTGCGGCGTTGTTGGTGACGTACACGAGCCGTTGTGCCGAATCACCGTTCGGGGCGAGCGCTTTGGGCGCACCTTCGATCACATCGGGTCCACGGTACAGCGTTCCGTCCAGGTCGAGCAGCAATGCCTCGTATCGATCGCGTAGCCGGTCCATCCACCCTCACTTCATCGTCTCTGCCGGGTCGGACATCTCTGCGACCCTAGGCGAAGGCACCGACAGCTTCGGTTCCCCTCGGCTGTCGAATAGCGCTCGCACTCTTCATGATCGAGCATGTGCCCTGTGTTTGTGCGCGATGTCCCCAGTTGTGGATGTCTCACCCAGCGCGTCGCGCACGCTCACCGGTGCACCAGCCCCCGGCTGCCGACCGAAGTAGGCCCTGCTCACGCAGCATGCTCGATTGCCCGCTCCACAGGAGGCCGGTCCACCGCCCGAGCAGACCGAGTACATCTGCGCCATACCCGAGTCGGCGATGCTCCGGTGAAACCATCCAGCAGACACCGCTGCGTATCCGACCTCCGGTGATACGCAAAAAGGCCGCGGGCCGGGAAGCCTGTGTGTTCCCGGGCCTGCGGCCTTTGTAGTTCTACTGCGCGTCGCCGGTGAGTTCGGTTGCCCGTTCCTCGGCGTCGGTTTCATCGTCGAGATCGGCGGCCGCGGCATTGAGGAACCACTGCAGGCCGTCCTCGGTACGGCCTGCCGCCACCAGCGCGTCGGCGTAGGCGTAGAACAGGCGCGCGGCGGCGGAGCCCGTGCGTGACGGGTCAAGATCGGAGGCCTGCAGCGTCACGACGGCCTGGTCGAACTGACCCAGATCCATCCGGGCGCCCGCGACGACCATCCGCAGCTCGGCGGCTTCGTCACCGGTGAGCGTCTGTGCTTCCTCGCTGCGACCGAGCTCGATGGCCCGTTCCGGCCTGCCGAGACCGCGCTCGCAGTCCGCCATCACCGCGAGCAACCCGGCGCCGCCCGACATGCGTCGTGCGGTCCGCAGCTCCGAGAGAGCCTCAGCCCATTCCTCGGCGTGGTAGGCCACCACACCGGCGGTCTCACGCACCACCGCGATGCGGCCCGCACGTTGCCGCGCGGCCCGAGCGTGTGCCAGTGCCAGGCGCGGGTCGTCCTCGAGCAACTCGACGGCCATCACCATGTGCCGGGCCACCGAATCGGCGTTGTTCTTGTCCAGGCTCAGCAGGTCGCGGCGCACGGCCGGATCCAGATCGGAAGCCTGCACGTCCTCGGGCAGATCGGGCTCTTCGGGCCGAGCCGCCCGGCGATCATCCGGCCGCCCGCCCGTCGTACGAGCACCTTCACCGCCACGACGACGGTCATCGCCGAAGTCACCCGACCGCGACGCACCACCGGACGCCGAGCCGCTGCGCGACCGGTCGTCACGGTCCGAACGGGCACCGCGATCCGCGAACCCACGCCGCTCGCCACGATCGGCGTCACCGCCGGCCCGATCCGAACCGCTGGAACGGTCGTCACGGTCGGTCCCCCGCGAGCGATCGTCGCGATCCGACTCGCCTCGGGCAACGCTGTCACGATCGGCGTTGCGCGGGCTCTCGTCGAACTCGGAATCGTCACGGTCTACGTCGATCGGGTCGCTACGGTCCGAGCCGCGATCGGCGGCACCGGACCGGCTGTCGAGATCCGCGTCGGCCCGAGAGCTGTCGCTATCGGACTCGTCGGCGTCACGGGGACGGTCACCTTCGCCGCCGTCGATGATCGCCTTGTCGTCGGTGTCGGCTACCCGCGCCGTGGCCGAGCTCGCGTTGTCTTCGGACTGCTCAGTGGACGCCACCGACTCGTCGGTGGCGAGCTTGTCGCTCGCCGCCGCGGAGGTGCCTGCCGACGCACCGGGCGTGGCCGTGCTGTCGTCATCGGTGATCGACTCGTCGATATCGGAGGCGGCCGCCGCCGAGACCACGCCGAGCACATCACTGTCGCGCTCACGACGCTTCTCGCGGTAGGTGCCGTCGAGCGGCTTGCCGTCCTCGCCGACGAACTTGCCCTGGCTGCCACCGGAGCGCGCGTCACGCTTGAAGCCGCCACGACCGCGGTCGTCGTCCCGCCTCTGCCCACGGTCATTGTCGTCGCGACGCTGGTAGCCGCCCCTACCGCTGTCGTCACGACGCGGGTATCCACCCTTGTCGTCACGCTTCTGGTAGCCGCCGCGATCGGAGCCACCGCGCGAACGGTCATCACTGTCGCTACGACGGAAGCCGCCACCTGGACGGTCGCTGCCGCCCTCGTTGCGACGGAATCCACCGCGATCGGAGCTGCCGCCACGGTCACTGCCGCGCGAACGGTCATCACCTTCGTTGCGACGGAAGCCGCCGCCGGAACCGCCGCGGGGGCGGTCGTCGTTGCTGCCGCGGTAGCCGCCGCGGTCACCGCCGCGATCGAAA
>NZ_JBHXAQ010000002.1:1411563-1413096 GCF_042728755.1 Nocardia sp. NPDC060249
CCACCTGCGGGACGGTCACTTCCGCCTTCACGCCGGAATCCACCACGATCACCGGAGCCACCGCGACCGGCGTCATCACGGCGCTGGTAGCCACCACGGTCACCACTGTCGCCGCGCTTGAATCCACCGCGATCGTTGTCGTCACGCTTCTGGTAACCGCCACGATCGTTGTCATCGCGTCGCTGGTAACCACCGCGACCGGCGTCATCGCGCTTGGGGTAACCGCTGTTGTTGTCGTCGCGGCGCTGGTAGCCACCACGATCCGACGAACCGCCGCGGTCCGAACCACCGCGGTAGCCGCCGCGGTCACCGCCGCGATCGAAACCACCTGCGGGACGGTCACTTCCGCCTTCACGCCGGAATCCACCACGATCACCGGAGCCACCGCGACCGGCGTCATCACGGCGCTGGTAGCCACCGCGATCGCCACTGTCGCCGCGTTTGAATCCACGATCGTTGTCGTCACGCTTCTGGTAGCCGCCACGATCGTTGTCATCGCGTCGCTGGTAACCACCGCGACCCGCGTCGTCGCGCTTCGGGTAGCCACCCCTCGAGCTGTCGTCACGGCGCTGGTAGCCACCGCGATCCGCGGAGGCGCCACGATCACCACGGGGACGGTCGTCGTTGCCACGGTAGCCACCACGGTCGCTCGAGCCACCGCGACCGGCGTCATCACGGCGCTGGTAGCCGCCGCGGTCACCACTGTCGCTGCGCTTGAATCCACCGCGGTCGGAGCTGCCCCCGCGGTCGTCGCGGTTGTAGCCGCCACGCTGGCCTTCGGGGCGACCGGAGCCGCGATTGTCGTCGCTACGACGGAATCCACCCCGGTCGGAGCCACCACGACCTGCGCTACCGCCTCGGCCTGCGTCGTCACGGCGGAATCCGCCGCCTTCGCCACGGCCGGAGCCTCGATTGTCACCGTGTCCGCCGCGGGGGCGATCGGTCGGTTCGCCTCGCCGGCCGAAACCGGGGGCGTCTCCGTCCCGGCGGAAAGGCTTCCGTCCGTCGTTGTGTTCCGACACGGCGATCCCTCTCTAGGTTCCCCGGCCTCCGGGGAGTGTTGTCAATGGCCCCGCCACTAAGAATTCAACCACGGACGAAGGACGGGGCATCGTCCGCCTGGCGTACCGAACTCGTATCGAGTCCACAAACGCCGATAGGGGACCCAAATAAGGGTCCCCTATCGCGAAGGATGTTCCGGCAGTGTCCTACTCTCCCACACCCTGACGAGTGCAGTACCATCGGCGCAGGTGGCCTTAGCTTCCGGGTTCGGAATGGGACCGGGCGTTTCCCCACCGCTATAACTACCGTAACTCTATGAAACTAGACAGCGCACCCCGAAAACACCGGACCCCAACCGAATCGGGACCTGATGATCAGGATTGCTGCAGTGTCTGTTGTTTCAGAAACCGCACAGTGGACGCGTAACACCTTCATAAGTAAGCCCTCGGCCTATTAGTACCAGTCACCTACACCAGTTACCTGGCTTCCAATTCTGGCCTATCAACCCCATGGTCTGTAGGGGGCCTTAAC
>NZ_JBHXAQ010000003.1:0-310911 GCF_042728755.1 Nocardia sp. NPDC060249
GTCAGGCACCGCCGCTTGCTCCTTCGTCGCCTACGCGGCGGCGCCTGACCGGCGACCCGGCCGCGAACCGCCGCTTCGCGGCGGACCCTCCTCGAGGTCGGGTCGTGCGGGGCCGGGAGTGCCGGTAGGCGGCGGACTCGGAGCCTGCCTGCATTGCCCTTGTGCGCCGGGAGCGTACCTCCCGGCGCACAAACGCATCTATTGTACTCAGCCGCGCCCGGTGTAGTTCGGGGCCTCGACGGTCATCGTGATGTCGTGCGGGTGGCTCTCCTTGAGACCCGCGGCGGTGATCTGCACGAACTGCGCGCCCTGGAGGTGCTCGATGTTCTGCGAACCGGTGTAGCCCATCGCGGCACGCAGGCCGCCGACGAGTTGGTGGATCACCTGGTTGACCGGGCCACGGAACGGAACGCGGCCTTCGATGCCCTCGGGGACGAGCTTGTCCTCGGCGAGCACGTCGTCCTGGAAGTAGCGGTCCTTGGAGTACGACTTGGCCTGGCCACGGCCCTGCATGGCACCGAGCGAGCCCATGCCGCGGTAGGCCTTGAACTGCTTGCCGTTGACCAGCACCAGGTCGCCGGGCGACTCGGCGGTGCCCGCGAGCAGCGAGCCGAGCATCACGGTGGACGCGCCCGCGGCGATGGCCTTGGCGACGTCGCCGGAGTACTGCACGCCACCGTCGGCGATCACCGGCACACCGGCGGCCTTGCACGCGGCGACGGCTTCGAGGATCGCGGTGATCTGCGGCGCGCCGACACCGGCGACCACGCGGGTGGTGCAGATGGAGCCGGGGCCCACACCCACCTTCACCGCGTCGACGCCCGCCTCGACGAGCGCGGCGGCACCGGCGCGGGTGGCGACATTGCCGCCGACGACCTGGATCCGGTCACCGACCTCGGCCTTGACCTTCGCGACCATCTGCAGCACCTGCGACTGGTGGCCGTGCGCGGTGTCGACGATCAGCACGTCGACCCCGGCGTCGGCCAGCGTCATGGCCCGCGACCAGGAATCCTCGCCGACACCGATCGCGGCGCCGACCAGCAGCCGGCCGTCGCGGTCCTTGGTGGCGTTGGGGTACTGATCGGTCTTGACGAAGTCCTTGACCGTGATCAGCCCGCGCAGCCTGCCGTTGCCGTCGACGATCGGCAGCTTCTCGATCTTGTGGCGGCGCAGCAGACCCAGCGCGGCCTCGGCGGTGACGCCCTCACGGGCGGTGATCAACGGCGCCTTGGTCATCACCTCGTCGACGCGGCGGTCCTGATCGACCTCGAAGCGCATGTCGCGGTTGGTGATGATGCCCACCAATGCACCGGTCTCGTCCACCACCGGCAGACCCGAGATGCGGAAGCGGGCGCACATGGCGTCGACCTCGGCGAGGGTATCGGTGGGACGACAGGTGACCGGGTCGGTCACCATGCCCGCCTCGGAGCGCTTCACCGTCTCCACCTGGGCGGCCTGATCGGCGGCCGACAGGTTGCGGTGCAGCACACCCATCCCGCCCGCACGCGCCATGGCGATGGCCATGCGCGCCTCGGTGACGGTGTCCATGGCCGAGCTCACCAGCGGGGTGCGCAGGGTGATGTCCCTGGTCAGCTTGCTGGAAGTCTCGACCGAGCTGGGGATGAGATCCGATGCGGCAGGCAGCAACAGCACGTCGTCGAACGTGAGGCCGAGCATGGCGATCTTGGTCGGATCGTCGCCCCCCGTAGGAGGGCGCACCGCGATTCGTTCGCCCGACACGGGATTACTCATTCGGATCGACCCCTCCTGGTCGTCATAGCTACCGACGCGATGGACACGGTGCGTCGATGCTCGAGCGGAAAAAGCTTTCGGATGGTCGGCTGGAACAAAGTCGCCGACGCCTGTATTCCATGGTATCCGGCGCCCGCGGACGCCTGTGAAGTGAGCCCTTCCGCAAAACTTGCCCCCCGCATCGCTGGCGCGATGCACCGAGTACTGCGTACCGTGGGGATGTGCGTGACCATCTACCACCTGGCCTGCCGCCGGATCCCTTCGCCGGAGACCCCTCCGACCCGTCTGCCGCGCTCGATGCGATCGAGCCCGGTGAGCCGTTGGATCCTCATGAGCGCCTCGCGGTCGAGGAAGATCTCGCAGACCTCGCCGTATACGAAGCCCTGCTGGCCCACCGCGGTATCCGCGGTCTGGTCGTCAGCTGTGAGGATTGTCGGCAAGATCACTACCACGACTGGGACATGCTGCGGGCGAACCTCCTACAGCTACTGGTCGACGGCACCGTCCGTCCACACGAGCCCGCCTACGACCCCACCCCCGAGGCTTACGTCACGTGGGACTACTGCCGCGGCTACGCGGACGCGTCGATGAACGAGGCGTTCCACGGCGACGGGTTCGACGGGTTCGACAACTGAGCTCTCCGGCGGCTCGGCACAGCTGAGTCGTCGCGGCGCCCGCGCTCCCCGCTCTCGGTCACGCGTGAGTGGGCGAGCACGCGGGCCCGCACCGGAACCTCCCCAGCACAAGACGAAGGCCCCGAACCTGTTCGGGGCCTTCGTCTTTGTTCAATTCATCGTTGCGCTACGGCGAGGGCACCGGGGGCGGCGACTGCAGGATGGTCGCCGGCGGCGGCACCTGCTGCGTGGGCGGCAAGCTCGGCAGGGGTGCGGATGTCGGGACCACCGTCGTCGGCACAGTGACGACCGGCGGTGATTCGACGATGGTGGTCGGTGGCGTGGTCGGGTCGACGGTCGCCGGTGGCGGAGTCACCGGCGGCTGTGTCGGCTGCGTCGGCTCGACCGGCGGCTGGGTCGGCTCGACCGGAGCCACCGGCTTGGTCTCCGGGCCCGGCGTCTGCAGGATGACCGGCGGCGGGGCCGACGGATCGGTGGTGCCCGCTCCGGGACCGGTCGGCGCCACCGGCGCGGTGGTGCCCGGGTTCGTCGCAGGCGGGACCTGAACGGGCGAGCTCGGCTTGGTGGCCGGCGCGGTGGTGGTCGGCGGCAGTTGCGCGCCGATCTCCGGGGCGACCTTGATCAGCTGATCTCGCAGCAGGTTCCAGCGCGCGATCAGATCGTCACGCTTGGCCGGGTCGTCGACCTGGCCCGCATTGGCCGAAGCCTGTTCCAGCCTGGCCTTGGCCTGTTCCGGATTGCCCGAGGTGAGCAGGTTCTGTGCGGCGAGCAGATCTTCGTCGGCGTACTGCACGACGGTAGACTGCGCTTGCTCGCTGAACACGACCTCCTTGACCCGCCACAGCGGATCGCCGGGAGCCGCGCTGTAAGCGAAGGCCGTGATACCGCCGAACACCAGCGCCAGTGCCGCCGCTGCCCCGAAAATCGGGCGGACCAGTCGTAGACGTCCGCGCGAGGAAGCTCCGACTCGAACCTGCCGCGCGCCGATCTCCTGATTGACGGCCGCGAACACGGTGTCGAGATCAGGGCCCGCGGGCAGCGGCTCGGCCATTAGGTCGGCCCGCCAATCCGCGAGTAACGACGCCAGCTGGAACTCTTCGGGACTGTCGGTACGCACCGGACCATCGCTCGCGATCGCGTCGATCAGCGCATCATCGCTGCGCACCGCCGCAATGTCGACCGGCCCGGAGTCACCGGCATCCTCGGCGGCGTAGGGACCGCTGTCGTGCGATCCGCGCTGCCACGCTTTCCGGTCGCCTAGACCGCGCTCGCCATCCCTAGCCATACATTTCACCTGCCCTCGCCACTTGTGACTTCAGTTTCGCGAGTGCCCTGTGCTGGGCAACCCGTATCGCCCCCGCCGTGCTGCCCACGGCGACTGCGGTTTCCTCTGCTGACAGACCCATGACCAAGCGCAGGATCAGGATCTCTCGATGCTTCTCGGGGAGCGTTGCCAGCAGAGTGTTCATCTGCCTGCTCGTCTCCGAGTCGAGAGCCCGCTGTTCCGGCCCGTGGTCGGTGGATATGACATCTGGTACTTCGGCCATCGCCTCCGCCTTGTTACGGGCGGCGTTGCGATGGGCGTCGGCGACCTTGTGCGAAGCGATTCCGTACACGAAGGCCATGAAGGGCCGACCCTGATCCTGATAGCGGGGCAGGGCGGTCATCACAGCCAAACAGACCTCTTGCGCAACATCGTCCGCGGAGAGCTGTCCGCGCTCCGCGGCTCCGATCCTGGCCCTGCAGTAGCGAACTACCAAGGGACGGACCAGTTCCAATACCCGAGCTAAAGCGGTCCTGTCGCCCTGCGCAGCCGCAGCGACGGCGAGGTCCAACTCTTCGCCCATATGCGTCATCGTCAGAGATTTTCCTGGCGTTACGAGTGGCGCGGTCGAATGTGACCGAGCTTCCACCGAAAGGGCGGAACGGCACTAACAATAGCGACCCCCGGATCGGCCGCCAGCGGGCGTGGTCGCTTCTAACCGTGCTCTCAGAAAGATCATCCGGAGCAATCACGCACCCAGCGGGGCGATGTCCCCACCCCAGGCCCGTAGACGGGCGCCATGATCTGCGGCTTCGTCCGCCGCGTCGCGCGCTCGAGCCGGTTCGGCGACTCCCGAACGCAGCATCGCGGTGGCCCAACGCAGTGGGAGAAGGCCGTTTTCGCGGCAGTCCGCGTCGACCCGCACGGCCAGTTCCGCGGACCCGGCGAGGTCGCCGGTCGCGGCTGTCGCGGCCGCGACGAGCAGTGCCGATTTCACCTGGTGACGCACAGAGGGAAGCGCCGCGGCGAGGTCGACCGCCGCGACCGCGTCGCGGAGCGCTTCGTCCGCCGCACCGCCGGCGAGCGCGGTCTCGGCACGCACCCAACGCCAGCGCACCTCGGCTCGCGCGGGTGCCTCGGCGAGCAGTGGCTCGACCCGGCCGAGCAGTGTTCGGGCCAGCGCGAGCCGACCGGTGCCCAGGGCGTCGGCAGCCAGGCCCGTATACGCGTCGGCGAGCGCCTGCGCGCGAGACGCTCCGGTGGCGCCGAGCGCGATCGCCGCGGCGCGACCGTCGAACGCCGCCGCGCCCGCGTGATCGCCGAGCTGGCGCAGCAGCGATCCACGGGTGCTCTCGACCAGGGATTTCAGGCCGGGATCGGTCACCGTTCTGGCCAGTATCCGCAGGTCAGCACGGGCGGCGGCGTAGCGACCCTGGCCACCGAGCGCGACCGCGCGGTACCACCGCGACACCGGGTCCGCCGGCTCCGGCAACTCCGTAGCGGCCAGGCCCGGAGTGGGCCCGAAAGCCGTCGAAGCGAGTATTTCGGAACCGATATCCGCGGGTGAGGCCGTTGTCTGCACGCCGAGACTCTAGCCGCCGACGTTCCCGGGCAGTTCCCATGTTATGGATCAACGAGGGGCAATCAGCAAACAATCAGCATTTACCTCGAGTGTCGATGTTGCCATCAGGTAAATCTCCGCTACCCGATGCCGCTACCGGAAAGTCTCGAATTCACATGCGTTTCGCGCAATTAACCTTCACGCCCCGTTTTCGCCATCTCCGCGCGGGCCCGCCGCGGCGGCCGCTGTGATCCAGCACACCCACTCACCTCGGGCGCCACCGGCGCGAACCCGGCTCCGACCGGCGCGACCTGGGAAAACTCACCATGTCGGGAATACCCCGAGACACCCGATCCATAGCCAACCAAACAGTATGGAGGGATCGGGTATGAAATGTAAATAGTGAGGAGGTTAAATTTCGGCGTTGCAGATTTACTGAACTCATGCGCCGAACTATTGACGGAAATTCCCGCCTGCACCTAACGTAGCTCATCGCCACGGTTGGCGCCGCGCGAAATCGCAGCGACCGCCGAGCGGCACCGTCAGGCACCGTCGAGCCGGCCACCCCAACCGGGTGGCGCGAAGACCTGCCGCACCACTCGCTCGACAACGCTGACGAGCTCGCGCCTCAAGGAGTTCACATGCCCATGCCCACCCACCTCCCCGGACCGAACGCCGATGTCTGGGACTGGCAGATGCGTGGCTCGTGCCGCGGTCAGGACTCCGCGGTCTTCTTCCACCCCGACGGCGAACGCGGCCGCGCCCGCACGGCGCGCGAGATGCGCGCCAAGGAAATCTGCCGGGCCTGCCCCGTACTGATGCAGTGCCGCACCCATGCCCTCAAGGTCAGCGAGCCCTATGGCATCTGGGGCGGTATGTCCGAGACCGAACGCGAGATGCACGCTCGTCGCAACCGGCGACGGATGGCCGTCTGAGGTCCCGCGAGCCCCGTCTGGCCGGGTTGGCAAATCTGTTCCAATCCGCTGGCCATGGCGCGCCGAATCCCTAGCAAACAGCTGGCACCCGAATAAGGGCACCCCCGGTCGCGGGGAGGTCATAGCCTCGGGCTAGATTCGTGACCGATGACACAGAATGGGTTCCGAAGCGAAGCCTTTCCACCGAGCGTGGATTCTGCGGTTACCGCACGCGCGGCCGAAGGAGTCGAGCTAGCTGCACTGCTGGAACGATGCGGTCTGTCCGACCAGCAGGCCTTTGCCGAGCTGTACGACCGAACGTCCGCGCGCGTTTTCGGCCTGGTCCTGCGGGTGCTCCACGACCCCGGGTACGCGGAGGAGACCACTCAGGAGGTCTATCTCCAGATCTGGCGTACCGCCACGAGTTTCGACCCCGCCAAGGGGTCGGCGGTGACCTGGCTGATGACGTTGGCGCACCGGCGCGCGGTCGACCGGGTTCGCGCCGAGCAAGCCCACACCCAGCGCGAGGTCGCGTACGGGATCAGGGTGCTCGGCCACGAATTCGACGAGGTCACCGAGGAGGTGGAACGCAGACTAGAACAACAGGCCGTCCAGCGCGGACTCTCGACCCTCACCGAGACCCAGCGCGAGGCGATCTCGCTCGCCTACTACGGCGGGCGGACCTACGCGGAGGTAGCGACATACCTCGGCATCGGGTTACCGACCGTTAAGTCCCGAATTCGGGACGGATTGACACGACTGAAGAAAAGTTTGGGGGTGACGTGAGATGAACGAAGCCCAGATCGATCTCGCGCACGCCGTCGCGCTCGGATTGATCGACGACGAAGACCATCACGCGATCCAGACCATCATCGATACCGAAGACCCCACCCTGTGTACGCAGTTCCTGCGAGAGGTTCGCGGTACCCGCGAAGCTCTCGCCCAGCTCGCGTCCGCAACCCCCACCCCACCGCCACCGTCCCTGCGCGTCCGTTTACTGGCCGCACTGAATGCCGAAGATCCCCCGGTAGCCAGCTAGCGGACAACGAAAGGCCCCCAGACCGCCTTCGCGATCCGGGGGCCTTCGTTATGCGTCAGTGCGCGTGACCGTGGTGGCCGTGGTCGTCGTCGGCCTCGGCCGGCTTCTCCACGATGGCGCTCTCGGTGGTCAGGATCATCCGCGCGACCGAGGCGGCGTTCACCACGGCGGAACGGGTCACCTTGACCGGGTCGACGACACCGTCGGCGAGCAGGTCGCCGTAGGTCAGGGTGGCGGCGTTGAAGCCTTCCTTGCCCTCGGAGACCTTGGCGACGACAACCGCACCGTCGAGACCGGCATTGCCGGCGATCCAGTACAGCGGCGCCTCGAGGCCCTTGCGAACCACCTCGACACCGACAGCCTTGTCGCCGGTGAACGAGTCACGCAGCTCGACCAGCGCGGCAGCGGCGATCACGAGCGCCGAACCACCACCGGGGACGATGCCCTCCTCGACCGCGGCCTTGGCGGCGGCGACCGCGTCGTCGACGCGGTACTTGCGCTCCTTGAGCGCGGTCTCGGTGGCAGCGCCGACCTTGATCACCGCGACGCCACCGGCCAGCTTCGCCAGACGCTCTTCGAGCTTCTCGCGATCCCAGTCGGAGTCCGAGGCCTCGATCTCGCGACGCAGCTGCGCGCTGCGGCCCTTGATCTCGTCATCGGTGCCCGCGCCGTCGATCAGCACGGTCTCGTCCTTGGTGACGACGACGCGACGCGCCTGACCCAGCTGCTCGATGGTGGCCTCGCGCAGGGTGACGCCGAGATCGGGGTTGATCACGGTGCCACCGGTGACGACGGCCAGGTCGTCGAGGAACGCCTTGCGGCGGTCACCGAAGAACGGCGCCTTGACGGCGACAGCCTTGATGGTCTTGCGGATCGAGTTGACCACCAGGGTGGACAGCGCTTCGCCGTCGACGTCCTCGGCCACGATCAGCACGGCCTTGCCGGACTCGGCGATCTTCTCCAGCAGCGGCAGCAGATCGGGCAGCGAGCTGATCTTGTCGCGGTGCAGCAGGACGTAGGCGTCCTCGAGCACGGCCTGCTGGGTCTCGGGGTCGGTCTGGAAGTAGGGCGAAAGGTAACCCTTGTCGAACTGCACACCCTCGGTGATGACGAGTTCGGTGTTCGTGGTCGAGGATTCCTCGACGGTCACGACGCCGTCCTTGCCGACCGTGGTGAGTGCCTTACCGACCATCTCGCCGATTTCGGAGTCACGTGAGGAAACGGTGGCGACCTGGGCGATGGCCTTCTCGCCGGAAACGGGGGTGGCCAGCGCGAGCAGCACCTCCGACACCTTCTCGGCGGCAGCGGCGATGCCCTGGCCGAGGGTGATCGGGTTGGCACCCGCGGCGACGTTCTTCAGACCGCCGCGCACGAAGGCCTGGGCCAGCACGGTGGCGGTGGTGGTGCCGTCGCCCGCGACGTCGTTGGTCTTGGTGGCGACGCTCTTGACGAGCTGGGCGCCGAGGTTCTCGAAGGGGTCCTCGAGGTCGATCTCACGCGCGATGGTGACACCGTCGTTGGTGACGGTCGGGCCACCGAAAGCCTTGGCCAGCACCACATGCCGGCCACGGGGGCCGAGGGTCACCTTGACGGCGTCGGCCAGCTTGTCGACACCGCGTTCCAGAGCCCGGCGAGCCTTTTCGTCGAACTCGATCTGCTTGGGCATAAGTTCCAATCCTTAGTCATGTCGCGCACAACTCGACGCTGCGCTCGATCCCACTTGCCAGCCGATACGCCGAAGGCGCTGGGCAACGCAATCCGCCCCGGGCCTGTGAAGACGCCGGGGCGGAACGCTGATGCGGCGTCGGCCTTACTTGGTGACGACGGCCAGGATGTCGCGCGCCGAGAGGATGAGGTATTCCCCACCCTGGTACTTGATCTCGGTGCCGCCGTACTTGCTGTAGATGACGACGTCGCCTTCCTTGACGTCGACCGGGATGCGGTCACCCTTATCGGTGACGCGGCCCGCGCCGACGGCAATGACGGTGCCCTCCTGCGGCTTCTCCTTGGCCGTGTCCGGGATGACCAGGCCGGAGGCCGTCGTCGTCTCGGCCTCGTTGGCCTGGACGAGGATCTTGTCCTCGAGCGGCTTGATGTTCACGCTCGCCACGTTGAGCCCTCCACTTTCAGGGGAAATTCGGTCGTCCGGAACTGGTGTCCCGGACCGGGTTTCGGTCACTCGCGACCCTGCGCACAGCCCCGTCGTCGCGGGTGCCGGAGCCGAAGCCCAGAAGTCGACTTGGCACAAGTACAGCTACGCAATGCCCACTGGTACGTGCCGACTAGCACTCTATACGCGAGAGTGCCAGCACTCAAGGTCGGGTTCTGCCGATGTCGCATTTTCGACACGCCCACACTCGCCAGTGATCTTCACATCGCCTGCCACAATCTGTAACGTTCGCATAACAGGCTGTGACATAGCACAGGAAGGCGCCATCCGCTCGGAGAGCACCATCGGCTTGAAGGGAGGTGAACATGCGAACATCCCTCGGCATCTCGGCCGGGAACGAGGTGGTGTGCTCGGCATTGGTCGCGACGGGGCCCGCGGGCGAGCAGACTTTCGACTACCGGGTCGTTTCCGCAGATGAGGCACATTCCGATCTCGGCGATCTCGTGTCGTCCTCGATCGAATTGATGACCACCCAGCTGCCGGTGTCACAGGCGGCGATGGCGGGCGAACCACTCGGCCGCTATTCCGGCGGCCACCGTCGCGCCGAGTCCGTCCGGTCGCGTCCACCGACCAGTGTCGCCGTCGCCTACCGCAACAAGGAACAGGCACAAGCCATTCGGGCGGCCACCACGCGCCACCGTGACCTGCGGCTCGTCACCGAGGGCGCCGCCGCCCTCGCCTATCTGCGCCACACCGGCCTGCTCGACCGCTACGCCACCGTCGCCGTGATCGACCTCGGCGCGACCGGACTCACCGTCACCGTGGCCGATTACACCGAGAACGCGGTGCTGCACACCGAACGGACGCCGACGCTGAGCGGCAACGCGATCGACGAGCTGATCTACCACCACCTGGTCGACCTGCACTACGCCCGACGCGGCACCCGGCCCAACCGCACCACGCTGACCAACCGTGGCCGCGCGGCCAAGGAACACCTGTCGCTGGCTCCCGTGGTCACCATCGATCATGTCGCGGGACAGGGGTTGGAGCTCACCCGTCCCGATTTCGAGGAGCTCATCGACGGCCTGCTGCGCAATATCGCGCTGTTCTCGTCGTCGGTGTTCACCCGCGCGCCGAAGTACCCCGACGCGGTCGCCGTGATCGGCGGTTGCGCCAATATCCCGTGTGTCATCGACATTCTCGACTCGCGCCTCGACGTCCCCGTGTTCACCGTGCCCGACCCCGAGGCCGTGATCGCCAAGGGCGCCGCGCTGGTCGCCGACGCCGCCGCGCCGTCCGGGCTGTCGGGCGGCACGCACGCCGACGCACCGAGCGGCACCTTCGCCAAGGTCGTCGGCACCCTTGTCGGCGCGGTCGTGGTGGTCGGCCTGGTGATCGGCTACGGCGTGCAGGCGGTCTCGCCCGACGCCCCCGATGTCACCCCCGCGGGCACGAGCAGCACCGTGCGTCAATCACCCTTACCCCCGGTGCCCTCACCGGCACCCGGCCCCGCCAATCGCGAGAGCACCGAACGCACCGGCGCCACGGTCGCCCCGCCCGCCACCGAAGCACCCAACGCCACCACCGGGGCGCCGGCACCGCCGGCGAGCCCGAACGCCACCTCGCCCGCCGCGCCCACGGCCCCCACCCTGCGCCCCGATCCGAATCTGCCGCAGATTCCCTACCCCGAGTCCCCCCTCGGTCGCCTGGACAGCGGCTCCTCCGGCGGCGGACAACGTCCCTCCACCCCCAACACCTCCCCCACGCAGGTCCCCGCCAACAGCACCCTGCCGATCCCGTCGGCCACCGCGACGGACGAAATCCCCTTACCGCCGACCGATTAGCGCAAGGCGGACCGATGACGGGGTCCTTCAGGGGTGCCGTACGGCCGGGTAGGACGGACCCTAGCCGCGCAGGGCGCTCACCGAGACCGGCAGCCCCGGATCCGTGGCGACAGTCAGTTCAGCAGGCTGCGCACCCGCCGCGATCACATGCGCGCCCAGCGCCGCGATCATCACACCGTTGTCTGTGCACAGCCGTGGCTTGGGTACCCGAAGCGTCAAACCCGCGGCGGTACACCGCTCTTCGGCGAGTGATCGAATGCGCGAGTTGGCGGTGGCGCCACCCCCGAGAACGATCGTGTCGACACCGATGTCGGTTGCCGCGCGAACCGCCTTCATCGTCAGCACATCCGCGACCGCCTCCTGAAAGGATGCGGCGATATCGGGAATGGGCAGCTGGTCGGGCGCGATGCCCTGACGCTGCGCGGCCTCGACGTAGCGGGCCACCGCGGTCTTGAGGCCGGAGAAGGAGAAGTCGTAGCGCGCGTCACGGGGCCCGGTCATGCCACGGGGAAAGGCGATCGCCCGCGCATCGCCCGAGGTGGCGGCGGCATCGAGGGCGGGCCCGCCGGGATATCCGAGACCGAGCAGCCGCGCGACCTTGTCGAACGCCTCGCCCGCGGCATCGTCGACGGTGCTACCGAGTTCGGTGATCGGCTCACCGAGATCCGTGACCTGCAACAGATGCGTGTGCCCACCGGACACCAGCAGCGCCACCGCGGGCGGCATCGGCCCGTGCTCGAGCGTATCGACCGCCACATGCCCACCGAGGTGGTTGAGCGCGTAGAACGGCACATCCCACGCCGCCGCATACGCCTTGGCTGCGGCCACCCCCACCAGCAGCGCACCGGCCAGCCCCGGCCCGATGGTGACGGCGAGCGCGTCGGGCTTGCTGATCTTCGCGGTCGCCAGCGCACGACGCATCGCGGGCACGATCGCCTCGAGATGCGCGCGCGAGGCGATCTCGGGTACCACGCCACCGAAGCGGGCGTGCTGGTCGACGCTGGAGGCCACCTCATCGGCGAGTAGCTCGACGGAGCCGTCGGAATGACGGCGCACGATGCCGACTCCCGTTTCGTCGCACGAGCTTTCGATCCCCATGACGATCACGACAACACCTCGTCCTGCCGACCGCGCGCGGCCCATTCATCGGCCGCGGCGGTCAGTTCCGGACGGCGCATCGTGTACGCGTCGGCACCGCTGGGGTGGTAGTAGTTCTTGCGCAGCCCGATGATGTGAAACCCGTGCTTGGCGTACATCGCGATGGCGGGAGCGTTGTCGGTGCGCACCTCGAGGAACACCGGCCCACCGCGTTCGGCCGCCGTGGCCAGCAGCGCTTCGAGCAGCAGTGTGCCGATGCCGGCCCGGTGACATTCCGGGTCGACGCCGATCGTGTGCACCTCGGCCTCGGGGTGGGCGTCGTCGCCGAGCAGGGCGATGCCCGCGTAGCCGACCATCACCCCGTCGGCCGTACGCGCGGTGATGTAGCGGTTGTGCCCGCCGGCCAGCTCGGACCGGAACGACACCGCCTGCCACGGGTCGTCCTCGGGAAACAGCAGGTGCTCGAGTTCGACGCAGCGGTCGATATCGGGCAGCGTCATGGGAGCGATCAGGTACTCGGTCACGGCACTCACGCCCCGGTCCGGTCGAGTGTGCGGAAACTGTTTTCCACCGCATCGGGCCTGCGCAGATACAGCGGCACCAGCGCTTGCGGCGTCTCTCCCGCCAGCAGCGCCGACGCCGCGACAGTGACCAGCCCGGCAGGCGAGGGCGTCTCGCTGGGCAGCACCGGCAGATCGAAGAAGTCCACGTGCGCGGCCGACCCGGCGATCGCCGCGGCCTCACCCACCGGCACGTCGACGGCCTTGTTCACCTCGGGGCCGGCGACCCGCGCCCCGTTCAGATACTTGGCCCAGTACACCTCGCGCCTGCGCGCGTCGGTGACCACCAACAGCTCGCCGGGATCGCGCTTCTCACCGATGGTGTCGGCGGCGATGGCGTCGAGACTGCACACCCCGTGCACGGGTAACCCGAGCGCGTCACCGAAGGCGGCCGCGGTGGCCATTCCCACACGGAGCCCGGTGAACGGTCCAGGTCCGAGCCCGACGACCACCGCGTCGAGCTCGTCGCGGCGCACCCCCGCCTCGGCTAGGCACTCCAGGATCTGCGGAGTGAGGACCTCGGCGTGCGCGCGGGCGTCGACCTTCACGCGGGCAGCGAGCGTCGCCACGGCGGGCCGGGTGCCGGGTTCACCGGCAGGTGACAGGTGCACCAATCCCGCTGTAACGGCGGGTGTCGCGGTGTCGACTGCTAGTACGAGCATGATTGTCTCAACAATACCGGGTGGTATCGGCGCTCGGCGCGCACCGGTGCGCGGGTGATCGCGCGTTATTCGATCCATTCCCAGATCGCCGTGCGCACATCGGATTCCGGCTCCCGGGCGAGTTGCACTCGCAGGTGCCGGTCGGCGAGGTGTTCGACGACCCCCTTGCCCCATTCCACGACGACGACCGCGTGGTGCAGGTCGGTGTCGAGGTCGAGCGAGTCCAGTTCGTCGAGGTCGCCCGCGAGGCGATAGGCGTCGACATGCACCATCGCCACCCCGGGCGTGCCGTCCGGCCGCACGCCGGCCTTGTGCGCCCGCGCGATGATGAACGTCGGTGAGCTGACCCGGCCCGCGACACCGAGTCCGGCGGCGATTCCTCTGGTCAAAGCGGTTTTACCGGCGCCGAGCGGGCCGTCGAGCACGACCAGGTCACCCGGTCGCAGGGTGGCCGCCAGTTCGCGGCCGAACGCTTCGGTGTCCTCGACGGTGTCGAGAACGCGCTGGTGCGGGTCAGCCACCGACGGCCTCCTCACCGTGGCTGCCGGTGAATCCCGCGCGCGCCAGCAGCCGGTCGAGTGCGGCCAGGCTCACCTCGGGGAACTGCAGGTGCGGCATGTGCGCCGCCCCACCCACCCGGACCAGATCGCTGCCCGGCAGTTCCGCCGCCAGTTCGCGGGAGTTGCGGAACGGGATCACCACGTCGTGCGCACCGCCCAGGATCAGTACCGGCAGCTCGTCCAGGACGGACAGTGCGGCGGATTCATCGTGCAGCTCAATCGCTTTCAGGAACTTTTCGATGGTGCCGACCGGTGTGCGGTCGATCATCATCGTGGTGAATCGCGACAGCGTCGGACTCACAGGGCCGTGGAACGAACTCACGTGCAGGATCGGCGTCACCACCTGCTTGCTCGCGCTGCGGCTGAACTGCACCAGCGTCGGCGCCGTCCGCACCGCCAACCGGAAGCCGTCGACCGCGGGATGCCGGATCAGTTGCGAGATCCCGGTCGCGGTCACCTCCGCGGCGGCGGTGCTCAGCAGCCCGACCGCGCGCACCCGCGCCGCGAACAGTTCGGGGAACTGCGCGGCCGCCGCGAGCACGGCCATCCCGCCGAGCGAATGCCCGACCAGCACCACCGGTCCCATCGGCGCGCACTCACGGATCACCGTGGCGAGGTCGCGACCGAGCTGGGCGACCGTGCAGCTGTCGGTGCTCGGTGTGCCGGAGCGTCCGTGTCCGCGCAGGTCGAAGAACACCATCCGCACCCGCGACCCCCACTGCTGCGCGAGATCGCGGCGCTGGAAGTGGAAGGACTCCATGCTGTTGCAGAAGCCGTGCACGAAAACGACCGTGACCTCGGCGGAGTCGTCACCGAAGGTGCGGGTGGCCAGCGACACGCCGTCGTCGGCGAGCACCATGCCCGGTTCGTCCTCATCGATCAGGGCGAAGTTCTCGTCCCGGTATTCGTCGCGTTCGGCGGGCCACATCACCCGCGCGCCGATCTGGCGCAGGGTATGGGCGATGGCCAGGCCCGCGAGCAGCCCCGCGGTCGCCAGACCACCGCGGCGGATCACCGTGCGCCGGGTCATCGGCCGGTACCCACGTAACGACGGACCACACGTCCACGCGGCGCGCAGACGACCTCGTAGTCGATCGTGTCCAGCGCCCGTGCCCAGTCGAGCGCGTGTGGCTGTCCCGCGCCGCCGCCGAACAGCACCGCGTGGTCGCCCTCGCGCACGCCGTCCGGGTTGTCGCCGAGGTCAACCATGAACTGGTCCATGCACACCCGTCCGACATTACGGTGTCGCGCCCCGCCCAACCACACCTCGAAACGCCCACTGAGCGACCGGAATACACCGTCGGCATATCCCGCGGGCACCAGCGCGACCGTGGTGTCACGCGGTGCCACCCACCGGTGCCCGTACGACACGCCCTCCCCCGCCGCCACCTGTTTCACCAACGCGACCTCCGCCTGGAATGTCATCGCGGGCCGCAGACCGAATTGTCCGAGCTCCGGAATGGGCGAAAGCCCGTATACCGAGATACCCGGCCGAACCATGTCGAACCGCAGATCCGGTCTGGTCAAGGTGGCCGCCGAATTCGACAGGTGGACGAGCTCGGGTTCGAGACCGTGCTCCTTGGCCAGCGCGATCGCCTCGACGAACCGGTCCCGCTGCCGATCCACCATCGGATGCCCCGGCTCATCGGCGTGCGCGAGATGGGAGAAGATCGCCCGCAACCGGACCACCTGCCCGTCGACGAGTTCCCGCACCGCCCGCAAGACCTGCGGGTACTCGGTCACCGACACCCCGTTGCGATTGAGCCCGGTATCCACCTTCAACGTCACCGTCGCGGTCTGCCCCGCCGCCACCGCGGCCCGCTCCACCGCCCGCAACTGCGCCAGCGACGACACTCCGATCTCGAGATCCCCCGCCACGGCGCCCGCGTAGTCAGCGTCGACAGTATTGAGCCAGCACAGCACCGGCGCCGTGATCCCCGCCGCCCGCAAGGCCAGCCCCTCGCCCACGGTGGTCACTCCCAGCTCCCGCGCCCCCGCCCCCAACGCGGCCCGAGCCACCTCCACCGCCCCATGGTTGTACCCGTCGGCCTTGACCACCACCATCACAGCAGCCCCGTGCGCGTACTCCCGCAACACCCGCACATTGTGAGCAATGGCATCCAAGTCGACGACCGTCTCCACTTGCGCATTCACACCCCCGATCGTGCCAGGACCCGCCGAATACCCCGTACCTGGGGCGTCCTGGGACTACCAGTGCTCGGCTTCGTCCGGGACTACCAACCCGGGCCCCCACCGACCTCCCGCAAAACCCGCACCGCGCCCCGAACATGCCCCAGCAACGGCGTAGCGGAAATCGGCGCCCCCGCCTCCCGTCCCCCATGAGCAGCCAGATTCGCCGCCAGTGCATGCGCCCGAGCCCCCGCAGCCGCGGCCCAGCCCGCCTCACACCCCGCAGCGAGCAACGCGCCGATAATCCCCGACAGCACATCCCCCGACCCCGGGGTAGCGGCCCAATCCCCACCCGCGTCGTTGACCAGCGTCGCCTGCCCCGGCGAAGCGATCACCGTTGCCCGTCCCTTGAGCAGAACAGTCACCCCCCACTCCTCGGCCAGCCTTCGAACCGCCCCCACTCGATCCGCCCCCACCGCGCCCCCGGTCAGCCGAGCGAATTCCCCCGCATGCGGCGTCAGCACCGTCACCCCGGCGCGCCCCCGCACCAGCCCCGGTTCCTCGGCGAGAATCGTCAACCCATCCGCGTCCACCAACACCGGCAGATCAGTACCCAGGACCTCGGCCAGCCGATCCCTGGCCCCCGGATCAGTACCACCGCCCGGCCCGACCACCCAGGCCTGCACCCTCCCGGTCTCCGACATCGACGCACTGGCGACAACTTCGGGGAAGTTCTCCAAGACCTCGGTATCGGAGCCCACATACCGAACCATCCCCGAGGTCGCCGCCACCGCGGCTCCTGTGCACAGCACCCCCGCCCCCGGATACTTCGCACTCCCCGCGCAAACCCCCGTCACCCCCTGACTGTATTTGTCATCAGCGGGCCCCGGCACCGGCCACCCGGCCCCCACCGCCCCCGGATCGAGTTGCGCCAGCCCAGCCTCCGGAAGCCGTAATCCGATCGGCACCAACACAATCCGCCCGCACCGTGGGACAGCCAACGCATGCACCGGTTTATAGGCGCCGAACGCGACCGTCACATCCGCCGTCACCGCGGGCCCGTCCACCGCCCCCGTAGTGGGATCGACCCCACTGGGCAGATCAGCGGAGACGATCGGAACATCGAGGGCAGCAACCATTTCCGCCGCCCCGGGCCGCAACGGACCCCGCCCGGAAATCCCCACGATCCCATCGATCACCAGATCAACAGAATCGAGCCGATCCACCACCCTCCCCCCAGCCGCCCGCAACGCGGCAAGCCCTTCCCCATGCGCCCGTTCAGGATCGAGCAGGACAGCCGATACCCGAACCCCTCGACGCCGCAGGAAAACCCCCGCCCACAACGCATCCCCACCGTTGTCCCCCGACCCCACCAGCAATCCGACGGTGCGCCCGACCACGCCCCCGGTCAGTGACCGCACTTCGTCGACGACCACCCCGGCCAGTCCGAAGGCCGCCCGTCGCATCGGCATCCCCGCAGGCACCCGCGTGAACAGCTCGGCTTCCGCCGCCCGCACCTCGTCGACGGTGTAGTAGCCACGCCGATCCGACATAGTCGCCTCCCAGCTGCCCGAAACGGGCCGCCGACCGGCCCGGGGTCGCTCGCAGACTACGCTCCACACCCATGTCGATGGTTCGTCACCGCGCCGCATCCGTCCGGTTTGTCGCCGGAACAGTCGTGGCCGCCGCCCTGTTGTCCGCCGGCTGTTCCGGCGACTCGGGAAACGCCGCCACCACAACAACCCGCAAACCCCGCCCGGTCAGCACCACGACCACCACCCAGCAGCACCCACCCACCAACCTCACGGTCGAGGTCGGCGGCATGAATTACGCCCCCGCCGATGCCACCATCAAGGTCGGCGAGACAGTCACCTGGAAGTTCTCCGACAAGGTGCCGCACAACGTGCAGGGCATCGGCGACAAGGCGATGGGCCTCAACAGTCCCATCTTCGACAAGGGCGAATGGTCCTACACCTTCACCCAACCTGGCACCTATCGCTACATGTGCACCCTGCACCCGGACATGCGCGGATCCATCACCGTCAAGTGACCCGCCGGCCTCGCGGCCGAGACCGGCGGCAAGCCCTTATTCGACGGTGACCGACTTGGCCAGGTTCCGGGGCTTGTCCACGTCGTAGCCCAGGGTCTGGGCCACCTCGGCGGCGAAGATCTGCAGCGGCACCGTGGACAGCAACGGCTGGTACAGGGTCGGGGCGGCCGGGATCTCGATCAGGTCGTCGGCGAACGGGCGCACGGTGTCGTCGCCCTCTTCGGCGATCACGATCGTCCTGGCACCACGGGCCTGGATCTCACGAATGTTGCTGAGCAGCTTGGAATGCAGCACCGCGCGCCCCTTCGGCGACGGCATCACGATGATCACCGGCAGACCTTCTTCGATCAGCGCGATCGGCCCGTGCTTGAGCTCACCCGCGGCGAAGCCCTCGGCGTGCATGTAGGCCAGTTCCTTGAGTTTGAGCGCGCCTTCGAGCGCCACCGGGTAGCCCACGTGACGACCGAGGAACAGCACCGTCGGCACGTGCGCCAGCTCGCGCGCGATGGCCCGCACCTGCGGCGCGGTCTCGAGCACCCGGGCGATCAGCTTCGGCATCGACTCGAGTTCGGCGAACTCGCGCGCCACCTCGTCGGGGTATTTGGTCCCGCGCGCCTGCGCCAGGGCCAGACCGACCAGATAGTTGGCGGCCACCTGCGCCAGGAACGCCTTGGTGGAGGCGACACCGATCTCGGGCCCGGTCCGGGTGTAGATCACCGCGTCGGACTCGCGCGGAATCTGCGCCCCGTTGGTGTTGCAGATGGCCAGCACGCGCGCCTTCTGCTCCTTGGCGTGGCGCACCGCCTCGAGCGTGTCGGCGGTTTCACCGGACTGCGAGATCGCCACCACCAGCGTCGATCGGTCCAGAACCGGGTCGCGGTAACGGAATTCGCTGGCGAGCTCCACCTCCACCGGCACCCGGGTCCAGTGCTCGATGGCGTACTTGGCGAGCAGGCCCGCGTGATACGAACTGCCACACGCCACGACGAACACCTTGTCGAACTCGCGCAGCTCCTGGTCGGCGAGGCGCTGTTCGTCGAGGACGATCCGGCCGCCTTTCTCGTCGATGACGAAATGCCCCAGCAGGGTGTCGGCGACCGCGGTCGGCTGCTCCTCGATCTCCTTGAGCATGAAGTAGTCGTGGCCGCCCTTCTCGGCGGCGGCGAGGTCCCAGTCGATGGTGAACGGCCTGCTGACCACCCCGTCGGTGTTGCCCGCGAAGTCGGTGACGCTGTAGCCGTCCTTCGTGATCACCACGGCCTGGTTCTGACCGAGCTCGACCGCCTCGCGGGTGTGCTCGATGAACGCGGTGACGTCGGAGGCGATGAACATCTCGCCCTCGCCGACCCCGACGACCAGCGGCGTCGACCGGCGAGCCGCCACGATCGTGCCGGGGTGGTCCGCATGGGTGAACACCAGCGTGAACGCGCCCTCGAGCCGCTGCAACACGGCGTGGACACTCGCGGTGAACTCGCCCGCGGTGGGACCGTCGGCGTACGCGCGCGCGACCAGGTGCACCGCGACCTCGGTATCGGTGTCGCTCGCCAGCTCGACGCCCGCGTCCTCCAGCTCGCGGCGCAGCGGCGCGAAGTTCTCGATGATGCCGTTGTGGACGACGGCGAGCTTGCCGGAGACGTCGCGGTGGGGGTGCGCGTTGCGGTCGGTCGGCGCGCCGTGGGTGGCCCAGCGGGTGTGGCCCATCCCGGTCGACCCGGCGAAACGCCCGGTCCCCGCCTCGTCCAGTTCGGCTTCCAGATTGGCCAGCCGCCCGGCCTTGCGTTCGACCGCGAGAGCACCGTTTCCGTCGAGGATCGCGACCCCCGCGGAGTCGTATCCGCGATACTCCATGCGTCGCAGCGCGTCGACGACAACGCCCAGCGCATCCCGGTATCCGACGTACCCCACGATTCCGCACATGGTCCCCCACCCTACTGATCGGATACTCTTCTCGCCGTGTCGGTGTCTGCAAAATCGCTCGTGAGCACCCTGTCCGTGCGCGGCCCCCACCGGGTACTGCGTGGGAACTTAGGGATCGCAGGTCAGCCGGGTGTGGTGTACACGCCCGAGTCCGGGCTGAACCTGCCCGCTGTCGCGTTCGCGCACGGCTGGCTCACCAGCTCCGAGAACTACAAGAGCCTGCTCGAGCACATCGCGTCGTGGGGTTTCGTGGTCGCCGCGCCCGATACCGAGCGTGGCCCGATCCCGTCACATCTGGACCTCGGCACCGACTTGCTCACCACGCTCGACATCGTCAGCAAGGTCCGGCTCGGTGACGGCACCATCAGCGTCCATCCCGACCGCCTCGCCCTCGCGGGCCACGGCATGGGGGCAGGCGCCGCGGTGATCGCCGCGGCGCAGCGCCGGGTAGCCGCCGTCGTAGCGCTTTTCCCGGCCCCCACCTCCCCCGCCGCGGAGAACATCGCCCCCGAGATCAGCGCACCCGGCCTGATCCTGACCGGCGACGACCTCGACTCGGTCAGCTCCAACGCCCGCCCCCTCGCCGCCGCCTGGTCGGGCCCGTCGATCCTGCGCACCATCGGCGGCGCCTCCCACAACGGCATCATCGAAGGCCGCCGCCTCTTCGCCGCCCTCGGCGCGGGCCGCTACGAACACAAAACCGACAAAACCACCCGAGCCCTGGTCACCGGCTACCTCCTCGCCACCCTCCTCGCCGACAAGAAATACGCGGTCTTCGCCGACCCGGAAGCCGAGATCCCCCACACCAAGGTGGTCGACCCGCACGCGGAGGTCGAGGTCGAGGCGCCGAAGCTGTCCATCGGCACGGTCGCCAAACTGATCCGCGGCTAGAAGCTCCGAGCTCACCGAGCGACGTCACCCCGGCGCGATCACCCTCCGAATTCGGCGGCGCGCCGGCGATTCAGACCAGCCAGCTCTTGCGCTGGTAGTACTCGGCTTCGGGATCGTCGTCGTCATACGGCGCGACGACGTCGTTCGCACGGCGCGCTGCCGCCGCGCGAGCAATGGCGTCGCGCTGCTCCTGCGCCTCTGATTCGAGGCGGTTCAGTTCGGCCTGGCGCTGTTCGGCTGCCGCCCTCGCCTTCTCGTCTTCCTCGGCCTGCGCGAGCACCAGCTCCAGACCGGCGGCAGTGCGCTCGGCATGGTCGCGGTCCCGGTCGGCAGTGGCACGGTTGATCGCGTCGAGTTCCTGATGCAGGATCGCCGTACGCCGGGCGTGCTCGTCGAAAATCTGCTCGAGTTCGAGGACATAGTTCATGAGCAGGGCTCCTCACATGATGAGCGGACGATCACAGCGGGCCTGCCTCAGCCAGCACTGCGCCGGTGTCGACCGGCTCTTCGGTATCACCGACAGGCAGCGGCTGCGAGTAATGCTCACCGTCGTCTTCGCGCTTGGTGGCACCCGGCATGCTCGGCGTGCTCGAAGCAGGCGTGCCACCCTCCTCAGCGGTTCCTGAACCGGAGCTCGGCGTGCCATCACCGATGACACCTTCTTCGGTCGCAGCGTCGTCGCCGGTGGGTTCACCCTCGCCGACAGGTTCGCCACTCTCGGTCGTGATGACCGGCTGGCCGTCGGCGCCGATCGTCATGCCGTATTCGGTGGACTGACCGTCGGCACCGGTGACGACCATCTTCAGGTTGCCGTCCTCGCCCATCTCGACTTTGACATTGTTTCCGGCCACGTCGAATTCCGCGGACTTGCCATCGATGACATCCGGCACCCCATCGCCGTCGGCATCCTGGAACACAGATTCGATCTGCCCGACCGCGTTCTCGATGCCTTCGGTGATCGTGGACGTGATGGTGTCCATGTTCTCGCTGAGCGTGCTGGCAGCTGTCGTCAACAGGTCCTTGGCAGCGTCGGTGACTGTGCTGACGATCTCGCTGACCGTGTCGTCGGTCGTCGTGGACGGCGTTGTCGTGGTGGGCGTTGTCGTCGTCGGTGTTGTCGTGGACGGCGTTGTCGTCGTCGGCGTTGTCGAGGCGGGGGTCGTCCCGGACGGCGTGGTCCCCGCGGGTGTCGTCCCGTCACCTTTGTTGTCGGTGGTGACAGTGCCTGCCGGTCGCGGATACGCCCCGCTGTCGAGCGCGTTGGTCGCTGTCGTCAGTACCCCGTACGCCAGCTTGACGGTGTCATCGGTGTTGGAGCACAGGGAAAGGAAGTTCGCCAGCTTGTCGTCGAAGTCAGGTTTGAAGACATCTCTCAACCACGCTTCGGCTTGCTGCTTGTCGTAAGCCGTCTTCCCGATGTAGGCAGTACCCAAGCCGGGGACGGCCATCGCAACGACGCCGAGGCCGATCGTCCCGACATCGACGACATCTGTCTCCTCGATCATCTCGTCGATGTCGCTGACGGTCTTTCCGCCGACCAACACCTGATTACCGCTGACCAGCGCCTTGACCCAATCCTTCTTACTGGTGACCAGCCCGCGCAATTTGGTCGTCGCGGTGGCGAACGCTTCCACCGCCGTGGACAATTTCGTACGGTCCTCGGTAGCCAGCGTCAGCTGTTGTCCGAGCATCGTCGCTGCGGCCTGGGCTGCCGCGCCGCTACTCCACACCGTGGACATCTTCTGTGAAAGCCCCTGCTGCACATTCCATTGCGTATCGGAGACCTGCAGCGCGTTGTACAGGGCTTCGGCCGTGTCAGCCAGCTTGTCCAGATTCATACCGCGCTGTTCGTCGTACTCCGCGCAGATCTTGGCTTCGGTATGACTGCAGTTGCCGAACGCCTTGTTGTATCTGGGGAGCAACTGGATGAAGTACTGCAACCCCGATGCACCGTCGTCGAGAAGCGAATCGACGTTCTGTCCGCGTATGCCCTCTACGGGGCTGCTCAACACCGTCATCGGTCGGCTCCCACCTGTCCTGCGTTGCTCACTACAGCGCCTGCCCTGCCTTGTTGGTCTGCTTGGCGTTTTCGGCGTCGGTGTTGGAGTAGGCAATCGACGAGGCGCCGATCGCATCACCTATCGCTGTGGTGGCCGAGCTCCAGTTGTTCAGCCACGCGATTGCGACATCGAGGCCTGCCGTGACGGTCTTTCCCTCGGCGGCGTAGTTCTTCCCCGCGTCACCTGAGCCGAACTTGTTGTCGGAAATGCGTTTCACGGTGTCCTTGACCGCACCGCCCGACATCTTCAAATCGTTGCCCAACTGCCCGAGTTCACCCGTCTGCACGCCCAGTGTGTTCGAGTACCCCATAGCGTCCCCTCCGTTCCGGATCCCGTTGCCGTCCCCCACCGTCCGGAAGACTCCCTGTCTTCTTGGACGCGCCAGGACCCGGATCGGTTCCACGATCACACGACGAATGCCGCTGTGCTCGGATTCGATCACAGCGGCACCCTCGTGCGCTACTTGTCCAGGTTCCCCTGGTCGGTCCGCCGCCACTCCGACGTGCCGTCGGGATGACGGTGGTACTCCCAGGCAGCGTAGTCGCCGTCCTCCTCGACGACGGTGACGTGGTCGGCCAGGCCGTCGTGGTCGTAGTCGGACCAGATGCTGGTCGAGTCGGTGTCGCTGGTGGAGAGGGAGTCGACGACGCCGTCGTGGTCGAGGTCGAGGGATGGGTTGTTCAGCTCGACGGGGCCGAGGCCGCCCAGGGACGAGTGGGCGTCGATGTCGGGTAGGCCGAGGCCGGGGAACTCACCCGAGGTGACCATGACTGCTCCTCCAACGGAAAACTCGCGGATGACGACGTGGCGGGGTTGGCCACCATCTTGTCATCCGCGAGCGGGCGCCGGGGAGTTCGGGGCTACTTGTTCGGGATGAGGATCCACATCGCCAGGTAGATCAGGAACTGGGGACCGGGCAGCAGGCAGGAGACGACGAAGACCAGGCGGACGACGTTGGGGTTCCAGCCGTAGCGTTCGGCGAGGCCACCGCAGACGCCGGCGATCCACTTGTTGCTGGTCGAACGGGTGAGGCGGCGGGCGGGGGCGGTCATGATGTTGCCTTCCTGTGGAGCGGTGATATCTCCACTGTGCCGTCGGAGCACCCGCGGTCGCATCGGTCCACAGACCCATCCACACCCTGATTTCGACGGGCCCCGGCCTCAGGGTCAGACCCCGAGACGGGCACAATTGTCGAGGTGAGCACGACATTGCACGCCAGCGGCCTGTCCGCGGGGCACGCCGAACGGACCCTGTTCGCCGACCTCGATTTCACTCTCGCCCCCGGCGATGTGATCGGGCTGGTCGGGGTGAACGGCGCGGGCAAGTCGACACTGCTGCGGATGCTGGCCGAGCGCGAGCCGGGCGAGGGCACCATCGCGTTGAGCCCGCCCGACGCGACCGTCGGTTATCTGACGCAGGAACCGGAACGCATCGAGGGCGAGACGGTGCTCGAATTCCTTTCGCGCCGAACCGGTGTCGCGCACGCCCAGCAGGTGATGGACGCGGCGGCCGAACGTCTCGGCGAGGGTGGCGACGACGACTACTCACCCGCGCTGGAACATTGGCTGGCGTTGGGCGGCGCGGATCTCGATCAGCGCGCCGAGGAGGTCGCCGCCGAGCTGGGGCTGACCCACGGCCTGGCCGGCGGCCTCGACACCCCGATGACGGGCCTGTCCGGCGGTCAGGCGGCACGCGCGGGGCTGGCCTCGGTGTTGTTGTCGCGCTTCGACATTCTGCTGCTCGACGAGCCGACCAATGACCTCGATCTCGACGGCCTGGACCGGCTGGAAAAGTTCGTCACCGGGGTGCGGGTGCCGCTCATGGTGATCAGCCACGACCGGGAGTTCTTGGCGCGCACTGTGAACAGCGTTCTCGAACTCGATCTGGCGCAGCAGCAGACCGGCTTCTACGACGGCGGCTACGACGCCTACCTCGCCGAACGCGAGATCGCCCGCAAGCACGCCCGCGAGGCCTACGACGAATTCGCCGACACCAAAGCGGGTTTGGAGTCGCGCGCGCAGATGCAGCGCAACTGGCTCGAGCACGGCGTGCGCAACGCCCGCCGTAAGGGCAAGAACGACTCCGACAAGATGGGCCGCAAGACCCGCGCGGAATCCACCGAGAAGCAGGCCGCCAAGGCCCGCCAGACCCAGCGCCGGATCGAACGCCTCGACGTGGTCGAGGAACCGCGCAAGGAATGGGAGCTGCGGATGGAGATCGCGACCGCTCCACGCAGCGGCGCGGTGGTCGCGACCGCCAACAACGCCACCCTCACGCGCGGCGAGTTCACCCTCGGCCCGATCACCACCCAGATCGATTGGGCCGACCGGATCGTGCTCACCGGCGCCAACGGCTCGGGCAAGTCGACCCTGCTCGGCCTGCTGCTCGGCAAGATCGCACCCGATTCCGGTTCGGCCGCACTGGGTTCCGGTGTCGAGATCGGCGAGGTCGACCAGGCCCGCGGGCTGTTCCGTGGTGACGACGCGCTGGCGGGCACCTTCGCCGCGGCGATGCCCGACTGGCCCGACGCCGAAGTCCGCACGCTCCTGGCCAAATTCGGGCTGCGCGGGCCGCACGTGCTGCGCGCTTGCGACACCCTGTCCCCCGGCGAACGCACCCGCGCGGCGTTGGCCCTGCTCCAGGCGCGCGGGGTGAACCTGCTGGTACTCGACGAGCCGACCAACCACCTCGACCTGCCCGCCATCGAACAGCTCGAGCAGGCTGTCGAATCCTTCACCGGCACGTTGATTCTGGTGACGCACGATCGCCGGATGCTGGATTCTGTTCGTGCGACCCGCCGTTGGCACATGTCCGGTGGGCTTCTCAGCGAGGAATGACGCATGGACTACGCATTAGGTATCGACACCCGAATCACCCTGCTCGTCACCGGCTTCCTCTTCCTGAGCGCGTTACTGCTCGGGGTGTGGAAGTACCACGGCATCCGGACCGACGGCGCGGCGCACGTCTACGTCGACATCGCCCACCGCGCCGCGCTGATGTACTCCTTCGCGGGGATCCTGCTCGCGGTGTTCACCGAACTCAGCGCCTGGCCGACGATCGTCAATCTGACCGCCGACCTGGTGGTGCTCGCGTTCTTCGCCGGTGCGATCGCCAGTTACGCCCTGCACGGGCTGCGCCGCGACACCACCAACCAGTTCGACGGGAAGATTCCCGCCGAACTGCGGCTGTCGATGTACGGGCTGATCGTGGGCGAGATCGGTGGTTTCGGCGTGCTGTTCAGCGGTTTCGTCGCCGGGCAGTTCTAGAGCGGGCGCACCACAGCGGGTTCGGCCGCGCCGAACAGGTCGATGTCGGAGCCGAGCTTGGCCCCGATCAGACCGACGCCGAAGGTGACACCGAGCACGGCCACCACCGCGATGAACGATCGCGAGCGCGGCACCCGTGGCGCCGCGAACGGGCGGGTGCGTGGCGCCTCGGCGACCGGCTCATAGGCGGACTGACCATAGCCTTCGTCGCGGATCGGCACGGTGTGCGAATACCCTTGTGGCACTTCGCGGCACCCCGGTCGCCCGCAGGCCCCGCCACAGCGGTGCGGCTGGTCGACTTCGCCGTATTCGTACGGGTACTGATCCTGGTAGTTGCGGGCAGGCAGCGGCGGAACCATGATCGGCCCCCTTCGAATCGTGCTGCGCGCCAAAATAACCGCCTGCGCCGAGCAGCACACACGCGCCACGGGGCACACAGGTCCTGACGGCGTATCCCGATACTAGTGGGGCCCGGTGGAACACGCCACAGTACCGATCGCCTGCCCCGTCGTCCGGACCCGCGCGACTAGACCGCGGCGACCCGCTTGGCCAGATCGTCGGCCAGTTGACGCGCCTGCGCGGGATCGGTGGCCTCCACCATCACCCGCACCAACTGCTCGGTCCCGCTGGGCCGCAACAGAACCCGTCCGGTCTCCCCGAGGATCCGCTCGGCCTCCGCGACTGCCTCGAGCACCTCGGGAGCGACAGCGACGGCGCCCTTGTCCGACACCGCGACATTGATCAGCACCTGCGGCACCGTGGTCATCACCGAGGCCAGCGAGGCCAGCGAGTGCCCGGTCTGCGCCATCCGCGCCATCAACCGCAGGCCGGTGAGGACCCCGTCCCCGGTGGTGCCGAATCGAGGGAACACCACATGCCCGGACTGTTCCCCGCCCAGGCTGTATCCGCCGCGACGCAGCTCCTCGAGCACGTAGCGGTCGCCGACTGCGGCGGTGATCACGGTGATCTCGGCGGCGCGCATCGCGATGTGCAGGCCGAGGTTGCTCATCACGGTAGCGACAAGGGTGTCGCCGACCAGTTCGCCCGCGTCACGCATCGCCAGCGCGAGCACCGCCATGATCGCGTCACCGTCGACGATCTCGCCCGCGGCATCGACGGCGAGGCAACGATCGGCGTCACCGTCGAGCGCGATGCCCAGGTCGGCGCCGTGTTCGAGGACCGCGCGCCGCACATTGTCCAAGTGCGTGGAACCACACCCGTCATTGATGTTGAGCCCGTTGGGTTCGGCGTTGATCGCGATCACCGTCGCGCCCGCCTCCCGGTACACCTGCGGGGCCACCTCGGCGGCCGCACCGTGCGCGCAGTCGACGACCACGGTCAGCGACGACAGGTCCTGCCCGGTGGATTCGAGCAGATGCTCGACATAGCGCTCGTGCGTGCCCTCGACGGTGTAGTCGCCACGCACGCGGCCGATGCCGGCGCCGGTCGGGCGCACGGTGACGCCGTCGGCGATCACGGCTTCGATCCGGGCCTCGACGGCGTCGTCGAGCTTGTGCCCGCCCGCCGCGAAGATCTTGATGCCGTTGTCGGGCATGGGGTTGTGCGAGGCGGAGATCATCACGCCGAAGCACGCGTCGTACAGGCCGGTCAGGTAGGCCACCGCCGGAGTCGGCAGCACGCCCACCGAGAGGACATCGACGCCGACGGAGGTCAGGCCCGCGGTGACCGCGGCCTCGAGCATCTCGCCGCTGGCGCGGGGATCGCGGCCGAGCACCGCGACCGGGCGCCTCTTGCCGCGCGAGAGCACCTGCGCTGCCGCGGCGGCGACGCGCATCGCCAGTTCCGGGCTCAGCGACTCGTTGGCGAGCCCGCGAACACCGTCTGTGCCGAACAGCCGTCCCATAAACCTCTACCCGTCGTAGGTCCCCGTTTACAGCACGAGAGCAGGCGACCAGCCGTGCTGGAAGCCTGCTCTCGCACACGTGCTCCGCCGACCGTACCGTCTCATCCAAAGTAAGCGAAGACGGCGGTCGACAGTGCATAAATCAGCGCTTCGAGTACTGAGGCGCCTTACGGGCCTTCTTCAGGCCGTACTTCTTGCGCTCGGTGGCACGCGGGTCACGCGTCAGGAAGCCGGCCCGCTTGAGGGCGGGACGGTCGTCCGGGGTGACCTCGATCAGCGCGCGGGCGATGGCCAGACGCAGGGCGCCTGCCTGACCCGACGGGCCGCCACCGACCAGGCGAGCGAAGATGTCGAAGTTCTCGACACGCTCGACCAGGACCAGCGGGGACTTCACGAGCTGCTGGTGCACCTTGTTCGGGAAGTAATCCTCGATGGTGCGGCCGTTGAGTTCGAAGTTGCCCGAACCGGGCACCAGGCGAACGCGAACGACGGCTTCCTTACGGCGGCCGACGGTCTGCACCGGGCGGTCGAGGCCGAGCGGCTCGAAGGCCAGCTCTTCTTCGACGTACTCGCCTTCGGCGTAGCCTTCGCCGTCTTCGACGATCTCGACGACGACCTCATCGGTGGCGTCGAACTCTTCGGCTGCGAACTCTTCAGGAGCGGTCACTGGGCCACCTGCTTGATCTCGAACGGAACCGGCTGCTGCGCGGCGTGGGGGTGGTTCGGGCCTGCGTAGACCTTCAGCTTGCCCGCGATCGCGTTGCCCAGCTTGTTCTTCGGGATCATGCCCTTGACGGCCTTCTCCACGAGACGATCGGGACGGGTCGCCAACACCTCGCCGACAGTGCGCGACTTGAGGCCGCCCGGGTGTCCGCTGTGGTGGTGGATGAGCTTGTCCTGCTTCTTGTTGCCGGAGATGGCAACCTTCTCCGCGTTGATGATGATGACGAAGTCGCCACCATCAACGTGGGGTGCGTAGGTCGGCTTGCCCTTGCCGCGCAGCAGGCCAGCGGCCTGCACGGCGAGACGGCCGAGGACTACGTCAGTGGCGTCGATGACGTACCACTTGCGGGTGACGTCACCCGCCTTGGGGCTGTACGTAGGCACAGTCGTTCCCTGTCTGTCGTCGGTGTTGCCGGCCCTGATGTGTGGATCGAGGCTGTCCTGGCGGCCGGTGGAGACCCAGGACATCGAGGAGACGCCGATCCGCGAACGGTTCGGCGTTCCACACGCCAACGGGCAACGATACCAGCCACGCATCACCGACCCGCAATCGGGCGATGCTAGATCACGACGGGCGGACCGGGGTCGGTCGCACGCGTGGGACCGGGAATCAGGTAGCGCAGGGTATCGATGCCGGGGGTGGCGCAGGCGGACTCGTCGACCAGCAGGCCACGCGCGGTCTCGATGCCCTCGCGCGGGACCGTGTTCGCGTACGGGGTGAACGCGCAATTCACCGGTTCGGCGGCCGCGGCGACGGCGGGATCGGGCTGGAACGCCACCAGCGCCAGCGCGCCGACCACGGCCGGTGCGCCGAAGAAGCCCTTCTTCACCTTGCCCAGCAGTTTGCCGCGGCGATCGTCGTCCTCGGCATCGTCGTGTTCGAGCGCGTGCCGCGGTGCGCCGGAGGGCGGACCGGCGGGCCGCGCCGGTGGCGCGGCGGGCGGACCGGCGACGAACCCGGCCGGTCCCGGCGGCTGGGCGGCGGGCGGTGCCGTGGGTTGGGCGCCCCACCCGACCTGCGCGGCGACTGCCTGACCCGGATGACCCGAGTCCGGATAGTCGTCCTCCTCGTCGTCGAGCCCGGGCTCGGTGACCAGCAGATGCGCGGCGCCGAGGACCAGCGCGTGCATCGGATGGTCGGCCACGTGCAGACGCTGGCCCAGGTGGTTCTGGAAGGCGAAGCGCAGGGCGTCGTTGAAGCAGACGTTGCCCGCGAGCAGCACCGTCGAGGTGTCGGCGCCGATCGAGCGGGCCGCGGCCATCGCCTCGATCACCACGTTGTCGGCCGTGCGGGCGTCGCGCAGCGCCTCGGCACTGACCGAGACCTCCGTCGATTCGGTCGGCTGTTCGTCGTCGCCGTGCACCGCGACCACCAGCAGCGAGCGACCGTCGGAGTAGATCCCGGTGGCGCCGATGCCGGTGCGATGCCGCTCGCTGGGCGGGGAGACCAGGCCGAGCGCGCGCACATAACCCGAGAGCGCGACGCTTTCGGGCAGCGGTTCCACGACCACGTCGAGCTGCTCGACGAGCGCCGCGTACACCTCGACCTTGTCGTCGGGCCAGCTGTCCGGATACGGCAGCGCCACCAGCTGCGGCTTGCCCTGGAGGTACTTGCCGATCGCGGCCAGCGGGTTGTACAGCCGGGCGCGGAAGACCAGCTCGGCGGGCCAGGTGGCACCGGCGATCACGATCTGCGGGTGGCCGAGGATGTCGCGCACATCGGCGATCGCCATCCCTAGATCCGGTCGCTGCCGGTCCACGCCGGCGGTGTGCAACCGGCCCGCGGCATCGGCGAGCAGGTAGGCGGGCGGGGTGTAGGTGCCCTCGACCTGTACCGGGCGGACCGGGGTCGCGCCGCCACCCGCGGCCACGGACACCACGTCCCACCCCAGATGTAGGGCCCCAACTCGAACGGTCACAGGATCAAGTGTGCCCGGTCGGCGACAGACACGCGCAGCTTGCCCACCGAAACGGTGCTGAGCTGGCGGATCATGCCGTGCACATCGAGACATATTCGGGTGGTGACACGGCCCGCCGCGTCCCGGCGCTGACCGCTCATGCCTGTGACTTCTTCAGTCGTAGCCGGCTCCAGGTGATCAGCGCGAGGATCGAGGTGATCACGGTGAGCATCACGATGTCGAGGATCCAGATCCCCGCGCTGTGGCCCCATAGTGGGTCGTCCTGCGAGCCGAAGACCAGCTCCGTCAGGTCCACCGTCGACGCGCCCGCCGCATAACCCCAGCGTGAGGGGAACAGGTACGAGATCTGCTCGAGGCCGACCCGGTCGGTCACCGGGATGAGGCCGCCCGCCATCACCAGCTGCACCATGATCATCACCACGAGCATCGGCATGACCTGCTCGTTGGACTTGGCCAGGCTCGACATCAGCAGGCCGAACACCACACAGCACACCGCGGTCATCGCGATATCGAAGTACAGCTCGACGCTGCCGCTCGGCAGCAGCGAACCGGCGCCCGGCGCCTTCTTGCCGAGGAACGTGATACCGATCAGCACCGCCGACTGCAGGAACGCGGTCACGCTGAACACGACGATCTTGGCCATCAGATACGCCGAGGGCAGCAGGCCGACCGCGCGCTCACGCAGGAAGATCGACCGTTCGCCGACCAGGTCGCGCACGCTGAGCGTGGCGCCCATGAAGCACGCGCCGAGGATGAGCACCACCAGCAGCTGCTGGGCCTCACCGCCGCTTTCACGCCCGAACGAGCCGTCGGGCAGCTGCACGAGTGCGCCCGCCGTGAACCCGTCACTACCTGGCACCACCAGCGACAACGCGCCGAGGATGAAAGGCAGCACGACAAGGAAGATCAAATATCCCCGGTCGGAGAAGATCAAGCGCAACTGCCTGCGCGCCAACGTGCTGAACTGCCGCATCGCACTCGACTGCGGCGGCGCGCCCACGTTGCCGCGATTGGGCTGCGCGGGCGGCGGTGGCGGCACATAGGCCTGCCGGGACCGATACTTCGCGAAGGCCTGATCCGGGTTGGCCGCGACCTCGGCGAAGATCTCCGCCCAGTCGCTGGTCCCCATCGCCGCACCGACCCCACCCGGATGACCGGCGAACGCCGTCTTGCCGCCGGGGGCCAGCAGCACCACCTGGTCACACATGTCCAGGCAGGCCACCGAGTGCGTCACCACGATCACCACGCGACCGGCGTCGGCCAGCTCGCGCAGCATCTGCATGACCTGCCGATCCAGCGCCGGGTCGAGGCCCGAGGTCGGCTCGTCCAGGATCAGCAGCGACGGACCGGTGAGCAGCTCCATCGCCACCGACGCGCGCTTGCGCTGACCGCCGGAGAGCCGGTCCACCCGGGTGTCGGCGTGCTGGGTGAGCGAAAGCTCCTGCAGCACACCGTCGATCACCTTCTGCCGGTCGGCCTTGGTGGTATCGGGCGGCAGCCGTAGCTCGGCGGCGAAACCGAGGGCCTGGCGGACGGTGAGCTGACGGTGCAGCACGTCGTCCTGCGGCACCATGCCGATGCGCGAACGCAGCGCCTCGTACTCGGCGTGCAGGTTGCGGCCCTCGAAGGTCACCACACCGCCGGAGGGCTGGGTATTGCCCGCGATCAGCTTCGACAGCGTCGACTTGCCCGCGCCCGACGGTCCGATCAGCGCGGTCAACGTCCCACGCCCCGCCGTCATGTTCACATCGACGAGCAGTTGCTTGTTGTTCTCGACCGTGAACCCGACCCCGTGCACCGACAGGCCCTGCTCGGCGACCGGCTTCTGCCGATGCGCCAGCGCGCCCTGGGTGACGACGAAGTCGATGTTGCCGATGGTGACGATGTCGCGCTCGCGCAGCACCGAGCGCTGCTGGCGGTGACCGTTGACGAAGGTGCCGTTGGCCGAACCGAGGTCCTCGATCACCAGGCCCTCGGGCGAGGCCAGCAGCTTCGCGTGCGCACGCGAAGCCAGCGGATCGTTGACGACGATCTGGTTGTCCGAGGTGCGGCCGATGCTCAGGCCGCCGGGCGGAATGCGGTCACCGCGCGCGACCGGTTCGGTCGAGGCGGCTTTGCGGACCGGCGGCAGCATCGACGAATCGGCGCGGCGGGTCATATTGATGTTGTCCTGCGGCTGCGCGGGCAGCTGCGAGGTGGGAACGAAGTGCGGTTGCTGCTGTTGCGGGCGCGACGGCGGCTGGAAGCCGGGATGCGGCTGGTGCTGCGGACGCGGCTGCTGGTGGTGCGGTTGCTGCAGGTGTGGCTGCTGCTGTGGCTGGGAAGGCTGCGCGACCATGGTCGCCGCGTGGCGCGCCCCAGGCGCCGCGGGGACCAGGTGCAGCAGCGGTCCGGTGATCGCGTCACCCAGTCGGACCTGGGTGGGTCGGTCGATCGAGACGGGCTGGTTGAGCCTGCGCGCGTCGACGAAGACGCCGTTGGTACTGCCGTTGTCGGCGAGTACCCACGCGCCGTTGCTGAATCGAAGAGTGGCGTGCACACGAGAGACCAGCGGACTGTCCACGAACAGGGTGACCTCGGGCGCGCGGCCCATGGTGATCTGCTGACTCGCTTCGAAGACTCGTTCGGTTCCATCATGGCGCACGGTGATGGTCTGCGCCCCCGGTGAAGACATGGAGCGGATACTATGCCATCGCCCGGACATCGGCGGTGCCCCCGAGACGGCTCGAGTCCCGATCCGGCGATCGACCTGCACGTGTATCCGGCCGACCAGGGGGACTGATGCCGAAAGCCCAAGTGTTGATGGCGATTACTGTCGTGCTATGCGCGCTGATGGGTGTCGGCTGCACACGGGCGATCGACGGTCACGGCGTCTCGGTCTATGACGATCCGTTCCAGGTGGCGGGATTGCCCACCACGGGTGGGCCGAACGGTCCGCGCACCGGCGTCCCGGATTCGACGCTCACCGCGTCCAACGGCGACGGCGGCGACGTGGACAAGCTGGCGCTCAACGCGATCGACGACATCCAGTCCTACTGGCAGGCGGGCTTCGGCACCGAATTCCCCGGCGAGACCTTCGACCCGGTCGAGAAGCTGATCTCCTGGAACGCCCGCGCCGCCCGCAGCCAGGCGATCGAGTTCTGCAAGGAAACCACCTACCACTTGGTCAATGCCGCTTACTGCCGCAGCGACAACTCCATCGGCTGGGACCGCGAGATGCTGCTGCCCACCATGAGCGAGACCTTCGGCCCGATGTCGGTGGTGATGGTGCTCGCCCACGAGTACGGCCACGCCATCCAGACCATGGCCAAGATGGTCACCAAGAAGACCCCGGTCCTGGTGAAGGAACAGCAGGCGGACTGCTTCGCGGGCGCGTTCATGCGCCACGTCGCCGAAGGCAAGTCGAACCACTTCACGATCAACACCTCCGACGGCCTGAACTCCGTGCTGGCCGCGACGGTTTCGATTCGCGACTCCGATCCCGACGACCCGGAGAGCGTGCACGGTTCGGCCTTCGAACGGGTCACCGCCGTGCAGATCGGGTTCACCGACGGACCGCGCGGGTGCAAGGGCATCGACGAAGACGAGATCGACTCGCGCCGCGGCAACCTCCCGCAGAGCTTCGCCGACGACAGCGGTCGCGGCGAATACCCCGTCTCCAAGGAGAACCTGGTCGAGCTGAGCAAGGCGCTGCAGGCGATCCTGCCGGTGAAAGAGGCCCCGACCTACGACTACGCGGGCTCACGCATCGACTGCAAGGACGGCGCGGTCACCGACCCGGTCACCTACTGCCCCGCCAAGAACACCATCGCCACCGACGTGCCCGGCCTGGCCGAGCGCGGCGCCACCGACACCGACGACGACGGCCCGCTGCCGGTGAAGGTCAGTGGCGACTACAACGGCTACGTGGTGTTCATCTCCCGCTACACCCTGGCCGTGCAGCGCAGTCACGGCCAGCAGCTGACCGGCGCGAAGACCGGTCTGCGCGCGGCCTGCCTGTCCGGGGTCGTCACCGGCAAACTCGCCCAGCCCGGCCGACCCGTGAGTCAGGGCGATATCCAGCTGTCCGCGGGCGACCTCGACGAGGCGGTCTCTGGCCTGCTCACCGACGGTCTGGCCGCCAGTGACGCCGAAGGCAACACGGTGCCCAGCGGATTCTCCCGCGTCGACGCCTTCCGAGCAGGCGTACTCAACGGCGAAACCACCTGCCTGTCACGCTATTCCTAGCCGAACGGCGGCGGTGCGGCCGGTTCGTAGCGCAGCACCCGATTGCCGATCATCACCTCGGTGCCGGGGACGAGCACCATCGGCTGATTCGGCGTGAGCCGAACCCAGTCGCGATAGCCGGGGTGCCGGCTGCGAGTTCCGTTGGTGGAACCGCGATCGACGAGTTGCACGTCCCAATTCACCAGGTGCACTTCGGCGTGCGCGCGCGACATGCCACCGGAGGTGTCGTCGATGCGCAGCGGGATGAGTCCACGCTGGGCGGCGTCGGAGTTCTCCGGGTCACGCCCGATCACCGCGTCGGCGGCCATCAGATAGGTCATGCCGTCGTCGAGCACGAGCATGCCGAGCGGTGGGCGGACCACCTCGGCCAGCGATTGGGTCTGGTCGACCGGCATGCCGCACACCGTGCAGAACGCCGAGCGCGGATCGCTGGGATGCGCACGCGCGCACTTGAATCCCATCACCTTCACCGCCAGCACCGTCGACTTGGCCGTGGCCTCGAGCCTGCGCTGCAGGTCGGGATCGGGTTCGGGCGCGGGATTGGTTCCGGAGAGCCGGGTTTCGGCGTTGTGCGGATCGGCGAGGGGAGTGTCGACCGTGCCGTGCGCGGCGCCGGTGACAGCGTCGAGCATCGAGGTCGCCGGTTGCATCCCCGTCGCGGGTTGCTCGGACGGTCGTGAATCCGGTTGCGCCGCGCGGGGTTCCCGGTCGATCCGCGCGGTAGGCGGTGGCGGCCTGCGCGTCTGCCCGACCGGCTCCGCGGTGCGCACCCGGCTGCGCACATCGTTGGACCACATCACGGCCCCGCCTGCTTGCGCGATTCCCTCGACCAGCCAACCGATTCCGCGATCCAGCGGCAGGTCCGGAATCCGCCCCTTGGCATCGTCGACGAACAGCGCGACCGCCTTCGCGGGCTCGGAGGCGACCCGGTCGACGGTGAACGCCGCGTCACTACCGCGGTAGTACTCCGGGCCGCGATCGTCGGCGAGCACCGCCGTCACCGAACCGTGCAGAAAGATCGCCACGCCCCCGTTGTCGGCGGCCGAGAGCACCCCGAAATCGATCGGCACGCCCGGCGAGATCTGCTCGGCGTACTTCATGAGCCACCGCGTCGCCTCGCGCGCCACCACCGAACCCGGCCCCGACGGCGCCTGCTCGTGTGCGTCGCGGACCAGCTCCGCCAGCGATTCCAGCGCGATCGCCGCGGTATCGCCGGGCGTGAGCTTGCCCTGCCCGCGGTGCGCGACCACGATCACCGCGCCCGCGACCCGGGCGACCGCGTGACTTCCGAGCACCACTTCGACCTGCCGATCCCTCACAGGTATCGGCCTCCACCGGAACTGCACAGCAGGGGGGTCGCCATGTCGTCCAGACTATGGCAAAGCACCCCGCTTGGGTCCCCCTGGGCGGGGTTGGTCCGGTAACTTCATAGGTGTTGTGGGCGGAACATCGAGGGGAACCTGATGATCGATTCGACCAGAATTCGCCTCGCGCTCGCCTGGGGTGGGGCTCTGATCATCCTGTCCGGCTGTGCAGTCAGCGGCACGCCCGTCGCCGGGGAGCCCGATGTGCGTGGCCTGGAGACCGGGACCTTCGCCACCGACCGGCACACCTACACCGACACCGCGGGCGACCTAGGCGCGCTCGTCGAAGGTGCGCGGATGTCGGCGGCCGTGGTGCCCGCGGTACGGATCGACCCGTCGCTGTCGCACGGACGCGGCGGCGTGATCGTTCCCGATATCGAACGCGCGCTGGATTTCGTCGCCAACGTCTCCAAACCTGTTCTGGAGAACCGCAAGTTCGTCACCGGCTATGTCGCGCTCGGCGCCGACAAGGCCGATCCCGACGGCGAGACCCGGCCCGGCCCGGACGCGACCGCGCTGACCACGGCACTGTTCCGCTTCCCCACCGCGGCCGCCGCCACCCTCGCCGCGCGGGAACTCGAGGACGTCGACCTCGCCGTCTCCCCCGATAACCGCAAACTCGCCTCCACCAAATATCCCGACGCCTACCTTCATTGGCGCCCCGGTGTGCCCACCATCGGCGCCTTTCTCGCCCACGACGAGTTCGTGATCTCGCTGTTCATCCAGCGACCCCGGGCCGACGCGACCGACCTCACCTCCTGGATCGACAAGAATCTCGCCGCCGAGCTCGCCCAGCTCGCGAAGTTCGACCCGACCCCCACCGAGAAGATCTCCGACCTTCCGGTCGACCCCGCCGGGCTCCTGTCCCGCGCCGTCGTCGACGACCGCGCCGCCACGAGCCCTGACCAGTACGCGTTCGCCTCCTATGCCCCCGAGCATCTCGTCAACAAGGCGGCCGACCTCACCACCCGCCAAAACCTGGTCGACGCAACAGGAGTCGACGCCCATGCGGTGGTCGAGGGCGGCGCCGTCACTCGGGTACGCGACCAGTCCGCCGCGCAATCGCTCATGCAGGGCCTCATCGATGCAGCGGGCCACTACGACCCGATCACCGCCCCCGCCGACGTCCCCACCGCGACCTGCCTGAAACTCAACGACAACGGCAACAAAGAAGACGACTACGTCTACCGCTGCTACGTCGCCTACAAGCGCTATCTGGCCATGGTCAGCGCCGACGGCGAACCCGAGGTCCGCCAGAAGATCACCGCGCAATACGCCCTGCTGGCCAACAGCCTGTGAGTTCGCCCGACCCCACCCCTCGATTGCGGTGACGTAGAATCTCGCCGACGATCGTTTCGGGGAGGACTGGTCGGCACACGTGAGTAGATGTGAGCCTGATCACTGAACGCATGTTGAGCTGGAGGGTGAAGTGGGAGGGAGATTTCGGATACCGGCCGGGTGGACCGCACAGGCTTACCGCTACGCGCTGGATCCCACCCCTGCCCAGGAGCGCGCAATCCGCTCACATTGCGGAGCAGCGCGGTTCGCTCACAATCACATGCTCGCTCTAGTGAAAGCCGTACTCGCCCAGCGTGCCGCAGAACGCTCCTACGGTGTGCCCGACAACGAGTTGACACCAGCCTTGGGGTGGAGCCTTGCGGTACTGCGCAAAAGCTGGAACACCCGCAAGACGACGGTCGCGCCGTGGTGGGCGGAGAACTCGAAAGAGGCTTACAACAGCGGATTGGACAGTCTTGCCCGGGGTCTGGATGCATGGTTTGCATCGCGGAACGGCGAGCGGGCGGGCGCCAAAGTCGGGTTCCCCCGATTCAAGACCAAATATCGCGCGGTGAATTCGGTCAGGTTCACCACCGGCGTGATCCGAGTGACTCCCGACCGACACCACGTCACCTTGCCTGTGCTGGGCACGATCCATACTCACGAATCGACCCGAAAACTCGCGCGCCGGATCGAAGCGGGCACCGCGCGGGTTCTTTCCGCGACCGTCAAATTCGACGGTCGACGCTGGTACTGCGCATTCCAGGTGATCGTCGAAGGCAAACAGCGGCCCGCGCATGTGGCCCGATCTCCTTACCCGATCGTGGGAATCGATATCGGAGTCAAAGAGCTGCTCGTCGTCGCAGCACCGGATGGCACCGAACTCAACCGAGTGACGGCGCCGAAACCACTGAGAGCGGCGCAACTGAGGCTACGGCTGTTGCAACGACGCGCCGCCAGACAGCAAGGCCGTTGGAACCCTGACAGCACGACCCGGCAAGACCCATCGAAACGGTGGCTGCGCACGCAGACCAGCATCGCGAAAACCCATGCCCACGTGGCAAATATCCGTCGCCACGAACTACACATCGCCACCACCAGGCTTGCCCGCATTCACGATGTCGTCGTAGTAGAGGACCTCAACGTGATGGGATTGCGTCGCCGTGGCGGTGCCTACAAGCGCGGGCTCAACCGGGCGATCGGAGACGCCGCGCTCGGGCGAATACGATCCCTGCTCGGATACAAGACCACCTGGAACCACACCCAGCTCGTCGTTGCGGACCGCTGGTTTCCTTCCACCCAAACATGTTCGCGTTGTCAAGCGAAGACCAAGCTTGCGTTGCGCGATCGTGTCTACCACTGCCGCAATGGGTGTCCATCGATCGATCGGGATACCAATGCGGCGATCAACCTCGCCCGCCTCGGCGAGACCACCGCACACGGTGGTGTGTCGGGGACCGGTACCGGGAGTAGCCCGGCCGCCAGCGTTACGGCTGGAGATGGACGTGGAGCCATCCCCAAGTCCTGCCTCACCGATTCGGTGGGGAAGGCAGGAGGCGTTGAATCGTCTACCCCGCATCACCAGTTGGTGGGTCAGGCGGGGACTGTCCCTTCGCAAGGAGAGGCTGCCTGAAATGGGTTGTCGTACAAGCACTCACAAATTTCAGGCAACGGAGGAATGAGTTGCGAGCCACAAAAGTCGTCTGTGTGCTGGCGAGCGCGCTGTTGACCACTGTTGTCACGGCCTGCGGTGGTCCCAGCGAGATCGCCGCCACCGACGCGCCCGTGGACCTCGCCACCCTCGATGTCGGCAACTATCCGACGCAGCCCCGCCAGGTCGGGACGGTCGCGAATCTGGACCAGGGCCGGTTCATCGAGGCCGAACGCCTCGGTGACTTCGTGCCGACGCCCGCCGATATCGATCCCCGATTCGTGCACACCAATCCGTCGATCGCGTCGGTGTTCCTCGACGCCGAAGCCGCGCTCGGCAAGATCATGGCCGTCGACCGGTTCACCGAAGTCGCCCCCGATTTCATCGGCGGCTTCGTGAGCTCGGCGGAGACCGAGCCCAGCAATATGGGCCTGGACATGGTGAACGCGGTGATGATCTTCCCCGACGCGCAGAAGGCCACCACCGCCGCGACCGAGCTGGAGAAACTCGACTTCGGCTACGCCCCGAACAACCAGCGCATCGAGATCCCCGGTTATCCCGCGGCGACCGCGCACTGGCAGCCCGACCAGCAGTCGATCGGATCCTGGTTCGCCACCGGCCATCTGGTCATCTACACCTGGTTCTACGACTACTTGAAGATCTGGCTGGAGAAGGTCGACAAGCAAGCGCTGCTCGACCTCACCCGCAAGAGCCTCGACACGATCGTCCCCGCGGTCGCGAAGTTCACCCCCACCCCCAGCACCGAACTGATGACCCTGCAGCGTGATCGTGACGGCATGCTCGGCCGCACCGCACCCCGCCCCCGCGAGGATTCCTGGATCAACCCACCCGGCGTCTACGCGGGCCGTACCGCCCGCCACTTCCTCTCCGACCCGGTGAGCGCCACCAAGATGATCGACGACTTCGGCATCGACCTCTACGCCAACGACGGCGCCGACGTCTACCGCGCCCGCGACATCGCCGGCGCCCAGGGCGTCCGGGACGAACTCGGCGGCGTCACCCGCAAATTCACCGCCTCCGCCGCACCGAAGAACCTGCCGAGCGCCCAGTGCAAGGAATACATCGGCAGGAAACAGCGGATCGCGATCCGCTTCTATTGCGCGGTGTCCTACGACCGCTACGCCGCCTATGTCTGGTCGAACCAGCTCTTGGACGCCCAGCAGCGAATCTCGGCCCAGTACGCCTTGTTGGTGAACGCGAAATGAGAATCCGATACGCCGTGCTGGCTGCCACGCTGGCCACCGTGCTCACCGCGTGCGGCTCCACCCTGTCCGGGCAGGCGCTGCCCGGCGAGATGGATGTTCGCGCCCTCGACGTCGGCTCGTACCCGACCGAGCCGATCAACGCCCACGACGACGATCCGGTCCCGCCGTTCTACGAGATGTACGAAGTGGCGGCGATGCGGATCGCCGACTACGTGATCAACTCCCGCGACGTCGACGCGCAGATGACCTACGGCAAACGCGCGACCACCGTCTCCGCCGGCGTGATGCCCTCGGCGCTGGGCGACGAGCCCGCGATGTCGGCGATCGCCAAGAAACACAAGATGCTGTACGGCTTCGAATCCAATGGCGCCGCGAAGGATTCGCGCGTCGAAACCTACGGTGACTGGCCGACGAAGAAGGCCGACAACCGGCTCACCGCCACCACCATGGTCCTGCAGTTCCCCGACGCGGACCGCGCGGCCGCTGCCGCGAAAGAGTTCTACGACACCGACTTCGCCATGAAAGAAGGCCGCAACCAACCCGTTGCCGTCCCCGGACACCCTGCGGCCCTGTCACATTGGCGTCCCGACTCGCCCTTCCTGCGCACCGTTCTCCCCCACGGCCCCTACGTGATCGCCTTCCTGCTCTCGGTGCCCACGCCCGACCAACAAGCACTCACCGCCCTCGCCGCGAACGCCTTCACCGAGCAGATCGAGGCGCTGGCGAGAACCACGCCGCTGACCGACGAAGAGGTCATGACGCTGCCGTGGGACCCCGACCACCTCCTGATGCGCACCCTCAACCCGGACCAGCTGGCCAACCCGGAGGGCACCGGCTACTACGTGGTCACCGGCAAACACGGCATCCTGCACTACGCGGGCGACCAGCTCCCCACCGATCGCCATTACGTCGACGAGCAGCTCACCAAGATGAGCGCCCAGCGGGTGGCCCTGTCCTGGGGCTCGATCGCCGTGCGCACTCCCGACGAGCAGACCGCCCGGCGCGCGGTCACCGAGAAGATGTTCCCCTGGCAGGTGGAAGCCGAAGCCGCCAACCCACCCAACCTCCCCGACGCCGCCTGCGTGGAGAACAAACGCACCGGCGCGGCGAAACGCTTCAGCTGCATCCTCGCCTACAACGAATACGTCGGAATAGTAAGCGGCAACCAGCTTTTGGACGCCCATCAACGTGCGGCCGCGCAATATGCGCTTTTCGCCAACAGCCGATAATCCCACACCGGCCGACCCCTGCGGAGTCCGATATGCTCCACCCGGGAAAGCGGCAGTGTGCGGCATTGAGTCAGGAGATCGTAAAAGATGGTGATGAGCCACGGCACCATCGTCGGCGGGTACCGCGTGCAGCGGGTGCTCGGCGCCGGCGGCATGGGCACGGTTTACCTGGCCAAACATCCCAGCCTGCCGCGGATGGACGCACTGAAGGTACTCAGCGCAGAACTCAGCCGCGACCCCGAGTTCCGGGCCCGTTTCGAACGCGAGGCCAATCTCGCCGCCGGCCTCGACCACAACAACATCGTCTCGGTCTACAACCGCGGTGAAGAGCACGGCCAGCTGTGGATCGCCATGCAGTACGTGGACGGCACCGACGCCGCCGCCGAACTCGCCCGCGACCCGCACGCCATGACCCCTCTGCGCGCCCTTCGTATCACCACCGAGGTCGGCAAGGGCCTGGACTACGCCCACCGCCGCGGCCTGCTGCACCGCGACGTCAAGCCCGCCAACTTCCTGCTGTCGAGCAGCGACGGCGAAGAGGAACGCATCCTGCTCACCGACTTCGGTGTCGCGAAGTCCACCGACGACGCCACCGAACTCACCCAGACCGGCAGCTTCCTCGCCACCATCGCCTACGCCCCGCCGGAGCAGCTCAGCGGCGCCGTCCTCGACCACCGCGCCGACATCTACAGCCTCGCCTGTGCCTTCTACAAACTCCTGACCGGCCAAAACCCTTACCCCGCAGCCCAACCCGCCATGGTCATGATGGGCCACCTACACGAGCCCCCACCCCAGGCAACCCGAATCCGCCCCGGCCTGCCCCACGCCATCGACCACGTCTTCGCCCGCGCGATGGCCAAAAACCCCGCCGAGCGTTTCGCCACCTGCCGCGAATTCACCGACGCGGCATCGAACGCCCTCATCCCCGGATTCAACCCGACCGGCCACAACACCTCGCCGACCTATCCGATCCAGGTGATGCCGCCCCGCGAGCACACCGATCCGCGGGCGGCGGTATCGCTACATGGTCTCGCAGCGTCCACCTCGAACACTCCCAGCAAAGCCAAGCGCGCGGCAGTGATCGGTGCTGCACTCGCGCTGGTCGTCGGAATCGGCGCCGGTGTCGGCATTTGGGCCGCCGGCGGGTCCGACCCCACGACCGGCACCACCACCAGTACATCGGCCTCCGCGCTGCCGCCGATCGAGCAGGAGCGCAAGGACAATCCCCAATTTGCGGGCAAAACTATCACCCTCCTAGATGTCACGCAGCAACCGAACAAATTCGGAATCTATCTGACCGGCAGCCCTCAGACACAGTTCCTGGAGAAACTCGGTTTCGCCTACAACTTCAAATACACGAATACCGAAGGCATTCCGTCACCCAAAGTGGTATCGGACAGCTCGAGTGCGCTCGAAGCACCGGACGACAGCTACGTCCTCGTGCTGCGAAGCGACGAGAAGGCCGGTGGCGGTGGGCTTCTCGGTCTCCCATACGGGATAACCAGTTCCCGCGCAATAGTCCTCCCCATCGACGATCCCAGCACGGTAACCGCCATGCGAAATTGGTCGCCCGAGTCCGAGGCGCTGATGATCAGCAAGCTGGTTCCCGTCCTTAAATCAAAGATCAGATAGAAATCCGAAACCACCATGGGGGGATGCTTTGCGTTCTGAATTGAAGTCGTCCAATACACTGAGAAAGCGAGCGTGCAGAACGGTATTGAGCGCAACCGTCTCTGTCGCGTGTCTGTTGGCGACAGGCTGCGGGGGCGAAGCTGGTTCGACCGGCCCGGTTGTTGCTCCAGAGTCGCAGGTCGACCTGAGTAAGCTGGAAATGGGAAACTACCCGAGCAAACCGATCCCCTTGGGAATGGCTCAAACCGACGACGAGGCCGCGCTTGCCGAAGCCCGACGCATTGCCGAGGTCATGCCTCTACCCACGGAGATCGACCCCGCCCTGAATTTCACAAACAGATTCAACCAGAGTCGTACGTTCACAGATGTATCGCACTACCCATTGTCGCGGGATCTACTGATGAGCCGCGAAGATTTCAATATTTTCGCACCTGGATTCGTATCCGGCTACTACAGCGAGGGACGAACAAATTTCAATGGAAACCTCTCGTGGACGTTGAATAATTACGCTCTTCTGTTCACTGACGCCGAGGCAGCGAAGAAGGCGGTGCCCTCCTTGGGTGCCAAGCATCAGGAAATTCTAGGGGCGAACTACGAAGGCACCCGGCTCGCACGATTTCCCGAAGCTCATGCCGTATGGACCCCACGATCTGATGCAATCTATGTATGGCATTCAGTAGGTCAATTCTTGGTACTGACTGTTGTCAGAGATAATCTCAGTGATCAAATCGGATCCGACGACCTACCCGGGATGCAAGCCAGAGCCGAAAAGGTTATCGCGGCCATGACACCAAGTTTATCGAAATTCACGCCGACTCCACGCGATAAATGGACGAGCCTGGACCGCGATGTCGATGGCATGCTCGCCATGACGGTCCCCGCGACCAACGACTCCGTAACTGACGGTGCGACGATCCCTAGTGCATATCAGAAGCACGGCGCATTGCAGGTCTCCCTGAATATCACTGAAGACCAGCGGTTATTCGATGAAACAGGCGTTGACGTGGCCGCTTTCAACGGCGGTGAATTATACCGAACCAAGAACGCAGAGTCCGCGCAACTCCTCGAGAAGCGGCGAGGCGAACGCGGACGTATGTTTGTTGCGGCACCGAGCCCACCAGGACTACCGTCTGCCAAATGTCACGAAAACCGTGAGAAATTCCGCGGAGTCAACCCACGTTTCTACTGCACCATCAGTTTCGGTAGATATGCTGCCCAGATATCCGCAAACCAGCTGACCGATGCACATCAGCGCATTTCGGCCCAGTACTCGCTGTTGGCGAACTCCAAATAATGGTCAGACGGAAGCGAGGACAGACCATGCGCAAAAATATCGCCAAAGTTGCGGTCGCAGCGATCATTTCATCGATTTTGACATCAGGCTGCGGATCGAGCGTCGGTGGAACCGCTATCGCTGGCGAAATCGATGTTCGAACCCTGGATGTAGGCAAATATCAGACGCTTCCGGTCAGCGCCTACTACCAATATAAGCACGGCTACAAGTACGGGCAGGAACTGGCAGCTATGCGCCTCGCCGACCATCTCGTACTCGGCACAGATGTTGATCCGGGCCTGAAGTACGGAGCATGGGGTTCGTTTACATCGGAAACCTTGTTGAGCGAATTCAGTGATACCGTGAAGCCAGCACTCAAAGAGCATCGGCTACTGTACGGATTCAGTACGGGGAGTACCGACAAAGAACACTTCGGACCGTTTACTCTATCGCCCGGAGATGACACTCTGGCAGATTCTCAGCGATCACTCGAACCGAAATATTTCGGAATGCGCGTAATGCAGTTCCCCAACGAGGATGCAGCCAAGCGCGCGGCCGAATCGATCGAGGTCCTCGACTTCCAGGTAGCCGCTGACCAGAATCAGAAGCTGGCCATTGACAAGTACTCGGCAGCCCACGCGCACTGGCGCCCCGGAGTGCCGAGCATGGCCGTGAATATCGCGCGAGGCAGCTACGTCGTGAGCCTGCAGGTGGGTCTGCCATCAGCCGATCTGCCGCAAATGAAAGATCTCGCCAGTCGAGTCCTGGATGCCCAGTTGCCAAGGCTCGATAAGCTGCCAGCACTCACGGCGATGGAAATACTGATGCTCGACCACGATCCCGCCCATGTGCTGGAACGCGCGTTGAACCGCGAACAGTTGGGCGGACCAGAAGATACGCGGTCGGCATCATACGGCCTCCAGGGCTTCCTCCAGATACAACGCGCGGAGCAGGAACACCGGGGGCTGTACGAGGAGACCGGCGTCGACCACATCGGGATCGGATGGGACGCAACCGTTTTCCAGGCTCGCGACGCTTCGGCTGCGGAAAAGTTCCAGGCCGGGATGTTCGAGGGCCCACGATTCGGCCCGGCGAACTCGCCTGCCGCGGTGCCCGCTACCAACTGCATCGAGAACAAGGTCACCTCCAGTGACATCAAGCGGTTCTCCTGCTCAGTGCGTTACCGGCAGTACGTCGGGGTCGTCAGTAGCCACCAGATCAACGACGCACACCAGCGATCGGCTGCGCAGTACGCCGTCTTCGCCAACGCCCAGTAGCCGACGTTGCACATGCTCCGGTCCAACAACGGCTGCGGGAGTGGGGTGTGCAGACAGCGTCGCGATCGGTATGGTGATACGCGAAGTGCCGCTGGCCTTGTGACTCGGGCTGTGGCAGGGGAAGGAGGGGGAAAGATTCGCGGACATGTAGGCGTCGTGTCGCACGGCGACCACGGAGCCATGAATCCGCAGGTACAGCAGGGTGGACATCGACGTCATCCCGGGGGCCGAAAAAAATCTCGGAAGATGTGGGAACCGATCCACCCTGGCTCGCGTCCAATCATATGAACGGGTCGACCGGAGCAGTTGCTCCCGACTCCCAGCACAGCAAATCGGAAGGAAGACACCATGGCGGGTCAGCTCAGTGCCAGTGCAACCGAAATTGATAATTTCGTGAAGACCTCCGAGTCCAAGCACCAGGATCTGCTTACCGCGATCCAGGCGCTGAAGACGCTGGAGGACCAGACCACCGCAACGTGGAGTGGTGGCGCCCGCGCGGCGTTCGACTCCTTCATGGAGCGCTACTACTTCCAGGCTGACAAGCTCAACGACAAGCTCCTCGAGACCTGCGAGAACCTGCGCAACGCTGGTAAGTCGTACGACGAGCAGGACCACGACTTCGCCTCGCAGGTGAAGGCCCAGGTCAGCTCGCTCGACCTCCCCGCTCTCTGATCCGACCCCACCACACTTAGTAAGGAGCCATCGATGGCAGGCAACGACGTCACGCGGATTTCCGCTAACTTCGGCGAGGTCGAGGCCGGTGCTCAGCGCATCGTCCAGGATGCCCGCGGCATCATGACCATGCTGGAAGACTTCCACAAGCAGGTCACCGACTTCGTCACAAACAACTGGGCTGGTGACGCGAACGATGCGTTCACTCAGCTGCAGGCGCAGTGGAACACCCACGTGCAGCAGCTCAACACCACCCTCGAAGGCGCGGGCACGCTGGTCCAGACCGGCAACTCGGACCTCAAGGGCACCGACACCGCCCTCGCGGGTCTGTTCTGATCGCAGCACCATAAATCAGGCCCCGGCTCACAGCCGGGGCCTGATTTTGTTTCACGACAACCGCTCTCCCGCGGTGGGCGCACCGAGTGAGCTGTCCTAGAACCCAGCGCGCTCGAGATATTTCAACGCGGCGTCTTTGTCCTTGAACCCTGACATCACCGTGTACAGCTTCGTCGCCGTGTTGAAGGTTTCCACGGTGGCCCCACCACCCGGGATCGTGTCATCGATGCGAAACTTCTTCTCTCCCTTGTCTATCAGCCATTCCGGGTGCTGACTGCTCCACTGACGAAGCAGCTTGTCCGGGTTGGTGTCGATCCAGGCGATCGGGTATCGGTCGATGTCGACGGCTGTTCTCAGGAGTCCTACCGTCAGGCTGTTCTTGGCCGGCACCGTGAAGACCACTCGCACCGCGTACGGGTCGTTGCCGATCGGGGCCTTCTCGGTGATGTTGTTGACGGCGACGACTTCGCGTAGAGGCGCGGGCAACGCTTCGAGGACGATCTTGGCGTCGGCCGAAACAGGTTGTGGGGCCGCTTTGGTCGTCGTCGGTGCGGGCTTGGAGGTGCTCTTCGCAGAGGTGGGCGCCGAGGGCGCTTCCTGGAACGACGATGGGGGCGCTGCGACCGTTCCCGCTTCGTCGCCTCCGCCGGCGACAACGACAACCCCGACCACCAGCACACCGATGACAACAACAGCCCCGCCGACCAGCACAAGGGGCGACTTCCACCACGGGTTCTGCTGCGGCGGTTGGGGCCATCCCTGCTGTGGCTGACCCCAACCTTGTTGTGGGTGGGGCTGACCACCCTGCTGAGGATGCGGCTGCGAGCCGTAATGCGGCGACTGCGGCGGCGCGTATGGCTGATGACCGGCATACTGCTGCGGCGCACCCTGACCGGGCGCCCAACCCGGACCTTGCTGCGGCGGTGGATAAGTCATTGATTTCCCCTCCCTGTTCACAGGCCGAACGCGATACGCAAGCGACCCGCTGCGAGCGTACTTGTGCACGCCGTCGAACCCGAATCGAGCCGATCGGCCCTTGCTCAATCGGTACGCGGCTGTTGTTGAGCCGGTCTCGCGAGCTGGCCGGGCGACCTGGTCGTGAAATGACTACTGCCCGCTGATTCGCACACCGCTCAGGATCGTGTCCAGGTCTGGGCGGTAGCGGGAGACGTTGGCGATGGGGGTTTGGGTGGTTATCTGGATGGGGTAGAACCTGTCGCCCACCGGGTAGGCGAACTCCAGGTAGTCGTGGTGGGTGTTGGTGGTGGTTCCGGTGGTGAGGTGGGCGGAGTTGCCGCAGATCTGGACCTCTTCGGAACGTGTTGGTTGCCAGTCGGATTCGTGGGGGCGCAGGATCTGGAGGGTGTTGCTCGCGGCGTCGGCGGTGTTCGCGGGGCTGAAGGTGGTGACGGTGACCGTGGCCGTGCCGAACGGTGGGTCGGCGCCTTCGATGGTCTCGAAACGGTGGAGGACGAGACCGCCACCTTCGACCGGCCGGGTCGACCAGCCAGGGGGTTGCGGGGCATGGATGGTGAAGCCGACCGGGTTGGCCGTGATGGCCGAAGGGACGTCGGCCGGGCACGTGGGCGCGTTCGAGGTCGACAGGTCGGCCGGTGTACAGGCCAGCGTGCAGGACGCCAGGAGTGCGGTGAAGAGGATGCGGCTCACGGCCCGACGTGGACGCCTCCGACGACCTGTTCGCAGGCGGACATCACACCGGCCCAACCATTTTCGGCGTACTGGCAGCCGATGCTGACCTGGACTCCGCGTTCGACGAGGACCTGCCAGCGCACCGTTGACCCGTCGGCAGGACGCTCTTCGTAGGAGAGTCCGGGGCGGCCGGCGAAGACTACGTCTCGGCGCACGGCGGTGACGGTGCCCGCGGGCTTTTTGGCGATCTGGGCGCTGAGGTCGGCGGCGATTTCGTCGTAGCCGGCACCGGGGGTGACCGGTTTCTGGGTGATGGTGATGCGGTGGCGGGCGGCGACGTCGGGGACGAGGTCGGCGCGCATATCGGTGGCCGTGGTGCGGTGCCAGCCCGCGGGGATCTCTACGACGACTCGGCCGACTGTCGCGGTGGTGGGTTGCGGCTTCGGCTTCGCCGACGTGGGCTGGGGCGCAACGCTCGTCACCGCGGGAGCCGAGGTGGTCGCGACGGCGGCGGTGGCCTGTTGGTCACCGGATCCGAACAGGAAGAAGCCACCGATCGCCGCCGCGGCGACAACAGCGACGAGAGCCGCGGCGCCGATGTAGAGCGGGCGGCGGTCGACCGGGTTGGTCGCCGCGGCGCGTTCGCGCAGAGGCTGCATCCACTCGGCCGCGGGCGGGATGTTCGGCGTGTAGGCCGGGGCCTTCTGCGTAGGCCGCGCCAGGTCGGTTCCGGTCAGTGAGCTGACGGGAACATCCGCGCCGCACACACTTTCGACCGCGGCGGCGACCGCGGCCAGGACCGCCGGATCAGTGGCGCCGAACACCTGGACGACGTCGGCGGGGCGATCGGCGAGCAGGCGGCCCAGCAGGGCCGTGAGATGGCCGAAGCCTTCCTCGTCGGCGAGTTCCGAGGCCGCCAGGTTCGGTTCTACCTCGACCGCCTCGACATGGGTGCCGTAGGTGTCGTAGGTGACCGACGAGGCCGCGGTCGACAGCATGCCGAACTCGATGATCGCGGTGCGGCGGCTGCGACTGGCGGTGACATCGACGGCCGACGCCCGCAGGGCACAGGTCTCGAACACGACCTCGTGGGTGAATTGCTGTGTCGCGGTGCCGAACAGGTCGAGTTCGGGCTGCCCCCACGAGGTGGGGTGCACGACGACGATCCGCTCACACAGCGGCGTCACCCGCAGAGTGTCCATGATCGCCGCGAGCAGCGCGGACAGGGCTTGGCCGACCGTCGGCATCCGAGGTGGCAACGCGAGCACACCACCGGTCAGGTACTGCACCACCGACACAGCCTGGGTGGGCGGGGTCAGCGGCTCACCGACGACGAGATCGGAACCGTTGCTGCCCAACACCACCGACGGCGCGACATCCCAGTGGGTGGTGGCGCCACGCGCCCACACTTTGGCTTCGCTGACTACGAGCTCGACGACGGTCATTCCGGTTGCGGCATCCAGGCGGTCTGGACCAGGCCCTCGGTATTACGCGTGACGAAGGTGCCACGCCCGGCGGGCTTGGGGCCGGGACGGGTGGTTCCGACCATGACGCCTTCATCTTTGCTGCAGCTCATCACCAGTGCGGCCGAACCGAGGTCCTTCATCCGCGCCAGCGTCGCCTCGTACATGGCGCGGCTGGCGCCACCGGAGCGGCGAGCGATGATCAGGTGGAAACCGAGGTCGCGAGCGTGCGGCAGATGTTCGACGAGCGCCGAGACCGGGTTACCCGACGAGGTGGCGACCAGGTCGTAGTCGTCGACGAGCACATACAGCTCGGGACCGGTCCACCACGAACGCTCACGCAGCTGCTGCGGCGTCACCTCGGGACCGGGGGTCCGCTTGGCGACATACGCCGCGAGGTCGGCCATGTTCTGGGTGAATTGCGGTGCGGTGGAACCGTATCCGGCCTGGTAACCCTCGGGAATGATGCCCAGCATCGAGCGGCGGTAGTCGCCGACGATGAACCGCGCCTCGTTGGGGGTGTTCGACGCGGCGATACCCTCGATGATCGAGCGCAACAGCGTGGTCTTCCCGGACTCGGAGTCGCCGATGATGATGAAGTGCGGGCTTTCCGCGAAATCGATGTAGATCGGAGCGAGCTCGGCCTCGTTGATACCGATCGGGATTCGCAGGCACTTGGTCGCCGGATCGACGCGCGAGGGCCAGTTGCCCGCCAGATACAGCAGCTGTTCGCGGGGCAGCTGATCGGGCAGCATGCGGACCTGCGGTGCGGGACGGCCCGGCGTCATCCGGGCGATCGTCTCGACCGCCGACGACACCGCTTGGCCCAGGTTGGACGGATCGGAGGAGCCGTCGATCCGCGGCAGCGCGGTGAGCATGTGCAGGCACTCGGCGGTCATACCGCGACCGGGGCGACCCTGCGGAACCAGCGACGCGAACTTGCGGCCGAGGTCGGAATCCATCGGATCGCCGAGGCGCAGCTCGATGCGGGTGCCGATCTGATCCTTCAGGGCGGGGCGAGCTTCCGCCCAGCGAGCGAGCGCGATCACCACGTGCACGCCGTACGAAAGACCCTGCACCGCGAGGTTCATGATGACCTGCTCGAGCGCGTCGAAGTCCTGGCGGATCGAGCCATAGCCATCGATGACCAGGAACACGTCACCGAACGGATCCTCGTGTGCGCCCTGGGCGGCGGGGCTCGATGCCGGGTCCACCGAGCGCAGGCGACGGAACTCGACCATCGACTCGATACCGAGCTGACGGAACTTCGCCTCACGCGTGCGAACGATCGTGGTCATCTCGGCGACGGTGCGCCGGACCTGGTCCTCGTCGAGGCGGCTTGCCACCGAACCGACGTGCGGCAGGCCCTGCAGGCTGGTCAGCGTGCCGCCACCGAAGTCGAGGCAGTAGAACTGCACCTGCTCGGCGGTGTGGGTCAGCGCCATCGCCATGATCATCGAGCGCAGGGCGGTCGACTTGCCCGACTGCGGACCGCCGACGATGGCGACGTTGCCTCGCGAACCCGACAGGTCGACCACGAACGGGTCGCGGCGCTGATCGTAGGGGCGGTCGACGATGCCCATGGGGGCACGCAGGGTGGCGATCGCGGCGAACTCGCCGGTGAGGATCGAGCGCGGCACGAGCTGATCCATCGTCGGCGCTTCGTCGAGCGGTGGCAACCAGATCTCGTGGGCGGGCCTGCCGTGGCCCGCGATGCGCGAGACCAGCATGTTCAGGTTCGACATCTGCTCGTTCTCATCGCCGACCGGCTCCGGCTCGAACTCGGCCTCCACCGGCAGCGGAACCCGATCGGCGGCGCGGAAGCCGACGTGGGTCGCCGCGAAAGGACGGGCGTGGACGTCGATCTCGCCGCCGACGATGCCGGCGCTGGTGACCTCACGCGCCGAACCTCCACCGACATACGCGCCCGACACGTACGAGGCCTGGAAGCGCTGGATCTCACCGGAGTCGGACTTCAGGTAACCGCCACCGGGGGTACTCGGCAGGTTGTAGGCGTCGGGGACGCCGAGGACCTGACGGGACTCGTTGGCGGAGAAGGTCTTCAGACCGATGCGGTAGGACAGGTGCGATTCCAGGCCCTTGAGCTTGCCTTCTTCCAGACGCTGCGAGGCGAGCAGGAGGTGGACCTGCAGCGAGCGACCGAGGCGGCCGATCATCACGAACAGTTCCGCGAAGTCGGGGTGCTGGGTGAGCAGTTCGGAGAACTCGTCGAGCACGACGAACAGCGCGGGCAGCGGGTCCAGGTCGGCGCCCGCCGCGCGGGCCTTCTCGTATTCGGAGACGTTGGCGAAGTTGCCCGCCTGCCGCAGGACTTCCTGGCGGCGGTTCATCTCGCCCGCCAGCGCGTCCTTCATACGGTCGACGAGGTCGGCTTCGTCCTCGAGGTTGGTGATGACCGCGGCGACGTGCGGAACGCCGTCGAGACCGAGGAACGTCGCACCACCCTTGAAGTCGACGAGGACCAGGTTGAGCTGGTCGGGCGAGTGGGTGGCGAGCAGGCTGAGCACCAGGGTGCGCAGGAATTCCGACTTACCGGAACCGGTCGCGCCGATGCACAGGCCGTGCGGGCCCATACCGTTCTCGGCGGCTTCCTTGATGTCGAGTTCCACCGGGGCACCGTCGGCGCCGATGCCGAACGGCACGCGCAGTCGCTCGCGGCCGTAGCGGGGACGCCAGGCGCTGGCCGGGTTGAAGTTGCCGATATCGCCCAGACTCATCAGCTGCGACCAGGTGGAGATCGTCTCGGTGTCGTCGGTTTCCACATCGCTGCTGCGCTGGGTCGCGGCGCGGTAGGGCGCGAGCCTGCGGGCGAGCTGCTGGGCCTGCTCGGCGCTGACCCGGTCGATGGTGGCGAAGCGTTCCTGGTTGCCGGTGGCGCCGCGGCCGAGGCACTCGCCGTCTTCGACGACCATCTTGATGCCACGCGAAACAGCAAGGCGCGGTGCGTAATTGCACAGGTCGATGATGGTGACGCCCTCGTACCCGGACTCGCGCAGCTGGTCGTCCTCGGCCTCGAGCAGGCCACCGTCGACGACGATCACCACATGCACCATGTTCGGGTTGTTCGGCTGGTTACGCGAGTACCGGACCCGGTTGCCGAGCAGGGGATGCAGGCCGCTCATCGCCTCGCGGATGGAGCCGTAGAACATGCGCTGGCTGCCGATGCCGTCCTGGGAATCGGGGTGCTGGGTGTGCGGGAGCCACTTGGTCCACTCCCACTCACGGGCGGTGTCCGGGCCACAGACCACGGCGACGAGCACCTGGTCGGGCGCCTGGAACATGCACAGCTGCAACAACATCGCGCGCGTCATGTCGCGGGCCTGGGCGCGGTCGCCGTCGAGGGCGACGGTGCCGAAGCCCTTCACCGCGATGGCGGTGGGCAGATCGGGAACCGTGGAATGCGCGCGCACGAAACGGCGCAGCGACACCGCGGCGATGGGCTCGAGCTCTTCGACGGGGCCGGTTTCGGGGGCCACCAGCCTGGTCGCCAGGCGCTGGCCACCGAGGCCGATGCGCGCGTGGCAGAAATCCTTGTCGCCGGAGCGGCGCTCCCACATCCGGCTGGTACCCGCGAGCATCCAGATCAGGCCGGGCTCGGGGTGGCTCCACTCGACGGCGGCGCGCTGCTGCTTGGCGGTCTCGTCGACATCTTTGCGGACCTGATCGAGGTAGCGCAGGTAATCCTTGCGGTCCTCGTTGGCTTCGGCGGCCTTGGCGCCCTTGCCACCACCCTGTCCGAACATGGTGACCATCGACATGATCATCATCATCGGGAACATCATCGACATCGGGTTGGACAGCATGCCGCTGCCCTGGGTGAACATCAGCGCCATCATGCCGACCATGCCGACCACCATCACGACGGGCATCAGCTTCATCAGCAGGCTGCCCGGGGTGATCCGCGGGATCTCCGGCGGCGGCTGCAACGTGACCTCGCCACCGGGTGTACGCGGCATCTCGCGCCGGGCACGGCGCTGGAACCTGACGGTGCTCATGGTCGAAGACTCCCCCTGCTTGACTACTCGCTCATCTGTCGTCGCGACGGGCTCAGTGTAGAGGTCGCGGCCGACATGTCGTATGGTTCGTCAGGCATTCTGCTGTCCGAACGGTGGGTTCCGCAAACTGTCGACCGTTAAGAGCGGTCGAGCGGAAACACGAGGTAGAGACGGAACTGGGGGAGTTTTGACGCACGCGCGACTCGATCATGTGGAAGAGGACTCCGCGCGCGGCATCGTGCGCGCGCCGGACCTTGCCCGAGTAACCATCCTGGCCAAGCACACGCAGGTAGACATGGCTATTCCGGTCGATGTGCCGGTCGCCCTCGTCATCCCCAGCGTGGTCGACATGGTCGCGCAGCACAGCCGCTCGAATGATTTCGACAACGACGGCGAACGCTACGAACCCGCCGAATGGGTGCTCGCCCGCATCGGCCACCCCCCGTTCTCGAACTCGTTGAGCCTCGGCGAACAAGGCGTCCGCGACGGCGAACTGCTCATGCTGGAGAGCGCCTCACACGCGGCGCCGACGCCCCTGTTCGACGACATCATGTACAACGTCGCGGTCGCCGACGCCGAGCACTACCGCAGCTGGACGCCGAAGACCGCCCGCGTCACCGGTTCGGTGCTCGCCGCGCTCACCATGCTGGTCGGCTGCTTCGGCCTGCTGGCCGCGCCGGATGCGTTGCCGTTCTGGGTTTCCGGGTCGCTCGCGCTGTTCGTCGCGATCCTCTGCGTGGTGGCGGGCACGGTGCTGAGCCGCATGTACCGCGACGCCTCGGCCGCACTCGTGCTGGCCGGCTGCGCGCTGCCGACCGCGTTCACCGGCGGCATGCTGCTGGTCCCCGATCACTACGGCGCGGCACATCTGCTGCTCGGATTCGCGCTGCTCGGTTCCATCGCGGTACTCGCTTGGCGAGTCACCGGCATCGGCCTCGCGCTGTTCATCGGTACCGCCACCGTCTCGGTGTTCGGTGTGCCCGCCGCCCTGGTGGGACTGCTCACCGATCAGCCGGTCAAGGCGATCGGCGCGGCCGTCGCCGCGCTCGGTTTGGCGGGACTCTCACTCGCGCCGCGTGTTTCGATGCTGCTGGCCAAGCTGCCGTTGCCGCCGGTCCCCTCCCCCGGCACCCCGATCGATCCGACCGAGGACGACCCGGACGACCACCGCGCCCTGCCGACCCTCGACGCCCTGCGCGCGCGGTCGGAGCGGGCCCGTAACTACCTCGCCGGTCTGGTCAGCGCGACCACGCTGGTCACCGTCGCCGGCGCGCTGCTGGCGACCGACGCCGGCTCCGAAGATCCCTACTGGCCCGGTATCTCGCTCGCGCTGGTGTGCGCGGTGGTGCTGATGTTCCGCAGCCGCACCTACGCGGGCGCCGAACAGGCCATCGTGTTGATCGCGGGTGGCTCGGGGATCGTCCTGATCATGCTGGTCGGCGTCGCGCTCGAAATGCGCCAGCCCCTGGTCGTTTTCGGTGCCGCGCTGGTGATCCTGATCTCGGCGCTGGTGATGGGCCTGATCGTGCCGAACCAGTCCGCGACGCCGCCGATGCGCCGGGCCGTCGAGCTGCTCGAGTACGCGTTCGTCGCCGCGGTGCTGCCGCTGGTGTTCTGGGTCGCCGATCTCTACTCGCTGGTTCGCGGGCTGTGAGGCTCGGCCTTCGACTGACGGCCGTTGCTCTGGTCGTCGGTCTGAATGCCGGATTCGGTGTGAGCGGAACGGCTTTCGCTGATCGGCCGCCCGCGATCGACCCCGGGATGTTGCCCGCGGGAGATCCCGCCGCGCCGCCGGACAAGACCGAGCGGGGCAGTGGGACCAACGGACTGTGCTTCCGTACCCAGGCGAGTACCTCGCTGGCGGTGATTCCGCCCAGTCAGCGCTCGCTCGATCTGGAGCGGGCCTGGCAATTCTCGCGTGGCGCAGGACAACTCGTCGCGGTGATCGACACCGGCGTGGAACCGCATCCCCGCCTGCCCGATCTGTGGGCCGGTGGCGACTACGTGGCCGCCGGTGGCAACGGCACCGAGGACTGCGATGTGCACGGCACCGTGGTGGCCGGAATCATCGGCGCGACCAAGATCGACAACCAGGGCTTCTCCGGTGTCGCGCCCGAAGCCCGCATCCTCAGCATTCGCCAGACCAGCTCGCTGTATCAGTCCGAGGGCGCAGGGCGGAACAAAGGACCCGACGACTTCCCCGAGGGCTACGGCAAGGTCTCCTCGCTGGCGAGCGCGATCCGGCGGGCCGCCGATTTCGGTGCTGGTGTGATCAATATCTCGCTGGTCGCCTGCAACAGCGGCTCCCCGGCCGGCGAGGCGGCGTTCCGCGCCCTCGGTGCGGCCGTGCAGTACGCGGCGGTCGAGAAGGACGCGGTGATCGTCAGCTCGGCGGGTAACTCCGACAACGCTTGCAAGTCAGGCAATCCCGGGCCCGACCCGCTCAAGCCCGCGCAAGATCTGTGGAGCACGATCCGCACCTATGTGAACCCCGCCTGGTACGACGAGTACGTGCTCTCGGTCGGTTCGATCGGCGCCAACGGCGCACCCTCGTCGTTCTCCGTGCCCGGCCCGTGGGTCGGCATCGCCGCGCCCGGCGAAGGCATCACCTCGCTCGACGCCAGGACCACCGGCATCTCCGACGGCAAGTACGACAACCAGGGCAAGTACATGGCTTACAGCGGAACGAGTTTCGCTTCGCCCTATGTCGCCGGTGTCGCCGCGCTGGTACGCGACAGGTTCCCCGATCTGACCGCCAAGCAGGTCATTCAGCGGCTGCAGGCCACGGCCCACGCACCGGCCGAGGGCTGGAATCCCTACATCGGTTACGGCGCGGTCGACCCCGTCGCCGCGCTCACCAACGAAGTGCCCAGGGAACTTCCGCCGAAGCAGGCCAGCCCGGCGCGCAGTCTGCAGCTCGCCGTGCCCGCACCGCCGCCGCCCGCGGACAACACCGCGCGCAACGTGGCCCTGATCGGTTCCGGTGCCATCGGCCTGATCCTGGTCCTCGGCGTACTGGCGTCGTTCCCGATCCGGCGCAAATTCGGGATGTCGGCCGACGATCTCTGACCTGCCCGACCAAAGAGCAGGGTACGGTCGGCGGGCCAGAGCCCGTCGACCCAGGTAGCCGCATGATCTCGTCAACGACCGACCGTCCACTCACTCGCCGGCAGCGGTGGGAGCGCGCGACCAATCTGCCGTTGATGGTGCTGGCGGTGGTGTTCGTCATCATGTACGCGTGGCGGGTGCTCGACACCGATGTGTCACCGCGGCTCGACACCGGTCTCGTGCTGGCCGATATCGCGATCTGGGCGGTGTTCTTCGTCGATTTCGTGGTCAGGTCCTGGCTCTCGGGCGACCGGTTGCGCTTCATCCGCAAGCATCCACTCGACCTGCTGGTCGTGCTCGTGCCGCCGTTTCGCCCGCTGCGCCTGCTCCGTGCGTCCCTGCTGCTGCTCGACGCCCTCAACCGCGCGACGCACCCGCGTACCCGCCTGGTGACCTTCGTGGCCACCAGTTCCATTCTGATCCTGTTGCTGTCGAGTCTGGCCTTCTTCGACGCCGAATACGGCGCACCCGATTCCAAGATCGAGACCTTCGGCGATGCCCTGTGGTGGTCGGCGGTCTCGGTGACCACCGTCGGCTACGGCGACGTCTATCCGGTGACCACCGAGGGCCGACTGGTCTCGCTGGTCCTGATGACGTTGGGCATCGGCCTGATCTCCTTCGCCATCGGCACCATGACCAGCTGGGTTGTCGAACAGCTCAAGACAGTCGATGACGCCGCCGACCGCGCCGAGAGCACGCTTCGCGAACTGGTCGACGAGGTCAAGGCCCTACGAATTGAGGTCGCCGAACTGCGCTCCGATCCCGCGAAGCCGGCGACCCCACCCGACTAATTCACCGTGGCGACAGGCTTTTTGGCGGGCGACGGATCCGGCGCGACACCGTCGTGCGCGACCATCGCCTCTTCCCGGCCCATCGTCGGCCCACCCGCGAGCAGCCCGATGATCGGCCACGGCGCCGGTTCGGCCTTGACTTCCTCCAGGCCGAGCGCCTTGACCGCGTCGGCGTTCTTGACGCCGAAGCGCACGCCGGTGTCGGCGATGTAGAACAGGCTGTCCTTGCGGCGGCTGTTCGGTTCGATGCCGGTGGACTGCACGTAGGCGCCGGAGGCCGGCGGAATGAAGACGGTGTCCGCGTTCGGGCCCGCGCCGTCGGCCTGCGCGAGGTCGACCATCTTCGCCTTGTCCGGGATCGGCAGGTCGATGCCGGTCAGCAAGGTCAGTTCGGCGCGTGCGGTCGCGTCGGTGTTATCGGTGGCGCCCGCGATCGGCTTCCACGACATGCAGCTGACCGGCTGGTCCTTGGCGGTGATCAGCGTCGGCCGATCGCGCGGGTAGTCCTGCACCTTCAACGTCTGCACGATGGTCGCGTACGTACGGTCGGTCGACTGAATGGTCGTGCCGTTCATCATCGTCGGATAGAAGTTGCGGATGATCTGGGCGGTCAGCGCCGAAATCTCCTGCAGTCCGTTCTGGAGCACCACATAGTTCTGGTTGGGCTCGTTGAACACCTGGACCACGTCACCGATCTTGTGGCCGCTCACGTTGTAAGTCGGTGTGCCGCCGGGGTTGTCGATGACCGGCGTGATCAGCGGCAGCACTTCGGGAATCGCGTTGAGCAGACCCTCGCTGATCGGACGCGGTGTCACGCCGGTGATTCCGAGTGCGTGGGTGACGGCCGGATCGTCCATCTTCACGCGGGCACGCTTGCCGTCATAGACCAGGTACACGGCGTCCTTGCCCTTCACGAGCATGGCCTTGCCCGCATCCACCTTCGATGCCTTGGCGCCGAGATTCGGATCACCGGCCAGCACCGACGTGGTCAGATCCGCTGTGCCGTCGGACTTGAGCTGATCGCACACCGTCCACGTGCGGCCCTTGCCGCCCTTGTCGTAGAGGATCGACGACGGGGCGCCCGGAATGCCGATCAGCTGACCGCGCGGCTTCTTCCCCAGCTCGGACTCCTTGACGATCGCCGCCTTGGACGCCTCACCGGCCGCCAACCGGGCCGAGGCCAGGTTCAGCGCGGGATGCACCACATTGTCGACGACTACGTAGACGCCGCCGGATTCCTTGGCGATCAGGATCTTGCTGTCGCCGATCTTGTCCTGCGGGCGCAGCAGTGCGAGCACGCCGCACCCTGCCAGGACCACGATGCCGAGCACCAGTCCGACTACGTAGGCACGGGTCTGCGCGCGCATCGGGTCGTGCAGCATGCGCACATCCCGGCGCACCAGGGCGTGCTCCATTCGCCGCACCAGGAAGCGGTATCCGCTGACCTGCCAGCGCGTTGTGGGTTTTGAAGGCATGGTTCCTCCCCCGAACAGTGCTCTCGTCCGGGCAACACAGTACAGTTCCCGGCAGCAGTTGTTCGCATTCGGCCATCGGCCGATCGACAAATGGGTACCTGGGGGAGGAACGAATGGCTGAGTTCACCGGGGCGGGACCGCGCCCGCTGTTCGGTCGTATTTCGCTGCCGCACCTACTCATTGCGCAGGTCCTCGGCCTGATCGCGGGGGTTGTCGCGCTGATCTGCCGGATCGATCCACTGCCGTCGCTCGGCATCGCCGTCGTGGTGGCGCTGGTGCCGCTCATCCCGATCGGCAAGCGCACGATCCTCGATTGGATCTCGACTGTCCGCCGGTATTCCGGCAAGCGCGACTACACACTCGGCGACACCGTCGACTTCCGTGACACCGACGGGCGATCGCTCGGCCTGTACTGGGACGGCAGTCGCGTGGTCACCGTCGTCGAGGTGCTGCCGCCGCGCGGCGGGCTGACCCGAATCGCCCGCACCGCCGTGCACGCCTCCCACCTGTTGCCGCTGCCAGAGCTGGCAGCCTGCCTCAACCAGCACGACATCCTGCTCAGCGGAATCGACATCATCAGCCACGGCCACCGCAGCCGGTCCGGTACCCCCGCGGGCGCGATCTACGAATCGCTGCTCGGCCCGCTGCCCGCGACCGCGCACCGCACGGTATGGCTCGCGATCAGTTTCGACGCGGTGGCCTGCCCCGATGCGACGGCTCGCCGTGGCGGCGGCACCGACGGCGCTTCCCGCTCGGTCACCATCGCCACCCAGCGGATCATGCGCACGCTCGAAGACGCCGACTGCAACGCGCGCATCCTCACCGCGCCGGAGATCCGCAAGGCCGTGCAGCAGATCACCGCGGGTCTCGATCCGCGCACACTGAGTCAGCGATGGAAGTACGCCGAGATCGGCAACGCGGTGAACATCGGCAGCGCGGTGGACCCCAAGCAGCTGGGTTCGGATCTGCTCGCGCAGCTGTGGGTCGCGCCGTCGCGGGGCACCACGGTCGCCGTGCGGCTGCGTCCCGGTAGCGACGCCGAATCCGTGAGTGTCGGCGCCGCATGGCGTTTGACCGCGCGCGAGCTGCCCGAGAAGACCAAGTCCAAGGGCATGGTGTCGATGAGCGGACGCCATCGCGACGCGCTGCTGGCGCACCTGCCGATCGCGGTGCCCGGAGTCGACGACACGATCCCGACCATCGAGTACCCGATCGATGTCATCGGCGCGCTGCACCTTCCGTCGTCGGGTTGCGGGCAGCTGCTCGGCTCCGACGACGAGGGCAACGGCGTCGCCACCAGGATCGTCGGCGCCGGTATCTCCACCGTGTACGTCGCCGGTGAGCTGTATCTGGCCCAGCAGTTGGTGTTCCGGGCGCTGGCTGTCGGCGAGCGGGTGCTGGTGCGCACCGACCGGGCGCAGGCCTGGGAGCAGCTGGTGACCACCGTCGGCAATCCGGAGCGGCTGACCATCGCCGTCGAAACACACCAGTCCGATGCGGGTTTCACCGCGACAGTGGTCGACGGTGTGCTCGCGCCCGCCCCGCACGCCGGTGTCACCACGATCTACCTCACCGGTGACCCGAACGGCTGGCCCGCGTCTCGCCCCGACCTGGAGATCTACCAGCCGGGTGCGATCGGCAACCGCGTGGTGCTGCGCACGGGAACGACCAGGGTGAACCTCACGCTGGTGTCGATTCCGCGCGAGTCGACCTACATCGGCCAGCCGCGCGGTCAGCGCACGATGGCGTCGGCCTGATCGGTCCGTGGTAGCTCGCGTCACCCCGCGAGCGACGGCCTGGTGGACTCAGCCCGGATAGGGTTGCACGGTGCGGGCTGCCCGCAAAGTCGTTCCCCACCAGGCCACTTGGTTCAGCATGCGGTCGCACGCATCGATCGCGGCGTTGTCGTCGGTCATGCCGGTCTTGTCGAAGCGGCGTTTGGCCTGGGCGAAGCTCACCGATTCGCGCACCGACACCATGTGCAGTTCCGCCACCACCTGACGCAACTGTTCGACCGCGCGCAACCCACCCGACAACCCGCCATAGGACACGAACCCGATCGGCTTGGCCCGCCACTCGTGCTTGGCGCTGTCGAGCGCGGTCTTCAGCGACGCCGGATACCCGTGGTTGTACTCGGAGGTGACGGCGACGAACGCGTCCGCACCGGCCAGCCTGGCCCGGAACGCCTCGACCTCCGGCGTTTCGGTGAGATCGACAGGCAGCGCCAGATCCCGCAGATCGAGCACCCCCACCTCGAATTCCGGTCGCTCCCCCAGCGCGGTGACCAGCCAGCCGGCCACCACGGGCGCGAATCGCTCGGGCCGGGTGCTGGCGACGATGATCTCCAACCGCAGCGGTGCATTCATGCCGCCGAGCTTATCGACCCCGAAATGCCCCGGTACCGGAGCCGCAGGCCGGCTCGTGCACGATAGGGCTGTCGGTTTCGTTCATGGGGCGCAGGGGGGTCGCACGCGTGATTGTCGGACGTTGGCAGTTGGTGGAGACGTTGGGGACGTCGCGGGATTGGTCGATGTTGACCGCGGGGACCGCGCCGCGCGAGTGGGCGTCGTATCAGCGGGCCGTTCCGGCCCGGTTGCAGCCGTTGATCGCGGCCGCGCACGAGTCGGGGGCGCCGGTGGAGGAAGTCTTGCCGAAGTCGCGCAATCCCTGGTCGGAGTTGCGGTTTCGAGCTGTGCCGGTGCTGTGGCCGGACTCGTCGGTGCATGCGGTGAAGGTGTGGGTGGGGCCGGAAATCCCGGCGGACGAGCTTCGGGTCGCCCCGTTCCAGGTCGACGCGTACGCCCGCGTGGTACGCACCTATCCCGCCGGGCTCGGGCCCCACTTCGGTTCGGCCCCGGTCGAATACAGCGGCGCCGAGTCGTTCGAGCGCGTCGAGCGTTTCGATCGCGCGCTGGAATTCGTTGCCGCGCTGTACCGTTCGGAGCCGCGGAGCCGATGGTCGGGCGTCGCCACCGTGCATTCGGGGATCGGCCCGCGTTCGCTGCTGGTGGCCGCGCGCAACGGCGACGCCGAGCGGCGGTTCGCGTGGCGTGGGGTCACCGTCGATGTCACCGACAGTGTTGCCCCGCAACACAAGTCGTTCGAGGCCGTGACGCTCGAATTGCTGCGCGAGTCCCAGCCGGGGCTGTACCTGGTCATCGTCGACACCGCCCAGGTTCGCGCGGTGCGGTGGGTCACCGAGCCGGTGCCGGGGCTGACGTGGCGCGGGGTCGACGAGCGGACCGTCCCGCATCCGCAGGACCGGCCCAGGATCGCCGCGCTGCGGGCCGAGGTGCTGGCAGGCGCCACGCGCGCCGGGTTGAGCGGGTTGCGGCTGGCCGCCGAGGCGGGTGGCTGGCTCACCGTCGACGTCGAGGTGTCACCGCTGCCCAGCGGCGGCGCGGCGCCCGCATTCCTGCTCGCTCAGTTGCAGGTCACCGCGCAGCCGGGGTGATCAGGGCAGTTCGAAGGGCAGCGATACCCCGGCGTGCACGCGGCAGCGCTCGCAGGTGTCCGAGTCGTCGACCGCGGTGACCGCGCGACGCAGGAGCTCTTTGAACGGTCCGAGGTTCTTCTTGAACTCGGCGAACACGTCCACCGCGTGCACACCGTCACCCTCTTCGAGGCCGGCATCCAGATCGGTGACGAGAGCGACTGCCGCGTAGCACATTTCGAGTTCGCGAGCGAGGACGGCCTCGGGGTGCCCGGTCATGTTGACCAGGTCCCAGCCCTGCCCGGCGAACCAGCGGCTCTCGGCGCGGGTCGAGAAGCGCGGGCCCTGCACGACGACCATCGTGCCCGAATCCTCGACCCGAAGATCACCGGCGGACTTCACCGCGGCGGCGCGCAGATCATCGCAGTAGGGGTCGGCGAAGGAGACATGGACGCCGCCGCCGTCGAAATAGGTCTGCGGGCGACCCGAGGTCCGGTCGACGAGCTGGTCCGGCACCGCCACGGTGCCGGGACCCCAATCGGCGCGCAGGCTGCCGACCGCGCACGGCGCGAACACCCGGCGCACCCCGAGCGAACGCAGCGCCCACATGTTCGCCTGGTAGGGCAGGGTGTGCGGCGCGAACTCGTGCTGCTTGCCGTGCCGAGGCAGGAAGGCGACGGCGCGGCCCTCGACCTCTCCGATCGCGACCGGCGCACTCGGCGCGCCATACGGTGTGTCGACCTCGACGTGCACCGCGTCGTGGTCGAAGAAGTCATAGAAACCGCTGCCGCCGATGACGGCGAGGGCGGGCCGGGGAAGCGAACTCATGACGTCGATTCTTCCGCCCTGGCCGACCGCGCGCAGCACCGGGGACTGTCATCTGACATTTCGACCGGGAAACTGTACCCTAGGGGGGTATTAGTTCGCCACGCGAGCTACCAGGCAGGCGAGGAGACCTACGGTGACAACACCCACCCCCGACACCGCGACCGGCGACGAGCACGCGGGCCACGCAGGCCACGGCTACATCACCGCCAAGGACGACTACCTCAAGCGACTGCGCCGCATCGAGGGTCAGTCGCGCGGGCTCCAGCGGATGGTCGAAGAGGAAAAGTACTGCATCGACATCCTCACCCAGGTCTCCGCCATGACCAAGGCACTACAGGCCGTCGCGATGGGGCTGCTCGAGGATCACATCTCACACTGCGTCGTCGACGCGGCGGTCGCCGGTGGACCCGAGGCCGAAGCCAAGATCAAAGAGGCCACCGACGCGATCGCCCGGCTGGTCAGGTCCTGACACAGGTCCACTTGCGCGCGGTGCACCGGCAGAGGTGACCCGGCCGTGTTTACTGGTGGTTGCCAGCAGGATGCTCGTCGACGCGCCACCGGGAGGACACGTCCATGTCTGCCGAATCCGCCGTCCTGTCCGTGCGCTCCGAGGACGGCCGCTCGTTCGTCGTCGAGAACGTCGCGGCCAGCTCCTTCCCCGCCGGATCCCTGATCGTGGTCAGTTGCGCGGGGCGCAGGCAGCTCGGGCTGGTCGAGGAGCGCACGGCGACCGTGCCCGTCGGGTTGCGCGGCCGGTTGATCGGCGAACTCACCGAGGACGGGATCGACACCAGGGCCAGTCATGCCTTCGACGGCGGCGAGATCAGCCCCGCCGATCGCGACACCGTCGCCGTCCTCCACCACACCACCGGCGCCGAACTCGAGGTCGGCGTGAGCCTGTCGGCGCCCGGCGGGCCCGCCCGGCTGCTCCCCGCCCGCTTCAACCGGCACACGTTCTGGTGCGGGCAGAGCGGTTCCGGCAAGACCTACGCGCTCGGCGTCGTCCTCGAGCAGCTGATCGCGCACACCGCGCTGCCGATCGTCATCTTCGACCCGAATTCCGATTTCGTCCGCATCGGCGAGGTGCTCCCCGGCGCCACCGGTCCCACCGCGCAGGCCCTGCGCGAGCGCGATATCCGCGTCCTGCGACCGAAGTCCGAACCGCCCGGCCGCTTGCGGGCGAAGTTCATCGACATGCCCTTGACCTCGAAGGCCGCTGTGCTGCAGCTGGATCCGGTGGCCGACCGGGAGGAGTTCAACGAATTGGTGCATCTGTCGTCCGCGATGACCGGCGAGATCCACGATGTCCTGGACAACTTGCGTGCCGTCGAGAACCCCGCTCGCCGCCGCCTCGCGATGCGCGTGGAGAATCTGGGACTGCTCGACTGGGAGGTCTGGGCGGGAACTGACCAGGCGGTCACCGAGATCGTCGCCGATCGCCCCGACGTGACAGTCCTCGACCTCGGGGGATTCTCCACGCCCGCACAGCAACTCGTCGTCGCGCTGTCGTTGCTCGACGATCTGTGGGCCAAACGCGAGGAACGCCGCCCGGTTCTCTTGGTGATCGACGAAGCGCACAACCTCGCCTCGCCCCGACTCGAATCGCCGGTGGCCGTGGCGGTGCGCGAGCGGTTGATCCAGATCGCCGCCGAGGGCCGCAAATTCGGTCTGTGGTTACTGCTGTCCACGCAGCGCCCGTCCAAGGTGCACCCCGGCATCATCTCTCAGTGCGACAACCTCGCCTTGATGAAGATGACCTCCCCGGCCGACCTGGAGGAGCTCGGCACCTACTTCGGCTACGCGCCGAGCGGCCTGCTCGCCCAGGCACCCTGGTTCCGGCAGGGCGAGGCGCTGCTGGCGGGCGGATTCGTCCCGACGCCCGCACTGGCCAAGGTGAATGCCCGGGTGACCCGTGAAGCGGGCGCCGATGTGTCGGTGCCGCTGCGATGACGTCCGGCTTCGTCGCACTGTGGTTCGCGGCCGTCGCCTCAGGCCCCCGTGAGCCCGACGCGCACCGGCTCATGCCGCACGATCCGGCCGCTCGGCACCCGGAGCGGCTGCGAGCGCTCACCGCGGGGGGCGACCGCCGCGGCGGGGCGCACGGCGCGGCCGAGATCTAGATCGGCGTAGAGCAGCCCTTCCGCGCCTTCGGCCAGCGGTGCGGCGAGTTCGAGCCCACCGGGCCCGAAGATCCGCGAGACCCCGCCACCACCACGCAGCAGACGCCGCTCCGGCATCCGCGCGTCGACGACCTCCCAGCCTGCCACCGGCACGACCGCGACGGGCGCGATGACATGGGTCGACCCGTCCATCGCGTAGCGGACGCTGGCGGAGGTATTGAGATCGGGCCCCCATTCCTTGCCCTCCCCGTAGTACACGGTGAAGCCCGACCACGCGGCGACGTGGATCTGCTCGCGCTGATCGTGCATCTGTCCACGCAGGTCCGCGCGCAGATGATCGGCGCCGCCGAGTACGCCGATCCGGCCGTGCACGGTGTCACGAACCAGCGGTCCCCCATCGGTCGCGGCGTTGAAGACAGTGCGTTCGAGCCCGGTCGGTTCCGTCTTGCGCGCGACGGCGATGGTGCCGTCGGCATCGATCAACGCCTGGGACATGAAGACTTCGTGTCCGGCCCGCTCGGCGAAGCCGATCGAGACGTGCACGCCCGTGCGCCGAGCCGCGTAGGCGATGGCACGCAGTTCGGGGCCGTCGGCGGTGAGCGCGTTGGCCAGGTACCTGGCCAGGAATTCCTCACCCCAATCGACCGAATTGAGCCACATCCACCACGGAAATCCGGGCAAAAATGTCTCCGGAAAAGCAATCACTTGCGCGCCGCCGCGTTCGGCCGACTCGATGTATTCGATTGTCTGTTCGACTCCGGCGGAAAGATTCAACCACTTCGGCTCGGCTTGCACCGCTGCCACGCGTACCCGACTCATCGTGCCCCCTTGTCGCTCAACCAGTGAAGAGTGTTCAATTCACTCTCTCGCAGAATGGCGCTACACAAACTGTCATCCCGTGCCAGCCGACTGACGGTTTGTGCCAATCCGCCGATTGCGATGAGTTTCGCTAAGGGTCTACCGAATATCGCGTGAGAACGGCGGTATCAGATAGACAGCGCGCTCGACGCGAGCAGGCGGAATTCGCCCGGGGTCATCCCCGTCTCCAGCCGGAAGGCCCGGAAGAAGTGTCGTTCCGAGGCGAAGCCCGACGCGAGCGCGACCGTCGCCGTCGCCCGGCCGGGGTCGCGGGCGAGCAGGGTGCGCGCGCATTCCACCCGCATGCGCCGCAGCACGGCACTGAGCCCGTCTTCCACATCACCGAAGAGCCGGTACAGCGTTCGGCGCGAGACCAGACAGGCACGGGCGATGTCGTCGATGGACAGGCTCGGGTCGGCGCACCGGGTGCGCATGAAGGACAGCACCTGCTCGCGCGACAGCGCCTGCGCGGGCTCGCCCGACGGGATTTCCCCCGAGGCCAGCCGGACCGCGGAGGCGAGCAGCTTGACACCGTTGTCGGCCAGGACGGTCGCGTGGCCGGGGGCGCTCTGCTGAATGCGGGCCAAATCGCGAAAGAAGCCGGCGACCACCCCACCCGCGCCGTCGGCGGTGACCGTCACCGCGGTGGGCAGCGGCGAACCGCCAGGGCCGAGCTGCTGACGCAGGACCTCGAGCGGCGTCTGCACCACGACCTGCGCCCACGGACCGTCCAGGTCCCACTGGTACGGGCGCGAGGTGTCGTAGAAGACCATGTCGCCGGGGCGGACCAGGGCGACTCGACCGTCCTGGTGCAGCAGTCCGGAGCCTTCGGTGAGGATGGAAACCAGGAGGAATTCGCCCTCGGTCCTCGAGATCCCGCGGGGCGTGCGGCGAATACGCTGGCCGCTCGCGCGGACCGTCGACAGATCGAAGCCGGGGTGGCTGCTGCGCTCGATCCGGCCGTGGAAGGCGTCGTCGCCGCTCGGATCCGCCATCAGCGGGACGTAGCTCTCCGACAGCAGCGACTCCCACTCGTCAAACGATTCGCGTACCCCGGCACGGGTTTGCGCGATCTCCATGCCAACCACCTCGCTCCCTATCCGAGTCGAACAGCAAACAGCTGGCGTCGCACAATCGTCGGGCTCGCCCGGGGCCGAGCCTGCCAGATCAACCGTCCAATTTCCATCAACTGTTTCCGAATGGGATGGTTAGCCGACACCGGAAATGCGTCTAGCACCGACGATTCCAGCGGATAACCGACACGAGTCATTCAATATGAAACATTCGTGTGAGTCACATCACCTAACCCGGGTTGACAGCAATCGTCAGCCGATAGGGGCGCCGGAACGAGCAACTACCCGGTATTCACCCGGCGTCATGCCCGTCGCCGCCTGGAACGCGCGATAGAACTGTCGCTCGGTGGCGAAACCCGACGCGGTCGCTACCGCTGCGACCGAACCGAAGTCGCTCGCTCCGAGCAACACCCGCGCCCGCTCCACCCGCATTCCGCGCAGCACCGCCCCGAGCCCGCCCTCGAATTCCGCGACCACCCGGTAGAGCGTGCGCCGCGACACCCGACAGCCGTCCGCGATCCGCTCGATCGTCAGCTCGGGGTCGGTGAAGTTGGCGCGGAGATAGTCCAGCACCTGCTGCGCGTTCAGCGCCGCGATCTGCGCCCGGCCGGGTCGCTGCCCCGACGCGATGGTGGCCGCCGCGCCGAGGAGGTCGATGCCGCTGCCGGCGAGCACGGCCGCCGACGCCGGATCAGTGCTGTGCAGCTGTGCGACCTGACGGAAGAATCTGGCCAGCATGAGCCCGACACCCTCCCCGATCACCATCCCGGCAGGCAGCACATCGGCACGGATGCCCAGGTAGTCGACGACCTGCTGCCGGGGCACCCGAACCGTGAGATCCTCGATCAGCTCCTGCGAGCGCCACCGAATCGGCTGCGAGGTGTCGTAGAAGATCATCGCGCCCGGTGCCAGCTCGACCCGGTTGCCCGCATGCTCCACCTGAGCGTGCCCCGCGAGCACGACGCTGCCGATGACATGGAAATCGTCAGCCCGGGCGATATGCCTGCGCGTCCGGCGCAATTCGTGGCCCTCGGCGACCACCGTTCCCACGGAGATGTCCCCGAAGTCGGCCGACCTGATCCGCCCCTCGAACGCGCGCGACACGGTGGGCGCGATCGACACCTCGGTGATCGCGCCGGCGACCAGCTGTTCCCAGTGCTCGAAGGCGTCCTGCGCGGCGATCCGCGCGGTCGAACAGATCTCGGGAAACCCGTCGAACGATGTCATCGCCGGACGCGCTATTCCATCGCGACAGGGCGCGGGCTCGCCCTGAATTCGCCTGGCGTCATTCCCGTCTCCGCCATGATCGCTTCCACTCGTCGAATGAGATGGCCGAGGAAGTAGCCATCTTCCGGGAATCTAGCATCGCCACCGAGACCGTACTGATAACGTGAGCGCCGCCACCATAACCTGTACGCCGAGACAAGAATTTTTCCTTACTTTCTTAATGTAGGGAAAGTCTCGAACAAATATCGAATCGCCACTCGACAGTTCAGGTGTCACAGAATTCGGCGAAGAGACACGGCCATTAATCGCCGCAGCAACCGCCTTCGGCCACCGGCACAGTTCTGGATTCCCGGGTTTGGGCGTTGCGGGCGGCGAGGTCGGCATCGGCCGGATAGTCGACGGCGATAAGGCTCAAGCCGTGAGCGGGGGCGACCGTGACCGAGCTGGATCGTGCGGTCTCGGCGAGCAGACTCGTTGTCCATTCGGGGGCGCGGCGGCCTTCGCCGACGGCGAGGACGGCGCCGACGAGGCTGCGAACCATCGACCAGCAAAAGGCGTCGGCGCTGACGTAGGCAGTGAGCAGGTCGCCGTCGCGCTCCCAGTCGAAGCGCTGGAGTTCGCGGATGGTGGTCGCCCCCTCGCGGCGGCGGCAGAACGCGGCGAAGTCGTGCAGGCCCAACAGGTTTCGTGAGGCGGCGCGCATGGCCTCGAGATCTACGCCGGGCTTGCACGGCACCACCCCGCGCGCCTGCAACGGCTGGGCGCCGTAGGGGGCGGTGGTGAGCCGGTAGGCGTAGTGGCGGCGCATCGCGGAGAAACGAGCATCGAACTCGGGAGCAGCGGTGCGGATTTCGGTGATCCGCACGTCCTTGGGCAGGAACTTGGCCATGCGGTGCATCAGCTTGCCTGCGTCGAACTCCGACGCCGTGTCGAAGTGCGCGACCTGTCCCTCGGCGTGCACGCCCGCGTCCGTACGCCCGGCGACCGTCAAGACGATGGGCTCACGGAAGACCTTCGACAGCGACTCCTCCAGCACACCCTGCACCGTGCGCAACCCCGGCTGGCGTGCCCAGCCGGTGAAATCGGTGCCGTCATAACTGATCCCGAGCCGCACCCGAGTCATGTCATCCTCCTGAATTCGCACGCGGAAAAAACCGAGCCCGCCACCCACGAAGGGTGACGGGCTCGGCAGAACTCCTGAGAATCAGGCGTCCTTCTTGTCCTCGGTGGCCTCGTCGGCGGCCGGGGCGTCAGCCACGGTCTCGTCGGCGGCGGTCTCCTCGGCGACCTCAGCGGCCGGAGCCTCTTCGGTCTTCTGCGAAGCGGCGACGCGACGGGCCCGATCGGCCTCGTTGGTCACGGTCTTCTCGCGGACGAGCTCGATGATGGCCATCGGCGCGTTGTCACCCTTGCGCGGCAGCGCCTTGGTGATCCGCGTGTAGCCGCCCTCGCGACCCTCGAACGAGGGGCCGATGTCGGCGAACAGGACGTGGACGACGTCCTTGTTGCGGATGTCCTTCATGACCTCACGACGGTCGGCAAGGCTGCCGCCCTTCGCCTTGGTGATGATCTTCTCGGCGTAGGGACGCACCGCCTTGGCCTTGGCCTCGGTGGTCGTGATCCGACCGTGCTCGAAAAGCGCCGTGGCCAGGTTGGCGAAGATCGCCTTCTGGTGCGACGCCGAGCCGCCGAACCGGCGGCCCTTCTTGGGCTTGGGCATTGTGGGTTTCTCCTGGGCGTATTAAAGCTGTTCGGTTTCGGCGTAGTCCTGCTCGCCGCCGTCGGTATCACTGAACGTGCCGCTGTCGCTCCACGTTCCGGTGCTCGCGTCGTAACCCACCACGGAGGACGGGTCGAACGACGCCGGGCTGTCCTTGAGCGAGAGGCCCAGCGTGTGCAGCTTGACCTTCACCTCGTCGATGGACTTCTGGCCGAAGTTGCGGATGTCGAGCAGGTCCGACTCGGTGCGGGCAACGAGCTCGCCCACCGTGTGCACACCCTCGCGCTTGAGGCAGTTGTAGGACCGGACGGTGAGGTCCAGGTCCTCGATCGGCAGACCGAACGAGGCGATGTGGTCCGCCTCGGCCGGGCTGGGGCCGATCTCGATGCCCTCGGCTTCGACGTTGAGCTCACGGGCCAGGCCGAAGAGCTCGACCAGGGTCTTACCGGCCGAAGCCAGCGCGTCCCGAGCCGTGATGGAGTTCTTGGTCTCCACGTCGAGGATGAGACGGTCGAAGTCGGTGCGCTGCTCGACACGGGTGGCCTCGACCTTGTAGGTCACCTTGAGCACCGGGGAGTAGATCGAATCCACCGGGATCCGGCCGATTTCCGCGCCGGTCGCCTTGTTCTGCACGGCGGGCACGTAACCGCGACCCCGCTCGACGACGAGCTCGATCTCGAGCTTGCCCTTGTCGTTGAGGGTGGCGATGTGCATGTCCGGGTTGTGCACGATGACGCCGGCGGGCGGGACGATGTCACCGGCGGTGACGGTGCCCGGGCCCTGCTTACGCACGTACATGGTGACCGGCTCGTCCTCTTCGGAGGACACGACCAGACCCTTGAGGTTCAGGATGATGTCGGTGACATCTTCCTTCACGCCGGGAACGGTGGTGAACTCGTGCAGGACGCCGTCGATGCGGATGCTCGTGACCGCGGCCCCCGGGATGGAGGACAGCAGGGTACGACGCAGCGAGTTGCCGAGGGTGTAACCGAAGCCCGGCTCGAGGGGTTCGATGGTGAACTTCGAGCGGTTCTCCGCCACAACCTCTTCGGTCAGTGTCGGACGCTGGGAAATCAGCATGAGGATCTACTTCCTGTTCAGGGCATCCGCTATTTGATGCCTCGTCAGTGATTGCGGGGGCTGCCGTGTGAGCAGCCCCCACCAAAAGCGCTTACTTCGAGTAGTACTCGACGATGAGCTGTTCCTGCAGCGGCACATCGATCTGCGCGCGCTCGGGCAGCTGGTGCACCAGGATGCGCAGGCGGCCGGGGACGACCTGCAGCCAACCGGGGACCGGACGGTCGCCGACGGTCTCGCGCGCCACCTGGAACGGCAGCGTCGGGAGCGACTTCTCCTTGACATCGATGATGTCGTACTGGGAGACCTGGTAGCTGGGGACGTTCACCTTGACGCCGTTGACGATGAAGTGACCGTGGCTGACCAGCTGACGGGCCTGACGACGGGTACGGGCCAGACCGGCGCGGTACACGACGTTGTCCAGACGAGCCTCGAGCAGACGGAGCAGGTTGTCGCCGGTCTTACCCTTGAGGCGGTTGGCCTCTTCGTAGTAACGACGGAACTGCTTCTCCATGACGCCGTACGAGAAGCGAGCCTTCTGCTTCTCCTGCAGCTGCATGAGGTACTCGGATTCCTTGATCCGCGCGCGGCCGTGCTGGCCGGGCGGGTAAGGACGACGCTCGAACGCCTGGTCGCCTCCGACGAGGTCGACGCGCAGACGACGCGACTTGCGGGTGATGGGGCCTGTATAACGTGCCATTTTAAGCTTTTTCCTTTCCCGCTGTTAGACGCGACGCCGCTTGGGCGGACGGCAGCCGTTGTGCGGCTGAGGAGTGACATCGGAGATCGAGCCGACCTCCAGGCCTGCGGCCTGCAGCGAACGGATCGCGGTCTCGCGGCCCGAACCCGGGCCCTTCACGAACACGTCGACCTTCTTGACGCCGTTCTCCTGCGCCTTGCGGGCAGCGTTCTCGGCAGCGAGCTGCGCGGCGAACGGGGTGCTCTTACGCGAACCCTTGAAACCGACGTGGCCCGACGACGCCCACGAGATGACATTGCCCTCGGGGTCGGTGATCGAGACGATGGTGTTGTTGAACGTGCTCTTGATGTGCGCGTGGCCGTGCGGGATGTTCTTCTTATCCCGGCGACGCGACTTCTGAGTCTTCTTCGGGCCAGCGGCCCGGCTCTTCGGAGGCATACGCTATCCCTACTTCTTCTTGCCGGCGACGGTCTTCTTCGGACCCTTGCGCGTACGCGCGTTGGTCTTGGTGCGCTGACCACGAACGGGCAGGCCACGACGGTGGCGGATGCCCTGGTAGCAGCCGATCTCGATCTTGCGACGAATATCGGCCTGAACCTCGCGGCGCAGGTCACCTTCGACCTTGTAGTCCGAAGCCTCGATGTACTCGCGGAGCTTCGCCAGGTCGTCGTCGTTCAGGTCCTTGGAGCGCAGGTCGGGGCTGACGCCCGTCTCGGCCAGGATCTGGGTGGCGCGGGTGCGCCCGATTCCGAAAATGTAGGTCAGCGCGATCTCCATGCGCTTTTCGCGCGGGAGATCAACGCCCATCAGACGTGCCATGTGGCAGGTTCCTTAATGGTTGCGGAGGTCTGCTCCCCGTCCGTCCCCCCGTGTACTAAGTGGGGGCACCGGCCTCCGTGCCGGTGGATGGCGCGCACACGTGCGTACGCGCTGGATCTGGGAGTTCTTCTTTCGGTCAGTCCGATCAGACGATCGGTGCCCGGTGGTGAGGCTGGATCAGCCCTGACGCTGCTTGTGGCGCAGGTTGTCGCAGATCACCATGACCCGACCATGACGGCGGATCACCTTGCACTTCTCGCAGATCTTCTTGACGCTCGGATTAACCTTCACGTCAGTCCAATCTTGTATTGGTCCACACAGGTGGTGTGAACACAGTTTTTCCCCAGCCAGAGGACTGGGGAAGTCTGGTGTGCGGCCCGTTGCCGGGACGCTGTGCGACGCCGCGCGCCGGTGGGGCTCGCGACGCCGTCAGGCATCACTTGTAGCGGTAGACAATCCGGCCGCGTGAGAGGTCGTACGGCGACAGCTCGACGACCACGCGGTCTTCCGGAAGGATACGAATGTAGTGCTGCCGCATCTTTCCGCTGATGTGCGCGAGAACCTTGTGACCGTTCTCGAGCTCGATCCGGAACATCGCATTGGGCAGCGGCTCGACAACTCGACCCTCGACCTCGATGGCCCCGTCTTTCTTCGCCATATCCTCCGCGATCCCGGTTACGCTCAACCTGAGTTTGGATTACTCGTGCTGTTCGCTCGCAGGGCCGACGACGAACGGTCGACATGCATGCGAACAGTCGGCGCATAGGTGCACCGCCGCTCAAGCTTACCGGGCCGGGGTGCCAGAGGCAAAAGTGCCCCGAACCGTACACCCTGACCGGGCCCCGCGCCGCACAATCGGGAGGCCTTCGAGCGAGCCGCCCCGAGCCTGGTGCCGAGCCACCAGGCGGCCACCACGCCGTAGGGGTTGTCGCGTAAACTCACCGGCGTCGGAGAAGTGGGTCGATCAGATCGGGGGACCCTGGTGAGCGAGGCGTGCCGGTGAGCCGCAACAACGACAGCCTCCCCATGCTGCCGCCGTGGCTGTCGGAGAGCGACGTCACACAGGTCGGTTACGAGGCTCCGGTCGAGAACCTGCCCCAGGACGACGAGATCGACGAGGCACCCAAACGCCGGCGCTTCATGGGCGGGCGCGGTGACGATGCGCCGCGCAAGGACAAGGGCAGGCGCCGTCGCAAGGATCGCGAATCCGAGGAAGAGGCAGCCACCGCACGTCCGGGCGAGGCTGTCGACCAGCGACGCCCCGCCGACCCGGCCCACCAGTCCGGTTCCGGCTGGTCCACTCCGCAGCAGCCCGCCGACCCGCTGATCCCCGGCCCGTCCCACCAGCAGCCCCGTCGCGACGAGCAACCGCGTCCGCAGCCCACCTACGAGCAGCCCGCACCCCAGACCGGCCGCGACGCGTCGCAACACCAGCAGGCCGCGCCCGCACAGCCGAACGCCGGGTGGCCACAGCCGAACGCCGGGTGGCAGGCAGCCCCGAACCCGCTGACTCCCCCGGTCAACGCGCCGTTGTCATCGGCGGATCCGGCACCGCGACCGGACGCCAACGGTCCGTCGTCGATTCCGGGGCCCTCGGCCGCGGATCCGGCGCCGTGGGCAGGCGGTCAGGCGTCGACAGCGGCTCCGTGGTCGGCAAGTCAGCCACCGGCAGATCACGCGCCGACATCCACCGGCACACCCCCTCCGCTCCCGCCGTCGCCCACCAGCGTGCCCACACACACGGGCCCGGCAACACCCGCGCCGACCAGCGAGGCGGTGGACCACGCCGCGAACGCGCTCCCGACCCGGACGCCCGCGCCACCGTCGACCGGCTTCACCCCGCTCGGCCCGAGCCAGCAGCGCCCCGACCTTCCCCCACCCCCTCCGCTGCCGGACCCGCCCGCACGTCCGACCCAGGCCCCACCGCGCCTGACCGTCCCGCCGCAGCCGACCACCACCGAGCCCCGGCCGATCGCCGCCGAACCGCAGCCGACCACCGCCGAACCCAGTCTGGTCGCCGCCGAACCGCAGCCGATCGGCGCCGACCAGGCGGTTGGGCAGGCAGACCATGCGCCATCGCCGGTCACCGCACGGGACGAAGTCGAACAACACGCCACAGACGCACCGTCGACACCCACGCCCAGCGAGGTCGCGCAGTCCGCCGATGTAGAACCCCGCCCGCCGTCGTCGTTCCAGGCAGCCGAGCAGGCCACACCGCCTCGTCGCGCAGCTGCCGAGGTGCCCGAACCATCCCCGGCGACAATCGCCGCGGAGGCCACCGAATCGCCGACAACCGGTGCGCGTCACTCGGCCGACGGCCGGTCCGCGCCCGATGAAGACGCGGTCGCGTCACGACACGGGTCGCCGTACAGCTCCGCCGAGTCCGTAGCTCCGCAGCAGCCGCCGGCTACCGAGCAGCGGTCGCCGTACGCATCGGGCGAGCGCGTGCCGCCGTCGGCTTACCCCGCGACGCAGTACAACTCGGTCCCCGGTGACCCGACACCGGTCGCGCCGACGCATGCGCCGGATGGGCGGACCGAGGTGTACCGGTCCGATGATCCACGGCTACAGGGCAGTGCTCCGGGTGAGCACGGTCAGGCGAATCGGCAGGGTGGCACGAACCCCGCGGAACAAGCACGCGCCGCGCAGACCGGGTACCGCTCGGGTGAATTCGTGCAGGCGGCCGACACCGCGTCGCCGTATCCCCGCCCCGACGGCACCCCGGCCCAGCACCAGCAGCCCGACGGTCTGCCCACGTACGGTCCCGACGGCGTCGCCCAGCGGCCCGAGGGCGCGGCACCGCAGTATCGGCCCGATGCCGCACCCGCGCAGCAGCCCGACGGCGCCCCCGTGCAGCAGTACCGGCCGGACGGCTCCCCCGCTCCGCACTATCAGCAGCCGAATCAGGGGGCGCAGCAACAGTTCCCGCCGAACGGTCCGGCCCCGCAGTACCAGTCCGACGGCACGCCCGTGCCGCAGTACCAGCCCGACGGCACGTCGGCACAGCAGTTCCAGCAGCCGCAAGGCCCCGGTCAGCAGTACCAGCCCGACGGCACGCCTGCGCAGCAGTACAACCAGCCCAACGGGCCCGGCCCGCAGTACCAGCCCGACGGCACACCGGCCCAGCAGTACCAGCAGCCGAACGCGCCGCAGCAGTACCAGCAGCCGGGCAACTACCAGCAGGGCCAACAGCAGCCCTACGGCCAACCGGGTTGGGGCGCACAGCCACAGGGCTACCAGCCCTCGCTCGACGACGTTCCGGTCAAGCGTGCCAAGAAGGCTCCGGGCAGCGGCTGGCGCAAGGCCGTGCACCACGTGTCCGGCGGTGCGATCAACCCGGGCATGTCCGCCGAGGAGCTGCGCCTGCAGGAACTCGTGGCCCGTATCCGCCAGCCCGTGCGCGGCGACTACCGCATCGCGGTCCTCTCGCTGAAGGGCGGCGTCGGCAAGACCACCACGACCACCGGTCTCGGCTCGATCTTCGCCTCGATCCGCGGCGACCGAGTGATCGCCGTCGACGCCAACCCCGACTTCGGCACCCTGTCGCAGCGCGTCGCCATCCAGACCCGCTCCACCGTGCGCGATCTGCTGCTCGACCCGGCGATCCAGCGCTACTCCGACGTCCGCAGGCACACCTCTCAGGGCTCGAGCCGTCTGGAAGTCCTTGCCAGCGAGCGTGATCCGGCCGCGTCGGAAGCGTTCAACGACGAGGAATACCGGGCCGTGGCCCGCATCCTGCAGCGCTTCTACAACATCATCCTCACCGACTGCGGCACCGGTCTGATGCACTCGGCGATGAGCGGCGTCCTCGACCTCGCCCATTCGCTCGTGCTGATCTCCTCGGCCGCCATCGACGGCGCCCGCAGCGCCGCCGCGACCCTGGACTGGCTGTCCCTGCACGGCCACGACCACCTCGTCCGCAACGCGGTGGTCGTGATCAACCTCCCGCGCGAGGGCTCACCCAACGTCGGGGTCCAGCAGCTGCGCGAGTACTTCCTGTCGCGCTGTCGGGCGGTTCACATCATCCCGTTCGACGAGCACCTCTCCGAGGGCGCCGAGATCGACCTGCACCGCTTGCACAAGACCACCAAGCGCGCCTACGTGGAACTGGCGGCGACGGTGGCCGACGAGTTCAGCGTCCACCACCACCGGCTCGGCTGACACGCACCACACCCGCGCGCACTGCGGGCGTGGTGCGGTCGGCGTGTCAGCTCACCATTCGGGCAGCCGTCTGCGCCCGGCCACTACGTCACGCACCAGATCGTCGTAGGCGTCGGCCAGTTCGGCCAGGTGGTGCCACGCGCAGTGCAGCATCTCGTCGTTGGCTGCCAGCGTCATCAGGGCGTGGTGCGCGCGGACGGAGGCCTCGGCCATCCGGTCGATGACCGAGCCGACGGTCTCTGTGTGCAACGTCGCGCCGAGCCGGTGCTGCGGTACGCCCCGCAACACCCAGTCGTCGATCGCCAGCACCAGTTCACTACGCCGGCAGTCGATTTCGCGCAGAACCGCCGGATCGGTGTCGACCCGGCCGCCGCGCCCGACGATACGTTTCTCGTGCAGCACGGCCAGATCGCGCGCGAACCACAGCAGCGGTCCCCCGACCACCCGATGTCCGCGACACGCCCGGACGAGAATGTCGGAGAGGGGTAACAGACCGGGAGCAGCCGGGAGCCCGATGGTATCGACACTCCGCACTGTGTCGGGGAAAGCCATTACAACTGTCGAACTTTCCGAACCAGCCACGTTGCCTCGCCGTCATCGCCGCAGAGCACCGGATCAGGACGTTCATTACAATAAACCTCGCAAGCTTTCTGTCAAGCATTACTCGGCCGTAGGTAACCGATACGAGTACACTTCGTTACCTGCACGACCTACCGAGGAGCATGATGGCGGACGGTCCGACCTATCTCCGGATCGCGAACCTCCTCCGTGAGGAGATCCACGCGGGCACATGGAAACCGGGCGACCGGCTACCCAGCCACTCCGAGCTCGCCGATCAGATGCAGGTCTCGATCACCACCTCGCGCAACGCGATTCAGGTGCTCGTCGCCGAAAATCTTGTCTACACAGCGACTTCCCGCGGCACCATCGTGCGCAACCAGGAAGTCCTGGAGTCGGTGGTCACCGACCACATCCGGCGCGATCGGCCCAAGTCGGCGCACGACATCTTCGAGGAGATCGCGCGCGCGGCCAACCGGGAACCGTCCAAGCAATTCAGCACCAGGATGGAACCCGCGAACACCGAAGTCGCGCGCTGGCTCGGTGTGGCCGTTGATTCGTGGGTGCTCGCCCGCACGGTCGTGCAGTACCTGGACAACGAACCGTGGTCGTGGGAAGTGAGTTTCTACCCCCGCGACCTCGCCGAAGCCGCGGGCATCGACTCCCCGCACGACATCCCCGAGGGCACCACCCGCCGCCTGGCCGACCGGGGCTACGGCGAGACCGCTCACCGCGACACCGTGCTGGCGCGCGCCGCCACAGCCGAGGAGGCGGCGGTGCTCGGCGTCGCCACCGGCACCGTCCTGCTCGACCACCTGCGCATCGGCGCCAACCACAACCGCGTCACCCGCGCCACCCGCCACCGTTCGCTGGCGGGCCGCAACCAGCTGGCCTACCAGCTCGGCGACACCACGGGCAGCGACGTCATCGCCCGCACCCTAGGCATCGCACCCGGGTTGGCCGTCGCGCTGCCATGACGGTGTGCCTGCGCCCGGCCACCCTGGGCGATCTGCCGCTGATCTGCCGCCTGCGTGTCCAGCGCACGTCGTGGCTGACGGCACGCGGGTCGGATCAGTGGACGGTGGCGGGACGCGGCCGACCGATCGAGAGCTTCGCCGGGGCGGTCGGGCGGGCGCTGGATCGGGGTGAGACATGGATCGCGGAGGTGGACACCGAGCCCGCGGGGACGATCACGGTCAACCAGCGTGCCGATCCCGGTCTGTGGTCGGCGTGGGAACTCGCCGAGTCGGTGATCGTGCATTTCATGATCGTCGACCTGCGATTCGCCGGTCAGCAGGTGGGACACCGGATGCTCGCCCACGCGGCCCGGCTGGCCGACCAGAAGCACCGGGACTGGGTCCGCCTCGATGCCTGGACCGCCAACCGCCAGCTCCACGACTACTACCGCCGCGCCGGCTTCACCCTGGCCCGCATCGCCGACCCACTGGCGACCGGCCCGTCCTGCGCGCTGTTCGAACGGCGCACCGACAGCTGGTGCGGTCCGCCGCTGCGCCGCCCGGGCCACCGGCGTTCCGTCCCGGCGCTGCCGCTGATGGATCGCTTCCCCGGCTGAGTGCACGGTTACAGCGGTGGCAGGTCGGCGATGTGCACGAGTTCGATGCCCTGGCTCCGGGAGACCAGCGTGCCTCGGCCGGGCGGCATCTTGCTCGGGCGGACATCGCCGATCAGCTTTCCCTCGTCCCGGGAACCGCTCATGATCAGCGTCTGTACCGACAGGTTCTTCATCGCGCCGAGCACCGGGTCGTACAGCGCACGCGACGCGCCACCGATGCGCCGGGTGACCACCAGGTGCAGGCCGATATCGCGTGCCTGCGGCAGGTATTCGAGCAGCGGGGCAAAGGGATTGACCGATCCGGTGACCACCATGTCGTAGTCGTCGACGACGACATAGATCTCCGGGCCGGACCACCAGCTGCGCTCGCGCAGTTGCTGCTGGGTGATGTCGGAACCGGGAATTCGCTTGGCCAGGTAGCCCGCGACCTCGGCGATCATCGGTCCGCAGGTCTGCGACGAGGTGGAGTACCCGGCCAGCTGATCGCCCTCGAGCACACCGAGCATGGTGCGCCGGTAGTCGATCAGGATGACCCGCGCCTGGGACGCGTCGGACTGCTCGGCGATGCTCATCACGATGTTGCGCAGCAGCGTGGTCTTGCCGCATTCCACGTCCGCGAAGGCCATGAAGTGTGGTTCGAGACCGAAATCCAGGATCAGCGGCTGCAATTCGGATTCGCCGAGACCGACGACGACCTTGCTGCGGTCGAGCTCGACGCCCTGCCCCTTGGCGGTGGCGACGACCTCGTCGCGCGGGAAACTCAGCGGCAGCATGCGCACCTGCGGGGCACGTCGTCCCGGATACAGCGCGATGAGTTCTTCGCGTGCCCTGGTGACACCGTCGGCCACCGTGGACGGGTCGGAGTCCGAATCCAGGCGGGGCAGCGCGATCAGCATGTGCAGCTGTTCGCGGGTGAGACCGCGACCCGGCCTGCCGACCGGAACCTGGTGCGCGGTGCGACGATTCATCTCCGAGTCACCCGGATCGCCCAGGCGCAGCTCCAGCCTGGTACCCACCTGGTCCTTGACCACCGGGCGGATCTCGGCCCAGCGCGAGGCGCCGATCATCAGGTGGACACCGAAGGAAAGACCCTGGGTGGCAATGGCATTGATGAGCGGTTCGAGGATGTCGAATTCCTCGCGGATGGCGCCCCAGCCGTCGATCACCAGGAAGACGTCACCGAACTGGTCGGCGGCGAGCAGGTCACCCGGTGCGGCGGTGGTCCCGTTGATCTGTCGCGCCTCGAGCGCGGAGAACTTGCGCCGGCGGAACTCGGCCATGGATTCGATACCGAGCTCGGCGAACCGTTCTTCGCGCTGCCGCATCAGGGTGGTGAGCTCGGCGATGGTGCGCCGGACCCGATCGCCGTCGAGACGACCGGCGACCGAACCGACGTGCGGGATTCCGACCAGGCCGGCCATGCTGCCGCCACCGAAGTCGAGGCAGTAGAACTGCACCTGTTCGGGCGTGTGCGTGGCGGCCGCGGCCAGGATGATCGTGCGCAAGGTGGTCGACTTGCCCGACTGCGGGCCACCGACCACCGCGACATTGCCCTGTGCGCCCGCGAGATTGATGGTGAGCACGTCGCGGCGCTGCTCGTAGGGCTTGTCGATGACACCGATCGGCATCCACAACTGGCCGTGCCGGTTCACCGGGGAACGCCAGTCCGGATCGGGCAGCAACATGTCGGCGGTCGGCGATTCCTCCAGCGGGGGCAGCCACACTTCGTGGGCCGGCCTGCCGTGCCCGGTCAGCCGCTTGACCACCACGTCGAGCAACGAATCCGGGATGCCCTCCTCGGTGCTCTGCCCACCGGCCGGGGGCGGAGGCGGGAGTTCGGGCCGACCGCGCAGGATCGGGTCGGTCTCCTCGTGTTCCGGCTCGAGCTCGGCGGCTTCGACGGGGGCCGCGGTGAACACCACCGGCCGTTGCCCGCCGACCGGCGCGCCGTCGTCGTCGATGACGGTGCCGACCGGCGCGACATAGGAACCCGAGACGTAGCTGGCGTTGAATCGAAGCGGTTCGGAGGCATCGCTTTTCAGGTAGCCTGCGCCGGGCACGCTGGGCAGGTGGTAGGCGTCGGTGATGCCGAGTACCGCGCGAGATTCGTTGGCGGAGAAGGTGCGCAGACCGATCCGGTAGGACAGATGCGATTCCAGGCCGCGCAGCTTGTTCTCCTCCAGGCGCTGCGAGGCCAGCAGCAGATGCACGTGCAGCGAACGACCGAGGCGACCGATCATCACGAACAGTTCGGCGAAATCCGGTTTCTGCGAAAGCAATTCGGAGAACTCGTCGACGACCACAAACAGCGCGGGCAGCGGGTCGAGCGGAACGCCCGCCGCCCTCGCCTTCTCGTAGTCGGTGACGTTGGCGTAGTTGCCCGCCGAGCGCAGCAGCTCCTGGCGGCGGTTCATCTCACCGGCGAGCGCGTCCTTCATGCGGTCGACCAGCGAGAGCTCGTCCTCGAGGTTGGTGATCACGGCCGCGACGTGCGGCAGCGAGTCGAGGCCGAGGAACGTCGCGCCACCCTTGAAGTCGACGAGTACCAGGTTGAGCGCGTCCGGCGAGTGCGTGGTGACCAGCGAAAGCACCAGCGTACGAAGGAATTCCGACTTGCCGGAGCCGGTGGCGCCGATGCACAGCCCGTGCGGGCCCATGCCGTTCTCGGCCGATTCCTTGATGTCGATCTCGACCGGCGTGCCGTCCGGGGTGATACCGATCGGCACCCGCAGGCGTTCCCGCGCGGTTCGCGGTCGCCACACCCTGGCCGGGTCGATCTGGGCGGCGTCGGGAATGCGCAGCAGCGCCATCAGGCCGGGGTCACTGGTGGTGCCCTCCCCCAGGCTGACGATCTGCGCGGCCGTCGCGAGCCGGTAGCGGGCGAGCGAGCGCGCGAAGGCCGCCGCCTCGGCCGGGCTGACCTCGTCGGCCGTGGCGAACCGTTCCACCCCGGCGGCACTGCGCGCCGACACCGCGCCGTCGGCGACGACCAACTGCAGGCCGCGACGCGCCGCGAGCCCGTTCTCGGGGGCGGTCAGATCGAGCACGGTCACCGAGTCGAGGCCGGATTCGCTGATGGTGCGCTCGTTGCCGCTGATGTAGCCGTCATCGATCACCACCACCAGGTGCAGCCTGCCCTGGGTCGGCTGCGGATTGCGCATGAAGCGGCCGCGTTCCATCAGCTCGGTCTGCAACGCCGATTCGAGCTCGCCCAGCGAGGTGTACATCATCCGCGCCGAGCCGAGTCCGTCACGCACCGAGGGATGCTGCACGTGCGGAAGCCATTTCGCCCAGGCCCACTGTGCGTCGGGATCGGCGCAGACGATGGCGACGACGAGATTGTCCGGGCCGTGGAAGGTGGTCAGTTCCATCAGCATCGCCCGCACCAGCTCGCGGCCCTCGTCGAGGTCACCGCCGATATTGATGGCGGGGAAGGCGCGCAGCGAGACCGCGGTCGGCAGTTCGTGCACCACCGAATGCGTGCGAACGAAACGGCGCAGCGCCACCGTGGACACCGGCTCCAGGTCTTCGAGCGGGCCGGTTTCGGGCCTGGCCAGCTTGGTGGCGAGGCGGTGGCTGCCCACACCGACGCGCACATGCCCGAAGTCGGGGTCGGTGGGGCGGCGCTCCCACATCCGCCTGCTGCCGATCAGCGAGGGCAGATCGGCGGGTTCGGGATGACTCCAGCCGAGGGTCTCCAGCTGTTTGGTTCCGGTGGTGCGCACGTCCTTGCGCACCTGGTCGAGATAGCGGAAGTAGTCCTTGCGTTCCTCGTTGAGCTCGACGGCGCGCTTGGGGCCACCGCCGCGCATGCCCGCCATCATGCCGACCATCGACATGAGCATCATCATCGGGAACATCATCATCATCGGATTGGCCAGCAGATTGCGGCCCATCGTGACCATCATCGCGATCATGCCGACCACCGCGACCACCATGATGACGGGCATCAGCTTCATCATCAGCGGCGACGGGATGGCGCGCTGGATCTCCGGCGGCGGGGTGAGCGCTACTTCACCGCCCGGTGCGCGCGGCGGCGCGATCCGGGGGCGACGGACGAAACCTTCGGTTGCCATCGAACCCTCTACTCCTCGAATTCCTGATTGAGGTCAACACCGCGGCGGCGGAACGGGAACCCGAACGCGGCGCCGATTCCCAAGGCGGCCAACAGGAACAGCGATCCGGCGATCGCGACCTGGCGCGGCCGGGAATCCGGTTCCGGCGCCGCGTAGGGTTCGGCGATCGGATGGCCGACGTCGGCGCCCCGGCTGGGCGGCTCGGCGGACAACGGTGCGGTGAGCGCCGCGAGCGGGTCGATCAGACCGGCGCCGATGGCGTCGTCGCGGCCGCGCCCCGGTGCGTGCGCGGTGCGGGTGATCCGTTCGATCACCTGCTGGGCGGACAGTTCCGGAAACCGTGACCGGATCAGCGCGGCCAACCCGGCGACATACGGTGCGGCGAAACTGGTTCCGTCGATCGGCTGCACACCCTCCATGGTCTGCACGCCGTCGACCAGCCCGGCGCCACCGGGCTTGCTGTCCAGCGACACGATGTTGCGGCCGATCGCGGCGGCTCCGACCCACGGCCCGCGCAGCGACAGCGCCGAGGGCTGGCCGTCGGCGTCGACCGAACCGACCGACAGCACGTACGGGGTGAACCACGCCGGGGACGGGACCGTGGTCACCGAACTCCAGCCGGACCCCTCGTTCTGGTTCTGGCACGGTCCGCCCTGCTCCACATTGCCCGCCGCCGCCACGACCACCACATTGCGGTCGTAGGCGTACTTCACGGCCGCGCCGAGCGAGCCGTCGGCGGTATTGGAACCGGCTGCGGTGCAGGCCACTTCGGAGATGTTGATCACGGTGGCGCCCATGTCCACCGCGCGCACGACCGCGCCGGCGAGGGTGAGCACACTGCCGTAGCCGTCGCTGCGCAGCGCACCGTCTTCCTTGACCGAACCGGCCCGGTCCTTGCGGTCGTAGGCGAGGCTGAGCTGGCGGATGGCCAGGATCTCCGCGTCCGGGGCGACACCGACGAACGCGTCGTCGGGTGAGGGCCGGGCGGCGATGATGCCCGCCACCAACGTGCCGTGGCCGTCGCAGTCGACGGTGCCGTCGGTATCGCTGACGTAGTCACCGCCCGCTTGCAGCGCGGGCAGGCGCGGATGCCGGTTGACGCCGGTATCGATCACAGCCACCTTCTGCCCGGCCCCCCGGCTGAACTGCCAGGCCGAGGGCAGATCGAGAACCTGCTGCGCCATCGGCGGTTCGACCGGCGCGTTGCCGCGCAGCACCGGTTCGGCACACAGTTCGCGCTGTTCGGTCGCCTCGAGCGGAGCCGGTCGCCCACTCAGCGCCAGTGCGGCGTCGAGCGCGCCCGGATCGATCCGCGGCGGGGCGATGGCGCCCGCCGGCATCGGGAATCCGGCGACCGTGCCGAGCACGGTCGCCGCACAGGTGAGCCGCAGCAGCGCGCGCCGCATGGCTGCGCCGGTCATATGTTGCGGGCGGTCGAGTACACATCCATCACCCACAGCGCGAGCGGGATCATCGTGATGATCAACAGGTACTCGAAGATCTCGATCATTCGCCTCGTCACCGGCGTCACTTCCACATGGGGTCCGATGACGCCGAACCCGATGACAGCACCCGCAGTCGCCAACAGCAGTGCCACCGCGACGAATTCGAGGGATTCGTGGCCGAGGCCGAGGCCGGTCAGCAACGCGAGCAGGGTGAGCGCGCCCGCGATGATCAGCGTGGCGGCCTGCACCAGGTCGGCGTAGGAGCGTCCGCGCAGACACAGCACGATCCCCGCCACCGCCGCGAGGGCGACACCGCCGGAGTGGAACGAGCCGAACGGGTCGGCCGCGCCGACGGCACCGATCAGCGCGGCGAGCGCGCAGGCGACGACGAGACCGGTCTGGATCTGATTCGCCACCCGCGCGCGTTCGCCGAGCCCGGCCGCCGAGGGCAGCGCGATCGCACCGACCGCACCGACGCCCTCGATCGTCGGGCGCTGTTCGTGATCGGCGGGGTCGATGGCACCGCCCGCGGTCGGCACGGGCGGAATCGGCAGTCTTGCCGTCACCGCGGCCAGGCGCGGCACCGACGACAGCAGCATCACCGCCGCCACGAGTACCCCGGCGAACAGCTTGGCCAGCCCCGGATGCCAGATCAGGTAGATGGCGCCCGACACCGCGCCGAACACGCTGAGCGTGATCGCGGCGGCGAACAATCCGGCACCGATCCCGGTGACCCGGTACCCGATCACCGCGGCGACCAGGAGCGTCACGCTGCCGAGCAGCAGACTGCCCGCACCGAGCCCGCCCGGCACCACCAGCGCGCCCCCGCCGAACAGCAGCAGCAGCGCGTCCAGCGAAAGCCAGTTCGCGGTAATCGAATCCGTGAATTTCCGCGCGGCGATTCCGGCCGCCGCCGACGCGGCGATCCCGGTGCCGAGCAGCGCGAACGCCGGGGCGAGTGGATCGGTGTGTGCGCGCGAGACGACCAACAGGGCGAGTGCGGCGATGATCGAGACGGTCGCCAGCACGAGCCCGGTCCAGCGGGCCGCCGATCCGGACCACCCGCGGAACTCGCCTGCGGTGAGCCGGGATACGGCGTCGATGACATCGTCGAACAGCGCGGGCGACTCTCGGCGGGTCACCGGGCTCAGCACCAGCAGCTCACCGTCGTAGACCTCGGCCTCGGTGAGCGTGCGGCTCGGCGCGAGGGGGTCCTGCCCGAGTCGCGCCAGCGTCCAGTGCTGGGCGCGGATCGGCGCGGAGTCCTCGTCGCCTTCGAGCGGGCGCGGATCCCGCGAGCGGATCAGCGCCACCAGATCACCGATGAATCCGGCGATCGGAACCGTGGCGGGCAGACCTATGTCGAGCTGCGTATCACCCCCGATCACTGAAACTCGGCATAATTCGGGCTCATTGCCTAACAACGTCGACACCAGTGATGAACTCTCAGTCGTAGCTGACTACTTCCGTTGCGACCACACGGCAGCGTTACCTAATCTAACGGACAGGGCAAACCGGCGCGATCGAAGTCCTACCGCCGGATTGAACACCAGCTGTCCATCAGAGGAAGATTTCGGGGTCCGACAACACATGCCAGACATTCGCCAGGCTCAGCGCGCCTTCGACGCGGGCGTCCTCTCGCTCGGTCTGTCCATCGACGGTCAGGAGTCCGCGCGCGACGAGGAGTACGCGAAGCTGGCTTTCCAGCGCGCGACGGAATGGGATTCCTCGATGTGCGACGCGTGGCTGGGCCGCGCGGCAGCCGGCGAGGTGACCAAGGAGGTGCTGTTCAATCTGCACCGGACCAGCCTCGATTCACTCGGTCGCGAGCAGCGCAGGATCGGCCTCGCCCCGCGCGCCATGGCCGGGCGCTTCCTGCCCGGCCTCTACATCGACTACCCGCTGGCCGGGCTCACCGAGATCTGGCTGGCCTGGGCATCGCAGCTGATCGCGGACACCGACTACGACCAGGCCGAGCAGGTGCTCGACGAACTGGCGAAGCTGCGCGGCGGCCGCGCCGAGGACCCCGACAAGCAGATCGATGATCGGATCAGCTCCTACATTCGCGGCATCCTGCACTACAACACGCAGCGCTGGTCGGACGTGATGACCGTGCTGGCCGGCTCGGAAAGCTGGAAAGACCCCTATCTGGCCACCGGCGCGAATGTGATGGTCGGCACCGCGTGCGCGCAGCTGGGATTGTTCGGCGAGGCGATCCGGCGGATGGAACAGGCTGAGGCAGGCCCGATTCCGTCGGCCAAGTTCACCGCCATGTACAACCGTGGCCTGTGCCTGCGGGAATCGGGCAACGAGGCCGAAGCCCAGAAGCTGTTCGAACAGGTCTACTCGCAGCTGCCCGATTTCGCCGCCAACACGTCCGCCATGCGCGACCGCACCTTCCGGATCGTGGTCACCAGCCGCGAGGTGATCGACGCGCGCACCGACAAGTGGGATGCCGGCTCGGCGCCGACGCTGGCCTCGATGAACGAGGCCGCCGCCGAGGACCGTGCGAAGACCGTGCTCGCCGAGGCACGCGCACAGCTCGACAAGCAGGTCGGACTCGCCTCGGTGAAGAACCAGGTGGCCAAGCTGCAGTCCTCGGCGCAGCTGGCCAAGATCCGCGCGGGCAAGGGCCTGTCGAGTCAATCCCGCGGCCAGCACCTGGCTTTCACCGGTCCGCCCGGTACCGGTAAGACCACCATCGCGCGGGTGGTGGCCAAGATCTATTGCGGTGTCGGGCTGTTGAAGACCGACAAGGTGGTCGAGGCCAAGCGGGTCGACTTCGTGAGCCAGAACCTCGGCGGCACGGCGATCAAGTCCGAGAAGCTGATCGACAGCGCGATGGACGGCGTGCTGTTCATCGACGAGGCCTACACGCTGATCCAGACCGGACTCTCGGGCGGTGACGCGTTCGGTCGCGAGGCGGTGGACACGCTGCTGGCGCGCATGGAGAACGACCGTGACCGGCTCGTGGTGATCATCGCCGGGTACGACGGTGAGATCGACCGGCTGCTCGCCGCCAACGACGGCCTGGCCTCCCGCTTCGCCAAGCGTCTGCAGTTCCCGTCGTACACGGCCGCCGAACTCGGGCAGATCGGCGAAATCGTGGCGGGCAGCCGGGATTCGCAGCTGTCGCCGGAGTCGCTGGACACCCTGATCGAGACCTGCGACTACCTCTACAACCTGGAGAGCACCGATCAGAGCGGGCAACCGCGCCGCGGTGTCGACCTCGCGGGCAACGGTCGCTTCATCCGCAATGTGATCGAGTCGGCGGAGGAGGAACGCGAGTTCCGGCTGGCCAATACCGAAGGGCTCGACCTCGCCGAGGTCGACGACGACGTGCTGATGCGCATCGAAGAGCCGGACATGCGGACCGCGCTGGCCGGGATCGTCGCCACCCTCAATATCGGACAGATCCCGAACCTGAGCTGAACGCCGACGAGCGGGCCGGTGCGAATGCGCGCCCGGCCCCGCTCCTTTCGGCTATTTGCTGGTCGAAGGCAGCGAATCGTAGCTGGTCAGTGCGTCTTTCGCGGACAGAGTCGGGCCGGGGACGAGCTGGCCGATGATCGACCACGGCGCGAGCCTCGGCTTGTCTCCGAGTCCGAGCACCGCGGCGGCCGCGGCATCCGGGATGCCGTAGCGAATCCCGTTGTCGGCCACATAGAACAGCGACTCACGCCGCAGGCTTCCCGGCTCGGCACCGGTGACCTGCACGAATTCGCCGGTGCTCGGCGCCAGGTACACGGCATCCATGCGGTTGCCCGAACCGTCGGCGGTCGCCAGAGCCACCGGCTTGGCCGCAGCGGCCAGCGGGAGTTTCGTGCCGGCGAGCAACGTCACCGTGGCGCGTTCGGTCGGCCCGTCCACCGACTTGCCCTGCGCGGTGGCCTCACCGGGATCCTTGGCCCAGTTCACGCACGCCACGGGGGCGTCCTCGGCCGACAGGATGCGCGGCTTGTGTTCGGGAAAGGCGTCGATCGGCAAGGTGTGCAGCATCGGCATCCGGTCGAGCACATCCGGTGCCAGCTCGGCGATCTCGCGCATGCCCCGGGAATCGGCGTTGCGCAGCAGGTCGGCGGTGAACTCCGAGACACGCTGCACGCCGTCGGCGAGCACCACGTACATCGTCTCCTTGCCCGCGGCCTCGACGCCGGTCACCGAGATGATGCCGCCGATCGGCACATTCGACAGTTTGCCGGGGCCGGGTTCGCCCGCGCGCTCGATGGCAGGCACGGCGAGCGGCGGGGCCTGGGTGGTCGCGCCGAGCACCGCGCTGCCGATCGGACGGACCTGCTGCCCGGTCAGTCCGAGGGTACGGGCGAGCACCGAGTTGGCCGGGTCGACCTCGGCCCTCGCGCCCTTGTACACGAGGAAGGTCTTGTCGCTGTGACGCATCAGCATGGCGTCGTCGGCGCCGACAGCGCCGATCCGGTCACCGGTCTCGAGCTTGCCGACGATGGCGGTGGTGAGCCCGCCGCCCGCGCCGGACGCGCTACCCGCGGCCGAGAGCGGGGTGGTCTCGCACAGCGTCCAATTCGAGCTCGACCCCTGCTTGGACCCCGGCATCGCCGCCGGAGCACCGGGAATGCCGAGCAGCGGGCCGCGCGGCATCGAACCGAGCTTGTCGTCCTTGACCGATTTCGGTGACTGCGCCTCGCCGGCGATCAGCCGGGCCGAGGCCAGATTGAGCACCGGGTGGAGGGTCTTCTCGCCCTCTTTCGCCTCGACGACCACATACATGGCGCCGCTCTGCTTCCCGGTGACGATCAGCGCGTCGCCGATCGCGCCCTGTGGTTTCAGAAAGCCGAGGATGGCCGCCCCCGCCACGATGATCAGACCGAGGACCGCGCCGACCATCAGCGAGCGGCTCTGCGACTTCATCGGATCGTGCAACATGCGCACGTCACGGCGGACCAGAGCATGGTCGAGCCTGCGTAGCAGAAAGCGATAACCATTGACCTGGGCTTTGGTTGTCAGCTGTGCCGGCACAGGGACTCCATTGCTGAGTTGATCACCATCTCGTCGGACACGGTACCGTAAATCCCGAACTTGTCCTTCACCATGATTCGACGTACGCCAAGCGGGGACAACGGCTTTGAACGACAGTATGAACGCCGGGCAAACCGGCAGCGCACACGTCTACGACACCCTGCGTGACCCGGAATTCTGGTTGTTCCGGATGTATCCGCTGCGTGCGTGCGTGCCGACCGCGATACTCGCGGCGATCGTGGCCTGGATCGTGCTGGCGACGACGGATTCGGTCTACGGCGCGATCGGTGGCGCCGCGGCCGTGCTGTTGATCGGGCTCGTGCCGATCCGGCGGCGGCCACCGGCGGTCCGCATCGGTGACTGGCTGGCCCGCCGCCTGCGCGGCCGCGCCGATACTCTCGATCGGGCGCCCGCGTTCGACGTACCGCTGCCGGAAGGGGGCGGCTGCGGAGTCCGCTGGGACGGCGATCTGCTGCTCACCATGCTGCGGATCGACCCGCCACCGGACACCCTCACCCTGCTGCGCCGCGGCTCGCTCAGCGCCGACCAGTTGCTGCCGCTCACCGAAGTGGCGCGCTGCCTCGAACAATTCGACGTGGGACTGGTGAGCATCGATGTGATCTCCACCGGCGCGCGCACCGCGGGCACCGGCGCCGCCGCACAGCTGTACAACCGGATTCTCGGCCCGCTGCCCGCCATCGCGCACCGCACCTGCTGGCTCGTGCTGCGCCTGGACCCCGTGGCCAACGCGACCGCGGTGGACAAGCGCGGCGGCGGTGCCACCGGTGCGCTGCGCACCATGATCATCGCGACCCGCCGGGTCGCGAATCGGCTGGCCACCCAGGGCATCGACGCCGCGGTGCTCACCGCGACCGAGATGAACAGCGCGCTGCGTGAACTGTCCTACGGCTTCGATCCGCTGCGGCTCACCGAGTCGGCGCACGGCCTCGAGTCCGAGTACGGCAGGCATCTCACGCACTACCAGCTCACCGCGCCGATGATCGGCACCAACGGACTGGCCGAGATCTGGTCGCTGCCCACGCTGTCGACCACCGTCACCCTGCGCCTGCACCCCGGCGCGGGCCGGATCGGCCGCGCGGACGACAAGGCGGGGACCGTCGTGCTCAACGCCGTCGTCCGCTTCGATTCGGCGGAGCCCTACGACAAGGCGCCGATCGCCGGGCTGCGCGAGCTCCCGGGCAGCCAGCGCCGAATCCTGCTCGATACCTTGCCCATCGGCGCCGCCGACGACCTCGGTGGCCGTGACGGCTACCGAGGCACCCTCACCGCACTCACCGACATCGCCGTACCGACCACCGGTTGCGGGCAGCTGATCGGCGCCGACGAACGCGGCCAGGGCATCGCCGTCCCGCTGATCGGCGCGGGCACACGCCATGTCGACGTGATCGGCAACCTGGACCTGGCTCAGCAGGTGGTGTTGCGGGCCACCGCGCTCGGCGCGCACGCCGTCGTGCACACCACGCGCCCGCAGGCGTGGCAGTCGATGGTCGCCAATCTGGCCACCCCCCAACTGCTGTCGATCGCGCCACGCGCCGCGGGCGCGACCCCACAGGCACCCCCCGGCCCGCCCCCCGTTCCCGCGGCGCCGTACCCCACCACCACCGTTCTGGTGTTCGACGGTATCGCGCCGACAACCCACCTGGGCGGCGCGACCTTCGTCGAAATCCGTACCACCGAACGTGATCCGGACGCGCTGCCACCCGACGTGACCCTCATCCAGGACCCGTACGCCCCGAACCGGATCACGGTCCGAACCAGCACCGGCAGTGCGACGGTGTCGATGGTGACCACCCCCGACGAAATGCACTACATCGGCGAATCACTCGCGGCGCGCTGAGCAGGCAGGAAAACAGTGCCCTCCTAGCCGACCCGCGCGGGCCGACCTCGAGAAGGCCCACGCCCGCGTAGCGGCCCGGCCGACCGAAGAACGGGGCGGGACACAGTGCCGAAGGCACAAGTCCCGCCCCGTTTTCGGGTGGCCCCACAGGGGCCGCGCTCGAGCGCGGCAGCGCTGCTAAAAGTCCGCGAAACCGTCGCCGACTTTGCCGTCTGCCTCGAGTGCGCGGTTGAGCGCGGACTCGACCTGAGCGGCGAGCTTGTCGAGCTTGTCGAGCGTGTCGGTCAGCTCGGTGGTGACGTTCTTGTGCGCGGTGTCGAAGGTCGAGATCGCCTGGTCACCCTGCAGGTTGTTGCGGAAATCCGAAGCGGCGCCCTCGAGTTCGTCGATTTCGCCCTTCATCTTCCCGCCGTAGGTCTGCAGGTCGCTGAACAGCTCGTTCATCGCCGCGGGATCATAAAGAATGGTCATAGCTCAGTTCCTGTTCGTGTCTGAAGCGCGGTCAGAGGTTGGTGTAGCCGCCGCCACCGCCGGTGGAACCGCCACCGGACAGGCCTTGGCCGTCCATGTTCACCAGGGTGGACTTACCGGAGCTGACCGCTTCGGTGAGCCGGTCGAACTTCTTGTTCAGTGCGTCGGACTCGTCGTGCCAGGCCTGGGCGACCTTCACGAACTCGTCGGAGGCGTCACCCTTCCAGCCGCGGAGCACAGCCTGGGCGGCGTCGTCGATCTGGCCGACCGACGTGCGGAGGTTGCCGATGCTGCTTTCGAGCTTGGAGACGACGCCGTCTACGCCGCCTGCTTCTACACCTACTGGTCCCTGAGGGGGCATGTGCCGAACCTTTCCTACTTGATGGTTGAAACGAGAGATGGCTTAATCTGGCCGCCACCCCCCACCGGGAAGCCCCTCGAGGAGCGCACCGATCGCCTGTGTGAGGCGGTGATCGGTGCCCGGCGTGATGGTCGACCACACCTGCCCGTCGGGCGCCGTCATCGGCGCTACGACGATCCGGCCGCGCGCGGTGTCGTACACCGCGACCGCGCCAGGGGCTCGGGTGGTCAGCCCGTCGTGGTGGACTGCGGCGATGATCTCGGTGTAGCCATGGCAGGTGCCGAAGGCCGCGCCGAGCACGGTCGCCTGGTGCGCGTCGATACCGAGCGCATACATCGCGTCCACGTACTGGGAGGTTGTGTCGGCCGCGTCGAGGCGCGCCGCCAGGTTGTCGGCCGCGACACTCACCGGCGCTACCTCGGCGGGCGCGCAGGTCGGCAGCGCGGCGAGCAGCAGGCGGGCGAGTTCGCGGTCGGATCCGTCGATGGCATCGGTGGCGATCTCGAAGGTCTCGCCGGTGCGTACCGCGCTGGCGTGACCGGAACCGCGGCGGGCCAGGCAGATTCGCCGCCGGCCGTCGTCCCCGTAGCCACGGGCGACGAGTTCGGCGTCGGGTTGGGCCAGGGTGTGCAGCGCGCCCGCCAAGTCGGGTTCGACATCGCCGTAGCTGTCGAAGATGCCGGTGGCGGTGAGTTCGGTGACCGCGGCATCGCGGGCCGCGCGCCAGGCGTCGAAGGTGTCCTGCCGCGGGCCGACGGCGAGCACCAGCGGCAGGGTCTGTACACCGAGCCGGTCGGCGACGGCGAGCAGCGCGTCGTTGGTGAGCGTGGTCATGGCCGTCCCTCCGCGGTGGCGGTGCCGCCGGTCTGTGCGGGGGCGCGCTCGGCGACGCCGAGCACCGCGGGCGCGGCCTGGATCTCGCCTTCGGCGACCAGCTGGTCGGACTCCTCGTAGGCGAGGCCCGCGCGCGGGAAGCGGGCAGCCGAGTCCTGGCTGCCGCCTTGCGCCATCGCGCCGGGGACGAGCGGCGCGGACTGCCCGGCCGGGGCGGTGGTGGCCGGCGCCGCCTGCGTGGTGGCACCGACCGTGGTCGCGGACTGAACGAACGTCGGTGCACGGTAAGCGGTTTGGACCGGAGCCGGCATCGACGGCAGCGCGCCGAGGCCGATGGCGCCGATCCCGGGCATCGCCCCGGCAGTCGGAGTCGGCGACGCGCTCTGGCCCGACTTCTCGCCGGTCAGCGCGGCTTCCGGGGCGATCGGCGGCGGCGGCGCGTGCAACCACGGCGTCGCCAGTGGTTCGGTGGCCGCCTCGTAGCTGCGCATCACCCGGGAGGCAACAGCTTTGGCCAGGTCGGCATCGGCGTCGGTCTGCGCCGCGATCGCCTTGATCGGCGCACCGAGAGCGGTACCGACCTGTTCCAGCGCCTGCTGCATCGCCGTGATCGCGGCGAGGTCGGCGGTATTGGGCATGGCGATGGCCGCCACCTCGTAGGCGAGGACCTGGGCTTGCATCCTGGCCGCGTTGGCGGTCGCGGCCGCCGCGGTCTCGAGCAACCACTCCCGCAGTGTCGAGATCCGTTCCCACACGAGCTCGCTGCTCCCGGACGTCCAGGAACCACGCAAGGTCTGCAGCACCTGCTCGTAGTCGAGCACGGCCGCGCCGAAGGCCGCGGCGAGCCGCGTCCAGGCGGCGGCCGCGTCGGCCATCGGCATGGGTCCGGCACCGGCGGTGAGGTCGGTGGCGAGCTTGTCCGGCTCGCGCGCCTCCCACACCACTCCGGTGAAGCCGGGCTGCGGTGGTTCGATCATTATCCGTTGAAGCCGCTGGTGTTGTCGGTTTCCATCTGATCGAACTCGCTCACCTGCGCGCGCAGAGTGGCGGCGAGCTTGTTCATCTCGTGCGCGCCCGCCTCGGCGCCGGTCAGGTAGTCGTCGGCGACGCCGTTGGCCGTGTTCGCCGCGCGCACCGACACCTCCTCGGTACCGGCCGGTGCGACGTGCAGCGCCGGTGCGACAGCGGTCAGTTCGGTGGTGAGCCGGTCGGCGATGCCGTCCAGCGCTGCCGCGGCTTTGCTCGCCGCGGCCGCATCGAATTCGAAGGTGTTACTCATCTGCCACTCCTGTCATGGTCGTGCCGCGTCACAGTGAGAGTTCTTTGTCCGGCGGCGCGTCGGCGACCACCGGTTCGGCGGCGCCGACGACCGGGGTCGCCACCCCCGCGATCTGGCCGACGACTTCGTCGCCGTGGTTTCCGGTGACCAGCTGTGAGTGCACGGCCTCGTTGCCGCCGCCCTCCACCGCGCGCGCCATCGGCATGCCCGCACCGGCGGCACCCATCGGCATCATTCCCGGCGACGAGCCGCCGGCCGAGGCCGTGGTCATGTTCGCGCCGCCGGAGGTGGTGCCGCCCGCACCGCCGACCGCACCGGTGGCCCCGACGGTGGACAGACCACCGGCGCGACCGCCCTGCCACGGACTCAGTGGCGACGACGACGACCCGACGCCGCCGATCGCACCGACTCCACCGACCGCGCCGCCACCGCCACCACTCGCGGCGGCCAGTTCGCCGGCGGATTCCTCGCCGGTCGCGGAGATCTCGGTACCGGTGGTCGTCGAGTCGCCGGTGGTGCCGGTCGACAGCGAACTCACCTGTTCGGCCAGCGAACCGAGTGAGGAGACCGCGGTACTCGCGGTACTGATCAACGGCGTGATCAGGCTCATCAGCTGACTCAGCGACTCGCTGCCCGCGTCGACGCCGGACGGCGCGTTGGTCACCTCGACCTTCTCACCCGCCTGCACCATCTCGCCGCTGCGCGCGATCATCTCGGCCTTGGTCTCGGCCGTGATCGCCAGACCCTCGGCCATCGCCTCCATGGTCGCCGCGATCAGCACCGCCTGACCACCCGGTGTGAGCACGTAGAGCGGAGCGAGCGCCAGGGTGGCCGAGTACCGGGCGATCACCGCGGCCAGCTTCGCGCCACCGACGGCGACATTGCCCGCCGCCTGGGCGAGCACGGCCTTCTCCTGGGTGCTCTGGGTGGCGAGCTTGGCGCCGTCGGACTGCGCCGCGGTCGCCTTGGTGGTCGCCTCCGTCGCCGCGGCGCTCTGCCACAGCTGCATCACCGTCTGTAGCGCGGTCGAGCCGAGCGACATCACGGTTTCCAGCACCGAGGAGATATTCGTCAGCGCCTCAGCGGGATTGCTCGACGTGCCGGTGCCCGAGGTCGTACCGGTGTTGCCGAGCGCACCGGTACCGAACGCGGAGGCCAGCTCGGTGAGTGGCTGCATCAGCGCCGTCAGATCGATCGTCGGCAGGGCGGGCATTTCCGGCAGCTGGATGAACTCGGGCAGCTGCGGCAACTGCGGCAACCCCATCGAGCCGAGTACCTGACTCACCGGCTGATCGAGCATCGGCGCCAGCGAACTACCGCGCAGCAGCTCGAGCACAGTCGGATCGACCGACGCTGCCACGCCGGCCGAATCTCCCCCTGGATACGTCATTGCTACTGATCGACCGCCGAGATACCCAGCTTGGACGCGCCGTCGGCGCCCTCATAGGTAGCGGCGGCCTGGGTAGCGGTCAACGCGGTACCCGCGTGCACCGCGGCCAGCTGGGCCACCGAGGTGAGGTGGTTGGCCTGCGCGTACGCGAACGACATCAGGAATTCCTGGCCGATCAGGCCGAACACGGGCACCGCGGCGGCCATGGTGGCGACCTGGTCGACCGCGCCTGCCTGGGCGACCCCCGCCGCCATCGTGGCCGAGGCACCCGCGTACGCACGAACTGCGTCCGGAACTACCGCAACATGGTTCATGGCTATCGTCCAATCTCGAAACAGCCCATGGTGTTTCGTTACTTTATCTACTCGTCCGGCCCTGACACCACACAAATACGCGGTGAAGAACAGTTAAAATCTCATGTGCCGGCCCGGTTGTACGCCGTGACCAGCTCGGCTCGCTCACCGAAGGCACGGTGCGCGGCGGCCCGCGCGGTCTGTACCAGCACACGCTCGAAATCGGCCGGTGACAACTTGGCGATCGCCGCGCTGAACTCGAGCCCGACCAGCGCGCCCGCACCGTCGACCGTCACCGTCACCGCGCCGTCGGGCGAAACCTCGTGCGCCCGGATGTCATTGGTGGCATCGGACAGGTCCTGCAGCCGATAGAGCTGACCCTGCACCTTCGCGATCAGCTCGTCCATGGTCTCGACCATCGCCTTGTCCTCCCCTCTTCGCTCGTCAGACCGACCGCAGCCAGCTGTCCGGCTCGGTGTCGTATTCCTGCTCCTCGACGATCTCCGCCGCCGCGACCTCGGCCTCGGTCGGCAATCCCGTCGCCGCCAGCAACGCCGGGTCGAATCCCGCCTCCGCCAGCTGATTACGCCGCGCCAGGCCCGCACGCTTGGCCGACTTCTGACACAACCGCAGGATCTCGGCGGCCAGCTCGGCGGGGTCTCGCCGGACCTGTTCGTGATCCACGGTGATCCCCACCGGCAGGCCCTGCTCGGTGGTCCGCACCACGATCGCGCCCGTCACCGACGACGCGCTGAACTCGGTCGGAAACTCGTCCACGACTCCCCCTTCCGTCTGGCCCGGCATCACTACGCCCGATCATCCCTGATGGCTCTGACAACTTCGGCGATCTGTGTGTTGATCAGCGACACCACCCGCCGGCGATCGGCGCCGACCGCCACCCGCGGCGTGCCGGGCACCAGCACATAGCGACCGTCGTCGGTCAGGTCTCGCCAGCCCAGCCGCAGGCGCACGATGCCGCGCGGACCGAATCGCGACCAGCCCTGCTCGATGTCGATGAAGCCGTCGCGGTCGAGCGGCGCCTGCTGAAAGGTCATCGTCCGCACCGCGGCATCGTCGTCGTAGTGCTGCACCAGTGAGCGGCCGTACGAGTGATCGAGCTGGTCGTCGGCCGGCTCGTCGAGCCGGATCTCCTGGCCGCGGCCCGCTTCCGCCGGGGGCAGGTGGCTCGCGACCACGTCACCGAGCGACAGCGCATCGTGGCGGGTGATGACGAATCCCTCGGCGTGGTACAGGGTTCGGCCGGGACGCTGGCGCACCAGATAGCCCACGTCACCCTTGCGCGCCGCGAGCATGCGCACCGAGAAGGCGGGATCGGTGAGTCGCTCGCCGCCGCCGTACCCGCGCACGATCAGCCGGATATCGGGGTGGGTGAGCACGTCGATGATGTCGTCGAGCTCGTGGCCCCAGCGCTGCTTGATCGTCATCCAGTTGTGTTTCAGCGTGAACTCCGCCGCGTCGGCGGTGCCCGGCTCACTGCTGTGGATGAACGGGTCCGGCATGTACTCCTCGTCGATGCCCGCCCACAGCGCATCGAACTCGTCGCCGGTGAATTCCCAGGTGGGGGTCACTGTTCCACCACCGGCCTCGCGACGATCGGCGCGTCACCGAGCGCTTCGTCCAAGTGGGTGGTCGAGTCGAGGTAGTCGGCCCGCTTGTGTTCCTTCTGCTGGCCCTGACCGCCCGCGCCACCCATCGGCGACATCGGCATACCACCCATCGGCGAGCCGGCCGCCGACGACGCGACGCCCGTGCGGAAACCCTCCATCCCCGTGGTGGCCGAAGCCCGCGGGAACAGCTTGGAGGCGCTGTCCAAACTCGGCGAGAGCGGAGCGGCGCCGGCACCGGCGCCACCGCCGCCCGCACCCGAGCCACCGCCGCCGCCACCACCCTTGCTCGCCGCGCTCAGCGCCTTCTTGGCCTGTTCCTGCAGTGAACCGAGCGCGGCGGAGCCCGGAATACCCGCCAGGGCACTCTGTTCCGCGGCCGAGGTCGCCTGGTCCACAGCCGACTGCGCGGCGGAACTGGCCTGTTCGAGACCGGATTGCAGGGCCGAGGTCAGCTGATCGGCCGAGGACGACCCCGTCGATCCCGTCGAACCGGTCGACCCCAGCGAGCCGTTGCCCGTGGTGTCGGCGCTGCCGTTGCCCAGCTGGCTACCGGAGGTCTGTCCCTGCAGCTCCGCCATGGCCTTCTTGAACGCGGCGGAGGTGTCGCCCGAACCCGATCCGCTCCCCGAACCGGAGCCGCTCCCGCTCCCGCTGCCGTTTCCGGAGCCGTTCCCATTCCCGTTGCCGTTGCCGTTGCCGGTTCCGTTCCCGGAGGACGGCGCGGTCGGATCGGGCAGCGTGGGAATGTGGCTCGTGGTGCTGTTGAGTCCGGGAACGTAGGTGTTCCACATGACCTGGCGGCCGTTCTTGGCGCAGGCCTCCTTGTCGGCCTGTGCCTGCGAGCCGTTGGGATCGGAGTAGCACCGGGGCAACATGAGCGCGGTCGCCAGCCCTTTGGAGGTGGCGTTGATCCAGCCGACGGTGTAATCGAGTGCGGCGGCCACCTGTTCGGTCTGATCGACCAGCAGTCCGTTGGCCTCGTGATAGGCCGACATCGCGGACATGGCGCGCGTGGCGCCGCCCGGGCTGGTCCAGCTCTTCTTGCTCGCTTCGACTTTGGCGTTCAGGTCGTCGAAACCTGTTTTGAGCCAACCCGCCAGGTCGCCCCAATACAACGCGGTGTGGGCGAGATTCCCGGGAACCGCCGACAGGGAATTCATGATCGCCTGGAGTTCGTTGTAGTTGTAGCCGCCGGGGCCTTCCGCCTTCATTCCCGCCGGATCGAACGTCTTGCCGTCGGCCAGGACCTTCGGCAGGTTGACCGCGGTCGCCACCGCCGGAAACTGGACGACCGTGGGCGGCAGCGGCGTCTTGGCCATGCCGGCGCTGCGGCCCTGCTCGATCTTGGTGCGCAGCGCGTCCAGATCCACCTTGCTGCCGTCCTCAGCGCCCTTGTAGTGCCGGGCGGCGTCGAGAAAAGTGTTGGCGACATTGTCGAGTACCGTCTCGTGCTTGCCGAGTACGGTCTTCAGCTGACCGGCCTTGCCTTCGAACTGCTTGGACAGTTGTTTGCCCGACTCCAATGAGGAGAACTCGGGCAGGTTGGAGACCATGTCCACCTGGGTTTTCACCGAGTTGACCCAGTAGCGCGCGTTGTTGGCGGCTTCGACCAGGTTCGGCAGCGCCGACGGCTCGAGCATCAGTGATCCGTCCGAGGCTGCCGAACGCAGCCCCGCCCACTGATCCTGCGCCGATGGTCCCGTCATGAAGTCGACCCTCCCTGTCCGTACCGGTGTCGCCTCGCGCCCCGCCTGGCACCGCTACCACGACACCGCCGATTCGCACGGCTTGCTAACGATTCTACGGTCTGCGACATGAATTACGCATGTACAGCAGCGATCTCACTGGTGGCGATGGTTCGACCATCTCCGTCCATCGCGATCACCAGCCCGCGTCGGTAGCGGGCCGCGACGGATCACGGGATCCGTCCTCTTCGTCGGTCGAGAGTCGTTCCCGCTCAGGCGAGTTGGGCGGCTCCAGCGAGGCTTCCACCGGCTGCGGAATAGCGAAACCGTCCATGTTGTCGACCAATTCGGTGATCTTCGGCAGGCGGGCGCGTTCACTCTGGATCGGCGCCATCAGCGCCTGCGTCTTGCGGGCCACCTCGATCGAGGCCTGCTGCGCGGCCTCGGTCACGGCCTTGGCGATCTCGGTGTAGGTGAGATCGTCGATGTCGGGGGTGAATTTCGTCTCGATGACCTTGTAATCGGCGTTGACAGTCACCGTCACCCGTTTGCGCACGGTGGCGCTGGCGATGATCTTCGCGCGATCCTGCTGGACCTGCGCGATCGCACGCATCTGGGTCTGGACAGTCTCGAGGATGTCCGCCATCTGTGCCTTGGCGTGCTCGTTGGCCATTGCCGATTCCCTCCGACTCGCGAGCCGTCGCGCCCAGCCCGTCGGTTAGCGAGCACACCACAACTGCCACACCCACGCAACAGCACGACGCCGTAGGTCAGGTCGCCAAGCCGGCCGTGTGGGTGCCCGTCGAACCGGCGAGATTCAGCTGGAACCAGGCGGAGTCGACGTTGTAGACATCGTCGGGAAAGACACGGGTGAACGCTTCCCTGGCCACGGCCCCGCGCTCGGCGGCCTCGACCAGACCGGGGACCGCTTCCTTCTGCGCCTGGCCCGCTTTCGGGCCGAGCAAACCGGTCAGCACCTCGACGACAGTCCTGGTGTCCCACATGCCGGGGACGGCGGGAGCCAGCGCGTCGGCACCGGCCGATGCGCCCCGATACCAGCGGCCGCCCTCCCACCAGTAGCAGAAGCTCAGCAGGCCGTTCTCGGCGCGGCGGTTGATCACCGGCTCGGCAACCCAGTCGGGGGCACCCAGATAGAAGTCCGGCATCGGGAGGTCTTTGTTGTAAACGGCGTCGAGTTCCGGTGCGTCCCATATCCCGCCGGAGAGCACCGCGCGATCACCCGGGAGCAGGCACAGGGTGGAGCCACTGTGCTTCGAGCCCTCGAAGACGTGGAAGGCCGGTGTCACGCGCGGTCCCCACTTGGAGCCGATCGCGACGAACGCGGCGGCGATCAGTGCCCACCGACGGGCCAGGAGATCGAGCGGCGGGAATTCCACGTCCGGCGCCGACCCGATGGCGGTGCGGCCGGCCGCGGTATCGGCGCGCGCCTGCTCGGCCGCGGCCAGCGGAGTCCGGATCTGCCGGTTGCCGTGACCGACATAGGCGGCCAGCCAGATCGGCAGCCGATCGCGCGGATAGATCTCGATATCGGTGAGGTACACCGTCGGCGGGAAGAGTTGGTCGTCCGGGAACGGGTCGTCGCCGTAGTCGAATTCGACGTTCATCCGGCCCGTGTTACTCAGCGTGAGCAGGTAGCGCCACCACGGACCGTCGCCCATCGACGCGGACAGGTGCCGGTGCTCACGCAGCAGATCCAGCAGTTCCGGGCTCGGGAACACCCGGGCGAACCGTTCCTGCTCATCGTGGAACACGACCATCGACACCTCGGCCGCCGCCGTCATCGCGAAGGATGCCTCGACCTTGGTCCAGCCCGGCGGGCCGAGCGCCGCCAGCGTTTTCGCGATGCGATGACTCAGCGCGGCGGCCCGCTCCGTGATCCCGTCGTCGGCGGCCACCACCGTGGTGAGGGTGAATCCGACATCGGGATCCCCGGCCAGCTCGTCAGCCACTGCGCACTCCTGTTGCCTAATCCTGGTTCTCGCCGTACCGCGCGGTCACGGTGCCTGCCTCGTCCCATTCGGTCCGGGTGAGCAGCGCGCCGTCGGGCGCGAAAACGGTTTCTTCCTTGCGATTCCCGGTGGGGAACCATGTGCACCAGCGGCCCACCGCTTGCCGATCGGCGTACTCGCCGGTGTAGCGCGGGGTGCCGTCGAGGTACCAGCCGCGCGTCGGCCCGTCAGGGTAGCCGTCGGTGTAGCCGTCCAGGTCGGTGACGGGGCTGCTCGGTGCCGGGCGGCGGAACTGCTGGCCGGTGAACGGCTCGTCGCCGTAATACAGGCGGGCTTGCTCGTCGTCCCAGCGCAAGGCGGGATCGTCCGCGGGCACCGCGTCGGCGGCGATGCCCTTGCGGGTGCGTTCGTCCTCGAATTCGATCACCTCGCCCGCCTGGTTCCAGACCGAGTGGGTGAGCAGCGTGCCCTCGACGTCGTAGACGTCCTCGAGTCGACGGGCGCCGTCGGGGTACCACTCCTGCCAGGTGCCCACGGGCCGGTTGCGGTAGAACTCGCCGTTGTAGCGCATGGTGCCGTCGGGGTACCAGCCCGTCCAGTCGCCCTCGCGGTCGCCGTCGTCGTAGCTCCAGTACTCGCGCCAGGTGCCGTCGGGGCGGGTCTGGGTCACCGCGCCGCTGTAGGGCTCACCCCGATACGACAACCTGCCGGTCGCCGCGTCGACCACCACATCCGGATCGCTCAGTTCGATCGGATCGTCACTCACCTTCGAAACCTCTCCGATCGCATCAGACTCGGTCGCTGAAGATTGTCATCCGGCCCGCCGGATCGGCAACCACGTTACGGATCAGCAGGCCGAGGTCCAGCTCCGGCGGGAGCGAAGGGTAGATCAGCTCACCCATCGGCCTGCCGTCGACCGCGACCGTGAACCGCGTCATCCGCTGCCGTGACCGCTCCCAGCCCACCTGCGCGGCCCAGGTGAGCTCGATCGGCTGCGCGCCGACCTGCACCATCAGCCGATCGGCGAGGCGATAGAAGATCACCGTCACCCCACCGAGATCGGCGTACACGCCGTCGGCACCGAGCTGTCCCGGTGCCGCGGGCCGCAACGAACCCGACCGCGGATCGAACTCGGCCGGTACGCCGCCGCCATACGGACGCACGCGCAGCACGACGTGCTCGGTCGGCGGCTGATACTCCGGCCGATAGGGCCTGCGAGCCTCACCCTGCCCACCGCCAGGCGGCATCGCGGGCGGCGGATACATCGGAGCACCACCCTGTGGATTGCCGGTACCCGGCTGCTGCCAACCGGATTGGTCGGGGACGGGATTTCCGTTCGCCGGGGGGTAGAGCTGGCCGTTGCCCGGCGCGTACGGCTGAGCATTGCCCGGCGCGTACGGCTGAGCATTGCCCGGCGCGTATGGCTGAGCATTGCCCGGCGCGTACGGCTGACCGTTACCGGGCGGGTACGGGTGACCACTTCCAGGTGGGTACGGCTGGCCGTTACCGGAGTATGGCTGACCATTACCGGGATACGGCTGGCCATTACCCGGCGGGTATGGGTAACCACTTCCAGGTGGGAACGGCTGGCCGTTACCGGGATACGACTGACCGTTGCCAGGCGGGAACGGCTGACCGTCACCGGGATACGACTGAACATTGCCAGGCGGGAACGGCTGACCGTCACCGGGATACGACTGACCATTGCCAGGCGGGAACGGCTGACCGTCACCGGGATACGACTGACCATTGCCAGGCGGGAACGGCTGACCGTCACCGGGCGGGAACGGCTGATTGCTCCCCGGCAGGTCCGGCATGCCCGAGCCAGGGGGTTGCGTTCCCCACGGCGGAAGAGACTGCAGGCTCGGATTTCCGCCGGGCGGAGTCGGCTGGACCGGCCACGACGGCACCGTCGGTTCGTTTGGAGTCGGATCGGTCGGCCACGGCGGCACAGGTGGCCACGGCGGCACAGGAGGAAGCGACGGTACCGGCGGAAGCGGCGGCACCGACGGTTCCGGCGGCAATGGTGGAACCGTCGGCAGTGGCGGAACCGGCGGCAGTGGCGGAACCGGCGGCAGTGGCGGTTTCGGCGGCACGGGCGGATTCGGCTGGTCCGGCGGACACGGCGGTTCCGGCTGGACGGGTGGACGCGACGGTTCCGGCTGGACGGGTGGGCGCGGCGGTTCAGGCTGGCCGGGCGGGCGCGGCGGTTCAGGCGGCAGCGGCGGATCCTGCGTCAGTACCAGCGGCGGCACCGGCCATGCGACAGCGTCGAACACCGGCACGTCGAGCTCGACCTCGTACTCGTGCGGCGGATGCGGGATGTGCGAACGCATCGCCGACCCCGGCAGTTGCCGGTGTACTCCCGGCCGCCCCTCAGCGTCGGGCGACCGCGGCGGTCCCTGGCCGTCCCGGTCGGAATCGCCGTCCCGATCCAGGTCGAAGCTCTTGTCGGGGTCCTCCGAATCAGCGTTGTCGCCGCCTCTGTCCGGGTCTGCGGCCGTGGTCGGTTCGCCGTCATCGACACCCGAATCCGGATCGTCCACCGACGGTCGACGCGTACCCTGGCTCGCCTCCGAATCTTCTTGTTCGGCCCGACCGGTGTCGTCAACGCCCGATGTCGGCTTGCCCGGATCAGCTTCGCCCACAACTACATCCGTACCAGCCCCCGCAGACTCGGGCTCCCGCGGAATGGACGACGGCTCCACCTGCCCAGCCGTAATGCCGTCGCCGGCCCGACCCGCGCCGAACTCGCCGCCCGGAACGGCTTCGCCCACCGCAACATCCGGGTCTGCGCCCACCGGGCCGACCCTGCGCGGAGTAGACGAATCCGTCGGGTCACCAGCGTCGCCGGGCTCTCTCGGGACCACTCGTTCGCTCGGATCCGACGGCCCCCGTGCCGGAAGCCCGGGATCAGCATTCTCCGCGGCCGGGTCGGCGCCCGGATCCTGCCGCGAACCAGCACCCGGCAGAACCTCGTTCTCGCCCTCGACCTCCGGCCTCGCAGACAACCCCGGCGGAACCTCGTTGCCGCCGCCAACCTCCGGCCCCACGAGCAACCCGGGCCGAACCTCGTTGCCGCCGTGAACCTCCGGACCCGCAGACAACCCCGGCGGAACCTCGTTGCCGCGGCCAGCCTCCGGCCCCACGGGCAACCCCGGCGGAACCTCGTTGCCGCCGCCAACCTCCGGACCCGCAGGCAACCCGGGCCGTACCTCGTTGCTGCCTCCAACCTCCGGCCCCGCAGGCAACGCGGGCGGCGTGGGTGTACCGGGGAGGGTTGGCGTGGCGGGATCAGGTGTGGGTAGTGCGGGGGAATCCGGGGTGGGGGCACTGGGGGTGGGTCCGCTGTCCACCGTGGGCGTGGGCGTGGGTGCGTCGATCTCGGGGTCGGTGACGAACGGTTCGTTGAGGAGCTCGCGCAGGCGGGCGAGGTCGGCGGCGCGCTGCCGGATCTCGTCGCGGATCTCCTCGTGTACCCGCGCCAGCTGTTCGAGGGTCAGGCGTTCGTGCTTGTCGATGCGACCGTCGCGGAACCACTCGTAAACCTGGGCCACCCGCGCGTCGTCGGCGTCGGTCAGGTCGACGCCGAGCAGACGCGCGTGGTCGCGGCTCGGTCCGGGGACGGTGTCTTCGGGGGCGGGTAGCGGCGACCGGTTGCCGAGGTCGTCGGCGCCTACCTCGCGCAGGAAGTCGAGGGCGTCGCGCGGGTGCACCGGCGGGTCCTCGCCGATCGCGCGCGGGTCGGTGTCCGGGTCGTAGACCAGGTTGTCTGCGTACGGGTCGATCTTCGCGAGCGCCCGCACGTAGTCGGCGAGCGGGCCGACGAGATCGTCGATCTCACCGCGGGCGGCCCGGTTGGACAGCGCCTCGGCCAGCGCCGCCGCGTCGAGCGGTAGCGCACCACGCGGCAGGCCGAGATGCGGGGCGAGCGCGTCGCGGGCGGCGTCGACGGCCGCCGGGTCGAGCGCGCGCAGCAGCTTCGCGTAGTCGGTGAGGTTGGCCGACCGCTGACGATGCAGCTCCACCCGCGTCGCCGAATCGGCGAGCCCACGGGCTATCACCTCCGGGCTGAGCGCCTCCGGCGTGACGCCGAACCGCAACGCCAACGCACTGCGGGCATTGTGCAGCGCGTTGAAGTTGTCGATGGCGTCGGCGCTGCGCGCGTAATCGACCAGCCCCTCGACCTGCCTGGCCCGCACCTGATTGGCGCGTTCCTGCTCGGCGAGCAGCCTGTCCAGCTGCTCCCCCGGCAGGTTCGACGGATCGTCGATGCCGAGCCGCTGCGCCACCTCGGCGATGTCGGCCCTGAGCTCGGCGAGCGAACGTGGTTGCGGCACCGGCTGATTCGTGTCCTCGGCCACGGCGGGCAGGTGGGTGTCCGGCTCGGCGCCCGTGGGCGGCCGCTCGATCATCCGCCACGGCTGCGTGCCGTCGCGCACCATCGTCGCGTCGACCGTGCGCCCGTCCACCTCGGTGCGCAGGTGCCGCACCTCGGGCGCGTCGACCTCGAGGATGTGCACGCGGCCCCCGTCATCGATCCCGACCACGCGGATCTCGATGTCGACCTCGCCACGGTTGAGCCGGTCGATGAAGTCGGCGTCGGCGTCGGCGAGCGCACGAGCCAGCGCGGCCTCGTGCCCGGCCCCGGTGTCGACGATGGCGATCTTGCCGTTCTCGGTGTCGACCACGAGCCGGTCGCCGCTGTCGCTGTCGGTGAAATCGGTTACCCGCTGGGTGAATTCACCGAGCACCCCGACGTTGTCGTCCAGCTGCGCACGCAGCCTCGCGATCTCGCCGTCGAGATTGTTGACCAGCGCCTCCAGGTCCGCCCCGGCCAGATGCGCCCAGGTGGACCGTTCGTCACGCAGCCCGGCGCGACGCAGCGCGTCGTCGAAGATCTTGCGTGCGTCCTCGGCGTGGACGGTCGGATCGCCGCCGTCGTCGCTGAGATCGCCCCAGATGTTGACCCATTCGCCGCCGTTGTTCACCCCGCGCCAGTTCAGCATTCGCAAGCTGAACTCGTCGCCCTTGGCCGCGACGACTTCCTTGAGGTAGGCGCCGAGCGGGTCCTTGCTGTGGAAGTTGGCGGGTCGGAACGGGATGTTCGCGTGCTCGGAGTTGAAGAATCGCGCGGCCGCTTCCAGCGCCTGGATCACACCGTCGCGGCGCAGCAGCCGGTATTCGGCCTCGGCGACGGCTTTGCGCAGCCCGTCTTCGCTGAAATCGGTGAGCTGGACCCCGAGTTCGCGGGCCAGCGCCTCGAGCACGGTCGCGTCGGAGATGCGCCCGTTGACCGCGTCGACCACATCCTGCAGCCACGGCGGCAGCGGCTCGGCGAGTGCGGGAACTTCCTCGCCTTCGCTCGAAATCTGGACCGGCTCACCGATTTCCGGGAGCTCCTTCGCCTCCCGCGCAGCCAGTTCCCGTGGCGTCAAGCTCTCCGGTTCGAGCAGATGCTCCAGCCCCGCGTCGCGCAGGTCCTGCTCGATCTGACGCCGCAGCTGCGGGTCGGCGTCGGAGATCCACGGCTTGTACTCGCTGCCGTCGAGATTGCGCAGCGGCAGGAATTCGCCCGCCTGATCGGCGATTCGCGAGGACAGGTGCTTGAGGATCGGCACCAGCTCGCGGTTCTGCCACATGAGCACACCCTCTTTGAGGATGCGCGCCGGATTGAACTTGATCTGCAGCTGGTCGTACTCGCCGCCGGGTTGGCCCGGCGTCGAGTCCTTGACCGTGGTCAGTGGCAGCCCGGCACTGTGACCGAGCATCGACTGACCGGCACCGTCGATGCTCGACCCGGACGGATACTTCGGATTGTCGCCGTAGTAGCCACGATTGACGAGCCGGTCCCACAGCTTGCGCAACCAGTTCTTCTTCGGCGGCACCTCGACCGCCTTGTCCGCGGTCGGTGTGAAGGGCCTCGGTTCGACGCGGGCGAGCGGTTCGAGATGCCAGGCGTCGGGCCCGTCTGCCACCAACCGCACCAGCATCTTGTCGCCGTCGACGTCCAGTGACAGCACGCGCTCGTCGAGTTCGGTGCGCACCATCTGATACAGGTGCGCCATGTCGCCGGCATCGCGCCTCACCCCGGAGCGCAACCGGTTGATGTCGTCGGCGGCGCGGACGAGACCCGGGTCGGCAGGCAGTCCCAGCCGGGCGGCCCAGCGCCGCGCGACGGCCTCGCGCAGCGCCCGCTGCTGCGGATCGGTGGCGGCCTCGGCATGGCGGACCGCGGTGGCGAACGCCTCGACCGCACCCGCTCGCAGCAACTGGCGATACCGTGCGGCATCGAGAGAACCCGCATCGGTGAGATCCACACCGAACCTGGCGGCCAGGCGATCCATCGCCTGCTGGGCGGGCTCGATCCGCGGTCCGCCGGGCTGGCGTGCTCCGTCTTCCGGCGGCAGTATCGACGACGGGTGCAGCGGCGTGGCCTGCGGGTTCGGCTCCGGTTCGGTGCCGAGCGAGGGCCGTGCGTCATCGAGTCCGGCCAGCCGCAGCTCCTCGGCCATCTCGGCACGCACCTGCGGATCGCCTTCGACCCGCCAGTGGTCGAGCCCGTCCTGCAGCTCGTCGACGTCGAGCGGCTCGTAGTCGTCCGGGTACCGCATGGGTGTGCCGAGTTCGGCGTCGGGATCCAGTGCGCTGTCGAGGAATCCGCGCGCCCGCGCCATATCGGCGATCTCGGCGAGCGCCCCGAGCGGATCACGCTGACCGGTGAGCGCGTCACCGAGGCCGAGGGCTTCGGCGAGTACGCGGACCTGCTCGGCCTGCTCCGGGGTGAGCGGTGGCGTGTCGGCGGTGGCCGAGGGCGGCAGATCGCTCAGCTCCTGGAGGAACTGGTGGACGTCGTTGAGGAAGTCTCTGCGTTGGTACGCGCGTTCGGGTGCGTCGCCGGCATCCACACCGTCGGTGACCGGCTGATCCAGCGCGCCGTCGCCCGGCACGGCCAGTTCGGCGGGCGTCCTGGGCAGACCGAAGTCCAGTGGCGACGAGTTCTTCGCCGGCTCTTCGGGTTCCGGGCTCGGTGCGGTCGGCGGGCGCGACGGCGGCTTGGACGGTGGGCCGCCCGGCGCCGTCTGCGACGCGGGCGGATCACCCGAATCGTCGTCATCATCGCGCGAACCGTCGTCCTCGCGCGAACCGTCGTTGTCGCGCGAACCGTCGTTGTCGCGCGAACCACCCTCAGAACGCGAACCGTTGACGCTCTCGCTCGTCGAACCGCCCCCGCCCTCCGGCGTCGAGGCCCCACCCTGCCGTTCGACCGCGGCGGCGAACCGGGCGGCCATTTCCGCACGGGCAGCATCGAATTCCTGCTGCGCCCGCAGATACGACTCGAGTGCCTGCGCGTCGGCCAACGCTTCGGCGTCGAGCTCCTCCGGCCGTGTTTGCGCGGCCTCGGCGAGTTCGGCACGCAGCGCGTCGAACTGCTGTTGCGCGGCGAGGTAGGACTCGAGCGCGGCCAAGTCGGCCGCGCGGACGGCGAAATCCGCCGCGCCGTCGTCGGCGCGCTGCGCCGCGGCCTCCGCGTCCCTGGCCGCCAGCTCCTCGAACCTGGCGGCGATCTCCGCCTGCGCGGCGTCGAAATCCTGCTGGGCGCGCAGGTACGACTCCAACGCGGCCAGATCCGCGTCGACGCCGTCGAGATCGCGCAGCGTGTCGTCCAGCGCGGCATCGGCACCGTCGGCGCGGCGCTCGTCGGCCTGGTCGTGCAGCTTGTTCTGGCGTTCGACGGCGTCGTCGATCATCGCCAGCGGATCGACCGGCTCGCCCGGTCCGACCAGATCGTCCAGCGAGGGGATCGGTTCGGCCAGTTCGCCGGCGACCTCGTCCAGCTTGCGCAGGGTGTGGTCGAGCTTCGCATCGGCCCGATCGTCGAGGTCGCGGCCGCGCTCGGGCGGCACCTCGGTGTCCGGTCGACGCGAATCCGATTGCGGGCCAACCGGTCGCGGCTCGCCACTGGCGGGCCCAGCGGGCAGCCCGCGCCGGCCCTCGGGCAATGCGTCGGGCCGTGGCCCTGGGTGTTGCCCGGCCGGCGTGCCCTCGGCGGGCGGCAGATCGGCCACCGGCCGGTAGAACTCGTCGGTGAGCGCCTTCAGCTGCTCGAGCTGCTCGGTCCTGAGGCGGATCTCCTCGCGGACGGCCGCGATCTCGGCGGCCAGCTCCTCCGGGCTCAGGCCCTCGTGCTTCTCGATCTTGCCGTCGCGGTAGGCCTCGTAGATCTCGACGAACTTCGCGCCGTCGGCGGTGGACACATCCACACCGACCAAGCGCGCCCAATCCCGATTCGGCTGTGGCCGTGGATCATTCTGACCCACCGGCTCGTCCGCGCCATAGGAGCGGGCGACATTGTCGGCGACCTGGGCGGCGAAGTCGACCGGATTCGCACCCGGCTCGGCGGCGCCGACCACATCGCGCAGAGCGTGGATCGCGTCGCGGTCGTAGATGTGCGGGTCGCCGGTGGTGCGCGGATCAGCCGCTCTGGTGCCCGCGGGATGATCGGTATACGGGTCGATGCGCATCAGCGCGTCGGCGTAGGCGGCCAGCGCCGCCCGCGCATGGTCGCCCGCGCCGAGCCGGTGCATCCGCGTGACGAGTTTGCGCAGCTTGGCGGGATCGATGCCGCTCGCGGCCGGGCCGACCTTCGAACGGCCGGTGAGTGGGTCGGTCTTGCTGACCTTCGGGCGCAGCGCCTCCGGATTCCCCGGGCTCAGTGCCTGGATCAGCGCTTCCTGCGCCGCCTTGACCGCGGCCGCGTCGACGTTGCGCAGCTGCTGGGAGTAACCCGCGGTCTTGCTCGGGTCGCGCTGCTGCCCGTCGAGCAGGTCCTCGAACTGCTGCTGGCGTTTGCCGCGCCGCTGTTTCGGATCGGTCAGTGCCTCGGCGATCCGTCTCGGCGTGAGCTCGCCCTCCGGGATACCGAGCCGCGATGTCAGTTGATCGCGCGCGTCACCGACCAGGTAGAAGGTCTCGATGTCGGCCATCGTGCGGGCGTAGTCGAACAGCGCCTCGGCCTGCCCGGCGCGCACCGCGTTGTCCAGGTGCAGCGCGCGGATGGTGGCATCGATGTTGTCCGGGTGCAGTGCGGCCGGTCCGAGCTCGAGTTGCCGTGCCAGATCGACGATGTCGCGCACCATGTCGGCGCGGTCGCGCGGGGCGGGCGGCGGTTCGGGCGTCGGCTGGACGGGGCGCCACTGGCCGTCCTCGCCGCGCATCATCGTCACCTGCAGTTCGGCGCCGTCCACGGTGCGCCGAATGTGCTGCACCTCCGGGGTCGCCACCGGATCGAGGAACTGCCTGCCCGCGCCATCGGCGTGCACGGCCCGGAAATCGGGCCGCAGCACCCCGTTGTCGATGTCGATCGCCAGCTCCGGGTTGTCCCGCAGCGCGCGGGCCAGCGCCTCCTCGCGGTCGAGCGCACCGTCGACGACCAGCAGCCGGTCCGGACCGCCGTCGGCATCGGGCACCCGCGCGACCTGGTCACCGTAGGACTTGCCCACCGGTTCGGCGCCGTCACCCTGCAGGATCGGCTGCGCGGCGGCGATGAAATCGGCGAGGTTCTGTGCCCGCTGTCGCGCCGCGTCACGCAGCTCGTTCAGCGTCGGCTCCATTCGATCGCCGGACAGATCGCTGAGATCGCGGCCGAACATCGCCGCCCAGCCGGACAATTCGTCACGCAACTGGTCACGGCGCAGTGCGTGTTCGAAGAACTCGCGGGCCCGTGCCTCGTCCCGGCCCGGCTCCCGGTCATCGGAGAAGCTGGCCCATTCGGGCAGCCGGTCCGCGCCGTTGCCGACCCGGTCGTAGTCGCGCAGCGAGGTGACGCCCTCGAAGGCGACGATCAGGTCGCGCAGGAACCGGCCGAGCGGATCCTTGTCGAGGAAGCTGACCTCCCGAGAGAACGGCACCGGGCGTGGGGCACTGGTGTCGCCCCAGTGACTCCGCGGTGGCTCGGCACCGGCCGGTTCGTCGTCGTCGTAGTAGTCGGCGTCGTCGCGTGGTTCGTCCGACTCGATCTCGCGCAGGCGGTCCGGTCCGTGCAGTGTCCGGTCATCGGGGGCGGGTGCGGGGTCGGCGGGATGATCCGCGCGCCGGTACGGGCGGGTCTGTTCCTCGTCGGCTCGGCGTGCCGCGTCGGCCAGGCCCTCGATCGCGCCGATCTCGCGCAGCAGCCGGTGGCTCTGGACGTCGATCGCCCGGCGCACATCGCGGGGTCCCTCGCCGTCGAGGTCGATGCCGAGCCGCTCGGCCATCTCGGTCAGCGTCTCGCCTTCGGGCGGCAGGCCCTGCTGTTGCGGCGGCGTCTCGGCGGGCGGAAGGGGTGCGTCCTCCATCGCCCGCGCCTCGTCGGTGTCGATGAGTCCGTTGAATTCCAGATCGTCGATCAGGTCTTGGCGCAGTCGCGGATCGCGAGCATCGGCGAACAGTTGCTGCAGGATGTCGCGGACCTCGTCGGCGTCCATCCGGTTGGCCCGCAGCTCGCTGAGTACGGTGTCGCGCACCGCGTTCGGATCGGCGTCGGAGATCCACGGCCGGTATTCGGTGCCGTCGGGGAAGTACACCGGGCGGTAGTCGCCTGCCGAATCCGCCTCACGTCCCAGTATCCCGCCGATCACCGGAATGTGCTCACGGTTGTGGTACCAGGTGAGCCCTTCCCTGCCGATCCGCGCCACATTCAACGCGGGATCGCCCGCGCCGGGGGGCGGCTCACCGATCGTCGGACCATCCACTGGCGGCGGTGCGGGCTGCGCCGGCGTGGGCGCCGGATCGGAGATCAGATGCGCGCCACCGGACACCCCATCGCGGATCGCGGTCTGGCCACGATGATCGAGGCCGGATCCGGACGGGTACTTGAGATTCAGCCCTTGATACCCGGCGTTGAGATCATCGACCAGTTTCCGCAGGGCATTCCGGTTGTCGACTTCGGGAATGTCGGCGTCGTTGCGCGCGGGCACATTCTGCGCGGCCTCGTCACCGTCGTTCCGCGCGACCACCCACTGCCCGTCGGCCAGCTGGATGTGCAGAGCGACGACTTCCCCGTTGGCACCGAGCTCGACGCGGACCTCACGCTGCGGCGGTTCGGGTTCCGGGTCGGCGAAATCTGGTTTCCGGTTTTGTGTTTCGCCGTCCTCGTCACCCATGAAGTCGGTGTCGGCCCGCAGAGCACCGTCCCAGGAGACAAGGGCCGGCCTCCGCGGCGTGCCGTCCGGATTCGTCGAGCCTTCGAGGTCTGCGCGCAGTTCGGCGTCGACGATGTCGTGCGGCACGCCGTCGACGTGCCTGCGGGAGAAGCCCTCCGCGCTCTCCGTCCCGGAAACCATTCGGGTGCAGTTCGCACAGCACACGACGCCTTCGGCCGACTTGAGATTCATGGGTGCGTGAACGAGCGCCGCCATCGAGGCGCGATCGGTGCGCTCACCGTTGCGTTCGCGATCGTGTAGCGCTTCGTTGGTCGTGCGAACCTCGGCATGACGAAGCGGATCGTCGCCGTGATCCCACACCGTCGCGTCCTTGTTGCCCTTGGCCAGCTCGGCCATATCTTGACCGGTCGCTTCGGCGTTTTCGTACAACCTCGGGTGAAGGTCGGCGACGCGCAGGCCCGATTCCGGCGCGCCGTTCGCCGCTTCGTAGACCCGCCCGGTCAGACGATCGATCGTGACGGCCACAACGGGTCCGATCGGGTTCGGCCGCCCATTCGCCTCACCGAACGCGGATTTCGCCGCCGCAGCCTTCTTCTCCAAGGCTTCGAACTTTTCGTTCGCCTGGTCGCGAATCTCGGTCAAGGTATCGAGATCCTCGGGCGCCGCGTCCTTCAGATTGCGATTCGCGATGCCTCGCGCACGCCTGGCGTCGTCCAATTCGTCAGCGAGACGGGTCTTCTCCGGCTTGGTCGCCGCGATATCGGCTGCCTTCTGCCGGTCCGCCGCTTCGCTGGCCGCCGCGTACAAGGGCAACCGCTCGGCAGCCACCCGGCGCACGAGTTCGTCGACGTACTCACCGTCGACCTTGGTGATGTAGCCGTCGGCATCCCGGACTATGTCGCCGGTCAGCTCGCCGAGCAGGTGCGCCTTCGCGGCGGGCACATCGCTCGACCCCAGCTCTGCGTCGACGGCGGGCACGGGTTGGACCTTCGACATCGCGGGGGCGAGCTCAGGCGGATCGCTGTCCCGTGAATCCGGTGTATCGCCGGGCACCAGATCGTCGTCGTCATCCATGAAATCGATGTCGTCGTCGGGCGCGTCATCGCCACGGTCGAGCGCATTCGGATCGGCGCCGAACGGCAACGGGACATCGGCGAGCACATTCACGCCGTCGCGCTGGAGCAGCAGCTCGGTGACGGTGATCGTTCCGTCGGCGGCAGTGTGTACCAGCCGGTACTCGACCTGCAGGGTGCCGTCTTCCATCGCTTGCCGCAGGTCGGCGACCGCGTCGGTCAGCGCGCGGCCCTCGGGGCTGTCGGGGTCGATGCCCCGTGCCGCCATCTGGTCGGGAGTCTCGTTGAGGATCTGCGCGAGATTGCGGTCCATGTCCAAGGTGCGCCGGAGGTATTCCGGCGAACCCTGTTCCGCCTGCGCAATTTTGGAGCCGCCCAGGACCGAGCCCACACCCTTGGCCTCGACGACGACCAGAGTCGGCGCCGAGTCGGCGTCCGCGCGCGGGACGTAGGCAGCGATGTCGACCACACCGGCGCCGTCGAATGCCCCTTCGAACGGCGTCAGCAGCACGGCGCGCGGGCGGGCGTCCGGATCGAGCGCGAAGTCGATTCCGGCTACCTCGCCGAGCGTCTTGGACACCTCGATCATCTCGCGACCGAGGTCGTTGTAGTCGGTGGCGGTGTCTTCCAGATCGCCGAGCAGCTCGAGCCTGGCGGTCCGTTCGTCCGGGCTCAGCGCGGCATCGGACCGGATGTCCTGGCGCAGGTTCTGGATCGCGTCGGAAAGACGCTTGGGCGCCAGCTCTTTCGCCTCTTTGATCTCGAACTCGGCCATGAGCTTTTTGAGCTCGGTCCGAACGCCGTCACGTTCGGTTTGCAGTTCGAGACGCCGTTGCGACGCGGCTTCCAGTTCGGCAGCCCGGTCCGGATCGCGCATCTCGTGCGAATCCGAATCGCCCTTCATCGCGTCGTACAGGTAGTCGGCGCTGCTCAGATGATCCTTGGCGAACGCCCCGCCGGGCCCGTGCAGGCCGAAGTTGACATTGCGCTTGGTGCCCGCCGGGTCATCGACGTGATGCCAGGTCCCATCCGGATCCCGATAGCTGTCTGTTCGATCCCCCGGCCGGTGCAACAGCCCGTCTTCCCCACGCACCATCCCCGGCGGCACCGAATCATCGGACCCGCGATCCGGACCGGCGACATCATCGTCGTCGCCCATGAAATCGGTGTCCGGGTAGTCGGGCGAGACGAGCCGGGGTTCGACGGGGTTGCCGTCGCGGGCCGCCTGTTCGAGATCGGCGTGCCGCAGCGGGTCGACGCGAGGAGCGCCTTCGTCGATGATGTGGCCCGCGGTGCTCTCGGTGCCCTGCACCACCCGGGTGCAGTTGGCGCAGCAGGGCGCTTCGACGCCACGGCTGGGGACGAACGGCGAGTTGAGAATGCTGGCCAGGCCGTCGAAATCGGTCGGCAGCTGGTCATCCGGACCGCGCTGCTGGTTGAGCAGTTCCCGGTCGTGCAGGGCGGCGTTGGTGCCGCGCACCTCGGCGTGGCCCAGCGGGTTGTCCGCGTGGGGGAACACCGCCGGGTCACGCCCGTGGTGGTAGGCGTGCTCGGGGTACTGGTAGTGGACGATGTTGTCGTACAGCGCCGGGTGCAGCTTGGACGGGTGGATCAGCTGATCGGAGGTGCCGTTGGCGGCTTCGTAGACGCGACCGGTCAGGCGGTCGATGGTGATGGAGGTGACGTGGCCCCGTCGTTTCGCGGGCAGCCGCTCGGCTTCGGACTTCTCCAAGCGCTTGGCGGGCGAATCGCCTGCCGCGGTTTCGGCCGCGTCGGCGGCCAGGAAGTTGTCGAGGGCGGTCTTGGCCGCGGCGGCCTGCTCCTTGGCGTGCGTGACGCCGTCCTCCGCGCGTCGCACCCCGTCCGCGGCTTCCTCGGCGGCGCGGCCGAGCGCGTCGGCGTCCTCGGCGCCGCGGTTGCGTGCGTCCGCGGCGGCCTCGACGGCGCGGGTGTGTGCCGCCCGGGCGTCCTTGAGGGCCATCGCGGCATCGCGCACCGCCCGGCCCTTGTCGGACTTCGCGGTTTCCAGCGCCTTCTGCTGGGCCTTGTGCTGCTCGTAGTCGGCGACCAGGGCCGCGTCCGGCGTGGACGCGTCGACGAACGCCTGTCCACGCTCGGCACTGAGCCGGTGGGAGAACTCGTCGATCGGCTCCCCGCCGACATGGGTGATCCGGGGCGGATCGCCCGCGGTCTGCACCATCGGGTCGTTCGGATCCAGCACGCCGAGCAGACGCGCGTCCACACCGGGCGTCCGGTTGAACGGTGCGTTGACGGTCCCGTCGCCGGGTTCGAGGAACGACATCGCGGCCGGGCGCGTGGGCGGGTCCTGGTCGCTCATGAAGTCGACCAGGTCGCGATCCAGTGGCGGACCGTCACCGTCGAGACTGTCGCGATCGCGAGGATCGGAGGAATCGGAATCCGTTCTGGGCGAAGGGGTGTCGCTGGGCGCCGTCGCGGACTCCGGGCTGAACGTGCGCCACTTGCCGCCGCGATCGATCACCGGGTCGGAGCCGGGCTCGCGCCGCACACCGACGCGATCGGTCGGCGCGGTGACGTCGACACCGAGCTGGTCGGCGATGTACTGCGCCCAGCCCTTGCTGTTGCCCGCGTGGCAGGCGAGCAGCCGAATAGGCGTTCCTGGAACGTAATTCGGGTTGCTGCGGATCGCGTCGACGATGTCACGCGGGTGGACCGGGTCCCCGTTGCTCGGGGTCACCGAACCGTCGCGCCGCCCGTGCACGACCACGTCGTGGGAGCCGTCGTTGCGGACGTTCTCGCTCACCCGGTGCGTGCGGGCGTCCTCACCGATGGCCGTACCGGTCGGATGGTGCACGACGCCTTGGCCGTTGGGCAGCCGGGTGTCGTAAACCGGGCCGCTGTCGTTGTCGTCGGGCTGTGGCTGCCTGCGATCATCGCCGGTGTCGGTGCGGTCGCGCGGCGAGGCGGAGTCGTCGGCCCCCGGTCGCCCGGGACGACCCGTCTCCGAACCCGGCCTGGCCGGGCTAGCACCCGGATCCGCGCCGACGATCGGCACCACCGGCGGAATATCGGCGAGCGGATCGGCCTGCGGCCGAACCTCGGAATCCCCGGCACGAGTCCGGTCGGCGGTTGCCTCGGGCTCGCCCGCGCGGGTCGGCGGCGCTTCGCCCGGCGCGGCCTGCAACCCCTGCAGCGGCGTCTCGGCCAGACCGGCACCGCGCTGTTCGCCGACACCCGCGCGGCTTTCACCGTCGGGGCGAGTCGTCGCACCGGGATCTTCGGCGGTGCCCTGCGGGTCGGCCACCCGCGACTCATCGACAGACGGGTTGTCAGTTCTGACTTCCGGTGCGCCGGAACGAATGTCAGATCCTGGTTGCACGCCGTCGGTCAACCCCGCGCGGACTTCCGGGGCGCCGGGACGGGCCGCGGGCTGCGAACCCTGCGCGGGCGTCGCCTGCTGGCCCGGGGTGGTCTGCTGCGGCGTCGATTGTGTTGGCGCAGCCGGGGATTGAGTCGGACTCGCAGCGGGCTGCCCGGTCGTCGGCGTCGTGGCCTGATTGGTGACCGGCGCCTGACTGGTCGCGGCAGGCGACGGCCCCGCCGTCGCCGCGGGCCCGGCACCTGCCATACCCGCGGCGACCGGCGCCCCGGCCTGCGTCGTGGTGTCCCGGTTGGTCGCCGGACTGTCGTTGACCTGCGTGACCGGCTGGCCGCTCGACTGCGCGTCGGTGCGCGTGCCCTCGCCGACGCTCGCGCCGTCGGCGCCCTCGGCCTCGCCCGCCCGCGACGTGTCCTGCCCGGAATCCGACTGCGCCGCAGGACTTTCCCCTTCGGCACGACCACCGCTGTCCTGACGTCCGCCGTCACCCGCCGGTGATTCGCCGGCCTGCACCTCGGGCTTGGAATCCTGGCGCCCAGCTCCCGCGCCGCCCTCGGCCGAGGACTGCCCGTCGTCGCCGGACTGCTGATTCGCCCGTCCCTCGTCGGAATTCGTCGGTCCTTGGGCTTCACCCTCGGGCGACTGCGTGCTACCGGCGGGGCGCATCGACTGGCCGTCGTCACCGGCACCGGCCCGCGACTCACCCGAACCCTCGCCGTCCATGGTGTCGTCGCCCGCACCCGCGCGCACGCCGTCGTCGCCACCGGCACCAGTCGTCTCGTCATCGGCGCCTGCCCGGTTCTCGCCCTCGCCACCGGGCCGGTTGGACGACCCGTCGCCGCCCGCACCGTCGTTCTGCCCGAAGGTTCCGAGGTCGTGGCCGGGCATGGCATCGCGAACCTGGGAGCTGAAGCTGGGCCGTTCGAACAACCCGGGCTTCATCGCCGACCACGCGGAATTCGCTCCGGCTTTGTTCAGTCCCGACAGGCCGCCGTTGGTGGCGCCCGCACTCCACATGAGCGGGTCGGAGGCCGCGGTCTTCAGGTTGTTCCAGGCCTGATCCCATCCCTGGGTCACACCCTCGTACCCGAATTGGCCGAGCATGCCGCCGCCCGCGCCGACCAGACCGGCGCCGGTGCCGGTGATCGCGCCTTTGAGCCACGGCGACATGCCGTCGCCGAGCCGCTTGCCGAGGAAGTTGCCGAACGGACCGGCCGCCAGACCACCGGCGGCCGAGGAGACCGCGGCCGCCTTCACCTGGTTCCAGTCGACCTCCTTGCGGTGGCCCTGATCGACCTGCCACTGCTGCACGCCGAGTTCCTGCAGTGTGCCAAGGGCCGTGTCGATCGCGACGTGCTGGCCGACGAACTTCAGGACCCGGGTGATCACGGCCTTCGCGCCGTGGCGCAGGATCGCTGCCAGCACACGCCCGAAAATTCCCCGCGCGACGATGCGGGTCACGCCGATCGCGGCTGCCTGCACCGCGGGCGCGGTCGGCGGAAACACCCACGCCGCAGCGATTTCCAGCGCCAGCAAGCCCAGCGACGACAGGAACATGATCTTGGTGTATTCGATCTCGGTGCCGGTCTGATACACCGAATCGCCGAGGATGTCGAACAATTCGGCCAGCTTGGTCACCGACTGGTCGCCGCGGGCCATCCCCTCGAAGGCCTTGAGCATGTCCTCGACGCCGTCGCCCTGCGGATAGGCCTTGAACGCAGCATCTTTGGCGGCGTCGACGTCGTCTACCAGGCCACGAAGACCATCTGCGGCCGTGCGCCAGTCCTCGGCCATGGCCCACATCTCGTCTTCATTGCCCTCCGGCCACTCCATGCCGGCAAGAATCGAGAGCCAATGCAGCCCAGATGGGAGATCTATCATGGAGCGCTACGTCACCAACTCGAGCCCGTGAACGTCGCCATCGCCCCTCATCCCTCAATAGTGATGCCCGGTCGAGCACACCACAACTCGTTCGCCTCCGCAACAACAGTGTCAGGCACCGGCCAAGCCGCGGTGACGGCGAAATGAACGCCAGGCGGCTGGAACACCCCGCACCGCCCCCTCCCGCCGGGCGACTTGACGACCAGCCGGTGCGGGCGAAGGATCGGGGTCGGCGGCTCGCCGAAGTGCAGACGCGACCGGGCACCCACACCGACTGGCACGGAAAGCCCGGCACAGACTCCATGAAATCGAGAACGGGACGCACGCAATGGAATTGAAGCCGGTGGCCATGTACCGCGAGATGTACGAGCGCGGGCACGACGAACTGCCCTCGGTATTCGACGCGTCCACCGGAACCGTCGAGGGCGACCGCGACCGGATTCTGAACTACATGCGCAAGGTCCGCGCCATCTTCGATGTCATGGGCGAATCCCCCGACCTGTTCACCAGGGACACCGACATCGAGGGCGGCCCCTCCCTGTACTCCGACGGCGTCTGGATCTGGCGCGAGGACTCGCTGAAGTACCTCGCCGAGCAGGCCCTCGTCCTCCCCACCGAGTTCATAGAACACGTCCGCGCCCTGGACTACGTCCCCCAGAACTTCGACACCCGCGACCCCGATTTCGACGCGGCGTTCCTGTCCTATTTCTGAGAAGCGAACGAGCGGGAAGGAACGTCGCGTGTCGCTGTTCATCGACATCAATGACCCCGAACTGACCACCGTGGACGGACGGGTCTACTACCGCAGCGAACCGTTCACCGGTGAAACAGTCGAATACCTGCCCGACTTCACCGAAATCGAAAACACGTCCTATGAGAACGGCTACCGCGAACAAAGCTGCACCGCCTGGTACCCGGACGGAACACGGCGGCACTCGGGCTGGTACAGGCGCGGATTCAAGTACGACGACTGGCGCTACTGGTCCCCCGACGGCACGCTCATCCAAGAAGACAGCTTCGACACGAGCGGCTATCTCCAACACCGCAAACGCTGGGATTCCGCCGGAGTTCTCATCGAAGACTTCGACGCCGCGGCCCTTGCCAAACCTCTCCTCCCGAGCGCCGTCAACCACAAAGACCCCGAACTCGTCTACGACAAGAACCACGACGGTCTCAACACCTACCGCGGTCAACCATTCACCGGCCAAGCCGTCGGATACGGCTACGACTACGCGGACGGGCCCATCGTGGAAATCGAATGGCACCTCGACGGCTACCGCGACGGGCCTGAATTCGCGTGGCACTGGGACGGCGCACGCGACCACGCCTGGGTCAACCACCGGGGAAACCCCATCGGTCTCCAGATCACCTGGAACCAGGACGGCACCCCGCGACACCGCGACATCGCCGACGACTCCGGGAAGACCCTGCGCCGACAGCGCTGGGACGACAACGGCGAGCTCACCGACTACCCCGCCGATACCCACCCCGACCTGGCCCACGACGATCCCGCGCTCACAACCGCCGAATCCGGTGCCCTCCAGCACAACGGTCATCCCTTCACCGGACGAGTCCACACCCCCACCCACGTCCAGGACTATCGCGACGGCTATCCCGACGGCCTCTACACCGAGTCAGCCAAGGGACAGCTCCGCCGCGAAGGTGTCAACAGCCCCACCGGCCCCATCGGATCCTGGTACCGGTACCGCCCCGACGGCCGGATCAGCGAAGAACACCACTACGACAAACACCACCGGCTGTTACTCCGCCGACAATGGGATGAGGACGGCGCACTCGCGGCTCCGATGACCGGCCTCGCGCTCCAAGACAACAGGAAGGCAAGCGAATGACCGCATGGCGAACGATGCCATCCGCCGACGCCGCCGATCTCGCCGACCGACTGGCCGACCTCGACTGGTCATGGAACATCGACGATGCCCCCGCGATTGTCGAAGAATTCGGCTGGCACACCATCTCCAGCCGACCGCGCCGCATCATGCTCGACACCGGATTCGGCCCCGACAGCGGGACCATCCAAGCCAAAAACGGCGAGGTGACCCGCATCGAGCTGCAACTCACCGACTACGCCGAACCCAGCGAAAAGCCCGCTGTGAAAACAGCTTTCACTGACTACGCGCAGGCGATCAGCGAGCGCCTCGGTGAGCCGACCGCACAGGTCACAGCATCGACCCCGCAAATTCGATGGGCAGGCGCCGAAACGACCGTCGTCCTCATCCTCTCCACCGCGTCGATCTGGCTGAACCTGGTCACCAATACCCGCCTCGCCGCCGACGACCGCAACCTCCAACTCGACAACCAGGGCCTGCTGTGACCGACTGGGAAGAATTCGCCCGTGGGCTGGCAAACGAGCTCGCCGCCGTCCCCGACACCACAGTTCTGGTGATCGGCGAAGCGGCACCATCGAGTTCGCGCCGCTTCGCACAATTTCGCAAGACGAGCGAATCGGTCCTGGCCGAACTCCCCGGCAACGCGTGGCTCGACCCGGAATCCCGCCCCGACGACGCAGGCTGGCGAGCTATCACCCGGGCCGGCTGGCGCCAACCCGACCAGGACCACTGCGACAACTGGTGGGCCGAATTCCCCTGGCCGGTCGACACCGACGCCTACCAGCGGCTCGCCGCGATCACCGTCACCGGACTCCGCGACGGCTTCGGCATCGACTCCCCGCTGACGCTGGTCTACCAGGGCTGGGTCGAGCGGGCCGGAAACGCCAACCTGCATCTGCCCGGCCTCGGCATCCCGGACGCGAGCTGACCGGCTGCGCGGTTACGTCAAGCCGTCGCGGTTGCCCTTTTCCATCTTGTCGATGTAGTCGGCGCTTTCGGTCTGTCCGTCGGCGAACTCGCCCATGGACTTCGCCATCGTCTTGACGTTGTCGCTGGTGTTGGTCCACGAGGAGTCGTAGCCGTCGTTGCCGCCGGGGCCGTCGTTGAAGCTCTGGCCGAGTTTGTCGTTGCCCCAGACATTTCCGCGGCCGTTGAGCGAGCTGTTCAGCGTGTTGATGATGCCGGTGAGTTGCGTGCTGACGTTGCGCGATTTTCCGGCCGCGGTCCGGAAATCGTCGGCGTCGTACTCGAAGGTGCCCATCGCCCTCATCCCTCCACGAGTGGTGGCTTCGAGCACACCACAACTCTTTCGCGTACGCAACAGCCTCGCACGACGGAACGAACCCGGGATGAAACCCCTGTGAACGGTGGGGACTTCGCGGCCCCTATGCGCTTGCTTCCCAATGTGATTCCACACGCGACATCATCCGCTGGATGGACGTGTTGACCTTCTCGATCAGGTCCGATCGCGACATCGGGGTGGCGATGGGATTCTCGCTGGGGAGTTCGATGACATAGCGTCCGTCGTCGGGAAGATCGCGCCACACCAGGATGTCGCGATGCATGCCGCGCGAGCCGAACATGGACTGATTCTGCAGGATGTTGATGGTTCCGGTGCGATCGGCGCAACGGTTGAAGAACTCGGTGCTGCGCTCGACGATCGAGGTGTCGGCTTCCTCGAAGAACATCGAGGATCGCTGCCCGTACTCGTCGCCGGTGCCGGAGCTCGCGTCGGTGGCGAGCGGGATCATCCCGCCCGTGCCGGCACCGACGGCCGGCATCAGGTCGACGATGGCGTCGGCCAGGCCGTGGGGGCCGATGTCGACCACGGTGTAACCACCACTGTGGGTAGGGGTTTCACCGGGAAGCTGGTAGACCAGGTAGCCGTTGGCACCGGCCCGTGCGGCCCTGGCCTTGAGCCACTGGTCTGCGTCGTCACGCGCACGATCGTTCCAGCCACGCAGCCGCACATACACTTCCGGCCGCTCCAGCACATCGAAGACCGAACGAAGCGTCGGATCCACCGTGTGCTGCAAGCGTTGCCAGACCTGGTACTTCTCCTCCTCGTACTCCTCGTGCAGCCGGGTCCTGGTCTGGAAGGTGAGCGGACGCGGCAGATCGGTGCCGACGAATCGCTGCCACAGCACCCGGAATTCGATGTCGGTGAGTTCCCACTTGCGTGTCACGCCCGCGCCTCCGGCCGCGCGTGCGCGAGCGAGTCGGTGCTGCCGACTTCCACGGATTCGACCGGCGCTTCGACGACGCGAGCCGGCGCTTCGGTCGCCATCGACTCGGCGAGCAGGCCGGTGAGCGGGGTGACGACCTCGTCCAGGCTCGCGAGGTTGGAGAAGTCGGGCAGCGAGGCGCGCGGGAAGGCCTCGTCCGCAGCCGTTTCGGTGCTCTCTTCCGGCACGCCCGCTCCGTCGACGGCGGTCGTCACGGTGTCGATGCCGAGCAACTGCGCCAGCGGTGACAGGGCGGGGTTGTCCGCGATCAACTGGTTGATCTCGGGCGATTGGGACAGCAGTTCGGTCAGGTCGGGGAACTGCCCGAACAGGTTGCCGAGCTGGGTGAAATCGGGCAGACCCGACGTGGCGCCGGTACCGCTGGTGTCCGCGGACACCTGTTGCAGGGCGGTGGCCAGCGAGGGCAGTGCCTGGGTGAGCGAGGAGACCGCCGACGTCACCGCCGACATCACCGAGGACAGGATGCCGGCCATGTCGCCGGACCCCGAACCGCTCGACCCCGCCGATGATCCGGTGGATCCGGTGGATCCGATCGAACCCGCCGTCTGACCGTTCGCGCCTTGCTGCGAACCGTTGGTGCCGTTCTGCTGCAGCGCCGCGGCCGCCTGCTGGGCAGCTTGCTGCGCCGCTTGCTGGGCAGCCACGGCGGCCGGCGACGTCGCCTGCTGTTGACTCCCACCCCCGGAATTGCCGCTGCCGCCGGAGTTTCCGCTGCCACCGGAATTGTTGTTGCCGCCGGTATTGTTATTACTGTTGTTATTGTTATTGTTATTGTTATTGTTATTGTTATTGTTATTGTTATTGTTATTGTTATTGTTATTGTTATTGTTATTGTTGTTGTTGTTGTTCTCCGGCGGCTTCACCGGCCCCTTCGGCGCCGCGGGCTCCGCGGCCGCAGGGAAGAGCTTCTCGGTCTGCCCGACACCGTCGACGTAGTGGCGCTTGTACCGATCGCGGTTCTCCTGCAGATCGTCGTCACACTTGTCTTCTTTGTCGATCGGCATACACACCTTGGTCGCGTACAACCAGTTCGCGGTGTACTCGAGGTTCTGCTGCATCATCGTGAAGGAGTCACTCGCGGTCATCGCCGACTTGCCGAACGTGGAGATCGCGGCGAACGCGGCGTCACCGCCCTGGCTCTCCCACCGGTCGCGGGTGATCTCACCGAGCTTCTGCTCGAGGTTGTAGGCGGCGCCGTGCACGGCATGTGCCATCGCCTCCCAGATCGGAGCGTCGTTGGCCACCTCCTGCCAGGACAGCCGCTGACCGAGGTCGTACATGTCACGCCAGGACATGTTGTCCGCGGCGCGGACGGGTATCCGCACACCGACCGATTCCGCCGTCGCGGTGCCCGCGTGCTTGGGCACGTTCGCGGTCTCGATGTCGTAGTTGTGCTTCTCCATCTTGATTTCCATGCCGGTGCCCTGCCGCACCTTGACATCGACTTCCCAGTGAGCCGGCGTGTAACCACCGGCCTGGGAGACCTCGCCCTTCATATCCTTGGCACCCGGCGAGGAGTTCACATTCTTCAGATCGCCCTTGAGCGCGGCGATGTTGTCGCCGGAGCCCTTGTCGGTGTCGGTGTAGGACTCACCCGCGGCCTTGAACATCGAGACCAGGTCTTCGAGCGAGTCGATATAGCGCCCCAGCAGGTCCTTGGCCTGGGTGGCCTCGGAGATGAACTTGGTCCGCAGCGGCGGTCCCGCATCGACTTGGCTGCCGCCCAGCTTGGACTCGTCGTAGTTGTTGAGGTCGTGGTCGCGGAACAGATTCTGGCAACCCTTGAACACTTCGATCGCCGTACTGCACGCCTTGGCCGCCTCGAGCGCGGCTCCCGTCTCGACCTTGACTTTTGCCTTACTGGCCAGTCCTGACCAGGGAGAATCGCCCACGCTAACCGCTCCTCGAAGCACCCCACCGCCGACCCTCGCAGCCGACTCGATCGCATCGCATTCTAGTGAGCAATGCGAAATATGCACAGCAGCAAGGAAACACCGGCACCGATGCTGAATGAACAGCCGGTTCCGGCCAACGATCCGGCAGCCGACACCGATCTGTGACAGACTCGATCAAAGCGCTAGCGGCCGCCGGACGGCCATGAACGAACGAACGATGGGTGCCCAGCTTGACGTCGCGACGGAACTGCTCATGACCGATCTGAGCGGCCTCGAACGGCGCGTGGCAGCCAATCGCGCCAACACCCGCAGCCAGCACGCCGACGACTACCTGCGCTTGGCCGGATCGCTGACCGAGCTCGCGCAGGGTCTGCTCACGACCAGGGACGATCCGTCGGGCCGCGACCGCACGGCCGAGGCGCTGGAGCCCGCGCAGGAAGCGGTGGCGATCCGGCTGCACTGGCTGGTCGGGGGCTACGTCTCATACGAATACGCGGGCGCGTTGCAGGACGCGTTGCGGTTGTTCGAGCAGGCGACGCGGCTGGTCGGGCATCGGCAGCTCGCGACCAACACCATTCGCAGCGCCTGCTCGGCGTATCGGCAGGTCGCGCAGGACTACCCGGATGTCTCGGCCATGTGCGCCGACGGGTTGTCCAAGTGCGGCGTGTGGTTGATGCGGCTCGACCACGACGCGGCGGTGGCGGCCAGCGAGTCGGCGGTCCGGATTCGGGCCGCGATGTACGCGCGCGCTTCCGAGCAACCGGGCAAGTACCTGGCGAGTCTGAGCACCCTGCTGCGCACCCTGATGGTGGGGCGCTCGCGCAAGCAGGCCATCGCGACCTACCGCACGTTGTACTCCGAGGTGACCACCACCGCGAGCACGGCGAAACTGCGTGAAACCCGGGTCGAGGAACTCGATCTCACGGTCAAGACCACGCAGGCGCTGGTGAAACTGGGCGCACCGACCCTCGAACGCGCGGGACGGCTCACGCAGCAGCAGATCCTGTACCAGTCGGGTGGCGACCTGGCCACGATCGACGAGATCAACTGGCGACTGGCTCTGGTCGGCCTCAAGCCCCTTGCGGCAGGGGCGATGCCGGAGCCGCCGTCGCGGCCGGTGGAGATCTCGGCGACCTACGGCGCGATCGCCGTCCGGTGCTCGGCGCCGGACGCGCTCGATCAGGTACGCGCCGCGATCGTCGCCGCATACGCCCAGGACGGCGCGAACCCGGTCGACGCGGGCCGCTTCGCGGGGGTGCACGACAAGCACTGGGGCGTCAAAGAACCCAAGACCAACCTTGAGATCGAACTGGGCGCCGATGTGGTGCTCGTCGAAAAGTCCTCGGGCAGCTGGATTTCGGTGAAAAGCCTCAACTGGGAGATCGGCGCACTCGGTAAACACCCACTCGCCGTGGCCCTCTCGATGAAATGGCCGGTCCTCACCGTCGCCACCATCGAGAAGATCTCCTACGAACTGTGCCTGTACGACAACGGCGTCGCCACCCAGTACGCCGCCCTCGGCAGGCCCGCGGGTCAGGCACCCCTCGATGCCCCGTTGGCCCCCCTGGATTTCGCGACCCTGGCCGACTACGGCGCCGACTACGCCTCCGAAACCCAGGTCAGAGCCGCCTTCGGCAACGCCGAAATGTTCGCCAAGGTCACCGAGCTCCCCGGCGCGGGCATCCGCCAGTCCGCGGAGAAGGCCCCGCTCACCGACTACGGCCCGAATATCCTCTTCTTCGGCAAGGACTGAATCGGCACAGCGAAGCCGCTGTCTCCCCACCGGGAGGCAGCGGCTTCGTCGGTCAGGAGTCGCGTCTCGCGTCCCGCTTGATCCTGGCCGCGCTACCGAAACAGCCCGCCGCCGCGACCAGCAGACCCGTGGTGATCGCACCGGTGAGACCGCTCGGCTCCACGCCGAACACCGAGAACAAGACAATGAACAGGCCGACGCCCCCCAGTGCGGCAATACCCCCCATGAACAGATTCTTACGTTGCTGCACTTGATCTTCCGTCATAAATGTCAAACTATCCCACCGGCGCGAGAACGTAAATTTCTGCACCACAAGGAATTACAATTGTCATTCTGAATACTGCACACCGCTGGAATGAATAGGTCGCCCCCGGAATGTCGCACAGCGCGGTCACCCGGCATGATCGGAGCTGTGCGAGTACTGCTGCAACGTGTGACCAGCGCCCAGGTGAGCGTCGACGATCAGGTCGTGGGACGCATCGATCCGGCGGCGACCGGTGTCCCCCATGGCCTGCTCGCTCTCGTCGGCGCTACCCACACCGACACCGCGGCCAACGCGAAAGCCCTGGCCGACAAGGCATATCGCCTGCGCATCCTCGACGGTGAACGCTCCGCCGCCGACCTGGACGCCCCCATCCTGGTGGTCAGCCAGTTCACCCTCTACGCCAACACCGCCAAGGGCCGCCGCCCCTCCTGGAACGCCGCGGCGCCCGGCTCCCTCGCCGAACCCCTCGTCGACACCTTCGCCGACACACTGCGCGAACTGGGCGCCACCGTCGCCACCGGCGAATTCGGCGCCCACATGCGGATCGAACTCACCAACGACGGCCCGGTCACCGTTCTGCTCGAAGGCTGACTACTCGTCGCCCGGCCGGTACGGGATGCCGTCGGCCGCGGGCGCGACCGCCTTTCCGATTAATCCGGCGACCACGACCAGGGTGACGATGTAGGGCAGCATGCCGAGGAATTCGGTGGGGATCGGGTTGCCCGATCCCGTATAGCGCGCGTCCGGCCGCCGAGCAGGGCCGAGGCGGCTAGACAGATTAGAACGATTACTTCACCGAAAAAGTCGTCGGTGAACTACTCGGGGCGCAGCGTGAGGATGCGCGGCCCGTCCTCGGTGACAGCGACGCTGTGCTCCCAATGCGCCGCGCGGGTCCCGTCGGTGGTGACCACGGTCCAGTCGTCATCGAGAGTCTTGGTCTCGGTGGTACCGAGCGTGAGCATCGGCTCGATCGCCAGCACCGACCCGACCACCAGGCGCGGGCCCTTACCGGGCGCGCCTTCGTTGGGCAGGAACGGATCCATGTGCATCTCGCGCCCGATGGCGTGGCCACCGTAACCGTCGACGATGCCGTACTGGCGACCGTGCGCCTGCTCGGCCGCTCGCGTCCCCAGCTCGATGGCGTGCGAGACGTCGGTCAGCCGGTTGCCCGGCAGCATCGCCGCGATGCCGGTCTCCATCGAGAGCCTGGTCGCCTCGCTCAGCAACTGATCGGCCTCGATGATGGTGCCGATGCCGAAGGTCCATGCCGAGTCGCCGTGCCAGCCGTCGAGGATGGCGCCGCAGTCGATGGACACGAGATCGCCCTCGGCGAGAATGTCACTCGCCGAGGGGATCCCGTGGACCACACGATCATTGACCGAAGAACAGATCGAGCCGGGGAACCCGTGATAGCCCTTGAACGACGGGACAGCGCCCGCGTCGCGGATCGTGGCCTCGGCGACCTCGTCGAGCTCCAGCGTCGAGACGCCGGGCTTGGCCGCCGCGCGAACGGCGACCAGCGTCGCACCGACGATCGCGCCGGCTGCCTGCATGGCATCCAGCTCGCCCGCCGAGCGGAACGGCACGACCTTCTTCTTACGGTTGAAGACCATCCGGCCTCAGTACTCCGATCCGCTGATTACTGACCGAGCGCCGCGAGCGCCCGGGCGTTGACCTCATCGACCTCGCCGATGCCGTCGACGGTCACGACCAGACCGTCGTAGTGCTCGAGCAGCGGCTCGGTCTCCTCGCGGTAGACCCGCAGCCGGTTGCGGATGACGTCCTCGGTGTCGTCGGCACGCCCACGGGCGAGCATCCGCTCGACCACGGTGTCCTCGGCGACCACGAAGCACAGCACGGCGTCGAGCGTGGTGCCGTTGTGCTCGAGGATCTTCTTCAGCGCGTCGGCCTGATCGACCGTGCGCGGGTAACCGTCGAGCACGAAACCGTTCGCGGCGTCGGGTTCGCCGACGCGCGCCTCGACCATGCGGTTGGTGACGTCGCTGGGAACCAGGTCGCCCGCGTCCATGTACTTCTGTGCCTCGCGACCGAGGGCGGTCTGCTGGCTGATGTTCGCGCGGAAGAGGTCTCCGGTGGAGATGTGCGGAACGCCCAGCTTCTCCGACAGCAGGACGGCCTGAGTACCTTTGCCGGCACCCGGCGGACCGAGCAGAACAACTCTCACTTGAGGAACCCTTCGTAATTTCGATTCATCAGCTGGCTCTCGATCTGCTTGACCGTGTCGAGACCAACACTGACCATGATGAGCACCGCGGCACCGCCGAAGGCCATGTTCGCCGACTGGCCCGTGCTGCCCGCGCCGAGGAACAAGCTCGGGAGGACGGTGACCGCGCCGAGGTAGATCGAGCCGGGCAGGGTGATGCGGCTCAGAACATAATTCAGGTAGTCGGCAGTCGGCTTACCCGGACGATAGCCCGGAATGAAGCCACCGAACTTCTTCATCTCGTCGGCACGTTCCTCCGGGTTGAAGGTGATCGCGACGTAGAAGTAGGTGAAGAACACGATCAAGCCGAAGTAGATGGCGATGTAGACCGGATTGGTCGGGTCGACCAGATACTTCTGGATGATCTCCTGCCACCAACTCGGATCCGTCGTGGTGCTCGACGAGGTGAGCTGCGCAACCAGGTTGGGCAGATACAGCAGCGAGGACGCGAAGATCACCGGGATGACACCGGCCTGATTGACTTTCAACGGCAGATAGGTGGAGGAGCCGCCGTACATCTTGCGACCCACCACACGCTTGGCGTACTGCACCGGAATCCGGCGCTGTCCCTGCTCGACGAAGATCACGGCCACGATGATTGCCAGCACCGCGACACACACCAGACCGAAGACCAGGCCACCTCGGGTGTCGAGGATTGCCTTGCCGTCGAGCGGAATTCGCGCGGCGATACCGGCGAAGATGAGCAGCGACATGCCGTTGCCGACACCGCGCTCGGTGATCTGCTCGCCGAACCACATGACCAGCGACGCACCGGCGGTCATCACCAGCACGATGATGATCATGCCGAAAATGCTGGTGTCGGCGAGGATCGGCTCGTTGCAGCCCTGCAGTAGCTGACCGCGAGCGGCCAGCGCGACGAGACCGGTGGCCTGCAGAATCGCCAACGCGACCGACAGGTACCTCGTGTACTGCGTCATCTTGGTCTGGCCGGATTGGCCCTCCTTGCGCAGTTCCTCGAACCGCGGGATGACGACGGTCAGCAGCTGGATGATGATGCTCGCGGTGATGTACGGCATGATGCCGATCGCGAACACGGACAGCTGCAGGAGCGCGCCACCGGAGAAAAGGTTGATGAGCTGGTAGATACCGGCGGATTCACCGCCGGAGACCAGCTTCACGCATTCCTGGACGTTCTGGTAGTCGACACCGGGGGACGGCAGCGCGGCACCCAACCGGTACAGCGCGATCAACCCCAGCGTGAAGAGAATCTTCCGCCGTAAGTCCGGAGTCCGGAAGGCCGATACGAAGGCGGAAAGCACAAATCCTCCTGGCGAACGACATGGTCATGCCATGCGACTGAACCACTGGACAGCATGTGGAATCGTCAGCCGATGACGAGCTTGGCAGACAACACTTGGAACTCTAACAGTGACACCGGACGAGCTCGCGACTCGTCCGGTGTCAGCTGCTGACTACAGTACCGTCAGGCCAGTTCGGTGACAGTGCCACCGGCTGCGGTGATCTTCTCCTTGGCGGAGCCGGTCACCTTGTCGGCGGTCACCTGGATGGCGACGCCGATCTCGCCGTCGCCGAGAACCTTGACCAGCTCGTTCTTACGAACGGCGCCGGCCTCGACGAGCTCGGCCTTACCGATGACGCCGCCCTGCGGGAACAGCTCGGCGATGCGGCCAACGTTGACGACCTGGTACTCGACCCGGAAGCGGTTGGTGAAGCCGCGAAGCTTCGGCAGACGCATGTGCAGCGGCATCTGGCCACCCTCGAACGCCGCGGGGACGTTCTTGCGTGCCTTGGTGCCCTTGGTACCGCGACCGGCGGTCTTACCCTTGGAACCCTCACCGCGACCCACACGGGTCTTCTCGGTCTTGGAGCCAGGGGCGGGACGCAGGTGGTGCAATTTGATGGTCATGTCTAGACCTCCTCAACTGTTACGAGGTGGCGCACGACGTTGATCAGACCGCGGTTCTGAGCGTTGTCCTCACGAACCACCGACTGGCGGATCTTCCGCAGACCAAGCGTCCGCAGGCTGTCGCGCTGGTTCGACTTGGCACCGATCGTGCTCTTGATCTGAGTCACCTTGAGATCAGCCATGTCAGGCTCCCTGTCCTGCACGCGCACGCAGCATGCCCGCCGGAGCGACATCCTCGATCGGCAGACCGCGACGCGCGGCAACCTCTTCGGGACGCTGGAGCATCTTGAGCGCGGCAACCGTCGCGTGAACGACGTTGATCGCATTGTCGCTACCGAGCGACTTGGCCAGAATGTCGTGAATGCCCGCGCACTCGAGCACGGCGCGAGCCGCGCCGCCCGCGATCACACCGGTACCGGGCGAAGCCGGACGCAGCATGACCACACCGGCCGCCGCCTCACCCTGAACCGGGTGGGTGATGGTCGAGCCGATCATCGGGACGCGGAAGAAGCTCTTGCGAGCCTCCTCGACACCCTTCTGGATGGCCGCGGGAACTTCCTTGGCCTTGCCGTAGCCGACGCCGACCAGACCGTTGCCGTCACCGACGATCACGAGGGCGGTGAAGCTGAAGCGACGACCACCCTTCACGACCTTGGAGACACGGTTGATCGCGACGACGCGCTCGAGCTGGTTCTTCTCGGCCGCGTTGTCACGACGGTCGCCGCCACCGCGACGATCGCCACCGCCACGACGGTTGCCCTCGGGGCCTCCGGCGTTGCTGTTGGTGTTGTTGTTCTGTCCGGCGGGTCCGTTGCCGCCGTCACGCCGCTGACGTCCCGGCATCAGACGTTCCTTCCGTTCGAAATAACAGTCATCAGAACTTCAGCCCACCTTCACGAGCGGCATCGGCCAGCGCCGCGATACGGCCGTGGTAGTCGTGACCACCACGGTCGAACACGACCGCCTCGATACCGGCAGCCTTGGCACGCTCGGCGATCAGCTGACCGACCTTCGCGCCCTTGGCGGACTTGTCGCCCTCGAGGGCGCGCACGTCGGCCTCGATCGAGGAAGCGGCGGCAATGGTCTTGCCCACCGAGTCGTCGATCAGCTGCGCGTGCAGGTGCCGCGAGGAGCGGTTGACCACCAGGCGCGGACGCTCGGTGGTGCCTTCGACCTTCTTACGAAGACGGAAGTGACGGCGGGTCTTCGACAGGCGACGCTTCGTGGAAGCGTCCTTGCCCAGCGGAATCCGCTTCGCCTTCTGGTTAGCAGTTTGCGCCATGATCACTTACCCGTCTTTCCGACCTTGCGGCGAACGACCTCGCCGGCGTAGCGGATGCCCTTGCCCTTGTACGGGTCGGGCTTACGCAGTCCGTGGATGACAGCGGAGATCTGACCGACCTTCTGCTTGTCGATTCCGGACACCGAGAACTTGGTGGGCGATTCCACCGCGAAGGTGATGCCTGCCGGGGCCTCGATCGGCACCGGGTGGCTGTAACCGAGGGCGAACTCGAGGTTCGAACCCTTGGCCTGAACGCGGTAACCGACGCCGAAGATTTCCATCTTCTTCTCGTAGCCCTTGGTGACACCCTCGATCATGTTGGCGATCAGGGTGCGGGAAAGGCCGTGCAGCGAACGGTTCGCGCGCTCGTCGTTGGGACGAGCAACCTCGAGCTCATTACCTTCACCCTTGGTGACGATGATGGGCTCGGCCACGGTGTGCGACAGGGTGCCCTTGGGCCCCTTGACCGTGACAACCTGGCCGTCGATGTTGACGTCGACGCCGGCCGGAATCTCGATGGGCTTCTTACCAATACGCGACATTAGTCCTGACCTCCCTTACCAGACGTAGGCGAGGACTTCGCCCCCGACGCCCTGCTTGGCCGCCTGACGGTCGGTGAGCAGACCGGTCGACGTGGAAATGATCGCCACGCCGAGGCCGCCGAGGACCTTGGGCAGGTTGGTGGACTTCGCGTACACACGCAGACCCGGCTTCGAGACGCGACGCAGGCCCTGCAGGCTGCGCTCACGGCTGGGGCCGTACTTCAGATCGACGACGATGGCCTTGCCAACGGTCGCGTCTTCGGTGCGGTAATCGGCGATGTAGCCCTCACGCTTGAGGATCTCGGCGATGTTCACCTTGATCTTCGAGTGGGGCGCCTTCACCTGATCGTGGTACGCCGAGTTGGCGTTGCGCAGACGCGTCAAGAAGTCTGCGATCGGATCAGTCATGGTCATGGTTAGACCTCGACACCTTTCTCGCTGCGGTTCCCATGCAACATCTCCCGCACTCTCGCGCGGTCGACCGTGGGCCTACAACAATTCGGCTGGTCCGGTCGGCACTTACCGACCGGATGAGTTCTCTTGCGAGCTCTCGGCGCCTGGCACGGTCCCACCCGCGCCGAAGCGCGCAGCGGACACAGATCTGCCCAGGCAACCGCTCTAGTGTAGGCAACGCCGTGGTCAGGACCAAACCCGGGGGGCGACCGACCGGGGCGATCTCCGTCACGCGGCGGTGTGGGCCGCCCTCCCACCCGTCTTGTAGGTGATCAGGATCGCCGCGGCCGAGACAACGGCGGCGACGATCAGCATCATCTCACCACCCACCACCGTGCTCATCAAGCCGCCGAGCAGGGCGCCGACGGCGAACGCCGCGTACTGCATGCCGTAGCCGAGCCAATCGCGCGCACTACCCCCGCTGACATGACTTTCGATGCCCTGGCTCAGTTTCACGACCGTTCCGGTGGCATAGCTGAGCGGAACGCTGGTCTCGCCGTTCTTGACGAACGCGGTGTTGAGCGCGCCCACCGCGAACGCGACGAACGCGATCGGGATGAACCCCACCTCCTGGCCGCCGGTGCGGTCGAGGGCGAAGTCGACCACCGCGGCCACGGCCAGCGCCACGGTGGTCACCACGGACGCACCGTAGTGACCGCGCCGCCACAGCCGCCGTCGCAGCAGCGAGGCGACGAACACCCCGAGGCCGAACGAGAAAAGCAGCGTGATCGCCCCGGTGGCCAGTATCTGGTCATTGTCGAACCAGCCGAGAACGGCGCGCTCGGTATTACCGGTCATGAATGTCACGAAATAGCCGGCGGAATGCGTATAAGCGGCCGCTCCGATAAATCCGGCCAAAATAGAAAGAAACGCGACCATCGGCATGGCGCCGGCGGGAATTCCCCGAAGAGACACCCGGTGGGCCACGTCACGTGGCTTGTTTTCTGTGGTCAGGGTCACGAACTCACATCCTCTGCATTCACTCGGCAAGGGATCGACACTGACGCCCATCTGCACGCCGCATTGTCATGCAACGACCCCGACAGTAGCCACGAAATAAATTATCGACCAGCCTGGAGATCACATTCTCGGGAAAGACACAGGAATATGAGGAGCCGGTAATGCCGCGGTAACCGTGAAAATCCGAAGACAATTCCGTGGACGACCGCTTCCACCGACGCACGAAGAAGGCGGCGACCTGCGACGATGCCGCCACGCGATGCCGTCCGGTCCGAGCCCATCGATCGAATTGTGTTCGATACCAACCACTTTGCGTTAGTAAGCGCTGCTCACGAATGTGGTAGCTTCGCGAGGTTCGTCGGATCCGCGCAGGAGGCTCGGCTGTTGTCTTCCCACTGTGCACGCCGCCGGAGCTCGGCTTATCTGCTCGCCGTACTGCTCGGGATCGGCGCGCTCGTCACGCCCGCGCGTGCTTGGGCCGACCCCTACGTCGACCAGCTCGCCGAGGGTGCCGCCACCCCGGCACTGGCATGGGAGTCCTGCGCGGACGGGTTCGAATGCGCGCTGGCCCAAGTGCCGATGGACTACAACAGCCCGCGGGCCACGCAGATCGACCTGGCTGTCATCAAGTTGCCGGCCTCCGATCCCGCACGCCGCATCGGCACCCTGTTCGTCAACTTCGGTGGACCCGGCCCCTCCGGCGTCGACCGCTTGCGCGAGCGGGCCCGCTGGCCGTGGCTGTTCTCCGACGAGCTGCGCGCCCGCTTCGACCTGGTCTCCTGGGATCCGCGCGCGGTCTCGCGCAGCGCGGGCACGCAATGTTTCCCGAGCGCCGACGAGCAGGCTGCCTACCTCGGTTCCTTCCCCGGCACACCGACCGATCCGGGCGACGAGCCCGCGTTCTTCGCCGCTTCGGCCGATATCGCGACCCGCTGCGCCCAGCACGCGGGGCCGATCCTGCGCCACGCCTCCACCGCCAACACCGCCCGCGACCTCGACCTGCTGCGCCGCGCGGTCGGCGACGAGGCTCTGACCTACCACGGCATCTCCTACGGCACCCAGGTCGGCGCGGTCTACGCCAACATGTTCCCCGGCCGGGTCCGCGCGATGGCGTTCGACGGTTCCCTCGACTTCGAGGGCAATGTGAACGGCCACGGCGCCGACGGCGTGAATCTGCCGCTCGACACCCGCCAGGGCGTCGCCGCCGGCATCGCCGAAACCTTCGACACCTTCCTGCGCGACTGCTCCGCCGCGGGTCCACACTGCGCGTTCGCCGCGGGCGACCCGAAACTCAAGTGGATCGCACTCGCCGAACGCGCCCGCCTCGCGCCCATCACGGTCGCGGGCACGCCGTGGACCTTCTCCCAGATCGTGAGCGCCGCGGGCAGCCTCTCCCGCCCCGACACCTACCCCGATCTGGCGATCCTGCTCCAGAACCTCTTCGACGCGGCAACCGTCCTGCCCGCCAGAGTCCCCGACGCCCTCTTCGCGGAGAACCACCCCGCCAACCGCGTCGAGGCCTTCTACACCATCCAGTGCTCCGACAGCACCGTCCCCACCGACCCCGCTGTCTACAGCCGGGTGGCCGCCGCCGAAGATCTCCAGTCGCGCTACTTCGGCCGGATCGCCGTCTTCAACGCCACCCCCTGCGCCTTCTGGCAGGCCGAGGACCGAGACCGCTACACCGGTCCATGGAACCGCGAAACCGCCGCCCCGATCCTCGTCCTCAACAGCCGATACGATCCCGCCACCCCACTGCGTGGCGCCAAAGCCGGTGCGGCCCAACTGAACCGGGCCCAGGTAGTCGTGATCGAAGGCGCGGGCCACAGCTCCATGTACGTCCAGAGCACCTGCGCCGAACACCTCAAACGCGACTACCTGTTCACCGGTCAACTACCGCCCGCCGGCGTCAGCTGCGGAATCGACCGCTCTCCGTTCAGCTGAGCAGGCAGAGCAGGTCGTAGAGCGGCGGCTTCTCCACACTTCCGGTGGCGAACAACAACTGCGCGATCGGCGAACAGATCAACTCCGTCTCCGACGACCCCGACCCACCCCCGGACCCGGAACCGGCGCTGGGGGCGGCGGATGCGACAGCAGGCGCCCCGAGGAGCGCGACGGAGAGAACAGCGACTGTGGCGAACTTCTTCATGCGCCAAGAGAACACATCAGCAGCCACGCCGGCAGTGAAACGCAAACATTTCATCCAACCTCGTGACAACTCACCACACGGATCGCGCGGGTGGTTGTGCACCGGTTTCCAGCAGAGGATCCTGAAATAGGTCGGTAGTTGGAGGCTGTTCGATGACACCTCGTACGATCGCGCTCATCGGTGGGGTGACGGCATGTGCCGCCGCGCTGAGCGTCGCTGTGGTGCTGTCGGTGGACTGGTCGGAGGCCGCGCTCTACGACCCGGCCCGGATCCTGCTGCTCGGACCACGCGAGGCGTTCTCGGCGGCGCAGCATTCGCCGGTGTTCGGGCGGGTCGAGCTCATGCTGTTCCTGCTGGCCGGGGCCTCGTTCGTCGCATCGGGACTGTTCACCTGGACGAACCGGCCGCACGACCTGGCCGGACCCCTTTTCGTGGTCGCCGGCTTGGTGTGGCTGGCCTGCGGTGTCCGCCGGTCGAGCGACCCGGTGTTGTTCACCGCGGGCGCGGTCCTGACGAATATCTATCTGCCGGTGATGATTCCGGTGCTGCTCGGCTTCCCGTCAGGACGCCTGAACCGCTCGTGGGAACGCTGGTGTGTGCGGGCGTGCTGGGCGCTGGCCGTGTTCGGAGTGTGGGCCGAGTGGATGTTCTTCGATCCGAGGCAGGTACCCGCGCCGCACCGGTCGACCTCGGTGAATCTGTTGCTCATCCGCCACGATCCGGTCCTGGCCGATCGAATCCAGCTCACCGTCGGCGCGCTCGCGTTCCTGATCGGCGTCGTGCTCATCACGGTCGTGATCGTGCGCTGGCGGTCGGGGACCGCGGCCTATCGCTCCGGGTTCGCACCGGTTCTGGTCTTCGCCACGATCGCCGGGCTGATCATCCTGTGGATCTTGTCGACCGCGGTCCTGTCCCCGGGTTCCCTGCACAGCTGGACGCTCGACCTGCGCTATATCCCGATTGTGCTGCTGCCCATGGCCATCGCGTACGGACAGGTGCGCTATCGCATGGCGCGCGCGGCGGTCGGCGACGCGATGGTCGAGATCGGGGCCACCCCGATCAACGCGGGCTTCGTGGAGGCACTGCGCCGGGCACTGCACGACCCCACGCTCGAGCTGTGGAGCTTCCATGCCGACCAGGGCGGCTACGTCGACTGCGACGGCACGCTCCGGAAACTACCGCCCGGCACCGATCACCGGAGGGCGACGATCCTCGAACTGGACGGCGCCGCGGCGGCCGCCCTTGTCTACGACAAACAGCTGCAAACCGAACCCGAGCTGCTGGCCGCCGTGCGCGGTGCGACCGAGCTCGCCCTCGGCCACGAGCGCCTGCGCAACGATCTGGCCGCTCAGCTCGCCGAGGTGCGCCGCTCCCGCGAACGCATCGTGGCGGCGGGCGATGCCGAGCGCCGCCGAGTCGAACGCGATCTGCACGACGGCGCACAGCAACGTCTGGTCGCCGCGGCGCTGCTGTTGCGCCGGGCCCAGCGCGCCGCGGACACCGAGACCCGTGGCGATCTGGTGACGCTGGGCGCCGCCGAACTGGACACCGCGCTCAGCGAGCTCCGCGAGCTGGCCCGCGGCGTGTTCCCACCGATCCTCGCCGAACGCGGTCTGACGGCCGCGCTCACCGCGCTCGCCGAACGCGCCCCGATCGCCGTACGGATCCACGGCGCGCTGACGCCGAGGCCACCGGCAGGCGTGGAGCTGGCCGCGTACTTCATCGCCGCCGAGGCCGTCACCAACGCGGCGAAGTATTCCGGCGGTACGCATGTCGATATCGAGGCAGGCATCGTCGACGAGGCCGTGCAGCTCGTGATCGCCGACGACGGCCGCGGCGGCGCCCATGTCAGTCCCGGCGGCGGACTCAGTGGCTTGGGTGATCGGGCCGCGGCACTCGGTGGCGACCTGCGGGTGGACAGCCCGCCCGGCGCCGGCACGGTCCTCACCGCCACCCTTCCACTGCGCACGCAGGACACGTCGTGACCGCCCCTCGGTCATCGTCGCCGGCGGCGCACACGCGGCGGGTGCTCGAGGAACACTCGCGGAGACCAGGAGGTGCCGCATGAGCGGGTTCGACCTGGAACCAGGAACAGTGTTCGCGGGCTACACCATCGAGCGAACGCTCGGCGCGGGCGGCATGGGCACCGTCTACGCCGCCCAGCACCCGACGCTGCCACGCACCGTGGCACTCAAGGTGCTTCATCCCTTCCTCACCGGTGACGAGTACGTCCGCACCCGGTTCGAATTCGAAGCCGATCACGGCGCTCGGCTCGACCACCCCGCCATCGTCGCGGTCTACGACCGTGGCCGCGAGGGCGATCGCCTGTGGATCGCGATGCAGCTGGTGCCGGGAACCGATGCGGCCCACCTGGTGCGCGAGGGGCCGGTGGCGCCGGAACGCGCCGTGCACATCATCGAACAGGTCGCGGCCGGTCTCGACTACGCGCATCGGGCGGGTGTGTACCACCGCGATGTCAACCCGGCGAACATCCTGCTGGCCGAAGCTACCCAGCCCGGCGAGGCCGAACGAGTACTGCTGACCGATTTCGGCATCGCGAAGGCGCTCGATGACAACGTGCACCTCACCGCCGCCGGAATGATGGTCGCCACGCTGCGTTACGCGGCACCCGAACAGCTCGAAGGGCGAACCCTCGACCATCGAGCCGACCAATATTCCCTGGGCTGCACCCTGTTCCACCTGCTCACCGGCTGTCCGCCCTATCCGGGGCCGAGCCCGGCGGCCATCATGAACGGCCATCTGAACGCACCGGTGCCGCTACCGAGCGCCCAGCTGCCGTCGCTGCCGAAGGCCTTCGACGCGGTGATCGCGCGGGCGATGGCCAAGGATCCGGCCGACCGGTATCCGAACTGCGGGGAATTCGCCGCGGACACGCGCGCGGTGCTCACCGCGGCGGTCGACGCCACCGCGGAACTTCCGACAGTCCCCGAACACGTCCCCCAGCACGATCGATCCCGCCTGCGCGTTGTGCTCGCCGACGACTCGGCGCTGCTCCGGCAGGGAATCGCCCGATTGCTCGAGGACGAGGGCATGGAAGTGACCGGGCAGGCGGGCGATGCCACGGCACTGTTGAGCCTGGTCCGCGCGCACCGCCCCGATGTCGCGGTCGTCGACATTCGGATGCCACCGACCTGCACCACCGAGGGCATCGATGCCGCCGTGGCCATCCGTCGCGACTTTCCCGAGACGGCGGTGCTGCTGCTGTCGCAGTACATCGAAACCGAGAGCGTTCTCGACCTGCTCTCGGGCGGCGCGCGCAGCCTCGGCTACCTGCTCAAAGACCGGGTTTCCGATATCGACGAATTCGTGACGGCCCTCCAGCGGGTCGCCGCGGGCGGTTCGGCGATCGATCCCGACCTGGTCTGCCGCTTGGTCTCGCGGCCACACCACGGCGCCCTCCCACTCGACGAGCTCTCCCCCCGCGAGCGAGAAGTCCTGCGGCTCATGGCCGAAGGCCGCTCCAACCGCGCGATCGGCGCCGCCCTCTTCCTCGGCGAACGCACCATCGAAACCCACGTCCGCAGCATCTTCGTCAAACTCGGCCTCCAGCCAGAACCCGACGACCACCGCCGCGTCCTCGCAGTACTGACCCACCTACGCGTCTACAACTGAACGCACGAAGGCACGGACTTCCGTCGGAAGTCCGTGCCTTCGTCGATATTTTGCCTAGGCGGCGGGTGCGCTCACGAGGAGCGCAAGCTCACCAGGAGCTCTTGTGCACGCCCGGGAGCTCACCGCGGTGCGCCATTTCGCGGACGCAGATACGGCACAGGCCGAACTTGCGGTAGACCGCGTGCGGGCGACCGCAACGCTGGCAGCGGGTGTAGGCGCGGACGGCGAACTTAGGCTTGGCCTCCGCCTTGATGCGCAGTGCTTTCTTAGCCATGTGCTCAGTTCTCCTTGAACGGGAAGCCGAGGTGCTTCAGCAGCGCGCGGCCTTCTTCGTTGTTGGTCGCGGTGGTGACCACGGTGATGTCCATACCGCGCGGGCGGTCGATGGAATCCACGTCGATCTCGTGGAACATCGACTGCTCGCTGAGGCCGAACGTGTAGTTGCCGTTGCCGTCGAACTGCTTCGGCGACAGGCCGCGGAAGTCGCGGATACGGGGCAGCGCGATGGACACGAGACGGTCCAGGAACTCCCACATACGGTCGCCACGAAGGGTGACCTTCGCGCCGATCGGCATGCCCTCACGCAGCTTGAACTGCGGCCGCGCCGAACCGGGGCAGACGGCCCGATTACACCGACGTCCGATGTCGAAGGCCGATGGAATAGCCGGCCCTTCAGGGAGTGCTCGCTCACGAGAATCCCTGTACCTCCAGGTACCAGATAGTCTGGTCGCCGCCGATGCCTTTAGTTACAGCCGACTTCGGACTCACGATCGAGTCCGGTGTGGCATAGGTCAGCCGCTTGACAATCGGTCCCCGTTCCCTGTCGTCGTAGGCAAGGACAACTTTGCCATCGTGCATGAAGACCTGTGTTGTAGATTCGGAGTGGGTATGCAACCCGTTCCACTTTGCTTCATCTGTTCCCAGGATTCGATTGAGTTTGTCACTCGTATTGGGGGAGCTGAAGCTGTACATACGATCCCACGGACCGATGTGGGCACCGGATGCTGCGACGATATCGCCCAGCCGGGCGCTTCTCCTTTCGTCCAAAAGTCGAGCGAAAGCCGTCGTCAATGCAGGGTTCTCGTCCTGAACGGTGATTTGTTCACCGTCCGATGCGGAACCACACCCGGCGGCCGGGGCGAAGGCTGCAGTCGCCACGAAGGCCAGCAGCAGGCCCCTCATCCGTTTCCTAGTACGCACCGATACTCCTATGCGGTTCGACACACGCGGTCCAGGTCATTTGGGAGACGGCTTGTTGTCCGGAATCAGGGAGCCTGGCAGTGACTGCTGCTGATCAATCAACTCGGTAGGTGGTTCGTACCCGAGAGTGGTTCCCTTCGGCCTGGCGAGGTTGCCGTTCTGATCGATCACGACCCCATCACCATGGTTCCACGATTCAATGATCTTGTTCTGCAATCCAACAGAACTGAGGCCCGGATTCTCAGTCGCAATTCTTCGGCCGAGTTCATTGTTGTACAGATCCATAGCCTCACGACTCATACGGTTATCTTCTCGGCCCTCATGCTTGGATGTGTACTCCTCGGTCCACTCCGCGCCGAACTCCTCGGTTAGCATTGCGTTCCAATATGCGTGCCGGAAAGCGTCGGCGTGGTTATCCTGGAAATTCCCGTCGTACTGGTCCTCCACCTTCTTGTCCGGAAACAGGCTCTCTGCGGTGTCGCTGGCGTCCTCACTGATCCGGTAGAACTTGTACTGGTCCATGAGGCTCAAATTGTTCAACATCTCCGCCTCGCTGACAGTCACGTCCTTCTGTGCGATGTCTGAGCCAGGATTGAACCGGTTTGCCCATTTGATAAAGTCTTCGCTAGGCCATTTTGTCATTTTCTGTTGATCAGGGTTGACCTGGTACGTGTAGAGAATCATCTCGAGGTCCGCACCAAGAGGAATGGGAACATCGGCAAAAACCTTGATTATCGCATCGCCAGCGGACGTCGCAGCATCGCCGGCCTCCCTCAGCGACTTCTTGATCGCGTCTTCGTGCTGACGCTGCCCTTGGTCAAGGGCAGCCTTCGCCACCTCCAGCGATTTCCCCTCCTCCGCAGCCAGCCACGAGACAACATCGTTGGAATAGCTGACTGTCCCGTCTTCCGCGACGGTGTATCGCTCATCCTCGGCAGCCTTGATGGCATTCACAGCCGACAACTTCGCGAAACCAAGGACCTGGACGATCTGGACGACGGCTGGCTGAGCATTGTCAAAGGCCGTTACCACCTTGGACAGCGAGGTCTTGGCTTCCTCACCCTTGACGCGCATAGCATCCCCGGCGTCACCACGCCAAAATCCAGGAGAGTCGGCGAGCTGCTGATTGATGGCGCTGTGTTCGGTCGTAACCGCCTCCGCGCCGCGGGCCCACTCATTACCTTGCTCAGTCAGCGAATCGAAGTTCCACTGACGAATCTCCGACTTCGTCGGAGGTAGCGAACTCATCTGGGCCCATCCATCGGACCGGCCTCGGCCAACTCGGCCTGCGCCTTCGATTGCTCTGCTTGTTGTGCGTTGTAAGCAGCGATGCTCGCGGTCGCGGCATCGTTGATCTCTTTGAGCTGCACGGCAACTCCTCGTACACTGAGCCTCGCGCGAACACCGGCCCTCATAAAAGCAGCACCCAGGCCGGAACCCGGCAGCGCGGGCTCGATCGCAGCAATGAAGCCCTCGGTCGACAAGGTGTTGAGGACCCCCTGGGAGCCATTGAACGCACCGATCATTCCTTCAAGTGCGGCTTGCTCTACATATAGATTGTCGGCCATCGCGATCCTCTCCCCCATCGGCGATTTTGCTACGCTAGCACGGTCATCCGACCACATGGGGAGTGTGCCTTGCCGTCGTATCCGAGCAACAGTGATATTGACCCGATCACCGATCGGATGAACGCCGTGCGTCGTGCGCTACTCACGGATCGATTCACCGAGTCACGATACGGCGTGGCGGTCGATGTCCGAGCGGATGGAACGCTTGAAGCGGTGCGCATCGATGAGAGCGTCACGCCGTACGGGGTCGAACTCGGCAAGCTCATCACGACCCTCGCACACGATGCCTTGGACAAGGCTCGAAGTAACGTGCGTGAACGCCTCGACGAACTGACGGCGGACCCACGCATATCCGCAGCGGTCGAGTCGATTGAAATCGCTTCCGAACAGCCCACACCGAGTCCGGTAAGGATGACTGCGCAGCAGTATGTTCCAGAAGATGAGCTCAGCGAGGAAGAGCTCATAGAACTCAACGAGCGCCGCAACCAGGGGTGGTTTCGCTAGATCGAATCCACCCGACCGGGGTTGTCTGGTCTGATCCAATCCTTCAACGCACCTACAACGCCCAACTCTCGGAGATGCGGGACTCAGTAGCCGCACCATCACCGCGAGACGTTCGTCGTGAGAAATGGGGCTTCTTAACGCGCGAAGGCACGGACTCTCGGTTGAGAGTCCGTGCCTTGCTTCGTTATTCGCCTAGGCGGCAGGTGCGCTCACGAGGAGCGCAAGCTCACCAGGAGCTCTTGTGCACGCCCGGGAGCTCACCGCGGTGCGCCATTTCGCGGACGCAGATACGGCACAGGCCGAACTTGCGGTAGACCGCGTGCGGGCGACCGCAACGCTGGCAGCGGGTGTAGGCGCGGACGGCGAACTTAGGCTTGGCCTCCGCCTTGATGCGCAGTGCTTTCTTAGCCATGTGCTCAGTTCTCCTTGAACGGGAAGCCGAGGTGCTTCAGCAGCGCGCGGCCTTCTTCGTTGTTGGTCGCGGTGGTGACCACGGTGATGTCCATACCGCGCGGGCGGTCGATGGAATCCACGTCGATCTCGTGGAACATCGACTGCTCGCTGAGGCCGAACGTGTAGTTGCCGTTGCCGTCGAACTGCTTCGGCGACAGGCCGCGGAAGTCGCGGATACGGGGCAGCGCGATGGACACGAGACGGTCCAGGAACTCCCACATACGGTCGCCACGAAGGGTGACCTTCGCGCCGATCGGCATGCCCTCACGCAGCTTGAACTGCGCGATCGACTTGGTGGCCTTACGGATTTCGGGCTTCTGGCCGGTGATCAGCTCGAGGTCCTTGACGGCACCGTTGATCAGCTTCGCGTCACGGGCGGCGTCGCCGACACCCATGTTCACGACGACCTTGACGACGCCGGGGATCTGCATCACGTTGGCGTATTCGAACTCGCCGTTCAGCGCGTCCTTGATCTCGGCGCGGTAGCGCGCCTTCAGCCGGGGCTGAGTCTGCTCAGAGGTGGTCATGTCAGATGTCCTTCCCGTTTTTACGGGAGATCCGGACGCGCTTGCCGGACTCTTCGTCGGTGCGGTAGCCGACGCGAGTCGGGTTACCGTCGGAGTCGACGACCATCACGTTGGAAACCTGGATGGGGGCTTCCTGGGTGACGATGCCACCCGAGGACGCGCCACGCTGGTTCGCGGAATCCGCGACGTGCTTCTTGATGCGGTTCACGCCTTCGACGAGAACCTTGCCGGTCGCCGGGAAAGCCTGAATGACCTTGCCCTTGGCGCCCTTGTCCTTGCCCGAGATGACGAGCACGGTGTCACCCTTGTGCACCTTCATAGTCAGAGCACCTCCGGGGCCAGCGAAACGATCTTCATGAAGCGCTTGTCACGCAGCTCGCGGCCGACCGGGCCGAAGATGCGGGTGCCACGAGGGTCGTTGTCCGGCTTGATCAGCACGGCAGCGTTCTCGTCGAACTTGATGTAGGAACCGTCCGGACGACGACGCTCCTTGGTCGTGCGAACGACGACAGCCTTGACGACGTCGCCCTTCTTCACGTTGGCGCCGGGGATGGCGTCCTTCACGGTGGCGACGATGATGTCACCGATACCGGCATAGCGACGCGACGAGCCACCGAGCACGCGGATGCAAAGGATTTCCTTCGCCCCGGTGTTGTCGGCGACGCGCAGTCGCGACTCCTGCTGAATCACTTCAGCACCTCCTGGACCTGGATGTATACGTACGCCGGATTGCCGACCCGACGCACATGGTCAGTCACCCTCCGGACGCGCGCCTGCCAGCGGAAATACCTTCCACTGGGGGTTCACTGCCGGATTGCGGGGGCACAGCTCCCGCAGGCAACCGTTCTAGTGTAGGTGAACCCGCTGGTCGACCCAAACCAGGGGTCGGAAGGGTAGTAGCTGGTCCAACGAGATCGGCCGGCTGCCCGAGTGGGAAGCCGGCCGATTTCTTACTTCTTACTTCTGGAGCGATACCGGTCCGAGTTGCCAGGCACCGTCACCGTCGAGGGTGAGCATTTGGGTGTGGTGCTGGTCGACGGTGCTGCGGTGGGCCACCGAGACGACGACGGTGTCCGGCACCTCGGTGCGCAGCAGGTTGTAGAGGGAGTACTCCAGACCCTCGTCGACGGCGGAGGTCGCCTCGTCGAGGAAGACCACCTTGGGGCGCGTCAACAGGATGCGCGCGAAGGCCAGGCGCTGCTGCTCGCCCGGGGACAGAATCTTCGCCCAGTCGGCGTCTTCGTCGAGGCGGTCGACGAGGTGGCCCAGGTGGACCTTGGTGAGAACCTCGCGAATCGCGTCGTCGGTGAAGTCGTTGGACTCGGCCGGGTACTCGACCGCGGTCCGCAGGTCGCCGAGCGGGAGATAAGGAAGCTGGGACAGGAACAACGTCGACGTGCCGGCCGGACGACCGATCTCGCCGTCGCTGTAGGGCCACATCTGCGCGAGCGCGCGCAGCAACGTGGTCTTCCCGCTACCGGAGGCACCCTTGATGACCAACGCGTCACTGGGGACGAGCCGCAGGGTGAGGTCGTCGATGAGCACTTCACCGTCGGGCTTGCGGACATCGACCTTGTCGAGGCGCACGGCATCGTCCAGATCGACGGCGGCGAGCTTGGGCAGGTTCCGGGATTCGCCGCTGGCGATCAGCAGGCCGTCGAGACGGATGAGGGAGGCTCGGTACTCGGCGAAGTCGTCGTAGGAATCACGGAAGAAGGACAGCGAGTCCTGGATTTCCCGGAATGCCGTCGCCGTCTGGTTCATCCCGCCCAGGGTTATCGCACCACTGAAGAAGCGTGGCGCCTGGATGAGATAGGGGAACAGGTAGGCGGACTGGGTGACGACGAAGTTCCAGCCGACGAACTTGAGCATCCGGTAGACATAGGCCCACTGGACCCGGATCACTTCGGCGAACCGGCTGAGCAAGCCTGCCCGTTCGACGTTCTCACCTCGATAGAACGCGACGCTTTCCGCCGCGTCACGCACCCGGACGAGCGCGTAGCGGAAGTCGGCGGTCGTACGCTCTCGCAGGAAGTTGATCCGGATCAGTGGGTGACCGATCCAGAAGGCGATCACGGTCGACACCAGGACATAGGCGAGCACGATGACCAGCGCTGCCCGCGGAATCGTGACGCCGAGGATGGTCATCGGACCCGACAGATCCCACAGGACCTTGGTGAACGACACGACAGAGACAATGGCCGTCACCGCGCCGAGCGCGAGCGTGCGGGATTGCTCGGTGAACGTGATGGTGTCGGCCTGGATTCGCTGATCAGGGTTGTCGATCGTGCTGTCGATGAACCGAGCGCGATAGAAGGCGCTGCCTGCCATCCAGTCCGTGGTGACACGATCGGTCAACCACACCCGCCAGCGAATATCGAAGGCCAGTTTGGCGTACAGATACACCAGCTCTTTGACCGTCCAGATGGTGATCAACAGGGTGAACAGCTTGGCCGAGTCCCAGAACCCGGATTTGGCTTCCGAGAGCGACGCGTCGTCGCCGGATTTCAACGCGGACGCGGCAAGCTGGAACGAGGCGAACATGTCGTTGCCCCAGTAGCTGAGCAGCACGCTCAATCGCACCGTCAGCAGGGCCATCAGCAGCAGGGCAGCGATGAACAGCCAGGTGCGCCACGCTCCCGCGCCACGGAAGTAGTCACCGCTGACGGACCAGAACTGGCGACCCCATTTCGTCAGCCTGAGCAACAGTGCGGCGACGACCACGAATGCCACCGCGGTGATGAGGAAGGCGATCCCGAGCCATTTCAGACTCTCGAACCACTCGACGCTCCAGTCTCTAGACGTCTCCACGCACGCATCCCATCCCATAACGGCCGAAATTCGGCGCAGTCTAACCCGCCGAACCCGTCTCCGCCGGGCTGCGGCTCAGCGCATCGATTGACCACCGCAAACCGACGTAGGTTAGCCTTGGCTGACTTATGCTGGAACAGGCCATTCAGGGCCGCTCGAGGAGCTCTCCTCGAGGTAGAAGGGACGCAACGATGACTGCTCGGACTTCACGCGGGTGGCGCCGCACGGCGGTAGCCGTGCTGGCGAGCACCCTCGCCTTCGGTGGTATCACGGCCTGTAGCTCGTCCGACGAATCCTCGACCGGTGGCGAAGCGGTGACCATCACCCACGCCCGCGGCGAGACCACCGTCCCCGGTACCCCGAAGAAGATCGTCGCCCTCGGCAACCAGTGGCTCGACAGCTCGCTGGCGCTCGGCGTGGTCCCCGTCGGCTACATCGACAACGTCTCCGCGGTGTCCAAGAGCACCCCGCCGTGGACGCCGGAGTCCCTGAAGACGGCCACCGCCCTCAACACCACCGGCAATATCGCCGAGCAGGTCGCGGCGCTCGAGCCGGACCTGATCCTGGCCGACCCGTTCATCGCCGACCAGAAGACCTACGACGATCTGTCCAAGGTCGCTCCGACCCTGCCCGCGCTGACCAAGGACGCTGTCACCCCGTGGCAGGACCAGGTCGCCGCGTTGGGCAAGGTGCTGCACAAGGAGTCCGACGCGAGCGCGGTGATCAAGAAGGTCGACGACAAGGTCGCCGCCATCGCGACCGCCAACCCCGGCCTGAAGGGCAAGACCTTCGCCAGCACCTGGCTCGCGAGCCCCTCGCAGCTGATGGTGCTCACCGACCCCAACGACGGCTCGGCCAAGGTGTTCACCGCCCTCGGCATGGGCATCCCGGCCAACCTCACCGCGCTGCCCGCCAACCAGGGCCGCCTGGCACTGTCGCCGGAGAAGGTCGACGAGCTCACCGCCGACCTGCTGCTGGCCGGCTACTCCCCCGGCCTCGACGAGAAGTACCGGCAGCTGCCGGGCTACGCCGATCTGCCGTCGGTGCGCAAGGGTTCGGTCGTGTTCCTGACCACACAGGAGATCAGCGCGATCAACCAGCCCAGCGCACTGTCGGTGCCGTACATGCTGGACAAGCTGGAGCCCGCGTTCGCCGCCGCCGCGAAATAGGCTCCGCCCCAGACCGGTTCTACCCCTGAGGATTTCACCGTGCTCGCCTCCGCTTACCCCGCCCAGACCCGCTTCGCCCTGCGTGCGGGCGTCACCTGCCTGACGACGCCCGCCGGTGCGGTGCTGCTCAATCCGCCGCGCAACGAGAAGCTGACCGGGCTGGGCGCGGGGGCGCTGCAAGCGCTGAAAACCTTGAACCAGGGCCCGGCGACCGCGGCGGAAATGGCGACCGCGGCGGCCGGCGACGACATCACCGCCCTGATGCGCAAGCTCACCGACGGCGGCTGGCTCTCGGTGACAGTCCGCGACGGCGGCCGTGACCTCTACAGCATCCGCCCCTTCGCCGACCCCGCCCCGCGCCCGACCGTGGCGCTGCCCACCTGGTCGGCGACCCTGTCGAAGTTCGCTGTCCTGCACCGTGACAACCAGGGCTTCGTCCTCGAACACCCCCGGGCGTGGTGCGACCTGCGCATCCACGACCCGCGTCTGCTCGCCCTGCTCGACGGCCCCCTCGCCGCCGATTCACCCGTGCCCGCCGCCGTGAAGACCCAGTTCATGGCCGACCTGCAGTGGTGCGGCTTCCTGGTCGACGGCGACGAGGAAGAGCGCGAGTTCACCACCCGCTCCTGGAACACCCCCGACCTGTGGTTCCACCGCCGCAGCACGCTCGGCGCCCGCACGGTGACCTGGGACGATTTCGGCCCCACCCGCTGGGCCGACGGCCAGTTCCCCGAATTGCCCTTGCGCCGTGCGTCATTCGATGGCGAGCCGGTCGCCCTGGCGTCGCCGGATCTGGTGTCGCTGCGCGTGTCGGATCCGAGCCTGGCCGCCACCATCGAAGACCGCGTCTCCACCCGCGCCTTCGACGACGCCGCCCCCATCACCTCGGTTCAGCTGGGCGAACTGCTGTTCCGCACCGCCCGCACCCGCGAAGACGGCTCCCGCCCCTACCCCTCCGGCGGCGGCGCCTACGAACTCGAGATCTACCCAGTGGTGCGCAATGTCGTGGGACTGGAAAACGGCATGTACCACTACGATTCGGCCGCCCACGCCCTGCGCCCCGTCGCGCCCGCCGACGCCCCCGCCGTCCAGAAGCTCCTCAAATCCACCTCGGCGACCCTGGCAGGCGGCGCGCAACCACAAGTCCTGCTGCTGGTTTCGGCCCGCGCGGGCCGGGTCATGTGGAGCTACGAACAGGTCGCCTACGCCAACATCCTCAAGCACGTCGGCGTCCTCATGCAGACCGTCTACCTCGCCGCGACCGCCATGCACCTCGGCGTCGTCGCCCAAGGCTTCAGCGACACCTCCGCCTTCGCCGCGGCCACCGGCCTCGACGAACTCGAAGAGTGCAACGTCGGCAGCATCATCATCGGCTCCCCCGCCCCCTGACCTCACCGCCATATGGTGAGACCTACGTCACATCATGCAACCTCCGGCGTCTGCCGCGCGTCCAAACTCATGACGTGCTTCCTGACAGATCGAGGGTCTCATGAACGACGATTGGTCGGCGCCGACACAGGCATCGAACAACGCTCTGCGTGCGCAGATCGATTCGATGCTGGATACCTTCACCGCTGAGAAGGCGGCTCTGCTCGACGCCCGGTCCCAGGCCACCCAGCTCGCGACCGCCTGGTCGGCGGACGGGCTGGTCCGCGCCTCCGGCACCATCGCGGGGATCTCCGAGGTCCACATCGAGCCGGACGCCTTCAAACGGTCGACCCCGGAGTCGCTCGGCCGATCGGTAACCGAGGCGATAGCTCAGGTAGCCGCGCAAGCCGCCCAGATCCAAGAGCAAGCCCTCGCCCCGCTGTCGGATCTGAGCGCGAACATGCCGGACCTCCCCGACCTGATCCCGGGCGCCCCCAGCATGAAAGACCTCATCGCCCAGCTGACGCCGCCACCGCCACCGGCCCCCGAACCGGTCACCGACTCACCTCACAGCCTCGTCGATGACACCGACGACGAAGAAGGCGAATACTTCCGCAACCGCGGATACCTCCGATGAGCTCGCTGAAAGCCGACCCGCAAGCGCTGCGCGGCACACAGCCGTCGTTCACCTCGGTCGCCGACACGATCACCACCGGCGCCCAGAAGCTGGCGGCCATGATCGCGGCGGAGGGTGAGTGCTGGGGCAGCGACGAGATCGGCCAGTCGTTCGCCAAGAACTACACTCCCGGCGTCGAGCCCGGCCAGAAGGCGGTGACCGGCCTGGCGACGGTGATGACCCAACTCGGCGAGAACATGGTCACAGTCGCCGAAGCACTACAGACTCAGGACACGACGCGCGCCGGTGAGATCGACAAGGCCACGGGGTCGCTGTAGTGGGCATCGAGATCCCCGACGAGCTCGCCTGGGTGGCCAAATATATTCTCGGCGCGGGTGATTGGCCCGAAGGTGACGAAACGGCGATGCGCCGGGTCGCCGACGGATGGACCGCCATGGCCAACACCCTCGACACGGTCGACGACAACGCCGCCCTCGCACTGAACGCCGCCCTGACAGCGCTGTCCGAAGGCGAAACCCACACCGCCATCACCGCTTACCGCGACAAGCTGCTGTCGGGCGACGAAGCAACCTTCACCGCTGTTCGCCAGTGGTGTGCGAAACAGGCCGAACTACTCGAAGACGGCGCCAACGATATCGAGCACACCAAACTGGTGATCATCGCGACGATGGTCATCGCCGCGGTGGAGATCGGTGCGGCGATCGCGACCTCGTGGACAGGTGTCGGCGCCGTCGCCGGTGTGGCCGCCCGGGTGGCCGCCCAGGTCGCGGTGCGGGTGGCGATCAAGCAGCTCATCGCCCGCATGCTCACCCGCGGCGCCGCCAAGGCAGCCGCCCGGTTAGCGCTGCGCGGCGCCGCGTTCGAAGCACTCGAGGAAGGCGGCACCGATCTCGGCGCACGGCTGATCCAGGTAGCCAAGGGCGACCGCTCCACCGACAAGTTCGGCTGGACCGATCTGGGCCTGGCTACTTTCGGCGGCGCGGTCGGCGGTGCGGCAGGCGGCCTGCTCGGCGGCGGCACCGGCGCGCTCGGCGATGTCGCGTCCTCGACCGCGGGCAAACTCGCGGGCAAGGTCGTCGGCGGCACCGTCACCGAACTGGGCGCCGACCTCTCCGCCCAGGTCGCCACCGCGGGAGTCGGCGCGGCCTTTCTCGGCCAGGAATTCAAACTGGATGTAGGCGTGGACACCTTCACCAGTGCTGGCGCCGGTGGCGTCCAGAGCGCGCTGGAATCCAGCAGCCACGGTGGAAACAGCACGGCCCCCACCGTTCCCGATCTGGGCACCGACGTTCCCGGCTCCACCACGCCCGCGGGGACCGATACCCCGTCCGGTGATCAGAGCCCGAACGCATCCGACAACACCGGCCCGAACGCGCCGGCAACGCCGAACAACGGCGGGTCGACGAACCCAGCATCCACCGCTCCCACCGGGGACGGCGCAACCCCACAAAACGGTTCGCCCAACACCTCGGCACCGGGAGAATCCGCACCTTCGAGCCCCAATGGCAACGGCGCGAACGACACTTCGCCCACTGGCGACTCCACACCGTCGAGCCCGAACAACAACGGATCCACCGACACCGGGCAAACCGCGCCCTCGTCCAACGGATCCCCCTCCCCCGGCGACACGACACCGTCCAGCCCGAACGGCAACGGGTCCAACCCGACCCCACCGACCGGTGACACCACACCATCGAACCCGAGCAGCGACACCCCCACCGCTACACCCCAGACCGGCGAGTCGCCATCGACCCCGAACAGCAACGCCCCCACCGAAACACCGTCTGCCGGCGAAACCTCGCCCTCGAACAACCCCACGAACACATCGCCCACAGGCGACACCCCAACGCCCCACCCCACAGGCTCGTCGCTGGACCTCCCGACCCAGGATTCCTCGACCCAGCCGAACGCCCCCACCGATACGGCCCCGAATACCTCTACCGGACAACAGAACCCGACGCCGAGCGACAACGCGCGAGCCGACACCACCCCCACATCACCGGCGAATCCCCAACCCACGACACCAGCCCCCACCAACACTCCGGATTCGACCACCCAACAACCGAACACATCGACACCCACGCAGGAGTCGACCCCACAGCAATCACCGACTTCGACTCCCGCCGCAACCACCGGTTCGCCGCTCTCCACAACCTCCCAACCGGCAACCCCTTCGAACAATCCCACCCACACCCCGGCCGACATCACTCGGCCGTCCTCCACGACGGACACATCGACAGCGACCGCCACCACCGCGACAGCGCCCCAAACCGCGAACCCCGCAGCAACACCCACCACGTCGACGCCGCCACCCACTGCCTCACCGACACCCACGTCGACGCCCCCGATCAGCCAGATCCCACCATCAGCATCGTCGTCGCCCAGATCGATCACGACGCCCCCGGCAACCACCGGAACCCCACAACCCACGGCCCCACCGACCCCGCCGACAACCCCCGAAACGCGCCCGGCGACGAGTCCCGACAGCCGGCCGAGCACCACCACTCCCACCAACGCTGCCCAGACGACACCGCAAAACACCACGCCTGCAACACCTTCGAATCCAACGCCTGCCCCGGCAAACGGATCACCCGACCCGGGTTACAGTCCCGATGCCCGCCCCTTGCGCGACGCACTACGCCATCAACCGCCGCACGACGGCCGAACAACCACCGTCGGCGCGAACAAGAATCCGACCCAACCGCGCCCCTCCTACCGGATTCGCCGCTTCCAGGTCGGCAACCGATGGGTCTCGGTGGCCACGATCCGCGCCCACATCCCCAACACGCACCTGATGTCTCCAGCCGAACTGAGCCAGGAGATCGAATTCGCCCAGCGCGCAGTCGATGCGGCCTTCAACCATGCACAGGACCTCCACAGCGGCGACCAGTTCCTCGTCGACCTCGAGCTGACGACCGACCCCGCTGCCGCCGACCTGCGGCTCAATTTGCAGCAACACCCGTTCGACCTGTCCAACGACCTCCGCGAGCACATGGGCTTGCCGCGGAGCACACCGGACACACCGCTGAGCCCCGACGACCTTCGCGCGATCAGCAACGACATCGCCCGAGCCAACACGCCGTCGCCCCTGGCCGACATGCCGGGGACGCGAGTGTTCGCCCCCGGCTACCTGCGCGGCGTCGAAATCCCCCAGCACCAGCACGCGGTCGAAGACGCCCTACGCGACGGCAACCGGTTCATGGTCGGTGCCGATCCGAGAACAAATCCCTACGGGCGGTTGATCAACGACGGCGGACCACACGTCACCGGGCGAAATATCAACTGCCTCGACGCCTCGCTTGCCGCGCTGGCGTCGTTCAACGGCCGACCAGAAGTCTCCGCACCTCGAACGGTGGATTTGCTTCCCGACGGAACTGTCAGCCGACAAGGAGAACGGAACGGCCCAGATCGCGCCGCAGCATGGCTCGGTGGCCAATGGCAGACCTTCGCGAACCCCAACCAGTCCGTCCCGGACCGGTTTCAGGCCCTTCACGACTGGATCAGCCAGATGGGACCCGGTTCGTCGGCACTGGTCCTCAACGACTGGCAGGGCGGCGGCGGGCACGCAACCGCTATCGTCTACCCGATCGGTGCGAGCGGTCCAGTCTGGTGGGACCCACAACAGCGGACGTTCTCGGATTCTCCACCGGCGAGCCTGACGTCTCAATCCTCTTCGTTCAGATTCATGACGGTTGACCAGCAGGGAGCAGCGAATGGAGCCGCCACAACTCCGAACAGCGGAACAAGTGCGGGACTACCTGGCTCAGATATTCCCGGCGCGGGAGTTCAGTCTCCTTCAGAGCCGACACGCCTGGATCTGCCGCGAGATTCTGACCCCGGCGGAGATCGCGGAGGGGACGGGTCTAGGCCTGGCGAGCTACGCGGTGGACAAGGAGACCGGAGTGGTCACGACGCAGTCGAGCCTGGCACTGACGACGATCGGCGAGATGTACGACGCAGCGATCGAGACCGGGACTCCGATCCAAGCCGAACAGATCTATCCCCCACTGAATCGACTGACGCTCCAACAGATCCGGCAAGACCCGGAGACGATCGAGTACCTGGTGACGGTCGAATCGCTGGCGACAACCCCGCCGACCAGAGAAGACCTCAATCTGACCATCGACAAGGTGACCCTGGAAGCCACTCCGTACACACCGTTGGCACCGATGGTGGCCGCGAGGGCGGCGTGGAGCCGGCAGCGCAACGGCACGTGGCCGACAACGGAGACATTCGAGGTGTAGTCGACTCGTCGGACGCGAGCCACCCGGCCGATGCGGGAATCGACGCAACGGCAGCGAGGGACACCGGAGTCACCCCTGCACTGTCCGGTTCGACTGCGCCGTCAGATGGCAGTCCGAGCACGACGAACGGTCCGGCTGATCAGGCCCGCCGCGCACGCGAACTGTTGCGCACAGAGACCCCCGAGATCGGACGGTCCGTCACAGTCAGAGCACCCAGCGGGGGCCGCAGGTATCAAGTCGACCGCTACCCCGATGCGCTCGGCCAGCCGGTCACAGTCGCACGCATCAACGTCAACGTCGCATCTGGGCCAGGTGTCGGATCCCAGTCGTTGGCGGACCTCGGCGAACAGCTACAACAAGCAACCGACACCACGTTCAACCAGGGCAGCCAGTTCCCCAACGGGGAATGGTTCATGGTCGACCTCGTTCCCGTGGATAACCCGGCCGATGCCGAGATGCAGGTAAGGGTGGACGACACGGGGCGACCCGGCACCACTCACCCGAACGCAGACGTCACAGCTCTGACGTCACAGCTGCGCGGTCAGCTCGGGTTGGCTCCGAGTTCCGCCGGCACCCTCTCGCCGAGCGATCTTCAACAGCTCAGCAACGAGATCGACCGTGCCACGCTCGTCCCGACTTCCCTCCCACCCTGGCTCGCACACGCGGCTGAATCCACCACCGACATCGACGCACAGGCGACCGACTACCGAACGACCTCGACTCTGGACTCGGACAACGCGTCGGTAGCAGGCCACGACACCAGCGACACGTCGCTGCCCGTCGCCGATTACTTTCAACCCAACGGACTACCGGTAACTACCGACGAGCTCGTCCATCCAGACATGGACGAGGCCGAACTTCAACAACTACGAGCCCTCGACAGCCAACTGTCGGCCATCGCGAGGGATCACCGCACCAGGACGGGAGCCTTTCCGGATCCACCGCCCGGCGTCGGCCGCGGCAATCCCGCTGTGGACGCGCTGCTGCCCGACGGCTGGGACCCATTCCACGGAGTTGGCCGCGACGCCTGGATGCGGTCGATCGCCGGCCCGAACGGCGATCCCGCTTGGGCGGACGGCAATCTATATCCGCAGGGCTTCTCCAGCCCGACCGACCGTCACCCGGCCGTGCTCCAACCGGGCGAGGTCATCGACCGATTCGGTGGGCCTTCTGGCAGGTTCACATCACCTGCGGGTGTTCCGTACCCGCAACGAGCGCTGCCGCCGACCAACCTCGACGGTGAGTCGTACCACCAATACGAGGTCCTACGGCCATTGCCTGTGTGGCAGGGCGGCATCGCTCCCCAGATGGGAGAACCTGGGCTCGGATCGCAGCACCATCTTCCGGTCAGCGTGCAGGCACTTATCGATGCCGGATATCTGAGAGAAGTCGATCCCCTTCCTCACGCACCTACTTCCGGTTCTGACGTCGATGTCCCGACTGCCGAAGGCTTGGAAGAACGTGGCAACCCCGCGGCGTCTCCCACCACTCATCCGTTCGCGGACGACCGCCCAGGGTTCTCGATTATGTCCGCGACCGATCGCTTCTACCAGGACGTACAGAGTGTTCCGCCACTTGCGGGGCACTACGATGTTGTTGCGCATGGGCGGCCGGACAGCGTGAACATGGACTCGACCGGAGGAGGAACAATGTCTGCGCGAGAGCTGGCTAATTTGATCCGCCATCGATCGGACTATGTACCCGGCACTCCCATCCGGTTGTTGTCCTGCAATACCGGACGGCTCGACGGCAATTTCGCACGAAGTCTTGCCCAAGCGCTCGGCACGCCGGTGGTAGCGCCGGATGGATACCTCTACACGTCCCGAGGCAGACTCGGGGTTGATGCCAGACTGCGGAGTATCAGCCCATGGCAAGTACCACGATTGCCTGACACATGCCATCGATTCCACCCCGACGGCAGAGTCGAGGAATTGGACCGTTCCGAGTGGGAAGGCTGAGTGTTGAAACTACTGCCCAATTTTTCGGAGGACCCTCGCGAAGGCATCGACGGGTGGCCGGAAGTCAGCTTGGCCGACCTCGTCGGATGCCTGGACAACGAACTCCGCGAACCGCTTTCGCATTACCTGCTGGAGTGTCAATCGTTGGTCACGACCCAGTCGATGGCCGACCCGCTCGACCCGGCACGTGACCACGGCGTACCGACCGGGATGTCGAGCGACGGCACGTGGGTGTGGTCCACATACTGGGGATACTTCGTGCGGGAGTACGGAATCGCGGTTCCCGCCGAGTTCATCGACCATGCCCGATCGCGCAGTTTTGAGCCGGTCCTGCTCGACGATACCGAGCAGGAACGTATCGACAGCGAGCTCGAAGCCGCGTTCTCCGACTGAGCTAGAAGAGGTTTCATCGTGAACATCGACGAACTCACCATGATCTTGCGGGGACTTGGTGTGCCCGACTCGGTTGCCTCGGTCGGGAGACTTCGCGACGACCATTACTGCTTGGTACCAGGCCGAGACGGCTCGTTCGAAGCCTTTTGGTACGAACGTGGCGGCCCACACGACCTGTGCGTATACGACACCGAAGCCGCTGCGTGTTACGGCTTCCTCGGGTTGATCGGCGGAGCGCTCGACGGGTCACAGCCACTGGCACCGGGTCGCGGTACTGCCGGATCTGTCGGCGGCGCGCCGATCAGCAGTCCGGCTGTTCAATCGATTCTCGATGACGGTGATCTGTTCGGCGGTATGCGTGAAGCGCAATGGGCGCGGGAGTTCGTGGCTCCTGATGACGTCGGAGCCTCGGCGGGCAGACGGCTACTGCGCTGGCCCGATCCGATACTCCATCCAGATGGCTTCGCGACCCCCACCGACCGGACACCAACTCGGCTCGCCCCGGGTCGGATCATGGACTCGTTCGGCACCACCTTCACTCGACTGCTCTACGACATCGGAACCCCCTTCGGCGCGCGTTCGCTTCCGATCGACTACGCCGAATCCGGATACCGACGGTGGAAAGTCCTGACACCGACGCCAGTGTGGTCCGGCCCCGTCGCTCCGTGGTTTGCCAGGCCAGGTGGCGGCAACCAATACTTCACCGTGATGCCGGTCGTGGATCTGGTCGGCGCGGGATTCATCGAGGAGATTGCGGTATGACTCCGAACGACGATGTGTTCTCCCCGAATCCGATCACCCAACTCGCTCGGTTCTCCCATGTCGATGCGCCCGCGTCCCTTGTCTCGGAAGGTGAACTGCGCGAACAAGCTTGGTGTCTGATCGAGGGAGATGACGGGTGGTGGGACGTCTTCTACTACGAACGCGGCGCCCGAACCACCAAACTCGGCCGTGCCAAATCCCGTCTCGCTGCCCTCCGGCTACTCGGCGGGCGCCTGCTCTACACCGACATCCTCAATCGGGCCACCTCATAAGCCACCGCTGTGTCCGGACTCGAATGCGCTGCTGACCAACGACATTCGACTGCCGAAAGGAGGAGCCTGTGGCGATCTACGTGGTTTTTCGGAAGTCTTCGGAAGACTCGATGGGGGTGACCTATGAGTTCGGTGGGGCGGATCACCGGTTCGATCGGGTGCTGAGGGTCAATGCTGTGGATTATTCGGTCAGGGTGGAGGACGGGCGGAACGACCACATGACGGTGCGGGTGGCGGGGATGGCGATACGGGGGCATCGGGACGATGGGGTCTGGCCCAAGGCCGGTGTTCATCAGGCGTGAGGTGCCGGGTGCGGGCGTAGGGTCGCCTCATGGCTTGCAAGATCACCGAACTCGTCATCGATTGCGCCGACCCGGAACTGCTGGCGGGCTTCTGGTGCGAAGTGCTCGGCTATGTCGTGCTGGATCGGGACGAGAGTGACGTCCAGATCGGCTCGCCGGGAACCGAATTCGGTGGGCCGCAGCCCACTTTGCTGTTCAGCGTCAGCACCGACCCCAGGCGGGGGAAATTGCCGATGCACCTCGATGTGAACGCCACCGACCGCGATCAGGACGACGAACTCGAGCGTCTGCTCGGTGCGGGTGCGCGCAAGGTCGACATCGGACAGACCGGCGACGAAACCTGGCACGTGCTGGCCGACCCTGAGGGCAACGAATTCTGCCTGCTGCGGCGGCGAGTGGGGACAGCCTGAGCCACTCGGCGGTCGGGTCTGCCGACCGGATCCGGCCGACGACCATCGCTCAGGCGGGGGTCGGTTCGGATCCGTCGAAGGGTGGGTAGGTGTCGCCGGTGGTGCGTTCGGCGGCGGCGATGTAGACGGCCAGGGCTTCGCGGGATTGTGTGAGGCGGTCGATGTGGTCGTCGATGCGGTTCAGGCGGGTTCGCATGGCGGACAGTAGGTCTGGGCAGGCGGGGAGGGTGGGGGTTTCACCTTCCGCGCAGGGTAGGAGGTAGGCGATGTCTTCGGAGGACAGGCCGGCGCCGAGCAGGTGGCGGATCTGCTTCACGCGTAGCGGGGCGGTGTCGTCGTATTCGCGGTAGCCGTTCGGGCTGCGGTCGGCGACCATCAGGCCCTGGGCTTCGTAGTAGCGCAGTTGGTGGGCGTTGACGCCCGTGCGGGTCATCGGACTCGGCCTCATGGGTCGATCGCTCGCCGGCGCGTTCCTCGCGGCCGGGTATCCCACCACCGTCTGGAATCGGACGCCCGCCAAGGCCGACCGCCTGGTGGCCGAGGGCGCGCGACTCGCGCCGGCCATCGGTGACGCCCTGCGGGCGAGCGCGATCACGATCGTCTGCGTCACCGACTACCCGGCCGTGCGCGATCTGTTCGCCGCGAGCGATGTCGACGGCACGACCCTGCTCAATCTCACCTCGGGCGACTCTGCCCAGGCCCGCGAAACGGCCCACTGGTTCGAACAGCGCGGCGCCCGCTACCTCGACGGCGCGATCATGGCCATCCCGCAGGCGATCGGAACTCCCGACGCGGTGATTTTGCACAGCGGTCCACAGGCCGACTTCGACGCACACCGGAAAACCCTCGAAGTACTCGGCACCGTCACCTATCTCGGCGCCGACCACGGCCTGGCCTCCCTGTACGACGTGGCGGGTCTGACCATGATGTGGAGCGTCCTCAACGCGTGGCTCCAAGGCACCGCCATGCTCCGGACCGCCGGTGTCGACGCCGCGACGTACGCCCCGTTCGCGCAGATGATGGCGACCGGGGTGGCCACCTGGCTGCCCGGCTACGCCGAGCAGATCGACAGTGGTTCCTATCCCGCCGAGGTGGCGGCTCTGGAGACCGACGCGCGAACGATGGCGCACGTGATCGAGGAGTGCGAGGCGCTCGGCGTCAACGCCGAGCTGCCGAAGTTGTTCAAGGCCATGGCAGATCGGTCTATCGCCGCAGGTCACGCCGGTGAACAGTATCCCGTGTTGATCGAGGAGTTCGCCAAGCCACACAGCGACTGACCTGCCCCGCGTGAGCGAGAGGTAGCCCGCGTGCCAGACACGACGATGCGGACACACAGCACCGACATCGCCCAGCGATCGGCGCCCTACCCGTTCACCACGTCGGCGAGCGTGATGATCGCCTGCTCCCAGAGTTCAGCGAAACGCGCGGCCTGGTTTTCGGTGAACAGGGATGCGCTCCAGCGGAAGTTGGTGGTCAGGGCGGGCCCTTCGGGGGTGGTGCCGATGCCTGCGATGACGTCGATCGCGTATCGCAGGGGGAGGTCGGGTTCGGGGTCGAGGGGCAGGGCCTGGTCGTGCTTGCCGACGAGCAACGACCAGGGGTCGGATTCGTTGCCGCTGAGGTCGATTCGGCCGAGGTAGTTGAACTCGACCTGGGGTTCGGCGGCGGCGCGGAGTTCCGCCGCGCGGTTGACGTAGCGCAGCAGGCCGTAATCCAGTCCCTGGTTGGGGATTTCGCGCAGATGCGTCGAGACGGAGTCGAGCAGTGCGCGGGCGGCGGCCGGGTCCGCTTGTGCGCGGGCGATATCCACCGCGTTGTCGCCGACGCCGAGGCGGACGGGGAAGACGCTGGTGAACCAGCCGAGGGTGTTGGCCGTGTCGGTGTCGAGGGTTGTGTCGGCGCGACCGTGGCCCTCCATGGCGATCAGGGCGCCCGCGGCCGGGTCGTTTCCGTTGTCGGCGTGCAGCGAGGCCATGGTGATGGTGAGGGCGGTGAGAAGGAACTCGCGGACGCCCTCGTCCTTGCCGACGCGGTCGAGGAGCCGGTCGGTGACCGCGACCGGCGTCGCGACCGTGCTGACGCGCAGGCTCGACCAGGTGTCGGTGGCCGGTGCCGGGTGCCGAGAGCCGAGGGCGGCATCGGGCTCCCTGACCTGCGTGGCCCAGTAGTCGCGCTGGGCAAGGACTTCCGGTGCGGACGCACGCTGCCACATGGCCTCGGACCACTGCCGGTAGGAGGTGAACTCGGGCAGCATCTTCGGCGTCACGCCGGCTTGGATCTGCTGCCAGGCGGCGGCGAGGGCATCGAGCATGATGTGCCAGGACACGACATCGACCGCGAGGTGGTGTACTGCGAGCAGCAGGATGTCGTCACCGGAGCCGGAGCCCGGGACGCCTGCCGGATCAGTCGCGCCTGCGACTTCGGCGGCATCGGCCGGCTCGGCACCCGCGAACCACACTGCCCGAACCATGTCCCCGGCCCGAGGGTCGATCGCGTCGTTGGCGATCCGCGCGTATTTCGTGATGGCCGTGTCGAGTTGGGCCCCGCCGAGCCCGCGGGGTGCTTCGATGACGAGGTCGCCCGCGTTCACCACGCCGGGCGCGCGCGTGACCATGCGCGGGCCGTCCGGCGTATCGGTGAGCACCGCGCGCAGGGTGTCGTGCGCGTCGAGCAACGCCTGGAGGGTGGATTCCAATGCCGCACGGTCGATTCCAGCGGGCAGACGCAGGAGCGCGGCCTGGGTGAAGCGGCGGTAGTTGCCGTATTCGTACATCCAGGACACCACCGGCAGCGGCGGGACCACACCGTAGGCGTCGGCGCCGGACTGCGCGGCGGCGACCGGCGCGTCCTCGACGGCGGCGGCGAGTTCGCGAATGGTCGGGCAGGCCAGCACCATGCGCGGATTGAGCGCGAGGCCGCGGCGACGGGCCTTGTTGACCAGCGAGATCGCGACGATGCTGTCGACGCCGAGTTCGTAGAAGTCGGCGTCGATGCCGGGGGCGCGGCCGTCGAAGAGTTCGGCGAACAGCTCGCTGAGCGCGATCTCGGTGGGCGTCTCGGCGGCCGCGAAGCTGTCGGCGACCGAGAGCGACTGCTCGGCGAGCTCGTTCAGCGCGGGACCGTCGAGCTTGCCGTTGACGTTCACCGGCAGCTGGTCCAGCACGACGATCCGCGCGGGAATCATGTACGCGGGCAAGCGTTGCGCGAGATCGGCACGCACACGGCTCACGATCACGGTCCGTCCGGCCTTGCCGACGACGAAGCCGACCAGCGACGCTCCACCGGCACGGCGCACCACGGTCACCGCGGCGGTGTCGATATCGGCCGAGCGCCGCAGCGCGGTCTCGATCTCGCCGACCTCGATGCGATAGCCGCGCACCTTCACCTGGGCGTCGGCGCGGCCGAGGTAACCGAAGCGAGCGCCGGGGAGTCGACGCACGAGGTCGCCGGTGCGGTACATGCGCTCGCCGGGGCGCGTCGGGTCGGCGACGAAACGGTCCGCGGTGATGGCGGGTTTGCCGAGGTAGCCGCGGGCCAGCTGCACTCCCGACAGGTAGAGCTCGCCGACGATGCCCTGCGGGACCGGTCGCAGCCGGGAGTCGAGCACGTAGCCGACCATGCCGCCGTTGGCGGTGCCGATGGTGGGGATTTCGGAGGTGGCGACGGGCGCGACCACCGCTTCGACCGTGGTCTCGGTAGGTCCGTAGCAGTTGTACACGGCCGTTGCGGGGAGCGCGCGCAACCGTGCCCACAGTGCGGTGTCGATCGCTTCGCCGCCGAGGGCCAGCACCGGTAGTGCGCGATCGAGCAGGCCCGCTGCCGCCAGCTGGGCGAGCATCGACGGGGTCGTGTCGATCATGTCGATGCCGAATTTGGCCATGCCGGAGACGATGCGGTGCGCGTCACGCATCTCCTCGGCGTCGAACAGGTGCAGCGCCTGCCCGGCGAAGAACCCGACCATCGGCTGCCAGGAGGCGTCGAAGCCGAGCGACCAGGCGTGCGCGATGCGCAGTGGGCGGCCGAGCTTGCGCATCGCCGGACGGTAGAAGCGTTCCAGGTGATCGGCGAAGTAACCCGCCAGGGCGGCGTTCGTGCCGACGACGCCCTTGGGTTCGCCGGTGGAGCCGGAGGTGAAGATGATGTAAGCGCTGTGGTCGAGTTCACGACGCACGGTAGGTGCCTGGGCCGACCTGGCCGCGATCCGTGCCAGGACGGCGGGCTGGTCGAGCGCCAATACCTGGACTGCTCGCCGATCGGCCGGCGACGGAACGACGGCATCCGAACCTCCGGAGCCGCCCGCGACCGCGCCGTCACCGTGTCCGGTCTCGACGATCTTCTCGCCGAGAGGCGCATCGCTGTCGACCGACACAATGTCGAGGTTCGTCGCGTCCAGCAGCGCGCGATCCGCGCCGAGGATGACAGCGAGCGTCGGGTTCGATTGGCGCAGAATCGATTCGATGCGTCCGGCCGGGAGTGAGATGTCCACCGGCACATAGGCGGCGCCTGCGGCGAAGGTGGCCATGATCGCGATGATCGCGCGCGGTCCGCGCGGGAGCATCAGGGCGACAACGGTTTCCGGGGTGACGCCGTGGGCGGCGAACTCCCCCGCCATCCGGCAGGCCTGCTCGTGCAGCGCGCGGTAGGTGTACACCTCGCCGGAGGTGGTGGTGAGGGCGATCGCGTTCGGGTCGGCGGTCACCTGCCGCTCGAACAGTTCCCACGGGGTGGCTGTCGGGGCCTCGGTGAGATCCGCTGCGGCGCTGACGAGTTCGGCATGCTCGGCGGCGGTGAGCAGATCGATCGCCTCGGTGGTCGCGGCAGCGTCGAGCGAGGGCAGCGTGCGCAGAATGGTGAGCATGCGAGCGCCGAGGTCGGCGGGGTCGAGATGGCCGAGGAGCGCGGGTATCGCTTCGACGAGGACAAGCAGTTCGCCATCGCTCAGGTGGGAGACGACCGTGAGCGGGTAGTGCGCGAGGCTTTCCATCTCGATCGGCCGGAACCGGGCGCCGTCGGGGGCGGTGACCGTCTGGATGGCGTCGTCGATGGGGGCGTTCTCGAAGACGAACAGGGTGTCGAACAGGGCGCCGTGACCGGCCGCGCGCTGCAGGGTCGACAGGCTGAGGTATCCGATGTCGCGCATGGTGGCCGAATCACGTTGCAGGCGCGCGCATTGCGCGACGACAGGCTCGGCGGAGTCGAGGCGGTGCACGACCGGAACGGTGTTGATGAACAGCCCGACCATGCCTTCGACGCCCGTGAGCTTCTCGGGGCGGCCGGAGATGGTGGTGCCGTAGACGACATCACGACGGTCGGTGATGCGGCCGAGCAGCAGCGTCCAGGCGAACTGGACGGCGGTGTTCAGCGTCATCCCGTTGGTGCGCGCCCACTGCTGCAATTGCCCGGTCTCGGTGGCGGACAGCCGCAGTCGCGTGGTCTCCGGCACGGCGGAGCCACGATCGCCGGTGCCGTCGGCCAACACCAGCGGCGCGCTCACCTGCTGTAGGTACTCGGCCCAGCGGCGGGCCGCGGCGTCGTGGTCCTGCGCGCCGAGCCAGCCGATGTAGTCACGGTAGGGACGGGGCGCGGGCAGACCGTCGAGGGTGCCGCCCGCCCGGTAGACGGCGAGCAGCTCGGTGAAGAACACCGCGACCGCCCAGCCGTCCATCAGGATGTGGTGGGCGGTGAGGATCATCCGCTTGCGCGGCTCGGGTGCGTCGGTGACGTCGAGCAGCAGCACCCGCAGCGCGGGACCACGGCTCAGCGCGAACGGGACGCGGCGCTCGGATTCGGCGATCGCGTCGAATTCCGTGGCGAGCGCGGCCCGTTCGGCCCACGGCAACTCCGCGCGCGAGGGGATGATCTGCACCGGTTTGGGCACATCGGTGTCCCAGAACGCGGCGCGCAGGTTCGGATGCCGGTCCAGCATGGCCTGCGCGCTACGACGCAGCAGGCCGGTGTCGAGCGGGCCGTCGATATCGACCACGAACTGCATCGTGTACAGGTCGATCTCGGTGCCCGTCAGCCGGGACAGCGAGAACAGCCCCTCCTGCAGCGGGCTCAGCGCGAGTACGTCTTCGATCTGCGGCGCACTCATGCTGCGTCCCTTCCTAACTGCTGGTCTTCGGCGACGTTCGTGCTCATCCCTGCGCGGACCAGGCGGCCGTCAGCGCGGAGAGGGCGTCGGATTCCAGGCCCGACGCGCTCATCGGCGCGTGCGAAACCTGTTCGGGCTCATCGGCTTGCGTCGCGCCACCGGCGGCCGCGTCGACGGCGGCGGCCAGTTCGGTGATCGTGGCGCATTCGAACACCATCTGCGGCGACAGCGGCAGGCCGAGGGCATCGGCGCGAGCCGACCACTGGATGGAGATGACGCTGTCACCGCCGAGGGCGAAGAAGTTGTCATCACCCTCGACATCGTCGATTTCCAGCAGTTCCTCGATCAGCGCGATCAGGGTGCGCTCGGTGTCGGAGTCGGTCGCCGCACCGGCGGCGACGGCGCTCGCGACCACCGGGGCGGGCGCGGCCAGCAGGCGCTCGAGATCCGCGGCGGGCAGCACGCGCAGGTCGGCGACCGCCAGGTCCGGCGTTTCGGCGAAGGCGCGCAGCGTGGCGGCGAGCGCGTCGGCGATCAGCGCGGCCGTGGCCGGGTCGTAGAGATCGGCGTTGACGACGACGCGGACGTCCATGCCGCCGTCGGCGGTCACGTTCAGGCTCAGGTTCAGATCCAGGAACGAGACGTCGAAGTCGGCGGGCAGCACGGTGACAGTGCTGTCCCCCGAGGTCGCGAACGGGAGCGTGGCGGGTGCCCAGTCGGCGCCACGGAAGTGGACCATGCTCTGGAACAACGGGTTGCGCGAACGCGAGCGGCGCGGGTTGAGCGCTTCGACCAGGCGCTCGATCGGCAGCTCCTGATGAGCGTTCGCGTCGAGCACCACATTGCGTGCGCGAATCACGGTGTCGCGCAACGTCGGCGCGTTCGACAGGTCGTTGCGCAGCACCACCATGTTGGCGAACAACCCGATCAGGGTGGTCGTGGCCGGATCGGTGCGCGCCGCGACGGGAGTGCCGAGGGTGATGTCGGTGCCACCACCGAGAGCGTGCAGCAGGGTGGCCACCGCGGCCTGGCACACCATGAATTCGGTGGCGCCGCTGCGGACCGCGAGCGATTCGAGCCCGGAGCGCACGGTGGCGGGCAACGAGAAGGTCACCACTTCACCGCGCTTGCCGAGCACCGGCGGACGCTGCCGATCGTGGGCGACCGCGATCTCCTCGGGAACGCCGGCGAGCGTGGCCCGCCAGTACTCGATCTGGTCGGTGGCGAACGCGCTCGGTGCGGCCTGGTCGAACAGTTCACGCTGCCACAGCGCGTAGTCGGCGAACTGGACCGGTAGCGGCGCCCAGTTCGGGGCGCCGCCCTGTTCACCGCGTGCCCGGTAGGCGGCAGTGAGGTCGTCGAGCAACACCCCGAAGGACGCGTGATCGGCGACGATGTGGTGCACCAGCAGCGAGAGCACGTGGGTGTCCGCGTCGAGCACGAGCAGTTCGGCGCGGATCAGCGGCTCACCGTCGAGGGTGAAGTGGTAGCCGGCGATCTCGGCGAGCGCCTCGGTGAGGTGGTCGGCGGCGATCTCGCGCACCGGCAGCGGGACCGGAGTCGCGGGGTGCACCACCTGGTAGGGCACGCCGTCGTGTTCGGGGAAGGTGGTGCGCAGCGACTCGTGCCGGGCGACCACGTCATCGAGCGCGGCACGCAGGGCCGCGATGTCGAGTGCGCCGTCGAAACGCAGGGCCAGCGGCAGGTTGCCGACCGAGCCCGCACCCTCCATCCGGTACTGGAACCACATCGCCAGCTGCGAGTACGACAGCGGAACGCGCTCGCCGCGCGGGCGTCCGCCGATCGCGGGGCGAGCGGCCCGGCCCGGTCCGGCGGCCGCGGTTTCCGCGGGCACCACGTCCGCGGTCGCGTGCTCGGCGGGGGCCTCGTCGAATTCGTTGTCGACGGCGTCGAGGTCGATATCGAACTCCGCCAGGAAGCGGGCGACCAGGTTGGCGGCCAGCGCGGCGGGGGTCGGGCTGTCGAAGACGACGCGCACGTCGAGTTCGATGCCGAATTCCGCGCGGACCTGCGCCACCAGGCGGGCAGCGAGCAGCGAGTGCCCGCCGAGCTCGAAGAAGGAGTCCTCGGCGCTGACCTCGTCCAGGCTGAACAGCGCGCCGAACAGGGCGCACACCTTGCGTTCGGTCGCCGTAGCCGGGGCGCGGTGGGTGCGCACCACGGCGGGGGTCGCCGCGGGCAGGGCGCGCTTGTCGAGCTTGCCGTTGACGGTGAGCGGGATCTCGGGGATCACCGCGAACGCGCTGGGCACCATGTATTCCGGCAGTCCGCCCGCCGCGAAGGCATGGACCTGTTCGAGGTCGACGGTGCCCTCGGCGGGCACCACATACGCGGCGAGCATCGCGCCGATGGCAGGGTCCTCGGTCACCACGACGACGCAGTGGGCGACGGCGGGATGCGCGGCGATCGCGGCCTCGACCTCGCCGAGTTCGATGCGGAAACCGCGCACCTTCACCTGCTCGTCGGCGCGGCCGACGAACTCGAGTTCGCCGAAGGTGTTGCGGCGCACCAGGTCACCGGAGCGGTACATGCGGGCGCCCACCGCCGGGCCGCCCTCGGCCGCCGCGAACGGGTCGGCGACGAAACGCTGCGCGCTCAGCGCGGGACGGTCCAGGTAGCCGCGGGCGAGCTGATCGCCACCGAGGTAGAGCTCGCCGACAACGCCGTCGGGCACCAGCTGCAATGCCTCGTCGAGGACATAGGTGTAGACGTTGCGGTTGGGAATGCCGATCGGCACCACACCGGTGCCCTGCGGGCCCGCGACCGGCATGTGGGTCGAGCAGACCACGGCCTCGGTCGGCCCGTAGTGATTGCGGAGTTCGGCCTCGAGGGTGTTGAAGAACCGGTCGGCGACCTCGCCGGGCAGCGCCTCGCCACCGACGGGAATCTGGCGCAGCGACTGCCATTCACTGATCTCGGGCAGCAGCAGGAACGTGCTCAGCATGGACGGCACCATGTGCAGCACCGTCACCTGGCGGCGGGTGATCAGGTCGGCGACGTAGCGGATATCGCGGAAAGCGTTGGGCTTGGGCACGATCAGCTGCGCGCCGACCGTGAGGGTGATCGCGATGTCGACCAGGGAGGCGTCGAAGCTCACCGACGACGACTGCATCAGGCGGTCGGCGGCGGTCATGTTCCAGTCGGCGGTGAAGCAGACGATGTGCTCGGCGATCGCGTTGTGCGGCACCGGAACACCCTTGGGCTTGCCGGTGGAGCCGGAGGTGTAGATGACATAGGCCAGGTTCGCGGGCAACAGCGGACGCAGGCGCTCGGCATCGGTGGGCGCGGTCGCGGAGAGCCCGGCCGCCATCTCCTCGGCGGCGGCCAATTCGACTGCGCCGAGCAATAATCGAGGGTTCGCGTCTTCGACCAGGTACTCGATGCGATCCTGCGGGTAGGCCGGATCGATCGGGAGATAGGCGCCACCGGCCTTCAGCACGGCGAGCACGGCGACGATGAATTCCACCGAGGTGCCGAAGCGGAGGCCGACGATGTCCTCGGTCCCGATGCCCTGCCCGATCAGCCAGTGGGCCAGGCGATTCGCGCGCGCGTGCAGCGCGCCGTAGGTGAGCTCGGTGTCGTCGGAGAGCAGGGCGAGCGCGTCGGGGGCGGCGGCCGCGGCCGATTCCAGCAGCGCGACCAGGGTGGTCGCCGGTTCGTCGACGAGGGCGCCGTGCGAGCGATCGAGCAGGGCCGCGCGGTCGGTGGCACCGAGCATGTCGAGGTTGGCGAGCCTGCGCCGCGGCTCGCGCAACGCGCTGTCGAGGAGCTGACCGAAGTGCGCGAGCAACTGGTCGATGAGGGCCTCGGCGAGCACCTCGGTCTGGTACTCGGCCTCCACTACCGCGGTGCCGTCGGCCTCGAGCACGATGGCCAGCGCCAACGGCACCTGCGCGCTCGCCGCGCCGAGTTCGAGCTGGGTGGAGCGCACGCCGTCGATGGCGAAACCGTCGGCGCTCTTGCGCACCGAGAAGCCGAGGCGGACCAGCTGATCCAAGCCGTCGCGGCCGGCCACCCGATCCGGGTTCGCTTCGCGGACAACACGATCGATGCCGACACCGCGGTGGGCGAAGGCGCCGGTGCAGGTGTCGCGGACCGAGGCGACGAGCTGGGCGAAGTCGGCGTGGTCGCCCATGGTGGCGCGCAGCAGCAGGGTGTTGCCGAAGTAGCCGATGAGCTGTTCGGTGCCCGCGGGGCGGTCGGTCACCGGGATGGAGACGAGGAAGTCGTCGGCCGCGGTGTAGCGGTGGATCAGCGCGTCGAAACCGGCGAGCAGCACCATGAACGGGGTCGCGGACTGTTCGCGGGCGAACTGCTCGGTGCGGGTGACGAGCTCGGCCGGGAGACGCAGGGTTCGGCGCTGGGCGTTGCGGCCCGCGGTGGCCGAGGCGGAGCCGGGCAGTTCGAGGGGTTCGGGCAGCGGGCGCAGGGCGTCGCGCCAGAACGCCACGTCGGTCTCGGCGGGTTCCGCGGTCGACGCGATGGCGGCGAACTGCACCGTGTCACGGCCGGTGGCATCGCCTGCCGCGTTCGCTTCGTCGGGCGAGGCGCTGGGCTGCCCGGCCCGGTACGCGGCGTTCAGTTCGGCGAAGAACACCGCCCAGGAGTCGTCGTCCCAGGCGATGTGGTGGATGGCGAGCAGGACGACGTGCTCGTCGGTCCCGGTGCGGATCAGCGTCGCGCGCAGCGGCAGTTCGGTGCCGAGCGCGAAGGGACGACCGAACTCCCGCTGGGCCAGCACTTCCACCCGCAGGTCACGGCCCGCCTCCGCGAGCTCGATGAGGTCGTGGGTCGACCATTCGGCCCGCGCGTCGGCGGCGAACACCTGGTACGGAGTGCCGTCGACGTCCGCGCCGTAGGTGGTGCGCAGGATGTCGTGGCGAGCCACCACCTGATCGAACGCCGCGTGCAGACGATCGGCGTCGAGCGGGCCGGTGAGGCGGTAGGCGACACAGATGTTGAGGGCGGTGTCGTCGGTATCGCGGGTCTGCAGGAACCACATGCGGCGCTGGCCGGGGGTGAGCGGACGCCGCTCCCCCACCGGAATACGCGGTACGGCCACGGGTTCGGCGGTCACCACGGACATGCCGCGTTCGCGCAGCTTCTGCTGCAGCAGCAGTTTGCGGCGCTCGGCGACGGACAGGGTGGCTTCGGTGTCTGACATGTTCTTCGGCCCCTCAGCCCTGGTTGGTGTTCTGTGCCATGAGCAGCACGACATCGTCGAGCGATGCGCCGCCGAGAATCGCCGCGACCGGCAGATCGCGATCCAGTTCCGCCTTCACGCGCTTGCGGAAATCCAAGGCCTGCAAGGAATCGAGGCCGAGCGCGACCAGGGGCATGGTGGCGTCGATGGCTTCGGCGCTGTCACCGCCGATCACCTTGAGCAGTTCGGTGCGCATGCGCAGGTCGAGCGGGAAACTGTCGGTGGGCGCCGCGGCGGCCACCACCGCCGGAGCCGCGCTCACCGTCTCGGCGGGCGCCGGTGCGACGTGCGGTGCGGGCGTGGCGGATTCGAGCCCGGTGAGCACGCTGGCCTGGCCGAACGCGCCGAGCACCTCGCGCAGGAAGTCCCAGTCGGCGGCGATGATCATGCCGTCGCGCGCCGGCGCGGCGAGCCCGGCCTCGATCGCGTCGGCGGGCACCATCGGGAACACGCCCGCCTCTTCGACCCGGGCGAACCCGGCGTCGTCGAGCGGACCGGCCACGCTCCACAGTCCCCACTGCAGGCTCGCGGCGGCGATGCCACGGGCGCGCAGCCTGCGGGCCGCCACGTCGAGCATGCGGTTGGTCACCGCGTACAGCACCTGTCCGCGTCCGCCCAGTGTCGCCGCCATCGACGAGCACAGCAGAACCCGGCAGTCCACGGTCAGCGCGACCGCGTCGATCAGGTTGTCCAGGCCGCGCAGCTTCGCGGCGGCGGCGGTGCGCACGGCATCGTCGGTGATCTGGTCGAGTTCGGCGTCCACATAATTGACCGCGGCGTGTATCACCAGGTCGACCGGGCGATCGGCGATCTCGGCGCCGAACGCCTTCGCCGCGTCGGCCTCGCTGACATCACACGCGCGCACCACGATCTCGGTCGCGCCGATACCGCGCAACCGGGCCAGTTCCGGTGCCAGCGCCTCGGTTTCGCCCCTGCGGCTCAGCAGCGTGACGCGGCCCGCGCCCGTGCGCGCCAGCTGATCGGCGAATCGCAGTCCCAGCTGACCGGTTCCACCGACGATCACCACGTGATCGAGATCTGTTCCGAACGAACCGGTTTCACCGGTCGTGTCGACAACCAGGCGCTTGACGAACAGCTTGCCCGCGCGCAGGGCCAGCTCGGCTTCACCGCTGGAGTGCACCGCACCGACGATCTTGGCGGCCTGCGCGGGAGCGGATTCGTTCGCGGCGAGATCGAGGTGCCGGAACAGGATTCCCGGGTTCTCGACACCCACACTGCGGAATCCGGCGCTGACGCCCGACTGGAACAGCCCGGGAATCGGGTCGCCGTCGTGGACGGTCTCGCCGCCGACGGTCAGCAGCCAGCATTCGCCACCGGGACGCAGCGCGGACAAGGCCGGAGCCCACGCACGTTCGGCGTAGAACCGCGCCAGCGCGTCGATCGCGTCGGCACTGTCGTCGTCGGCGGCAGCGGGCAACAGCACGACCACGGAGTCAGCGGTCCCCACAGCGCGGTCGTCCTGGGCCGAAGTCGTGTCCACGGCTCCGATGACACGCGCGTCGGCGCCGTGGCGGTCCGCGGCGGCCACCAGTGCGGCGGCCAGCTCGGCGCATTCGCCCGTGTGGTCGACGACGAGCAGACTGCGCGGCGCGGTCAGCGCGCGACGCTGCACCGGAATCCACTGTTCCACCAGCCGTTGCGGTTTCGGGGTGGTGACCACGAGTTCGGCGGGGGTTTCATGGGCGCCGAGGGGAGCCCACAGGCGCTTGGCATTGGTGACGGTATGCGGGAAGTCACGCAGCGGGAGGGTGACCGAGTCGTCGACTCGCAGTGCGTCCCAGCGGTAGTCGATGTCGAGGACGGCAACCTGGGCGAGATTGCGGGTGAACTCCGAGAGCCCGTCCGCGGTGCGCAGCGACGTGCCGAGGACACGGAAGTCCCGCGCGGGCAGGCCGGGACGGTTCGGGACCAGGCTGAGGTTTTCCTGGATGGCCAGTTGCAGCACGGGGTGCTCGGCGACCTCGATCAGCAGGTCGACGCCGTCACTGCCCGCGCTGACCACGGCCCGGTCGAACCGGACGCGGTTGCGCAGGTTCCAGTACCAGTACTCCTCCTGCTTGAGGTCGGGCGTGATCATCTCGCCGAGAGTCGCTCCGTAGCAAGGGATCTCGGAGGCCGAGAAGGTCGGTGCGCTCATCTCGTCGCCGAGGAAGCCTTCGAACTCGGTCCGTACCTCGGCCACGATGGAGGTGTGCGCCGGGAAGGCCACCCGGATCTCCCGCGCGAACTGGCCGCGCGCGGTCGCGGCTGCCACCAGATCCACGACGGCGCCGCGTTCACCGGAGATGGCGATGATGTGCGGCGAGTTGACGACCGCGAGCTCGGCCCACCCCGAATGCCGCGCCATCAGCGCTTCCACACTCTCGCGGTCCATACCGAAGACCGCCATCGAATAGCCGCGCGGGGACAGCCGGTCCGCGAGCAAGGCGCGATGGGTCACCGCGAGCACCGAGTCACGCAGCGTCATCACGCCGGAGACCGCGCCCGCGGCGAGCTCGCCCTGACTGTGGCCGACGGTCGCGTGCGGCTCCACACCCGCCGCTCGCCACACCGCGGCCAGCCCCGTCATGTGGAACATCAACGCGGGCTGCACTTCCCACACCGTGTCCTCGTACTGCCCCTCGTTGCCGAGCAGGTAGTGCAGTGGCTGGGAATGCCCGAATCGTTCAGCGTGGATGGTCGCGCATTCGTCGACCACCGCGCGATAGTCGGCCGACAGCTCGTAGAACGTCGCGCCCATACCGGGCCGCTGACTGCCCTGACCGGGGAAGACGAACCCGATCCGGCGTGCGCTCGCGGGAACGTCGCCCTGCACGACGAGTGCGTGCTCGGCACCGGTCGCGATCGCGTCGAGCGCGGACAACAGCTCATCGGTCGCCCCCGTCGACGATGCCAGGATCAGCGCCCGGCGACGACGGGGCACGCGGGTGCGAAACAGCATGTCCGACAGCCGTTCCGCGCTCACCTCGGGGTGCGCGGCAACGTAGTCGCGCAACGCGGCGGCCTCGGCGCGCAGGCCGTCGACACTGTCGGAGGACAGCAGGACGGGAACGCTGCCGTCCGGCAAGCGGTACTCAGCCATGGTTGGTCTCCTCCAGCACCGGCAGGCCGACGATGGCGTGCGCGTTGGTTCCCGCGACACCGAACGAGGACACCGCGGCATAGCGCAGGCCGTCCGCGCGCGGCGCCCAGTCGGTGAGTTCGGCCGCCAGACGCAAACTGGTCGCGTCCCAGTCGATCTCGGTGTTGGGCGTGTCCGCCCACAGGCTCGGTGCGATGGCGCCGTGCGCACCGCACAGCAGCACCTTGATCAGGCCGAGCATCCCCGACGCCGCCTGCGCGTGGCCGGTGTTGGACTTCACCGAGCCGAGCAGGGGCTTGTCGGTGCGGTCCGGGTTGCCGTAAGTCGTTGCCAGCGCGGTCAATTCGAGCGGGTCGCCGACGGCGGTGCCGGTGCCGTGCCCTTCGATCAGGCCGATGTCGTCGGCGCTGATCCCGGCCGCGGCGACCGTGTCCTCGATCAGCCGCTGCTGCGCGCTCGCACTGGGCACCGCGATCGGCGCACCCGCGCCATTGTGGTTGACCCGAGATCCGAGCAGCTGCCCGTAGATCCGGTGGCCGAGTGCCTTCGCCCGCGATTGCCGTTCCAGCACGATGACTCCCGCGCCTTCGGCCCACAGGGTGCCGGTCGGGTCGGCGGCATAGGAACGGCAGTGGCCGTCGGTGGCCAGGGCATTGTTCTTGGCGAACTCGTAGAACGCGCCGGGCGAACCCATCACGCACACCCCGCCCGCCAGCGCCCAGTCGCACTCGCCCGCGCGGATCGCCGAGGCCGCCTGATGCACGGCGGTCAGCGACGACGCGCACGCGGTATCGACGCTGATCGAAGGACCGACCAGGCCGAGCCCGTGCGAGATCCGCCCGGCCACCGCACCGAGCGCGGTGCCGGTCGCGCGGTAACCGCTGTACTCGTTCACCGAGCTCACCCGCGGCCCGTACTCGGCCGCGGACACGCCCATCCACACACCGGCCGAATCACCGTTCAGCGCGCCGGGATTGATGCCCGCGTGCTCGAGCGCACGCCAGGCCACCCGCATGGCCACCCGCTGCTGCGGATCCATCGCCACCGCTTCGCGCGGGGTGATGCCGAAGAACTGCGCGTCGAATTCGGTCGCGCCGTCGAGGAACCCGCCCGCGTCGCGGACCGGCGCCCAGCCCTCGAGCCTGCCGAGGGCGAACAGTTCGTCGAGCGGCCATTCCCGGTCGCGCGGGAACGGGCCGATCAGCTCACGCCCGGAGGCGAGTGCGGACCAGAAGCCGGGCAGAGTCTCGACGCCGCCGGGGGCTTCGACACCCATCCCGACGATCACGATGGGATCGGCATTCATCGCGCGAGCGCCTGACCGACGAGCGCCTCGGCGATCTCGTCGAGGTTCTCGTCGAGGTAGAAGTGGCCGCCCGCGAACAGGTTCACCTCGATCTCGGCGGTGGTGCTCTGGTCCCAGCCGTAGAGGTCGCGCGGCCCGACGAACGGGTCGTCGTCGCCGCCGAGCACCAGCACGGGCGCCGCGACAGTCACGTCGGGGCCGCAAGAATAGGCGTCGAAGGCGCGGTAGTCGGCCTTCATGACCGGCAGCGCCATCCGCATCACCTCACGGCTGGCCATCACGTCGGCGCCGGTGCCGTTGAGCGTGGCCATGTGGTCGAGCAATTCGTCGTCCTCGGTGGGATGTCCGGGGAGCTCGGCGATTCGGTGCGGTGCGGCGGCTGCGGAGACCACCAGCAAACGCACGGGCAACCCTTCGGCCTCGGCCAGCCGGACGAACTCGAACGCGACGATGGAACCCATGCTGTGACCGAAGACGGTGAGCGGTGCGCCGGTGTTGTGCGCGGAGTCGCGGAACGCCTCGAAGGCGCCGGCGGCCAGCTCGGGCAGCGTCTGGGCGGCGGCTTCGCGCGCGCGGTCCTGACGGCCGGGGTACTGGACGATCACGGTGTCGAAGTCGGCGGCCATACGCTTGGCGAACACCCGGTACGCCGAGGCGCCCGCGCCCGCGTGCGGGAAGACGATCAGCGGCGGTAGGGAATCGGTCCTGGGGGCCTGAAATTGCCTGATCCAGCCGAGTTCTCTTGCCATGTCGCTCTCCCTCACCGACCACGCGAAGCCGCGCGGCCGTTTCGCACTATCCAAACGCCGCGCTCACGCACGGGCCCGCCCGGCGCTGTCGTCCGGAACCGGGCGAATCCTGTTGCACCCGAATCCGACCCGAATCGGAACGGCCCGGCTATCACCGGGCGATCGGTCGGGCAACAGTAACACCCAGCCATTAGTATAGGCTAGCCTTACCAATCGAGGTGACCAAGGTTACGATTGAAACGGAGCACCGAGTAGATGAACCCCGCCGGGACCCCCACCGCACTACCTCGCGAGCGGACCGATCTGCCCGCCGAGGTGGCCGCCGCGCCCGCGCCCGCGCTGCCCGTTTTCGCGGCGCCGTTCAGCCTGCGCCTGGTCGATCCCGACGGCACCGACGCCGAGCTGCTCGCCGAGTGGATGGCCCGCCCGCACCTGCTCGAATCCTGGGAACAGGACTGGGACGCCGATCGCCGCCGCGAGAACTTCCGCGTCCAGCTGGCCGGAACCTATTCCCGCCCGTGCATTCTCAGCCTCGACTTCGCGGTCCTGGGCGAGCCCGAACTCGGTGTGCGCGATATCGCCTACCTGGAGTTCTACCGCGCCGCCAAGGACGAGATCGGTCGCTTCTACGACAGCGATCCCGGCGATACCGGCTTCCACATCGCCACCGCCGATACCGCGGTGATCGGCAAGGGCATCATGTCCGCGTGGATCTCCACCATGACCACCGCCGTCTTCGCGGCCGATCCCGCGTGCCGCCGCGTCATGGCCGACCCCGACCACCGCAACGTGGCGATCGCCCGCAGCCTTGCCAAGGCCGGGTTCCAGCCGATCGGCGAGATCGACGTCCGCCCCGACCGGCGGATCGCGTTGCAGTACGTGCCGCGCACCCCGGAAGACATCATCGCGCCACGCTGAGCGCACGAAGCTGAACACAAAGAGCCCCTTCTCTCGTCGAGAAGGGGCTCTTGTGTGCGCACTCAGCGCGCGATGGCAGCGGCCCTCGCCCGTGAAGGCACCGTTTGCAGCACCCGGTCCGAAAGTTCGCCGAGGCAACTGAGGTTCGGGAATCCCGGCCCCTGCGCCATCGCGGCCATATTGGGAAGATAGAGCTTGCCGCCGAGCCCGGTGACCGCCAGGTCGTAGCCGATCGACGACTCGATCCGCGACTGTGTCAACGCACCGCCGACGGCGAGTTCGAGCAGATCAGCGGTCTGCTGATCGAACATCTCCAGGAACCACAGCGGCTGGCCACCAGTGGCGTCCACCACCAGGTCGAAGTTGTGGACCTGGTCGGCGCGCAACTCGTTGCTCAGCGTCAAGGCCAGCGATTCGCCCTGCGGCGCGATCTTGGTGACCCGCCCCTGCAGGTGATGAACGCGGTTGTCGCCCAACAGGCTTTCCTGCACACGCACCGAGAACACCCCGCGGTCGGTGCGCCGGATCACGTCGCGACGCTCCTGGATACTCAGCGCCGCCCACTTCACGGGATCGCTGAACAGCGAGTTCTCGAAGAAGCTCTCGCCACGGGTGTACAGGGTGGCCAGCGGGGAGATCACCGAGATGGTGAGCATCTCGTGGCGAACCAGCTCGTCCAGTGCCGAACCGCCGGTCTCGCCACCGCCGATCACCGCGGCACGCGACGCGGCGGGCAGTGTGCGTTTGCCGGCGCGGTCCCAGAATTCGGCGATGCTGAGCACGCGCGGATGGTCGAGGAGCGCACGGCTGCTGCGGCCGGGGCCGGTGATCATCAGGCCGTCGGCGGTGAGCCTGCTGCGCGCACCGTCGGCGTCGACCACGTCGACCTGCCACTGCTCACCGTCGCCGTGACCGATCTGCTCCACGCGACCGAGCACCAGCTCGAGGTCGATGGACTTCGCGACCCACTGCAGGTACTTGGCCCACACATGGTGTTGCGGACTCGGCCTGCCGCGGTCGATCCACTCGGCGTAGGTGCCGTGTTCGATCAGGAACGTGGTCCAGCTGAAGGCGGCCATCGCGTGGTCGATATCGCGGTTGCGGCCGCGCGCCCAGGTGGAGTGGTACGGGAAGCCGACGTCCTTCTCGGGGCTGGTGCCGAGGCGGTGCTGTCCGTCGGTCCAGCCGCCGGTGGGCAGCCAGTTGCCGCCGACGGCGTGCGCCTCGACCACGACAACGCGCGGAGCGGGCATCCCGAGCGAGCGCAGAACGTGCGATTTAGTCGCCACCGCTAGGGCTTTCGGCCCCGCGCCGACTACCAGGAGGGTTTCCACCGGTTCGTACTCCACTCTCTCACGCACCAGCCCATATTTGCATAGGCTTACCTTATTTAACCACCAGAGCAGACAAACAAGTGTCGTTAGGCTAACCTAACGCTCATGGGTAAGGGATTGAACGGTCTGATAACCAAGGCCTGGGGCGGCGCCGACTACCGGCTGACGGTGACCTCCAACGAGCAGATCACCGACAAGTTCGTCCGCATCGGCTTCACCGCGGGCGGCCTGCTCGCCGACCACCCGGTGCACCCCACCCAGTGGATCCGCCTCTGGATCCCCGACGCGACCAGCGACAAGCTGCACCACCGCGGCTACACCCTGGTCGACCAGAACCCCGACGAAGACACCATGAGCATCGACTTCGCCCTGCACAACGGCCCGGCGGCCGACTGGGCCCGCCGCGCGAAGCCGGGCGACCCGCTCGACGCCACCGTGCTCGGCTCGGACTTCCAGCTCCCCGAGCAGACACCGAGCGAGTACGTCATCTTCGGCGACACCGCCTCGCTGCCCGCCATCAACTCGCTGCTCGACGCCATCGGCGACACCCCCGCGCGAGTCTGGCTGGAATGGCAGTACGAGTCCGACAAGACCATCCCGGTCACCAACAAGCCCCACCACACCCTGACCTGGCTCCAGCGCGTCGACGACGGCCGCCTGCTGCGCGAGGCCGCCCAGGAAATCACCTGCGTCCCCGGCACTTACGGCTGGGTCACCTGCGACGGCCACACCACCCGCTCGATCGTGAAGACCCTCAAGACCCAGCACGCCCTGCCCAAGACCTCGATCAAGTCGCAGGCCTACTGGAAATGAGCGGACCGGTTCCGCGATAGGCCGCGAGGCGGGTGGCGGGCCACCGGGATTTCGGCAAGGGTGAGGGGCGGAAGTTGTCCCCTGCCTGCGAGGAGAGCACCGTGTCCATTCTCGATGCCGCCACCCCCTTCGGCGAAGAGGTCGGCAAGCGGCTGGCCAAGGAACACGTGATCTGGTTGACCACCATCGGCGCGGACACCACCCCGCAGCCGAACCCGGTGTGGTTTCACTGGGAGAACGACGAGTTCCTCGTCTTCACCATGCCCGAGGCGAAGAAGCTGCGGCACCTGGCACACAATCCGCGGGTCGCACTCAACTTCAACGCCACCGAGAACGGCGGCGAGGTTGCCGTCTTCACCGGCACGGCACGCGTGGGCGAGCCGGCCTCCGAGGACGAAATCGCCCACTACGCCAGGAAATACACCCGGGGTTTCGTCGACATCAAGATGACCGAAGCGGAATTCTTCGCGGCCTACTCGGTGCCGATCCGCGTCGCCCCGGAACGCCTGCGCGGCTTCTGAACTGCCGCGGTGCGTGCGCCGGAACCCGGCGAGTACTGTGGCGAGCTCCGTCCGTATCACGGTGGGGAGCCGACATGCAGTTCAAACAGTCGAGCAAGCTCGCGAATGTTTCCTATGAGATCCGCGGCCCGATAGCCGAGCACGCCGCTCGACTCGAGGTCGAGGGACACCGGGTGATCAAGCTCAATACCGGTAACCCGATGCAGTTCGGCTTCGACGCACCGTCGGAGCTGCTGCGCGACATCATCGCCAACCTGCCGTCGTCGGCGGGCTACGCGACCTCCAAGGGGTTGCTGCCCGCCCGGCGCGCGGTGGTGCAGTACTACGAGGGCCGCGGAGTCGACGACCTCGACATCGAGAACGTCTTCCTCGGCAACGGCGCGTCCGAACTGATCATGATGGCGATGACCGCGCTCATCGAGAACGGCGACGAAGTCCTCGTCCCCGCACCCGATTTCCCGCTGTGGACCGCCGCCGTGCATCTCAATGGCGGCAAGGCGGTGCACTACCGGTGCGACGAGAGCGCAGACTGGTATCCCGACATCGCCGATATCGCCGCCAAGATCACCGACCGCACCCGCGCTATCGTGATCATCAACCCGAACAACCCGACGGGCGCGGTGTATCCGGCCGAGGTGCTCGAGCAGATGCTCGAACTCGCCCGCCAGCACAATCTGATCGTCTGCTCCGACGAGATCTACGACAAGATCCTCTACGACGACGTCACCCACACCGTCACCGCCTCGCTCGCGCCCGACCTGCTGTGTCTGACGTTCAACGGCCTGTCCAAGGCCTACCGGCTCGCCGGTTTCCGGTCCGGCTGGCTCACCGTCTCCGGACCGACCCGCCACGCCGAGAGCTACCTCGAGGGCCTGACGATGCTGTCGGGATTGCGCCTGTGCGCGAACGTGCCCGCACAGCAAGCTGTTCAGGCGGCGCTGGGCGGACACCAGAGCATCCACGAACTCACCCTGCCCGGTGGCCGACTACTCGAACAGCGCGATCGGGCGTGGACCGCCCTCAACGCGATTCCGGGTGTGTCCTGTGTGAAGCCCAAGGGCGCGCTGTACGCCTTCCCCAAGCTGGACCGCGCGACCTACCGGATCGACAACGACGAGAAATTCGTGCTCGACCTGTTGCTGGCCACCAAGATTCACGTCGTGCAGGGCACCGGCTTCAATTGGCCCTCCCCCGACCACTTCCGCATCGTCACCCTGCCGCAAGCCGATGAGCTCGACCAGATCATCGGCAGGATCGGCGAATTCCTCTCCACCTACCACCAGTGAACCCGACCTCGGCGGTGTCGCGACACCGCCGAGGCCCTGGCGTTCACGCGGATACCGGCTCCAGGCGCCAGCCGGTTGCCCGCTCGCGCTCGTTCCAGAACGCGGCGTAGCGACCGTTCAGCGCGAGAAGCTCCGTGTGCGTACCGCGTTCGGCGATGCGGCCCTTGTCCAGGAACAAGATCTGGTCGGCATGGGCGATCGTCGAGAGACGGTGCGCCACGACGAGAACCGTTTTGTCCCTGGTGAGTTCGTGGATCCCACGGACCACCACGGCCTCGCTGTGCGGGTCCAGCGCACTGGTCGCCTCGTCGAGCAGGACGATCGGGGCATCCTTGAGCAGGGCGCGAGCGATCGAAACCCGTTGCCGCTCACCGCCCGACAGCGAGGTGCCGCCTTCGCCGACCGCGGTGTCGAAACCGTCGGGGAGGCGATCGGCGATCTCGTCGACCCTGGCGGCCACCGCCGCGCGGCGCAGATCGTCCTCGGTGGCGCCGGGCTTGCCGATGCGGATGTTGTCGGCGACCGAGCGGTTGAACAGGTAGACGTTCTGGAAGACCAGCGAGAGCTGGTCGAGCAGGGTGTCCGAAGGCTGCCTGCGCACATCGTGGTCGCCCACCGAGACCGCGCCGGAGTCGACATCGTAGAAGCGGGCGGCGAGGCGCAGCAGGGTGGTCTTGCCCGAACCACTCGGCCCGACGATGGCGGTGGTGGTGCCCGCCGGGACGGTGAAGGTCAGCTCCGACAGAACCGGTTCGCCGGGGCGATAGCCGAAGCTCACCTCGTCGAAGACCACCGCGGGCGCACCGGGGGTGACCGGTTCGGTCGCGGCGGGCAGCGGCGATTCGGCGAGCAGGTCGGTGATGCGGTCGGCGGCCGCGGCGGCCGAGCGCAGGGCCGCACCCAGCTGGGCGGCCTGGTTCACCGGTTCGATGAAGCGCGCGCTCACCGCGATCAGCGCGATCGCCGCCGCGGCCGAGATCGCGCCATCGGTCACCTGGACGACCGCGATATAGGCCAGCACCAGGAACACGGCCTGCACGAACAGAGCGAACACGGTCAGCCCCGGCACGGTCGCGACCATCATCTTCAGCGCTGCCGAACGTTGCCGCACCAGTGCCGAATCCAGCTTCTTGTTCCCCGCGCCGACCGCGCCGAACGCACGCAGGACCGGCTGGGCCTGCGCGAACTCCACCACCCGCGAGTCGGCCTCGGCCGCGGCGGCGTGCAGCCGGGCGTCGGCGCCGGTGTAGGCGCGAGTGGCGAGATTGTTCACCAGGTAGAGCACCGGTGCGGCGAGCAACATCGCCGCGCCGACGCGCCAGTCGACGAACAGCATCCCGATCGCGACGACCAGCGGCACGATGATGCCGGTGAGCACCTTGGTGAGCAGATAGGCGATCAGGCCCTGCATCTCACGCACCTGCTCGACCATCACCCGCGAGAGCGGGCCCGCGTCACGATCTTCGAACCAGCCCAGCGGCAACGCGTTGAGCTGATCGCCGAGCCGGGTCTGCAGACCGCGCTGCATGCCGAGACCGATCCGCAGACCGATCACCGCCTGCAGGTACCCGAAGACGACCACACCGGCCACGGCGGCGGCCATGCCGAGCGTCCAGAGCCACGCGCCGCTCAGATCGTCACCGAACAGCGCTTCCAGCACGGGCACCAGCAGCAGATACGCGATGGCCTGGCACAGCGCCTGCACCACGATCACGGCGAGCAGGCGCGGGATCAGGGGGGCGAACTCGTCGGGGACGAGCCGGAAAACCTTGCGAATCATCGTGTTTCCTCCACCAGGGCGAGCGCGCCGAGGGCAGCTTCGTTGATCTCCCACAGCCGCTGGTACAGGCCACCGGCAGCGCGCAGTTGCGCGTGCGTGCCCTGTTCGACCAGAGTTCCGTTGTCCAGTACCAGGATTCGATCGACACCGGTGATGGTGTGCAGGCGGTGCGCGATGACCAGCACCGTGCGCCCCGAGACCAGGGCGGCCAGCGCGTCCTGGACCGCGGCCTCGGATTCGGGATCGGCGAACGCGGTCGCCTCGTCGAGGACGAGGACCGGAGTGTCGGCCAGCAGTGCGCGGGCGATCGACAGCCGTTGCGCCTCACCGCCGGACAGCGTGGCGTCGACGCCGATCTCGGAGTCGTAGCCGCGGGGCAGCGCCAGGATCCGCTCGTGGATCTGGGCGGCCCCGGTGGCGCGTTCGATGGCCTCGGTGTCCGCATCGGGGCGAGCGAGCAGGAGGTTTTCGCGAATGGTGCCGCGGATCAGGCGGACGTCCTGGAAGACGAATCCGACCGTGCGGTAGAGCTCTTCGCTGGTGAATTCGCGAATATCGCGGCCGTCGATGGTGATTCGGCCCGCACTCACGTCGTAGAAGCGCGGCAGCAGCTTCGCCAGGGTCGACTTGCCGGAACCGCTCGGGCCGACCAGGGCGGTGATGGTGCCGGGTGTCAGTTCGAGATCGATGCCGCGCAGCACGTCATGGCCGGCGCGGTAGGCGAACTCGACGCCGTCGAAGCGCACGATGCCGGTGTGCACCCCCGCGGGCGTTTCGGCGATCTCCAGTTCCGGGGTCTGCAGGAGTTCGTGCAGGCGCAGGGCCGCGGCGCCACCGGCGCGCAGGGCCTGCGAGCCGTAGCCGAGGCCGAGCAGCGAACTGCCGATACCCAACCCGACCAGCAGGAACGGCAGCAGATCGAGCGGGTTCACCCAGCCGAGGCCCACACCGGCGAGGCCACCGAGGACCACGACCAGCATGACGAACACGGGCATCACGACGATGTCGGAGGCCGCCTGCACGCGAATGATCGGCGTCTTCATCCGATGCGCCGCGTTGACCTGCCCTTCGACAGCGTCCTGGAACTCCTGGTGCGCCTTGCCCGCCTGACCGAACGCCCGCACCACCTGGATACCGTCGACGAACTCGACCGTGGCGGCGGACAACCGACGCTCCCACCGGGTGTACACCGCGAGGCGGTCGCGGCCGTCGCGGTCCATGATCTTGCTGAACAGGAACATGTAGGCGATCAGCGGAATCATCAGTACCAGCGTCAGCCGCCAGTCGACCGTGAACAGGTAGCCGAGGGTGACCAGCGGGACCACCAGCGCGCCGATGAAATCGAGCCGGGCGTGCGCGACCAGGAAGTGCAGGGCGTCGACATCGTCGCGCAGATAGCCCTTGACCTCACCGGAGCTGCGTTCGCCGAACCAGCCCAGCGGCACCCGGGTGAGCTTGGCCGCGAGCAGCCTGCGCAGGGTGAGCTGGTAGCCGGCGTCGACAGCGTGTGACCAGCTCAGCGCCACGACCTGGAGCAACGCCCGCACGACGAGCACGATCACGGCCGCGCCGAACAGCCACCACACCCGGTCGGTGTCGACCGGGGAGTTCAGCAGTTCGCGGCAGGCCGCCACGATCAGCAGGAACGGGACCACCGAGCACACCGAGGCGAGCGCGACGATCAGACTCGCCGCCGTCAGCATCCCCGATACCGGCGCCAGAATCTCCTTGCGCGCCAGCGCTTCCTGCTGCTTCTGCGCTTTCGCTGCCGCCTTGGGCAGCCGGTTCCCCGACTCCGCCCCCGGCGGCGGCGCTACCTGCACCGTCATACCGTTCTCGCCTCTCGACCTGTCCATGGCAACTCCGCCAAAGGTAGGTTAGCCTAAGTTGAGTGGTTGTGGACGATCGGGGAAGGTTGTGTGAACTGCCCGTCAACCCGTCGGCAATTCACTCTTTCGGGCGTAATTTCCTTCCTACCTCTTGATCTCGTGTAGCGGTGGGAGAACGAAAATGTTTGTCACGTCAATCATTTCAGCAATCGCCGATTGCCATTCCGACCCTGGAAAGCTGTCGCCCGAACAGGCGCATCGGGCGATGCAGATACATCTCGAATGCAGCGTCGACCTGTGCCGGGTGCGACGGCGTGCGCGGCAAGTCCTCGTCGAAGCGAAACTGATGGTGCTCGATCAGCGGGCGGGTTAGCGTTTTCCATGTTCACTTCGCTGCCCTCTTCGGCCGCCTGGTTACATCGTGACGCGCGGACCGGATTCGAGGTCACCTATTTCCGTGACGATGCGCGCGGAGTTCTCGTCGAAGGGTGCGCGACGGCCGTCGAGGACGGGGCGGTCTGGGCGATCGACTATCGGCTGCGGCTCGACGGGAGCTGGCACACCCGGTCGGCGCAGATCGTCGGACGCTATCCCGAGGGCAGGCGGTCGGTGACCGTGCAGTCCGATGGGCTGGGCCGCTGGCAGGTCGACGGCGCGGTCGCGCCCGAGCTCGACGGGTGTCTCGATATCGATCTCGAGGCGTCGGTGTTCACCAATGCCTTGCCGGTGCATCGCCTCGGGCTCGCTGTCGGCGACGGCGCCGACGCGCCCGCCGCGTATGTGCGCGCCGCCGACCTCACCGCGGCCCGATTACCGCAGCACTATCGCCGGATCGTCGACGGGGCAGGTCAGCGCTACGACTACCGTTCCCCCGAATTCGACTTCCACGCCACCCTGGACTACGACGAATCGGGTCTGATCGTCGACTACCCCGGGCTGGCCACCCGCACCGCGTGATCCACGACGTCGAGCGGGTTCCGAGGGGCCGACCGCACACGGCGCCACCGGCTCGACAACACTTCATTGCTATGCGACGTAGGCAGCAGCCGCCGCTGCCGAAACGGCACGGCCTCGATCCCGCCCGGCTCCGGCTCCCGGAGGACGGCCGGTGGACGACCGTGCGCGACCACCTCGTCGAGCGGTTGCCGCGAGTGGATCCGGCCAGGATCGACGCGATGCTGATGGCGGGCGAGATCGTGGATCTGGAAGGTCCGCTGACGCCGGACGCGCCGTTCGTGCCAGGCGGCGCCGTGTGGTTCCACCGCGATCTGCCCGTCGAGACCGAGGTGCCGTTCGAGATCGGGATCGTGCACCGCGACGACGACATCCTCGTGATCGACAAACCCCACTTCCTGGCGACCATCCCGCGCGGTCAGCACATTCTGCAAACAGCGCTGGTGCGGTTGCGCAACGAGCTCGAACTGCCCGACCTGATCCCGGCGCACCGACTGGACCGGGTCACTGCGGGCCTGCTGCTGTTCGTGGTGAATCCGGCGCGACGCGGGGCCTATCAGACGATGTTCCACCGCAAGACCGTGCGCAAGGAGTACGAGGCCATCGCGCCCTACGATCCCGCGCTCGAGCTGCCGCGGACCGTGCGCAGCCGGATCATGAAGGACAAGCAGGTGCTCGCCGCTTACGAGGTGGCGGGCGAGCCCAATGCCGAGACCGAGGTCGAGCTGGCCGAACACCGCGACGGGCTCGGGCGCTACCGCCTTCGCCCGCACACCGGGCGAACCCATCAGCTGCGCCTGCATATGAACGGGCTCGGCGTGCCGATTCTCGGCGACGACTTCTATCCGGTGATCACCGATAAATCGGTCGACGATTACACGCGGCCGTTGCAATTGCTGGCGGCCTCGCTCGAATTCACGGATCCGATCAGCGGAGTGCCGCGACGGTTCGAAACGCGACGCGAGTTACAGGCGTGGACCGATATGGCCGGATGGTCCCGATCCCCTGTCAAGTAGCTCACAGCACCGGCGCGGGCTGTCGATCTTGGTGGGTCCATTCCGGGCCGCTCAACGCCGGAGTCGGCGGGTTGTCCCGCATTCACCGGACCGTTTTCGTTTCGTGATATTTCCGTACACTCGGTCGGGTGCCCGTACCCGCCGTCGCCGATTCCCCGCCGAAGCTCCATGCCTATATCGATATCGCCGTGGTCGTCGTCGTGCTGGCAGGCACCAATCTGATCGCGCACTTCACGACGGCGTGGGCCAATATCGTCACCGTGCCCGTCGCGGCGTTCGCGCTCTTGGCGCTGATGCGCAAGCGGGGGCTGGGCTGGTCCGAACTCGGGCTGTCACCCAGGCACTGGAAGCGCGGGACGGTGTACGCCCTCGGCGCGGTCGGGATCGTGTTGACCGCGGTCGCGATCGGCGCTCTACTACCACTCACCAGGCCGTTCTTTCTCGCCGATCGGTACGCGACGATTTCCGGAGCCCTCATCGCGTCGATGATCGTCATCCCGCTGCAGACGGTGATCCCCGAAGAACTCGCGTTCCGCGGAGTGCTGCACGGCACGCTCGACCGGGTTCTCGGCGTCCGCGGGCTCTTCGCGGCCGGATCGCTGATGTTCGGCCTCTGGCACATCGCGTCCTCGTTGGGCCTCACCTCCGGCAACAAGGGACTGTCCAGCATCGTCGGCGGGGGCGTGCTCGGCCAGATAGCCGGGATAGCACTCGCCGTGGCCGCCACCGCCGCCGCGGGCGTCGTGTTCACGTGGCTGCGCCGCCGCAGCGGTAGCCTGCTCGCGCCGATCGCTCTGCACTGGTCGCTGAACGGCGCGGGCGCGCTCGCCGCCGCTGTCGTCTGGCACACCGCCCTGCGCTGAAGCCGGCCCGAACTCGGCAGCTGATCTCCACACTGCCGGCGATAGCGTTGTGCGCAAGTCGAATGCCGCATGCGCCTGATGATCAAGTGTCCAGAAGTCGCCGCCGAGGCTATCGCCGGGTCGCGATGGCGTGGAATACTGGCAACAATTTCTGGCATGACAACATGCCAGATGTAGCCGTTCCATCGAGGGGACATGTCCGCCATGAAACGTACGCACACCGGCAGGGTCGTCGCGGTGACCGGCGGTGCCGCTGGGATCGGGCTGGAGATCGCGCGGCAGTTCGCGGTCGCGGGAGCTCGGGTGTGTCTCGGCGATCTGTCGGGCAGTGCGGCGCGCGAGGCCGCGGCCGGGCTGCCGGGAACCGTGCACGGGTGCGAACTCGATGTGACCGACGAGCGGTCGTTTCATGACTTTCTCGCCGTCACCGAGGCGATTCTCGGTCCGGTCGACGTGCTCGTCAACAATGCCGGAGTGATGTGGGTCGGACCGTTCGACACCGAACCCGACAGCGCGACCGCGCGCATGCTCGCGGTGAATCTGCACGGGGTGATCCGCGGGGTGCGGCTGGCGGCGCCGGCGATGCGGACACGCGGGCGCGGACAGATCGTCACCATCGCGTCGATCGCGTCCAAGGTCTCCCCCGCCGGTGAAGCGACATATGCCGCGACCAAACACGGCGTGCTCGGCTACCTGAGAGCGGTCCGCGAGGAATTGCGCGGGAGCGGCGTGCAATTGACGGCGATCATGCCCGGGGTGGTCGATACCGCATTGGCGGCCGGAACCGATACGGGCGCAGCACCATTGCTCCAGCCGAGCGACGTCGCCGCGGCCGTGCTCGATGCTGTCGCACGGCCGCGATTCGAGGTGACGTTGCCCGCACATCTCGGGCCGCTGCTCGGCCTGTCCGGTGCGCTGCCACAGTGGTTGCGCGACTTCGTCTTGCGCCGAACGGTGCCGAATCAGGTTGCGGCGGTGGCCGGATCGTCGAGCCGCGCGTCCTATGAGAAACGGCTGCTCCGCGGCGACACCGATTCCTGAATTCCGGCGTGTCGCCGCCGGGGATTCGGCGGAATCGACTCGTTGTCGTTGACCGGGGCACGGTCGGCGTTTACGCTCTCTGGCAATCACACATATGTTCGATAGTCCATATGTTCGAGTGACGGAAGGCGCGACATGTCCGACGATCGGTTGAGCGAGAACGCCGCCATCGCGCCGAACACCGAGATCACAGCGCTCGCCCAGCAGGTCGCCACGGCCCGCGACAAGCTCCCCCTCCAGCACGACACGGCCCTCTACGACGCGCTCTCCGACGACGAGATCCGCGCCGAACGGGAACTGGCCGAATGGATTCGCACGCAGCGACGCACACAGCGCCGGCGCGCCGTGGGCGACGAACTCGCCGCCGAACAACGCGACCGCCGCACCAACGCCCTCATCCGCCGCACCGACGAAGCCGACGCGCGCTGGCATCGCAAGGCTCTGGCCGCACGACGACGGGTGTCGAGCGCCGACGCGCGCCTGGCCCAGTTGTACCGGCGGTCGGAATGGTCCTCGCGCGCGCTGATCGGGGTCGTCGTTCTCGGCATGGTGTGGGCCGGGGTCAACGTGCAACGCAATCTCGTGCCGAGTGGCGACATGAGCGACCCGCTGTACTGGCTCAGCTACGGCATCGAGGCGATGATCTCGATCCCGATCATCGTCATCATGGTCACCGCGACCACCGCGGCCCGCTGGGGACGTGAGCTGGAGCGCGGCAAGGTGATCGTGTTCGAACTCGCCCTGCTCGGCACCACCATCGCGTTGAACGCCGGCCCCCACCTGGCCGCCGGATCCTTCGGTCGCGCCGCCGAATTCGCCATCGCCCCGGTGATGGTGGGTGTGGTGATCTGGTTGCACGCGTGGGTCTCGGCCCGGTACGCGATGCTGATCGAGAGCGCGTCGGTCGAATTGCCAGGGGACACCGGGTATTCCGCATCCGAACGGATGGCTTCTCGTGCGTTCCCGCAGCAGGCGGCCGACTCCCTCGCCGCCGACAGGCAGGCGCTGGGGCAGAACCTGAGGATCGGGGTCGCGCCCGAACTCCGCTCACCGTTGGTCGACCCGGCTGTCGTCAGCTCGACCGCTCCGCATTCGGCGCAGACGCATGACCTACGTGAAACCGCGACCCCCACCGACGTCGCGACTGCCGCGACATTCGGCGGGCACGATGCCGCGGACGTCGCGACCGAGGCGACCGAGGCGACCGAGGCGACCGAGGCGACCGATCATCTCGAGTTCGCCGCCGCGAAAACAGCGTCCGCCGCGGGCACCGACGAATCGGCTTCCACCATAATCGGAACAGCTTTCGAGACCGCCGCGGCTTCCGCGCAGGCGAATCCCGCCGACAGCCTCGACCAGCCGATCGTCTCGGAGCCGGTGGTTCGCGATACCTCGGCGCCGAGCGCGACACCGCTGGTCGCAGCGGCCGAGGCAATCGCAGCGCCGTCGGCCGAACGCACCTACCCGCACGGCCTGCGCCGCCCGTCCGCCGACAAGCCGAGCGCCCCCGGCACCCTCGAACTCATCCACAAGGCAGCCGCCGACCATCGCCGCAACGGCACCGAGCACGTCGGCCGGACCACTGGGGTCGCCTCGACCTTGCGCCGAATACCGGTCACCACCGCCGCGCACTCCCCTGCGGGCGAAGCGACCGGCACCGACCCGGTTCCCGAGGCGACGATGCACGCCGGCACCGTCGCCCGTGACCCTGATGGCGACACTCCACCGATCACCGATCCGGTAGCGGTGCACAACGATCCCCAGCCCCCCGCCGCGGAGCCGGAGCAGCTGACCCTCACCGCGGAACCCGCTGAGCAACTGGTCCTGCAACCGGAGCCCGCTCAGCACACCGCGCCGACCCCCGAACGGACCGCCACCACCTCCCCGGCATCACCCCTCGCGCGGACCGCCACCACCGTCGCGTCCCCAGCCCACGAGCCGACCGACTCCACCATCACAACTCCACCCGCCGGCCGTACCGACCACACCGTCGCAGCTTCCACCGCCAGCCGGGTCGATCACTTTGTCGAGGCCGAGACTCCTGAGCCGTCGCGGGCCACCGCGCAGCCGACGACATCCAGCCCTGACCCCGCCGCCCCCTTCGACAAGCCCGCGGCAACAGCCGACCCGGGCGGCAATGACGCCCCCGAGGAAGACGAGGAAGACTTCGCGGCCCCCGACGACTTCGACTTCGACGAAGACACCGAGGTCCGCGCCCTGGCCCGCCAGGTCGCCCACCGCAGCCCCCTGCGCCTGACCCTCGGCCAGATCGAAGAGATCCTCGAGCTCACCGACCAGTCCTGGTCGGCCCGCAGCATCGGCAGCGAAGTCGGCGTCCCCAGCAGCACCGTCACCAACATCGTCGAATTCGCCCACAAGATCCGCCAGCCCTACGCCTTCACCGGCTGAGCGTCAGTCGGCGTCGTCGGGAAACAACCGGAACGCCGGGTATCCGTTCAGCGGACGTAGCACACGGAAGTCACGGCGATCGAGCGTCAATATTGCATCGGTGTCGAATTCGGCCGCCAACGCGACGCAGACGGCGTCGACCAGGTCGAGGTCCAACCCGTCGTATGTTGCTCGGACCGAAAGCGCCACCTCGAGTTGGGCAGCGTCCGGCTGGGCTAGAACCACACGGGTGGACGCGATGCGTTCGGCCAACAGCCCGAGGATCCGGTCAGCGATTTTTCTACCACCACGAACACTTGCAACATGATGAACCTCGGTCAATGCCATGGGGCTGACAACCAATGCGCTGGCTGAATCAGCTACTCGCCGCACCGCGAAATGCTCGGGTTCCGTGCGGTTGAACATCGCGAGCAGACCCGAGGTGTCGGCGACGACGATCATGCGGATCGGTTCATAGCGTCTCGAATATCGTCCTTGCTGATCGGCCCGCCGAGATCGAAGGTCTCGTCGTCGTCCAGAAGCGGAGTCTTCCACTGCCGGTTGCGCAGCAGGTACGCCCGCAAAGCGTCGCGCATGATCTCGTTCTTCGACCTGCGCTCGGCGTCAGCTTGGGCTGCCAGTGCCGCCTCTTCGTCATCTGTCAATCGCATCGTCCACGCCATGTAGTGAATGGTATCAACAATGAAACCATTCAGGACCATCCCGCGAAACGACGAAGGCCCGCTTCCCCAGAGGGAAACGGGCCTTCGTACAACGATCTCGATGGATCGAGGAGGGACCTTACTTGGCCTTCTCCAGGACCTCGACCAGACGCCAGCGCTTGGTGGCCGACAGCGGACGGGTCTCCATCAGCTGAACGTGGTCGCCGACGTGGGCGATCTCGTTCTCGTCATGCGCCTTCACCTTGGAGGTGGTGCGAATGATCTTGCCGTAGAGCTTGTGCCGGTGACGGTCTTCCAGCTCGACGACGATCGTCTTGTTCATCTTGTCGGAGACAACGTAGCCGCTGCGTACCTTGCGGCTGTTGCGCTCTTCGGTGTTCTCGCTCATGCCGCATCTCCCTTGCCAGCGGGCGCCGTGGCCAGGCCGAGCTCGCGCTCACGCATGACCGTGTAAATGCGCGCGATCTCGTGGCGGACGACGCGCAGTCGACGGTTGTTGTCGAGCTGACCCGTCGCCATCTGGAAGCGCAGGTTGAACAGCTCTTCCTTCGACTCGCGCAGGCGTGCCACGAGCTCTTCTTCGTTGAGCTCACGGAGCTCTGCGGCCGGTGTTTCGGTAGCCATCAGAACTGCTCCTCCCTGGTCACGATCCTGCATTTCATCGGGAGCTTGTGCATCGCGCGGCGCAGGGCCTCACGAGCGGTCTCCTCGTTGGGGTAAGACATCTCGAACATGACCCGACCGGGCTTCACGTTCGCGACCCACCACTCCGGCGAACCCTTACCGGAACCCATGCGGGTTTCGGCCGGCTTCTTCGTGAGCGGACGGTCGGGGTAGATGTTGATCCAGATCTTGCCGCCACGCTTGATGTGGCGGGTCATTGCGATACGCGCCGACTCGATCTGACGGTTGGTGACGTAGGCGGGCTCGAGAGCCTGGATGCCGTACTCACCGAAGGCCACCGCGGTGCCGCCCTTGGACATGCCCGAGCGACCGGGGTGGTGCTGCTTGCGGTGCTTGACGCGACGGGGCATCAGCATGCGTCAGCCCTCCTTGTTCTCTGCCGGAGCCTCCGCCACTGCAGTGGCGGCGCGACCGACCTCGGTGCTGGTCGCGGTGGTGCCAGTGGCGCCGGACCGACGAGGGCGGCTCGGACGCTCGCGACGCGGGCGCTCCGGAGCAGCGGCGGCGGCGGTCAGTTCACGACGACCACCGACGATGTCACCCTTGTAGATCCAGACCTTCACACCGATGCGACCGAAGGTGGTCTTGGCCTCGTAGAGGCCGTAGTCGATGTCCGCACGCAGCGTGTGCAGCGGAACGCGACCTTCACGGTAGAACTCCGAGCGCGACATTTCGGCGCCGCCGAGGCGGCCCGAGCACTGCACACGGATGCCCTTGACGTTCGGCGAACGCATGGCCGACTGAATGGCCTTACGCATCGCACGACGGAACGCCACACGGTTGGACAGCTGCTCGGCCACACCCTGAGCAACCAGCTGCGCATCCGACTCGGGGTTCTTGACCTCGAGGATGTTCAGCTGAACCTGCTTCTTGGTGAGCTTCTCCAGCTCGGCGCGGATGCGGTCGGCTTCCGCGCCACGACGACCGATCACGATGCCGGGACGCGCGGTGTGGATATCCACACGGACGCGATCACGGGTGCGCTCGATCTCGACCTTCGAGATGCCTGCCCGCTCCATGCCAGTGGCGAGGAGCTTGCGGATCTGAACGTCTTCCTTCACGTATTCCGCGTACTGCTTGTCCGCGTACCAACGCGACTTCCAGTCGGTGGTGATACCGAGGCGGAAGCCATGGGGGTTAATTTTCTGTCCCATTTACTTTGCCCCTCCCTTCCGGCGGCTACGAGTGGCAGCGCCGGTGGTGGGCACGCTCTCGACCTCGATGGTGATGTGGCTGGTGCGCTTGCGAATCCGGAACGCACGGCCCTGGGCCCGCGGCTGGAAACGCTTCATGGTGGCGCCCTCGTCGACAAAAGCAGTCGAGATGACCAGGGTGGCCGGGTTGAGGCCGAGGTTGTTCTCGGCGTTCGCCGCGGCCGAAGCCACGACCTTGGCCACGGGCTCGCTGGCAGCCTGCGGTGCGAACCGCAGGATCGCCAGCGCGTCCTCGACGCTCTTGCCGCGGACCAGGTCCACGACTCGACGGGCCTTCATCGGGGTGACCCGAACGTGCTTGGCGGTTGCGCGTGCAGTCGGGTTCTGAATGGTTTCAGTCATCGCCGCTTGCTCTTCCGGTCGTCCTTGACGTGGCTCTTGAACGTCCTGGTCGGCGCGAACTCACCGAGCTTGTGGCCGACCATGTTGTCCGAGATGAACACCGGCACGTGCTTGCGACCGTCGTGGACGGCGAAAGTGTGTCCGATGAAATCGGGGATGATGGTCGAGCGACGCGACCAGGTCTTGATGACCTGCTTCGTGCCCTTTTCGTTCTGCACGTCCACCTTCGCGAGGAGGTGGTCGTCGACGAACGGGCCCTTCTTGAGGCTGCGTGGCATTTCTTACCTCCTCCTTAGCGCTTCTTGCCGGTCTTACGACGGCGAACGATGAGCTTGTCACTCGGGCGGTTGGGCTTGCGGGTGCGGCCCTCAGGCTGACCCCACGGGGAGACCGGGTGGCGACCACCGGAGGTCTTACCCTCACCACCACCGTGCGGGTGGTCGACCGGGTTCATCACGACACCACGGACGGTAGGACGACGGCCCTTCCAGCGCATACGGCCGGCCTTGCCCCAGTTGATGTTCGACTGCTCGGCGTTGCCGACCTCGCCGACGGTGGCGCGGCAGCGCACGTCGACACGGCGGATTTCACCCGAGGGCATACGAAGGGTCGCGTACGGCCCTTCCTTGCCCAGCAGCTGAATGCTCATTCCGGCGGAACGAGCCAGCTTGGCGCCGCCGCCCGGACGCAGCTCCACGTTGTGGATCGTGGTACCGGTCGGGATGTTGCGCAGCGGCAGGTTGTTACCCGGCTTGATGTCGGCCGTGGGGCCGGACTCGATCGGGCTGCCCTGCTTGATGCCCTTCGGCGCGATGATGTAGCGCTTCTCGCCGTCGGCAAAGTGCAGCAGTGCGATGTTGGCGGTGCGGTTGGGGTCGTACTCGATGTGAGCGACCTTGGCCGGGATGCCGTCCTTGTCCAGCCGACGGAAGTCGATCAGACGGTAGGCACGCTTGTGACCGCCACCGCGGTGACGCGTGGTGATGCGACCGTGCGCGTTACGACCACCGGACTTGGTGAGCGGGCGCAGCAGCGACTTCTCCGGCGTCGACCGGGTGATCTCGGCGAAGTCCGAGACGCTGGAGCCACGACGGCCCGGCGTTGTCGGCTTGTATTTACGGATTGCCATGAGTTCTTCTCGCTTTCTGGAGTCCCAGGCGCTTACGCGACCGGTCCTCCGAAGATCTCGATGGGCTTGCTATCGGCCGAGAGGGTCACGAGTGCGCGCTTGGTGTCCTTGCGCTTTCCGTAACCGAATTTGGTCCGCTTGCGCTTGCCCTGACGGTTGGCGGTATTGACGCTGGTGACCTTGACGCCGAAAACCTTCTCGACGGCGATCTTGATCTGCGTCTTGTTCGAATCCGGGTGCACCAGGAAGGTGTAGGTGCCTTCCTCGATCAGCCCATAGGACTTCTCCGAGATGACCGGTGCGAGCAGGATGTCGCGGGGGTCGGCGATGGTGCTCACTTGCTCTCCTCCTGGGCCGCCTCGGCGGGACCGTGAACGAACGCGTTCAGGGCCTCGACGCTGAACACCACGTCGTCGCTGTTGAGCACGTCGTAGGTGTTGAGCTGATCCGGGGCGATCGGCAGCACGTTCTGCAGGTTCGCCACGCTCTTCCACGCGGCGACGTCCTCGCGGCCGACGACGACCAGGAACTTCTTGCGGCCCGAGAGCTCGGCCAGGAAGTCCTTGGCAATCTTGGTCGACGGGGTCTGACCCGAGACCAGTTCGGTGATCACGTGGATGCGCTCGTTGCGGGCCCGGTCGGAGAGGGCACCGCGCAGGGCGGCGGCCTTCATCTTCTTGGGGGTCCGCTGGCTGTAGTCACGCGGCTGCGGGCCGTGGACGGTGCCACCGCCGGCGAACTGCGGCGCACGGGTCGAGCCCTGACGGGCGCGGCCGGTGCCCTTCTGGCGGTACGGCTTCTTGCCACCACCGGAGACCTCGCCACGAGTCTTCGTGGAGTGGGTGCCCTGGCGAGCGGCGGCCAGCTGAGCGATGACGACCTGGTGCATCAGCGCGACGTTGGCGGTCACGTCGAAGATCTCCGAGGGGAGTTCGACGGTGCCTTCGGTCTTGCCGCCTGCGGCCTTAACGGTCAGCGTCAGGTTGGCCTTCTTGTCGAGGCTGGTCATGCGTGCGCACCACCCTTCACGGCGCTCTTGACGATCACGACGTTGCCCTTGCGGCCAGGGATGGCACCCTTGACCAGGAGCAGGCCGTTCTCGGCGTCGACCTTGTGAACCGAGAGGTTCTGCGTGGTGACGCGGTCGTTACCCATACGACCCGACATGCGCATGCCCTTGAACACGCGGCCGGGAGTGGCACAGCCACCGATGGAACCCGGGCGACGGTGCACAGCCTGCGCACCGTGCGAGGCGCCCTGGCCCTTGAAGCCGTGACGCTTCATGGTGCCGGCGAAGCCCTTGCCCTTGCTGATTCCGGTCACGTCGACGTAGGTGCCCTCTTCGAAGACGTCAGCCGAGAGTTCCTGGCCGATCTCGAAGGTGGAGGCATCCGCGACGCGGATCTCGGTGACGTGGCGGCGCGGGGTGACACCGGCCTTGGCGAACTGGCCGGAAGTCGGCTTGTTCACCTTGCGCGGGTCGATGGCGCCGAAAGCGATCTGCACGGCCGAGTAGCCGTCGCGCTCCACGGTGCGAATCTGGGTGACCACGTTCGGGCCCGCCTTGATGACGGTGACCGGGACGACGCGGTTCTTCTCGTCGAAGACCTGGGTCATGCCGAGCTTGGTGCCCAGGATGCCGGCTGCGGGCCGGTTCTTGTTGTCAGTCATGTCTCGAGTCCCCGTCACTGAATGTTGACGTCGACGCTGGCCGGGAGGTCGATGCGCATGAGCGCGTCCACCGTCTTCGGCGTCGGGTCGAGGATGTCGATGAGGCGTTTGTGCGTGCGCATCTCGAAGTGTTCGCGCGAGTCCTTGTACTTGTGCGGCGAACGGATGACGCAGTAGATGTTCTTCTCGGTCGGCAACGGCACAGGCCCGACCACACGGGCGCCGGTGCGGGTCACCGTTTCCACGATCTTGCGCGCTGACGCGTCGATCGCCTCGTGGTCATAGGCCTTGAGCCTGATGCGGATCTTTTGTCCCGCCACGCTAAGTGTCCTTTTCTCCGCTTTCCTTCGTGGTCACAGGAGCTAGCTCCCGCACCACCCTCAATTTGCACAGCCCGAACACAAGAAAGACGCCTCAGCGTGGTTTCCCACTGAAAGACCCGCAACCAGGGCGCACCAAAAGGCACTACCTAGTCCTCGCCGCTGTTCATCTGTCATGGTTCTCCGGCCCACGCGGTCGGGCGTGTCGCCCTAACGCTTATTCTCCGACCCTGGTCATGTGCTCACCATCGGTCGAAAGTGCGTGGTACCGAACGTATCCGCACCGGCGGACCGGCGAGATACAAACTACTGCTCCCCCCGCCCAGGCCATCCGCTCCGAGGAGTCGGTCGATCCTGCGCAAGGCAACCCGAACAGTATGCACCATGCCGACGACGTCCTTCAAATCGGGGGTCATGAGGTATCGATCACGCCCGCACAGGGGCTTCCACCTCGACCGCACCGCCGGCTGGGCTGTACCGATGAATGGTAGCTGGCTCGTCGCCCCGCCTGGCCACCGGAGGGCTTCCACATAACTTACTTTTGAGTAAGATAGGGCCTATGACACAGGAAACCGCGACCTTCCGCGGCTGGAAGAAGCTGCCCGACAATCGCATCGGGCACGCGCTGTTCTCGCTCGGCATGGTTGCCCGGGTCCCCTACTTCGGCACCGTGCTCCCCCAGGTGGTTCGCCTCGAGCCCGGCGTCTGCGAGGTGACCTCCCCGAAGTGGTTCGGCATCAACAATCACCTCGGCACCTTCCACGCGATCGCGGCCTGCAATCTGGCCGAGGTGGCGATGGGCATGCTGAGTGAGGCCACCGTCCCCACCACCCACCGCTGGATCCCCAAGTCGATGAACGTCCAGTACCTGGCCAAGGCGGAATCGGGTCTGCGCGCCGTGGCCAAGCTCGACGAGATCCCCGACTTCGCCGCGATCACCAAGGGCCAGGAACTGACGGTGCCGGTCTCGATCTACGACAAGGACGGCATCGAGGTCGTGCACGCCGACATCACCACCTGGGTGTCGCCACGCTGATTGCGGCCACGTGAACCGCGGCACCGGTACGGTTGTGGGTCAGGCAACAAAGGACGGGGAGTTCGATGTTGGAAGTGGCCCATGTGACGCGCCGGTTCGGGGAGAACGTGGCGGTCGACGATGTGTCGTTCGCGGTCCTGCCCGGTGCGCTGACCGGGTTCGTCGGGGGCAACGGGGCGGGCAAGACCACCACGATGCGAATGATCATGGGCGTCTTGGCCGTTCAGTCCGGCGATATCCGGTGGGACGGCCGGTCGGTGACCGAGCAGGATCGGCGCTCGTTCGGCTATATGCCCGAGGAGCGGGGGCTCTATCCCAAGCAGCCGGTACTCGACCAGCTCGTGTACCTGGCCCGCTTGCGTGGACTGCCCGCCGACGAGGCGAAGGCGCGTACCGAAACCTTGCTGGAGCGGTTCGATCTGGGCGCGCGCGGTAAGGACAAGCTCGAATCGTTGTCGCTGGGCAATCAGCAGCGCGTCCAGATCGCGGCGGCGGTGATCGCGCAGCCGTCGGCGCTGATCCTGGACGAACCGTTCTCCGGGCTCGACCCCGTGGCCGTGGATTCGATGGTGGAGTTGCTGCGCGAGTACGCCGATCAGGGTGTGCCGGTGCTGTTCTCCTCGCATCAGCTGGATCTGGTGGAGCGGCTGTGCGATCAACTGGTCGTACTCGCCGCGGGCCGGGTGGTCGGGCAGGGCTCGGTCGACGAGCTGCGGTCCAGTGGCGGCTCACGGTATCGGCTGGTGCTCGACGACGATGCGGGGTGGTTGCGGGGGTATCCGGGGGTTCGCGTGGTCGAGAGCGCCGGGCCGGGCGTGTTGTTCGAGGTCGACAGCGGCGGCACCGATGGGGTGCTCAAGGAGGCGCTGTCGCGGGGGTCGGTGCGCGAGTTCGCCGAGGTGCGGCCGACGGTCGCCGAGATCTACCGGGAGGTGACGGCATGAGCGGCGTGTGGCGGATCGTTGCCGCGCGGGAGATCGCGGTGAAGCTGCGTGACCGCAACTTCGTCATCTCGACGGTGGTGACGCTCGTGGTGATCGTCGCGTCGCTGCTCCTCACCGGGTTCCTCAGCAGCAGACCCGACAAGATCGAGGTGGCGATCGCCGGTTCGGACACCTCGGTCGTGCTCGCGACGGCGAACACCCTGGCCTCGAGCGCGGGTACCGACACCAGCTTCACCCCGCGACCCGTCGCCGACCGGGCCGCGGTCGAGCAGCTGGTGCGCGAGGAAACGGTCGACGCGGGACTGGTACCCGCCGACACCGGCGGGTGGCAGCTGATCGGCAAGACGGCCGAGGACGAGGACGCGACCACCTACATCACCGCCGCCGCCCAGCAGCTCGCGTTGCAGCGCAATGCCGCCGCCGCGGGCGTGTCGCTCGAAGAATTGGGGCGCGGTGCGGAGGTGACCTACGGCTTGCTCGAGCAGGGCGCGATCGACCCCGGACTCGCCAAGAGCATCGCGTTCGTCTTCGCGTTCCTCTTCTACATGGCGTCGGTGCTGTTCGGCATGTCCATCGCGCAGAGCGTGGTCGAGGAGAAGCAGAATCGGATCGTGGAGATCCTGGCGAGTGCGATTCCGTTGCGGCAGTTGCTGATCGGCAAGGTCGTGGGCAACGCCTTGCTGGCGTTCGCGCAGCTGGCGGTGTTCGTCGGTGCCGGGCTGATCGGGTTGGCCGTCACCGGCAAGGGTGGCCAGCTGGGCCAGATCGCCGGGGCCGCGGGCTGGTTCATCGTCTTCTTCCTCGTCGGCTTCCTCGCTCTGGCGAGCCTGTGGGCCGTCGCGGGCGCGCTCGCCACTCGCAGCGAAGATCTCCAGTCCACCTCGACTCCGCTCGGGTTGCTCATCATGATCGTGCTGTTCGCCGGCATCTTCCTCACCGGCACCGCCCGGACCATCGGCTCCTATGTTCCGATCATGTCCATCGTCGCCATGCCCGCCCGCCTGGCCGACGGCACCGCCGCCTGGTGGGAGCCTTTCATCGCCCTGGCCCTGATGGCGATCGCCACCTACGCGATTGTCGTCGTCGCCGAGAAGATCTACCGCCGCTCGCTGATGCAGACCCAAGCCCGCCTGACGATGCGCCAGGCCCTGGCCTTGGAGGACTAGGGGACGACAGTGCTGCGTCGAGGCGCTGTGACGACCGGATCACTGATGCTTGCGTGGTGACGGGTGGGGCCGATTGAATGCGGACGTGAGTGTTGTGCGGGAATTCGATATCTGTGTGGTCGGGCTGGGGCCGACCGGGCGGGGGTTGGCGCATCGGGCCGCGGTGGCCGGGTTGCGGGTGGCGGCGGTGGATCCGCGGCCGGAGCGGCTGTTCCCGCCGACATTCTCCTGCTGGATCGACGAACTCCCGCAGTGGTTGCCCGCGAGCGCGATCGCGCAACGGATCGCGGCGCCGACGGTGTGGACCAAGGGCAAGCATCGGATCGAGCGGCCGTACTGCGTGCTCTCCAAGGCCGGGCTGCACGACGCGTTGGCCTTGGACGACGCGACCGTCTTCGCGGATCGGGCGCGGCGGGTGGACCCACACGAAGTGGAACTCGCGGACGGAACAGTGATCTCGGCGGGGACGGTGTTCGATACGCGAGGACTGCCGACGTTGGGCAAGCGCAGAGCCGCCTCGGCGCACGGGATCTTCGTGGACGCGGAGACCGCGGCACCGATGGTCGCGGAAGGTGAAGGGCTGCTGCTGGATTGGCGGCCGGAGAACGGGGCCGGCCCGGACGAGCCGCCGTCGTTCCTCTACGCGGTGCCGCTCGGGGACGGGACGGTGATCTTCGAGGAGACGAGCCTCGGGTTACGTGGCGGGATGCCGCAGCACGAATTACGCAAGCGCACGCTGAGCAGGCTCGCGGCGCACGGTATCCGGCTCACCGGCGACGAACCGCACGAAGCCGCCCACTATCCCCTGGATCAGCGGCCCCCGAAGAAGGGCACCGCGATCGCGGTCCCGTTCGGCTCACGTGGCGGGATGATGCACCCGTGCACCGGCTACAGCGTGGCCGACTCCCTGGCGCTGGCCGATACCGCCGTCGCCGCGGTGGCGCGCGGCGAGGACCCGATCGAAGCCCTCTGGCCGTGGCAGGCCAGGGCCGTGTACTGGATGCGCATGCGCGGCCTGTGGGGTCTCGGCCGGCTCACCACCGACCAGTCGATCGCCATGTTCGACGCCTTCTTCACCGAATCCGAACGCGGTCAGCGGGCGCTGCTCTCGGCCCATGACGACTACACCGCCCTCGGCGCCGTCCTGTTCAACACCGTGGCCCACACCTGGCCGTTCCGCTGGCGCTACGACCTCGTCGGCTGGACCAACCGCAACCGGTGGCTCGACCACCCCTTCGCTCCCGCCGACGCCGACTCACCCAGCCGATAACGCACTGATCGCCGCCACGAAGTTCGCGGCGGCGATCAGAGACGAGGCGGTCCGGGGCTCAGGACGACTCGGCGGCCTTCTTGTAGCCGACGATCGCCGGGTAGGCGAAGACCGCGACCATGCCGACCGTCCAGGCCACGGTCTTCAACAGCGGTTCAGCGACCGGCCCACCGTAGGACAGGCCCTTCATCGCATCGATGGCACAGCTCATCGGCTGATTGGCGACCACGTCCTGCAACCAGGTCGGGTAGGCGAAGACCGGGACGAAGCCGGTGTTGAAGAACATCAGCAGCGTGTTGAGAATGCCGATGAGGCTGATCAGCATCACGCCCTCGGTGATCGTGGCCAGTGCGGTCACCATCACCGCGAACCCGATGCCGAACAGCACCGGAACCAGCACCAGGGCGATATTGGCGAACGGGTCCTCCATGAACAGGAACCCGAGCGGCACCGCGACGAGCAGCACGATCAGTGTGGTGAGCAGGATGCGCAGCATCTCGGCCAGCAGTCGACCGGTCAGCAGCGAGGCCTTGTTGAGCGGCATCGTGTAGAACCGACTGAGCAGGCCCGAGGCCTTCTCACGCTTGAACCCGAGGGCACTCACCACCGCGCCGGTCATGGCCGCGACCAGGGTGAGCAGCGCGGCTTGGCCGTAGATGCTGGGGGCGCCGGTGGCCGCGGTGATCGAGTCACCGAGCACGATCCGGAACATCAGCAGGGTCACCGCCGGGTAGGCGATGGTCTGGATGGTCGTCGACGGGTCGCGCAACCACACCATCAGCAGGCGCTTGGTCTGGATCAGACTGTGGGTGAACCACACCGACACCGATCCCTCCGGCTTGGTGTGCACCACCGGAAGGTCGGCCGCGGCCTCCTCGACCGACGTCTTCTCGATTGTTGTCATGATCGCCTCACACTCGCCCACACAGCCAGTGGGAGGAAGAAAACAGCCAGGCCGCCGAGCCACGCCAGCGAGACCCACGTGCCCGCCCAGCTCAGATGGCCCGCGGCCATATCGCTGAGCGTCTGGGCGAACTGGGAGATCGGCTGGTTGCGCGCGAACGGGCGCACCCACGACGGGAAGCTGGCCTCGGGCACGAACCCGGTCGACATCATGCCGAAGATCAGAATCGGCAGCGTGAGGGCCTGACTGAGCGCCTCCGGGTTCTTGGTGAGGCTGCCGAGCGCGTCGGCGCCGAGCGTGAGCACCACGCCGACGGTCAGCGCGAATCCGCAGAACGCGAGCGCCTGCAGCCAACCGCCGGTGAACCGGAACCCGATCACATAGCCGTAGCCGACGGTCGCGATCAGCGAGACCACCGATCGCACCAGCCCCGCGCAGATGCGCGACATCAGCGGAACCAGCGAACCGATCGGCATGGTTTGCAGCCGAGTGCTCAATCCGGTGAGCGCTTCGAACGCCGCGAGCTGTGCGTTCGACATCATCGTCATGGCCATCGTCTGCAGTACGACGATCGGCATCACGTACTGCGCGTAGTCGATGCCCTGGACCTTCATCACGTACCGCAACGGCAGGTAGAAGGCCACGGTGACCACGAGCGGGGTGAGCACCGCGACGATCAGCTCGCCCTTGGTGGCCATGGTGTGCACGATGCGCCCGGTCAGCGCGCGCCACTGCGCGAAACTGCTCGGGCGCACAGCGGGAAGCTCGGCGAACAAGGTGTTCGCCGCGGGGGTGGACACGCTCACTAGTGGCCGCCCGAGTGGCCGGTGATCGACAGGAACACGTCGTCGAGCGAGGGCCTGCGCAGCGCGATGTCGGCCAGGTCGATGCCCGCGGCGTCGAGCCTGCGCAGTGCCTCGGCGAGGGTGGCGGCGCCGTCGGGGGCCGGGATGGACACCTTGTCGGCGCCGTCGGTCTCGGCGGCGACAGCGGCCGGGACCAGGTCACCGAGGGCCTTGACGGTCTGCGGGACACGGCTCGGATCGAGCGGCACGATCTCGCAGAAGCTGCCGCCGGTCTTGGCTTTGAGCTCGTCGGCGGTGCCCTCGGCGATGACGGTGCCCTTGTCGATGACGATGATGTTGTCGCTGAGCACGTCGGCCTCTTCGAGGTACTGCGTGGTCAGCAGCACCGTGATGCCCTGGTTCTTGAGCGCGGTCACCAGGTCCCACACGCCCTGGCGGCTGCGCGGGTCGAGGCCGGTGGTCGGCTCGTCGAGGAACACTACCTCGGGTCGCACGACGAGCCCGCAGGCGATATCGACGCGACGGCGCATGCCGCCGGAGTAGTTGCGCACGGCCCGCTTGCCCGCGCTGACCAAGTCGAATTCCTCGAGCAGCACTTCGGCGCGCTTGCGGGCGGCCGACTTGGTCAGGCCCATCAGTCGCCCGAACAGCTCGAGGTTCTCCCGGCCGGTCAGATTCTCGTCGAGCGCGGCGTACTGGCCGGTCATCATGATCGAGCGGCGCACGCCCGCGGCATCGGTGAGCACGTCGTGCCCCGCTACGACGGCGGTGCCGGAGTCGGGACGGAGCAGGGTCGACAGGACCTTGACCATGGTGGTCTTGCCCGCGCCGTTGGGTCCGAGAATGCCCAGGACACTGGCCTTGCCTGCCTGGAAACTGATGCCTTGCAAAGCGTGCACATCGCCGAACGACTTGCGCACGTCGGACACCAGCACCGCGGGTTCACTGTCGCTCGACGCGACGCCACCTGCGGGCGAATCCACTGAGATCGAACTCGGCATCAACTCTCCACCATCGGCCGGTGCGCACGGCTCTGGAAGAGACGAGCGCACGCGGAATAAATTCTTCCCGGTAAGTGATCCATACCGTTCGGCGCGATGTTACCGGTCCGGCGGTTTCGCGGGCCCGGTCTGCGCCGATGCGCCCGGTTTGCCGGGCGCTGCCCGCGACCCGCTGTGGTGTTGCTCACCTGGGCAGTGCAAGGGCAGTGCGCGGACCTTGTCGGCCGGGCCGTGCGCCCATACGCTGACAGCGGGGAAACACTCGTCTCACCGGCCCGCGTGCGGGCGTGTTCGATCTTGGGGAGGTGACCATGGTCGAGTCGGCTTCTACCGCTGCCGCGCCCGCCGGTCGATCCGATGTGCTCACGGCTTTCGATCCGCGCACCGGTGAACAGCTCGCGCAGTATCCCGTGCAGGGCACCGCCGAGGTCACCCGCGCCGTGCGCACCGCACGCGCCACCCAGAACTGGTGGGGGGAACTGGATTTCAGCGAGCGCAAGCATCTGCTCCTCGACTGGCGTCGCCAGATCGCCAGGAACGCAGGTGAATTGGTGGATCTCCTGCGCAGCGAGACCGGCAAACCGGAGGCCGACGCCACCCTGGAAGTGATGCTGGCGGTGGAGAATCTGGACTGGGCCGCCCGCAACGCCGAGCGCACGCTGGGCCGCAAGCGCCTGCCCACCGGCTGGTTCACCCGCAATCAGCACGCCTCCGTCGGCTATCTGCCGCTGGGCGTGATCGGCGTGCTCGGCGCGTGGAACAACCCGGTGTTCACGCCGATGGGTTCGATCGCCTACGCCATGGCCGCGGGCAACGCGGTGGTGTTCAATCCGCACGAACTCAGCACCGGGGTCGGCACCTGGCTGGCCGACAGCTGGGCCGCGGTATCGCCCGAACAACCCGTGTTGCAGGCGGTTACCGGAAATTCGCGGACCGCTACCGCCCTGTGCAAGGCCGAGGTGGACAAGATCGCCTACGCCGGGCCGCAGGCGCGCGGACGCGAGGTGATCGCGCTGTGCGCACAGACGCTGACGCCGGTGGTGGTGGAGAACTGCGGCAAGGGCAGCATGATCGTGCACGTCGACGCGGTGCTCGACGCGGCCGCGGAGGCGGCGGTGTTCGGCGCGATGGCCAACGCCGGCCAGAACTCCTCGGGCATCCAGCGCTGTTATGTCGCCGATTCGGTGTTCGACGACTTCCTGGCCAGAGTGGCCGAGCGAGCGGCGAAACTGCGTCCCGGCGCCGACAACCGCGCCTCCTACGGGCCGATGATCAATGCCACCCAGGTCGACGTGGTGCGCAGACAGGTCCGCGACGCGCTCGCCCACGGCGGGCACGCGGTACTCGGCGGGCTCGATTCGTTCCGCGACCCGTACGTGGAGCCGATCGTGCTGGCCGAGGTACCCGAGGAGAGCATCGCGATCACCGGCGAAGGGATCGGCCCGATGCTCGTGGTGAACCGGGTCGCCGACCTCGCCGACGCCGTCACCCGGGTGAACGCGGCGGGCAACGGCATCGCCGTCACCATCTTCACCCTCGATATCCCCAGCGCGGAGCTCATCGCCGAACAGCTCAAAGTCGGTGTGGTGACGGTGAATTCATCGACCGCGTTCACCGGCATCCCGGCCCTGCCGTTCGGTGGGGTGGGCGAATACGGCCAGGGGCACAGCCACGGTCAGCACGGGCTGTACGAATACAGCCGCACGCTGTCGATCGCCCGCAGGCGCTACCGGGCCCCGGTCCGGCTGTCGACCTTCGACCGCCGACCAGGGCACCTGCAGACGGCGAAAGCCCTGTTCCGCTTGCGCCACGGCCGCGGCTGAGCGGCTAGTTCCCGTCCGCCGAGCCGCTGCCGAGCAGTACCGCGCCGGTCAGCGCGGCGAGGCGGGCGAGCTGTTCGGGGCGCGAGTCGAAACGCAGCAACCGACCGACATCGATGATCTGCCCGACGGCGGCGTGTACCCGGAAGCGGGCTTCGATCGGGTCGCCGTCGAGCAGGTTGGCCCATTCCAGAATGTTCTGCCGCTGGATGGCGCGCAGACGGTGCTGCTCGGCCTGCGGGAGGTTACTGAACTCCGCGTAGTAGACCGGCGCGATCTCGGGGGTCGCGAAGGTGAGGCGCGCGTGCTGGTCGGCGATGCGGCGGGCGGCGTCGGCCCGGTTCTCGCTCTCCGCCAGCGCCTCGCCGATCGCGACCGCGAGCCGGTCGGCGGTGCGATGAAAAGCCGCCGCGAGCAGGTCGGCCTTGCTGTCGAAGTGGCGGTACACGCTGGAGGCGTTGATGCCGACGGCGGCGCCGATCTCCTCGATACCGGATTCGTGATACCCGTTGCGGCCGAAGATCCGGATCGCCTCGGTGAGCAGCTGTTCACGTTTCGACGTGACCGGAAGGCCACGGGGCTGCTTGCCGGGTTCGGCCGCGGCGGGGGTGGGGGGCAGCTCGGCGCGCACGATCGCCCAGGCCATCTCGAGCTGCACCGCGAGCATGCGGCCGTGCGAGAGGGTGGTGCGGTGCGCGGCGATGCTGGCCAGCGAACTCAGCGCGCCGACGGCGAGCAGGATGACGTCGTCCGCGCCGGCCTCCGGCCGGACTTCGGCGATCCGCGCGGCCACGTTCGCCTCGAGTTCGCGATAGAACGCGCGGATGCGCACCCGGTCGTCGGGCTCGAGGTAGCGGCGTTCCCAGCGGTAGAGCCCGGCCTCGCGGCGGATGTCGATATTGCGTTCGGCGACGGCGGTGAGCAGCGCGTCGAGCCTGGCTTCCGGGCTCAGCGACGGGTCGTCGGCCGCGGCGGCGACATCGCGCAAACCCCGAGCGCCCTCCTCGGCGGCGGCGACGAGCAGCGCGTACTTGTTGGCGAAGTGGCGGTACAGCGCGGGTCCGGAGATACCGACCTCGGCGGCGATCTCGTCCACCCCGACCGGGTAGTAGCCGCGCGCGCTGAACGCACGGGCGGCGGCCCGCATGATCTGCATCTTGCGGTCCTTCGGCCTGCGGCGCACGACGCGGGCAGGTGCGGTCGTCGGCTCGCAGGCCTGTTCGGCCTCACTGCGATCGGCGACCATGCACTCACTTTCCGTTGCGCGAACCGGGTTGGTCCAGTCAACCTAAGTTAACCACAATTCGCAAACGTCGAGGGCAGGTCGAGGAAATGGGACCGCCCCGGCAGCGACGTGCTCGCTATCGGGGCGGTCCGGGAGAAACCAGCGTCTACAGGCCGAGCCCGCGCGCCAGGGTCGGCCACGACAGCTTCAGCTCGTCCTTCCAGTAGCCCCACGAGTGGGTGCCGTTGGGGCGGAAGTTGTACGTCGCCGGGATACCCAGCTCGTTGAGCCGGTTGGCCAGGTTGTGCGTGCAGTAGTTGGTGCCCGCCTCGATGACGCCACCGATGACGATCTGGTTGGCCAGACCGTAGGCGCCGGGCAGCGCGTACGGTCCGTCGAGGGTGTCGTACGGGCCGGGCAGGCCGTTGCCGGTGGAGATGTAGAGATCGAGGCCGCGCAAACCTTCGGCATTCACATACGGATCGTTCTCGACCCAGCCCTGCGAACCCTGCGGACCCCACATGTTCATGGTGTCGCCGCCGCCCCAGGTCTCGACCGTGACCTTCACGAATTCCGAACCGACCGGGTCGGAGGTCTGCGCGCAACCGCTGTACGCCGCGGCCGCCTTGTACAGGCCGGGCTTGGCGATCGGCAGCGCGAGCACGGTGGTGCCGGAGGTGGACAGACCCGCGATGGCGTTCACACCGTTGGTGCCCAGCGCGCCGTCGACCAGCGGGGGCAGTTCCTCGGTGAAGAAGGTCTTCCACTTGTTGCGGCCGAGGACCGGGTCGTCGTGGATCCAGTCGGTGTAGTAGCTCCAGGCGCCACCGATCGGCTGGATGACGTTGACGTTCTTGTCGCTGAGGAATTCGAGCGCGTCGGTCTTGGCCACCCACGACGCCGAATCCTCGCCGCCGCCCGCACCGTTGAGCAGGTACAGCGTGGGGCGCGGGACCGAGGCGTCGGCGGGACGCTGCACGTCGACGATGATGTTCTGATCCATGGCCGCGGAGTACACGTGCAGCCGCAGACTGCGCGAATCCTTCACTTCGGCCTTGACGATCTTGGAGCCGTCGTCGGAGACGGGGTTGGCGAGCAGGCTCTTGGAATCGATGATCGGGTCAGCTGATGCCGGGCTCGTGCCGATGCCGGCCATCAGTCCCGCCGCCACTGCCGTTGCCGCGATCATCGCCGCGGCCCGGGAGCCACGACGCCGGGTGTGCCGACGCATCAATTTCGCACCTTCGCTTCGTCTCGAATTCCGATTCGGTCCGTGCTCCAACAGGGCACGAAGTTGCAACCAGCCAGACCCTACGGGTTATCCGGTGGTGACAACAGGGGTAATCGTTACAACAGCGCGGTCACATCATGCCTCACCGGCACCCCTGATGTCACCGCGCACCAGCGTTTTGTGTCATCGCGCCCCGGCCGCACGGTCACCGGCGTCGAGCAGTTCCGCCAGTCGCGGACCGATCTCGGCCAGCGCCTGCGGCGAGGTCATCTGATCATGCACCACCGCGACCGGCCGATCGCGCACCGCGCCGTCGACATACGGGGCCCAATTGGCCGCCGCCGCCTCGTGTCCGAGCGCGCTGAAGTATTCGAGCCTGCCACGGAACACCGCGGGCCGGTGTTCGGCGATCAGCTCGGCCGAGCGCACCGCGCTGCGGTAGATCCGGCGCACCCGTTCGGGGGTGAGGACGGCCATGTTGGCCGGGATGATCGCGTGCAGCGCGGCCAGTGCGTCCTCGCTGAGTTCGCGCACCCCCGCGGCGGGCAGCGCCGCGCTGATGTCGACGCCGAGTTCGGCGAGCGCGTCACGGACCGCGGTGTGGAAATCGGGGACATCGATATCGGGATGCGAATCCAGCATCGCCAGCAGCGACACCTGCTCCCCCGCCGCCTGGAGTTCGGTGGCGACGGCGTGGGCGAGCACACCTCCCAGCGACCAGCCCATCAACCGGTACGGGCCGTGTGGCTGCTGGGTCCTGATCTCGGCGGCGTAGCGGCGCGCCATCTCGGCGAGCGTGCCGGGCAGGTAGCCCGCCTCGCTCAGCGCGGGCGACTGGAGGCCGAAGATCGGCCGCCGCGCCGGAATGTACTGCGCCAGCCCGGCGTAGCACCAGGACAGCCCGTACATCGGGTGGATGCAGAACAGCGCGCCGCCCGCCTCGGTGCCGTGCGGCACCCGATTGCGAATGGCCAGCAGGACGCCGAGGGCGTCGTCGGATTCGAGGTCGGAGGTGAGGTCGCGGTCGCCGCCCGCGGACTGGGTGGCGTCGATCCGCTCGGCGAGCGCGGCCACGGTGGCGTCGGTGAAGAACCACTGCACCCGCACCTCGGCGCCGACCCTGGTGCGCAAACGGCTGATGGCCTTGGTGGCGACCAGGGAGTTGCCGCCCAGTTCGAAGAAGTCGTCGTCGAGGCCGACCTTGCCCGCGCCGAGCACCTCCGCGTAGACCTCGGCGACGGCACGCTGCAACGGCGTGGTCGGCGGGCGGTAGGCGCGCGTGGTGAAGGCGGGGACGGGCAGGGCCTTGCGGTCGAGCTTGCCGCTGGCGTTGAGCGGCAGCGCACTCAGGATCACCACGGTCGCCGGAACCATGTACGACGGGAGTGCGGCCCTGGCATGGGCGAGCAGCGCGACTTGATCGAAACCGGCGGTGGTGGCGCCGCTTTCGATCGAATAGCCCTCCGGGCGAGCCGAGGCGGGAGCCGACTCGACCGGCACCTCGACCGGCACCACGTAGCCGACCAGGCGGTCTCCCGTCGGGCCGTGGACCAGCGCGACAGCGGCGTGGCGGACACTGTGATGATCGCGCAGGACCGCCTCGACCTCACCGAGCTCGATGCGCTGACCACGCAGCTTCACCTGGAAGTCGCTGCGGCCCAGGTATTCCAGGTTCTCGTCGGCGGTCCAGCGCACGACGTCGCCCGTGCGGTAGAGCCTGCCGCCGCCGGGATGAGCCACGAAGCGTTCGGCCGTGAGAGTGGGCGCGCCGAGGTAGCCGCGGGCCAGCTGCACACCTTCCAGGTACAGCTCCCCCGCCGTGCCGGGCGGGACGGGACGCAGCTGCCGATCGAGCACGTGCGCGCGCGTGTTGGCGACCGGAACGCCGATCGAAATACCCACGGCGGGACCGGCTTCGACCTGCGCCGCGGTCACCACGGTGGCTTCGGCGGGCCCGTACCAGTTGACCAGTGTCGCCGCGGGCAGCACCTGGGCGAACCGGCGGGCGGTCGAGGATGACAGCGCCTCGCCCGCCGCGAATACCCTTCGCAGTGACGGAAATTCGCCCGGGTCGCGATCGGCGAGGAACGCATCCAGCATCGAGGGCACGAAATGCGCGGTGGTGACGGCGCGTTCGGTGATCACCTCGGCCAGGTAGGCCGGGTCACGGTGCCCGTCGGGAGCCGCGATCACCACGGTGGCGCCGGTCTGCAACGGCCACAGCAACTCCCAGGTGGAGATGTCGAAGGTGACCGGGGTCTTGTGCAGGACCACGTCGCCGGGTCCGTGCGGGTAGGTGCGCTGCGCCCAGCGGAACTGGTTGACCAGCTGCCGGTGCGTCAGCATGACGCCCTTGGGCGTGCCGGTGGACCCGGAGGTGTGGATGACGTAGGCGAGATTGTCGGCCGCCGGCAGCGCGAGATCCGCCACTTCACCACCGGCGGTGTCCATGTCGAGGACGGGGATGCCGGACGTGGTGGTGAAACCGGCGGTGGCGAGCACGCAGATCGGCGCGGCCGAGGCCAGCACCCGTTCGGTCCGTTCGGCCGGATGGTCCGGGTCGGCCGGTACGTACGCCGCACCGGTCCGCAGTACCGCGTAGATCGCGGTCACCAGGTCGATGCCGCGCCGCATCGCGACCGCGACGAGCGTTTCCGGCCGGGCGCCCCGCGCACGCAGGGAAGCGGCGAGATCGCGCACGCGTTCGTCGAATTCCGCGTAGGTGTAGGTGGTTTCGCCGTCGACCAGCGCGGTGGCCTGCGGCGTGCGCCGTACCTGCGCGTCGAACAGCGACAGCAGGGTCGCCTCGTCGAGCAGTTCGGGCGCGTCGGTGGCGTTGACCGCCGCCAGGGTCGCGCGTTCCTCCGCGAGCAGCACATCGATCTCGGCGATCCTGGCCTGCGGGCCCGCGACGAACCGCGCCAGCAGCATCGAAAAGCGTTGCGCCAGCGCGGTGGCGGTGTCCTCACCGAACACATCGCGCAGGTACTTCACCGACACCCGGAGCTGCCCGTCGGCGACCACCTGCACGGTGAGCGGGTAGTGGGTGCCGTTGGCGGCGTCCATCCCGGTGACGGCGGCCGATCCGGACGCGGCCCGCGCCAGCCCCTCGCGGTCGACCGGGAACGACTCGAAGACGACCAGCGAATCGAACAGCGCGTCGATGCCCGCGATCTCCTGGATCTCACCGAGCCCCAGGTAGTGGTGATCGAGCAGCGCGGCTTGATCGTCCTGCAGCCTGCGCAGCAGCTCGGCGACGGTATCGCCGGGGCGCAACCGCACGCGAACGGGAATCGCGTTGAGGAACAACCCGACCATCCGCTCCACACCGTCGAGCTGGGCAGGCCTGCCCGAGACGGTGGCGCCGAACACCACGTCGTCGCGATCCACCAGCCGTGCGATGAGCAGGCCCCACGCCGCCTGGACCACGGTGTTCACCGTGACGCCGAGGCCGGCGGCGAGCTCGCTCAGCGCGGCGGTGTCGGCCGGGGAGAGCGCGAAGCCGGTTTCCCCGGTGCCCGTCGCGATCTCACGGCCCTGATCGACGGGGGCGAGCGGTGTGGGCTCGGCCAGTCCGGTGAGCGCGGTGCGCCATGCCGTCCTCGCGGCTTCGAGATCCTGGTCGACGAGCCAGGCCAGGTAGTCGCGATAGGGCGCGACCTTCGGCAGGCGCCTGCTACGACCGCCGACCACGTAGGCGGTCAGCAGTTCCTGCAGCAGCAGCGGGGTCGACCAGCCGTCGATCAGGATGTGATGGCTGGTGACGAGCAGATGCGCGGCCTCGGCGGTGCGCACCAGGGTGAACCGCAGCAGCGGCGCGGTGGCCATGTCGAAGTGCGCGGCCAGATCGGCGGCGCGAATGCGCTGGTAGGCGGCTTCGTCGGCGTCGATGACCTGCCACGGCACGTCGATGTCGTCGAGCACCACCTGCAGCGGCGCGCCCGCGGCGTCGGTGGCGAACGCGACGCGCAGGTTGTCGTGCCGGTCGAGCACGGCCTGTGCCGCCTCGTGCAGGTGCTCGGCGTCCACGGACAGATCGAGATCGAGGACGAACTGGGTGATGTAGGGGTCGACCGAGTTCTCCGCGAGCAGCGCGTGGAACAGCATCCCCGATTGCAGCGGCGTCACCGGCCACACGTCGCTGAGCAGCGGATAGCGGCGGACCAGGCGCGTCAGTTCGGTCTGGCCCAGACGCACCAGCGGGAAGTCCGACGGCGTGAATCCGCCCGCGCCGGGCTGCAATCCGTGTTCGGCGAGTCCGCCGAGCGCGCGGATCCAGTGTTCGGCGAAGGTCTTGACCGCGTCCGCGGTGAGCACGGCGGTGGCGTAGTCGAACCGGGCGACCAAGCCGTCGTCGGTCGCGTCGACCGTGAGTACCAGCGCGAGGTCGTCGGCGGCCACATCGGTGTGCACGCGCGCCGGGCGCAGGTCGCGCAGGCGGACGGCGAATCGGCCGCGGTCCAGCGTGCGGACGCTGTCGGCGGTCTCGGCGTCGAGGTAGCGCAGCAGCCCGAACCCGGCGCCGTGGGCGGGCACCGCGCGGCGCAGTTCCTTGATCTGGGCCAGGGCCGTTCCCGCGGCGGGACCGCCGACGAGCGCGTCGCCGACGTCGATGCCGTCCAGGCGCAGCGCGAGCGGGTAGTCGGTGGTGAACCCGCCGACGACGTTGTCCGCATCGGGTCGGCCGAGCAGGCGCTGATCGGCGCGCAGCCGCACCACCGTGCCGATCGCCCGGGCCGCGGCGGTGTCGGCCGCCGTGTGCAGGGCCAGCGCGGCGGCGGTGAGCAGCACCTCGTCGACGGTGGCGCGGTAGGCGTCGGCGACGGTGCGCACCGCGGTGGTGCCCTCGCCGGTGATGCTCAGCGAGACCCGGTTGCGCAGGTGCAGGTCGGCGGATTCGCCTGCCCTGGAACGGATCGCGCGATGCCAGTACGCGCGTTCGGCCCGCGCGGCGGCGGTCGAGGGGTACTCGGCGAGGTGGCGTACCAGGTCACCGAGTCCGTCGTCGGGTGCCGCGGGTGCGGCGTGGCGGCCGCGACTCCAGGCCGTGGTCAGCTGATCGACCACGGCGCGCCACGAATTCTCGTCCAGGACGAGGGCGTTGGCGACGACGACCAGGGTGGTCGAGCTCCCGGCGTCGCCGGTGAGCACGAAGTGGATATTGCGGCCCTCGTCCGGATCGAGCGCCGCCGAGGCCGCGGCCACGATGTCGTCGACGGGCAGCGAGGACTCACCGTCTTCGTTGTCGAGCCTGCGGAAGGCGTCGCCGGTGCGTTCGTCGGGCGGCGGGATGCGCAGCACCGGGGTCTCGCCCGTGCGGTCGAGCAGCGCCCACAGCATCGGATGCTGGTTCATCACCGCGGCCGCGGCGGCGGCGACGGCGTCGTCCGGGCAGTCGGCCGGTACCTCGAGCAGCACCGCGCGGGGTTCGACCGCGGCCGTGCCCGCTTCGGTGAGCTGTGCGGCGGTGGCGGTGAGTGGCAGCGTGGCCGAGGGCGCGCTCGGCGCGACGGCGACTTCGGCGCGCCCGGCGAGCGCGGCGACGGTGCGCGCGTCGAACAGATCGCGCGGTCGCAGAACCACTCCGGCCGCCGTGGCCCGTGAGACCACCTGGATGGCGGTGATGCTGTCGCCGCCGAGGGCGAAGAAGTCGTCGTCGAGGCCGACGCGGTCGTGGCCGAGGACGTCGGCGACGACCCGGGCGATGGTCTTCTCGGCGGCGGTGCGGGGCGGGCGGTATTCGCCGCGAGTGGCGATCGGGTCCGGCAGCGCGCGCCGATCCAGCTTGCCCACGGGAGTCAGCGGAATCTCGTCGAGCACGAGGATCGCGGCGGGCACCATGTAGTCGGGCAGCACCTGCGCGGCGAGCGCGGTGAGCTCGGCGGTATCGAGCGCGCGACCCTCGTCGGCCAGGACGTAGGACACCAGCATCGTCGAGCCGGTGCCGTTGTCGCGGCCGAGCGTGGCGACCCAGGCGACTCCGGGTGCGGCGGCCAGCACGGCGTCGATCTCGCCGAGCTCGATCCGCAGCCCCCGGATCTTGACCTGGAAGTCGTTGCGGCCCTGGAACTCCAGAACATCGCCACGTCGGCGAACGAGGTCGCCGGTGCGGTAGAGGCGGGCGCCCTCCGGACCGAAGGGGTCGGCGATGAAGCGCGACGCGGTGAGGGCGGGGCGCCGGTGGTAGCCGCGGGCGAGCTGGATGCCGCCGAGGTGGAGCTCACCGGCGACGCCGTCGGGGACCGGACGCAGGCGTTCGTCGAGGACCAGGGCGCGGATGCCACGGATCGGGCCACCCATGTGGACCGGGTCGCCCGGACGCAGCGCGTCGCTGATGGCGGTCATGACGGTGGTCTCGGTGGGGCCGTAGCCGTTGTGGAAGTGCCGCTGGGGCAGCGTGTTCCAGCGTGCGGCCAGGTCGGCGGGTACGTGCTCGCCGCCGACGATCAGGGTGCGCAGACCGGGTACGCCGTCGGGGTCGAGGGTGGCCAGCACCGACGGGGTCAGGAAGGTGTGGGTGACGCCCTCGGTGCGGATCAGTTCGGCGAGCTCGGTGCCGCCGACGGATCCCGCGGGAGCGACCACCAGGGTGCCCGCGCCGCCGAGGGCGAGCAGCAGTTCCAGCACGGACGCGTCGAACGACGGGGAGGCGAAAGCCAGTGCGCGCGTCGTGGTATCGAGGCGGTAGCGCTGTTTCTGCTCGGCGCAGAAGTTGGCGAGTCCGGCATGGGTGACAACGACGCCCTTGGGCAGTCCGGTCGAACCGGAGGTGTAGATCATGTACGCGGCGTTGCCGGTACTCGGCGGAGAGAGCAGTTCGATCTCACGCAGGCCCACGGTGGCGCAGCCGGCGATCTCGGCGGTGAACACTCGATCGTCGAGCGCGACCCAGCCGCCGTCGCCGGACAGCGCGGGCAGGCCGGCGAGTTCGGCGGCGAGGGTGATGCCGAAGACCGCGCCGGAGTCGGTCACCATGTGGCTGATCCGCTCGGCCGGGTACCCGGGGTCGATCGGCACGATCACCGCGCCGGTGCGCGCGATCGCCCAGACCGCGAGCACCGATTCGACCGAGCGCCGAATCGCCACCGCGACTGCGGCTTCCGGGCCCGCGCCCCGAGCGATCAGGCCGCGGGCCAGCTGGTTGGCGGCGGCGTCGAGTTCGGTGTAGGTGAATCCGCGCCCGTCGCCGCGCAGGGCGATGCCGGTCGGGTTGGCGCGCACCGCGTCGTCCATCAGCTGGGCGAGGGTGCGTTCCGGCTCGGCCGCCGGGCCCGCGAAGGTGATGCCGGCGAGGAATTCGGCGGGGTCGAGCAGGTCGATATCGCCCACGGCGAGATCGGGGTCCGCGGCTACGGCGGCGAGCAGACGCACGAAGCGCGCACCGAAACTCCGCACGGTCCCGGCGTCGAACAGGTCTGTCGCGTAGGCGAATTCGGCGTGTATCCCGCCGTTGTCCTGCTGCTCACGCACGGTGAGCAACAGGTCGAACTTGGCTTCGGCGGTGCGGGCGTCCAGCGCGCCCACCGTGATCCCCGGCAGTTCGAACGCGACCGGGGCGAGGTTCTCGAACGACAGCGCCACCTGGAACAGCGGGTGCCTGCCCGCCGACCGCGTGGGCGCGATCGCGTCGACCACCCGCTCGAAGGGGACGTCGGCGTGGGCGAAGGCGCGCAGATCGGTGTCGCGGGTCTGTGACAGCAGCGCGGTGAACGGATCGCTCTCGGTGATCCGGCTGCGCAGCACCAGGGTGTTGACGAACATGCCGACCAGATCGTCGAGCTCACGGGCGCCACGGCCCGCGATCGGGGTCCCGATGGCGACGTCGCCAGCGCCGCTGAGCCTGGCGAGCAGCACCGCGAGCGCGGCCTGCACGACCATGAACACCGTGACGCCCTGCGCGCGGGCCAATCCGGCGAGCGCGGCGTGCAGTGCGGCGTCGATCTCGAAGGTGCTGGTGGCGCCTGCGAAGGACTGCACCGCCGGGCGCGGACGGTCGGCGGGGAGCGCGATCTCCTCGGGCAGGCCGGCGAGCTCGTCGTGCCAGTAGGCCAGCTGAGCGGCGGCCGTGGAGGTGGGGTCGGCTTCGTCGCCGAGTGCGTCTCGTTGCCACACCGCGTAATCGGCGTACTGCAGCGGCAGCGGCGACCACGCGGGCGGCGAGCCCGCCGTACGGGCGGTATAGGCGAGGACGAGGTCGCGGGTGAGCGGCCCCATCGAGAAACCGTCGGCGCTGATGTGGTGGGCGACGAACACCAGCACGTGATCGTCGGCGCCGAGGCGCAGCAGCCGCAGGCGGACCGGTGGCTCGGCGGTGACGTCGAACCCGGTGGCGACGAACCGGCGCACCTCGTCGGCGAGGTCGTCGGCGGCGACCTCGACCGGGGTCAGGTCGACGCGCACCGCGTCGGGCGCGAGTACGTCCTGAACCGGCACGTCCCCGCGCGCCGGGTAGCGGGTGCGCAGGACCTCGTGCCGGGCGAACAGGTCGGCGACGGCCAGTCCGAGGGCGGGCAGGTCGAGGGCGCCGGTGAGCCGGATCGCGGCCGGGATGTTGTAGACGGTCGCGTCGGGGTCGAGCCGGTTGAGCAGCCACATCCGCTGCTGTGCCAGCGACAACGGCACCGGCTGCGGGCGCGGTCCGGCGAGTAGCCGCGGTGCGGCGGCCTCGTCGGATCGGTGCACGCGCAGGGCGAGATCGGCCACCGTAGGCGCCTCGAACAGCAATCGAACGCCGACCGTGCGATCGAGTGCCGTCCCGATCCGGGCCGCGGCCCTGGTGGCGAGCAGCGAATTGCCGCCGAGGGCGAAGAAGTCGTCGTCGGCGCCGACGGAGGCGACGCCGAGGATCTCGCCGTAGACCTCCGCGACCACCTGCTCGGTGGGCGTCGCCGGGGCACGGAAAGTGGCGGCCTCGAAGACCGGCGCGGGCAACGCCTTTCGATCCAGCTTGCCGTTGACGGTGTACGGCAGTTCCTCGAGGACGACGAAGGCGTCGGGCACCAGGTAGGTCGGCAACCGGTCCCCCAGCACGGACTTCAGCTGTGCGACATCGAGATCCGCGCCGACCACGTAGGCGACCAGTCGATCGCCGAAATGGGCGTCGGTCCTGGCGAGCACCGCGGCCTGAGTCACCCCGGGCAGCCCGAGCAGCACAGCTTCCACCTCACCGGGCTCCACCCGGAATCCGCGGATCTTCACCTGGAAGTCACTGCGGCCCAAGTAGTTCAGCTCGCCACCGCCGGTCAGCGGGAGGCGCGCCACCAGGTCACCGGTGCGGTACATGCGGGCGCCGGGTTCGAAAGGATCGGCGACGAAGCGGTCGGCGGTCTGGGCCGCTTTGCGCAGGTAACCGCGAGCCAGCTGGACGCCGCCGAGGTACAGCTCACCTCGGACGCCGGGGGCGACGGGTCGCAAGCGCTCATCGAGCACGTAGACGCGGCTGTTCCATTCGGGCGCGCCGATCGGCACGGTGAGCACGTCGGCGGTGCCGACGCGGTGGTCGGTGATCGACACCGCTGTCTCGGTGGGGCCGTACAGGTTGTCGATCCTGGTGCCGGGCAACGCTTTCAGCAGGCGCTGGGCCAGCGCGGCGGGCAGGGATTCACCGATCGCGAGGATGCGGGTCAACGCGACCCGGCCGCCGTTCTCGTCGTGCGCGGACGACTCCCAATACCCGGACAGCGCGTCGAGCAGAGACGGCACCGCCGTCAGGGTGGTGACGCCCGCGTCGGTGATCAGGTCGTCCAGGTAGGCGGGGTCGCGGTGGCCGTCGGGCGCGGCGATCACCAGGCGGCCACCGCAGACGGCGGCGGACCAGAATTCCCACACGGACAGGTCGAAGGTAGCGGGGGTCTTCAGCAGGAAGACATCAGCGGCATCCGTGCCGAATTCACCGCGTAGCCACTGCAACTGGTTGATCACCGCCGCGTGCGGCACCGCCACCCCCTTGGGGCGACCGGTGGAGCCGGAGGTGAAGATGACATAGGCGGTGTTGTCCGGGTGCAGCGGCGCACGGCGGTCGGCGTCGGTGATCGGGCCGGGATCGGCGGCGGCGATCACCGGGTGGTCGACGCGCACCACCGGCGCGGCGTCGGTTCGGAAACCGTTGGTGAGCACGCAGATCGGTGCGGCGGTGTGCAGGATGTAGTCGGTGCGGTCGGCGGGCTGATCGGGGTCGATCGGCACGTAGGCGCCGCCCGACCTGGTCACCGCGTACATGGCGACCACGAGATCGATCGACCGGGGCAGGGCTAGCGCGACCAGCGACTCCGGGCCGACCCCGATCGAGATCAGGTGTCGCGCGAGCTTGTTCACCCGCGATTCGAACTCGGCGTAGGTGAGTTCGAGGCGACCCTCGGGCAGATCGGCCACGAGCGCGACGGCTTCGGGGCGGGCGACCGACGGCAGGTCGGCGAGGGTGCCGCCGGGCACAGCGAGATCAGCGGCGCCACTGACGATTTCGGTCGCGCGTTCCTCGGCGGTCCGCAGGTCGACGTCACCGACCACCACGGCGGGCTCGCGCACCACCGCGTCGAGCAGCAACGCCAGCCGGTCGGCGAAGGCCGCCACCGTCGCGGCGTCGAAGAGATCGGTGGCGTAGGTGAAGAAGCCCTCGATGCCGGTGGGTGCGCCGTCCGCGTCGTATCCGTCGCCGACGATCAGATGCAGATCGAATTGCGACACAGCGAGTTCGGAGGACACCGGCGCGATCCGCAGGCCCGGCAGTTCCAGTGCCGCGCGGTCGATGTTCTGGAAGGACAGACCCACCTGGAACAGCGGATGACGTGCGGTGGAGCGCGGCGGATCGAGCACCTCGACCAGTCGCTCGAACGGAACATCGGCCGCGGCGAACGCGGCCAGGTCGCTCGTGCGCTGGGCGGCGAGCAGCGCGGCGAACGTCGCACCACCGTCGTAGCGGGTGCGCAGCACGACCGTGTTGACGAACATGCCGATCAGATCGTCGAGTTCACGCTCTCCGCGACCGGCCACGGGGGTGCCAACCGCCACGTCCGCGGCACCGGACAGTCGCGCCAGCAGCACGGCGAAAGCGGTGTGCAACACCATGAACACCGTGGCGCCACTGTCGCGGGCGAGCCGCGCGAGCGCGGCGTGCGTCGCGGCGTCGATGCGCACCGGCACCCGTCCGCCCGCGAGGGAGGCGACGGCGGGGCGCGGGTAGTCGGCGGGCAGTTCGAGCAGATCCGGCAGATCGGCGAGTTCGGAGCGCCAGAACGAGAGCTGTTGGGCAGCCGCCGAATCCGTCTCGTCCTCGGTGCCGAGCCGATCCAGCTGCCACAGCGCGTAGTCGGCGTACTGCACCGGCAGCGCCGCCCACTCCGGGGCATGTCCGGCGGCCCGTGCGAGATAGGCGGTGGTCACATCGCGCACCAGCGGCGCCATCGAGGAGGCGTCGGCGGCGATGTGGTGCACCACCACGGCGAGCACGTACTCCGTGGGAGCGTCGGGTTCGCTCCCGGTGATGTCGAGCAGCCGGACGCGCAACGGAACCTCGGTGGTCACATCGAAGGCGGTCGACGCGAGTGCGGTCACCTCGGCGATCAGCGCGGTCGCGGCGTCCTGGGCTCCGGTCTCACCCGCGGTCGGCTGCCCGGCGCTGATCCGGTGCACAGTGACGTCGAGGTCGACCCGGTCCGCGGGGAGAACTTGCTGAATCGGGCCGTCGGCGGTGTCGGGGTAGACCGTGCGCAGGACCTCGTGGCGGGCCAGTACGTCGCGCAGCGCGGCGGTGAGGGCCGCGACGTCGAGGGCCCCGGTCAGCCGCAGCGCGAAGGGCAGGTTGTAGGCGGCGGCTCCGTCGTCGACGCCCTGGTCGAAGCGGTTGAGGAACCACATGCGGCGCTGGGCGGGCGAGAGCGGCAGCTCGTCGGGGCGAGGCAGGGTGCCGAGGCCACTGGCCGGTTCCGCCACCGCGTCGGGGTCGAGTACCGCGGCCAGCCCGGCGACGGTGGGGGTTTCGAAGAGGGTACGCACGGCGATGCGGCCACCGGTGGCGGCGCCGAGTCGGGCGACCAGGCGGGTGGCGATCAGCGAGTTGCCACCGAGCGCGAAGAAGTCGTCGTCGGCGCCGATGTCGGTACGGCCGAGCACTTCCCCGAACAGACCGGCGACGAGCCGCTCCTGCGCGGTGCTCGGCGCGCGGAAGGCCCGTGCGGTGAAGCTCGGCGCGGGCAGTGCCGTGCGATCGAGCTTGCCGCTGGGGTTGAGCGGCAATGCGTCGAGCACGGTGATCGACGCAGGCACCATGTAGACCGGCAGGGTCTTCGAGACAGCGGCCTGTAGCCGGTCGGGCTCGGCGGCGTGGCCGGGCGCGGGCACCACGTAGGCGACCAGCTGGTCACCGAGCTCGGTCGCCGCGACCAAGGCCACTGCCTGGCTCACGGATTCGTGCGCCAGCAGCGCGGTCTCGATCTCACCGAGTTCGATCCGCTGTCCGCGGAACTTCACCTGGAAGTCGATGCGCCCCAGGTAGTCCAGCCGGTGCGGGGCATTCGCGGTGGGCCGGCGCCACACCACCAGGTCGCCGGTGCGGTACATGCGAGCGCCCGTCGAGCCCGCGCCGGATACCGAGGCGAAGGGGTCGGCGACGAATCGATCGGCGGTGAGACCGGGTCGCGCGACATAGCCGCGCGCGAGCTGATCGCCCGCGAGATAGAGCTCCCCCGCGATACCGGGCGGCACCGGTCGCAGCCGATCGTCGAGGACGTACACGCGAGAGTTCCACTGCGGCAGTCCGATCGGCACCGACCGCTCACCGGGGCGGGCCGGCCAGTAGGTCACCGAGACAGCGGCTTCGGTCGGCCCGTACAGATTGTGCAACCTGGCGGAAGTGACCGCGGCCATGGCATCGACGGTCTCCGCGGGCAGGGCCTCACCGATGACGAAGATCTCGCGTAGCGACTCCAGGTCGGCGTGGCCCTCGGACACGGAGTTCGGGTCGACCGCTGCCGCCTGCGCGGCGAACATCGTGAGCATCGACGGGACGAAGTCGGTGACGGTGACCTTGTGCTTGCCGATCAGGTCGATCAGATAGGCGGGGTCGCGGTGGCCGTCCGGGGTGGCGAGCACCAGTTTCGCGCCGACGCGCAATGGCATGAAATAGCCCCACAGCGACACGTCGAAGGTGGTCGCGGTCTTCTGCAGGTACACATCACCCAGTGCGAGCGGGTATTTCGCCAGCATCCACACCAGCTGGTTGTGGATGGCGGCGTGCGAGATCGCGACGCCCTTCGGCTTGCCCGTTGACCCCGAGGTGAAGATGACGTAGGCCGGGTGGTCGGGGTGCAGCGGTGCGCGCAGTTCCGGCGCGAGGACGGGATCACCCGGTACACCGGCGAAATCGAGTTCGTCGAGCAGCAGCAGCGCGGTGCCGGGCGGGACTTCGATGGCGTCGGCGCGGGTGCTCAGCACGCAGGCGGGGCGCGCGGTGTCGAGAATGTAGGCGATGCGCTCGGCCGGATGGTCGGGATCCAGCGGCACATAGGCGCCACCCGCGGTGAGCACCGCGTACATCCCGATCACCAGGTCGGGTGAACGCCGGACAGCCAGGCCGACAAGGCTTTCGGGACCGACGCCCTGGTCGATCAGCAGCCGGGCGAGGGCATTCACGCGCGCGTCGAACTGCCGGTAGGTCAGCTCGGTGTCGCCGTAGACCAGCGCGGTGGCGTCCGGATGGGTCTGCACCGCACGGCGATACGCGTCGAGCATCGGTTCCGGCGGCACCGGATGACGGGTTTCGTTCCAGCTCACCAGGCTCTGCTCGCGCTCGGCCTCGGTGAGCAGGTCGATCTCGGCGATCGCGAGATCGGCGTCGGTGGCGACCGCGTCGAGCAGGCGGGTGAACCGGGCCGCCAGGATTTCGATGGTGGCCGCGTCGAACAGATCGGTGGCGTAGTTGAACGACGCGGCCATCGGCTCGGCCGGATCCGCGCCGGGCACGATCGTGAGCTGGAGGTCGAAACGCGCTACCGCACCGCCGAATTCGACGGGAGTGGCGTCGAGGCCGGGCAGGCGCAGGTTCGGCAGGTCCAGGTTCTGGAAGAACAGGGCAACCTGGAACAGCGGGTGATGGGCCTGCGAGCGAACCGGATCGAGCAGTTCGACCAGGCGCTCGAACGGCAGGTCGGCATGGGCGAAGGCGGCGAGGTCGGCGCGCTTGGTCGCGCGCAGCAGTTCGGCGAAGCTCGCGCGCGGGTCGAGGTGCGTGCGCAGCACGAGCGTGTTGACGAACATGCCGATCAGGTCGTCGAGTTCCCTGGCGCCGCGACCGGCCACCGGGGTGCCGATGGCGATGTCGTCGGTGTGCGCGATCCGACCGAGCAGCACCGCGAAAGCGGCGTGGACGACCATGAATTCGGAGGTGCCGCTGCGCTGGGCGAGCGCGGCGAGTGCCGTGTGCACCGTCGCCGGGATCTGGAACCCGAATTCGGCGCCGCGGCCGGTGAAGACGGGCGGGCGTGGGTGATCGGTCGGCAGGTCGAGTCGGTCGGGCAGCCCCGCCAGCGCCGTCCGCCAGTGCGAGATCTGGGCGGCGGCAACCGAATCCGGGTCGTCTTCGGCGCCGAGGAGCTCGCGATGCCACAGCGTGTAGTCGACGTACTGCACCGGCAGCGGCTGCCACCGGGGCCGCGACCGGTTGCGGCGGGCGAGGTAGGCGCCGAGCAGGTCACGCAGCAGCGGCGCGACCGAGGCGCCGTCGGCGGTGATGTGGTGCAGGGCCACGGCGAGCACGTGATCGTGCGGCCCGAGCTCGGCCAGCGCCACCCGGAACGGCACACCGGCGGCGACATCGAACCCGGTGGCGGCGAATTCGCCGAGCCATAACGGCAGTTCGTCCTCGGTGAGCGAGTCGACCAGCACATCGGGGACGGCTTCGGCCATCGGCAACACGACCTGGTGGCCGACGCCGTCCACCACCGCGCCGTCGGCACCTCGCTCTGGCACCTCGGCGGAGTAGACCGGGTACAGCGTGCGCAGTGATTCGTGCCGGGCGACCAGGTCCGACAGCGCCGCGTGCAGGGCGCGCGGGTCGAACGGTCCGGACAGCCGCAGCGCGAACGGGATCGTCTCGGCGGTCGAACCCGGATCGAACTGGTTGAGGAACCACATCCGCTGTTGCGCGGGAGAGAGCGGGATCAGCGCGGGGCGTTCGCGCGGGGCCAGGGGCGCGTGGCCGCCCGCGCCCTTCAGCGGTTCGAGCAGCGCGGCGAGTCCGGCGACAGTGGGGCTCTCGAAGACGTGACCGGCGGGCACCCGGGCCGAGAGCTCCGCTCCGAGTCGCGCCGCGGCCCGCGTGGCGAGCAGCGAATTGCCGCCGAGGGCGAAGAAGTCGTCGTCGGCGCCCACCGGGTTCTCCGGGGCGAGCAGCTCGGTGAAGACGTGCGCCACAAGCTCTTCCATCGCACCCGAGGGCGCCCGGAACTCCTCGGCGCGCAGGGTGGGCGCGGGCAGCGCGGCCCGGTCGAGTTTACCGACCGGAGTCAGGGGAATGGTGTCGAGCACGGTCAGCGCGGTCGGCACCATGTGCGCGGGCAGCCCGGCCTTGGCGTGCTCGAACAGCTGGTCGGTGTCGATTCGCGCGCCGGGCGCGGCGTGCACGTACGCGGCGAGAATCGTGGTGCCGTTGTCGAGTTCGTGCCCCACGGTCACCGCGAAGTCGACGGTGTCGTGCGCGGTGAGCACAGTGTCGATCTCGCCCAGCTCGATCCGGAACCCACGCACCTTCACCTGGAAGTCGTTGCGCCCCACGAACTCGATCGCACCGTCGACCCGGCGACGCACCAGGTCACCGGTGCGGTACATCCGCCCCTCGGCCCCGGCGAAGGGATCGACCACGAAGCGCGACGCCGTCAGACCCGGCTGACGGTGATAGCCACGCGCCAACCCGTGACCGGCGATGTACAGCTCGCCGATCATCCCGTCGGGCACCCGGACCAGTCGTTCGTCGAGCACGTACTCCGTTACCCCACGCAGCGGCGCCCCGATGTTCATCGTGTCGCCGACCACCAGCGGCGCGCTGATGTTGGTCACGATGGTGGTCTCGGTCGGCCCGTAACAGTCGTGGAACCGGCGGGTATCGGTGGCCCAGCGCCGGATCAGGTCCGGCGGGCACGCCTCGCCACCGGTGGTGACCACGGCCAGCGCGTCGAGCCCGGCCGGATCCAGCGATGCCAGGGCGGCGGTGGTGATGAACATGTGCGTGACGGCTTCGCGGCGCAGCACGTCGGCCAGCTCGGCACCGCCGAAAATGCCCGCGGGCACGAGCACCATGGCGGCTCCGGCACCCACCGCCATCAACAGCTCCAGCACGGCGGCGTCGAACGAGGGCGACGCGAAATGCAACGTCCGCGAGGTCGGCTCGATCGCGTAGTGCGCGCGCTGCTCGGCGCAGTACCCGGCCAGGCCGGCGTGCGTCACCACGACGCCCTTGGGCAGGCCCGTGGAACCGGAGGTGTACACGACGTAGGCGGGGTGTTGCAGCCGCAGCGGACGCACCCGGTCGGCGAAGGTCACCGGATCACCGGACTGGTCGTCGGTGGCGCGACGGACGGCGTCGTCGTCGAGGCACAACCACTCCAGCGCACCGGGCAGACGGTCGACCGCGGCGCCGACCGCGACCCCGAGCACCGCCCCGGAATCGCCCAGCATGTGACTCACCCGAGCAGGCGGATAGTGCGGGTCGACGGGCAGGAACGCTGCGCCGGTCTTGGTCACCGCCCACATGGCCAGCACCGATTCCGGCGAACGCGGGATGCCGATGGCCACCACGTCCTCGGGGCCGACGCCGCGGGCGATCAGCAGCCGCGCCAGCCGGTTGGAACGTTCGTCGAGCTCGGCGTAGGTCCAGCGCACCGGCGCGGACACACCGTCGTCCCACGACAGCGCGAGCCCGCCGGGGTTGGATTCCACCGCCACGGTCAGCAGTTGCGGCAGCGACTTTCCGCGCTGCCGGGCACGGGCGCCGGACGCCCGGTTCGCCCGGGTCACGACAGTTCCGTCCGATCGACGGAGTCGACTTGCCGTTGCCCGGTCATGCACACCTCGTACCGATATCGACGCGCACTGCCACTCATCCGCACCGCGCGCGGACCAGCCAGTGTTCGTTCCACCTATCCATCCATCCCGACCACCGCGCGCCGCTCGTGCGGCTGCCCGGTGTTGCCGATCATCTCACTGAGCGCGACAATCCTCGCACCAGTCCCGTCGCCTGGCTCGGCAACGGCCACCGCGGACTCGGTGAACACATGACTCACCTCGTCCGCACCCCCCTGGTCTGCCCCCATCACCAGCGTCGCGCCCGCGATCGCGGCCGCGACGATCTCGAGCACACCCGCCACCGAATCCGGTCGGCCCGCCGCTCGCGTGCGTGATTCGAAGTTGAGCCCGGTGCGCTCGGCCACCTGCTCGGCCGCGGTCGCCAGCTCGTCGTAGCTCAGCGTACGACCGCCGCCGACGAAGGCCACATCGTCGCCGCGCAGGGCGCGGGTGCGGTGCGCGTAACCGATCGGGCGCGGTGATTCCGCGGCCAGTTCGGCGCGCAGCGCGGGGTCGGCCAGGTCGTACCAGTCCAGGCCGTCGGGGGCGTCGAGGATGTCGATGGTCAGGCCGAGTTTCACCTCGAGGTTGCTGCCCGGCAGGCGCGCGTCCATCGTCATCAGCGGCACCACCGCGGCGCCTGCCTTGAGCACCGCCCAGGTCGCGATCGCCGCCTCCACCCCGCGGTCGAGCCGGACCGCGACGCCCGTGCCGGGTCCGGCGCCGCGGGCGATCAGTGAGCGCGCCAGCTGCGAGGATCGGGCATCGAATTCGGCGTAGGCGATCTCGGCTTCACCCAGTTCGAGCGCGGGCGCGTCCGGGTCTTCCTCCACGGCCGAGGCCAGTTCCTGCGCCAGCGCGGCACCGTTGGCCGACGGCACAGGGGCATAGGCCGCCGCCGTCAGTTCGCGTTCGCGTTCGCTGGCGTCACGCAGGTCGATATCGCCGACTCGCACCGTGGGATCGGCGGCGACCGCGGTGACGATCTCGGTGAGCCCGCGCGCGAAGGCGGCGACGGTGTGTTCGTCGAACAGGTCGGTGGCGTAGGTGAAGACGACGCCGATCTCGCCGGGTTCGCCGGTCGCGGACAGGCGCGGTTCGATATTGACCTGCAGGTCGAACTTGGCGGGCCGGGCCGCGAGGTCCATCGCCTCGATGGTGAGTCCGGGCAGGCGCAGCACGGGGGTCTCGTTGTTGTGGAAGGAGAGCACCACCTGGAACAGCGGGTTGTGCGACACCGTGCCGGTCGGGGCCACCTCCTCGACCACCCGCTCGAACGGCAGGTCGGCGTTGGCGAAGGCGGCGAGGCCGACTTCGCGGGCGGTGCTGACCAATTCGTCGAAGCCGTGACGCGGGTCGACCTCGGTGCGCAGGGTCAGGGTGTTGACGAACATGCCGACCAGGTCGTCGAGCTCGGGTTCACCCCGGCCGGCGATCGGGGTGCCGATCGCGATATCGGTGCTGCCGGAGATCCGGGCGAGCAGCACGGCCAGTGCCGCGTGCACGACCATGAACAGCGACGCGTTGTGCCTGCGGGCGACCTCGGCGAGGCGGACATGAACATCGGCGGTCAGGGTGGTGCTCACATCGGCGCCGCGCAGCGAGGCGTGCGAGGGGCGCGGATGGTCGTGCGGCAGTTCGACCGTGCCCGCCTGCCCCGACAGCGTGTGCCGCCAGAACCCCAACTGCCGTGCGGCGGTGGAATTCTCGTCGGATTCCGATCCGAGTACCTCGCGCTGCCACAGCGCGTAGTCGGCGTACTGCACGGGCAGTGGCGACCAGGCGGGTGAGCGTCCCTCGACGCGAGCCCGATAGGCGATCACGAGGTCACGGGCCAGCGGCGCGAGCGAGGCGCCGTCGGCGATGATGTGCTGCACCACCACGGCGAGCACATACTCTTCCTCCGCGAGCGGGTCGTCGGCGGGCGAGGTGAACAGCCCGGCGCGCAGCGGAACTCGCTCGGCGACGTCGAAACCGCCTGCGAGCAAACGCATCACCCGGTCGCGCGGATCGTCGCATTCCTCGAGTGCGAGGCCGGTCGGCAGTACCGCGCTGACGGGCAGGATCTCCTGGTACGGAACGGCGTCGGCGTCGTCGGCCGGGAAGCGGGTGCGCAACGCCTCGTGCCGTTCGAGCACATCAGCGACGGCATAGCGCAGCGCTGAGGTGTCGAGCGCGCCGCGCAACCGCAGGACCAGCGGGATGTTGTACGCCGGGGAATCGGGGTCGATGCGGTTGAGCAACCACATCCGCTGCTGCGCGGGCGAGAGCGGAACCACGCCACGATCCTGCGCCGGGATCAGCGGTGGGCGTGGCGCGGCCACCGAACCAGGGCGCACGCGGGCCGCGAGCGCACCGACGGTCGGCGCCTCGAACAGGTCACGCACCACCAGGTCGGTACTGAGTGCCTGGTCGATGCGGGCGATGGCCCTGGTGGCCAGCAGCGAGTTGCCGCCGCGATCGAAGAAGTTGTCGTCCAAGCCGATCTCGGGCACGCCGAGCAGGTTCGCGAACACCTCGGCGACGCTGAGTTCGATGGGAGTGGTCGGCGCGCGGAAGGTGGTGGCGGCGGTGAACTCCGGTGCGGGCAGCGCGGCCCGGTCGAGTTTGCCGTTGGTGGTCATCGGTAGTTCCGCGACCACCACGACAGCGTCGGGAACCATGTATCCGGTGAGGAAGTCTGCCACGGCGGCCCGCACTCGCACCGGGTCGAGAGCCGCGGCCGGCCGAGGACCGGCGGACTCGTCGCTGTCGGGTCCCGCACCGACCTCGACCCGTTCGAAGCGCGCGCCGACCGGAGTCTTCGGAAGGACCGTAGTGGGCGCGTCGTCCGGCTCGAATCCCTCTGTCGCCGGGACGACGTAGGCGATCAGCCGGTCGCCGGCGTGCTCGTCGGCACGCACGATGACCGCGGACTGCCCGACGCCGGGCACCCGGAGCAGGGCTGCCTCGATCTCGCCCGGTTCGATGCGGAAGCCACGCAGTTGCACCTGCTGGTCGCCGCGACCGCCGTATTCGAGGGTGGGGGCGCCGCGGAACCCGATCCAGCGACCGAGGTCACCGGAGCGGTAGCGACGGGCTCCCGGTGCGCCGAACGGGTCGGCGACGAAGCGAGTGGCGGTGAGGCCCGGCTTGCCGAGGTAGCCGCGCGAGAGCTGATTGCCCGCGATGTAGAGCTCACCCGCCACACCGAACGGCACCGGACGCAGCCGGTCGTCGAGCACGACCACCGACAGTCCGGGCAGCGCGCGGCCGATGAGACTGCCGGGCAGGTCGACGCCGGAGCCGCCGATGTGGTCGGCGTCCGCCGGGGCCCGGTCGGCCACGATGTCGGCTGTCCGCGAGGTCAGGACCTGGTGCGAGACATGGACGGTGGTCTCGGTGATGCCGTACATGTTGACGAGTTCCGGTGCGCCCGGCCCGTTTCCGTAGCGGTCGTACCAGCGGCTGAGCTTGCGGGGGTCCAATGCCTCACCGCCGAAGACCACATAGCGCAACGGCAGCGGGGTGGCGCCCGCGGCCTGCGCGGCCCGGTCGGCTTCGTCGAGTTGGGCGAAGGCGGTGGGGGTCTGACTCAGCACCGTCACGTGTTCCCGGGCCAGCAGTTCGCGGAATTCGATCGGCGAACGGGAGGTGAGGTGGTCGACGACGACCACCGACGAACCGCCTGCCAGCGCGCACCACAGCTCCCAGACGGAGAAGTCGAAGGCGAAGGAGTGGAACACCGTCCACACGTCGTCCTCGTCGAAGGCGAACAGCAGCTGAGTGTTGGCGAACAGCTCGAGCACATTGCGGTGGGTGACGCCGACGCCCTTGGGCAGGCCGGTGGAACCCGAGGTGTAGATGACGTACGCGAGGTGATCCGGGCGCAGCGGGGCGCGGCGTTCATCGGGATGCAGGGTGGCATCGCTGTAGACGGGCGCCTCGTCGAGCAACACCACGGGCAGCTCCGCCAGTGGCGTCAGCAGTTCGCGCTCGGCCGAAGACGTCAGCAGGACAGCGGGTTTCGCGTCGTCGACGATGTAGGCCAGCCGCTGCGCGGGGTATCCGGAGTCGATCGGCAGGTAGCCCGCACCCGAAAGGAGCACCGCGAGCAGCGCGACCGGCAGCTCCTCGGTGCGCGCGACCGCCACGGCCACCAGAGTTTCCGGACCGGCGCCCTGCGCGATGAGCGCGCGGGCGAGCGCCGATGCCCTGCCGAGGAGGCCGGCGAAGGTGAGGGAACGCTGCCCCGCCCTGATCGCGATCGCCTCGGGTCGCTGTTGCGCCTGGGCGGTGATCAGGTCGGTGAGCGTCACCTCCGGAACGGCGATGCCGGGCGAATAGCCTTCGCGCAGCACGAGTTCACGCTCACCGGGGGCGAGCACGTCGATATCGCCGACCGGCTTCGCGGGGTCGGCGACAACCGCGGCGAGTACCCGCGTCCAGCGATCGGCGAAGTCGGCGACCGTGGCGCGATCGAAGAGGTCGGTGGCATAGACGAAGGTGGCCGCCATGCCCTGCGGCGCGCCGTCGATGCCGATGTGTTCGGCGAGCTCCACCTGCAGATCGAACTTCGCCAGTGGCACCGCGAAGTCGGCGGCGGACACGGCGAGGCCGGGCAGCGCGAGATCGGTGCGGGCCAGGTTCTGGAAGGTCAGCATCACCTGGAACAGCGGGTGCCTCGCGGTCGAACGGACCGGTTCCAGCAGGTCGACGAGCCGCTCGAACGGCACGTCGGCATGGCCGAAGGCGGCGAGATCGCGGGCTCTGACCTCGGCGAGAAGCCCGCCGAAGTTCGTCGCCGGATCCACCTCGGTGCGCAGGACCAGGGTGTTGACGAACATCCCGATCAGCTCGTCGAGCGCCTGCTCACCACGGCCTGCCACCGGGGTACCGATCGCGATGTCACGGGTGCCGGACAGCCGGGCCAGCAGCATGGCCAGCGCGGTGTGCACGACCATGAACAGGGTGGCGTTGTGCTCGCGGGCCAGCGCGGACAGCCCGGCGTGCACCGAGGCGGGCACCTGCACGTTCAGCGACCCGCCCGCCCGGCTCGACACGGCGGGACGCGGCCGGTCGGTGGGCAGTTCGAGCTGTTCGGGCAAGCCGGACAGCGTCTTTCGCCAGAAGGCCACTTGCGCGGCGAGCAGCGAATCCGGATCGTTCTCGGCGCCGAGCAGCTCGCGCTGCCACAGCGTGTAGTCGACGTACTGCACCGGCAGCGGCGGCCATTGCGGCGCGCCGCCACCGCGTCGTTCGGCGTAGGCGGTGAGCAGATCCCTGGTCAGCGGTGCGAACGAGAAGCCGTCGGCGGCGATGTGGTGCACCACGCAGACGACGACGTGCTCGTTGTCCGAGATAGCGAGCACCCGCACCCGCACCGGCGGCGCGGCGGTGACGTCGAAGCCGGTCAGCGCGGCCGCGGCGATCGCCTCGGTCAGGTCCTGCTCCGCCACTTCGACGATCTCGAACTCGGGTACCGCGGCAGGGTCACCCGCCGCCAGCACCAGCTGGTGACCTTCACCGTCGAGGACCGAGCCGTGGCCCTCGGCGCCGATACCGTCGGACACCGGGTAGACCGTGCGGAGAACTTCGTGGCGCGCGACCAGGTCGGCGATCGCGGCGCGCAGGGCCGGCAGATCGAGGCGGCCGGACAGGCGGACCGCGACCGGGATGTTGTCCACGGCCGACGCGGGGTCGAAGCGGTTGAGGAACCACATCCGCTGCTGGGCGTAGGACAGCGGGACCAGCCCGGGGCGCGGACGCGCCGTCAACGGCAGCGCGTGTGCCGAAACACGGTGCTGCTCGGCTCGATTGGCGAGGGCGGCGACGGTCGGCGCCTCGAACACCGCCTGGACCGGCACCCGCACGTCCAGCGCGGCGCCGATGCGGGCCACCGCCTGCGCGGCGAGCAGCGAGTCGCCACCCAGTTCGAAGAAGTCGTCGTCGGCGCCGACCCGGCCCGCGCCGTCACGCAGCAACAGCGCGGCGAACACGTCGGCGACCACCTGTTCGGCCGGGGTGGCTGGCGCGCGGAAGCCCCGCGCGGTGAACACCGGCGTCGGCAGCGCGGCGCGGTCGAGCTTGCCGACCGGGGTCAGCGGCAGCTCTTCGAGGACCATGATGACCGACGGAATCATGTACGCGGGCAGCGATTCCGCGAGGAATTCCGCCAGCTCCCCGGTGTCGACCGTGCGGCCGACGCGCGGCAGCACATAGGACACCAGCGCCGTCGCGCCCGAGGGCATCGTCTTGCCCAGCGTCACGGCGTAGTCGAGGTCGGGGTGCGCGGTGAGCGCGTTGTCGATCTCGCCGAGCTCGATCCGGAAGCCGCGCACCTTCACCTGGAAGTCGGTGCGGCCCAGGTATTCCAGCGTGCCGTCGTGTTCGAACCGGCGCACCAGATCACCGGTGCGGTACAGCCTGCCCGGCCCGAACGGCGAGGCGACGAACCGTTCCGCGGTGAGCCCCGGCCTGCCCAGATACCCCTGCGCGAGCGCGGGACCGGACAGATACAGCTCGCCGACCACGCCGGCGGGCACCGGCCGCAGCCGCGCGTCGAGCACGTACAAGCCCATGCCGGGCACCGCGTTGCCGATGGTGATCGGCGCGTGCGCCCGCAGTGCCGAAGTACTGGTGGCGAGGATGGTCGCCTCGGTCGGTCCGTACCCGTTGTAGAACGCGCGCCCGCCGGTTGCCCAGCGGCCGACCAGTTCCGGGCCGAACCGGTCGCCCGCGACGATCACGGTCGACAGATCCGGCAGCCCGGCCGGGTCGACGGACTCGAGCGCGCCGGGGGTGATCAGCAGGTGGGTGATGCGTTCGCGGCGCAGCAGGTCCGACAGCTCGAAACCGCCGAACACGCGCGGCGGCGACACCACCAGCGTCGCACCGGCGCCGAAGGCGAGCAGCAACTCGAGCACCGACACGTCGAAGTTCGGCGAGCAAACATGCAGCACCCGCGAATCGGGTTGCACCCCATAGTGTTCGCGCTCGGCGGCGACCAGGGTGGCGAGCCCCGTGTGCGTCACCACGACGCCCTTGGGCTTACCGGTGGATCCGGAGGTGTAGATGACGTAGGCCGGGTGACCTTCGTCGATCGGGCGCACCCGGTCGGCGTAGCTCACCGCGTGCGCGGGCCGCACGGCGATGCGCTCGGCGACCACCGGGTCATCGAGTTCGATCCAGTACGCGGTGGTGCCGAGGCAGGCGCGATGGGCCGCGGTGGTCAGGCCGATGCTCGCGCCGGAGTCGGCGACGATGTGGGCGATCCGATCGGCCGGGTAGGCCGGGTCCACCGGCACGTACGCGGCGCCGGTCTTGGCGATGGCCCACACCGCGAGCACGGATTCGATCGAACGGGCGATGGCGATGGCGACAACGTCGCCCGCGCCCATGCCACGGTCGATGAGTTCGCGGGCCAGGCGCGAGGAGCGCTCGTCGAGCTCACGATAAGTGAGGTGCTGTTCCGCGCCGGGCATCCCGGTCGGGTTGTAGCGCAGCGCGATCGAATCGGCCGCGGATTCGACGGCGGCCGTGAGCAGCTGACCGAACAACGGTGCGCCGGTAGTACGTCGACGACCGGCACGGCCCGTGCGGCGGGGGGTTTCCACAGACCTATACACCTCTCGCGTCCGGCGGCCGAGTCGGACACAGCATAGCCACACCTACATAGCCGCTGCCGACCGTCGCCGAGGTGTGCGCCACGACACACCAACTCTATCGCAACAGAATCGTAATGCCCATGGAGTCCGTTACGGACGTGTATCGGCGGATCCGTCCACACCCACGACGACCTGCGCGATTGCCGGTCCGGACGTGGCTACCGCCACAGTCGAGAGCATCTCCTGGTGGGTGGCCTCGACCGGGTGGTCAGCAATGATCCCGCTGACGAACGGGCGCCATCGCGAGGCTCCGTCCCCCAGCTTTTGGGGGGTCCGCAGGGCGGTGAAATAGGTCAGATCGCCGTCGAACCGCGCGGGTTCGAGCTCGGCGAGAAGCGCCACAGAGCGCAGCGCGCCGCGGTACATGCCCACGAATTGCGCACGCGAGATCGGTGCGTCCCCAGCGAGTGTTGCGTGCAGCGATTCCAGTGCCTCCTCGCCGAGTTCGGTGAGTTGGCCGGGCAGTTGCTCCTCGGGTATGCCGAGTTCGGTGAGCACGTGGCGCAATTCGGTCGCGAAATCGGCGAGCGCGGCGCCGGGGAGGCTGTCGAGCATCGTCAGCGACGCCACCGTCTCGCCCTCGGCTTGCAGGCGGGTGGCGACGGCCTGCGCCAGCACGCCGCCAAGAGACCAGCCGAGCAGCTGATAGGGGCCGTGGGGCTGGACGCCGCGGATTTCGGCCAGGTAGCGGTCGACCAGCTCGTCGGCGGACGCGGGCCGGAAATCCGGATCGCTCAGCGCGGGCGACTGGATGCCCACCACGGGCTGATCGGCGGGCAGATGCGGCACCAGGCTCGCGTAGGCCCATGCCAGACCCGAGACCGGGTGCACACAGATCAGCGGCGGGCGGGTGCCGCGGCGGGCGATCGGGAGCACGACCGCGAGCGCGGCTCGGAGGTCGGCCGCGCCTGCGGGGCCGTCGCTGATTCTGGTAGCGAGACCGGCGACGGTGGGGTCGGCGAAGAACGCGGCGACGGTGAGCTCGACACCGGTGCGTTCGCGCAGGTGGTGCACCACGCGGGTGGCCAGCAACGAGTTGCCGCCCAGTGCGAAGAAATCGTCGTCGAGGCCGGGGTTCTCCGCGCCGAGAACCTCGGCGAAGACGGCGGCTACGGCGCTCTCGTGGTCGGTCTCGGGCGCGCGGTAGCGGCGGGGTTCGAGCACCGGCGCCGGAAGGGCGGCCCGGTCGAGCTTGCCGTTGGCGTTCAGCGGGAGGTGGTCGAGCACGACGAAGGCCGACGGGACCATGTACGAGGGGAGCACCTGCGCCACCACGGCTTTGGCCTGCCCGGCGGTGAGCGCCGCGCCGGGCGCGGGAACGACATAGGCGACCAGCCGGTCACCCAGTTGCGGATCGTTTACGGCGATGACCGCTGCCTGGGCGATCCGCGGCGCGGCGAGCAGGGCGGCTTCGATCTCGCCGAGTTCGATCCGGAAACCGCGGATCTTGACCTGGAAATCGGTGCGACCGCGGTACTCGAGCTCGCCGTCAGCGGTCCAGGCGACGAGATCACCGGTGCGATACATGCGGGCGCCGCCGAGTTCTCCGCCCTCGGCGGCCGACGTACCGAACCCGGCGAAGGGGTCGGCGACGAACCGGTCGGCGGTGAGGTCGGGACGCGCGTGGTACCCGCGGGCCAGCTGCGCGCCCGCGAGGTACAGCTCGCCCGCGACGCCGACCGGGACCGGGCGCAGACAGGCGTCGAGGACGTAGACGCGGCTGTTCCACTGCGGTCGGCCGATCGCGACGGTGGTGCGATCGGCGGTGCTCACCCGGTGGTCGGTGATGGAGACCGCGGCCTCGGTGGGGCCGTACAGATTGTGCAGGGCCGCCGAGTTCGTCGCGAGGAAACGCTGGGCGGTCGCGGCGGGGAGGGCCTCGCCGATCGCGAGCACGCGACGCAGCGATCCCGGCAGGACACCACCGGATTCGGCGAGCAGCGCGTCGAGCATCGACGGCACCACGTGCAGGGTCGTCACGGACTGCGCGGCGAGGACGCGCAGCAGGTAGGCGGGGTCACGATGGCCGTCGGGGGCGGTGATCACCAGGCGGCCGCCGCAGATCGCGGCCGACCAGAATTCCCACACCGACAGATCGAAGGTGGCGGCGGTCTTCACCAGTACCGAGTCGTCGCGGCCGAGGCCGAAAGCGGCTTTCTTCCAGAGCAATTGGTTGACGATCGCACCGTGCGAGACCGCCACGCCCTTCGGCTTGCCGGTCGAGCCGGAGGTGAAGATGAGGTAAGCCGTGTTCTCCGGGCACAGCGTGCCGATGCGCTCGCTCGCCTCGATCGGCGCGCAGGCCACGCCCGAAAGGTCGAGGCTGTCGATGCCGATCACCGGGACCGGCGTCGTGTCGGCCGGGTTCACGGCGCGCGACCCGGTGGTGCCGGCGGCGACAGCGGACGAACCGTGCGCGAAGCCGTCCCGCGTGGTGGTCAGCACGCAGATCGGCGCGGCCGTCGCGAGGACGTGCTCGATGCGATCGGTGGGCTGGTCCGGGTCCACCGGAACGTAGGCGGCGCCGGCCTGCGTCACCGCGTACATGGCGATGACCAGGTCGAGGGAGCGGCGCAACGCCAGCGCCACCCGGTCCTCCACCCCGACACCCTGCGTGATCAGATACCGCGCGAGCTGATTCACGCGCGCGGCGAGATCACGGTAGGTGAGTTCGGTGCCGTCGGCATCGACGAGCGCGACGCCTTCTCGCTCGGCGGACACGGTATCGGCGAACAGGGAGGCGAGTGTCGCGGGCGGGTGGACGTGATCGGTCGCGTTCCAGCCGTGCAGGATTCGTGCCCGCTCGGCGTCGGAGAGCAGTTCGAGCTCGTCGACAGGACTCTCGGGCGCCGCGGCGACGGCGGCGAGCACCCGCGCGAACCGATCCGCGTAGATCTGGGCGGTCGACGCGTCGAAAAGGTCGGTGGCATAGGTGAATACACCGCTGATCCCCTGCGCGACGCCGTCACTGCCGTAGGCGTCGGCCACGATGGCGTGCAGATCGAACTGGGACACCGCGAGATCCACATCGACGCCCTCGACCGCGGTCTCGCCGAGTTCGAGGCCGGTGCGGCTGAGGTTCTGGAAGGACAGGCCGACCTGGAACAGCGGGTGGCGGGCGGTGGAGCGAGCCGGGTTGATCGCCTCGACCAGGCGCTCGAACGGGAGGTCCGCGTTCGCGAACACCTGGAGGTCGCTATCGCGCTGGCGGGCGAGCAGTTCGGTGAACGACTCGCCGGACCGGAGGGTGGTACGGAAGACCAGGGTGTTGACGAACATGCCGATCAGGTCGTCGAGCGCGGCCTCGCCACGGCCCGCGATGGGCGTACCGACCGCCAGATCGTCGGTGCCCGCCAACCTGGCCAGCGTCACCGCGAGGGCGGTGTGCACGACCATGAACAGCGTCGCGCCCTGATTGCGCGCCACCGCGAGCAGGGCACGGTGGGTTTCGGCGTCGACCTCGATCGGGACGCGGCCACCGGCGAAGGACTGCACGGCGGGACGCGGACGGTCGGCGGGCAGGTCGAGCTGGTCGGGCAGCCCGGCCAGCGCGTCACGCCAATAGGCGAGCTGGGCCGAGGCCAGCGACCGCGGATCGTCCTCGCTGCCGAGCAGGGCCCGCTGCCACACCGCGTAGTCGGCGTACTGCACGGTCAGCGGCGCCCACTCCGGCGCGTTACCCGCCGAGCGGGCCGCGTAGGCGAACATGAGATCCCTGGTCAGCGGGGCGAGCGAGGAGCCGTCACCGGCGATGTGGTGCACGACCACCGCGAGCACCGCTTCATCGCCGCCCAGCTCGAACAACGTCACCCGCAACGGCACTTGATCGCGTACATCGAACCCCGACGATCCGAACTCGCGCAGGGCGGCGGTGAGCTGCTCGGGCTCGATCGACCGCACCTCGAGCCGCGGCGTCGCCTCGGTCCCGGCCAGGATCCGCTGAATCGGCCCGTCGTCGGTCTCGGGGTAGATCGTGCGCAGGGTCTCGTGCCGGGCGACGAGGTCGGCGACGGCGGCGCGCAGCGCCTCGACCTCGATGGCGCCGTGCAGCCGCACCGCCATCGGGATGTTGTACGCGACCGATCCCGGGTCGAACTGATTGAGGAACCACATCCGCTGCTGGGCCAGCGACAGCGGAATCCGCGCGGGCCGCTCCCCCGCGGTCAGCGCGGGACGCGCACCCGCACCGGCGGATTCGGCGAGACGCCGGGCCAGTGTTTCCACCGTCGACGCCTCGAACAGCAGCCGGACCGGGAACTCGGTGTCCAGCGCGGCGCCGAGGCGGGCGGCGACCTGGGTGGCCATCAGCGAGTTGCCGCCGAGGGCGAAGAAGTCGTCGTCGAGGCCGAGCTGAGTGTCGCCGAGGTCGAGCACCTGAGCGAAGGTGCCCGCCACGATCTGCTCCACTGCGCTTGCGGGAGCGCGGAATTCGGCGTGTTCGAGGATCGGCGCTGGCAGCGCCCTTCGGTCGAGCTTGCCGACCGGGGTGAGCGGGATGGTGTCGAGTTCCATCAGCACGGTCGGCACCATGTGCGCGGGCAGGCTGCGTTCGGCGAACACGGTGAGTGCGGCGGTGTCGACGGTCGCGCCCGGCGCCGCGTGCACGTAGGACACCAGAATGGTGGCGCCGCTGTCGAGTTCGTGGCCGAGGGTGGCGGCGAAGTCGAGGCTCTCGTGGGCCGAGAGCACCGCGTCGATCTCACCGAGCTCGATGCGGAAACCACGGATCTTGACCTGGAAGTCGTTGCGGCCCACATAATCCAGCGCACCATCCGCGGACCAGCGGACCAGGTCACCGGTGCGGTAGAGGCGAGAACCGGCCGGGTCGAACGGATTCGCGACGTAGCGCGAAGCGGTGAGACCGGGGCGGGCGTGGTAGCCGCGGGTCAGCTGGGCGCCGGTGATGTAGAGCTCGCCGGTGACGCCGGGCGGAACGGGGCCGAGCCGGTCATCGAGGACGTATTCGGCGACCCCGTTGATCGGGCCGCCGATGGTCATCGGGTCGCCCGGTTTCAGCGGCACGCTGATGTTGGTGACGATGGTCGTCTCGGTGGGTCCGTACACATTGTGGAATTCGCGCAGGGTGCCGTCGGCGAGCGGAATCGCCCAGCGCCGCGGCAGATCCGGCGCAACGGCCTCGCCACCCACCGCCACCACCCGGAACTCGTCGAGCCCGTCCGGATCGATCGAGGCCAGCGCGGCCGGGGTGATGAACGCATGGCTCACCCGCTCCCGCCGCAACAGCGCGGCCAGGTCGTCGCCGCCGTACACGCTCGGGTCGACGATCACCATCGTGGCGCCCGCGCCGATCGCCAGCAGCAGCTCGAGCAGCGAGGCATCGAAGGACGGCGACGCGAAATGCAGAGTGCGCGAGGTGGAGTCGACCCCATAGTGCCGACGCTGTTCCTCGCTGAACCCGGCGAGCCCCGCCTGCGTCACCGCGACGCCCTTGGGCAGGCCGGTGGAGCCGGAGGTGTAGATGAGGTACGCCAGATCCTCGGCCCGCACGGGACGAAGCCGGTCCCCGGAGGTGATCGCCTCGCCGGAGAGGCTGTCGAAAGGGTCGGCGCCGTAGAGCAGGCCACCAGCAGGCCGGGCGCCGTCACCGCGGGTGTCGCCGGTCGGCTCGGCGTCGAGCCGGAGCCATTGCACCTGGTCCGGAAGGCCGTCGGCGACGGCCGCGACGGTCAGTCCGAAGACCGCGCCGGAGTCGGTGACCATGTGCGCCACCCGGTCCGGGGGGTAGTTCGGGTCGACGGGGACGAAGCCCGCACCGGTCTTGGTGACGGCCCAGACGGCGAGGACCGATTCGATGGAGCGCGGGATCCCGAGGGCTACCAGGTCGCCCGCGCCGATGCCACGGCCGATCAGGAAGCGGGCGATGCGGTTCGAACGCTCGTCGAGTTCGGCGTAGGTCAGGCTGCCGAGGGTGCGGGTGGCGTCGGCGAGGACGACCGCGAGGCCGTCGGGGTTGGTCTCGACCGCGGTGGCCAGCAGCTGCGCCAACGCGGTGACGCGGGGGCGACGGGTACGAACCGGTCGGGTTCTCGCCGGTCGTGTCATAGCTGCTCCACCTCACCCATCACCGAAACTTGTTGTGCCGCAGCGCGGTCCCGCGTCGCCGCTCAGGCCACCTGGGCGCGCGAATCCGCGAGTACCAGCACTATCTCGGCCGCGCCCGGATTGCCCGGTGCGGCATCGTCGGCGATCAGCGCCTGCAGATCGCCGAGCTCGGCGGTATCGAGCGTTTCGATACCGGCCCGGTCACCGAACAGATGGGTCACCCACTCCTCGGCCAGCACCGTCGACACTTCGCCGGCGATCCCGTTGTCCGACTGCCCATTCGGCGACTGGCCCGCCGGCGAAGCACCCGGTACCGACGACACGGCCTGCGCCACCAACCGCTGGTGCGCGGTGCCGGGAACCAGCACCATCGACGCACCCGCGACACCGACGGCGACCGGTTCGACGAGCGCGGTGAAGCTGTCGACGGCCCCATAGCCGAAGGTTCGCGCTTCGAAGGTCAGGTCGGTGTCGGCGCGCACCCGCGCACCCGCCGTGGCGAGCTCGTCGTAGCTCCGGGTGCCGTCGGCGCCGACGAAGGCCGGGTCACCGCCGCGCAGGGCCCGGGTCCGGTCGGCGTAGGTGACCGGACGGGCGGACTGGGTGGACAGTTCGGTCTTGATCGCCGGGTCGTCGAGCGAGATCCAGTCGACGCCACGGGGTTCGCCGACGGTGATACTCAGCTTCGCGGCGGGTTCGCCGTGCGGCTCGGTGCCGATCACCGGGACCACGGCCGCGCCCGCCTTGAGGATCGCCCAGACTGCGACGGCCCAGTCGACACCGCGTGGAAGATCCACGGCCACACCGTCTCCGGGGCCGAAGCCACGGCCGATCAGCAGCCGGGCCAGGCGGGCCGAGCGCGTATCGAGCTGCTCATAGGTGAGCGCGTCGTCGCCCCAGACGAGGGCGGGACCATCGGGGTCGTCCTCGGCGGCGGCGGTGAAGGCCTGCGCGAGCGTGGTGCCACCCGACGGGGTGCCCGGCGCGGGCGCCTTGACCGCGCCGGCGAGCAGCCGGGCGCGTTCGGACTCGTCGAGGATGTCGATGTCGCCGATCCGGATCTGCGGGTCGGCGGCGACGGCGGTCAGGATACGGGCGAAGCGGGCGCCGATGCTGCGCACGGTGGCCTCGTCGAACAGGTCGGTGGCGTAGTTGAACAGCGTGACCAGCTCGTCGGGATCACCGGCGGCGGTGAAACGCGGTTCGACGTCCACCTGCAGGTCGAACTTGGCCGCGATCGCGGTGTCGAGCGCGTTCACGGTGAGGCCGGGCAGTTCGAGCGCGGCCGCCTCGTTGTTGCTGAAGGTGAGCGCCACCTGGAACAGCGGGCTCTGCGCACTGCCCCGTCCGGGCGCGACGACCTCGGCGACCCGTTCGAACGGCAGGTCGGCGTTGACGAAAGCACCGAGGTCGGTCTCGCGCGCCACGTCCACGGCTTCGTCGAAGGAACCGGCCGGATCGAGGGTGGTGCGCAGGGTCAGGGTGTTGACGAACATGCCGACCAGTTCGTCGAGCGCCCGCTCACCGCGCCCGGCGACGGCGGTGCCGATGGCGATGTCGGAAGTGCCCGACAACCGGCCGAGCAGCACGGCAAGCGCCGCGTGCACGACCATGAACAGCGACGACTTGTGCTCGCGCGCGAGGTGATTCAGTGCTGCGTGGACCTCGGCGGGCAAGCGCAGCTCGGAGGTGGCCCCGCGCAGGGTCGGCACCGAGGGCCGCGGGCGGTCCTGCGGCAGCTCCAGCAGCGGCGGCACGTCGGCCAGCTGGTTGCGCCAGTAGTCGAGCTGGGCGGCGGCCAGGGAGTCCGGCTGCTCGTCGTCGCCGACGACCGCTCGTTGCCACAGCGCGTAATCCGCGTACTGAACTTCCAGCGGCGTCCACGCCGGGCTCTGCTGAGCCGCGCGGGCGACGTAGGCGGTCATCAGATCGCGAGCAAGCGGCGCCAACGACGCACCGTCGGCCGAAATGTGGTGCACCACAACGACAAGCAGCCAGTCGGCCGAATTCCCATCGGTGAGCAACCGCGCACGCAGCGGAACTTCACGCGCCACATCGAACCCCGCACCGGTTAATTCGGCCGCACGAGTGAGGAGGTCGGACGTCGTCTCGAGCGCGAGCCCGCCCGGCAGTGCTTCGGCCACGGAGAGGATCTCCTGGACGGGCACACCATCGGACGCCGGGAAGAAGGTGCGCAGCGACTCGTGCCGACCGAGCACGTCGGCGACCGCGGCGTCGAGGGCGGCGATGTCGAGCTCGCCGGTGAGGCGGATCGCGAAGGGGATGTTGTAGGAGCCCGAGGTGGGGTCGACCTGGTTGACCACCCACATGCGCTGCTGAGCCAGCGACAGCGGAATGCGTTGTGGCCGTTCGGTGGCGACCAACGGCGGGCGGGCGGCGGCACCGCTCGTACCACCGATACGCGCGGCCAGGGCCGACACAGTGGGCGTCTCGAACAGGTCGCGGATCGCGAGGTGGGCGTCGAGCGCCTCGTTGATCCGGGCGATCGCGCGGGTGGCGAGCAGCGAGTTGCCGCCGAGGGCGAAGTAGTCGTCGTCGGCACCGACCCGGGCCATGCCGAGCAGCTCCGCGAACACCCCGGCGACGATCTCCTCGGCCGGCGTCGCGGGGGCGCGGAACTCGCCCACGGTGAACGCGGGGGCGGGCAGGGCCTTGCGGTCGAGCTTGCCGCTCGGGTTCAGCGGGAAGCTGTCCAGCACCGTGACGACGGTCGGCACCATATAGGCGGGGAGCGAGTCCGCGACGGCCGTCCGCAGCGCCGCGGGGTCGGGCTCCTCGCCGGGCCGCGCCACCACATACGCCACCAGATGCTGGCCGGACACGGTGTCGAGCACCAACGCCACGGCCTGGCTGATCGCCTCCTGCGCGAGCAGGGCGGTCTCGATCTCACCGAGCTCGATGCGCTGACCGCGGAACTTCACCTGGAAGTCGGTGCGGCCCAGGTATTCCAGCGCGGGCGCGGCCGACGAACCGCCCCAGCGGACGAGGTCACCGGAGCGGTACATCCGCGCGCCGGGCTCGAAGGGGTTGGCCACGAACCGATCCGCGGTCAGCCCGGGGCGGGCGACATAACCGCGCGCGAGCTGGTCACCGGCGAGGTACAGCTCGCCGACCACTCCGGCCGGCACCGCGCGCAGGCGCGAATCCAGCACGTAGACACGGGTGTTCCACTCCGGCACGCCCATCGGCACCGAACCGCGATCGGAATCGCTTGCGGGCCACCGCGTCACGGTGACGGCAGCCTCGGTGGGCCCGTACAGGTTGTGCACCCCGGCGGTGGACACGCGGGTCACGTCGGCCACGGTCTCGGTGGGCAGCGCCTCACCGGCGGCGAACACCGCCCGCAGACTGGGAATCGAACCGGCGGTGGTGTGCGCGGCGAACACCGACAGCATCGACGGGACGAAGTCGGTGAGCGTCACGCCCTGCGCCGCGATCGTCTCGGCGAGATACAGCGGATCGCGATGTCCGTCGTGGGTCGACACGACCAGCTTCGCACCGGTTCGCAGCGGCAGGAAATAGCCCCACAGCGACACGTCGAACGTGGCAGGCGTCTTCTGCAGGTACACATCCGACGGGCCGATCCCGTACTCGGCGCCCATGTAGACCATCTGGTTGACGATGGCCGCGTGCGACACCGCCACACCCTTGGGACGCCCGGTGGAACCGGAGGTGAAGATGACGTAGGCCGGGTTCCCGGGCCGGACCGGCCGAGCCAGCTCGACGGGCGCCGCCGAGAATTCCTCGAGCGCAACGGAATCCACCAGGATCACCGGCACGTCAGCGGACACCTCGATCGCATCCGCGGTGGTACTCAGCACTGCGGCGGGCGCGGCGGTATCGAGAATGTGGGCGATGCGATCGGCCGGATGATCCGGGTCGATCGGCACGTACGCACCGCCGGCGGTCACGATCGCGTACATCCCGACCACCAGATCGAGCGAGCGCCGAACCGCGAGGCCGACCAGAGATTCGGGACCGACACCGTGGGTGACCAGCAGCCGGGCTAGGCGGTTGACCCGCTCGTCGAACTCCCGATAGGTCAGCTCGGCACCCTCATAGGAGACGGCCACGGCATCGGGATGCTCGGCCACGGCACGCCGATAGCCGTCGAGCAACAGTTCCGGAGCGAGTTCGTGGCGAGTGTCGTTCCACTGCACCAGGATCCGGTCGAGCTCGGCGGGCTCCAGGAGCTCGATCGCGCCGAGCGGCTCGGCGGGCGCGGCGACGATCCCGGCCAGCAACCGCTGGAACCGGTCGGCGAACCCGGCGACGGTCTCGGCGTCGAACAGGTCGGTGGCGTAGGTGAGCCCCACCGCGATGCCGTGCGGCGCACCGTCGCGATCGGTGTCCTCCACCATCTCGAACTGCAGGTCGAACTTGGCGAACGGAATGGTCATCTCGACGCCGGCGACAGTCAGACCGGGCAGCTCCAGTGCCGTCCGCGCCATGTTCTGGAAGGCGAGCATCACCTGGAACAGCGGATGCCGCGCGGTCGACCGGGCCGGGTCGAGCAGCTCGACCAAGCGCTCGAACGGCACGTCGGCGTGGCCGAAGGCCGCCACATCGACCGCCCTGGTCGAGGCGAGCAGCTCCGCGAAGCTCACGGCCGGGTCGACCTCGGTGCGCAGCACCAGGGTGTTGACGAACATGCCGATCAGATCGTCGAGCGCGGCCTCGCCACGACCCGCGACCGGGGTGCCGATGGCGATGTCGGTGCTGCCCGACAGCCGGGCCAGCAGCGCCGACAGCGCCGCGTGCACCACCATGAACAGCGTCGAATTGTGTGCGCGCGCGAGCTGATCCAGCCCGGCGTGCACCTCGGCCGGAATACGGAAGTCCAGGCTCGCACCACGGTAGGAGGCGGTGGCGGGCCGCGGCCGGTCGGTGGGCAGTTCGAGCTGGTCGGGCACACCGGCGAGCTGTGTGCGCCAGAAGTCGATCTGCTGGGTCAGGATCGACTCCGGGTCGTCCTCGGTACCGAGCACCGCCCGCTGCCAGAGCGTGAAATCGGCGTACTGGACGGCCAATTCGGGCCACCCCGGCGCGTTACCCGCACTGCGCTGGACGTAGGCGGTCATCAGGTCACGGGTGAGCGGTCCCATCGACACACCGTCACCGGCGATGTGGTGCATCACGCAGACCAGCACATGCTCGGTCGCGCTCAGTCGCAGCAGGCGCAGCCGCAGCGGCGGCGCGACGGTGACATCGAAGCCCGCGCTGACCGTCTCGGTGACCAGGGCGGCGATCGCGTCCTCGCCCGCGTCGCCGACCACGAGGGCGGGCACGGCGCGCGGGTCCGACAGCGGCAGCACCAGCTGCGTGCCGACCCCGTCGACCGGCGGATACATCGTGCGCAGCACCTCGTGGCGGGCCACCAGGTCGGTGACCGCCACGCGCAACGCGTCCACATCGAGCGCACCCGACAGGCGCACCGCGATCGGCATGTTGTTCACCGCGCTGGCCGGATCGAACTGGTTGAGGAACCACATCCGCTGCTGGGCGAACGACAGCGGGATCGCATCGGGGCGCTGCTGCGCGACCAGTTCCTGGCCCGATCCGGAGCCGATATGCCGTTCGACGCGTTCGGCCAGCCCCGAGACGGTGCTGACCTCGAACAGCACCTGCACCGCGATCCTGGTGTCGAGCGCGGCACCGATGCGGGTGGCGGCCTGCGCGGCCAGCAGCGAGTTGCCGCCGAGCTCGAAGAAGTCGTCGTCGGCGCCGACCCGGATCTCTTCCGGCGCACCGGCGGTCAGCAGCTCGGCGAAGACGTCGGCCACCACCTGCTGCACCGGCGTGACGGGTGCACGGAACTCGCGCACCGCGAAAACAGGCTCCGGCAACGCTTTTCGGTCCAGCTTGCCCACCGGCGTCAGCGGGATCCGGTCCAGCACCATGATCGCGGCCGGAATCATGTAGCCGGGCAGCGATTCCGCGAGGAACGCGTCGAGCTCGGTCACCTCGACGGTAGCGCCGGAGCGGGGCATCACATACGAAACCAGCGCTGTCACACCGGAAGGCAGGGTCTTGCCGAGGGTGGCGGCGAAGTCGATATCGGGGTGCGCGGTGAGCGCGTTGTCGATCTCACCGAGCTCGATCCGGAAACCGCGGATCTTCACCTGGAAGTCCGAGCGCCCCATGTACTCGATGACGCCGTCACCGGATTCGCTGCGCCGCACCAGATCTCCGGTGCGGTACAGGCGCGCGTTCGCGTCACCGGATTCGGCGCCGAACGGGCTGGCGACGAAACGTTCCGCGGTCAGCGCGGGGCGGTTCAGATAGCCCTGTGCCAGCGCGGGACCCGACAGATACAGCTCGCCGATCACGCCCGCGGGCACCGGCCGCAGCCGGGAATCCAGCACGAACGCACCGACACCGGCGATCGCGGCACCGATCGTCACCGGCGCGGCCGGATCCATCGGCGCGGTGCTGGTGGCCAGGATGGTGGCCTCGGTGGGGCCGTAGCCGTTGTAGAACTCCCGCTCGCCCACGGCCCAGCGGCCGACCAGTTCCGGACCGAACTTGTCGCCCGCGACGACCACTACGCGCAGGTCGTCCAGGTCCGCCGGATCGACCGATTCCAGCGCGCCCGGGGTGATGAGCATGTGCGAAACCTGTTCGCGGCGTAGCAGATCCGCGAGCTCGAAACCACCGAACACCCCGGGCGGCGCGATCACCAGGGTGGCGCCCGCGGAGAAGGTGAGCAGCAGTTCGAGCACCGAGACGTCGAAGTTCGGCGAACACACGTGCAGCACGCGTGCGTCGGCGTCGACGCGGTAGTGCGCGCGCTCGGCGGCCACCAGACCGGCCAGACCGGTGTGGGTCACCACGACGCCCTTGGGCTTGCCGGTGGAGCCCGAGGTGTAGATGACGTAGGCCGGGTGCCGCTCGTCGAGGGTGCGGATCCGGTCGGTGTAGGAGATGGGGTGCGCTGGCTGGGCCGCGATCCCGGTGGCTGTCTCGGCGCCGTCGAGCTCGAGCCAGGTCAGCGCCGTACCGAGCACGTCGCGATGCGCGGCGGTGGTGAGACCGAGCACCGCGCCGGAGTCGGACACGATGTGCGCGATGCGGTCGGGCGGGTAGTTCGGGTCGACCGGCACGTAGGCGGCGCCGGTCTTGGCGATGGCCCACACCGCGAGCACCGATTCGATCGAACGGGCGATGCCGATGGCGACGACGTCGCCGGGGCCGATCCCGCGAGCGATGAGCGCGCGGGCCAGCCGCGAGGACTGCTGATCGAACTCGGAATAGGTGAGCTGGCGCTGGTCGGCCGGGTCGCCGGACGGGTTGAACCGGACCGCGACCCGATCGGCGGCCGATTCGACCGCTCCCGTCAGCAACTGCCCGAATGTCGGACTGCTCGACCGGCGACGGCGATTACCGCGGGCAGAACGACGGGCAGTTTCCATTCGGGTTCATTCACCTCTCATCGCGCCTGCACGTGCGGCTGCCCCGCACCGTGCAGATCGAGTCATCATATAGATCGGTCGCATAATGTCCGAGTCAGCGTGCCCCCGGTGCTCGGGGCCCAGAGGACTATCGGCCCGGCCCTGGCACGTGTTGCCCCCACCAACGGCAAAGTGACGGGGTTCATAAGAACCACCGTCACTCGCTAACGCTGTCAGAGCACACCGCATACCCCGACCCTTAGGGAGGGGCGCCGCGTAGCGGCGGTTCGCGGCCGTCCCGTCGATCAGGTGCCGTTGCGTAGGCGACGAAGGAGCAAGCAACGGTGCCTGATCGACGTGACCGGCGGGGCCGCGAACTCGAGCGCGCCAGCGCTCCAGAAACTCAGTGCGCGGAAGGGCCCCATTCCAGCGGCACGCCCTTGGAAGCGAGGTACGGAATCGGGTCCATCTTGGCGCCGCCCTGATCCCAGATCTCGAGGTGCAGGTGCGGGCCGGTGGACTGGCCGCGGTTGCCGACGGTCGCGATGACCTGGCCCGCGTTGACCCGCTGGCCTTCGCTGACCAGCATTTCGTTGACGTGGCCGTAGACGCCGGTGGTGCCGTCGTCGTGCAGCACCCGTACCCACAGGCCGAAGCCCGACGCCGGGCCCGCCTCGATGACGGTGCCGTTGGACACGGACTTGATCGGGGCGCCGATCGAATCGGCGAAGTCGAGGCCGTAGTGCATGGCGCCCCAGCGCGAGCCGAAGCCGGAGCTGATCGGGCCCGCGACCGGGCGGGTGGCCTGCGGCGGCGCGACCTGGTGCTGGATGCCCTGGAGGATGTCCTCGACCTGCGACAGCGGACCGGAGATCTCGGGGGGCAGGTTGCCGATGCCGAACGGCGCGGCCACGGGGGCGGCGATCGGCGCGGCGACCGCGGTCACCGGCGCGGGGGTCTCCACGTGCGCGGCGACTTCCTGCGCGGCGACGAGGTCGACATCTTGGCGGGCCGACTCGGGGACGACCGATTCCTCGACGCTGTCGTCGTGGGTCGGCAGCAGCGGGGCCGCGAAGGCCAGGGCCGGGGCGATCTGCGCGGTGACGCCGACCAGTGCGCCCGCGGCGACCGCGGCACTGGCGGCGACCCGGACACGATCGGAACGCGACGCCTCGGCGCGGTGCCTGCTCCTGCTCGGGCTCCGGCCATCCGCGTTCGCAAGCAGGGCCTGCACGGAGATGGATTCGGGACCCACACGGTGCTGCGACAAGATCTCGTCCTAGCGTCCGACAACAAGGAAACGAAACCGGTCTGCGACCGGCCCGGAGACCACCTGGATGTTCTCCGATGCCGAACTATGTGTAACGGTTCGGCATACGTTGTGACGGGAACTCTACCCGGCCGTGACCATTCCGCAACCTTCTGTCACGAAATCGCAGGTAGATGACGTGCCGCACAGTAACAATCACGGTGTCCGGCCCATCACACGCGTTGTCACCGGGCCTGAACACGGCCCCGACCGACCAGACTCGACCCATGGTGATCGAGACCCTGACTGTCCCCATCGTCGCCGCGCCCATGGCGGGCGGCCCGTCCACACCCGAGTTGGTGGTCGCCGTCGCGGCCGCGGGCGGGTTCGGCCAGCTCGCCGCCGGATACCTCGGCACCGACGCGGTGGCAGCACAGATCGAGGCGACGAGGGCCGCCACCACGGCGCCGTTCGGGGTGAACCTGTTCGCGCCCGGCGTGGTGGCCGACCCGGCCGTCTACGCCACCTACCTCGCCGAACTCGGCGCCGAATTCCCGATCGGCACCCCCGAGCACGACACCGACGGATGGGACGACAAGCTCGATCTGCTGGTCGCCGATCCGGTCGCCGTGGTCTCGACGACCTTCGGCTGCCCCAGCGCGGCGGAGGTGGACCGGCTGCACGCGGTCGGCTCGGAGGTGTGGGTCACGGTCACCTCCCCCGCCGAGGCGCTGACCGCCGTGGAGGCGGGCGCCGACGTGCTGATCGCCCAGGGCGCCGAGGCGGGTGGGCACCGCGCGAGCTTCCTCGACGATCCCGCAGGCGACCCGATCGACCCGCCCGGCCTGCTGACCCTGATCCAGCTGCTCACCGCCGTCACCTCGCGCCCGCTCGTCGCGGCGGGCGGCATCGCCACCGGCGCGGGTGTGGCCGGGGTGCTGGCGGCCGGTGCGGCGGCCGCCCAGATCGGCACCGCGCTGCTGCGCTGCCCGGAAGCGGGCACCAACGCCGTGCATCGCGGGGCGATCGGGACGCCGGAACCGACGATGCTCACGCGCGCGTTCACCGGACGTCGCGCCCGCGGGATCCGCAACCGTTTCCTCGTCGATCACACCGCCGACGCGCCGGCCGCCTACCCCGAAATCCATTACGCCACTGCCCCGTTGCGGGCCGCCGCGCGGGCAGGCGGCAACACCGACGAAGTGAATCTGTGGGCGGGGCAAGCGCACTCGCTGAGCACCGGGCAACCGGCAAGCGAACTGGTCACCGACCTGGCCGCTGACGCGAAAAGCGCACTCCGAAAAGCACTTTCGGAACGAATCCAGGGTTATTGACAACGAATTTCGTTTAGACTCGGACCTGGCATCGCATCCCGCCGACCACCCCCCAAGCAGGAGGAGAGCGCCATGTCCCTCGATGTTCCCGCCGCATTACTAGAACGCGCAGAACAAGGCGATATCGACGACGCCGAATTCGTCGAATGCGTCCGCACCTCACTGCCTTACGCCTGGGAGGTGGTCAGCCGGGTAGCCGACGACCTGCGTAGCGGCACCGACGAATACGCCGACAACCGGATTCCGCCGCCGGACGAGGTGGCTCGCGGGCAACTGCTGCGTGCCTTGGCCTCCGACGCCATCCGCGGCGGCCTGGAACGGCACTTCGGTGTGAAGCTGGCCTTCCAGAACTGCCATCGGGTCGCGGCGTTCCCGCTGTCGGCCGTCGGCGGGGAGACCTACACCACCTACATCAGCCCCCGCGCCCAGCTCCTGAACCAAAGCCCCGAGCTGCGCAACTGCTGATTGTTTGGCGGCTGGCGCCGCGGATCGCGGCCCTTCGGGCCCCGATTCTTCCCTCCCGACGGGCACTCCTTCGTCGCACCCTCTGGTCAGTCCAGAATCGGGCGGGCCGCGAAACAGCACAGAACAACAACGGCGGGCGTGGAAGCGATTCCACGCCCGCCGTTTCGCTGTCCTACACCGTGACGACGTCCAGCTCGCCCTCGGCGTACTGGGCGCGCAGGCGCTTCTTGTCGAACTTGCCGACGCTGGTCTTCGGCACCTCGGCGATGAAGGTCCAGCGCTCGGGCAGCTGCCACTTGGCGAACTTGTCGGCCAGGTAGTCGCGCAGTTCGGTGGCCTCGGCGGCAGCGCCGTCGGCGAGCACGATGGCGACCAGCGGGCGTTCGTCCCACTTCTCGTCGGGCACACCGATGACCGCGGCCTCGGCGACGGCCGCGTGGCCCATCACCGCGTTCTCCAGATCCACCGAGGAGATCCACTCGCCACCGGACTTGATGACGTCCTTGGAGCGGTCGACCAGGGTGAGGTAGCCGTTGGCGCTGATCTTGCCGACATCGCCGGTACGCAGCCAGCCGTCGTCGAACTTGTCCGGGTCGATCTCCGCGCCGGTGGGCGAGTAGTAGGAGCCGGTGATCCACGCGCCGCGGACCTCGAGCTCGCCGAGCGACTCACCGTCGTTCGGGACAACCTTGCCGTCGTCGCCGACCAGCCGGGCCTCGACGTTGGCCGGGAAACGACCCTGCGTGTAGCGGTACTCCCAGGCATCGTCGTCGCTGACGCCCGCGGGCGCGTGCGCGACGCTGCCCAGCGGGGAGGTCTCGGTCATGCCCCACGCGTGCAGGATGCGCACGCCGTGCTTCTCCTCGAACGCGCGCATCATCGCGGGCGGCACCGCGGAACCACCGACGACCGCGGTGCGCAGGTGCGAGATGTCCTGCGGCGCGGCGGCCAGCGCGGCCAGTACGCCGCCCCAGATGGTGGGCACCGCGGCGGCGAAGGTCGGCTTCTCGGCCGCCATCATCTCCAGCAGCGGGCCGGGCTGCAGGAAGCGGTCCGGCATCAAGACGTTGGCGCCCGACATCAGTGCCGCGTACGGCAGGCCCCAGGCGTTGGCATGGAACAGCGGCACGATCGCCAGCACATAGTCCGAGCCCTGGAAACCCATGCCGTTGGGCGAGTTCACCTGCATCGCGTGCAGCCAGTTGGAGCGGTGCGAGTAGACGACGCCCTTCGGGTCGCCGGTGGTGCCGGAGGTGTAACACATCGCGGCGGCGGACCGCTCGTCGACGACCGGGAAGTCGAAGTCGGCGGACTGGGCGTCGAGCAGCTCGCGGTAGGAGTGCACGGTGACGCCCTCGGGCGCGGTGAGCCCGGCGGGATCGCCGTTCACGACGATCACGTGCTCGACGGTCTTCAGATTCGGTAGGTACTGCGCGAACAGCGGCACCAGCGTGCCGTCGACGAGCACGACCTTGTCCTCGGCGTGGTTGGCGACGAAGACCAGCTGCTCGGGAAACAGCCGGATGTTGAGCGCGTGCAGCACCGAGCCCATCGCGGGCACCGCGATGTAAGCGACCATGTGCTCGTTGTTGTTCCACATGAAGGTGCCGACGCGGTCACCCTCCGCGATGCCGAGACCGCGCAGCGCGTTGGCCAGCCGGGCCGAATCGGCGCCGAGCTCACGGTAGGTCATGGTGCGAACACCGTCACCGGTCCATGTGGACACAGTCGAATCGCCCTGGAAAGTTGCGGCATAGTTGAGCAGTTTGGCCAGCGAGAGCTGGTCGTCCTGCATGGTGCTCAGCATCGGTGCTCCTTCAGTCCCTGCCGTGGCATGAGCCACGTCACAACGGATGCTACCGAAAGGTTTGGGGCTCGCAATCGTTTCCTCCGACAACATTCCTGCAGGTCGGCTCGTCATCACAAACCAGGCGGCGGCGCGTGCGGCGGCTGACCATCGGGGCCCCTATGGTGCGACGGCACTCCGGGACCGGCATGTTCAGCGTTGTGTACCGCGTCGACGACCAGGCTGCGGACATGATCGTTGTCGAGGCTGTAGTAGATGGTGGTCCCCTCGCGACGAGTGCGCACGAGCCTGGCCATCCGCAGTTTCGCCAGATGCTGGGACACCGAGGGGCCCGGCTTGCCGACCCGGCTCGCCAATTCGTTCACCGAGAGTTCTTGATCCGCCAGCGCCCAGAGGACTTGAACCCTGGTCGGGTCGGCCAGCATTCGGAACACCTCGACCACCAACCCCACCTGATCCTCGGCCAGGGGCGAACGATCATCTGCATTCATGCGCAGATAATAGAGCCGTGCGGGTTCGCCTCGCCACGGCCGGCTAAGTGAACGACGGATACTGTGACGAGCATGGCTGTTGACCGGATGCTGCCCACCGACGACGCGCGCGACCTGATCGAACTGACCCGCGATATCGCCGACAAGGTGCTGGAGCCGAGGGTCGCCGAGAGCGAGAAGACCGGCGTCTTCCCCGACGGCGTGTTCCCCGCGCTCGGCGCGGCCGGATTGCTCAGCCTGCCCTACCCGGAGGAATTCGGCGGCGGCGCGCAGCCCTATGAGGTGTATCTCCAGGTACTGGAGGAGATCGCGAGCCGCTGGGCCGCCGTCGCGGTCGCCGTGAGCGTGCACGGCCTGTCCTGCCATCCACTGTTCACCTACGGCACCGACGAGCAGAAGCAGCAATGGCTAGAGGGCATGCTGTCGGGCGAAACCATCGGCGCCTACAGCCTTTCCGAGGCGCACGCCGGTTCCGACGCGGCCGCGCTGCGGTGCCGCGCCACCCCCGTCGACGGCGGCTACACCCTCAACGGCACCAAGGCGTGGATCACCAACGGCGGCCGCGCCGACTTCTACACCCTGTTCGCCCGCACCGGCGAGGGTTCGCGCGGCATCTCCTGCTTCCTCGTCCCCGCCGGCACCGAGGGCCTGAGCTTCGGCAAGCCCGAGGAGAAGATGGGGCTGCGCGGCATCCCCACCACCACCGCCGCCTACGACGACGCGTTCCTGCCCGCCGAACGTCGCATCGGTGAAGAGGGACAGGGACTTTCGATCGCGTTCAGCGCGCTCGACGCGGGCCGCCTCGGCATCGCCGCCGTCGCCACCGGTGTCGCCCAGCGCGCGCTCGACGAGGCCGTCGCCTACGCCAAGGAACGAGAAGCCTTCGGCCGCAAGATCATCGACCATCAGGGCCTCGGTTTCGTGCTCGCCGACATGGCCGCCGCCGTCGACACCGCCCGCGCCACCTACCTCGACGCCGCCCGCCGCCGCGATGCGGGCCTGCCGTATTCACGCCAGGCTTCGGTCGCCAAACTGGTCGCCACCGACGCGGCCATGAAGGTGACCACCGACGCAGTCCAGGTCTTCGGCGGCTACGGCTACACCCAGGACTTCCCCGTCGAGCGCTACATGCGCGAAGCGAAGGTCATGCAGATCTTCGAGGGAACGAACCAGATCCAGCGCCTGGTCATCGCCCGCCACCTCGCCGGTAGCTAATCGGCAACGCGCTGATCAATACGGGTCGGCGCGTTCGGGCAACCGATCAGTAAACTGAATGGCATCTCGACACCTCGACGAAATGAGGCGCGCGATGCTGTGGTGGCTGATCGTGATCGTGATTGTGTGCGTCGGTGCTCTGCTGTACCTGCGCGCCGAACAGAACAAGCGCAACGCGCGCGAGCTCGAGGAGGCACAGGCCGACGCGCGGGCGACCATCGAGCGACTCGGCGGGCAGGTCTACCAGCTGTCCCCACGCAACGAAGCCGCACGTCAGGCCCTGGCCGACGCGTCCGAACGGTACAACGCCGCGGGCGGCCAGATCGACCGCGCCGGCTCCCCCGCCCAAGCCCGGCTGGCCAAGCAGTCCGCCACGGAGGGCCTCTATTACATTCGCGCCGCCCGCACCGCGATGGACATGGACCCCGGCCCGCCGATCCCGGCCATCGACGGCCAGGACATCGCCGGTCAGGTCGACGAGCAGCGCACCATCGCCCACAACGGCCGCTCGATCACCGCCTCCCCCGCCCCCTCCGCCGGGACACCGAACTATTTCCCCGGCGGCCGCGTGGCAGGTCGTCCCGTCCCCGCCGGGTGGTACTCCGAGCCGTGGTGGAAGCCCGCGCTGATCGCCGGAGCTTGGGGCGCGGGCTCGGCACTGCTGTTCACGACGCTGTTCGCCGGAATGGGCGGCGTCGGCTACGACGCGCAAGCGTTCGAGGACGGCACCGGCGAAGCAGGCGCCGATCCCGGCCACGACCAGGGCGGTTTCGACCCCGGCGACACCGGCGGCGACGGGGGTTATGACACCGGCGGAGGTTTCGACAGCGGTGGCGGCGGCGATTTCGGCGGCTTCTGACCCCGCCCACCGGGCCTCTGCCACCGAACCCGACCCCACGCTATACTCAGCTCGGCCAGCCGAGCCTGGCCACGCCTTCGTAGCTCAGGGGATAGAGCAACCCTCTCCTAAAGGGTAGGTCGCAGGTTCGAATCCTGCCGAGGGCACCGGAGTTCGCCTGGTGCGAGGAGGAATGACGATGTCGAATCCGTCAACGGAGTTCCCCCCACTGCCCGATCGGATGACCTGGGCCGAGTTGAGCGCCCTCCCCCCGGACCAGTCCGAACGTATCGAACTGATCAGAGGGCATCCGGTCTGGGTTCGCACCGGTCCGCCAGAGCACCAGCGCTTCGCTACCCGCCTGCGCAACGCACTGGAGAACGCCGCGCGACGCAGCATGAAGGCCCGTCCTGGTGAATGCTGGCAGGTGGACACCGAAACCAACGTGTTCCTGAGCCCCTCCAAAGATGACTTCCTCACCCCGGATTTCATGGTCTACCACTGCCCCGACGAACCATGGACGCCGATTTTCGCCGAGGACGTTGTCATCGTCGGCGAAGTACTTTCCCCGTCCAACCACATCGGTCGAATGCTGACAAAACAAGCGCGCTACGCAGAAGCCGGGATCAGCGAATACTGGGAGGTGCTGCTCGACCGGGAAGGTCGGCGCATCGACACCATCTTGACCTACGTCCTGGCGACACCCACCGACCTACCCGCGGGCGTCACTCCCTTGCGACCGCGCCAATACGCCCTGGTCAGCGAATGGTCGCCCACCGTCCACCCCGAAGTCGAGCTGAACCACCCCTTCCCCCTCACCCTCGCCTGGACCGACCTCGCCTATTGAGCACCCTGCCCGTTTCGGTGGTCGCAGGTTGAAATCCTGCCGAGGGCACCAACCTGCGCACTATTTGCGCAGGTCAGGGCCATTTTTATGGAGAGATGCAAACCGGGCGAACAAGAATCCCCAGGGCACAGGTCGCAGGTACGTGCCCTAGGGTGCTAGCTCTGAGCGGGCGGACGTCGACTTCGATCGGCGCGATCTGCGTGCATTCCGCTCCGATGAGTAGGACAATTCGGTCTGACCTGCTCGGCGGCCGTGCCAGATCGCTTCAGATCGGCGTGACGAGGCGCATCGCAGGCCCGGTCCGCCGACGAACAGCCGGCGTACTGTTTCTGGGCGAACCCGTCCCGTCGCAGGTTGCGATGCAGCGTGATCATCGGCGACCGGCTCGTCCAGCCGAGCACGTCCGATCGCCCGGTCGCCACATCAGCGAGGTCCATACGGGGGTGGCGAGGTTCTTCGGCGCGATGGAGAGTTCTCCGGTGTGTGCGTTGGTGGTCAGATACGGAACACCATGTCGGTGGTCACATTCAATCGATCGTGGAACCGGGAGGAGTGCCGTTCCGACCAACTGCGGGTGAGCGAGGGATGTGGGCCGGACAAGGCTGGTGACAGGCCGAGCCGGGCGGTTGGGTGCGGCGTAGTCCTCGCCACCGCGGGATCCGTGGTCGCCGCGGTCGTGACCGCGGGACCGATGCCGTATCTGGAAGCCGGTACTGCCTACCCGGGCTTGATACAGGCATTGCTGTACGGAATCTTGCGCACTGCGGCCATGGTGGCGGGGGCGGTGGCGCTCGGCGGACTGGTGTACGTCCTGAGCTGCACGGGCCCCGCCCGGGACGGGCGGGTCGATCTCGCCGGGTTCGCCGGTTGGCGGGTGGTCGAGCGCGCGGCGGCGGTGTGGGCGTTGTGCGCGGTGGCGATGATTCCGGTGTCGGCCGCCGACATCGCGGGTATGCGGGTCGGCGACATGGTGAGCATCGGTGCGCTGCCGGCGCTCATGGATGCCTCGGAGAAGCCCAAGGCGTGGATCGTGGTCGCGGTGTGTGCCGTGGTGGTGACCGCGGTGGCGCGGTGGACGCTGTCGTGGACCGGTGCTGTCGTGCCGTTGGTCGTCGCCGGTGTCGGGGTGCTGGCTCCGGTCGTGGTCGGCAATGCCGGGGAAGGGCCAGGGCACGACTACGCGACGGGTGCGGTGATCCTGTTCCAGCTGGCGATCTCGGTGCCAGTGGGTCTGTTGTGGTGTACCGGTGCGCGAACGCCTCGGATGGGCGGTGACGGCGCGGCCGCCGCGACGCGGACCCGGCACCTGGTCACGATCTGCGCCGGGGTCGCGTGCGGTTCGGGGGCGGTACTCGTCGCGCTGCTGATCCCACCGTCGGCGGCGATCGCCAGCGGGTACGGCCGCATCGTGCTGGTCGGGATCGCGCTGCTGGCGACGATGCTCACGGTGGCCCGGAGGTCTTCGGCGCACCCGGTCGGCGGCGCGGCGGCCATGCTGGCGGTGGCGTTGTTCGCTCTTGCGGGGATGCGCCCCGCTCCCGCGTTCGCCGGGCGCCCGTTCACCGCGCACGAGGCGTTCATCGGGTTCGATGTGACACGGCCGCCATCGGCGTGGCAGTTGCTGACGTTCTGGCGGTTCGATGTCGTGCTCGGCACCGCTGCCGTGGCCGGTGCGGTCTGGTATGTGGCCGGCGGATCACGCCGGCCGGTCGGCAGGCAACAGGAGCTGTTCTACGAGATCGGGCTGCGCGTCCAGAACCGCGCGCGTCTGCGCCAACGGCCGGGTCCCGCGCTGATTCGTCGCGACCGAGACCGCCCACCAGCTGCCGGGCTGGCTGCGACTGGTGGACGGGGCCGACGTGATCGAGATGCAGGGCGGCCACATGGATGTCGTCCGCGACGGCCCGGTCCTCGGGCAGGTCGCCCGGTCGATCGCCGAAGCCATCGACCGGGCCTGGTGACTCAGCTCAGGGATCGAGTCGGGCGGTTATTGCTGGCCACCGGGGGTCAAACAAGAACGTCGAAGCCCTGACCCCAAACCGCCCCTACTGCGCGACCTCGACCGGGGCAGGACCGCACTGACCAGCACCGCGATTCTCGCGCCGTGCGCTCGTGCGTCGTCGGCGAGCTTGCTGATCGGCAGCCGCCCAGTGGCGCGCGATGTCAGTGCAGTATGGGCTCGAGGTCAGCGCGTTAGCGACGGCGAGCCAGTTAGCGGCATTGGCCCATGACCTCATCCTGCCCGGTCACGCCCACCTGCTCACCCTCGAATCAGCGGCTTTCGACATCCAGCTCTATTCGTGGCCCACATTCAACTCCGCAAGCACCCGATCATAACTCTCTATATAAAACATGGAGGAATTTTCTTTAGGGTTTCCAAACAATGGCAGGAGATCAGCTAAGGCATCACGCTCGGCCGCGCTGACCAAAATTTTATCTTTCACCAGAGTGGCGCACAGGTTATCGATCAACAACGTCCACTCGCCGACCTCACTAAAAGTTCGGTACTGAGCTAGCGCTTCGGGCCGAAGGCGGTCCGAGAACCGTTCTAGAAGTTCCCGGGAATCGTTGTTCAGCTTGGCTAATTTAGCCTTCTGCTCCGGAGTGAACTGGCGCCTTTTGCGCCGAGTGCTGGGCCTATCATCAGAATCCATCAGTGTCACCTAGTTCTATTTGATCGGGTTGCCATTTGCGTCGTTCTTATACACCTCCGGACCACTTACCGGATAGCCCGTGATGATGTTGCCCGACGTGTCGACGACGACCTCTATGACAACACCATCCCGCGTACCAGTGACCAACCAAGTTCCGTGCTTCTGAAGAACAGGAACCTGATCGGGATTCCTAGCAACATCTTGAATGCTATTGATAATATGGTCGTCCGTCCAAGTCTTATTGTCCGGGAATTCGGTCTTACCTGGCATGCCTGTCCCAGGCGCATGCCCTCCGCTGTTAACGTCGTCGCTCCCGTCTCCGTCGAGGATATGAATCTTCCTGAGCTCGGTGATAGAGATACTGCTCGGAACAGGCCCCGATACCGTACTCCATTGGGATCCGAGGCCATTGGTGGATTGTACCGGGTCCACCGTGGTGACAACTATCGGCAACTCGACGATGGCCAGGAGGTCGCCGTTTGTCAGCGTGGCGGTGGTGAAAGTGAGGGTGCTGAGGGTGGCGAGGAATGTGTTGGCGGGCCCGGCTATGGCCCAAGCCGCGTCGTTCAGGAAGTCGATATCTATCTCGACTTTGTTGTCGTTGGGCGACTGCGACTGCTGCTTGCTCGGCGCCTTTTCCTTCGCTGGCTGCTCTTTGACATTTACCATCGAACGCCCGATCGATATGGCGGTAACCACAACTACTGCTGCGAACTGCGTATTGATGTCCGCGCGCATTTTGGTCAACGCCACGTTGTGGGCTTCGACTGCGTTGGCGATGTCATGGGCGGCGGTACGGACTTCGCGGAGTTTTTCAGCGAGCTTGCGAAGGTTTGCTACATGGTTCGGGATGTCGTCCGGGACTTTGGGTCCGAAGCCTTGTTCCAGCCCTGAGGCGACGGTTAGTAGCCGTGCCACGCCGTATTCGAGGGGGTCTGAATTGGCGAAGGTCTTCCACATGGTCGCGGAGCGTGCAAGTTTGTCGGTATCCCCGTCGGGGACTTGGCCGCCGGTGACAAGCGTGGTGACCTTGTCCTGCAGTTCGGTCCAGTCTGTCTGAAGTCCGTTGGAATAGGCTCCTGACGACGCGATACCGACTACTGCGCTCGCGCCGTAGGGTAGCTCCGACGGGATGCCGGTGGGCAACGATGGTGGGTCGCCTTTGTTGGTACCGCGGTTGGCTGTGTATTCTGCGGACTTCCAGTTGTAGCTCGACGCTGTCAGTATGTCCCCGTAGCGTTGCAGGGCTCGCGCGAAATTGGTAGCGACCATTGTCAAAGCGGCGGCACGGTCGTCGTAGACTTTCGACCACGACTTGACTGCTCCATAGCCGCCGGCCATCGCGTTTGTTTCTAAGAGTACAGATTGCGGCGTTTCGTAGACCGTTTGGAATTTCTCCGACAAGTCGTAGCACGCCGTGGCCGCGCTGTCATAGGACTGCGGCGAGACTGCGCCCATAGAAGTCAGCCACCGCTCATTCTCAAGTTGGCTTCCGCTGCCGCACTGTAGGCGTCGCGGGCTGTGACGGCGGCATTGTACATCTGGGCGAGCCCTTCAATTACCGTGGCAGCCCCGGAAGCCCATTCTCGGTAGGCCTCCTCCTGGGCGTCGGCAGCGGCCCCCTGCCAGTTTTGCTGGATGGAGGCGATTCGGTTGTTGATGCCGTCGAGGCTTTCGGTGAGGAAGCCGATGAATCCATTGGCGCGGCTGATGAGCTGGTCCAACTCATCGATGTCGAAGGTGAAGTCGCGGGAGTCGTCGGCCATCACATGTTCAATTGTGGTAGGTCGAGTGAACTCAAAGTACCGGAGTTCGAGATATCCTGACCGACAACGGCTTTGCTTGCGATGCCCAGAAGTTCGCCCATCGTCGTGAGGGCGTTCAGTACGTCTGCGGCACCCTTCTTGGTTTCAGTCCAACCGTCCTCGAACGCCTCGGCCGCCGCACCGCTCCAATTGTCCAGGACAGTGGATACCTCGCGGTCGAGCGTGCCGAGCCCGTTGATCAAAGATTCCGCGATCTGCTGGATATAGACACCGGCATCGGTCACCTCACCCGGCACGATCGCGAAAACTGTTCCAGAAGTATCGTTTTCACCCGCCATGCTTCCCCCGTTCTCAGGCTATCGGAGTCAGCCTAGACACGGCAGCGTGGGGCTGCAACAGACGAGGTCTCTGCCCAAAGGAATCGAGCCCAGCCAGCCTGACCGGGCCTTCCGGGCGATTCGCCCACTGACCGAGCACAAGGCGTTCACGCTACTGCCCGACGAATTGTAGGATTGTCGGTCGCGACGGGTTCGGATCCGACGCCGGTGCGGAAGTTGCCGAGGTGGCGGGCACTTGGGCAGGTCGCCCGGTCGATCGCCGAAGCCATCAACCGGGCCCGAGTGACTCAGACGTCCTGAACTCGCCCTAAGGTGGTCACGGTGTCGCCGGAGTCGCTGACCACGGTGACATAGGGCTGGATGCTGGCGGGACCGACGACCCCGGTCACCGTGCCGAGATTGTTGACGATGCTGATCTTGCCGGTCGCGCCGCTGATCTTGCCCGACGCCGCCTCGACCTGCCGGACACCGGGTCCGAAACCGACTTCCATCTCCGCGGTCAGAGTCGGGACGAGGCTGCCGCTGAAACCGAGGCTGGACTCGGCGCCGTCGACATTGAAACCGAACGACGGGGTGCTGTGGCTGACCTTGATCTTGCCGCCGAAGGTCGCCGGGTACCCGATCAGGTACCCGATCTTGATGGTTCCGGTGAACTCCTCGGCCTTGTCCCCGGTGACGGTGAACTCGGCCACCCCGTCATGGGTCCACTGGCGGGTCAGCGGATTGCGGTCCAGCGGAGCGTACCCGCGGATGACATTGTCGGACAGAATCGCGCTGATCGTGCGCTGCTTGGCGTCGACCACCACCGAGGCGCTGTCCACCGCGGCGTGCGCGGTGCCCGCGGCGAAGGAGACCGCGACGGCCGCGGCGAGACCGACCAGTGCCAGCCGGCGCGCGCGAGGTAGAGCTTGAGCAGCGCGACGTAGCCGCGATACCCCGATTGGCTGAAAAGGTTGCCGCCCAGCCGACCCCACTCCACTATCGAGGGATGACCGAAACTCGTCAGCAGCGTCGTGCACGTGAACGAGCTGCCCAGAAGGCCGCCTCCCGGCCCGGCGCGAATCTGCGGCCTGTCTCTGCAGCAGATGCTTCCGAGAAGATAGGACCAGTGACGATGGAAGTCGAGATCAACTGGTTCGAGCCCCAGGACGGTGCGCCTGAATTCTGGAGTGCGCAATGGGGTGAGCAGGAATCAGAAGGCGAATCGGCGCCTGGCCTTGGCGTGACCTTCACCGAGCACGGAAGTAATTTGCCTGACCTCATCGACGTTGTGCTCGAGGACATCCGGGCCAGATGGGCCAATATCGGTGTCTCAGCAATCGAGTGGTCGCTGGACCGCAAGTCCGAACAAGTGCGCGACGCTAAGGGGATTGAGCTTCCCGCTCGGGTTCAAGCTTGACCAAGGTGCCGAAGCCCCCTCCCCCGGTCAGCAACCGAGCGCGCCCGCGGACGCCGCGAGGTAAGGAAGGAGCGGCAGTAGGAGGGGGTGTAGGCGCGCTTCTGCCATTCGTCGTCGGCGAGGCGGGTGGCGGGTTGGTGACCGGGACCCATACTGAGGGTTGCGGGTGGGCTGGTGACGGCTGGGTGACCGCCTACGCGGGTTCGGCAGCCAGGGCTGGGCCGGTGGGCTTGACCTACGGTCGTCACCAGTAGTACGGACCGGAATTCTTGGCGTAATTTTGGTCGCGGCCCGCATACGAAACCAGGTCAGGCACGGTGACCCGTGCCTGACCTGGTGGTTGCGCTCCCCCATCTGGACTCGAACCAGAAACCTGCCGCCACCGGGCCCGATCTACAGTTGATAGTCGGCTTCGATCACCCGTCGACCATTCGAAGACCGCAGAACGCGATAGGATCGACACCGGTGCACCGGGATCGCTAGATCGTGTAAGAACCCGCGATGACCAGGCGTTTTCGGGTTGCCCATGTTTTGTGTGCCCTGCCGAGGGCACAAACCTGCGACACTAATTTCGCAGGTCAACGACCTTTTCCTCGCGATTCCGACAAAGGTCGCACACGACAGTCCAGGTCAAGCGCGTTCGTCCCTCTGGAGTGGCAGTGCACAAGGAACATGGGAATGCACGCATCGGTACACGGGATATCGGCGTCCGGGCCTCTCACCGGCACCGGTTAGTCCTGGCACCATGTCCTTCGCGGCGCGCAGCGGCCGGTTCCACGGACTTGGCCAGCTGTGCATCAGCTCAAGAACACCCCGATGCCGAAGCACCCGATCCAGTCCACCTCGATGGTGAGCCGATTACTCGTTCCGCAGGTGCAGCGTCGATGACGCCCGTGCGGCTACCTGATTGTCGGGATTGCCGGACCTGAGAGATTCGACAGGGTCACCCGAGTTGTCTTCCATGTTTCCTCGCCTTCGAAAGTTCGGAGTCAATGACAGCCGGGTCACGATCGAATCGTGACATCCACAGCCCCATTTTCGCTGAACCATTTCTTGAGCTCGAGACCCGCGAGAACCATAGCCGATTTCACTCCGACATCCACTGGACCAATTATGGACCCCGAAGCGCCTGCCACCGAACATCCGCCCATTCGTGCGTCCGAAAAGTCTGTCGAAGAAAACTCGCAGCCTCGCAGATCGGCGGATCCGAGATCGGCATCCGCAAAGCTTGCGCTCCGCAAGTCAGCACCAACCAGATTTGCACGCCGGAAGTCCGAATCCTCGAAGACCGCGCTCTGAAGACGGGCATCACAGAAAATACCACCAGATGCCGAACAGCCACGACCTTCGACCTTGCGGAGATCGCTACGACTGAAATCAGCATTACGCAAATCGGCCGAAATCATCCACGCCGTATACAGATCCACATCGGATACGCATGCCGAAGTCAGATCGGCCCCATTCAAGGACGCGCCCTCCAAGAACAAACCCGATACATCAGAGCGGGAAAGGTCCAGACCGTCCCCATTGAAGAGATTGGATGCCGACATCGACATCGACACCGGTGGCAATTGATCCAGGTAGAGCCCCAGAGCCACTTGAGCCGCAGGGCCAGAAGGCCAACGCTTGACATCGCTCCTGGTCCGGCCATAAATCAACTGCCCCATACTGCTTTTCCTTCCCACTCGGGATGTTCAGAAAATAGTTGTTCCAATCGCGCACGCCGCGCCGGCGACATTCCGTCAGGATCAATTAGGACATTCCCATCGTCAGCGAGGTCTTTATTGATCATCTTGACAAATTTCTCATCAGATTGAGGGTTGCTAAATCTGCTTCTATCACCAGCTGACCGGAGCAAACCCCCAGGTCAAACGCGTTCCCATTGTCGATGTGCCCCGCCGAGGGCACCAGAACTTATCGGTCAGGCATCGCCGAGTAGGTCACCACGAGGGGCGCGTGATCGGAGAGCCGCTCGGCGGGTGACGGTTCCTTGTCGACGACAACTGACGTCGCGAGGCGGGCGAGACCGGGCGTCGCGAGTTGGTGGTCCACTCGCCAACCCACATCCTTGGCGAACGATCGACCCGCCCAACTCCACCAGGTGAGTGGACCCGGGCGGTCACCGTGCACCTGTCGCACCACGTCGACGAGCCGGCGCGTGCCGAGAACATAACTGAACCACTCGCGGTCGGCAGGCAGGAAGCCGTCCATCGTGCGGGCGGCACGCCAGTTGGTCACATCATGTCGGGTGTGCGCGATGTTCAGATCCCCGGTGAGGACGAACTCGCGTCCCGCGCTCAGCGCCGCGAGCCGGTTCCGGTGCACTTCGCGGGCGAACGCCGCGAGGAACCTCTGCTTCCGTTCGTACTTGGCCCCACCGTCGGGCAGTTCGCGCATCGATCCCGGGCGCTGGAGATGCGCGGGCAGACCACCCTTGGGGAGATACAGACAGGCAACCGTCACCGGCCGGTCGGCCAGATCCACCTCGATATAGCGTCCCTGGGCGGCGAACTCACCGAGTCCGCGGGACCTGGGTGGGTGGGCCACCCACGTCCGCACGGCAGCGGCGGAAACCCTCGTCAGTACGGCCACACCGTTACGACCGGCCACCGAACCCACATCCACCGCCGCCGAATAGCCCGGGAAGGTGCCCACATCTGATGCGGGACAACGCAACTCCTGCAACGCGACCACATCGACCGACCGCGCCTGCAACCACTGGTCGAATCCACGACGACGTGCCGCGCGGATTCCGTTGACATTGAAAGTGGCGACAGTGAAAGAGTCAGCGACCGACGAACCCATGGCAACACTGTGCCGGAGCCCCCATACCTCCCACCCGGGCAGCTCCGGTACGCGACCTGCAACCGGTCGTATTCCGCCCGAATCAGCACAGGCTATTCGTCGGTGCGCGACTACCCCGCCCCGGCGAGCGGCTCTACGACCAGTTCGGCATTCTGCCGGCCGCGTGCGACACCGACCCGGCGATCGCCCAGATCGTCACCCGCGAAGCCGTGTTCCACAACTTCGGCACCCCGCTCACCGGGAACTGGTCCACGGTCGCGGTCCGTACGACCTTGCGCTGATTGCCGCGAGCAGATGGGAGATCAGATGGTCGCGTTCGACCTGCTCCGTGGAGACGCCGAATTGGACTGCGACACTGTCGTGTTCGTCGATCGTCATGCCCCCACCCAGCTTTGCGCGCGCCGAAGCGCCGCACCCAGGCGCTGGTCATTCGCGAGCTGCGCGAGTCGTACCGGATCGCTACGCCGGTAGAGCGTCTCGATCGCCTGACGAACCTCTGCCTCGGCATTGCCCAGCTCCGGGCGTCGGGCCAGATCGAGCACGGTCTGCTCCGGCGTCGTGACCAGCGCGGGGCCCAGCGGTGTTTCGATACGCTCGGCGTCGAGCGCTTCGGTATCGCGGCGAACGAACCGGACTTGCGCCGGGCGATCGGTCAGCGCGATCGCCCGGTGCTGGCGCGGAACGGCGACAAGCGCGGTTGCCAGCGCACGCGGCACGGCTCCCAGCACGCGAGCCGCGCTGATTCCCATGACGATGGCCTGATCCTGCCCGTAGATCGATGTCGCGATACCTGCGGCGACGGCCTCCAGAGCGGGCAGCCAAGGTCGGCCGACCTGCTCCGGCGCGACGATCACGTAATAGCCGTGAGCAACGCGGTGCAGCACACCCCGATCGACGAGCCGCGCGATCTCGGGGCGAGGTTGTGCGTAGATGTCGGCCAAGTCCTGCGGCCGAAGGGTTCGAAGGGGTGCACGCCAGAGTTCGCCGGGCAACACGGTGCTGCGATGCTCAGCCATCACACCTCCCGGCAAGAGTACTCCGCCCGCCCAACTCGACCAAGCCGACCTGGAGACGGCCGGCCTACCTCTCACAGAGCGCGTGGTCCACCAGTTCGTTGACCGCCCGCAGTTGCGCGAATCCCTTGCTCTGCGTGACGTTCTCACCGACAGCGAGAGCGGCCGACAGTGAGACCACGGCGCTTCGGCCACCGTCGTCGGTTACTCCGGCGTTGGTGAGGAATCCGGTCTGACCGCCGTTGTGCATCCAATACGTGCCGCCGCAGGACAGCGGCACGGCGAACAGGCCGAGGCCGTAGGCCGCACCGGGCCAGACCAGCTCGGTGACGCCGTCGACCGGCACCGTGGTGCGCATCTGGGCCAGCTCTTCGGGTCGTAGCAGTTTTCCGCCGAGCAGGCTTCGGTAGAAGGTGCCGACATCGGCGGTGGTGGAGAGGTAGCCGGCGGAGGCGTCGGCGTCGACCAGTTCGGTGACATCGATCAGCGGACCGTCGACCTCGAATTGCTGGTAGCCGTTCGCGTGGGGGGCGGGCAGTGTCGGCGCGTCGCCGGGCCAGCGGGTGTCACGCAGTCCGAGGGGTTCGAGGATCCGCGCGGAGATCTCGTCGTGCCAGGGCCGGTTTCCGACCTGCTCGATGATCAGGCCGAGCAGAACGTAGCCGACATTGGAATACGACCACCCCGCACCCGGTGCGAAATCGGGTGCGTGCCCCATGGCGGCCGCTACTGTGTCTCGCGGATCGCGCACCTGATAGCGGAGCCGGTAATAGTCCTCGGCAGTGGCCATTTCGGGTGGGCTTTCGTGAATACCGCTGGTGTGCTGAAGAAGGTGCCGAACGGTCACCCGCGTACCGTCGTTCCCGTTGCCGCGCACCATATCCGGCAGCCAGCGCTGGACCGTGTCATCCAGCGAGAGACGACGTTCGCCCACGAGCATGAGAACCACTGTGGCAACCAGGGTCTTGGTCAAGCTCCCTATCCGGAAGTACCCATCGGACGAAACCTCCTCCAGTGCACCAGTGTCCGAGTGACCCGCTACCGCAGTCCGATCGGTTCCGAGGCCCACGACCCTGGCCTGCACTCCCGCGGTTCCCAGCGCCGCGATCGCGTCGACGTCGCGTTGCAGAGTGTCCGCGCCGGGTTCGGCGTCACATCCGCTGACCGTCAAGGCCAGCGCGAGCACCGCGGCCACGATCGTGTATCGCATCGCTCCCCTTTCGAATCACTGGGAACCTATCGATGCCACACGCCCCTCGGCATCACGCTGCGGTACGGCGGCTGCCTCACCCCGGGGTATACCCACACCGTGCACGGGGAACTTCGTTAGCGAGGTTAACGGACACGCTCGACGCCTCGATCTACCCACGTCCCGAATGGAAGTCTGCACGGAAGGAACTTCACGGTGATAGCGAAGCGAGCGATAGCGGTTGTGGCAGTGGCAGTTCCAGCGACGTTCATGGCCCCGGCCGTCGGTTCCGCACAGCTGCCGATCTGTTCGGCCGAGATGTTGACCGCGACCACCCAGCACTCGGCGCCCTCGAGTCAGCAGAACACCCTGCGGATCGTGCTCACCAACACGTCCCAGCAGAGCTGCCTGGTCCAGGGCTACCCGGGCGTCGACCTGGCCGGGCCCGACCATCCGGCCTACGGGCCGAACTACTCGCTGCCACGCCGGGAAACCGGTTTCGCCCCCGTGACGGTCGCCCCCGGCGCGGCCGTGAGCAGCGAACTCACCTATCTCTCGGACGGACCCGAAGGCTGGACCCCCACCGCGATCGTGCTGACCCCACCCGATACCACCACCCAGTTGCGGGTGCCGTGGCCGCAGGTCGGCAGCGTCGCCCGCCAGGACGCCGCCACCCACGCGGGTACCTTCATCGGCCCACTGCGGCCGGCCTGATCGTGCGATCGTTGAACCACGTGCAGGAAGGAAAACCATGAATGTTCGGACCCGCCGATTCGGCTTCGCTGTGTTGCTGGGCGCCGTGCCCATGCTGACCGCCGCACCGAATGCGACCGCGGCAGTGACCGGAGTGAGTGTGGAGCAGCCTGCTGAGGGCCTGCGCACCGGCTGCTCGTACACGGTGACCGTCGGTGTCGACGCACCGGTTTCCGAAGCCGGGGAGGTGACCATCGGCATCAGCGGCGGTTCGGTCCCCGGGAACGGAAAACAGCTCGGGGTCGCCGTCTACCATCCGGAAAACGGCACCGCGACCTTCGATTGGACGCCCGAGTACACCGGTCGTCAGAACCTTGTCGCCCAGCAGTTCAAGCCCGGGCAATACACCTCGACGGACTACATCACGGTCGAGGTCGTAGGACGCGGTCTGAATACCGGAAGCTCCTGCCTGCCGCTTTTATAAACCGCCTACCAGGGCGACTTCGCCGAAATCCGACAACCCGCGCGATTAGGATCGCGACGGTGGGATTGGTGTTCGAGACCCGGCTATCGGACTCGCCGTGGGTGGAGTCGGTCTGGACCTGCCGGAGTGAGCAGGTCGCGGAGATGACGTCCGTGGCGAGCCAGACCTGGGGATTGGTGTTCTGGGAGCAGCAGGGTGTGCCGTCCGCGGCGGTCACCGGGCCGGAAGTCGCCACCAGCACCGCGCCCGTCCCCGAGGGGGCCGACTTCGTCGGCATCCAGTTCGCGGTCGGCACCTCGCTGCGCGCGGTAACCGCGACGACCCTGGTCGGCAGCGGGATCGTGCTGCCCGATGTGACCGCGCGGGGGTTCTGGCTGGACGGCGACCGATGGGAAACACCGCGCGTCGACGACGCGGAAGCGTTGGTCGAGCGGCTGGTCGGCCAGGGCGTCGTGATCCGCGATGCCCTGGTCGCCGACACCCTGCGTGGTCTGACGCCCGCGATCACCGAGCGCACGCTCGAGCGTCGCTTCCGGGCGGCGACGGGCCTCACCCAGGGCGCGGTCCGTCAGATCGAGCGGGCCCGGACCGCGGCGGTGCTGCTGAGCGCGGGCGAGGCGCCGGCCGATGTCATCGACAAGCTCGGCTATTACGACGAACCCCACCTCGCCCGCGCACTGCGCCGCTTCGTCGGACGGACGGCGGGGCAGCTGCGCGAGGGCGGCAGCGGTGCGATCGCGCTGGACCTCACTCAGCGCACTACGTCGTAGACCATCTTGGCGACGCCGTTGGAGTAGGTGGCCGAGTCACGCAGGCGCAGTTGCTGCTTGGGCCGGTCGGCCCGGCCGAACAGGCTCTTGCCCGCGCCGAGCAGCACCGGGAACACGAGCAGGTTGTATCGATCGATCAGGTCGGCGTCCGACAGTCGCTGTGCCAGTTCGGCGCTGCCGTGGATGTAGATCGGGCCGCCGTCGGTCTGCTTCAGCTTTTCGATGTCCGCGGTCGAGCGCAGGATGGTGATCTCGCCCCAGCCGTCGATCAGCGCGTCGTCGGTGAGCGTCGAGGAGACGACATATTTGGGCAGTTCCTTGTAGGCCGCGTGATCCTCGGAATCGCGCCAGATCGGGGCGAACGCCTCGTAGCTGCGGCGGCCGAACATCAGCGCGGTGGTGTCGGCGAGTTCCTCGCCCTTGAGCGAAAACGCCTCCGGCACGAACTCGGTCTCCATCACCCACCCGCCACTGCGATGGCCCTCGACCTTCCCACCCGGCGAGTCGACCACGCCGTCGAGCGACATGAATCCCGTGTACACCAGTTCGCGTGCCATCACAATCCTCCTGAATCCGAGCGTCGGAAACGACCTGTGATCAGCCTAGGGAACGCTCCCCCGCGCTGTCTTGGACGAAACCGACACGAGCGTTCGGAGCGACTGTCACGGCAGCAGTGTTCCTCAGCCGCGGTGGGCACACGAGCGACTCGGGCAGCGCCCGATCAGCGTTGGCGCCAGCTCAGGGGGCCGGGGAGGTCGACGCTGTTCTTGCGGGTGCGGGAGTTCCAGGACCAGGGGCCGATTTTGATGCCCCAGGACGACAGGCCCGACTGGGTGAAATTGAACTTCAGCGGTCCGAAGGATTTGCGCTGACGGAACTTGATGGGCATGAGCAGCCTCCCTGATCACCACCAGGATAACCGATCCGGTTACGCCCCACCTGTTTCCGCGGGGTCACCAGCCGCGCGGCCCGCGATCAGGTTGCCGGTGAAGCGGGCGATATCCGCAACCAGGGCCGGATGCGCTGACGGGTGCGGCATTTCGGTGGCTACGATGTCCGACACGGCGGCGAGGGTGTTGTCGATGATGCGGTCAGCGTCGGACAGTCCCCATGCTTCGCCCTCGGCGATCAGATGAGCTCGCGTGATGACTCGGTGGCGGTATTCGCGATCGACCGCGAGCGCCATCTCACCGTCATTGGGCTGATGCACCTGCGGGACGACGTCGTAGGCGGGGGCAAGGGTTATCGACCCGTCGAGGTGGTGCAGCAGAGAAACATTCTTCGCGTGCATGTCGAGGTTGCCGAGAGCGACGGACAACGTCGTCATCCGGAGCAGCTTTTCCATGGACGCCTGATCAGCGACAGCTGACAGAACACCGGCGATGCGGCTGGTACTGACTTTTCCGCCGAATATCTGATACTTCTGGTCCCCACCCGCGCCGAGTACCTGACTGAAGTCTTCTTGATGGATTCGCCCGGATGGAGATTGCGCGGACCGGTCGTACCGTTCGACGACAAGCGCGGGCGTGCCGTCGAATTCCCTGATCGCCGTGCCGAATTCCGCCAATCCCACCGCACGGGCGAAGCGCGCACCGTACTCCTCGTCATAGATGGCAGTCGGGTGGTCGCGGGCCTCCGGCTTGAGGATATGCGTCGACGGATAACCATCGATCACGCGATTCCAGCCACCGCCGGTGCGAGCGAGGACGATCTTGTCCTGCACGCCCGCCAAGGAGGTCTTGCCACCGAAAGGTTTGTTACCCAACGGATTATCCGCGACGTTGACCAGCATGTTCGCAACCTCGGTATCGGACAGCGGCTGCAGCGCAGGTTCTTTCGGCTCGCCGGGTGCTTCGGGGTCCCAGATCTGGAGTGCGCCCGCGATGTCGCGACCATATCGCCGCAGCAATCCGATCACGTCCCGCTCGGATACTCCTGCGTCCGCTGCCATTCGGGTCAGCATGCGTCCCTCCGGAAGGAGTTCGCGAAAGAAGTTCTGCCGCCTTCCTTTACGCGATCGAGTGGCAACAGCCGCCAGCGGGATGGACACGGACAGGATCGCGCTGTCGATCCCGAACTTGTCGACCGCGGCCGGATCCGCGACGAAGTCGAAGTTTTGCCAGGTCCCGGTGAGAGTTCCGATGCGCGTGTCGTACAACTCGATAACGAGGTCAGCCACGGTCGCCCTTCGGCTCGATGGTGGCGGTGAGCTCCATCCCCGTCTCGCGCATCATGGCGAACAGCCGATCCGTGTAGATCGAGGGTTTGCCCGCTTCGATCTCCCAGATGTAGCGCTGGGTGGTGCCGAGGCGCTGGGCGAGCTCACGCTGACTCAAACCGCTCAGTAACCGCGCCTGTTGCAGGATTCGGCCGAGCGATTCCGCACCTGTCACCTTGCCGGTATAGGCCACGACGCCTCCTTGACTACCTTTTAGACGTCAGGATACTCGACTACGTTATCGTAGTCACCTCATGCGACTACAAAAAGGTAGTCGCAATGACCTATGAACTGCCCTTATCCGAGCTCCTGCGACGAGCGAGGGCGAACATGGTGAGGGCGGCGGTGATCGCGAGGGCGATGGCGGGGGTCAGCAGGATCAGGGCGGTGGTGGGGTCGGTTCGGCCCGCGCCGCTGCGGTGGATCAGCAGGGCCGCGATCAGGGGGCCGGCCATGGCCAGGGCCGCGGCTGTCGACAGCAATCCACCGGTAATCCATTCGACGGGTCCGATCCTGGCAGTGGATGACAAACCCGCGAGCCTGGAATGTACCGACATGGCCTCCCCTTTCGTTGGTAGCTGAAAGGTACCGCGCCGACGGGAACAAACCGTGACCATGAGACCGGGCCGTCGCGGAACATGTCGCCAGCAAATGAATGGCGACCGCCGGATGCTTGGGCTATTCGGCCGCGCGTCGCTCGGATCGGGTGCGGGCCCGGTCGTGGGCCTCGCGCAGCAAATCGCGGACCGTCGCTTCGGTGGCAGTCGCCGGATTCACCACCGCGAGCCAGTTCGCGGCCGCGTAGAGGGGGTGAGCGACCACGGTGTCCGCGATGCTCGCGTCGGTCGGGGCGGCCGCGTCGGTGAAGGTCGTCTTGCTCACGGCGATGTTGACGCGGAAGCTGCCGGGTCGGTTCAGGTCGGATGTCTCGTCGCCGGAATAGTCCTTGGTCACGATGGTGGCGAAGGGCTGACCGGCGGGAACGACGCCGTCGGGGGCGTAGTAGAAGAAAGTGTCGCCCCAGCTGATCTCGGGAGCTTCACTTCCCTCGGTCGGTCGCAGCACCAGCACTCCGCCGAGGCCGGTCACGTAGTCGGTGATTTCCTCGATCGTCATGCTTCGAGCGTCTCATCCGACAGCGAACCGCTCCAACCCAGGTGAGCCTTCTCGTCAGCGAACGCCGACCAGTTCCCGCGCACCCAACGCGGCTACGGCGTCGCAGGCCGCCGACTCCGGGATCACCGTGTAGACCACCAGCAGCTGATCCTGGTCGCCGGGCAAAGCCAATGTCTCGTAACCGAATTCGATCCGGCCTGCCACCGGATGCTGGATCAGCCGGTCCCCGTGCGCAGTGCCCGCCGAGGTGTGGATCGACCAGATGCGGTGGAACACCGGGTTACCCGCGGTGAGTTCGTCGACGAGCGAGGTCAGCCGGCGATCGCGCGGGCAGCGGTCCACCTGTCGGCGGAGATAGGCGGCGGTCTCGGCGGCAACCGGTTCCCAGTCGGGATAGAAAACGCCGGCCGCGGGGTTCAGCACCGTGAAACGGGCCAGATTACGGTCGGATTCGGTGACCGCGCCGAAACCGAAGACCTTGTCGCCCATGTCGTTCCAGGCCAGTACCTCCATGTGGCGCCCGAGCACGAACGCGGGTGTCGTGATGGAGTCGAGCAACCGCCGGGTACCGGGGCGAACGGCCGGGGCGTAGGTGTAGTCGGGGTCGGCGGGACGGACCAGCGTGTAGAAATGGTCGCGCTCGGCCGCGTCGAGCCGCAGGGCGCGGGCAACGGAGTCGAGCACCGAATCGGGGAAGTCCTCCTCGCGCCCCCGTTCCAGCCGGGTGTAGTAGTCCACACTCATGCCGGCCAGCTGCGCCACTTCCTCGCGACGCAATCCGACCATTCTTCGGCGACCGTATTCGCTCAGTCCGACGGCGGCGGGCTGGATGCGGGCGCGCCGGGTACGAAGGAACTCGCCGAGAGCGGGTGACGACATGGCAGCCAGCGTAGAAGGTAGCGGCGGGTACGCGTGCATCGCATCGTGCGAAGGAATTTGTTCGGTCGGTTAACGAGGTGTGTCGGGGCGGCGAAATACCCGGTACAACAAGTCGTAGGGAGGACGTCCATGTTGATCCGATCCGCACTCACCGTCGCGTCCGGGGCCGCGCTGGCCGCCGGTTTCCTGGCCGTGGGACCGGCCGCCGCCCAGTCGGGACTCGGTGACTACACGCCGGTCGACCCGGTCGAGTACCAGGTTCCCGAACCCGAATACACGGGCAGCGTCTTCTTCACGACCCCCGACGGACGGCACTGCGCCATCTACTGGAACAACGGCCCGGCCGGGTGTGACGCGGTCCCGATCGACGCGCCCACCGGCACCGACCAGCTCCGGGTCGGGATCCTCGAAGCGGCGCACTTCGTCGATGCCGACAGCCCGATCTTCACCCACCCGGCCGCGAAGGTGCTCCCCGAAGGTCACCGGATCACGCGGGAGAACACCACCTGCGGCGTCGGCTACCAGGGAACGGTGAGCTGCGAGGTCGGCGCGCACGGCTTCACCCTGTCAGCCACCTACAGCGTGCTGCGCTGACGCGTCCGCAACAGCTCGATCACCGCGGTGATGCTCTGCGCGCCGTGTCCCGCGGTGACCGCACGGTCCAACAGCTCGTGCATCGGGGCGTGCCAGGACAGGTCGACGCCCGCTTCGGCGCCGAGCCGCACCTCGTCGGCGACGGCGGTGTGGAACAGCTCGACCGACGAGCCGAGCCGGGTGTAGTCCCTGTCGTCGATCTCGCCCGCCAGCACCGGGAGCAGCGACTCGATCATCTGCAGCCACTTCACCGAATAGGGCACCATCGTCGCCGCGGGCAGTCCGCGCGAGGCCAAAACCGCCGCGCCCTCGAGGAAGCCGAGTAGCGCGGGCAGCAGGGTCGCACCGACGGCGGATTCGTAGAGCGCGGCCAGATCCGGTTCGGCACCGAGGAATTCGAGATCGCCGCCGAGTACGCGCAGGGTGTCCGCGTGCGTGTCGAACACGGCGCGGTCACCACCGAAGTACAGCAGCGTATGCGGATCGCCCACGGCCGCAGGCACATTCTTGATCGCGCCGCCGAGGTAACGCGCGCCCTTGCAGTGCGCGAAGTGCGCGAATTCCCTTGCTCGGTCGGGTGTTCCGCTGTTCAGAGTGATGAGGTCGCGACCCGCCAGCGCGTCGACGCCGAGCAGACTCTCGCGCGTGGCGGCGAAGGTGGTGAGGCAGGAGATGATCACCGGGCTGGCGGCGACGGCATCGGCGATGTCGAGGTGCGCGGTCGCGCCCGCGTCCACCAGCGGTGTCGTGCGTTCGTGGCTGCGGTTCCAGACCTGGGTGCGGTAGCCCGCGGCGAGGAAGGCGGCGGCCAGCGCGCTGCCCATCGCTCCGGTGCCGAGCACCGTCACCGATTCCTTGATCATTTCCACTCCTGCCCACGAGGCCATCGGACGACCCCCTGCACCGAGTGTCGATTCGGGTCCGCACGCGGACAAGTACGCACTTTCGCCATCCCTTGCGCACCGGCAGGTAAGCAACCAGGTCGCGGGTTACCAGGCGTGACGGCGCTGTGCCAGGTGTCACCGAAGCGGAACCTGGCCCCGGATTTATGAACGTTGCCAATGCGGAGCCGAGGATGCCTGTCACTCGTGCGGCACAGTCGTAGAGTCTGAGTATGTCGGAGTCCGAGATGACCGAATTGGTGCAGCGCAGTGTCGAGGAAGCGCTGCTCGGTGGGCAACGCCGCTATACGCGCACGCAGGTGGCCGAGCAGTCGGGCGTACCGGAGTCGGAGTCACGGCGGCTGTGGACGGCGCTGGGGTTTCCGGCCAATGAGGACGACCAGGTCGACTTCACCCAGATCGACATCACGGCGGTCACCAACTTCCGGAGCATGAAAGTTGTTGCCGCGTCCGATATCCGGCAGCAGGCCGCGGCCGCGCGCACGATCGGTCAGGGTATGGCGCGGCTGGCGGAGTGGCAGGCCGACCTGGTGCTGGCCGAGATCAAGGCGCGCGCCGCCGCGGCCGATCCCGCGATCCCGCTGGCGGAACGAGTAGGTGCCGCAACGGAATCCACCATGGCGAGCATCGACCAGTTGCAGTCGTATGTGTGGCGCAGGCACCTGGCAGCCGCGGTCGCCAGGTCGAGCGAGGCGCAGGGCGAAGGTTCGACGCGGACGCTGGCGGTGGGATTCGCCGACATGGTCGGCTTCACCCGGCTCACCCGGCACTTGCATCCCGACGAATTGTCCACACTCCTGGAAGCTTTCGAGTCGACCACCACCTCGGCGATCACCGACAACGGCGGCTGGGTGATCAAGAACGTCGGCGACGAGGTGATGTTCGCCGCCGAGACCGCGCCCGCCGCCGCCCGCATCGCGCTGGCCATCCAGGAGTCGACCATGCTCGTCGGCGGCACGCCGGAACTGCGCGTGGCGTTCGCCTACGGAGAGGTACTGCAACGCTTCGGCGACCTCTACGGCTCGGTGGTCAACATCGCCGCCCGCCTCACCGGCGTCGCCCGACCGGGCAACATCCTCATCGACGACGCCGCGGCCTCGGCCCTCGACGACAACCCCGCGTTCGCCATCCGGCACCTGCGCAGTGTCCGCGTTCGCGGTTTCAACCGCCTGCGCCCCCATCGCCTGCGGCAGGCATGATCGCGACGTGCGGAATTCCGCTGCGGCGGCCCGCTGACCAGCCGTCGAGCGGAGTCCGCACACCGTTGCCTAGGGTGTTGTAGTGGACTTGGATTGGCGCAGTGTGCGCGAGGAGTACACCGTGTTCGCCGATGACGCGGTGCTCGCGTTGAACAAACCGTCGGGGATCTCGGTGACCGGGGAGCGCCACGACACCGACCTGGTGGAGTTGGCGCAGGCGGCGGGGACGCAGTTGTACCCGGTGCACCGGATCGACAAGGTGACCTCGGGACTGGTGCTGCTGGCTACCGATCTGGCCGCGCACGGACCGTTGACCAGGCAGTTCAACAATCAGACGGCCCGCAAGGCGTATCTGGCGATCGTGTCGGGCGCGGACCTGCCCGATCACGGCGAGATCGACCTGCCGTTGAGTGTGGGGCGCAAGAATCGGGTGCGGATCGCGGCGCCACGGGAGGCGATCACCCGCGCGGGCGACCGGTGGTTCGTCGACGAGGCGGATCTGCTGCCCGCGAAGAACTATCCGTCGCGCACCGTGTTCAGCACAGTCGCCCGGCGCGGCGATCACGCCCTGCTCGCCCTCCGGCCGGTGACCGGACGTCGCCATCAGATTCGCGTGCAGCTGGCCTGGATCGGCCACCCGATTCTGGGCGACCCGCTGTTCGACCGCACCGCCGCGCTGCCCCGCACTCACCTGCACTCCTGGAAACTCGGCCTCGCCGCCGACTGGCTGACCCCACCGATCCTCGACCTCGAGGCCACTCCCGGCCCCGACTTCTGGGAGCCGATCACGCGCGACCCCGACGACGCCGCGCGACTACTCGACACCGCGCGCCAGCTCACCGGCGACTGACCGCGATCCGGCGGCCACCGGTGCTATTGCACGAGTCGCCAGTCGCTGTCACCGGCGTTGCGCGCGGTCACCTCGATCGTCGCCGACTCGCCCTGCTCGTCGAGCGCTGTACAGGTGAAGGTACTGCCGACCTCGACGATCTTCAGCCCTTGCCCGCAGTCCACCGTCACCGGAAAGCCCACCTGGCTCGCGACATCGGTGCTGAGTCCGCTCGCGGTCGCGGCGAGGTCGAACACGATGTCGCGAGTCGTGAACTTCACCGCGCCCTCGTCGTCTTCGACGGTCACATCGACGCGCACGTCGTTGCCGCCGAGGTCGGCGATACAGACGAAGGTGTCGCCTGCCTTCGGATCATCGGCCAGTCGTGGACATTTGACCGAGGACACCTTGCGCGACATCGACGCGTAGGCGTTGTCCAGCTCCGTGGTGATGTTCTTCTCCAGCGCCTCGTAATCCGGGCCGCCGATCGAGATCGACGCGTTGCACCCGAAGAGAGCGAGGGTGAACGGAATCGACAAGGCACTCAGGACAACCCGCTTACGGGAATGACGCACAGCATCAGCGTTGGACACATAGACAAAGTTACGCAACATCGGGCCGCGAACCTACAAGAATGTTCTCTCGGGTTTCCGCCAGCACATCGGCGCGCGCCGCACGCCGGAACAGCCGGATCCGCGGGCGTGAAAGGTGACACAGACCACTGAACAGGTTTTCGTCCGTGGTACGGCTCATGAAGACGAATAAACGCAGGTCATCTAGCCTTGAGAGGTGCCGATGAGTCATACCGGCGCACTCTGACGCAACGGAGCGATCCCAGAGAAGAAAGCGACTGCCGATGATCCTGGCGGCTCAGCTCAGCGATACCCACTTCGACCTCAGCGCGCGCAACACCGAACGGGTGGAGGCGGTGATGGGCTACCTGGCGGACCTGCCACGCAGGCCCGACGTCATCCTCGTGACCGGCGACATCACCGATTCCGGGACACCGGAGCAGTACGCGCAGGCACGCCTTGCCCTGCGAGCGGACATCCCCGTGTACCTGCTGCCCGGTAACCACGACGACCGCGCGAACTTCCGCACCGCACTGCTGGGCGAGCCCGCCTCGACCACTCCCGTCAACAGCGTCCACCGCGTCGGCGCGCTCACTGTCATCATGCTCGACTCGAGCATCCCCGGTGAACCCGCAGGCCTGCTGGGCGAGGACACCTTCGACTGGCTGCGCGCCACGCTCGCCGAGGCCCCGGACGGACCGATCCTGGTGGCCCTGCACCATCCGCCCAAGCACGTGTTCAGTCCCGTGGTCGATGTCATCGCGCTCGCCGATCCCGGCCGGCTGGCCGCCGTGGTGGCGGGCGATCCACGCATCGTCGGCATTCTCACCGGCCACGCCCACTCCCCCATCGCGACGGTTTTCGCGGGCAAACCGATGATCACCGGTCCCAGTACCGCTTCCGTGCTCGGCGGCGAATGGGAAGTGACGCCACCGCACCGCGTCATGGACTACGCACCCGACCCGGCTATCGCTCTGCACGTCATCGACGAGAACTTCGGCCTGACAACACATTTCCGCACCGTCGCGATGGGCGGCTGGCTGTCCGAGCCGCCACCCGCCTGATCGCGCGACTAGCCCGCGGCCGCCCGCAGCAACGCCATCGTCCGGATGACGACCGGGTTGTACGACTCGGAGTCCTTGATGTGCGCGCAGATCGTGCGGCGCGGTGTCGGGTTGGTGAGCTCCAGCGCGCGCGAGCCGGGCGGCAGGTCCGTGGCGCCGAGACGGGGGACGACAGTGATGCCGACACCGCGCGCCACGAATCGCAGGGCGGACGGGTAGTCGGTGGTCTCCACCACGAACCGAGGCGTGAAACCCGCTGCGGCGCAGGCGTTCAGCATCGCCTGCCTGCACGGTCCGTGGCTGGTGTCGTTGTCGATCCAGCGGTATCGCTCGAGTTCGGCGACGTCGACGGTGGTGCGTGCCGCGAGTTCGTGGTCGGCGGGGACCACGGCCACGTAGGGCTCGGTCATCAGGTCGCGGTGGGTGTAGCCGGAGATCTGGGCCGGTTTGCCCAAGCGCACCGTGAGGGCGATGTCGGGACGGTTGCCCGACACCGCGGCCAGTTCGTCGACGATGCGCAGGCGAACCCTGGTGTCGGGGAACTCGTGGGCGAGGGTGGCGACCACGTCGGGCATCCAGTTGGTGCCGGCCGAGCTGAACGAGTTGATCGTGATCCGGGTGGCCTTGCCCGCGCGCAGGTCCGACACCGTCGACCCGAGCGCGGTCAGCTCGTCGAGCACCTTGGCCGCCTCCCCGGCGATCACCCGTCCCGCCGGGGTCGGCACCACGCCGCGACCGACCCGCTCCAGCAGCTGCAAGCCGGTCTCCCGCTGGAGTGCGGTCAGGTGCTGGGAGATCGCCGACGGCGAGTAACCGAGCGTCGCGGCCGCCGCGGCCACCGAACCGGTCGCGACCACGGATCGGAAGATCATCAAGCGGTGCGTGTCGATCATGCGAACTCCTCGATTCAGTTCTACTGAATAGTAGATGGCGAATACCCGCTTGTACTTACCTCTCCACGGGTCCACCGTAGAGGCATGAAGTCACGCCTGCCCGCTCTCGCCCTGGTCGCCGTGATGCTCGCCTGGGCATCGTCGTTCGTGATCATCCGCGGCATCGCGCCCTACGTCTCGCCCGCGGCGATGGCATCCGGGCGGCTGCTCGTCGGCGCTGCGGTGCTGGTGCCGGTGCTGGCGTTGCGCGGCGGCCGGATGCCGCGCGGTATGGCGCTGTGGCTCACGATGGCTTACGGCGCCCTGTGGTTCGGGCTCTACACAGTGCTGGTGAACGCCGCCGAACAGCATCTCGACGCGGGCACCACCGCGCTCCTGGTGAACATCGCGCCCATCGTGGTCGCGGTACTGGCCGGGTTGTTCCTGAACGAAGGCTTCCCGCCGCTGCTGGTCGTCGGCATCGCGGTCAGCTTCACCGGCGCCGCGATCATCGCGTTCACCGGACCGGGACAGCGCGACCGCGTCGGCGTGCTGCTCGCGGTGGCGGCCGCCCTGCTCTACGGCATCAGCGTGGTGGCGCAAAAGCTCGTATTGCGGTCCACCGACCCGCTGACCGCGACCGCCCTCGGCGCGGTCGCGGGCGCCGTCGTACTGCTGCCGTGGGCACCGACGATGGCACACGAACTGGCCGAAGCTCCGCTCTCCGCCGCCATCGGCGTCGGATACCTGGGCCTGGTCTCGACCGCCCTCGCCTTCCTGCTGTGGGCCTACGCCCTGGCCCACACCCCCGCGGGGATAACCGCGTCGTCGAGCTACGCCGTGCCCGCCCTCGCCATCGTCATGTCCTGGATCTTCCTCACCGAGGTCCCGACTCCCACCGCACTCCTGGGCGGCACCCTCTGCCTGGCCGGTGTCGCGATCGCCCGCTTGCGGCCGAGCATGTTCCATCGACGCCCCCAGTCCGCCTCCGTGCACCGAGACGACGTCGCCCCGGCGCTTCGGTAGCCGACACGCCTGCGGGCATCCCCACACAACCTCCACATCAGCCCCACCCCCGCACACCCGGCCCCCTGGCAGACTGGACACGTGAGAGACAAGCCCGCGGGTCTGCCCAGCGGTCCCCTGCGCCCGATCGAACTGGCGAGCGGTGCGGTGATGGCCGGGCTCACCGTCGGCCTCATCACCGTCGGCTCACTCGTTCCCATGGCGGCCGCGTTGCAGCTCGTCGCAGCGGTGCCGTTGGGCCTGCTCGCCCAGCGGTACCGGTTACGAGCACTGGTCACCGCCACTGTCGCGGCAACGCTGGTCACCTTCGTGGCCGCCGGGGTGATGCCCGCGCTCGGCGTGATGGGCGCGGCCACCTTGGCGGGAATCATCGGGACGGTGAAGCGCCGGGGTGGCGGATTCCCCGCGGTGTTCACGCTCGGGATCGTCGCCGGGGTGGGCTGGGGTCTGTTCTCCGTCGGCAGTCTGCTGCTCTTCTCCCGAACCAGAGACCTGTTCTTCGACGCGATCCGCAATACCGCGAAGGGCATCGAGAATCTGGCGGGCCGGTTGCCCGCGCTGGAGCCGCTCGGCCGGATGGCCGCCGAGACGGTCGAGGTGGTGCTGCGCTGGTGGTGGATCTATGTCGGCAGCACGGTGGCGCTCGGCGTGCTGGTCAGCACGGTGATCTCCTGGTTCGTGCTCGGGGCCGTCCTCGACCGGCTCGCGTGGCTGCCGGGCAGCGATCGACTCGACGCGCCGCTCGACGATCGGCCGGTCGGACCGCTGCCGGTAGCCCTGCACGGGGTCGGCTATCGGTACGAGGGCACCGATGCCGACGCGCTGGCCGACATCGACCTCACCATTCGTCCGGGCGAGTTCGTCGCCGTCGTCGGCCACAACGGATCCGGGAAGTCGACCCTGACCCGGGTACTGGCGGGCAGGCCGCCGACAACGGGTGCGGTGGACCGTCCGGGTTCGGCAGGCTTGGGCGCGCTCGGCGGGACAGCCCTGGTCCTGCAGCGACCCGAGAGCCAGACTCTCGGCGTCTCGGTCGCCGACGATGTGGTGTGGGGGCTGTCGGCGGACTCGGCCGCCGAGGTCGACGTCGACGCGCTCCTCGCCGAGGTCGGCCTCGCCGACATGGGCGCCCGCGAAACCGCCACCCTCTCCGGCGGCCAGCAACAGCGCCTCGCCGTGGCGGCCGCGCTCGCCCGGCGCCCGGCGCTGCTCATCGCCGACGAAGCCACCTCGATGATCGACCCCGACGGCCGTCGCGAGCTCGTCGCCCTGCTGGCCGAACTCCCGCGCAGGCACGGCACCGCCGTGGTCCTGGTGACCCACCACGAAGCCGACGCGACCGCCGCCGACCGGGTGATCCACCTCGCGGGCGGCCGCATGGTCGATCACCTCGCGAGCTGGCCCCACCCGGCCCGCGATCAGCGCCGCAGGCCGATGGGCGCCCCTGTCCTCGAACTCGCCGACGTGCGACACACCTACAACCGCGGCACGCCGTGGGAAGCGCCGGCTCTGCACGGGGTGGACCTGTCGGTCCACAAGGGCGAGGCGCTGCTGATCGTCGGCGGCAACGGATCGGGCAAATCGACGCTCGCCTGGATCATCGCGGGCCTGATCGCGCCGAGCTCGGGACGCTGCGAACTGCGCGGTACCGCGGTCGACAAGCAGGTCGGCGGGGTGGCGCTGGCCTTCCAGCATTCCCGGCTGCAACTACAGAAGCAGACGGTCGGCGCGGAGATCGCCGATTGGGGTGGGCGAGCCACCGGATCCGGCGCGGTCGGGCAAGCGCTCGACGCGGTCGGGCTCGACCGCCGCCTCGCCGCCCGTTCGGTGGAAGAACTCAGTGGCGGACAGGCCAAGCGGGTGGTCCTCGCCGCGATGGTGGCGAGCCGGCCGCAGGTGGTCGTGCTCGACGAACCGCTGGCGGGCCTGGATCCGCAGGGTCGCGCCGAGATCGTGGAACTGCTCGCCCGGCTGCGGGATTCGGGGCTGACGTTGATCATCATCTCCCACGATGTCGCCGAGATGGCGATGGTCTGCGACCGCACGGTGCACCTCGACGACGGCGTGGTGGTCGCGGCCGACGGCCACGCGATCCCGAGAACCGAACGCGCACTCGACAAGCCGTCCTTCGTGGCCGGCTTGCCCCTCGGCCGTCGCGGCGACGAGGGCGCGACGGCACACACCAGCGCACCGAAAGGCACGACCCCATGAGCACAGTGCTGCTGCGTGAAGTACCGGTCGACAGTGTCGTGCACCGCCTGTGGGCAGGCACGAAGATGATCGCCGCGTTCCTGATCAGCCTGCTGCTGATGTTCCTGCCGTCCTGGCCGGTGCTCGGCGTGATCACGGCTTTCCTGGTACTGATCTGGGTGCTCGCGCGGCTGCCGGTCGGCGCGATCCCCCGGCTGCCGTGGTGGTTCTGGGGACTCGTCGTGCTCGGCGGCCTGATCAACGCGCCGATCGGGATGAAGGCCGTGCTCGGCTACACGCAGATCTTCGTCTTCGGAATGGTCCTGGTGGCCGCCTCGTTCCTGATCGCGTTCACCACGCCGATGGGCGAGATCGCCCCCGCTCTCGCGAAACTCGGTGCGCCGCTGCGTAAGTTGCGACTGCCGGTCGACGAATGGGCCGTGGTCGTGGCGCTCACCCTGCGCGGATTGCCGCTGCTGTTCGACGAGATCAGGGTGCTGCGCGCCGCACGCAAACTGCGCCCCAAGGACAACCTGATGCACCGCGCCGCCGACAACCCGCTCATCGACATCCTCACCGCGTGCATGGCGGTATCGTCGCGGCGCGCGGGCGAACTGGGCGAGGCGATCACCGCGCGAGGCGGCACCGGCATGCTGACAGCGCATCCGAGCGCGCCGCACCGGCGCGACGTCATCGCCCTCGGAGCGGTCGTCGCGGTCTGCGCGGGCGCCGTGGTGCTGAGCAACATTCTCAGCTGAAAGCAATACCCCGAATTCACTGCCCCGAAACCCTGGCGCACGCTATGGTTCGTCACGGAAATCGAGCTAGGCAGCTTCACGCGCCGGTCACGAAACTTTCTCGGGGGAAGTCCTCGCCACGGCGCTTGTTCGGGCACTCACTCCTGATGAAGTCCAGAGGGGAAATGTTCACATGATCATCCGCACAATCGCCGCGGCTGCTGTTCCGGCGCTCGCCGCCGCGCTGGTGGGAATCGGAGTTGCCGGAGCCGACCCGGTGACGCCGAATGTCGAGTACCGCACCGAGGTCGTCGGCAACACTCTCGTCACCACCCTCACGCACGGCACCTTCGCCGTCACCGGCGGCAGGGTCGACATCCGCGACGAAGCGGGCGCCACCCTGGTGTCGATGCCGCTCTCCGTCCGCGACGGCAAGTTCGAGTACCCGCTGCCGCACGCGGTGCGCGACGAAGGCCACGTCCTCGAGCTGACCGCGGTGAAGGACGTCGCCGCGGCGAAGCCCAACCTCACGCCGGTCGCCTCGCCCGCCGAAAACTATGCGGCACAGGCCAATTTCGCGTCGACCTTCGGCCTGGCCACCGCCGTCGGCAGCTTTGTCGGCATGGGCATCGGCGCGGTGATCGGTCTGATCGTGGGCGGTGTTCTCATCCCCGGCGTCGGCGCGATTCCCGGCTTCGTCACCGGCGCCTCCGTCGGCGGCATCATCGGCACCCTCGTTGTCGGTGGACCGGCCCTGGTCGTCGCGGGCATGGATCTGATCAACACCCTCCAGGCGCCCGCAGGCACCACGCAGTGGGCACAGCAGACCAAATAGTCTGCGCCACAGTTCGATTCCACTGTCGCACCGACGCCTACACTGGCGTCGGTGCGACAAGGAAACGGACTCGACATTCCCGATGACCTCGGCGATCTGTGCGCGCCCGACCGGATGGCGCTGATCGTCTACGACATGCAGGTCGGGGTTCTCGGCCAGCTGCCCGACGGCCAGGAGATCACCGAGCGCGTCGTGCGGGTGGTCGAAGCCGCCCGGCGCGGCGGCTATCCGGTGATCTTCCTCCGGCACTTCTTCCCGCCGCGGCGACTGACCGGCGTGTACGGGATGCGGCTACTGATGAGCTGGCAGAACGCCGAATCCGTCGACGACGTGGCCTTCATTCTGCAACGCGATACGCCCTCGTTCGAGCTGGTACCCGAACTGGTGCCGCGTGACGACGAGTTGGTCTTCGACAAGATGTCGATGTCGGCCTTCGAGGGCACACCCCTCGCTACTCTGCTGCGCGATCTGCGGATCGGCTCCTACGCCATCGCCGGTGTCGCACTCGAGATCGGGATCGCGCCCACCGTCACCCACTCCACCGATCTGGGTTTCGTGCCCGTGGTGATCGGTGACGCCTGCGGCGGTCGCGACAAGGAAGCGATGGCGCGCGCCTACGACGACTTCGCGTTCCAGGGCAATGCGCTGGTCACCGATGTCGACACGATCTCCGGCCTGATGACCGGGAACTGAGACCAACCGGCGAACTTTCAGCAGCAGTGGGTTTTCGGCCGCCTCGGATCCGAGGGGCGAGACGGAACGCCGGAGGCGCAGTATCGCCCCTCGGATTCGAGGCAATCGGGGCCGAAAACCCCCGCGGCGCCCGCCGCCAATAATTCAGTCGCGGATGGCGTTCTTGGCGGCGTCCTGGGCGGAGTCGACCTGGCCGCTGAACTTGCCGCCGGTCTTCTCGTCGACCACGTCACCGGCCTTGTCGATGACACTGTCGACCTTGTCCGCATGCTGGGCGGCCAGGTCCATCGCCTTGCCCGCCAGGTTCTTGAAATCCACCGCGCACTCCTCGTTGATTCGACACCGGGTACAACGCGACAACCGTAGCAACATCGCAGCTTTCGCGGGTGGGCGTCATCGTGGGGAGCTCGTCACACCGTCCCAGACGGGATGCCAGAGCCGTCCGGTGTCGGTCCACGCCTGGAAGCGGACGGTGCCGGTGAGCTCGGGGGTAACCCATTGCGCGTCGTGGCGTTCGTCGGCGGTCAGCTCGTTGGTGAACGGGGAAGTCTCGCGCCGCAGTCCGTCGAGCGCGGCGGCGATCCGGCGCGACTGTTCGTCCCCGAATCCGGTGCCCACCCGGCCGACGTAGATGAGGCCGTCGTCGTGCGGCATGCCGAGCAGCAGCGACTTGAACGGCCGTTTGTCGCTGCGCCGCCACCCGCCGACGACCACTTCGCGCGAGCGCCAGTTGCGCTGCTTGAGCCAGGTCTGGCTGCGTTTGCCCGGCTGATACACCGATTCCCGCCGCTTGGCCACCACCCCTTCCTGCCCCTGCTCTCGACTGGCCTTCATCGCCTCGGCGCCCGAACCCTCCAGCAGCGCACTGACATTCATCGACGGCGCCAATCGGCCCAGCGCCGCGAGCACCGCCCGGCGGTCGGTGTACTTCTTGCGCAGCAGCGAGGTGCCGTCGAGGTAGAGCACGTCGAAGGCGATGAAGACCGCGCGGGCCGAATCCGCTTGCAGCGCCGAGATATCCGAGAGGCCGGCGTCGTCGAGAACCACCGCTTCGCCGTCCAGGACCACCTGATGCCCGGCCAGTTCCTCGCCGAGGGCGGCCAGGCGCGGATACCGGGCGGTCACCGTGTTGCCCGCACGACTTCGGACGGTGACGGTGCCGTCGTGGATCTCGACGATCACCCGGAAGCCGTCCCACTTGGTTTCGAAGGCCCAGTCGGCGGGGGGCAGCGATTCGACGTCGCCCGCGGTGGCCAGCATGGGCGACAGTCCGCGGGGGAAACTGCTGTCCACCACGGGTTCTGGACGAGTCTGGTCGCGCATGTAATGCATCAGCCACTGATCGCCCTTGGTCTGGATCAAGGCGTAGCGGCCGGACACCCGCTTGCCGTCGAATTCGACGATCACCTCGTCGGTTCGCCATTTCTCGGTGACATAGGTCCCCGAATCCCAGATCGTCATCTCCCCCGCACCGTATTCGCCCTTCGGAATGGTGCCGTGGAAGTCCAGGTACTCGAGGGGGTGATCCTCGGTGCGCACGGCCAGTCGGTTGTGTTTCGAATCGGTCGGCGGGCCTTTGGGCACCGCCCAGGAGGCGAGGACGCCGTCGTGTTCGAGCCGCACGTCCCAGTGCAGACGGCGGGCGTGATGTTCCTGGATGACGAAGCGGTTGCCGGGGCCGGGCTCCGGTGTCGCTTCGGGGACGGGCTCGGGGGTCCGCTGTGAGTCGCGCATGCTGCGGTACTTGGTGAGGGAATCGCGGCGGGCAGTCGACCGGCCGGAGTCGGCGGGAAGCGGCGGATCGAGTTCGGCCAGTAGGTCGCCGTCGGCCTTCCAGCGGGCGAGCACCTCGTCGAAACGTAACTGGCGCAGGGTGTCCGGGTCTTCGATCTCGGCCCAGGTGCGGGGGGCGGCGGCGTTGGGTTCGGCGCGACCGCGCAGCGAGTAGGGGGCGATGGTGGTCTTGGCGGCGTTGTTCTGGCTCCAGTCCAGGAACACCTTGCCCTTGCGGGCCACCTTCGCCATGGTGGCCGTCACCAGATCCGGGTGCAGCGCTTCGAGATTGGTGGCCACCTGCTTGGCGACGGTGGACGCGCCACGCGAACTCACCGGCCGATCCAGTGGCACGTAGACGTGAATCCCCTTGCTACCACTGGTCACCGGGAATGCCCGCATGCCGATGTCGGCGACCATGTCGCGCACGGCGATCGCCACCCGCGCGCAGTCCGCCAGACCCGCGCCGGGGCCGGGGTCGAGATCGAACACGATCCTGGTGGCGGGCCCGCGCTCGTCCGCGTCGAAACGCCATTGCGGCACATGGATTTCCAGCGCCGCCTGCTGCGCGAGCCAGGCCATCCCGGCCTCGGAATCGATCAGCGGGTACACCACCCGGCGGCTGGAATGCTCGATCGCGGACCGGTGGATCCACGCGGGCGCGTGCTCGGGCAGGTTCTTCTCGAAGAAATCGGCATGGTCGACTCCGTTCGGCCAGCGCTTCCTGGTGACCGGACGGCCGACGAGATGGGGCAGGGCCGCCTCGGTGATCGCCGAGTAGTAGGCGATCACCTCGCCTTTCGTCGTGCCGGTCGCCGGGTACAGCACCTTGTCGAGGTTGCTGAGCTCAACCTCGATGTCCGGTTCACCCGGCGCGCCCCGAAATTCCCGGCGGACCATCGACGCGATCGGACGGCGGGGACCGTCTAGTGGTCCCCGCGCACCGAATCAGGCCTTGGGTCCCGGATCTGTCGGAGCGGGGCCGCCGGGGGCAGTGCCGGGGCCTGCCTGCGGGGGCACGACCTTCTTGGCCGCGTCCTTGCCCTTCTCGATCTTGTCGCTGTACTTGCCCTTGGTTTTGTCATCGATGAAGGTGCCGGCCTTGTCGACCGCCTCATTGATCTTGTCGGCGTTCTGTTCGACCGCAACCTTGCCCTTACCGAGCAAGCCCTTCAAGGTGTCCACGAGACTCATCTGCCGATGTTCCTTTCGAGAGGAGGGTCACTCCACATCTTCCCACCACGAATCCCGTGGTGGGAGGTCATTCGGAACCACCCTCTGGCCCGGCTTGGGCACTACCACCGGAGTACCCGCATCGGCGGCTGCCGACACCAGGCGCCGGACGGGTTCGGACCAGCCGTGGAAGGCCAGGTTGAACGTTGCCCAGTGGATCGGGACCAGCAGCCCGTAGCCTGCGTCGCCGAGGCACAGGTCGGCGTGGGCACGCACCGCCTCTTCGGGATTCATGTGCACATCGGTCCAGCGCTCGTCGTAGGCGCCGATGGGCAGCAGCGTGAGATCGAAGGGGCCGAGCACCGCCCCCGCCTGGGCGAACGCCTTGGTGTAGCCGGTGTCGCCGCCGAAATAGACCCGCTTGGTCGGGCCGGACAGTGCCCACGACGCCCACAGCGTGGTGTTGCGGACGAGCCCGCGCCCGGAGAAGTGCCTGGCCTCGGCGCAGGTGATGGTGAGCCCCCGGTCGTCGGCGTCGTGACCGAGCGAGACCGAGCCGCCCCAGTCGAGCTCGATGATCCGGTATTCGGGCACACCCCACTGCCGCAGGTGCGCGCCGATGCCGGTGGGTACGACGAACGGCGCGAGCTGGGTGCGGACGAGTTCGTCGACGGTGGCCTTGTCGAGGTGGTCGTAGTGATCGTGGGAGATGATCACGGCGTCGACTTGCGGCACCTGCGCCAGTTCGCCGGGGACGGGGTGCAGGCGGGCCGGGCCGACCACCGGGGACGGGGAGACCCGTTCGCTCCACACCGGGTCGGCCAGCACCCGGTAGCCATCGAGTTCCACCAGGGCGCTCGCGTGCCCGTACCAGGTCACCGCGAGTTCGGCGGCCTGCTCGGGAACCGCGGGGGTGACCAGCGGGACGGGGTTGGCCGGGCGGCCGACGCGTCCCTTGGTGAGTCCCGACCAGAGCAGCGACGGCGCGGCGCCGGCGGCGAGCATCGAACTCGGCTCGGTGTTGTGGAAACGGCCGTCGCGATAGGAGGACTTGCCGAGGGCGGTCGGCGCGATCGCCGACGGGCCCGCACCGATCGAGGTGGGCAGGCCCCACACCGCGCGCGCCATCCAGGCGAGACCGAAGGTGCTCGCCACCGAACCTGCCAGACGTGTGATCCGCATCAGCGCCCCACGAACTTCGCCGGGCGCTTCTCCTGCCGGGCCAGGCGGCCCTCTTTCGCGTCGTCGCTGCTCCACGCGGCGGCCAGCGCGGCCTGCTGCTGCGCGCTCGCCGGATCGCCGGTGCCGTCGTCGTTGAGCATCAGTTTCATGGCTTGCAGCGACAGCGGCGCCAGCGCGGCGATGGACTTGGCCCAGTCCTTGGCGTCGGCGAGGGTGCCGAGCTTGTTGGCGAAGCCGTAGGCGTAGGCGTCTGCGGCGGAGACGGATTCGGCGCCGAGCAGGATCGTCCGGGCCGGGCCGCCACCGATCAGGGCCGCCAGCCGCGACACCGTCCAGCGGTCGACCGAGATGCCGAGCTTGGCCGCGGGCACCGCGATGTAGGCGTCGGGTTCGATCACCCGCAGGTCCGAGGCCAGCGCCAGCTGCACGCCCGCACCGAGCGCACCACCGTTGATCGCCGAGATCACCGGAACCGGCACGGATTCGATGGTGTGCAGCATGTCGAGCAGCCCGCTCAGAAACGACTCGGAGTACACCCCCGACAGATCGGCGCCCGCGCTGAAGATCGGCCCGCGGCCGGTGAGCACGATGGCGCGCGCACCCTGTGCCACGGCGTCGAGCATCGCGGCGCGCAGCTGCCCGACCAGGTCCTCGTTGAGCGCGTTGCGCCGTTCCTCGCGCTGCAGTTCGATGGTGATCACATCACCATCGCGGGTCACGCCGAGCATGCATCCTCCCCAGAATCAGCGGATTTCGTGGATGTTCACACTCTGCCACAGCCCGCCGACAACGCCCGGCAAGGCGATAGCATCGACGGTTGTGTGGCACCACGCAGGAGAGGTCTCCCCAGACACCGATTTCGACATCGTGGTGATCGGCGCGGGCCAGGCAGGGCTCTCCGCCGGTTATCACCTGCGCAAGCTCGGGCTGGTGCCCGAACGCGATTTCCGCATCGTCGACCACGCTCCGGGCCCCGGTGGTGCCTGGCAGTTCCGGTGGCCCTCGCTCACCCTGACGACCGTGAACCGGGTGCACGACCTGCCGGGGATGTCCTTCGCCGAGACGCTGCCGGCGGGATCGGAGTCGGCGCGAGCCGCCAGCGCGGTGCCGCACTACTACGAGCTCTACGAAAAGCGCTTCGACCTGCGGGTTCAACGTCAGGTGACGGTGAAAGTGGTCTGCGATCGGACCGCCGACGGGCAGAGCTGCGCGGGCCGAGGCGAGGTATTACAGGTCGAAACCGAGGGCGCGGGCACTCTTCGCACGCGGGGTCTGATCAACGGCACCGGCACCTGGGAGCACCCGTTCATCCCCCGATATCCCGGCGCGGGCACCTTCGCGGGCCGCCAGTTGCACACGCGCGATTACCGCACGGCCGACGAGTTCGCGGGCAAGCATGTCGTCATCGTCGGCGGGGGCATCTCGGCGGTGCAGTTACTCGACGAAATCTCGCTCGTGACGTCCACCACATGGGTCACCAGGTCGGAGCCGCGCTGGCGGGAAACGCCGTTCGCCGAGCAGGACGGGCGCGACGCGGTGGCACTGGTCGAGGACCGCGTCCGGGCGGGCCTGCCGCCGGGGTCGGTCGTCTCGGTGACGGGACTGCCGCTCGACAACCGATTGCGAGCCGCCCGCGAGCGGGGTGTGCTGCGACGGCTGCCGATGTTCGAGCGGATCGAACCCACCGGCGTACGCTGGGCCGACGGCGGTTTCCAGGCCGCCGACGTGATCCTGTGGGCAACCGGTTTCCGCAGCTCACTGGACCATTTGGCGCCCTTGCGGCTGCGCGGGCCCGGCGGCGGGATCACCATGACCGGGCGGTTGGCGACGCAGGTGGCCCTCGACCCGCGCGTCCACCTCATCGGCTACGGCCCCTCGGCCAGCACGATCGGCGCCAACCGGGCGGGCCGGGCAGCGGCCCGCGAGCTGACCGACTTCCTCGGGCTCAGACCAGACCGGCGCTGAACGTCGCCGGATCGGCGCCGACCCTCTTGCCCGAGTCGAGGCGGCTGATCGACTCCATCGCCTCGGCGTCGAGCTCGAAGGTGAACACGTCGAAGTTCTCGGCGATCCGCGACGGCGTGACCGACTTCGGTATGACGATGTTGCCGAGCTGCAGGTGCCACCGGATGATGACCTGCGCGGGGGTGCGGTCGAGCTGCTTCGCGATGTCGACGATGGTCGGGTTGCCGAGCAGCGTGCCCTGCCCCAGCGGGCTCCACGCCTCGGTGGCGATCGCGTGATTGGCACCGTATTGACGCAGGTCGCGCTGGGACAGCGTGGGGTGCAATTCGATCTGGTTCACCGTCGGGATCTCGCCGGCGTCGGCGATCAGGGTCTCCAGATCGATCACCCGGAAGTTGGAGACGCCGATCGAGCCGATCCGGCCCTGCGACTTCAGCGCCTGGAACGCGCGGAACGTGTCGACGTAACGGCCTGCCGACGGAACCGGCCAGTGGATCAGATACAGGTCGAGGTAGTCCAGACCGAGGCGCTGCATGCTGGTATCGAAGGCGCGCAAGGTGCTGTCGTAGCCCTGGTCGGCGTTCCACAACTTGGTGGTGACGAAGAGTTCGTCGCGGGGAATCCCCGATTCACGGAGGGCGCGGCCTACGCCTTCCTCGTTTCCGTAGACCGCGGCCGTGTCGATACTGCGGTAGCCGACCTTCAGCGCCTCGGCCACCACTCCGGTGACGTCTTCCGCGGGCACCTGGAACACACCGAAGCCGAGCTGTGGGATCACGTTCCCGTCATTGAGCACGATGGTGGGGACAGGGCTGCTCTCGCTGCGGAAGGTCACCCTCTCGAAGGTAGAAGTGGTTGGGTGTGGCGTCAACGACGGCGCGTCGCGTGTTTCCCCGTACCGAGAAGCGGGGCGCTGGTCAGGGGATTGCCCGCGATTCAGGCCCCAGCTCCGGCCAGTCCGATTCGCCGGTATCGGACCTGCCTGAGCGTGCGTAGTTCGGCGGGCTCGTAGGTGCGCAGCGCCGCCAATTCGGCGGCGATCGCCAGGACCGTACGGCGGGCGAAGGCAACCGGTTCGTCGGCGGCATCGGGGTACTCCTCGACGATCCGGTCCACCACACCGTCGTCGAGCAGATCGGCCGATCTGATGCCTTGTGCGGCAGCCATTTCCGGTGCGTGCGCGGCATCACGGAAGACGATGGCGCTCGCCCCTTCCGGCGGCAGCGGGGCCAGCCAGCCGTGCCTGGCGGCGAGCACCCGGTCGGCGGGCAACAGCGCGAGCGCGCCACCGCCGGTGCCCTGACCCAGCAGCACGGAGACGGTCGGGGTGTCGAGAGTGACGAGATCGGCCAGGCAGCGGGCGATTTCGGGGGCGAGCCCGCGTTCCTCGGCCTCCTTGGACAGGGCGGCGCCGACGGTGTCGATGACCAGCACCAGCGGCAGCCGCAATTCCCGGGCGAGGACCATCGCGCGCCGCGCCTCGCGCAGGGCGGCCGGGCCCATGGTGTGCTCGCCTTCCTGCCCGGATCGGTCGTGTCCGAAGACGACGCACGGTTGCCCGGCGAACCGGGCGAGGGCGAGCAAGACGGTGCGATCGGACTCACCGCGACCGGTACCACTGAGCGGAACCCGTTGTGTCGTATGGCGAAGCAGGTCCCGAATGCCGGGCCGGCCGGGCCGCCGCGAACTGAGGACCGAATCCCAGGCGCTGGCAGTCGGATTCGCGGGGGTCGCCGGACTACGCACCGGCGCAGCCCAACCCGGTTCGCCCGTCACCGCGACGACAGCGCCCGTGGCGACGCTCATCGCCCGGTGCGCGATACGCCGGAAGACCTCCACCGTCACCACACCGTCGATCACGCCGTTGCGATAGAGGTTCTCCGCGGTCTGCACGCCGGGCGGAAACGGCTTGCCGTACAAGGCTTCGTACACCCGTGGTCCCAGAAAGCCGATGAGCGCGCCGGGCGCGGCAAAGGTGATGTGCCCCAGCGACCCCCATGACGCGAACACCCCACCCATTGTCGGATCGCGCAGATACACCAGATACGGATGCCCCGCCGACTTGTGCACCGCCACCGCACCGGCGATCTTCACCATCTGCACGAAAGCGACTGTGCCCTCCTGCATCCGGGTGCCACCGGAGGTCGGCGAGGCGATCAGGGGCAGCCCGAGTTCGGTGGCGCGCTCGACGGCGCGCACGATCCGTTCGGCCGCGCCCACCCCGATCGAACCGGCCAGAAACGCGAACTCGCAGGCGATCACGGCGACTCGCCGCCCGCGCAACAACCCCTCCCCCGTCAGCACCGCCTCATCGGTGCCCGCCCGAGCGGCCGCCGCGATGAGGTCCTGGCGATAACGCGGCGACACGGCGGGCTCGAGCGGCGCCCTGTCCCAGCTCACGAAAGAGCCCGCGTCGAGCAACTGGCCGAGCAAGTCATCCGCCGACATCCGCACACTCCGAGCCTAGCCGGACCGGTTCGGCCGGCGGTCACGAGATCACAGCGAAGCATTGGGATACCTTGACAATATGTTGTGTTTTTACAACACTTCATTAGGTGAGCCCAGTCAGAAGAGGGGAAACCCTGCCGATCTTCAATCGCATCGCGGTGTTGCGCGCGGAGCATCGGATGAGCCGGGCGGCGCTTGCCGAGGCCGTCGATGTCAATGTCCAGACGATCGGCGCGCTCGAGCGTGGCGATCACTATCCGAGCCTCGATCTGGCGATGCGCATCTGCGATTTGTTCGCGCTACCGATCGAAGTCGTGTTCTCCCGCAAGGAATTCGGGCCGTTGTCGGCCGAGCTCTACCCACGCACGAAAGGCGACATGCCATGACCAGCACGCTCATCGACCGCTACCAGAACTATCGGGTCCGGCGCTGGCTCGTGCAGGAGCAACGGACAGCGGGAATGCTGACGAGCTGGCGGTCGCTGCGCCGACGGCGGATTCTCGTGGTGATCGTGACGATCGCGCTGCTCGGGATCGCCGTCGCGGGAGTGATGCGCGCGCTCGACCTGTTCGGGGCGCCGGGTGTCGCGCTCGTCTCGGCGCTGGTGTTCCTGCCGAGCTGGACGATGCTGCGGATCGCCTCGGGCGGCCAGGATCACGCGCCCGATCAGATGCTCGACGAACTGGAGATCACCGAGCGCAACAAGGCACGCTCGGCGGGACTCGCGCTCACCCAGTCGCTGACCATGGCGCCGTTGGCGTACCTGATCTTCGGCAGCGCGTTCTCACCGGAGGCCGATGCCTATCGCATCGCCTACGCGGGCGGACTGATGATGCTGGCCACGATCATGGCCGGTGGCTGCGCGCCGGCGATGATCCTCGGCTGGACCCGGCCCGATCCCGAACCGGAGTACTGACGAAGAGCGGGGCTGCGGCCTTCATCGCAGCAGCCCCGTCCGTCAGTGCAGAGGCTCCGTTCAGTAGCCCTGCATGACCTTGCGCAACGCGTACTCGGTCAAGGCGACCAGGGCCTGCTTGGCCGGTTCCCGGCGACGGGCGTCGATCGACATGATCGGCACGTCGGCGGGAACCGCCAGGGCCTGGCGGATGTCCTCGAGCGGATACTTCGGCGCGTCGTCGAACTCGTTGAGCGCCACCAGGAACGGCAGTCCGCGGGCCTCGAAGTAGTCGACAGCGGCGAAGCTGTCTTCGAGCCTGCGGGTGTCGACCAGCACCACGGCGCCGATGGCGCCGCGGATCAGGTCGTCCCACATGAACCAGAACCGGTACTGGCCCGGCGTACCGAACAGGTACAGGACCAGGTCGTCGGCGAGGCTGATACGGCCGAAGTCCATCGCCACCGTGGTGGTCGACTTCTGCGGAATACCGGTCAGGTTGTCGATTCCGGTACTGGCGTTGGTCACCAACGCCTCGGTGCGCAGCGGAACGATCTCCGACACCGCGCCGACCATCGTGGTCTTACCCACACCGAAGCCGCCGGCGACCACAATCTTCGCCGAAGTCGGCTTGGCCGTGCGGGTATCGACCTGCGCCGTCGAATCAAATACGCCGGAGTCCACTGAGAACCCTTTCGATCAGCTCGCGACGTTCATCGTCGCTGGAATCGTCTTTCAAAGTTGCCGAAACCCGGACGTGGCCGGCCTCGATCAGATCGGCTACGAGTACCCGGGCCACCCCGATCGGGATGTACAGCTGGGCAGCTATCTCGGCAACGGACGGCGATTGCCTGCACAACTCCACGATGGACGTTTCGAGGTTGTTCAGTTCGTACTGCCGCTCCATGGCGACCGGATGCGATGCGACGAGTGCCTCCAGCGCCAACTCGACCGCCGGCCTGGTGCGGCCGGCAGTCAAGGAGTACGGGCGGACGAGGCTGGGCTCGGCGCTCCCCATGCGGTGATCGTCTATGTCCATCCCACCATCAGGAACCCATCGTGACGCGCGGGGTGGCCTGGACCGTCTGGCCAACGCGCTCGACCAGAAGTGCCATTTCGTAGCCGACCTGACCGATGTCACACGAGGTGTTGGTCAGGACCGCTAGGTAGGAGCCGTCGCCGACTGCCATCAGCAGCAGGTATCCGTGCTCCATCTCCACGACGGACTGGAGTACCGTACCGCCTTCGAACAGATTCGACACGCCGACGGAAAGACTCGCCAGTCCGGCGGTCACCGCGGAGAGCTGTTCCGCGCGGTCGACCGGGAGCTGAGCGCTCGCGGCCATCAACAGTCCGTCAGCCGAGACCAGGACGGCATGGGCTACGCCAGGAACCTCGTTGGCGAAGTTCGAAACCAGCCAATCCAGCTGACGGTTCGTACCACCTAGATCGGGGTTCATCGGTCTCCTTTATCTCCGGTTAGGTTCATTGCCTTCATTGCGCGGCCATCCCGGACACCCTGCTGATGACGACTCAGGCTGTTCCGGATCGTGGCGGGATCGCGTTGCTGCGGGGTGCGATCAGCGGTGCCGCTCACACCACCCGGCACAAGCCTTCCGCCCGGACTGCGCTGAGGCAAGCCGGCGGCGGTACGCACCTCGGACTGGGCTTCGCTGGCCGCGCGTGCAGCCTGCCAACCCTCGTCACCCGGTGATTCGAAGGCGGCAGCCATCTGGTTCCGGTCGGAATTCTCGTCCGTGAGCCACGCCGACATCATCTCGGCGAAGATCGGTGTTCCGCCCATCACGGAATCACCTTCCGGTGCCGGCTGCAACCTGGTCTGGAAGAACGACGCAGCCTTGACCGGATTGGACCGGAAGCTGTGCCGACCCGGATCACGCCCTGCCGACGCAGCGTTATCCGGCCCCGCAGGGTCCCGATCCCGTTGCGGCAGAGCCACTCCTGGCCCGGCGTTCGCCTGCGGTACCACACTAGCCCCGGGATCGCGCTGCGGCAGCCCATTCGGCGCAGCCGCACGTTGGGGCAGGCCGTTGGGCGCCTCCCGCTGCGGTTGACCCGCGGCCGGGGCGCGCTGGGGCAGGCCGTTGTCGGCCGAATCCTGCTGCGGCGCAGGGTTTGCGCGCTGCGGCAGGCCATTGGCCGAACGGGCAGGCTGGGCCCGCTGCGGAAGTCCGCCGGCCGGATCACGCTGTGGCAGACCACCGGTCTGCTCACGCTGCGGGAGGCCGTTGGACGGATCACGCTGCGGGAGGCCACCGGTCTGGTCCCGCTGCGGGAGGCCGTTGGACGGATCGCGCTGCGGCAGACCGCCGGTCTGGTCCCGCTGCGGGAGGCCGGTCGACGGGTCACGCTGCGGCAGACCACCGGTCGGATCGAGCCTCGGCAGACCACCGGACTGATCCCGGTGCGGCAGCCGCGGCGCGGGATCGCGTTGCGGCAGACCGCCGGAGGCGTTGCCCCGCTGCGGGAGCCCGGTCGACGGGTCGCGCTGCACGGGCTCGGAATCACGCTGCGGTGCGGAACTTCCCTGACCACGCTGCGGCAACCCGGTCGACTGCGCCGGATCACGCTGGGCGTTCGCGGCTTCGCGTTGCGGCAGACCCGTCACCGGATCACGCTGCGGCAGGCCACCGGTCTGCTCACGCTGCGGGAGGCCGGTCGAGGGATCGCGCTGCGGCAGGCCCGTTGCCGGGTCACGCTGCGGCAGGCCACCGGTCTGCTCACGCTGCGGTAGTCGCGGCGAGGGATCACGCTGTGGCAGGCCGACCGAGGGATCCCGCTGCGGGGCGCCGTTGGCACCCGGCGAACGCTGCGGCAGCCCACCGGGGGTGCTGCCCCGCTGCGTCGGTGCCGCATCGCGCTGCGGCGGTGCCGAATCACGCGGCGACTGCGCGGAATCCCGCGACGGCGCGCCGTTCGCACCCGGCTGACGTTGCGGCAGCCCACCACCGGCCTGCGGCGGCCCACCGGGCTTCTGCTCACCCGGACCCTGCTGACCCGGACCGGCGGGCGGACGCTGCGGCCCACCCGGCGCCAGGTTGCGCTTGGGTAGGTTCGCCGCGGCGAGCTTGCCGCGCTGGGGCACGTTCCCCTGACCCGGCGCGGGCGGACGCAGCGACGGCGACGACTGCTCGTTCGCGTCCTGGGCCGCGCCCGACGCCATCGAGTTACCCGGCTGACGTTGCGGCAGCCCACCACCGGCACCCGCCGGGGGCCCGCTGGTTCCGGGATCCACGGTGACCATCACGTTGCCACCCGGGGTGCGGGTGATCGCGCGGGTCTGCATGGTGCTGCTCGGCTGCTGCTGCGGGCTCGGTCGCTGCTGCTGCGGTGCGGGCGCGTTCTGCTGCTGCACCTGCTGCGGCGGCACCACCGGGCCACCGGCACCGGCGACGATCAGGCCGACCGGCACGTGCACGGTGACGGTGACGCCCGGATCGCGCGCGGTATCGAAGGTCGGGCGCAGACGCACGGTGAGACCGTGGCGCTCGGCCAACCGGCCGACCACGAACAGACCCATGTGGCGGGCGGTGTCGGGACCGGGCTCGGCGGTCTGCTCGAGCCGGTGGTTGATCTCCGACATCTCGGCGGGCGGCATACCGATGCCGCGGTCGGCGACCTCGATCAGCAGACCCTGGTCGTGCGCCTGGGCGAAGGTGAACTTGACGTCGGTCTCCGGCGGGGAGGCCCGCAGCGCGTTGTCGAGCAACTCGGCGAACAGGTGCGCCATATCGGAGGCGGCCGGTTCGACGAGCGAGCCACGCGGCGTGGCGCCGAGCTTGACCCGCTCGTAGTCCTCGACCTCGGAGATCGCGGCACGCAGCACGTCGGCGATCTCGACCGGGGCCGACTTGGTGCGGCGCTGCTTGGTACCCGCCAGAATCAGCAGGTTGTCACCGTTACGGCGCATGCGCGCGGCGAGGTGATCGAGCCGGAAGAGGTTCTCGAGCAGGCGCGGGTCCTTCTCGTCGTACTCCATCGCCTCGATGAGGGTGAGCTGATGGTCGACGAGCGACTTGGACCGGCGGGCCAGCGTCTCGAACATGTCGTTGACCTGTGAACGCATCTGCGCCTGGTCGCTGGCCAGGCGCAGCGCCTGACCGTGGATATCGTCGACGGCGCGGGCGAGCTGGCCGATCTCCTCGTCGGAGCGCACCGGCATCGGCTCGAGCGGCACGTCCTCGGGCGCGGCGCCGTTGCGGAGCTGGGCGACCTCGTGCGGCAGATCGGACTCGGCGACGCGCAGCGCGGCCAGGCGGAGGCGGTGCAGCGGCACGATCATCGAGCGGGCGACGAACACGGCGAGCAGCAGCGCGGCCAGGATCGTCGCGATGACGACCGCGGTATAGGTCCAGGCGCCGGTGGCGGCCGAGGTGGTGAGTTCGTCCATCGAGGACTCGATGGCCTTGGTGGCGTCGTTCACGACGCCTTCGTAGGCCTGGAGGCTGCCGTAGAGCGAGGTCCGCATATCGCCGACGGGCAGCTTGCCCGCCGCCACCTCGGGACCGCTCACCAGGTTCTGCCGGACCTCGGCCTGGGCCTTGAGGTCGGCGATCACCCGGTCGCCGTCGGGGAAGCGGTTGGCGAGCACGTCGAGCAGGTGGCGCTCGGTCGCGACGCCGGTGAGGTAGTTCTGTGCCCCGGTGTCGAGGCCGCGCAGCATTTCGGAGATACCGGCGAGCTCGTCGACGAGCACCGAACGCGTGTTGAGCGAGTCGACCAGGCGCAGCTTGGCGGTATCCATCACCGGATCGCTCACCTGAGCGATGGTGGTTTCCACGATGCTGACGCTGTCCTTGGTCATCTGCTCGACCGAGGCCAGCACCGGCTCGGCCGACGACGACAGCGCCTTGCCCTGGGCGCGCACATTCTTGGCCTGCTTGACCATCCGCTCGAGCGCGCCGTGCGCGGTCGGCAGATCGGTCAGCCGACCGAGCGCCGTCTCGGCCGCGCTGATCGCGGCGTCGAGATCGGTGAGGTCCTTGTCGGTGACCAGGGTGACCCCCGGACCGGCGGGCACCATCTGACTGCCCGACACCTTCGCCGTGGAAGCACTCAGCGCGGTGACGGACGGAATCGTGTCTACCTGCTCGTTGATACTGGAGAGCCGGTTGGCCTCCGAGAACTCGGAGGTAATTCTCGACACGCCGAGCCCGACCGCGACCGCGAGTGGCACGGCAAGTACGGCCGTAACCTTCCAACGCAGGTCCCAGTTGCCGAGCGCCCAGCGTTTGCTGCCGGACCTAGCGGCGTCACGCATCTCCCACTCACTTTCCAAACTGGCCTCGTACCGTACGCCTGAGGCGAACCTCCACAGGCGCGATGGTGGCTCGCCAGTGGCTGCTGGCCGAGAACTACGGCTGGCCGAGAAATTGCGTCTACGACTGCCCGAATAAGTGACATCGGATTCTAACGGATCAATAACTTCTTGGCTGACTCCCGGTAGAGGTCCGCGCGATGACCAGCCTGTTGTAGGCAAAACCAAAGGTCGCGGCACCCCCTCGGGTGTCGCGTGAAGTCTGCCACAATCATCTGGATCTATCGAGCGGGCATCGAAGCGAGGCTAGGGAGTCACGGGGTTGGACACCGAACACGAGTACCGGCCGGTCTATCAGACCAGCCTGGTCGACCCAGCCGACTTCTGGTCCGCCGCAGCTCAGGGCATCGAGTGGGATGTCGAACCGCAGCAGATCGTCGATGCCGCCGATAAGCGGTCGGCCCGGTGGTTCCCCGATGCCCGCCTGAATACCTGTGTGAACGCCCTCGACCGCCACGTCAGGGCGGGCACCGTCGACCAGGGTGGACACGCCGATCAACCCGCCCTCATATATGCCTCCGCTATGACGGACACCACCACGATTTACACCTACGCCGAATTGCTCGACGCGGTGGCCGAGTTCGCGGGAGCCATGCGCGATCTCGGTGTGGTGGCCGGTGATCGCGTGGTGATCTATCTGCCGATGATCCCCGAAGCGGTGATCGCGATGCTGGCCTGTGCCCGCATCGGCGCGGTGCACTCGGTGGTGTTCGGCGGGTTCGCCGCGCCCGAGCTGGCCGCCCGCATCGACGACGCCGAGCCGGTCCTGATCATCACCGCCTCGGGCGGCCTGGAGCCCAACCGCCGCATCGACTACCCGCCGATCGTGATGGCCGCGCTCGATCTCGCCGAGACCGCGTCGGTACGCACGGTGATCGTGAAGCAGCGGCCGCAGTTCACGACGATCGAGTTCCCCGCCGCCCTGCCCGCCACCGATGTGCTGCCGTCCTCGGAGCAGACCGTCGCCGCCCGCTGGGTCGATTGGGACGACTGCCTCGACGGCGTGGCGCCCGCCGATCCGGTCTCGGTGGCCGCCACCGATCCGCTCTACATCCTCTACACCTCCGGCACCACCGGTAAGCCGAAGGGCGTGGTGCGCGACAACGGCGGACACGCGGTGGCGCTGGCCTGGTCGATGCGCAACATCTACGACGTCGGCCCTGGTCAGGTGTTCTGGGCCGCCTCCGATGTGGGCTGGGTCGTCGGCCACTCCTACATCGTCTACGCGCCCCTGCTGGTCGGCGCGACGACCGTGCTCTACGAGGGCAAACCGGTCGGCACCCCCGACGCGGGCGCGTTCTGGCGGATCGTCGACGAGCACGACGTGCGGGTGCTGTTCACCGCGCCGACCGCGTTGCGCGCGATCCGCCGCGCCGACCCCGACGCCACCGCGGCCCACCGCTACGACCTGTCCCGGCTGCGCGCGCTGTTCTGCGCGGGCGAGCGCTTGGATCCGGCCACCTTCGACTGGGCCACGAACACTCTGCTGGCCGACCATCCCGACACCCCGGTGGTCGATCACTGGTGGCAGACCGAGACCGGCTGGCCGATCTGCGCCGACCCGCTCGGCGTGCAGGAACTGCCCGTCAAGTCCGGTTCGGCGAGCGTGCCGGTGCCGGGCTACCGGCTGCGCGTGCTCGACGCGAACGGCAACGCGGTACCCGCCGGAACCGAGGGCAATATCGTCATCGGGCTGCCGTTGCCCCCCGGCTGCCTGACCGGCTTGTGGCGCGACCGGGATCGCTTCATCCGCTCGTACCTGTCGGCTTTCCCCGGCCACTACCTCACCGGCGACTCGGGCTATTTCGACGAGGACGGCTACCTCTACGTCCTCGGCCGCAGCGACGACGTGATCAACATCGCCGGGCACCGCCTGTCGGCGGGCAGCATCGAGGCCGCCATCGCCGGGCACGAGGCCGTCGCCGAATGCGCGGTGATCGGCATGCCCGACGAGCTCAAGGGCAGCCTGCCGCTGGCATATGTGGTGCTCAAGCAGGGCGTCGAGATCGACCAGCAGCAGTTGCGCGCCGAACTCGACGACCGGGTGCGTGCCCAGATCGGCGCGATCGCCACCCTGCACGACTCGATCATCGTCACCGGCCTGCCCAAGACCCGCTCCGGCAAGATCCTGCGCAAGACGATCCGCCAGCTCACCGCCGGTGAACACGTCGAAACCCCCGCCACCATCGAGGACCCCCATGTCCTCACCGCCCTGGCGGACCGCATCCTCGCCAACCCGCCGCTCGGCAACATCACCACGGCCGCCACCCCCGAACAGGACAACGACTCGGTTTCCCCGGCCCCGTGACGACTGAAGTCTTCGTAGCCCCGCAGGGGCGGCCGAGACCACGCGGCTCCCGGGCCGCCGATATATATGCTCACCACGTGACTTCCTCTACCGTGCTCGTCGTCGACGACGACGAGGACGTTCTCGCCTCGGTCGAACGCGGCCTGCGACTGTCCGGGTTCCGGGTACTGGTCGCGCGCGACGGTGGCGCCGCGCTGCGGGCCGTCGCCGAGCAGGTGCCCGACGCGGTGGTACTCGACATGAACATGCCGGTCCTCGACGGCGCGGGAGTGGTCACCGCTTTGCGCGCGATGGGCAATGACGTGCCCATTTGTGTACTCAGCGCCCGCGCTTCGGTGGACGACCGGATCGCGGGTCTCGAGTCCGGCGCCGACGACTACCTGGTGAAACCGTTCGAACTGGCCGAACTGGTGGCCAGGATCAAGGCCCTGCTGCGCCGCCGCACCGACGCACCGGAGCCCGTGGCGCCCGGCGCGCTGACCGTCGGGCCGCTGCTGGTCGACGTCGCCGGTTATCGCGCGCTCCTGCACGGGCGCGAAATCGAGCTCACCAAAAGGGAATTCGAATTGCTGTCGACACTGGCCCGGAATGCCGGTGTGGTGTTGACGCGCGAACGGCTGCTGGAATTGGTGTGGGGTTACGATTTCATAGCCGATACGAATGTGGTGGACGTGTTCGTCGGATACCTGCGCCGGAAACTCGAAATAGATGACACGCCAAGGATTTTGCATACGATTCGCGGGGTGGGTTTCGTACTCCGGGAATTGAAATGATCTCCGAACGACCGCTGAAACATCGTCGCAGACAATCGTTTTCGCTCCGGACAAGAGTCGCGGGAGCGGCCGCGGCGGGTGCCGTCATCATCGTCACGATCGCCGCATTCGTGGGTTTTCAGGCAATCGAACGCAATAATGTCACCCAAACCGATCAGCAACTGGAAATCGCCTCGCGGATCGTGCTGATCGAGCCGGTGCTGGCAACCGGTTTCGTCAACCTGACCGGATTGCAGAACACCATGGCGCTCACGGTGCGCGACGACGGCCAGGTCACCGCGTCGAGCTCGACCCAGCTGCCGGATCTGCCTCCCGGCTCGCAGACCGTCGAGCTCGGCAACCAGCCCTACCGGGTGCTCACCACCACCGAGAACCAACCCGCGGGCCGCACCGTCTCCCTGGCCATTCCGACCACCGAGGCCGCCAAGGCCACCGACGATCAGCAACGCTGGGTCCTCGCGGGCGCGGCGATCGCGGTGGCGGCCGCGGCGGCGCTCGGCTGGCTGCTCGCCGGACGCGCGGTCGGCCCGATCGTGAAGCTGACCAAGCAGGTGTCGGCCCGCAGCGCGGGCGGCGAACCGGACGAGCACGACCGGCCGGTCGACGGTTCCGGGGTCGACGAAGCGGTGAAGCTGGCCGACGCGGTGAACACCATGCTGGCCCGTGTCGATCAGGCCCAGGCCGAGACCGCCGCCGCGCTGGAGACCGCCCGCGATTTCGCCGCCGTCTCCGCCCATGAACTGCGCACTCCGCTCACCGCGATCCGCACCGACCTCGAGGTCCTGCGCACCCTCGACCTCACCGACGAGCAGCGCCACGAGATCCTCACCGACCTCGCCCGCAACGAGACCAGAGTGGAAACCACCCTGTCGGCGCTGGAACGGCTCGCCCGCGGCGATCTCACCGCCGAGACCGACCATGTCCCCACCGATGTCGCCGACCTGTGCGACCAGGCCGCCCACGACGCCATGCGCCACAACCCCGGCCTGTCGGTGCGCATCGACACCGACGCCGAGCTGGTGACCCGGGGCCTGCCCGCCGGTCTGCGGCTGGCCGTCGACAACGCGCTCACCAATTCGGTGAAGCACGGCGGCGCCACCACCGCTGTCGTGTCGGCGCATCGCACCGCACACGGCCGGATCGTCATCGCCGTCGACGACAACGGCACCGGCGTGGCGCCCGGCGAGCGCGAGGCGGTCTTCGCGCGGTTCGCCCGCGGCGCCAACGCCACCAAGGGCGGTTCGGGCCTCGGCCTCGCGCTGGTCGCCCAGCAGGCCCAGCTGCACGGCGGGCTGACCTACTTCGAGGACAGCCCCCTCGGCGGCGCCCGCCTCGTCATCGACCTGCCCGCGCGCCCGGCCCGGTAGAAACACGAAAGCCCCGCACCCACGGTGACCGTGGGTGCGGGGCCGAGCTCGCTACTACTTGTCGCTCTTGAAAGCGTCCTTCACTCTGCCCGCCGCGCGCTCGGCAGCTTCCTTCACGGTGGCCGCTGCCTTCTTCGCTTCCGCCTCGATCTTCTCGCCCTCAGCCTTGGCCTTGGCTTTGGCTTTGACATCGTCGGTGTCGGACATCGAACCTCCACTCTCGTGAGTTCCGCGCCTGATCGGCGCGGGGTGAAGACACTCGCGAGAATACCGCACAGTTAACGCCCAGCGACCAAAGCTGGAATCAGGGGAGAACCTGCGGGATCGACTCCGGGATGACCAGGCCGATGACCGCGCCGAGCACCGCGCCGGTGAGCGCGTAGGTCAGACCCGAGCCGAGCGCGCAGACGAAGTAGCCGATGATGAACGCGGCCAGTGCGGGGATGCACAGGATCGCCGCGGTCAGGAAGCCGATGGTGGCGCCGGCGGCCGCACCGTTCTGGACGGGGTCGTGGTTGCCGGCCTCGGGGTTGGTGGCGATGCTCTTCAGCTCATCGGTGGTGGCGGCGGACAGCTGCGGGGCGATCTGCAGCGTGCGGCCGTCCTCGGAGACGACCGAAGCCAGCGCGATGTTGTTGCCGCCGACGGTGGCCATCGTCAGCGGCAGCTCGCTGACCTTGTCTCCGGCGGCGGAGATGACGGCGACGTTGGTGGAGTCGGGCGAGAGCACGAAGCGGCCGCTGTCGACGGTCGCGGAGATGGTGCGCAGGTCCGGCGAGACGGTGGTCTTGTAGCCGATGCCGTCGGCGGCGCCCTCGCTTGCCAGCCCGGCGGCGATCTCGGCCTGACGCGCGACGGTGACGTCAGCGGCCGCGGTGCCCGTGCTGACGAGCGACGCCGCGACGACCAGCGGCAGCGCGGCGAAGACCACACGGCGACCCGCGCGAGTGATGTTGTGGCTGAACATGTTCGGTTCTCCCTCCCGATGCTTCCGAAGAATCCCCGAACCCCCCGGACGAATCGAAAAAATCTCGATGTCGATTGACTCGAGAGTTGTACCGAACCACCACGGGGTTGCGGAACATGTTGTGACACAAGGCATAGTTTGAACAGGTAGCTATCGATCGGCGATCGCGCATGCTACCCGTCCGGCATACCGGCAGCTACCCCCGAACCGCCCTTCCTCAACGAACTCTCAGACATCTCCCACGTTCGGCACCGAACTCCGGGATACCGTCGCCGATGTGATCGACAAACGCGTCCGCCTGCTCTGCTTCATCACCGCCCTAGTACTGGCGGGCGGTGCTGTCGCCTGTTCCGGCAAGGATGCCGCACCGACCGGGATCGCGCTCGTCAACGCCGATTCCGGGCCGACCGGCGAGCGCGTGGCCAAGGCGGTGCAGGATGCGGGCGGCTATGAATGGACGGTCGCCAAGCCCGGTGAGATCGACGCGAGCGACTACGCCGCCGTGATCACCCTGCCCGCCGACCTCACCGCGTCGATGGCCACCCTCGCCACCCCGCAACCCCAGCGCGCCAAGGTCACCGTCACCACCCACGACGGCGCCGACACGAACACGGTGAACGGCGCGGTCGACGTGGTGACGCACCGGATCGGCGCGTCCGGCGTCGACGCGGCGCTGGCCGCGGTCTCGCAGGCACGCAACCAGATGACCTCGGTCCAGTTCACCGCCCAGCTACTCAGCGCGGGCGTGAACACCGCCGCCGACGGCGCGAGCCAGTTCAGTGGCGGTGCGGAGCAGATGCTCGGCTTCCTCGACTACGCGAAAGAGGGTGCGGGCCAGCTCACTTCGGCGATCGAGCTGCTGAACCAGACCGTCGACGGCGCGGCGAAGCAGGCGACCCAGCTGGCCGACGCCCTCGGCGCCACCGGCGTCACCATCGCCGGCGTCCAGAGCACCGCGGCCGCCATGGGCTCCGGTCTCGACCAGATCCTGCCACTGCTGAAAGCCCTCCCCTTCGCGGGCGACCCGCAGCTCGCCGACATCATCACCAAACTCGAAGCGCTACGTGGAGTATCGACCCAGGCGGGCACCCAACTCGACGGCCTCAGCGAACTGACCGGCGCCGCAGTAGATCCCGACACCGACCTCGGCACCCTCCTGCGCACCGTCGTAGCCCGCCTCAACAGCGCCCGCGACCAACTCACCCAGGGCGCCGAACTCGCCAAGGGCCTGCCCACCCTCGCCGAACAGGGCGGCGCCCAACTCCTCTCGGCCGTCGAACAACTCACCGGCGGCGTCGGCGCCCTGCAGAACATCGTCGGCAACCTCAACACCCAGACCGGCAAGGCCCTCGAAGCCCTCCCCCCACGAGGCCAGTCCCAGCAATCCGCCCTCGCCCTGGCCCTCACCGACCCCGTCGAAGTCGTCCGGGAGTGAAAGCACTGCGGCCCGGTCGGTGGATCCGACCGGGCCGCAGGGGTTTTCAGGGTCAGGGCAGGACCTGCGGGATGATGTGCGGCGCGGCTACGCCGACCACCGCGCCGATCAGCGCGCCGACCAAGGCGTTGGGGAGACCCACCAGGCCGACGCACGGCAGGTAGAGGATCATCGTGGTGATCATCGGGATGCACACGACGGCGGCGATGAGCGCGCCGATGCCGGCGCCGATGGCGGCGGCGTTCTGGACCGGATCGGGGAATTGCGCGGTGGGCGTGGTCGCGATGGTCTTCAGTTCGTCGCTCGCCTCCGCGGTGGGCCGCGGTGTCACCGTCATGCTTCGCCCGTCGGCCGCGATCTCGGTCGCCAAGGCGATCACATTGCCGCTCACCGTGGTGAACGAGGTGGGGACCTCCCCGATCGGATCGCCGGTCGCCGACTCGACGATGACCCGGCCCCGGTCGGGTGCGAGCAGGAACCGGCCCTCGTCCACCGAGGCGGCTACGGTGCGCAGGTCCGGCGCGACCGTGGTGCGGTAGCCCTGCCCCGCACTCGACAATCCCGCCGCGTACCGCGTCTGCTGATCGAGCTCCGCAGACGCGACCCCGGCCACGCTCACCGCCACGGCGATGGGCAATGCCACGGCCAGCGCACGGCGAACAACCTTGTGTTGGAACATGATCGAGAATCTCCCTCCCGAAACTCCCGAAGAACCCGGCCCCGGGCGAATCGAAACAAGTCACTGTCATGGACAACGCAGTGGAAACGAATCACACGGGAGCCGTAGGGCTCCGTCCTACGCGGGGCACATTACCCCGCGGCTCGCGAGGCGCGAACCTTACCCCTGAAACAGCTTCGGCCCGTGCCTCCCTGGGGAAGCACGGGCCGAAAGCTGTCAGATCAGTTCGCGTTGAGCAGGTCGATCACGAAGACCAGGGTCTTGCCCGAGAGGGCGTGGCCCGCACCGGCCGCACCGTAGGCGAGCGCCGGCGGGATGACCAGCTGACGACGGCCGCCGACCTTCATGCCGGGGATGCCGTCCTGCCAGCCCTGGATCAGGCCACGCAGCGGGAAGGTCAGGGACTCGCCGCGATCCCAGGAGGAGTCGAACTGCTCACCGTTGTCGAACTCGACGCCGACGTAGTGCACCTCGACGGTGCCACCGGCCACCGCTTCCTTGCCTTCGCCCTCGATGAGGTCGGTGATGACGAGCTCGGTGGGCGCGGGGCCCTCCTGGAATTCGATCTCCGGCTTGGTCATACGGGCTATCCCCTTCGATAGATTGCTGTACCCAACAAAGTTTCCGACAACGGCGGATCGAAACTAGCGGTTGTCGATCGCGCGGTAGTCGCGTTCACCGTAACCGGTATAGATCTGACGCGGGCGGCCGATCTTCAGCGGCTCGGAGTGCATCTCACGCCAGTGCGCGATCCAGCCCGGCAGGCGGCCCATCGCGAACAGCACGGTGAACATGCGGGTCGGGAAGCCCATGGCCCGGTAGATGACGCCGGTGTAGAAGTCGACGTTCGGGTACAGGCGACGCGAGACGAAGTAGTCGTCGGTGAGGGCGGCCTCTTCGAGCTGCTTGGCGATGTCGAGCAGCTGGTCGTCGCCGCCGATCTTCGACAGGATCTTGTCGGCGGCCTGCTTGACCAGGGTCGCGCGCGGGTCGTAATTGCGGTAGACGCGGTGCCCGAAGCCCATGAGCTTCACGCCGTCTTCCTTGTTCTTGACCTTGCGGATGAATTCCTTGACGTCGCCGCCGTTGGCCTTGATCTCGTCGAGCATCTCGAGCACGGCCTGGTTGGCGCCACCGTGCAGCGGGCCCCACAGCGCGTTGATGCCGCCGGACACCGAGGTGAACAGGTTGGCGTCGGACGAGCCGACCAGGCGCACGGTCGAGGTGGAACAGTTCTGCTCGTGGTCGGCGTGCAGGATCAGCAGCATGTCGAGCGCGGCGGCGACCTCGGGGTCGACCTCGTAGGGCTCGGCCGGGAAGCCGAAGGTCATCCGCAGGAAGTTCTCGACCAGCGACAGCGAGTTGTCGGGGTAGAGGAACGGCTGACCGACCGACTTCTTGTACGAGTAGGCCGCGATGGTGGGCAGCTTGGCCAGCAGGCGGATGGTGGACAGCTCGACCTGCTCGGGGTCGCGCGGGTCCAGCGAGTCCTGGTAGTACGCCGACAGCGCGTTCACCGCGGACGACAGCACCGGCATCGGGTGCGCGTTGCGCGGGAAGCCGTCGAAGAACCGCTTCAGGTCCTCGTGCAGCAGGGTGTGGCGGCGGATGCGATCGGTGAAGTCGTCGAGCTGGGCCTGGGTCGGCAGCTCGCCGTAGATGAGCAGGTAGCTGACCTCGATGAAGGTCGAGCGGCCTGCCAGCTGGTCGATCGGGTAGCCGCGGTAGCGCAGGATGCCCGCTTCACCGTCGATGTAGGTGATGGCCGACTTGGTCGACGCGGTGTTCATGAAACCGGGGTCATAGGTGACGTAACCGGTGCTGGCCAGCAGCTTGCCCAAGTCGAGCCCGTCGTTACCCTCCGCGGCCTTGGTGACCGAGATCGGGAACTCGCCACCGGGGTACTGGAGTACCGCCTTGGCGTCTTCGGTGACGTTGGTGATGTTCTCAGCGGGCACGGAAGGATCCCTCTCAGGCTAGAACCGTAGGCACCTGTGCGGTCGGCACAGGTGCGCTTGCGCTAACGCTAGCTGTTGTTCGGTCAGGGCGAGCAATCAGGGTTGTCCTGTCCTGTTCTCACACCGGTCACGTGCGGCGGTGAGGTCGCCGCAGGGGCGCGGACCTGCGCCGATCCCGTTTTCCGCGCCCTCGCCGCGGCGGTGCCGCACGATTGCCCGGCGCCCGCATTCGGATCCCGAATCCGATTGCCGCACAAGTCAATTCACTGCCACTGCGGAATGTGCGCGAGTGACTCGGTAGCGAACGAAGGCGGGGAAGGCCAGCGCGGCGAGCACCACTCCGATCACCACCAGTACGCCGCCGCCGGCGGCAGCTACAGCAGTACCCATGCTCGCTGCGGCGAAACCGTGGGCAACGTCACCGATCCGCGGCCCACCTGCGACGACCACGATGAACACACCCTGCAGCCGTCCCCGCATCTCGTCGGTGGACACGTTGAGCAACATGGCCGTGCGGAACGCCGCCGAGACCATGTCGACCGCGCCGCCGAACGCCAGGAACGCCACCGCGATCCACAGCCACACCCCGAGCCCGAACAGGTGCCCGGCCAACCCCACCGCCAGCCCGAAGCCGACCATCGCCACGCCCCAGAGCGCGATGCACACGATCACCGCCAGCCCTTGCCTGCGCACCCGCGGTATCCACCCGGAGAACACGCCGCCGATCACCGACCCCGCCGCGATGGCCGCGAACAGCAGGCCGAGCGCCACCCCGCCTTCGGCCGGATCGTGGAACGTCTCGTGCGCGATCTGCGGGAACAGCGCGCGCGGCATGCCGAACACCATGGCGATGATGTCGACGACGAACGACGCGAGCAGCACGCGCTGGCCCGCGAGATAGCGGAATCCGTCGAGAACGGCGCGCAGCCCGGCCCGGCGCTGCTCGCCGGTCGGCGGGAAGGCGGGCAGCCGCCACACCGCCCACAGCGTCGCGAGCAGGGCGATCGAGTCGATCAGATACAGCATCGGCAGGCCGATCACGGGGATCAGGACACCGGCCAGCACCGGACCCGCGATCATGCCGACGTTCTGCACGGTCATGCTCAGCGAACTGGCCGAGGCCATCTGCTCCGGCGGCAGCAACCGGGCGATCAGGGCGCTGCGAGTGGGCTGGTTGACCGCGAAGAACGCCTGCTGGGTGGCGAACAGCCCGAGGACCAGCCACACATTGTTCATCCCGAGCGCGGCCTGCGCCCAGAACGCGACCGCGGTCAGGCCCGTGCCCGCCGTGGTGATGACGAGCAGGGTGCGCCGGTCCATCACGTCGGCGAGCGCGCCGCCCCAGAGCCCGAACACCACCAGCGGAACCAGGCCGAACAGACCGGCCAGGCCGACGTAGCCGGAGCTGCCGGTGATCTGAAAGATCTGCTGCGGTACCGCGACCACCGAGAGCTGCGCGCCGATGACGGTGACGATATTGGTCGTCCACAGCCTGCGATAGTCGCGATTACGCAGGGGTTCGGTGTCGGCGAGCAGCTTCACTCAGCGCAGATTAGCCACTGCCGCCCGGTCATCCCATGTTTAGGCGCAGTGACATAGGCCACCGCTCGTTACGGCTGCAAACGTTCGACGGTTGTGATCGGCCCGTCGATCCGCACCACGATGCGGTTGTGCAACCTGCCGTGCCTGCCCTGCCAGAACTCCACCTCGTCGGGACGCAGCAGGTAGCCGCCCCAGAACGGGGGCACGGGAATGTCGTCGACATCGGCGAAACGGGCCGTCGTCTCGGCCAGCACGCGATCGAGTTCGGCCCGCGAGGACACCGGCTGTGACTGCTGCGAAGCCCACGCGCCCAGCCGCGACTCCCGCGGCCGCGCCGCCCAGTAGGCCGCGGTCACCTCGGCCGACACCCGCTCGGTCACCCCGCGCACATGCACCTGCCTGGCGAGCGCGGGCCAGACGAAACTCGCCGCCGCGTACGGGTCGGCGGCGAGCTGGGCGCCCTTGGCCGAGTCGTAGTTCGTATAGAAGGTGACGCCCTCGGGTGAGAGACCTTTACACAGGACCGTGCGCGCCACCGGTCGCGGCGCGGGGCCGGTGAGCGAGACCGTGGCCAGCACCATGGCGTTGGGTTCGGCGACTCCGGCACCGCGTGCCTGCTCGATCCAGCTGCGCAGCAACGGTTCCCAGCCACCGGCCACCCAGGTCTCGTCGAGATCGGGTTCGGTGGCCGCGACGATCAGGGGATTGCCGTAGTCGACACGCATCGCGGCGAGGTCGGGCGCGGTGGTCGTGGCGGGGTCCAGGTCACGCATAGGGGCGAGATTACTCCGCGGTATGTCCGGGTCTAGGGTTCAGAAATATCGGCATGCCCCTGCAAGGAGAGTCACCATGACTACCAGCTCGGTACCACAGGATTTCGTCAGCGGATTGGAAGGCGTGGTGGCCTTCACCACCGACATCGCCGAGCCGGACAAGGACGGTGGCGCGCTGCGATATCGCGGCGTCGACATCCAGGATCTGGTCACCGGTCAGGTGACCTTCGGCGACGTGTGGGCGCTGCTGGTCGACGGTGAGTTCGGTCGCGGCCTGCCGCCCGCCGAGCCCTTCCCGCTGCCGGTGCACACCGGCGACGTGCGTGTCGACGTGCAGGCGGGCCTGGCCATGCTCGCCCCGATCTGGGGCTACGAGCCGCTGCTCGACATCGACGACGAAACCGCCCGCGAGAACCTCGCCCGCGCCTCGGTGATGGCGCTGTCGTACGTGGCGCAGTCCGCCCGCGGCATCTATCAGCCCGCCGTTCCGCAGCGCAAGATCGACGAGTGCGACACCGTCACCGAGCGGTTCATGACCCGCTGGAAGGGTGACCCGGACCCGCGCCACACCGAGGCGATCGACGCCTACTGGGTGTCCGCGGCCGAGCACGGCATGAACGCCTCCACCTTCACCGCCCGCGTCATCGCCTCCACCGGCGCCGATGTGGCGGCGTCGCTGTCCGGCGCGATCGGCGCCATGTCCGGCCCGCTGCACGGTGGCGCCCCGGCGCGCGTGCTGCCGATGATCGAGGCCGTCGAGAAGTCCGGTGACGCGCGGGCGCTGGTCAAGGGCATCCTGGACCGCAAAGAGAAGCTGATGGGCTTCGGCCATCGCGTGTACCGCGCCGAGGACCCGCGCGCCCGCGTGCTCCGCGCCACCGCCCAGCGCCTCGACGCCCCGCGCTTCGAGGTGGCCGCCGCGCTGGAGCAGGCCGCGCTGGCCGAGCTGCGCGAGCGTCGCCCGGATCGCGCCATCGAGACCAATGTCGAGTTCTGGGCGGCGGTCATCCTCGACTTCGCCGAGGTTCCGGCCCACATGATGCCGGCGATGTTCACGTGTGGCCGGACCGCGGGCTGGTGCGCCCACATCCTCGAGCAGAAGCAGCTGGGCAAGCTGGTCCGCCCCGCCGCGATCTACACCGGTCCCGGCCCGCGTACGCCGGACGAGGTTCCGGGCTGGTCCACCATCGCCGGCAACTGAGCCTTTCCCGACTCCCGACCGGGGGGGGGGGGGCCAAGGGGGGGGGGGGGGCCCGGGGGGTGTGTGGGGTCCGGGGGGGGGGGGGGGGGGTGAAAGGGCGGGGGGGGTTTTGGGGGGGGGGGCCGG
>NZ_JBHXAQ010000003.1:310921-668524 GCF_042728755.1 Nocardia sp. NPDC060249
GGGCCCCGGCCGGCGCCCGCCGGCGGTGGTTCGGGGGGGGCCCCCCCCCGCGGCAACCGGCCCCTTCCCCCCCCCCCCCCCGGGGGCCCCCCCCATCGGGGGGTGCCCACGCCCGGTCGTTTTCGAGCTACCGGCAGTTCGGCTGTCGGCAAACTCGCGGCGTGATGATCTGCCGGCGCGATCCGGACGGCCTGAAATCCGGACGGGTGATAGCTCTCGGCGGTACGGTTCTGTCGAGTTGATCGACAGAGGTGGGCTGTGCACAACGCGGGTATCTCCCGACGCGCGATGTTCGGCGTCGGCACCGCGCTCGCGATGGGCTTTCTCGCGGGATGCAGTGTGGCACAAGGAGATTCGGCCGCGCCGCAGGTGCAGGACGACATCGCGCCTGTTCGCCCGATCTCGAATGTCATACCCCCACCCCCGGTCTCCCCCGCCGCTGTCGCCGCCCGGCACGCCGGCGCGCGCCCGCAGTCATGGGGCGTGGAGCTGGCGGGCATCACCAGCAGCTTCCCCGTATCCGGCAAACAGTTCGCGCTCACGTTCGACGCGTGCGGCGGTCCCGGCAACAGTGAGATCGACCAGGCCCTGATCGACCTGCTCACCGCCGAGCAGATCCCGGCCACCCTGTTCCTCAACAAACGCTGGGTCGACGCCGACCCGGCGCGGGTGCGGCGACTCGCGGCGAATCCGCTGTTCGAACTGGCCAATCACGGTAGCGCGCACAAGCCCCTCTCGGTGTCCGGGCGGTCCGTCTACCGGGTCGCGGGCACCGCCTCCGCCGAGGAGGCCGCCTACGAGGTCTGGGACAACCATCAGCGGATCATCGAGCTCACCGGCCGCGCACCGCGATTCTTTCGCGCGGGCACCGCGCACTACGACGAGGTGGCCGTCGCGGTCGTGCACGAATTGGGCGAGATCCCACTGGGTTTCACCGTCAATGCCGACTTCGGGGCGACCGCGTCGGCGGCACAGGTGCAGCGGGCGATGAGCGCGGCCACTCCCGGCGGCATCGCGCTCGCGCATATGCACCGTCCCCGATCGGGGACCGCGGCCGGGATGGCCGCGGCGCTACCGGCCCTGCGGGCAGCGGGCTTCACGTTCGTCCACTTGTAGCGCAGCTGCGGCGCTCAGCGCGTCAGCGCCGCGAAATCGATCGCGACCGAGGCCCCCCGGTCGACGGTGAAGAACGCTGCCGCCAAGCGCGTACCGAGTTCGATCTGCCCGACCGCCGAGAGCGGCACCGGCTGGATCAACCGCACCCGCCACGGCAACGGCTCGTCCCAGGCCCGCATCTCCAGATCGAGCCGGAGCACCGGATCGTCGCGCCCGGTGTAATCAGCGGCGATCGGCGCCACCGCGAGCACCGTCGCCTCGGCCCGCCGACCGTTCGCCAAGATCTTGGCCGCTGCCTTGCGCCCCGACTCCGGTACCTCGGGCACGAACAGCACCACTCGCTCCCGGTCCCCCGGATCTACTCGACAACCGACCACGTCGCCGGTCTGCATCCACTCCAGATCCTGGCTACGCACCCGCTGCCGGACCCGCGCGTCGTAGGCCAGTTCCCCCGGCACCGCCACCCGCACGCTGAACCGATAGCCACCCTCCCCCCGGCGCGTCCGGACCGACAGCACGCTCGCCATCGCGGGCAGCCCCCTGATCAGCAGTTCCCGCCGCGCTCCCTCGGACAGCAATCCCGGCCGCCGCCCGAAAGCCCACACACACCGGTCGAGCAGGGTCCGACCCGAGTCGGCCACAACGAGGCTCATGGCAGAAGGGTAATGCGAACGCCCTTCGCGCAAGGGCAAATTCCCCGCACTCACCGCGGCCGCGTGGTCAGCCGAGGGCGGCGATCCCGGCGAGGATGAAATCGATTCCGGCGAGGAATTGTTCGCGATCGTCGTGCTCGCGCAGCTGCTCGGCGATCTGGTGGGCGAACGGGAATTGCGCCGGATCGTGCTGTGTCCAGCGGGCGGCGACGGCCCCGCGGAAAGCCGAGCGGTCTCCCTCGTGCGCGTCGAGCCGAGCGTTCGCCGCGTTCTGCCCGGCGACGCCGAGGATGTAGTTCACCAGCGCGGACGCGGCATAGAACAGCGACCGCTCGGGGACGCCGAGTATCCGCAACTGCGCGCCGACCCGCTCATAGATCTTCAGCATCGCCAGCTGCCACGGCTCCCGGACGAGCTGGGCGCCCACCCATGGGTGGGCGTCGATCGCGTCGAACATCCCGAGCGCGACGGCACGGATCGCGGTGAAGGGCTCCACGTTGCCGTCCGTGCTCGCGAGGACACGGGCGATGACGTCGTCGGACGCGGCGACGAGCAGGTCGCTCTTGTTCTCGACATGCCAGTAGATCGCCCCGCTGCCGGTCTCCAGCCGCGAGGCCAGCGCACGGAAGGTGAGCGCGCGCTCGCCGCCGGCGTCGAGGATCTCGATCGCGGCGTCGACGATCCGCTGCTTCGACAGCGCGTCGGCGCGCCGGGTCCGCTGGGTGTGTGTCGCCATGCACACCATCTTGACACTTCTGGAACACCGTTCCACACTCGCCCCCGCAGTGTCACCCTGCTCGGCGACGCCGCGCACCTGGCACCGCCCACCCTCGACCTGTGTATCGCCGACAGCGCGCCGTTCGGGCTGGCCGACTTCATGACCGGCGTGCGCTGAGGATCGGCGGCGAACGCGAGTGGGCCGTCTCACAGCCACTTCCCGACCCGCCCCCGTGCGCGTACGAGCTTCGGCCGACCACTAAACTCGCCCCCATGACCAGTGCGTTCCCGACAATTCCCGCTGACCTCAAGCCCGCCGACGGACGGTTCGGCTGCGGCCCCTCCAAGGTCCGCCCGGAGCAGCTGCAGTCCCTGGTGACTGTCGGCGCCTCGGTCTTCGGTACCTCGCATCGCCAGAAGCCGGTCAAGGACGTGGTCGCCCGCGTTCGCAACGGCCTGCGTGACCTGTTCTCCCTGCCCGACGGCTACGAGGTCGTGCTCGGCAACGGTGGCACCACCGCGTTCTGGGATGCCGCCGCCTTCGGCCTGATCCGCGAGCGTTCGCTGCACCTGACCAACGGCGAGTTCTCCTCGAAGTTCGCCTCGGTGGCCAAGGGCAACCCCTTCATCGGCGACCCCATCGTCGTCAAGGCCGAGCCGGGCAGCGCGCCCGAGCCCGTGTCGGACCCCTCGGTCGACCTCATCGGCTGGGCCCACAACGAGACCTCCACCGGTGTGTCCATCCCCGTTTCGCGTCCGGTCGGTTCGGAGAACGCCCTCATCGCCATCGACGCCACCTCCGGCGCGGGCGGTCTGCCGGTGAACATCGCCGACTCCGACGTGTACTACTTCGCCCCGCAGAAGTGCTTCGCCGCCGACGGTGGCCTGTGGATTGCGATCATGAGCCCGGCCGCGCTGGCCCGCGTCGCCGAGATCAAGGAATCGGGTCGCTGGACCCCGGAGTTCCTGTCGCTGCCGATCGCGGTCGACAACTCCTCCAAGGACCAGACCTACAACACCCCGGCGCTGGCCACCCTGCTGCTGTTCGCCGACCAGATCGAGTGGATGAACGCCAACGGCGGCCTCGACTGGACCGTGAAGCGCACCCTGGACTCGTCCTCGCGGCTGTACTCGTGGGCCGAGTCGAGCTCCTTCGCCACCCCGTACGTGTCGGACCCCGCGCACCGCTCGCAGGTCGTGGGCACCATCGACTTCGACGACGCGGTCGACGCGGCCCAGGTCGCCAAGATCCTGCGCGCCAACGGCATCGTCGACACCGAGCCCTACCGTAAGCTGGGCCGTAACCAGCTGCGTGTGGGCATGTTCCCGGCGATCGACCCGGAAGATGTTTCGCAGCTGACCCGTTCGATCGACTGGGTCGTCGGTCAGCTCTGAGATAAGACCGACATCGGGCCGGTGTGCGGCGAACTCTTTCGGTTCGCGGCACACCGGCCCTTCTTTGCCATGACTGCACACATTCGCAATATTCGCCGAGTTTCGACAGATCTCGGTACCGAGATTTGATGTTGATCTATCACCAAAACGCCTGTACACAAGCGGAATTCGTACGGTGAGCCGCTCAGATTAGCCCCCTGGGCAGCCAAGGCGTGCGATTTAAGTCGTGCGTGTCTGCTGCGGCGGCCAAGTAATGTGCACTACTGTCTAGGAAAGTGGGCGGTGTCGTAGCCGACGCGATAGGGAGGTAACGGTGCGTGAACTTCGAGTGATCGGGGTGACGCCCGACTCCACGCACATCGTGTGCAGCGACACCGAGTCCGGTACCAAGTTCCGGTTGCCCGCCGACGACAAGCTCCGCGCGGCGGCGCGCGGCGACCTCGCACGATTCGGCCAGATCGAGATCGAAACGGAGGCGACTATGCGTCCTCGCGATATTCAGGCCCGTATTCGCGCTGGAGCGTCCGTCGAGCAGGTCACGGCAGAGTCCGGCATGCCGGAATCCAAAGTCGAACGATTCGCCTACCCCGTCTTGCTCGAGCGTGCGCGCGCCGCCGAATTGGCGCAGAAGGCGCACCCGGTGCGGCCCGACGGCCCCTCGGTGGAAACGCTGCACGAGATCGTCACGGCGGCCTTCGCCGAGCGCGGCCACACCATCGAGCAGGCCGAGTGGGACGCCTGGAAAGACGAAAAGGGTTTCTGGGTCGCCCAATTGCAGTGGCGCCACGGTCACTCCGAGATCGCCGCGCACTGGCGCTACCAGCCCGACGCGCACGGCGGCTCGGTGTCCCCGCTCGACGACCCGGCCAACGACCTGATCGATCCCGACTTCGGCCGCGCGCTGCGTGGGCTGGCGACGATCCTGCCCACGCCGGTCCCTGCCGCCTCGCCGGTGCTCGAACCGCCCACCCCGGTGGAGCCGCGCCCGCGCGAGCAGATCGCCGCACCCGCCGCGCGTCCGCAGAGTCGTCCGGCACCGAACGTCGACGAGTACTACGAACCGCGTCAGGTCGCGGCAGGCGGTGGGACGGCGGCGATTCCGGCCGCGCCCATCCCCGCGGCACCGATCCCCGCCACGCCGATCCCGGCTGCGCCGAAACCCGCCGCACCGAAGCCCGCTGTTCCCGCCACGCCGAGCCAGCCTGCGGCCCAAGCGGAGAAGCCCGCCGAGGAGCCGGTCGCCGAGAAGCCCGCACCGAAGCCCGCGCGCACCAAGCGCGGCAAGGCGCCCATGCCTTCATGGGAAGACGTCCTGTTGGGCGTACGCAGCTCCGGCAACTGAAAGCATGCGGACGGTCCGGGGCCCGGTCGCCATATCGCGCAAGAACATGGGTAACTCGTCGGGAACGAACTGACGTACCACGTCCGCCAACCGTCAGCCGCCGACCCCGTCGAGCCACCCACCTGAGTCTGGCTTGAATACCCGGAGAGGCGGGACAGTGGCTTCTACGCTCTGGTATGTCGATACGCCTGATCCGGTGGCGGTGCTGACCGGGACTATCGAATCCGATCCTGTCGCGGCGGCGGCGTTGGCCGGGCAGCTGTACGGCGACCACGACGTTCGCCCGCACATGGTCGGGACGCTGGCCGGGTGCGCCGCTCCGGATCGGGACGAGGTCTATATCGGGTGCTACCCCGGGTTGACCGTGGTGTGCACGGCCGAGGCCGCGCTGGTTCATCCGACGAAGCTGCCCGATCTGCTGGTGCGCCCGCTCGCTTCCGAGCACACCTATCTCGTGTCCTACGACGCGACACTGCACTGGGGTGCGTTCGCGCATTGGGAGCGTGGGGAGTTCCGGCGCTCGTTCAGTTCCACCCGGGTGGACATTCTCGAGAACGAAGGGCTTCCGATGGTCTGGGAGCGCACCTTCTGGGCGGGTGAGCATCCGGTGCCATGGCGGGGTTCGGACCATCCCGAACCGCAGTCGCTGCCGTTCGATCCACCGGATTTCGCCGACGCCGCCAATGACGAATGGCTCGGTTTCCGCTACCTGGCACCGGCGTCTTCCGGCCGACTTGCCCCCGGCGACCTGGCGGTCTGCGGTTTCACGCTGTATCCGAAAGGCCAGGCCCCTGAGCAGAAACGCGCGCCGGTCGGTCGGCCCGGTGCGGCGACGCGGCGCAAGCGCGGTCTCTTCGGATGGCTGCGCAGTGCCGATCGGGTGGTGTGAGCCTCAGCTGAGCTGGTCGACGATCACCGCGATCCAGCCGAGCACCACCGCCCCGGCCGCACCGGCCAGCACCCACCGCACCACCGGTGTGAAGCGCCACCGCCACGCGGTCGGCGCCACCCCGACCGCCGCCACCACGTTCACCGCGATCGCCAGCAGCGGATTGACCGCGGCCAGCGCACATCCGAAGGCGTAGACCGCGACCCCGCCGAGCAGCGCGACCAGCACGACCACGGTGCCGCCGGCCGCCCACGGCACCGAATCCGCTTGCGCCCGATACGGTCCCTCACATTCCTGGCTCATGATGTGCGCACTCGTTCGTAGAACGCCATCGCCGCCGCGGTCGCGACGTTGAGCGAATCGGTGCCGGGTGACATCGGGATGCGCGCGCGAACATCGGTGGCGCGCATGGCTTCCTCGGTCAGGCCGGGCCCCTCGGCGCCGAGCAGCAGCGCCACCTTCTCCCCCGTCATCGCCGTCGCCAGATTCGCCGCCGCGGGGTTCGGTGTCAACGCGATGATCTGGAAACCCTTGTTCCGCAGCAGATCCAGGCTTTCCGGCCACTGTGGCAGTTGCGCGAAGGGCACCCGGAGCACATGCCCCATCGACACCCGTACCGCCCGCCGATAGAGCGGATCGGCGCACCGGTCGCCGAACAGCACCGCGTCCGCGCCGAGCCCGGCGGCGTTGCGGAACATCGAACCCAGGTTCTCGTGGTCGTTGACCCCTTCCAGGACCGCTACCGTGCGGGCGCCGTCGAGCACCTCGTCGACGGTGAGCTCCGCCGGACGCGGCGCCACGGCGAGTACCCCGCGATTGAGATGGAAGCCGACCACCTCGGCCATCACCTCCGCGCTCGCGCGGTAGTACGGCAGATCGCGATCGGCGAGATCGCCGGCGAGGGTCTCGAAGCGCTTCCCGACACCGAGCAGGGCGCTCGGGGCGAACCGTGAGTCGAGCATTCGCTGCACCACCACTACGCCCTCGGCGATGACCAGGCCTTTTCGGCCCGGCAGGTCCGGCCTGCGGTCGGCATTGGACAGGTCACGGAAGTCGTCGACGCGCGGGTCGGTGGGGTCGTCGATATCGATCACTTCGGCCACCGGCTAATCCTGGCATGCTGGAAGCATGAAGATTGTCCAGTTGATCTTGAACGTGCTGTGGGTGGTGCTGTGCGGGTTCTGGATGGCGCTGGGGTACCTGCTCGCGGCACTGATCTGTTTCATCCTGATCGTCACCATCCCGTTCGGCATCGCCTCACTACGCCTGGCCGGGTACGTGCTGTGGCCGTTCGGCCGCACAGTCGTCGACAAACCCGGCGCGGGCGCGGGCTCGCTGATCGGCAATGTGATCTGGTTCGTCTTCGCGGGCTGGTGGCTGGCGCTCGGGCATGTGTTCACCAGCATCGCGCTGGCGGTGACGATCATCGGCCTGCCGTTCGCCTGGGCGAATCTCAAGCTGGTACCGCTGTCGCTGTTCCCGCTCGGCCATGAGGTGGTCTCGGCCGACGCGGTGCGGCCATCGAGCTGATCACTCCGATTCGGCGACGATCTGGTTCATGATGCCGACGGCTTCCCCGAGCACCGCGATCTGCTCGGGGCGCAGTCCGGCGAGCTGACCGGTCATCCACACTTCGCGGGCATTGGTCTCGTCGGCGATCAGCGCGCGACCGGCGGGCGAGAGCGAGACGATGATCTGCCTGCCGTCGGTCGGGTGCGGACGGCGCTGGACCAGGGAGAGATCGGCGAGCGAGGCGATGACCCGGGTCATCGACGGTGGTTGCACGCGTTCTTTGCCTGCCAGCGCGCCGGGCGTCATCGCGCCATCACGGGCCAGCGTCGCCAGAGCCGACAGCTGAGTAAGCGAGATCTGCGCATCGGAACGGCGTCCGCGCAGGTGTCTCGTGAGCCGCACGACGGCCAGTGAAAGATCACCGGCCAGGGCACGGACGTCCGATGGCATTGTCACAGTGCAGAACTCTACGGTAAATCCGGCTGGGCTGACGGGTTTCACACGGCTACTGTTTGGGTATGGACGCCGGACCTGTCAGTCCCGAGATACCTCAACTGCCCCGAATCCTGGTCGACCCACGCCCTGTTGTGCTGGGTGGCTTCGCCCTGTGGGTCATCGCGACCGTGGTCGTGTGGATGAACGCGAGCTGGGCCGATGCCCGCCCGGTGTGCCTGATGGGGCTCGTGGTGGGCGTGCTGGGGTCGTCGATCTTCCTCGCGCAGCGGCGTTCCGCGCGACGCGGCGACAAGGGCGCCCAGGTGGGCCTGGACACCGACTAGCTCACCGCGAATTCGGCGCTGGTTCCGGTGACGGGGCGAAGCGTGCCGTCGGCGCCCAGTGCGTCGGCGTAGTGCACGAATCGGTGCACGCCGGGTTCGGCCGTCGCGGGGATATCCCAGGTGAAGCGGGCGATCGAGACCGCGCCGCCCGCTGTGCGCCAGTGGAAGCGGACGTCCCATTCCCCTTCGTTGGCCACTCGATCCCAGCCCGCCGCGGTCTTTCGCTGCACGTGCAGGAAGGTGTCACCGCGGCGCGGATTGTGTTTGGGGTGGGCCGAGACGAATTCGACAGCCGCCTGTTCGCCGCGTCGACAGGCCGACGGCTGGACCAGGACATCACCGAAAGCGCGGCCCGGCGGAGTCGCGTCAGGTCCCGGCGCCGCGGCGAAGTTCGGTTGCAACGCGGAGACATCGCGCGGCGCCGGACCGCGCCCGACCGGCTGCCCCGCCCCGAACGCCTCCGCCAGCTTGGTGAATTCCTGCACATACCCGCACAGCGTGTAGCGGCCGAACAACGTCGAAGCGCCCTCGTACTGCTGCGAGTCGTATTCCTCCGGAGTGGTGACGTATTCGTGGTAGCTGTTCGAATAGCCCTGTAGCAGCACCTGTTCCAGCTCGACGCCGAGCACCGCCGCCACCGCGCGCCGCACGCGCAGCCCGGCGACGATCGTGAATTCCGCGCCCGCGGCGGCCAGATACAGGCCACCGATGCGAATCAGCTGGATCGGCACCACATTCGGCACCCACGGAACGGGCGGCATCAGCCCGAGCGGGGCGAAGATCGCCTTGGGGGCTTGGGCGTCGGCGAGCCAGGCGGGGTGCGGGTGGTCGATGCCGCCGAGGAAGTCGACCATCGGGTTGCGCACACCTTCGGGAATCGGGCCGCCGGGCAGGCCGGGGCCGTCCTCGACGCTGCCCGCCGCCAGCGAGACGCCCGCCGCGGCCGGGGAGGTGCGGCGCGGGGCGCCGTCGGGAGTGAAGCGGCCCTCGATCGTGAGCGCGGCGAGGTCGATGTAGCAGAGCATCGAGGCGACCTCGGCCTGCTGCGCGGCTGCCTGTGCCGCCGCCCTTTTCGCCGCATGGTGCTGGCGTTCGCCGAGGATTCTGGTGTTGTCGAACTCGTCGGCGGTCGGCCCGTGGCCGGGCGTGAGGTCGAGATTGGGCGACATGTCACCGGCGTTGGTCTGCGCGAACGCGGCGATGAAGCCGGCGCCGTCGAGGTGGCGGACGCCGTGCTCGAGGTATTCGGCGGCGTAGCTCGCGTAGCCCTTGTTGTCGGAGCTGATCAGGCGGTTCGCGTTGGTCATCGAGGTGTTGTGGGTGGCGAACCAGGTGAGCGCGCCGACCTGACGACCTTTTCTGGCGAACACCAACGTGGTCACCGCGGGGTCGATCGCCTCGGGGAAGACCGCGCGATCGGCGGCCGGATTGCGGTCGAAGGCCACCCGCGAGCGGTTCACGCTGGCGTCGTGCAGTTCCGCGCGACCCAGGCTGATGGCGCCCGGCGCGAAGTCCGCGTCGGCCGCGACGATCGCCTCGACGATTCCGTCGACCTCGGCGTCGAAGACCTGCTGCTGAAATCCCAGCGTCGCCAGCGTGTAGGCGTAGTCGTGGGCGGAACCGCCACAACCGGCGTGGGTGTGCGTGGAGGTGAGAACGACATTTCGTTCGGAATACCGGTCACCGAAACGGCGGGCGAGCGCGAGCAGCACCGCGCCGTGGACCGAGCCGAACACCGCGCCGTTCTCCACCGCGACGAACGCGATCCGAAATCCGCGCGCACCGATCACGAACGCACGGGTGCGCGGGCGCAGATGAATTCCCGCCGTTGTCTGTTCGAGTTGGGAGTAGCCCATCATGCCGCATTCCGCGGCCGGGCCCGTGAGATCGGCGCTACCGAGCCCGAATTCGAATCCCTCGGGATTCGCGCGTGCGACCGGCATTCCACTGTTCGACAGGACAGGCAGGGCGGTGGCACCCAGTGCCGAGGCAGCGAGCATGGTGCGGCGGGACAGGGACATCGGACGACTCCTTCGCAACTTCCATTTCGGAGACAACCACATCAACTGGTCAAATGTCCAGGATTTTCTGGCGGACCGGCGAATTGACTGTTCGTGGCGTGGGCGCTTAACTCGCACAGTGTCCTCCCGATTGAGCGTCGAAGAACGACGAGCCCACCTGATCGAGGCAGCGATCGGTCTCGCCGAGAAAAAGGGCGTGGCGGGCGTGACCACGCGCGATGTCGCCCAAGCGGCGGGCGTCTCGCTAGGTGTGGTGCATTACTGTTTCGAAAACAAGGACGCGCTGATGACCGAGCTGGTCAAAGCGCTCTCGATGGAATTGCGCGATTCCGTCGATGCCGATGAAACGGTATGGGAAGACGCCGGAACAGGAAAAGAAGCACTTCAGAAATTGGTGCGCCGCGGTTTGGAACTGATGTGGCGCAACATCGAAGCCACTCCCGAACGGCAGTTGCTGACCTACGAAACCACCACCTACGCGCTGCGCGAGGGTGAGTCGACGCCGGCCAAACTCGCGATCGCCCGCGAGCAGTACGGGTTCAACGACAGCACCATCGCCGATGTGATCCACCATTGCAGCGAGGCGACCGAAACGCGGTGGAATACGCCGGTGACGACGCTGAGCCGGTTCATGCTCAATGTGATCGACGGGATCGTGCTGCGATGGCTGGTCGATGACGACAGCGAGTCCGTGCAGGTTCAGCTCGATCTGCTCGCCGAGATGATCGCCGCGCACGCGGAATAGGTCAGCCGCGCGGCACCTGTACGTGGGTGACGTTGCCCTCGCACCACCAGGGCACGTGGACAGTCCCCGAGATCGCCCCGCGCAGATGCACTTCGAGGGTTTCGTGCAGTACCAGCTCCCCGCTGACGTCCTGCGGCGACCACAGCTGCCGCAGCACCACACCCACGGGCTCCGCGGCCCAAGTACTCCAGCGGCCGGTGCCGAGCACCTCCGCGCTGACCTGCTCCGAGGTCAGCGGCAGATCCAGCAGGGTGGCCAGCGCCTCAGCGTGCGCGGTGTCGCCGACGACGAGGCGTTGCGGCGGGACGACGAGTCCGAAGCAGGGCTGGTCCAGGACCATGGCGGTACTCGCGTCGACGACGTCGCCGGACAGTGCGCGGATCTGCTCGGGGAGATCCAGTTCGCGCGGATCGAGGGCACCCGACGCGACCGCGGCGGCCAGACGTGCGTTGGTTCGGGTGATCACCTCGGGGGCAGGGGATTTCGACGGATCGGCCAGTGCGTCGAGGAGCTCCTCGGCCAGCTCGGCCGACATGATGTCGGGGCGGACGAGAGCGGGGCGAAGGGCATCGAGGTCGGAGCCTTCGATGCCGATCGCCGCGAACACCGGTAGGAGACCGTCGAATTCGTTGTCGTCGGGGTGGTGGAGCCGGCCCAGCGGGACGCCGTCGATGTGGGCGTGGCGGTGCAGCCACCAGGCGGTGTAGCCGTCGCGATCGGCGAGCAGGGCGCGGGTGCGCGGCTCGGACAGCAACTGGCGCAACGCCTCCGGCCAGCGGTCTTCGTCGACCAGGTCGAGGTCGCGTACCGCGGTGAGCTCGCGGGGATCGTCGGAAAGGCTGTTCCACCAATCCTGTTCGTCGTCGAGGTCGTGATCGGGGCCGGTGGGTTCCGGATCGGTGAGCACCGCGAAACCCCAGCCGACACCGATCGCGCGCAGGGCCTGCTCGCCGTACTCCGCGACGGCCGCATCGGCGACGGTGCCGAAGGGCGCGTCGGCCGCCAGGACCCCGGCCAGCGGCGCACCGGGTAGCAGCAGCTCGTCGGCGGGGCTCAGTTCGCCTGTGTCGTTGGGCAATTCGAGTAGTCCGAGCCAGTCGGGCAGCGAGCCATGAGAGGCGAAGGGAGCCAGCCGCAGGACCGCGGCGACCGTGTCCGGGTCGGCCGGATCGTGCTCGAGCAGGTCGCGCAGCGCCGGGTCGGTGAGCAGGTCGTCCGAACTCGCGCTGCGGGCCCCCAGCCGACCGAGCAGCGGGTGTGTGGCGTCCGGGTGCACCAGGCGCGCCCAGTGCACCGGCACGGCCACCGTGAGCTGATCATCGAGCACCACGGTCCGCGGCCCGGTGACCAGCCGTCCGTCGGTGAGCGGCACGGCCAGGGCGCCGAATTCCTCGGCCGTCCTGGTATCGACGACGAATGGTTCCAGGGCGGCGTAGAACCGCCGCCACCACCGTGGTTGGCGTTCCAGTCCGCTCGACAGCTCGGCCACCGCGGCCGGGCCGAGCCGATGGACGTCGAGGACCGCCAGCTTGTCCTGACCGGCACGGCCGGACAGCTCCGGAATCACCAGCGGTCCGGTGATCTCGGCCAGGATCACGGCCAATTCCGGTGTGAGATCGGGGAATACGCTCGCGCGGGTCGGTGTGCTGCACGGTGCGTCCGCTGCGGCCGGTTCGTAGACGGGCTCATCCGACGCGAAAGGGTCGCTGTGTGGAGCGAATTCGTTCGCGAGGCGTCCGTCGCTGCCGGGCGCTTCGGATTCGTCGGATGCGAAGAGAGCCGCCAGATCCGGCAGGCCCTCCGGGGCCGACGCGCCACGGGCCGATCGTGTCGCGAGCCGCTCGCCGGGGCTCCCGGGTTCTTCCAACGCGAAGAGATCCTCGAAGTCGGGAGCGTTGTCCGGCGCGGCGCCGCTCGGGCGCAGGTCCGAGGAGTCAGCGAGGTCGGCTACGGCGATGTCGCGCGTGGCGCACACCGGGAGCCAAGGGTGGGTGCGCAGTTCGGTGATGAGAGCTTCACGCAGGATCGCGTCCGCTTCGCTGCGGGCGAAGCCGGGCGTCGGGACCAGGACGAGGCGGTCGCGAGGTGGGAGCGCGCGGGCGAAATCCGCGTAACCCGTGGTCAATTCGGTGAGGCGGGCACCGGGGAGGAGGCGGCGGCGGTCTGGTTGCATCGGGATATCGGCGACCAGGATCGCGGGGAGGGAGAGTTCCTCGTCGGACCGAGTGGGCGCGCGCAGGACGTCCGGGGCAGTCGCGACGGGGCGGCCATGACGGAGTGGAAGTAGCCAGCGGGCTCTGGGAGTGCGGTACTGCCACCACGCTCGGCGTACGCCGGAGGGGAGGGTGATCGTCAGCTGAGAAAGAGTCCCGGGCGCGTCAGCACCGTGCACGCTGGCGCCGGGCTCGTTGACGCCGGGCTCGTTGACGCCGGGCTCGCTGACGCCGGGCACGCTGACGCCGGGCACGCTGACGCCGGGCACGCTGACGCCGGGCACGCTGACGCCGGGCACGCTGACGCCGAACTCGCTGACGCCGGGCACGTTGACGCCGGGCACGCTGGCGCCGAACTCGCTGACGCCGGGCACGCTAACGCCGAACTCGCTGGCACCGAACTCGTCGACGACGATGGAGCCGTCGGCTGCTGTTGTGGCGTCGGCATCGCCGCCGTCGCTGGCATCGGGGGCGCTGACGGCATCGGCGATGGTGGTGGCAGCGGCGGCGGTCGGTCGTGTGGCGCCGGAACGGATGGCCTCGAGCGGCTGGTCCTGGGCGGCGAGGATCGTTACCGCGCTGGTGAATCGGTCGGTTTCGATTCGGATGCGCTGGAGCGCCGGTAGTTCCAGGAGGAGGTCGGGGGCCTCGGCACGCATGGAATCGAGGAGGGCCTCGGGATCGATGTCGTCGCGCAGGTGCACGACGATTTCGGTGTCGGTGCCGGTGAGTGGGGTGGTGGGCACCGGCCAGGCCAGCCGCAGGACCGGGGGCGCGATGGTCGTGAGGTCGTCGGGGATGCCGATTCCGGTGTCGTGCAGGGCGTTCAGCGTGGCGACGCGGGAGAAGCGCAGGGATCCGGTCGTCGAGCGGACCTCGATCTCGTCTCCCACGGACCGCACCGCGGTGAAGCCGACACCGAAGCGACCCACCTGGGCGGCGCCTGCCTTGCCGGAGGCACGCAGTGCCGTCAGCGCGTGCACTCCGGAAACACTCAGCGGCGCGCCGGTATTCGCGACGTGCAGCCGCCCGTCCAGCACCCGCACGATCAGCTCACCCGCGACACCGGCCTTCGCGGCGGCGTCGGCCGCGTTCTGCGCGAGCTCGGTGAACAACCGATCCCGGTAGCCCGCGGCCACCAGATCCGCCTCGCTGGCGCTGTCCTCGCGCAACCGCGTCGGCGAATCCCGCCACGCGGCAAGTACTCCGGCCCGCAGCTGCGCGGTACCGAACGGGTCCCCCGCTCCGTTCAGCGCGACACCGACGATCCGTGCTCACTCAGACCAGCCGATTGCGCCGCGTCACCGGATTCCGCACCGCCCGACACCGCGGCCTCGCCTTCGGCGGGCACATCGGCAGTCCCGGAGGAACCCTCCGCGCCCGACCCGGACTCGGCGGCAGATACGCCCTCGGCACCCGAAGTGTCTTCGACCTCGGATGCGCCCTCGGCGATCGGCGCCTCCCCAGCAACAGCTTCGGTCTCGGCGGCGGGTTCGGCCGAGACAGTCTCGGCGGAAACCTCGGTATCCGAAGTGATTTCGGCGGTGACGACCTCGTCGGCCGACTCCGGCAGCGTGCCCTCGGCGAGCGCGGAACGCTCCGCGACCACGGCGGCGACCGCCTCGGCCTCGGCGGTTTCCTGCTGATCGCCGGCCCGCTCCGCCGCAGCCTCACCGACCTCGGTCAACGCGTCAGCCGAACTCGGCTCGGCCTCGGCAGTTTCCTGCTGACCGCCGGCCCGCTCCGCCGCAGCCTCACCGACCTCAGGCGACGCGTCAGCCGAACTCGCCTCGGCATCCGCGGTTTCCTGCTGACCGCCGGCCCGCTCCGCCGCAGCCTCACCGACCTCAGGCGACGCGTCAGCCGAACTCGGCTCGGTGTCCGAGGTCGCCGGGACAGCGGCGACCGTTTCGGCCGTTACCTCCACGACCTCGATTGCCGGGTCGGCGGACGCCTCCGCGACAACCTCCACAACCGCCGTCACAGAATCAACGTCGGCAGGCTCGGCCGTCACCTCGTCGGCCACTGTCGCCGGGCCTTCGGCAGCCGCCTCGGGCGCAGACTCCGATGCCGAGCCTTCGGTGGTCGTCTGGGGCGCAGCCTCTGTTGCCGGGTCCTCGGCAGGCGTCTGGGGCGCAGTCTCTGTTGCCGAGCCTTCGTCAACGGTCTGGGTTGCGGCCTTGTCGATCGCGTCCTCGACAGCAGGGCGGACGATCTCGACGAAATCCACCGCGTGGTCGTCGAATGCCTCGTACAGCGGGGATCCGTTGCCGCTGGGCGCGACCACGTCGGAGTGGGCGCCGCAGCCGTATTCGATGTGGACGACGTGGCCGTCGGCACCCATCGCGTTGCCGCAGACGCCGAAGGACTCGCGCAGGGCGCCCGCCAGTGGCAGGTAGAAGCCGCACATGCCGCAGGTGGCGGGGGCTGCCTTGGCCATCTCGGTGTCGGGGCCGAACTCGGTGAACCAGCGCTGGGCGGCGTCGGCGCGGCCTTCGAGGCTGAGCACCTGGACGCGGCCGAGGCCGACCTCACGGGCCACCTCGTCGATCACCGGATCGCCGGTGGCGACGTAGCCGGGGACGAGGCGGGGGTCGCCGGCGGGGGCGGCGAGCAGATCGCCGGGACCGAGGTCGCCGGGACGGACCCGTTGTTCCCACGGGACGAAATCGGGGGCGATCAGGGCATCGAGGGCAGGCAGCAACGCCGATTCGCTCACCGTCGCGTGGTCGGCGCCGGGGGGCGCGGCGACGACGACGGCCCACTGCCAGCCGCGGTAGCCCGGCAGCGTCGCCTCGAACCGGTGGGTGGCCGCGGTCTCGTCTTCGGCGCTCACCCCCAGATGGGCTCCGACCCCCTCGGGTTCCAACGCGACGAGCGCACGACGTGCGACCTCGGCCGCGTCGGCCAGAACGGGACGCACGCCGGACTCCGAAACAGATACTGCGCTCACGGCATACATTTTGCCGTATGAAGTGCAATCGCAGTTCGTTGGCCGTCGCAGCGCTGGTCAGTGTGCTCGGCGCGGGGGCTTGTAGCGGTTCCGCGGAGCCCGGACCGCCGCGCCTGCGCGTCGAGGTGATCGGCTCGTCACCGCACGATCCGCAGGCCTTCACCCAGGGCCTGGAAGTGGTCGACGGCGTCCGCTACGAGAGCACCGGAATGTGGGGCGTGTCGACCGCGCGGGCCACCGACCAGCGCACGGGCGCCGAAACAGCGCGCGTCGCCCTGCCCGGGCGCGTGTTCGGCGAGGGCATGACCAGGGCGGGCGCGATCGTCTGGCAGCTGACCTGGCAGGACGGCTTCGCCATCGCCCGCGACCCGGTCACCCTCGCCGAGACCGGTCGCGCCGACTATCAGGGTGAGGGCTGGGGATTGTGCGCACAGCCACAGCGGCTGGTGATGAGCGACGGCACCGGCACCCTCACCTTCCGCGACCCGGTGACCTTCGCGCAGACCGGTTCGGTGACGCTGTCCGGCTATCGCGATCCGAAGCCGAACGAATTGGACTGCGCGGAAGACGGCACGGTCTACGCGAACAACTACCCGACGGACGAGATTCTGCACATCGATCCCGAGACCGGCCGGATTCTCGCCGTCATCGAGGCGGGCGGACTGCTCACCCCCGCCGAACGGGCGGGCACCGACGTGCTCAACGGCATCGCTCACCTGCCCGGCACCGATCGGTTCCTGCTGACCGGCAAGTACTGGCCCCGCATGTTCGAAGTGCGTTTCGTCGGGAAATAACCCGGGTGTGGCCGACATTGCCGCGGCGCGAGTGAACACGCGCCGCCCGAGTGCGACAGAATTGGACTTGTGACTACGCCCCGCGATCCATCCGGTCCTGACCGTGGTCGCCGGGACGGTACCGCCGCCGACCCACACCCCGGCTATGGGCAGTACCCGCCGCGCGCACCGCGCAAGGTCTTCCCCCGGCCCGAACGGCCGCTGCCCGCCGAGCCGCCGACGGTCCGGTCGAAAAGCCTGTTCCGACGCCACCGCCCCGTCGACCCGGCCGCCCCGACCACGCCCGTGCCGAACGCGGCGCCCGCCGGACGCACGCCGGACGACTACCCGAAGCGGCGTCCGCCCTTCGACGATCGGGGCCGACCGGCCGCACCACGCGCCGAGCAGCCGCACGACGGGCCGCAGGTAGACGATCGGGGCCGACCCCCCGCCCCCCGCGACGAGCAAGGGCGCTCCGACCGGCCCGGGGGCGACACCGGCCCGGCGCCAACCCGTCCCTTTCCGCGCGACGAAGGCGTCGACGACTCGGTCCACCAGCGCGTCCCCCGCAAACTCACCGTCACCCGGGTCGCGGCCATGCGCAGCCGCGAACTCACCGAACGCGGCATCGCCACCTTCCAGCGCGCCGCCAAGGCCGACGGCGCCGACCAGTCCGGCCTGACCGCGCTCACCTACGCCACCATGGCGAACTTCGCGCTCGACGCCGCGATCGCCGTCGCCCTGGCCAACACCCTGTTCTTCGCCAGCGCCACCGCCGAATCCAAAACCAAGGTGGCCCTGTACCTGCTGATCACCATCGCGCCGTTCGCGCTGATCGCGCCGCTGATCGGACCGCTGCTCGACCGGCTGCAACGCGGTCGCAGGCTGGCGCTGGCGACGACTTTCGGCCTGCGCGCGGGTTTCGCGCTGCTGTTGATCTTCAACATCGACACCTGGGGCCTGTATCCGCTGGCCCTGTGCATGATGGTCGGCTCGAAGTCCTTCGCCGTCCTCAAGAGCGCGGTGACGCCACGCGTGCTCCCTCCGGATATCGACCTGGTGCGCACCAATTCCCGGCTGACCGTGTTCGGCCTGGTCGGCGGCACCATCGGCGCGGGCGCCCTGGCCGCGCTCACCGCCATGATCGCCGGTTCCACCGGCGCGTTGATCTTCGCCACCGGCATCGCCGTCGCGGGCGTGTTCCTCAGCTTACGTATTCCGCGCTGGGTCGAGGTGACCGAGGGAGAGGTCCCCGCGACACTGACCTACCACGGTCCCGACGCGCACACCGAGGTCATCCACCGCGGCGAACAGTCCTCGGTGCCGCCGCGCAAACGGCGTCAGCCGCTGGGACGCGCCGTGGTCACCGGCTTGTGGGGCAACAGTTCGATCCGCGTGCTCACCGGCTTCCTCACCTTCTACATCGCCTTCGTCGCCAAGGGATCGGGCGGCAGTCCCACCGAACAGGCGGCGATGCTCGGGCTGGTCGGCGCCGCGGCGGCCATCGGTAACTTCGGCGGCAACGCGACCGGCGCCCGGCTGCCATTGGGCAAGCCGTCGCCGGTGGTGCTCGGCTGCACCGGCGCGTGCGCGGTGGTCGCGCTGTTCGCCGCGTTCACCGGGAATCTGTTCGGCGCCGCCGTCGCCGCGCTGGTGGCTTCGGCGGCCAGCGCGCTCGCGAAGGTGTCGCTCGACGCCGCCATCCAGGACGACCTCCCGCCGGAGTCGATCGCGTCCGGGTTCGGCCGCTCGGAGACCGTGCTGCAATTGAGCTGGGTCGTCGGCGGAGCGGCCGGTGTGCTGATGCCGATCGAGTACTGGAAGGGTTTCGCCTTGATCAGCGTGATCCTGCTGGCCGGACTGCTCCAGACGTTCGTCAGCTATACCGGGCACTCGCTGCTGCCGGGTCTGGGCGGTAATCGCCCCCAGCACGTCGAGCAGGAAGTGCCAAGCACCCATCCGAGAGGGACAGGAGACCCCACCTGGTGAGCAAGCTCAACGCTCGAACGATCGTCGCGCTGGTCGCGGCCGGACTGTTCGCGGTCGTCGCGGTGACCGCGGTGTGGGTGGGGGTGGCGGTATCGAAGGCGCCCGCGCACAGCCCGCAGCTCACCGCGTACGCGCACGGCACGACCATCACCGTCGACCCGTTCATGTACTGCACGGTGCGGATGGAGAACTGCCGGTACGGCGAGACCACGCCGCTGGAGGTCCCCGCCGGTGAACCCGTGCAGCTCTCGCTGCCCGACGCGGTTTCCGAATCACCCTGGCTCATCCAGCTGATCTACCAGCGCCCCAGCGGCGAACAGCTGGATCGGGTGCTCAGCTTCGCCGACTACCCGGACCGCGCCAGGGCACTCACCATCGAGTCGAAGCCGGAACCGGACCTGCGCCTGATCGGCATCGAAGTGCAGCTCCCGATCCTGGCCCGCGACATCGCCACCGGGCAGGAAAGCTACATCCCGCACGCCGCCTGGTCGATCGTCACTCCCGAGCCCGAGCCTCGCGAGTCCTGAGCCCGAAAACGACACCGGCCCCGAACGACATTCGTTCGGGGCCGGTTGCGCGAAATCTCAGTGGTCGAGTTCGCGAGCCACGGCCCGCACGACCTCGGAAATACGCTGGGACATCTTGCGATCCGGGTACTTGCCTCGGCGCAGGTCCGGCTGCACGGTGCTCTCGAGCAGCGTGATCATGTCCTCGACCAGGCCGTGCAGTTCGTCGGGTGACTTGCGCGGACCGGCGTCCTTGCGCGCGGGCGCCTGCCCACGGTCGCGATCGCGGGCGACGGTCGGCGGCGCTTCCAGCACCGTCACGCTGAGCGCCTGTGGCCCACGGCGACCGGCGGCCATGCCGAATTCGACACGCTGTCCGGGCTTGAGTCCCTCGACGCCCTCGGGCAGCGCGGACGAGCGGACATAGACGTCCTCGCCCTCGTCTTGAGACAGGAAGCCGAAGCCCTTCTCGACGTCGTACCACTTCACCCGGCCGGTCGGCACTGCGCTCACCCGTTCATCATTCGGCACCCGAACCCTTGTGGCCCGGGTTACACAATTCTGCTTGTCGCGAAAAGAACGCGCCCCCCAACAAGGCGGGACGCGATGTGGTGCGAGTCTACCCCGGTGGCTATATCGCGAGCACATCAGTTTTACGGTTCATCGGTGACGAACTCACCAGATCCGGCCTCACCCGCTCCCCGACGCTCCGGCGATCGCCTGCTGCGCGTGGCCCTCGTCCTGTTCGGTATCGGGATCCTGGCGGTGATCGCGATCTTCGTGACATCGATCGTGTCCGACAGCGATCCGGGACTGTGGCTCTACGGCCTGGCGATGCTCGCACCCGTCGGCTTCCTGCTCGCGCTGGTTTTCGCGTTGTGGTCGGGCCGACGCGCGCGTTGATGCGTCAACCAATTACCCCACCGAAAGTCATCCAGCCAAACATGTGACCTTCGTCACATAACGGCACGGTCACGAAGTGAGCGCACAGCTGTCGCGCACATTCGGCACCGCGACTACCTGCGCGGACACATCAGGGATCACCCTGAGACGACCCCGAGACCCACCGGGACCCGCCGGTTACCAAATAGTGACATTCGCCGCTGACCGTCGTACCGTTTCTCTCAGCCGGGGTAACCCCCGGAACCACCGGCCCGCCGCACCGAACCTCACCCCGCGGGTACCGGACCCCGATTGGAAACAAGGGATGAGGGCGGACCGGGAGACCTCTCAGTCCGGGCCACATGCAGGTGCGAACGAGAGGAAGAAACCCGATATGAGTGGACGCCACCGCAAGCCGACTTCCACCGGGCGCACTGCTGCCAAGGTCGCCGTCACCGGCGCGATCTTCGGCACCGCAGCCGCTGCCCTCGCAGGAAACGCCAGCGCGGCCCCTGACTCCGACTGGGATCGCCTCGCACAGTGTGAAGCCGGCGGCAACTGGGGCATCAACACCGGCAACGGTTACCAGGGCGGGCTGCAGTTCTCGCCCTCCACCTGGAACGCACACGGTGGTGGCGAATACGCCGCCTCCGCCAACCAGGCCACCCGCGAACAGCAGATCGTGGTCGCCGAAAAGGTTCTCGCTTCCCAGGGTTGGGGCGCTTGGCCGTCCTGCTCCTCGCAGCTGGGTCTGAGCAGCGGACCGTCCGAGCGTGTCGCTCCCTCGGCGCCGAGCTGGGCTCCGCAGGTCAACGTGCCGCAGGTCCAGGACCCGAGCCAGGAAGTGTTCTCGGCCGTCGACCGCGCACTCACCGTCGTGCAGCAGCAGGGCATCGCCGTGCCGCAGCAGGCTCTCGACTTCGTCAACTCCGCCAAGGGTTCTCAGCTGGACCCGGCCGTGATCGACTTCTTCCAGGCGAACAAGGGTCTGCTGCCCTCCTGATCGCCCGCAGACACAACAAGAGCCCGCATCCTCGGAGGATGCGGGCTCTTGTTTTTCTCGTCCGAATTACACCCGGTTGATGGTGGTCTGGGGGTGCACGTACGGCAGCGTCGCGGCCGGGACGGGAAACTCGGTGTCCTCACCGAAAGGCGAGAGATTACCGGCGCGGGTCGACGACAGTTCGGTCACGGCGTGCTCGCCGTCGGCCACCTCGGGCCAGCCGTTGTCGACGTAGGGTTTCTTCGATTTGTTCACCACCGGCTCATTCTGGCATACCGCGTTTTTCGGCGGCTGGTGCCGCAAGTTCTCGGCCTGTACCCTCGACCTTCCTTCCCTCCGGGCGCTCCTTCGTCGCACCCTCCGGTCAGTCCAGGTCAAGGCGGCCGAGAACTGTAGGCTCGATCGGTGATCGCGACAGACTCTCTCGCCGATTGGCTCGGTGCGCGCACCGATGCCCAGCTGGTGAAATTGCTGCAGTTGCGGCCCGACCTCGCGGTGCCGCTGCCCGCGTCGATGTCGGTACTCGCCGTGCGCGCTCAGCAGCGCGCGTCGGTGTTGCGTGCCGCCGACGATCTGGACACGCTCGAGTTCGCGATCATCGAGGCGCTGACAGCCAATGAGGACGCTCGCACGATCGGCACCGCACTCACGCCGCTGACTCGCACCACCCTGCGCGCGCAGCTCGAGGACCGCGTCACCAAGACCGCGTTCACCGCCGCGCTGACCCGCCTGCTCGACCGCGCACTCGTCTGGCAGGTCGGCGACGACCTCGACCTGACACCCAGTGCCGCCGAAGCCCTGCCCTGGCCGCTGGGCGCGACGACAGCGCTCCCCGACGCCCTCACCGAGCCCGAGGTAACGGCCGCGCTGGCCACGGCGAGCCCGCCCGAACGCGCGCTGCTGGACAAACTCGCCACCACCGGGCCCCGCGGTCGCACCAGGGACGCCGCCCCGGGCGCCGACCCGGACCGGCCCGTGCCGCGCCTGCTGGCCGCCCGGCTGCTGCACCGGATCGACGACGAGACCGTGGAGTTGCCCGTCACCGTCGGCCAGGTCCTGCGCGGCGAACCCGTCACCGACCCGCACGCGCTCGCCCCGCCCAAACCCACCCTCGGCAAGAACGCCGCCACCGAGGTGAACGCCGTCGGCGCGGGCGAGGTCGGCGAACTGCTGCGCGACGCGGGCGACCTGATCGACGCGCTCGGCGCGTTGCCCGCCCCCGCCCTGCGCGCGGGCGGGCTCGGCGTGCGCGAATTGCGCAGGCTGGCCAAACAGACCGGCATCGACGAACAGCGCACCGGCCTGCTGCTCGAATTGCTGGCCGCCGCGAAACTCGTCGAGAAGGGCCTGCCCGAACCGACACCCGACCTCGACTCCACCGACGACTTCTGGGCCCCCACGCCCGCCGCGGATTCCTGGCTGGACGCCCCGCCCGCGACCCGCTGGGTGACACTCGCGCAGGCGTGGCTGGAGCTGGACCGGATGCCGTGGATGATCGGCCTGCGCGACGCCGCCGACAAACCGATCGCGGCCCTGTCGGCGGAGCTGCGCGTGCCCCACGCGGTGCGCGACCGTGCGGCGATCCTCGGCCTGCTCGCCGAATATCCGACCGGCACCGCGGTGACTCCCGCCGATATCGGCAAACTGCTGGCTTGGCGAATGCCACGCCGCCGCAGGCACTTCCGCCTCGATGCCGTCACCGCGACGCTCGCCGAGGCGGCGGTCGTCGGACTGCTCGGCCGTGGCGCCCTCGACTCGGCGGGACGAGCTCTGCTGCACGGTTCGGTCGCCGACGCCGAATCGGAAATGGCCGCGGCGCTGCCGGAACCGGTCGACCACGTCCTGGTCCAGGCGGACCTGACGGTGATCGCCCCCGGCCCGCTGGTGCCGGAACTGCGCGCCAAGGTCGCCCTGGTCGCCGACGTCGAATCAGCGGGCGCCGCCACGGTGTACCGGGTCAGCGACGCCACCGTCCGGCGCGCACTCGATGCCGGTCTCACCGCCGCCGAGCTGCACGCGTTGTTCGCCACCCACTCCCGCACCCCCGTGCCGCAATCGCTGACCTACCTCATCGACGACGTCGCCCGTCGCCACGGCCAGCTCCGGGTGGGCATGGCCCAGTCGTTCCTGCGCAGCGACGACCCGGCCCTGCTGGCCCAGGTGCTCGCCGCGCCCGTGGCCGAAACCCTCGCGCTGCGCGCCATCGCCCCCACCGTGGCGATCGCCCTGGCGCCCCTGGCCGAGATGCTCGACCAGCTCCGCAAGGCGGGCTTCGCCCCCGCGGGCGAGGATTCCGGCGGCGCCATCGTGGACCTGCGACCCCGCGGCGCGCGGATTTCGGTCCGCCCGCTGGCCCGCAGGCCCTACCGACCGACCCCGCCGAACGACGACCAGCTCGCCCAGCTGGTCACCGAACTGCGCGCGGGCGAACGCGCCGCGGGTGCCCGCACCGGACAATCGGTGCGCACCGACGGCACCCGCACCGGCACCGCGGCCACCCTCGCGCTGCTCCAGCTGGCGGCGAGGGTCGGCCGACCGGTGAACATCGGCTACGTGGACGCCCAGGGGGTAGCCACCCAGCGGGTAGTCGAGCCACTCCGGGTAGGCAACGGCCAACTCGACGCGGTGGACCCGGTGAGCGGGGCCACCCGCCACTTCACCCTCCACCGCATCGCGTCGGTGGCCCTGCTCGATTAGGGCTTGGCCAGGCAGAAGGTCGTCTTCGGGTCGGGAACCGTCCGGAACTGCGTGGCGTCCGCGCCACACAGCAGTTCGTCGGTCTGCCCGTCGATCCGCTTGACCACCTTGAACGACGCCTCGGCCGCCGTACAGTCGACCGACTCGGCGGGCCGCTTCCCCGCATCCGCGTAGCAGCTTCCCTCGGCGAAGTTCGGCGCCAAACACAGCGTGCTCTTCGCGTCCCCGACCGTGCCGTTGAACGCGGCATTGTCGGCGGCGCAGTCCGCCCCGACCTTCACGATCCGGTAGTTCGACTTCGCCGACGAGCAGTCACCGACCGTCGCCTTCATCGCGTCGGCGGCGTTGTCACCGACCTCCACGCACGACCCCACCGCGACCGCACCCGCCGACGACGAATCATCGGACGAGCACGAAACCACCGCACCGACCAGGGCCATCGCGGCCACCGGCCCGAGCACGATCCGCGCCAACAGCCGCTTCTCCGGGAAAATCACTGAAAACCTCACTCACCGAACAGTTCAGGGTGAACACAACCGCCGGTGACGATACCCAAGTGCCCCGCGCCCGCGCTCCCCCGTCGCGCAACCTGTCTACCATCACAAGATGACCCTCGACGACGTCGCAGGCGAGCTGTACAGCCTCGACCCCGGCGACTTCGTGTCAACCCGCGCCGAGCGCGCCGCCCAGGCCCGCGCCGACGGCGACCGCGACCTGGCCAAGGCCATCACCGCCCTGCGCAAACCCACGGTCGCGGCCTGGACGGTCAACCTGCTGGCCCGTCACGCACCGCAGGAGATCGCCGCCCTGCTCGATCTGGGCGACGCCCTGCGGTCGGCCCAGCGTCAGCTTTCCGGCGACAAACTGCGCGCCCTCGGCACCCAGCGTCAACAAGTCGTGAACGCGATGACCAAGCGCGCCGGCGAACTGGCCGCCGAGCACGACCGCCCGGCGAGCGAACAGGTGCTGCGCGAGGTCGGTCAAACCCTCACCGCGGCGCTGGCCGACCCCGATGTCGCCGGCCTGGTTCGCGCCGCGGTGCTGCCCACCACCGTCACCTATGACGGCTTCGGTCCGGCCGGTCTGGTCGCGATCACCGGCGGCAAGGCCGCCCCCAAGCGCGCGAGCAAACCCCGCTCGGCTCCGAAGGACACCGAAGCCGAGCGTCGCGCGCAGGCCCAACAGGAACTCGACGACGCCGAATCCGGCCTGGCAGCCGCCCTGGCCGATCGCGATGAGGCCGAAGCCGCTGCCGCGCAGGCGAAATCCGACCTCGACGAGATCGAAACCCGCATCACCGACCTGCGCGCTGAACTCGAACACGCCGAACAGCAACGTCATTTCGCCCACACCGCCGAACATCGAGCGCGCGGCGAATTCGCGGCTGCGCGTAGTCAATTCGATCGCATGCAGCGCTGGGTCGAGCGCGCCCGCGCTCGGCTCACCGACGACTAGGGACGCAGGGTGCCCGGGTAGAGGAACGCGTCACGCGGTGGTCTCGTCCCGTCCAGCCATTCGGCCAGGAACTCACCCAGCGGCATCGATGTCCGGCTCCGCAGGAACTCCCGGAACTCCGGCATCGACGCGTGGCCGTCGCGATGCGCGTTCACGAAATCCTTGATCGCGGTGAAGAACACATCCTCACCGATCAACTTGCGCAGGGCGTGCAGGAACAGCGGCCCGCGATAGTAGACGGACGTGAACTCGTTGCCCACGCCAGGAGCGGCGAGCGCGATCTTCCAGAATCCGGGATCGTCCAGGTTGTTCGCGACGGTCTCGCGATACTCGGTGTCCACGTCGGCCTGGTCGATCCGCTCCGGCCACAGGTAGTCGGCGGTATAGCTGGCGAAGCATTCGTTGAGACAGATGTCGGACCATTGCCGCACCGACATGGTGTCGCCCCACCATTGATGGGCCAGCTCGTGCACCACGGTGTTCAGATCGGCCCACGGCGCGTAGGTCGGCCGGGTCTGGGTCTCCAGCGAGAACGGCAGCGCCGTATCCACATAGATTCCACCGGCCACATCGAACGGGTAAGGCCCGTACAGATTTTCGAGGAAGTCGAGGATCTCGGGCAGCCGCTGCTCGTCGTCGCGATTGCCGTCGGATTCCGGGGCGAACGCGCTCAGCACCGCGGTTCCGTTCGCGCGCCGCTGTTCGAGGAAGGTGAAATGGTCCACCGCGACCGTGGTCAGGTAGCCGATCGTGGGCTGTCGCGTCTCCCACGTGGTGTGCAACCGGCCGTCGCGCACCACGTGCTCGGTGCGATCACCGGTCGACATGACTTCCCAGTCGGCGGGCACGGCGGCGTGCAGCGTGAAAGTCGCCTTGTCCAAGGGGGTGTCGTTGAGCGGGTACCAGGTGCTCGCGCTGTGCGGCTCGCCGACGGCGAACGCGCCACCGTTGGGCGCGTGCGTCCAGCCCTCGCCCTCGGTATCCGCTGCCGTGCCGGCGTAGTCGACGATGATCCGCATCGGCAGCCCCGGCGGCAGCGGTAGCAGTGGCGTGACCACGAGTTCGTGCGCCCCGTCGTGGGCGAACCCCGCGGGCTGGCCGTTGACGGTCACCATCAGCACCTCGGGCCCGCTGTAGTCGAGGTTGAACTGTGTCAGCGGCTGGGTGACGCGGCCGTCGATGCGGGCCGTGCCGCGCAGGTGGTGGTCACCGGGTTCGTAGTCGATCGACACGTCGTAGTGGGCGACGTCGTAGCCGCCGTTCCCGTCGAGCGGATAGTACGGATCACCCAGTCCCGGCGCCCCGATCGAGGCCGAATCGGCCGCTACCGGCGGAATTCCCAGCGCCACCAGCGCGAACACCACGCACAACCCGGCCGACCAGCGCATGTCGAGGACACCTTTCGTCGACCGGATCGCACGGACCGAACCATCGTCGCAGGTGCGCCGCTAGCCCAGGTCGGAGGGCAGGTGCTGCGGGTCGAGCAGCAGGCGCTTGGTAGCGGTGCGTTTCACGCGCGAAGCCAGCGCCAGGTTCTGTGCGAGCAGCCGCCATTCGACCTCGTTGATGGCGTCGCACGCCCGCTCGATCACCGCGTCGTCGCGCGTGCCCCAGGCGATCGGCATGGCGGTGACCAGCTGCCAGCGTTCGCCGACCTGGCGCGGAGCACGGTCGGTGCGCACCGCGACGGCGGGCACCCGCTCACCGGGCCGCGGCGCGTGGCCGGGCAGCGTGCGCACCTTGCGGGTGATCAACGCCCAACTGCGCTCCGGCGCGGCCGGTTCGGAGATATCGACCAGGGCGAGCAAGACGATGCCGCCCGGCTCGGCATCGCTGACGACGGCGGGGACGAGCACCCCGTCGTGGTAGAGCTTCTCGATGCTGGAGCGATGCGGCGTCCACAACGCCACCCACAGCGCGATGCCCGCGATGAGCACGCACACCACCGCCAGCAGAAATCCCCACGCCTGTCCGCTCCACACCAGCGCCACCGTGGCCGCGACGGCGAGACCGGCGACCAGCAGGGCGACCAGGCGCAACCGGCGTAACCCGGTGAACGTCTCGTTCACCGCATGAGCGTGTTCACGGTCGACCACGAATTCGAAGCGGCGCACGCCTTCCTTCCTAGCACAAGTTGCGGAGGAATTGCCTCCACTTATCTGCCGAGGGGTTCGCACATCGCACGCTACCCCCCTTTGACCTGGCGAACAGTCCTACACGCCGTCCCCGATCGGCGGACCCAGCAGGTCGTCGGCGTCGACGATGCGGTAGGCGTAACCCTGCTCGGCGAGGAAGCGCTGCCGGTGCGCGGCGTATTCGGCGTCGAGCGTGTCGCGCGCGACCACCGAATAGAAATGCGCCTGTCCCCCATCCTGTTTCGGCCGCAACAGCCGGCCGAGGCGCTGGGCCTCCTCCTGCCGGGAACCGAAGGTACCCGAAACCTGCACCGCCACCGAGGCTTCCGGCAGATCGATGGAGAAGTTGGCGACCTTGCTCACCACCAGTACGGGGATCTCGCCGGAGCGGAAGGCGTCGAACAGCGCCTCGCGTTCCCGGTTCTTGGTGGCGCCGGTGATGACCGGGGCGTTCAGGTCGACGCCGAGCTCGTCGAGCTGATCCAGGTACGCGCCGATCACCAGGGTCGGCGCGCCCTGGTGCCGGGCCAGGATGGACTCGACCACCGGGATCTTGGTGCGCGCGGTGGAGCACAGCTTGTAGCGCTCCTCCGGCTCGGCGGTGGCGTAGGCCATCCGCTCCGCGTCGGTGAGCGTCACCCGCACCTCGACGCAGTCGGCCGGTGCGATCCATCCCTGCGCCTCGATGTCCTTCCACGGCGCGTCGTAGCGCTTCGGGCCGATCAGCGAGAACACGTCGCCCTCGCGGCCGTCCTCCCGCACGAGCGTGGCGGTGAGACCGAGCCTGCGGCGCGACTGGAGGTCGGCGGTCATCCGGAAGACGGGCGCGGGCAGCAGATGCACCTCGTCGTAGATCACCAGGCCCCAGTCGCGGCTGTCGAACAGCTCGAGGTGCTTGTACTCGCCCTTCGATTTGCGCGTGATGACCTGGTAGGTGGCGATGGTGACCGGGCGGATCTCCTTGCGCTCACCGGAGTACTCGCCGATCTCCTCCTCGGTGAGCGTGGTCCGCGCCAGCAGCTCGCGCCGCCACTGCCTGCCCGCCACGGTATTGGTGACCAGGATCAATGTCGTCGCCTTGGCCTTGGCCATCGCGGCCGCGCCGACCATCGTCTTGCCCGCGCCACACGGCAGCACGACCACGCCGGAACCGCCTGCCCAGAACGAATCGGCGGCCATCTCCTGGTAGTCGCGCAGGTGCCACTTGCCCTCGGTGTAATCGAGGCCGATGTCGTGCGCCTCACCGTCGACATAACCGGCCAGGTCCTCCGCGGGCCAGCCGATCTTCAACAGCATCTGCTTGATGTGGCCGCGCTCGGACGGGTGCACGATCACGGTGTCGTCGTCGATGCGGGCGCCGAGCATGGGTGCGATCTTCTTGTGCCGCAGCACTTCCGCGAGCACCGCGCGATCCAGGCTGACCAGGCACAATCCGTGCGCGGGATGCTTGACCAGCTGCAACCGGCCGTAGCGGCCCATCGTGTCGACGATGTCGACCAGCAGCGGCTGCGGCACCGCGTACCGCGAGAAGTTCACCAGCGCGTCGACGACCTGCTCGGCGTCGTGGCCCGCCGCGCGGGCGTTCCAGAGCGCCAGCGGCGTGATCCGATAGGTGTGCACATGCTCGGGCGCGCGTTCCAGCTCCGCGAACGGCGCGATGGCCTGCCGGGCGTTCCCCGCCAGCTCGTGGTCGACCTCGAGCAGCAGAGTCTTGTCACTTTGCACGATCAGCGGACCGTCGGTCACACGTTGCTCCTGTGTTTTTCGGCGGCTGGCGCCGCGGGTTTTCGGCCTCGTAACCCCGGATCCGAGGGGCGATACTCCGGCTTCGCCGTTACGTCTCGCCCCTCGGATCCGGGGCGGCCGAAAACGTGGTGGGCGAGTTGGGAGTCCGTAGGTGGGCTCGTCTGGTGCGGCGTTTCACTCGTGACGGAACCCCGGATCCCGGGTGAGTAAACGTGGCTTTTGTCGATTGTACGGATCAGGACCGACATGACCTGGGCGGACAGACAGGGACAGCGATGGTCGGCCGGTCCAGCAGGTGTCGACTGGACCGCGACAACGTGTTCCTGACCGGGGCAAACTCGGTGGATGCTTCAGACAACGGCGGTTCTCGGGGTGGCGGCGGCGGCGCTCGGCATGGTGCTGACGCCGGGGCCCAACATGATGTATCTGGTCTCGCGCACCGTCGCGCAGGGGCGCCGGGCGGGGATGATCTCGCTGCTGGGGGTCGCGGCGGGCTTCGGTGTCTACCTGTTGGCGGCCGCGGCGGGGATCACGGCGGTGTTCGCTGTCGTTCCCGGGTTGTATCTGGCGGTGAAGCTGGCAGGCGCGGCGTATCTGCTGTGGCTGGCCTGGCAGGCGATCCGGCCGGGTGGGGTGTCGGTGTTCGCGCCCGCCGACCTGCCGCACGATCCGGCCCGGCGCCTGTTCACGATGGGGTTGGCCACCAACCTGCTCAATCCGAAGATCGCGATCATGTACATGGCGCTGATCCCCCAGTTCGTCGATCCCGCTCGCGGCGCCCTCTGGTTGCAGAGCCTGTCGCTGGGCGCCATCCAGATCACGGTCGCCCTCACCGTCAACGCCATGATCGTCCTCGGCGCGGCCGGCCTGGCCACCTTCCTCACCGCCCGCCCCCTGTGGCTGCGCACCCAGCGCTACCTCATGGGCACCGCTCTCGGCACGATCGCCGTCCTCCTCGCCACCGACAAGGCCCGCCCCACCCCCGCCTGAGGTTCGTGCCGCCGCCACAATCCCTGCGGAATCGGATCTCCACCAGCGCGTGGGCCGGTCGCCGTCACCGCGTGTCTGCGTGTCACGCTGCTTCGGAGCGGCGAGGCGGAAGGATTGCGTGGTGAGCGTAGGTGTGCTGGTGGCGGCGTTGGCCGGGCCTTCGGTCAGCGAGCTGGACTCGGCGGTGAACGCGGTGCATCGGGGCGGCGAGATGATGGGGGTCATCTCCTTCGCCGCGTCGGGTGCGCTGGTCGCGGTGCGCAAGCGGCTCGACCTGTTCGGAATGGTCGTGCTGGCGTGTGCGACCGCGCTCGGCGGCGGCATCGTGCGTGACCTGCTGATCGGGCGAACTCCCCCGGCCGCGTTCACCGACCTGACCTACCTGTCCGCGTCGATACTGACCGCGCTGGTCCTGTACTTCATCGCGCCCTCGCGCCGGCTCACCAAGGGACCGCTCGAAATCGCCGACGCGATCGGGCTGGGGCTGTTCTGCGTCACCGGGACCGTGATCGCCGACTCGGCCGGGCTCGGCGCGCCCACCGCCGCCCTGCTCGGCATGACGACCGCGATCGGTGGCGGCGTGATCCGCGATGTGCTCAGCGGCGAAGTACCCAGCGTCCTGCGCCCCGACCAGGACCTCTATGCGATCCCGGCCCTGTTCGGGGCGGCTGCCACTGCCGCGCTGCTGCACTTCGACGTGTACCGGGCATGGACCGGGCTGCTCGCCGCCGCGGGTGCGGTGGGTTTTCGCCTGCTGGCCCGCCATTACCAGTGGCACGCGCCGCTGGCCCGCCACGCCCGCGACTGACCGGTACCCGGCTACCTCGCGAACCAGGCGTCAGCGCACCATCATTCCGGCCCGAAGCCGGCGTATTCCTTCGTCGATCGTCTCGTCGCGCTTGCTGAAGGTGAAGCGCACCAGGTGTTTCCAGTCGGCGGGGTGATCGGCGAAAACGCTGACCGGCACCGCGGCGACACCGAGTCGCGCCGGTAGTTCCCGGCAGAATGTCAGGCCGTCCTCGGCGCCCAACGGCCGGATGTCGGCACACACGAAGTAGCCACCGTCGCTGGCCGAGACCGTGAAACCGGTGTCGCGCAATGCCTCCGAAAGCCGCGTTCGCTTGTCCGCCAGTCCGTCACGCTGGGCGAGCACCCAGTCCGCTTCCTCGTTGATCGCGTACGCGACGGCGGGCTGGAACGGCCCGCCGCCGACGAAGGTGAGGAACTGTTTGGCCGCGAGCACACCGTCGAGCAGCGGCGCGGGCGCGCAGGCCCATCCGATCTTCCATCCGGTGACATTGAACGTCTTCGCCGCGCTGGACACCACGACGGTCCGTTCGCGCATTCCGGGCAGTGTGGAGATGCTGATGTGCTCGGTGCCGTCGTAGACGAGGTGCTCGTACACCTCGTCGGTCAGCACCACCAGATCGTGTTCGACAGCCAACTCGGCGATCGCGGTGAGATCGGCGCGGCCGAGCACGGCGCCGGTGGGGTTGTGCGGCGAATTGACCATCAGCATGCGGGTTTTCGGGGAGATCGCGGCGCGCAAACTGTCCAGGTCGAGCACGAATCGTTCGCCGTCGGGCACCAGGCGAGCCGTTCGCCGCTGCGCACCGGCGAGGGCGATCGCGGCGGCGTAGGAGTCGTAGTACGGCTCGATCAGTACCACCTCCTGACCCGGCTCCACCAGCCCGAGCACGGCGGCGCTGATCGCCTCGGTCGCGCCGACGGTCACCAGAATCTCGGTGGCCGGGTCGTAGGCGGTGCCGTAGCGGCGGGCGCGGTCATCGGCGATCGCCTGGCGCAGCACCGGCATCCCGCGCCCGGGCGGGTACTGATTGAGTCCGTCGGCGATGGCCGCGCGGACCACCTCGAGCATGCCGGAGGGTCCGTCGGTATCGGGGAAGCCCTGGCCCAGATTCACCGCGTCGTGGCGGACGGCCAGTTCGGTCATCTCGGCGAAGATCGTCGATCCGAAGGGGCGCAGGCGGGCGACGGTGGGCGGCACAGGCGGCATCTCCGCAGCGTATCCCACTATTACCCGACGTTGCCGAACGATAGCGAACATGTATGTTTCACAAACGTTTTCCTGCTTTGACCTGCGCTATTGTGCGGTTCCCCAACCTCAGCTAGCCTCGCCGTGTTCTACCTCACACACCACTGCGTGGTGGTATATCGAAAGGGGCTCACATGGCCTCACCTCTGCTCGACCTCATCCTGCAACCGGCTGCGTCGGAGGTAGCCGGTTCGGCCCTGCGATTCATCCACGATCACCTCGTCGCCGGCCCGATCGTCGACTGGTTCACGGGTTCGGCGACGCCGAACAACAACATGGGCTCCTCGACGGGGGACTTCAACCTCGGATCATCGACCGGTGATCACAACTGGGGCTCCACCTACCCGTAGCAGTCAGCGGCGCACGCTGGACCGCATCGCTATGGCGATCAGCTGACCTCGCAGTCCTCGACGGTGCTGCGGGGTCAGCGCAGGCGGGCGCCGGACAGTTTCGTCACATTGGCGAAATCGTATGTCGCCCAGATCTTTCCGTCCCGCACCGCAAAGGCGAGCACCCGCACCGGTCGGCCGAACGGGGAGTTGGGATCGGTGAGTACCAGCCCCGATTGCCCGTTCACCGTCGCCGCGCCCAGATCCAGGCCGGGTTCTTCCTGATGCTTTCGCCAGAGACCGAGCGCCAGGCGGGCGACTTTCTCCTGTCCGGCAACAACATTCAGCGCGGTCTTGGTGGTGCCGCCGGCATCCGCCGTGAACGTCACGTCGGGATGCAGCGTGGCGGCTACCGCGGCGACATCACCGGTGGCCAATGCGGCGAGGAACCGCCGCACCGCCCGATCGTGCACATCGTCGGCAACCGGTTCCGGCGCTCTGGCCACCGCCCGGCGTGCGCGGACCGCCAATTGTCTTGCGGCATCAGCGGAGACGCCGAGGATCTCGGCGATCTCGTCGAAGGGCACACCCAATCCCTCGTGGAGCACCAGTGCCACCCGCTGCTGCGGGGTCAACGCGTCGAGCACCACCAGCGCGGCCATCCGGCTGTCCTGATCGCGCACCACCACGTCCAGGGGATCGGGGGTGCGCGATGACGAGGCCGCCGACACGATCGGCTCCGGAAGCCACTGCCCCACATAGGTTTCGCGGCGCACGGCGGCGCTGCGCAGGTGGTCGAGGCAGATTCGGCTGACCACGGTCGTCAGCCAGGCGCGCAGGTCGTCGATCTCGGACTGGTGCACGCCCGCCATCCGCAGCCAGCTCTCCTGCACCGCGTCCTCGGCGTCGCCGACGCTTCCGGTGAGCCGGTAGGCGACCGAAAGCAAGTGCGTTCGATGCGATTCGAACAGGTCGGCGAGAAACGGGGAAACCATCAGGACAGATCCTACGGAGTACCCACTCGCGCTCCGCCTCACGGGTCGGCACCGGCCCCGCCCCCACGCCGGGCGCGGGCAGGCCGGGAAAATCCGGCGAGAATTTCGGCGTCGACTGTCAGGATGGCCGAATGTACGAGCACACGCTCACCGACGGCACCGTCTGGCTCACCCGCCCGACCGGGGCCGACATCGATCGCATCGTCGAGTGCTGCCAGGACCCCGATGTGCAGCGCTGGACCACGGTCCCCGTTCCGTACCACCGCCGCGACACCGAGGAATTCCTTGACCGGGTCGTGGCCCCCGGCTGGGCGGACAACGCGCCGGTCTGGGCGATCCGCACCGCCGAGGACGGCCGGGTCGAAGGCATGGTCGGCCTGCACACCCGCGGGCCGGGCGCCTGTGAGATCGGCTTCTGGCTCACTCCCGCGCACCGTGGGCGCGGGCTGATGTCGCGGGCGATCACGCTGGTCTGCGACTTCGGTTTCGCCGCCGACGGTCTCGCCCTCGACCGGATCATCTGGCGCGCGATCGTGGGCAATCGCGCCTCCGCCGCCGCCGTCCGCCGCAACGGCTTCCACTACGAGGGTTTGGCTCGATCGGGCGGGGTCCAGCGCGGAGAGCGGGTCGACGAATGGGTCGCGGCCCGGCTCCCCGCCGACCCCGCCGTGCCGGTCGACGGGTGGCCCACCGAGATCGGCCGATGACGCGCGGTTCGACTGGTTCGCCGGCACCATGGCCGAGCACGCGCTCGAGTGTGCCCCCGGCGCCCGGTGATGAACAGTCAGTTCGGTCGATTGGTGGCTCGGCGGGCCGTTCCCCGGTGGGCGGAGATCGTGGCCGGATCTTCGGGCCAGGCGTGTTTGGGGTAGCGGCCGCGTAGGTCGGCACGGACCTGGGGCCAGCCGTTCTGCCAGAAGGAGGCCAGGTCGGCGGTGACGGCGACAGGGCGCTGAGCCGGGGAGAGCAGGTGCAGCAGGATCCGGGCGCGGCCGTCGGCGAGGGTCGGCGGGTCGGTCCAGCCGAAGACTTCCTGGACCTTGACCGCGAGGACCGGCTGATCGGCGGAGTAGTCGAGGCGGACGCGGCTGCCGGAGGGGACTTCCAGGCGTTCGGGGGCCAGTTCGTCCAGGCGGGTGGCGGCCGGCCACGGAAGCAGGCGGCGCAGTGCGGTGCCGGCGTCGACGCGGGCGAGGTCGCAACGGCGGCGGGCGGTGGACAATTCGGGGCCGAGCCAGGTGGCGAGGTCGGCGAGGAGTGCGTCGTCGTCGACGGCGGGCCATGGCGCGCCGAGGGTGCGGTGCAGGAAGTCGAGCCGTTGACGCAAGCTGCGCGCGTCATCGCTCCAGCGCAGCAGGCCCAGACCTTCCACCTGAAGCCCTTGTCGCACAGCCTGTTCCACCAGATCCTGCTCCGGCTGACGTAATGGCTTCTCCGACAGGATGATCGCGCCCAATCGCTCCACCCGTCGGGCCACCACGTCACCGCCGTCCCACCGCACCTCATCGGTCACGACCACCAGCCCGGGCGCCGCCTCCCGCGCGAGATCCTCATCGGCGATGGCCGCCAGGCGAATTCGCCCTTCGGCCCGCCCCGGATCGCGTTCGGCGACCGCGACCGCGAGCCACTCCGCTGCTGCCAGGCCCGACCCCGGCGGCAGTGTCACCGCGGTGCCGCCCGCCATGAGATAGGTGGACGACCCGCTCGCCCGCCGCCGAGCCAGCCGCTCCGGCTGCGCCAGCGCGATCAACAGCGCCGCGACATCGGTTCCGGAGCCGCCACTCTCGTTCGTGGCGTCGAAACCAGCACCTGGTCGACCGGGCGCCGAGCCCGAGTTCGATACACCGGAAGAGACAACGACCCGCGGCCCGCCGGAGCCCCACCCCGCATGCCGGCCCGCCCCGCGCGAGGTATCAGCCTGTGTGCCCTCGGCGAGCGGTTGGTCGGGCTCGTCGCTCGATGACATGGTCGTGATGAGCCGTGTCAGGCGCTGGACTTCGCGGGTCCAGCGGGGTGGGCGTTCAGTGCGGAGGGTACGCAAGGCCGCCGCCGCGTCGGTGGTGCCTGCGAGGGAGTCGTCGTCCATCAGGACCACCATCTCGGCGGCGGCCTTCGCACCGACTCGGGCGGCGCCGTCGAGGAGCGCGCGGGCGAGGCGGGGGTGAAGGCCGAGGTCGGCCATGGCCTTGCCGCGCGGGGTGATGAGGTCGGCATCGTCGAGAGCGCCGAGGGCGCGCAGGACCGTGCGCGCTGCCGCGAGGCCACCTTCGGGCGGGGCGTCCCACCAGGCGAGGCCGGTACCGTCGGGGGTGCCCCAGCAGGCCAACTCCAGTGCGAGACGGGTGAGTTCGGCGGTGCGGATCTCGGGTTCGGGATAGGCGGGCAGGGTTTGGTGTTCGTACTCCGGCCAGCAACGCCAAGCGTGGCCCGGTGCCTCGCGGCCCGCGCGGCCCGCGCGCTGTTCGGCCACCGCCGCCGAAACACGCACTGTCGCAAGCCCGGACAGGCCGCGCCGGTGATCGACTCGGGAGACACGGGACAGACCGGAGTCGACGACAGCGCGCACGCCGGGAACGGTGAGGCTGGATTCGGCGACGGCAGTGGACAAGACGACCCGCCGCCGCGATCCCGGCCGGAGCGCGAGGTCCTGGGCCGCGCCCGCGAGTCTGCCGTGCAGCGGGACTACGTCGACCCCGTCGAGATCGCGCAACAGCCCTGCTGTGCGGTTGATCTCGCCGACACCGGGCAGGAAGACGAGCACATCACCGTCGATGGTGGCCAGCGCCGTGCGGACAGCCCGCGCGACCTGCGCTTCGATCCGCTCCCGAGGAAGGGCGGGCAGGTAGTCGACCTCGACCGGATAGGTCCGCCCGTGTACTTCCAGAACCGGGGCACGCGAACTCTCGGGCTCTTCCCCGGTGCCGAGCAGCTGTGCCAGACGATCCGCGGCCACTGTCGCCGACGTGGCCAGCACCCGCAGGTCCGGTCGCAACCCCGACCGTGCGTCGAGCAACAGTGCCAACAGCAGATCAGCGTCCAGATGCCGCTCGTGACACTCATCGAGCACCACCGCGGCGACCCCCACCAACTCCGGATCGTTCTGCAACCGCCGCACCAGCAACCCCGAGGTCACCACTTCGATCCGCGTCCGCGCCCCGACCTTGCGATCCCCGCGCACGGCATACCCGACGGTCTCCCCCACCCGCTCCCCCATCAACGCCGCCATCCGCGCCGCCGCCGCCCGCGCCGCCAACCGCCGCGGCTCAGCCACCACGATCCGCCCCGCCGACCCAGCCGCCAGCGCCAACGGCACCAACGTGGTCTTCCCGGTACCCGGCGGCGCGACCAGCACCGCGACCCCACGATCAGCCAAGGTCACGGCGATCCGCTCCAGCGCCGGCCGCACCGGAAGATCGGGAAGTTCAGGAAGCTTCATCGCCGACCAGTCTGCCGCCCCGCCGGCCCGCCTCGCCAGCCGCCCGGCGACCCGCTGTCGCCGCCACCCGGCGGCCGACCAGGGCATCGCCAGGTATTTCCCAGCGCTCGATCGGCGGTTACGCTGCGGGAGATGAGCATCGAGTTCGCGTTGACCACGCTTGTCATCGTCGCCACGCCGGGTACCGGGGTCCTGTTCACCCTCGCGGCCGGGCTTTCCCGAGGGACACGGGCGAGTGTGATCGCTGCCTTCGGGTGCACGTTGGGGATCGTTCCGCACATGATCGCGGCGGTCACCGGGCTGGCCGCGCTGTTGAACACCAGCGCGGTCGCGTTCCAGACGTTGAAGTATCTGGGTGTCGCGTATCTGCTGTACATGGCGTGGAATACCTTGCGGGACAAGGGCGCACTGGCGATTCCGGACGGGCGCGTAGTGGTGGAGCCCTCGGCGCGGCAGGTCGTCACCTCGGCGGTGCTGCTCAATATCCTGAACCCGAAGCTGACGATCTTCTTCTTCGCGTTCCTGCCGCAGTTCGTGCCGACCGGCGCACCGAACGCGCTGGGCCGCATGCTCGAGCTCAGCGGGCTGTTCATGCTGGCCACGTTCGTGGTGTTCGCGGGCTACGGGGCAGTCGCCGCCGCGATGCGCACCTATGTGCTGTCACGACCGGTGGTGGTCCGGTGGATGCGGCGGGTGTTCGGCGTCTCCTTCGTCGCCCTCGCGGGACGCCTCGCGGTACAGAACCAATAGTCACAGCAGTGCGGGCCCCGGAATCCGAGGCCCGCACTGTCGATCGACGGTGTTACCCGCGGCGGGCGGCCACCGCGTCGGCCAACCGGTCGAGCTGGGTGGCGGTGGTGTTCCAGTCGATGCACGCGTCGGTGATGGACTGGCCGTAGGTCAGGTCGGCGGCCTTGCCGAGAGTCAGATCCTGGCGACCCGCGACGAGGAACGACTCCAGCATCACGCCGACCACGCCCTGCTCGCCCGCGGCGATCCGGTCGGCGATGTCGGTGACGACGTCGACCTGCTTGTTGTGGTCCTTGTTGCTGTTGCCGTGGCTCGCGTCGACGACCAGGCGCTGGGCCAGCGACGACTTCTCCAGGCGCAGCTTGGCCTCGGCGCAGGACGCGGCGTCGAAGTTGGTGCCATTGCTGCCGCCGCGCAGGATCACGTGGCAGTCGGGGTTGCCCGAGGTGCGGATCAGCGCGGAACGGCCGTCGAGGTCGGTGCCGGGGAAGACGTGGCTGGCGGCGGCGGCGCGCACGCCGTCGACGGCGACTTGCACGTCACCATCGGTGCCGTTCTTGATGCCGACCGGCATCGACAGCGCCGAGGACAGCTGCCGGTGCACCTGGCTGGCGGCGGTGCGGGCACCGATCGCGCCGTAGGAGACCAGGTCGGCGATGTACTGGGGGGTGATCGGGTCGAGGAACTCACACGCGACCGGCAGGCCGAGGGCGGTGATGTCGACGAGCACCTTGCGGCCGATGCCGAGACCGGTGTTCACGTCGAACGAGCCGTCCAGGTGCGGATCGTTGATCAGACCCTTCCAGCCCAGCGTGGTGCGCGGCTTCTCGAAGTACACGCGCATCACGATGTGCAGCCGGTCGCTCAGCTCGGCGGCCTTCTCGGCCAGCTTGCGGGCGTATTCCAGCGCGGCGGCGGGGTCGTGCACCGAGCACGGGCCGACGATCACCATGAGGCGGTCGTCGTCGCCGTTGAGCACATCGACGGTGGCCTTGCGGCCCGAACGCACAGTGTCGGCGAGGGCGTCGGTGATCTGGTGAACCATGCGGACCTCGGCGGGCGAGCGCAGGGGGCTCACGCTGAGGGTGCGCTGGTCGTCTAGATCGGAATGCCGCGAGTCGACATCAGCTGCGGTGGTCATGAGATGTGGGTCCTTTGCGTTAGGAGGCCGACCCACGGAAATCGCTACCGTCGAGCCGGGCGTTATCCGGCTCGAGGTGGAGGAAGTCAGCGCGCAGGGTCGCTGACCGGCCCACCCAGGGCCGGATAGCTAAACCAGAAATATGCGCGCTGCATGGGAAGGACTCTACCACCGGCTAAACATCGAAAGGTGAGCCACGGTCGCCCGGAGTGTGGACCGTCACATCGCGCAGATCCGCCGAACCGACGCGAAAGTCCTTGACCTCTACCTTGCTCGAGCTTCTAGCGTCGGTGGTCGAGGAAAGGAAAACGACTGTGACAACACTGGTTACGGGCGCGACCGGCAACACCGGTCGCCAGGTGGTACGGGAACTCGTCAGCCGTGGCGAGAAGGTCAGGGCGGTGACCCGCGATGCCGCCGCCGCACGCGCACTCCTCGGCCCTGAGGTGGAACTGTTCACCGGGACGCACAGCGTGCCGTCGACACTCGACGATGCGTGGCACGGCGTCGACCGGTTGCATGTGACGGTGACCAACGGTCTCGCCGAGGTGGGGGCCGAGCTGATCGGCAAGGCGATCGACGCCGGCGTGCGCCGCATCACCGTCGTCTGGGGTGGCGGGGTCGGCCCGGTCGAGCAGGCGATCGCGGAGTCCGGCGTGGAGTGGACGCGGCTCGAGCCACAGGAGTTCATGTCGAACACGCTGACCTGGCTCGATCCGATCCGGACCGACGGCGTGGTGCGTGAGCCGTACGCCCATCCGAGCGCGCTGGTGCACGAGGCCGATATCGGCGCGGTCGCCGCCGTCGCACTGCTGGAAGACGGGCACGCGGGCCGCGCCTACAACCTCACCGGCCCACAGGCGCTCACCCCGCCGCAACGGCTGGCGATTCTGGGGCAGGCCGCGGGCCGCGAGCTCACCTTCGCCACGATCACCCACCAGGAAGCGGTAGACAGGCTGATCGCGACGGGTGTCTCGAAGGCCGACGCCGACTACGTGATCGGCTGGTACGCCGAGTCGACTCCCGAGTCGTACACGGTCGACCCGACGGTGGAACAGGTGCTCGGCCGACCCGCGCGCACCTTCGCGCAGTGGGCGGCCGAGCACGGGCACCGGTTCGGTTGATCAGCTCCACTGACCGGGGACGTAGTCACCGGCGGGAGTGTGGGCGATGGCGTTGAGCCGGTTCCAGGCGTTGATCATCGCGATGGCGGCGATCAGGGCCGCGATCTGGTCGTCGTCGTAGTGCTTGCGGACCTGGTCGAAGGTGTCGTCGCTGACGTGGCCGCCGTCGGCGGTGCGGGTCGCCTCCTCGGTGAGAGCCAGGGCGGCCCGCTCCGCCTCGGTGAAGACATTGGTTTCCCGCCAGGCGGCGACCAGGTTGATCCGCACCGAGGTTTCGCCCGCGTGGGCGGCGTCCTTGGTGTGCATGTCGACGCAGTAGCTGCAGCCGTTGATCTGCGAAGCCCGGATCTTCACCAGTTCGTGGGTGGTCTTGGGCAGCGGTGAATCGTCGATGACCTTGCCCGCCATGACCATTCGCTTGCTGAAGCTCGTGGTGATGGCGTTGCCGTAGAGGTTGAAGCGCGCTTCCATGATGACTCCTTCGTCGTGGGGTTCACAGAGACGACGAGGCAGCCGTGCACGGTGTGACATCGGCGCGTGTGACGCCGATCACCGAATCAGATCAGGCCGCAGAGCTTCTCGGAGAGCTCCCACAATTCGGCGGCGACCTTGCGGTCCTTCGCCGAGCGCGCACTACCCGCGCGGCCCGGGTTGCCGCGCAGCCCGAGGAAACCGTCGGGACCGTAGAACGCGCCGGGCACCACATCGGCGGTGGCGGCGAACAGAGTGGACAGCGCACCCTGTTCGGCGGTGGGGGCGAGCGTGCGGTTGCCCAGCCACATGATCGCGTCCTGGATGGACTCGGTGTGCGACATGAGTTCGGTCGCGGCGTAGCCGGGATGGGCGGCCACCGAGATCACCGCGGCGCCCTCCCCCGCCAGGCGACGCTGGAGTTCGAAGGCGAACATCAGATTGGCCAGCTTGGACTGGCCGTACGCGAGCCAGCGGTCGTAGCGGCGCTGCTCCCAGTTGGGGTCGGCCAGATCGATCTTGCCGATGCGGTGGGCGACACTCGACACCGTCACCACACGATCGGTGATGCGGTCCAGCAACAGGTTGGTGAGCGCGAAGTGGCCGAGATGGTTGGTGCCGAACTGCATTTCGAAACCGTCGGCGCTGCGGCGCAACGGCAGGGCCATGACACCGGCGTTGTTGATCAGCACGTCCACGCGCTCGATCGAATCGGCGAAGGCGCGCACCGAGTTCAGGTTCGCCAGGTCGAGTTCACGGACTTCGGTCGCCCCGCGCAGCCCCGCGGCGACCCGCTCGGCCTTGGCGGTGTCGCGGCAGGCCAGGATCACGCGCGCACCCGCCCCCGAAAGCGCCCGCGCGGTGGCAGCGCCCAGACCGCTGTTGGCACCGGTGACGATGATCGTGCGGCCGGTCTGGTCCGGCAGGTTCGCGGTAGTCCACTTGCTCACTGGGGAAAGTCTAGCGACGCTGGGGCAATGCGCGAATCGGCAAGGGCCGGTGCGGGGTTCGCCCCAGCGTCACGTGTCGGCATCAGGACTGCGCGAGGATCTCGTCGTCGGTCATCGCGGCGACTTCCAGATACATGGTGGCGACCGCGTCCAGCCTGCCGCTGTCACCGGATTCCGCTTCCCGCCGCACCATTCGTGCCGCGAGACCTTCGATGGTGCGGGCGGTGAACAGGTCGGCGACGATGGTTCCGGGGGCATCGAGCCATTCGCGGATGCGGGCCACCGCGGTGGTGGCGAGCACCGAGTCGCCGCCGAGGGCGAAGAAGTCGTCGGTGACACCGATCCGCTCGGTGGCCAGCACCTCGGCGACGACCGCGGCGAGCGCGCGTTCGAGATCGGTGCGCGGCGCCACGAATTCCTCGGTGCCCTCGCCCTTGTCGAGGACCGCGCGGATGGCCTTGCGGTCCGGCTTGGCGTTCGAGGTGAGCGGCAGCTCGGCCAGCAGTTCGAGCCGGGTCGGCACCATGTAGACCGGGACCAGTTCGGCGGTCGCGGCGAGCACCGTGTCGACGTCGAGGACCGTGCCCGGGGTCGGCACCACCAGCGCGACCAGTTTCGGCGCGGCCGTGCCGACCACGGCGGCGACCGCGTGGCGAACGCCGGGCACGGCGCGCAGCGCGCTCTCCACCTCGCCCAGTTCCACCCGGTAGCCCCGGATCTTGACCTGGTGGTCGGCGCGGCCGAGGAATTCCAGGCCGCCGTCGGGCAGGTAGCGGGCCAGGTCGCCGGTGCGGTACCAGCGCAGACCCTCGTGGGTGACGAAGCGGTCGGCGGTGCGTTCGGGATCGTCGCGGTAGCCGGCGGCCACGCCGTCACCGCCGATCCAGAGCTCGCCGCTGACCCAGTCGGGGCAGTCGTTGCCCGCCGGTCCGACGACGCGGCACCGCACATTGCGCAGCGGGGTGCCGTAGGGCACGGCGGTCCACTCGACGGGGACCCGCGCGTCGACGACCTCGCAGATGGTGGAGTGGATCGCGGTCTCGGTGGCGCCACCGAGACCGGCGAAACGGCTGTTCGGGGCCACCGCGGCGAGGCGTGCGGGCAGCGCCACATCCACCCAGTCGCCGCCGAGGATCACCGCGCGCAGCGACGGGAGCGGCTCGCCCCGCGTCGCGGCGGTGAGCAGCATATCGAGCAGGCTCGGCACACAGTTGAGCATCGAAATCTGGTGGCGGCGAACGAGTTCGACCCAGACGGCGGGGTCGATGCGCTGCGCGTCGTCGACGGTGACCACCGCGCCGCCCACGGCGAGCAGGCCGAAGATGTCGTAGACGGAAAGGTCGAATTCGAGGGCCGAGAGGGCGAGCGCGCGGTCGGCCGGGCCGAGGTCGAAGCGCTCGTTGAGGTCGTCGATGGTGTTCATCGCGGCCCGATGGGGCACCTCGACACCCTTGGGCTTGCCCGTGGAGCCGGAGGTGAACAGCACGTAGGCGATGTTCTCCGGGTCGCCGAAGACCGGGCGGGCCAGCGGTTCCGTGTGCGTGCGCGCCTGCGCGAGGTCGATCGCGCGAGCATCCGGGATCCGCGCCCCACCGACGGTGAGCACGGCGACCGCGCCCGCGGTGCGCAGGATCTCGGCGCGACGAGCGGCCGGCTGATCGAAGCCGATCGGCACGTACACCGCGCCCGCCGCGAGCACGCCCAGCACGGCGACGATCTGGTCGGGCCCCTTCGGGAGCTGCACGGCGACCGAATCACCGGGCGCCACCCCGGCTTCCCGCAACGCACCGGCCACGGCCAGCGCGTCGGCGGCCAGTTCGCCGTAGGTCAGCTGCCCGGCCGGCTCCCAGAGCACCGCGGGCGCGGACGGATTCGTGGCCGCGTTCGCGAAGAACCCGGTATGCAGCAGCCCGCCGCTCACCGGCCCCGCGGTGGCGTTCACGCGCGCCCGCGTCGCGGCCTGCTCCACCGGAATGCGCACTCCGGCCTCGGCCTGCCACCCCGCTCCCCCGGCGACCCGCGTGCGCCCGGCCGAAACCGGGGCCGCGTCAGCGGGTAGCACCGGCGAGGTCTCCTCCGTCCGGGCGGACTCGACTGCCGTCGGCCGCGCGCCGCCGGACTCCGCGGCATCGGCCGATGCCTCGGCGAGCTCGCAAGGCTGGCCGCCGAGACGTTCGATCGCTTCGATGTAGCGGGCGAACATGGCGTCGACCACACCCGCGGGGAAGGCGGATTCGCGAATGTCCCAGTTCAGCAGCAGACCGCCACGGACCTCGGTGATCTGGGCGTCGAGCAGCACCTGCGGGCCCTGGGAGATGATCCAGACCGGGTCGCCGAAGGTGTCGGTGACGGTGTCGGGGAAGAGTTCGCCGAGGTTGAGGGCGCTGGTGTAGACGATGGGAGCCAGGACGGGTTCCCCGCGGTGACGGCCGAGGTCGCGCAGGACTTCCAGACCCGAGTACGCGGAGTGCGCGCCCGCTTCGTGGAGGCGTTGCTGAAGGGCGCGGGCACGGTCGGCGACGGTGGCGGGCGCGGTGACATCGACTTCCAGCAGGACCGAGGAGGTGAAGTCGCCGACGACACCGTCGACCTGCGGGTGCACCGGTTCACGGTGGAACAGCGGCAGATTCAGCAGGAAGCGGCGCTGGGCCGACCAGCCGCCGATGGTTTCGGCGAACACCGAGGCCAGGGCCATCGCCGGGGTGATGCCGCGGGCGTGAGCGGCGTCGAAGACCTGCGCTTTGGCCTGCGGGGACAGCCAGCGATGCAGGCGGATCGTCCGGTTGGGTTCCGAGATGTGCTGGGCCAGCGGGAGTTCCGGAGCGCCCGGCAGCTCGCTCAGGCGATCCTGCCACCAGGCACGGTCACGGGCCCGCTCGTCGGCGATGGCGCCCTGCCCTTGGCCCGCGGCCGTATCCGGCTGCTGCGCGGCGGCGTGGTCCGAAGCGTGGGTCGCGGCGCTGTCGCGCCGGTGCTCGGCCAGGTACTGGCGGAAGGTGTAGTCCTGCGGCGGTAGCTGTTCGCCGTGGTAGAGCCGGGCGAGGTCGGTGATGAGGATGCGGTAGCTCATCGCGTCGGCGGCGAGCATGTCGACATCGAGGTGCAGGCGGGTGCGGCCGTCGGCGAGGCGGGTGAGCGCGATATCGATCACCTGGCCGTCCTCCACCGCCATCCGCTGATGGGTTCGCGTGCTGCGCAACTCCGCGAGCCGCTGCTCGGCCTCGTCGGCGGTGGCCTCGCGCAGATCGGTCACGCCGAACACCGCGCGACCGGGCCGGTCGAGGGTCTGCTGGGTGCCGTCGGGCAGGAACCGGGTGCGCAGCATGGGGTGGCGCGACAGCAGTTGCTCGACCGCCTGCTCGAGCCGCTCGGGATACACATCGGCACCGTCGAATTCGACGTAGAGATGCGCCGCGACGCCACCGAGCTCCTGCGAGTCGGAACGCCCGATCCAGTACGCGTGCTGCATGGGCGCGAGCGCGAAAGGCGTGCCGTCGTCGGCGACGATCGCGGATTCGGCCACCGCTTCGGCCACCGCGACGGCCGGGGCGGCCACGCTCGACTCGTCGGTACCGACCGCCGCGAGAGCATCGGGGTCCGCGCCGTTGAGGAGGGCGTGCCAGGCGTCGACGGTGGGGTGGGCGGCCAGGAGGGCGAAGTTCACGGCGATGCCGCGTTTGCGCCAGGCGCCCGCGAGCTTCATGGTGCGGATGGAGTCGAGGCCGAGCTGGATCAGGTCGTCGGCCTCGGCGACGGCATCGGCGGTGATGTCGAGGTGGCGGGCGATCGCGGCACGGATCTCGGCGCGGTCGATCCCGGCGCCGCCTGCGGGTGCTGTCTCCATCTGCCGATCACTCCTTGCTCGCCGTCCAGCCTGGACGGATTCGGTACTGCCCGGCGGCAGCCTACTCCATTGAGATAGGGTTGCCTAACCTTTGCAAGTGTAGCGAGACTCGAGTGAGGCAGACGTGACGTCGACATCGGCAACCGGCCACCGCGAGGGCTACGTCCCCTTCCCCGAAGCCGCCGCGCAGGAATACCGGGCAGCGGGCTATTGGACCGGACGAACCCTGGGCGACCTCCTCCGCGACACCGCGCGGAACCGGCCACAGCGTCCGGCGGTGCTCAGCGACGCCGGTGCGCGGACCTACGCCGAACTCGACGCCGCCGCCGATCGGATGGCGCACGGACTGCTGGCCCTCGGCATCGAGCCCGGTGATCGCGTGATCGTGCAACTGCCGAACATTCCCGAGTTCGCGACGGCCCTGTTCGGCGTGCTGCGCGCGGGAATCATCCCCGTCCTCACCTTGCCCGCGCACCGCCGCGCCGAGATCGAGCACCTGGCCGCACTGTCCGAAGCGGTCGCCTATCTCATCCCCGACCGCCTCGGCGACTTCGACTACCGCGAGCTGGCCACGACCGTGCGGCAGGCGGTGCCGGGCCTGCGCCACGTGCTGGTAGCAGGCGATCCGGGCACCGAGGACGGCGCGACATCCGGGTTCGTCGCCCTGGATTCGGTGGCGCGCGACGGTGATTCGCTGCCCGCGATCGACCCGTCCGACATCGCGGTGATGCTGGTCTCCGGTGGCACCACCGGCCTGCCGAAGCTGATCGCGCGCACCCACGACGACTACGTCTACAACGCGACCGCCAGCGCGCGGGTCTGCGAGCTCACCCCCGACGACGTCTACCTCACGACACTGCCCGCGGCCCACAACTTTCCGCTGGCGTGCCCCGGCATCCTCGGCACCGTCGCGACCGGCGGAGCCATCGCTTTCACCCTCGACCCCAGCCCCGAGGCCGCCTTCGCCGCGATCGAGAAGCACCGGGTGAGCGTCACCGGCGTCGTGCCGCCGCTGGCCCAATTGTGGAGTGCGGCAGTGGAGTGGGAAGACGCCGACCTGAGCTCGTTGCGCTTGCTCCAGGTGGGCGGCGCGCGACTGGCCGAGGTGAACGCCCGCGATGTCGAGCCCGCGCTGGGGTGCACCTTGCAGCAGGTGTTCGGGATGGCCGAGGGGCTGCTCAACTACACCCGGCTCGACGATGACAAAGAGCTGGTGTACACCACCCAGGGCCGCCCGCTCTGCCCCGCCGACGAACTGCGCGTCGTCGACGCCGACGGCAACGACGTCGCCCAGGGCGACGAGGGCGAACTGCTCACCCGCGGCCCCTACACGCTGCGCGGGTACTACCGTGCGCCCGAGCACAATGCGCGCGCCTTCACTCCCGACGGCTTCTACCGCAGCGGCGACCTCGTCCGCCAGCTGCCCAGCGGCCATCTCGTGGTGAGCGGCCGGATCAAGGACGTGATCAACCGCGGCGGCGAGAACATCTCCTGCGATGAACTCGAGGAGCACCTGCTCGCCCACCCCGCTGTCCGCCATGCCGCCGCGGTCGGCCTGCCCGATGCCTCGCTGGGCGAAAAGGCCTGTGTGGTCCTGGTGGTCACCGGCGAGCTGCCCGCCCTCGGCGAGATCAAGACCTTCCTCACCGAACGCGGCCTGGCCACCTACAAGCTCCCCGACCTGGTCCGGCAGGCGGACGCCCTGCCGATCACCGCGGTCGGCAAGATCGACAAGAAAGCCTTGCGCGCCCTGCACGGCTGAGTGACAACTGATTTCGCACGATCATGGGTAACTCGCCGGGAACGCCCGGCAAGTTACCCATGATCGATTCCGCCGGCCCGGCGCCCAAGCCTCACGCACCCCACGGCCGGCAGAAGTCACGCAGAGGCGGTATAAGCCTTGACCACGTAAGGCGCCACGCTGCCCAGCTTCTCGCAGGTCTCCTCGAACTCACGCTCGGGACGCGACTGCCCCACGATCCCGGCACCAGCGCGCAACCACGCGCCTTCGCCGGTCTGGTAGATCGCCCGCAGCACCAGCGTCGCCTCGAGCGCACCGGTCGGCGAAACGCAGACCACCGCACCGGAGTACAGCCCACGCGGACCATGATCGTTGCGGAACACCGAGTCGACGCCCGCGCGCTTGGGGATACCGGAGGCGGTCACCGACGGGAACAGCACCTCGAGCGCGTCCCACGCGGTGCGGTCGGGGGCCAGGGTGCCGCGCACCGTGGACGCCAGGTGCTGCACACTGCCGCGCTCGCGCACCGCCATGAAATCGGAGACCGCGGGCGTGCCGGGCACGGCGACCTCCGCGATCTCGGCGAAGGAGGTCTGCACCGAGATCGCGTGCTCCACGATCTCCTTGGGGTCGGCGAGCAGGTCGGCGCGGGCGGCATCGTCGGCCTCGGCGCCGAGCCCGAACGCCCGCGTCCCCGCCAGTGGTTCGGTGGTGACGATGCGATCGTCGTCGACCGAGGCCACCAGCTCGGGGCTGAACCCGGCCGCTTCGAGCCCGCCCAGCCGCAGCAGGAACGAGCGGGCGGGGGTGTTGCCGGCCCGGCCGAGGCGATAGGTCGCCGGCACGTCCACCGGGAACGGCAGCTCGACCTTGCGCGACAGAATCACCTTCTGGTAGCTGCCGGAACGGATTTCGGCGACCGCCGTGGCCACGCGCTCTTCGTAGTTCGTCGGGTCGGATCGCACGTCGACCGGCGTCGGGGCGGGCAGATCGGCCCCCTGCGAGCCGGCGATCAGGTCGTGGATGTCGCACGCCTCGCTCGGGGTGGCGCCGCTGATCCGCACGCCGGTGGCGTCGACGCGCACCTCGATCCGCGGAATCATCAGGTGCGCCAACGAGGTCAGCGGATTGAGATAGTGGGTCGCCGACAGCGAGTAGGCGCAGAATTCGAAACCGATCCAGCCGTAGGCGTTGCGGCCGTCGAGCGGCAGGCCGGCCAGCGCGGTGTCGAGGGCGGTGGCGGGGCTACCGGTCCAGGCGCTAGCGGTGGTCTCACCCTCCCAGACAGTGCGCAACTCACCGGCATCGAGTTCCACGCTGCCGAGCGGATCGGCGGCGAACACCCACACCCCGGGCCGCTCGTACATCACGTACTCACCGAATCGATCGGACACGGCCAGACGTGACATCGCTGCCGCCGGGTCGGTCACATACTCCACCCGTACGGGTTGTTCCGTCGACGACAACGATCCTCCAAGGTAAAGCTGACCTAACTTTTCGTGGTTAGGTTAGCATTACCTCGCCGTTTGACCAGACCCGTACTGGGTATTCTTCGCCACTCCCGCTCCACCGAGCAAACCGCCAGCACTGCTGCGCGCGCGCCGCGCAACGCGCTGTGGACCAAGTTCGATGCGCCGAACCAGATCTGCGGCTTGAATGGAGCAATGATCGACACAGGTGGGCGGCGCGGCCCGCAGGCAGACTCGGTGGTCGCCCTGGTCGACGCGACCTCCGGCGTCGAACGCGCAGTGATCGGCGACTGGATCGCCCAGGGTGGTCTCGGCCGGGAGATCGATTCCACGGCCCCGGTGACCCAGCTCGACCTCGACGCCAAGGCCATCACCCGGCGACTCGCAGGCCGCAACGACGACCCGCTGGTGGTGCCCGTCCGGGTGCTGTGGCTGCCGCCCGAACGCGACGGCGTGCGCCGGGTGACCTTCGCCGATCTGGCGATGCTCACCAATCCACGCAAACCCAATCGGCTCGTCCAGCGCAGGCTGCTGCGCACCGAACCCGACCGGCACCGCGTGCTGGTCGGCGCGCCCGCCCGGCTCAGCGCGCTGCGCACCAACAATCCCGAAGCCGCGGCGCTGCTGCGCGCGGGCTCGGCGGACCCGTTCGCGCGCGCGGTCGTACGCGCCGCCGTGGTCGCGCTCGAACGCGCCGAACGCACCGTGATCGGCGATCGGTACAAGGTGCCCCAGCTGGTGGCCGAGGAGATCCTCGACTCGCCCGAATTCCAGCGCAAGCTCGACTACATCGCCGACGAGACCGGCGCCGAACCCGACCAGGTGTATCGCAACGCGGAGAAGGCACTGCGCGAACTGGTCGCCGCGCAGAGCCGGCTGGTCTCGGACCTGTTCACCCAGGCGATGCGACCGGTGCACGCCTCGACCTGGAAGGTCGACACCGATCTGCGCGGCCTCGACGCCTTGCGCAAACTCAACCGCAAGCACCCGCTGGTGTTCCTGCCCTCGCACCGCTCCTATGTCGACGCGTTCGTCCTCGGTGACGTGCTGGCGCGCAACGACTTTCCGCCCAACCATGTGATCGGCGGCGCGAACCTCAACTTCTGGCCGATGGGACCGATCGCGCGCCGCACGGGCACGGTGTTCATCCGGCGCAGCTTCGGCGACGACGAGGTCTACAAGGCGGTCGTCGAGGAGTACTTCGCCTACCTGCTGGCCAAGCGATTCAATATGGAGTGGTACTTCGAGGGCGGTCGCACCAGGACGGGCAAGCTTCGCCCGCCGCGCTACGGGCTGCTCAATTACCTTGCCTCCGCGGTGCGTTCGCGGCGCGTCGAGGATGTGATGCTGGTGCCGGTCTCGATCACCTACGAGCGGCTCAACGAGCTCGGCGCGATCGCCAGCGAACAGGCCGGCGGCAAGAAGAAGCCGGAGGGTATCGGGTGGCTCGCGAGATATGTTCGCAGCCAGCAACACTCGGCCGGACGCGTCTATGTGCGCTTCGGCGAGGCCATTTCGGCGCGCGAGCGGCTGGGCGGGTACGGCGATCCGCTCGATCGGCGGCCGGTGACGATTCCGCTGCGCGACACCGAGACCGGTTCCGCCAGCGTTCCCGACGAGACGACGCTGGCCGACGCCGAGCACAAAGCGGTGCAGCGCTTGGCTTTCGACGTCGCGGTCGGCATCAACGAGGTCACCCCGATCACGGTCAACGCGCTGGTCACCCTGGCGCTGCTCGGCGTGCACGAGCGCGCGCTCACGCTGGGCCAGGTGCGCACGGTACTGGATCCGGTGCTCGGCTACATCGCCGGCCGCGGCCTGCCCAGCGGCGAACTCACCACGCTGCGTGATGAACAGGGCCTGCGAGTGGTGCTCGAGCAGCTCGCGCTGGCGGGCGTGGTCACCGTGTATCGCGGTGGGCTGGAACCGGTCTACGCGATCGAAGCCGGCGCGCACCTGGAGGCCGCGTTCTACCGCAACAGCGCGGTGCACTGGTTCGTCAACCGCGCCATCCTCGAGCTGGCCGCCCTGACCGCCGTGGAACAGCCGGGCGACGACCCGCTGCGGGCGGCGTGGAAGGCGGCCTTCGCGCTGCGCGATCTGCTCAAGTTCGAATTCTTCTTCCCGGAACGGCAGGAGTTCGCCGAGCAGATCATCGAGGAGGTGCGCCTCATCGTGCCCGAATGGGACGAGCACACCCCCGACGACCGGCTCGATCGCCAATTCCTCGGCGCTGTCACCGAATCCGGGTTCGTGATGGCCCACCGGGTACTGCGCTCGTTCTTCGACGCGCAGCTGGTGGTGGCCGAGCGCCTGGTCGCCCGCTCCGCCGACGCGACGATCGATCGCAAGGAGTTCATCGACGAGTGCGTGGCGGTCGGCAAGCAGATGCTGTTGCAGCAGCGGCTGCACAGCCCGGAATCGGTGTCGTCGGAACTGTTCACCAGCGCGTGGAAACTGGCCGACAACCACGGCCTCGTCGCGCCCGCCGCCGCGGGCGCCGAAGCCGAATTGATCGGCAAGCGCCAGGAATTCGCCGACCAGCTGCGCGATCTCGGAGATCGCATCGCCCGGGCGGCCTCGCTCGATCCGTCGAACAGGAACACGAACTGATGAGCACACTCGCCGAAGCCGTGGCCGCGATCCGGTCGGGTCCGCAGGGCGCGCAGGTCGCCGCGGTGTTCGATTTCGGTGGCACCGTCGTCGACGGTCTGCCGCGACGTGGACTGGCACGCAAGGTGTTGCGTCGTGGCGACGGTCGCCTGGCCACTCTGCTCGGCGGCATCCAGCGCGGTGGCACCGACGGTGACTACGGACGCTTCCTGCACGCCGTGGAACAGAACTGGGCGGGCGCTGCGGAATCCGAGCTCGAGCAGCTGGGCCGCAAGGCCTTCGCCAAGGAGATCTACGGGCGGCTGTTTCCCGAGGCGTGGCAGCTCGTTCGCGCGCACCAATTGGCCGGGCACACCGTGATCTTGGTCAGCGAGCTCACCCGTTTCCAGGTCCGGCCCGCGGCCGAGCGGCTCGGCATCGACAACGTGCTGTGCACGGAACTCGCCGTCCAGGACGGTGTTCTCACGGGCCACACGGCGGGCGCCCCGCTGTGGCGCAGCGGAAAGTCCACGGCCGTCGCCGAATTCGCTGCGAACCTCGAGATCGGCTACGCCTACGCCGACAGCGTGACCGATCTGCCCCTGCTGGAACTCGCCGCCCGGCCGACCGTGATCGACCCGGACCCGGCTCTGGCCGCGGTCGCCATCGGCAACGACTGGCCCACCCTCACCTTCCGCCTGCGCCGGGCCCCGCGCCCCGTCGACTACCTGCGCACCGTAGCCGGCTTCGCCGGGCTCATCGGCGGTGCGCTGATCGGCGTACTTCGCAAGTCCCACACCGGCAAACGCCAGACGATGGCCGACGCGCTCATGCACGACGCCACCACCGCCACCCTGCGCGCGATCGACGTCCAACTGCGCGTGGTCGGAGCCGAGAATGCCCGCGCGCCCAGACCCGCGGTGTTCCTGTTCAACCATCAGAGCCAGTTCGACGTGATCATCGTCCCGAAGGTCCTCGACGGCGCGGTGACCGGCATCGGCAAGAAGGAACTCGCCAACCACCCCCTGTTCGGCCCGCTGATGCGATTCGTCGGGGTCACCTTCATCGACCGCACCGATACCGAGCGCGCGAAAGCCGCTCTCGCCCCGGTGGTGTCGACCCTGCGCGACGGGCTCTCGATCGCGGTCGCACCGGAGGGAACTCGCTCGTTCACCCCTGGCGTCGGGCCGTTCAAGAAAGGCGCCTTCCATATCGCCATCCAGGCGGGCGTGCCGGTGATTCCGGTGGTGGTCCGCAACGCGGGCGAGATCGCCTGGCGGGATTCACCGATCGCCCGCTCCGGCATCGTCGACGTGGCGGTACTGCCGCCGATCGACGTCTCCGGCTGGGACCCGGCCGACATGGACGCCGAGGTGGAAGGCGTTCGGCAGCTGTTCGAAACCACCCTGCTGAACTGGCCGCAACCCGACTGACATCCGGCCGGGCGCGGCGTGCGCCCGGCCGGACTCGCTCAGCTCTCGAACAACTGCTGTCCGAGGTAGTTCCCGGCAGCGGGGACGCCGGGCGGGATCGCGAACACAGCCGAGCCGACCGGTGTCGTCCATTCGTTCAGCGCGTCGAACTCCGCCAGCCGCTGCTGCACAGGCAGAAACTGGGCGTCGACGTCGCGCTGGTAAGCAACGAACAGCAGTCCCGAATTCGACAGCTGCCCCGGCGCGGGCGCCTCGTCGTAGTTGAATCCGCGCCGCAGGAACCGTTCACCGTCGTGGGTGTGCCTGGCACGGGCGACATGCGACGACGGCGGGATCACCGGAATGCCGTTGCGGTCGACCGCCGCCAGATCGGGTTCGTCGTGCTCGGCGGTGCCGGTGAGCGGCGCACCGGTGGTGACCTTTCGGCCGACGGTCAGTTCTCGACCGTCGGCGTCGAGTTCGTCCCAGCTGTCTAGATCCATCGCGATCCGGCGCAGTACCAGCGAGGTGCCGCCCGTCAGCCACGGCGTCGACGCGCCGTCGTCCCACACCAGACGATCGAAATCGACCGTGCGCGGCGCGATGTTGACGGTGCCGTCGACCTGGCCCATGAGGTTGCGCATGGTCTGGCCACGTGGCGCGTCCCGGAAGCCGCGCTGCACCCACCGCACTGTCACCAGCGACTTCACATGCTTGGACAGCACCCGCACCGCGTGCGCTACCGTCGTCGCTTCCTGAGCGCAGACCTGCAGAACCAGGTCCGCGCCGGTGTAGGCGGGCTCCAGCCGGTCGACGGGAAACGCAGGCAGCTGCCGCAGCCAGCTCGGTCGTCGTGCGGTGAGACCGGTGGCGGTGAACAGCTCGGGGCCGAAACCGACCGTGACCGTGAGCCGGGCGGGCCGGGCCGCGAGTTCCGGTTCGGTGTCGGCCAGCGCGGGAATGCCCTGGGTGAGCCGCGACGCGTCGTCGGTCCAGATCCGGAGCAGACCGATGACGTCCTCGCGCCCGGCGCCGGGTGCGAGGTCGAAACCGGCGAAGGCCACGTGACCGGGTGGCGTCGTCTCGATGCCGGCCTGGTGGGGGCCGTAGAACGGCACCACGTCGAGCGCGTCGCCGGGTTCTCGGTCCCGGTCCCGGAGACCGGCCGCGCCCCAACCGATTCCGGCCGCGCCGACGACGCCCGCTGCCGCCGCTCCCCCGCCGAGCAACCGGCGGCGGGAGAGCCCGGCATGCGGATCAGCCACCGTGGGTCGGGTTCTCGGCGCCCGGCGTGTAATTCTCCTTGCCGCCCGCGAAATCGCGCACCTGGGCGCTGACGACGGTGCTCGAGCCGTCGGAGAAGGTCAGAGTGAGCGAGGTTTCGGCGCCGGTGCGCAGCGGCTGCTTCAGGTCCATGAACATCAGATGTTCGGCGCCGGGCTTCAGTGTCACCGCACCGTGTGCCGGGATGGTGATGCCGCCTTCCTTGGGGCGCATGGTCTTGGCCCCGGTGCTGTCGGGCACGACCTCGTGGATCTCGACCCGGTCCGAGGCCGGGCTGGTCGCGGCGACCAGGGTCACCGGCGCGTCCCCGGTGTTGCGCAGGTTGCCGAAGGCGGCGGACATGCCGGAGTCGGCGGCCTTGATCCACTGGTCGCTCATCGTGACCCGGTCCCCCGCCGGCGCGGGGGCAGCGGGTGCGGGTTCCGAACCCGAGCAGGCGGTGGCGAAGAAGGTGAGCACCGACAGTGCCGTCGTGGCACCGAGACGGCGGGCGGCGCGGGGCGAACGCAGGTGCATACGGGTGTACGCGGACATGGGAGAACTCCGATCATCGGGAGGGAATGGACCCCGGACCGGCCTGTCGGCACAGCGAATCATCCACCGGGCGGCGGATTTCGACGGCGTTGAGCTACGCCGGAACGGGGGTGAGTACGGTCGCGCCAACCCCGGGCGGACCACGCAGCCCGATGTCCGGTCGCAGCAGGAGTTGCCGGAGCACCGCGCGCTCGTCGACGGCGGGTAGCCGGATCGGACGCGCGTGCGGGCACACGACCCCGCCCGACACGAGGACCAGCTGACGCACGCTGGTGATCGCCCGGCGTACCCCGACTTCGGCGGCGCGAATCGCGAGCGCGCCGATCGGGATCGCGACCAGGTGCGCGAGCACCATCGCGGCCGAAAGGGGATGGTGCTGGACATGTCCCAGCGACATCGCGGTGTGCCCGGCGCACTGGCCGGCAGCGAGCACGGCCATGGTCGACACCGGACTGTTCCCGCGTGGCAGCGCGCAGACCACGACGCCGATCAGGGCGCAGGCGGCGAACAGCAGAGCCATCGACGAGCCGGCGGGAAAGGCGGTAGCGCCACCGAGTCCGTGCGCGAGCACGGCGACCGCACCGGAGGCGGCACCCACCGCGGCGCCGCGTAAGCGCGCGGTGTGATCCCTCGGTGAACGCACGCCGCCATGCTACGACTACGTGTCGTAGACGCCGAGATGAGGGCGTATGACCGGGATCTCACCGGCGCCGCACCCGAATTCCGAAGAAAGGCTTGACCTTAACTATAGTTTGGGTTTGATGATGGTCTCACCACCGAATGAGGGAGAACATCATGACCACCACCACCGCCCCCACCACCTACTCCGTTCCCGCACTGAACCGGCCCGTGGCCGTGCTGGGCGCCGCTGCCGCCGCGGTGGTGCTGAACCTGATCGTCTGGGCCATCGGCGCCGCGGCGGGCGGGTCGTTCATCATGACCGACCAGGGCAAGGAGGCCAGCGTCGCGCCCGGCGGGGTGATCATGATGTCGGCCGTGCCGCTGCTGATCGGACTGACCGTCGCCGTCCTGGTGTCCTACGTGTGGACCGGCGTGCTGCGGACCGCCGCCGTGGTCGGGTCGGTGCTGTCGATCGGAACCATCGCGCTGACCGTGTCCACGGACTTCGACACCGCCTCCACCATCGCCCTGTCGGTGATGCACGTGGTGCTGGTTCCGGTCGTGGTGATCGCGCTGGAAGGTGTGCGTCGCAGCATCACCGCGCAGTGACCCGAACACACAGCGAAGGCCCCGCCGGGAAAACGGCGGGGCCTTTCGCGTGCCGAGTACTAGACCGAGCGGCCGAACAGCAGCTTCCACGGCATGAGCGCCGATTCGAGCTGCACCTTCAGGCTCATCTTCGACGCGCCGACGGTGCGCTCCTCGAAGCGGATCGGCACCTCGGCGATCGTGTAGCCCTTCTTGATCGCGCGGTAGTTCATCTCGACCTGGAACGAATAGCCGTTGCTGCGGATCGAGGCCACGTCGATCGCGCGCAGGGTGTCGGCCTTCCAAGCCTTGAAACCGGCGGTCGCGTCCTTCACACCGAGGCGCAAGATCAGGTTCACATAGAAGTTGGCCCAGGCCGACAGCGCCTTGCGGTACCACTTCCACTCCGCGGCGGTGGAACCACCGGGCACATAGCGCGACCCCAGCGCCACACCGACGTCGTCGGAGCTCAGCTTCTCGAGCATCGACGGGATCACCTCGGCGGGGTGCGACAGATCGGCGTCCATCTGGATCACCACGTCGGCGCCCTCGTCGAGCGCCGCGGTGATGCCCGCGATGTAGGCGCGGCCGAGGCCGTCCTTCTCGGTGCGGTGCAGCACGCTCACCACATTCGGCAGCTCAGCGGCCAGTTTGTCGGCGACATCACCCGTGCCGTCGGGTGAATTGTCATCTACGACCAGCACGTGCAGATCGGACACCGGCAGAGCCGTCAGCCGCTCCACCGCCACCGGCAGATTTTCCCGCTCGTTGTAGGTCGGCACAACAACGGTAACCCTCAAGGGTCGCCCTCCCTGCTCACCTGGATAGCCCCGCGGCCCAGGATGCGGGCACGGGGCATGTCATCGATTCGTTATGACGGTACTCGATGGTCCTGACGCTTTCCTGAGTGGCCGTGCGGGCGCTCACCACAGCCGACCCGCGTGGACCAGCGCGTCGATGATCAATCCGATGCCGAACACGACGAAAAGCACCCTGATGACCGGCGGCCCGAACCGGGTGATGCCCCGCACGAGCAGGCGGTATACCCGCCGGGCGCGCGGTGTCCGCCGCATGGCCACAGCGAGCACGACCAGCGGCAGGATCAGCGCGATCGCGCAATAGCCGGCCACGATCACCGGCCACACCACCGGCAGCGGGCGCTGTGCGGACAACAGCGCGAGGGCCGCGAGGTAGGGCACCGAGGTCGGCACCTTCGCCAGACCCAGCGTGAACCCGAGCACGCCCATCAGCCACGGATGCTTGCGCACGGGCTCGACCCAGCGACCACCGGTGGGCGCGGTGGTGTCCACCGGCAGCACGGCGACCGCGATCAGCACCAGGCCGATCACCAGCTCGCCCCAGTACCGCAGGGTGGGAGTCAGCTCGAAGTCGAGGAGCCGGACCAGGAAGTCGATGCCGAGCACGGTGCACACGCCGAAGACCACGGAGATCGCGAAGACGCCGCCGAGGAAGCTGAGCACACCCGTCATCGGCGAACGCCGGGTCAGCCTGGCGTCGGCGACCACCGCCGTGGTGATCGCCACCAGCAGCACGTCGAGCGCGTCGAGCAGAGCGAACCCGAGCAGGGCCAACAGTCGATACCCATCCATGACGTGGCTGACCCTACTCGCCGGTCATCTTTCGGCCGCTGACCCGTCAGTCACACCAGCACCAGCCGAACGTCGCGGCGAAAGTCCTTGACCTGCGCGGTCTCGAAATCGATCCTGCCATCTGGACTGGACTCCCCCGCAAACGGCGCTCGGTGGTTACGCTTTTCAGCACCGGCCGTGCCGGGATCCGCGATCGTGAAGGGGCAGACATCGTGGCAGAAATGTCATTCGACCCGTCAGCGCTCGACGCTTATCAGCGTGCGGCGGCTCGGGTTTCCGAACTTCTTGGCACAGCGGCCACAGAGACGACGACCGCGGCCGGGGTCGACCTGTCCGGGCTCGGGGTGCTCGGGCGGGAATTCGCCGCCGCCTGGACACAGGCCGCGGGCGACCACGCGTCGACCCTGAGCACGGCGGGCAATCTGGTCACCGCCTATCAGGACATCTTGAATCGCTTCGGCGCCAGCGTGACCGGGATCGATACCGGGGTGGCGGGCGATCTGCGAGCAGCCGAAGGAGAGGTGGCGTGATGCGGTCCAAGTCGCTGGTCACCGAGACCACGGTCAGCACGATCACCCCCGCCGAGGCCGAGGCGAAGATCGAGCCGGTGATCGCGCTGCTCGAAGTGCCGTTGCTCGAGTTGCGTCGCTCGCTGGGCAGCAACACTTCCGCCGATCCCGACGCGTCCGTGGTCGCCGCGCTGACGTCGGCGTCGGCCGCGACCACGGCCACCGAAGACCCGCATCGACTCGGGCTGTACGCGCTCGAGTCGACCGAGACCGCGGCACCGGCGACGCCCGCGCTGCGGCAGACCGCGACCGAGGTCTCGGCCGCGGCCGATCGCGGGACCAGTTTGAGCTCCCTGCTCGGGCAGGCGTATTCGACCCAGTCGACCGCGGCCGCCAAGGTCGACGCGATCATCGCCGATTTCCGGGCCAAGGCGAAGAAGGCCGCGCCCGCGGTGAACGAGAACAACCTGGACGCCATCGTCGAGCTGGCCGAAGAGGCCATTTCGGAAGCGATCGGGGTGGTGGGCAACGCCAGCACCGAGATGGACCGGTACACGCGGGACACCAAGGGGCTCACCAGCGATCTCGGCGGGACCAACGGGGTGACCGTTCCGGTCGGCGCGACGGAGGTGGCGCCCGGTGTCTATGTGCTGGGCACCGGCGGGTCCGATACCTCGTCGTGGGACGACTCGTCGTGGGATGACGACGACGACAACATCGATCCGGCGACAGCGGCGCAGATCGCGTTGCAAGAGGCCCTGATCGACGGTGGGGTGTCCTTGGGAACCGCGGCGATCGACGCCGGTGTCACCTTCGGGACGCACCTGATCGACAAGATCGCCGAAGTCGCGATGCACGGGATCGACGCGGGCTCCGAGCTGGCGACGACCGGAATCGACACTCTCGCCGCGAATGCCACCGGCACCGAGGGCACCACCGCCACCACTCCCGCGGGCACCGCACCCACTTCACCGTCGACCAATGGCGGTGGCACCGGCACGAATACCTTGTTCGGCGGTCTGGGCGGCGGCACCAGCACCGGCGGCGGCACCAGCACCGGGGCCGGCAACGACAGTGGCGCGTCGGCGAAGCCGGACACCCCCGCGCCGTCCGCGCCGTTCCCATCCAACCAGGCGCCGAAAACCGAACAGCCCCAACAGGCTCCGAGCACGCCGGCGCCCGCCCAGCAGCCGATGCAAGGCGGGGTGGTTCCGCCCGGCAGTCGTCCGCAGCAGGATCAGGAGACCGAAAAGCCCTCCGCCGCACCCAAACACGGTCAACCGGGAGTCGTCCCGGCGCCGGCGTAGGACCCCCGGATGGAGAATCCGTTCGGTGCCTACTTCACGTCGCCGGACGCCACGCCGTCCGGTCGCCGTCGCCCGCAGGGTAAACGGCGACGTAGGCGGCGCCGTGAGGCCGAGCCGCAGACGATCGGCACGAACCCCGAGACCTGGCCGCCACCCGACCCGGAACCGTTCGACAACAACGACCCGTTCGAGCCCGCCCCCGTTCAGCCGGTATATCGAAACCCCGCCGACGACGACGGGTTCACCGGCGACTGGAACGACTGGAACGACGGCGACGCGCCGGTGAAGACACAGCGCGGCGACGATGTCGACTGGAACGACTGGGCCACCACCACCGCCACCGAACAGAGCGGCGACCACGTAGAGATGCCGGTGCTACCGCGACTCAAGGACTTCGGCGGCGGCGGCCAGATCGCCCGGCGCCCCCGCAAGAACTTCGACGACGAACGCTACGACGACAGCGGCGGCCGGGCGAAAGCCGCCGCCGCGATCAAGGGCGTGGTCGGCGCGCTCGCCTTCGTCGTCGTGCTCGGCGTGGCCGCCACCATCTTTCTCGGCCCCGCCGAGAAAACGGGTGCCACCACGCAGGCCGCCGTGCCCGGCTCGCGGGCGACCACCTCCACCGTGGTTCCCCCACTACCCGCCCACGCCCTGTCCGGCTGCGAGTCCTTCCGCACGCCCTCGATCACCATCAGCGCCGAACGCGGCGACACCGCCAGCCCCGAGGGCGCCATCCTCGGCTTCGAATACAGCTATTACGTCGACCGCGACGCCGCCAAGGCCCGTTCCTTCGTCACCGACAACGCCCACGTGGGCGATGCCTCCGCCCTGGCCGCAGGCATCGGCTCGCTGCCCCTCGACGTCAAATACTGCGTCCACATCACCAAAGCCGACGCCGCCGACCCCACGCTCTGGAACGTCACCATCCACCAGAAATGGCCGGGCGACGCCACCACCGAGAAAATCAACCAGATCATGCGCACTACCGAGGTGGCCCCCGGCCGCCACCGCATCACCAGCATCGACCACCGCATCTGAACACCGGCCCGCGTAGATTGAGCTCGTGTCGATCCAGAGGGACGGTCCTCGGCTGTTCGGGCATGGGGCACAGCTGGCGTTAGCCGTGGTCATGGCAGCGGTGCTGCTGCCCGCGAGTCTGCAATCGGTTCGGGTGAGCGGGGTGCCTGCCCCGTGGGCGCTCGCGTTGACCGGCTCGCTGCTCGCGCTGCACGTCTGCGTCGCCACCGCCCGCCGATGGCCGGTTCCGTCGTTCGCGATCGGCGTTGCCGGATGCGCGGTACTGCTAGTCGCACCCGACATCGACGGTGTCACCGACTTCTCGGAATCGAGCCGCTACAGCCCGGTCCTGTTACCGAGCATTCTGTGCTTCTTCGCCCTGGTGTACGCGGTCAGCGCGCATACGGCACCACCGTGGCCGACCGTCGCGCTCGGCGTGGGGCTGACCGGCAGCCTGCTCACGTTGGCGAGGCTGTGGGAATTCACGGCCGCGCCCATCGAGGCGTGGGCGTGGTGGCTGCTGTTGTCCACCACAGCGTTCGGTGGCACCACCGCCGCGTGGGCGCTCGGCCGCTACCGCGCCACCCGGGCCGCGTGGACCTCGCAGCTCGCCGAACAAGCCGCGGCCGACGAACGTCGCCGGATCGCGCGCGAGATGCACGATGTCGTCGCCCATTCCCTGGCGGTGATGGTCAGCCACGCCGAGGCCGGTCGGCTCGTGGTGCCGAACTCGCCCGAACGCGCCACCGAAATCCTCACCACCATCGCCGACGCGGGACGCGAAGCGCTCACCGAGATGCGCGGTCTGCTCGGCGTGCTCCGCGATGACGCGGCGTCGACGCAGCCGCAACCCGGGCTGGCCGAGCTGCCCGCGCTCGTCGAGCGCGTCCGTGCGACCGGCGTCGAGGTGGAGCTGTCGATGGACGACCGGCTGCGAGCCACGCCCGCGGTCGGCCTCACGATCTACCGCGTTGTCCAGGAGGCACTGACCAACGTGACCCGCCACGCCGGCCGACGGCCGCGAGCTCGGATCAGCCTGACCACGGTCGGCGCCGACATTGAGGTGCGGGTGACCGATACCGGCCCGTCGACGGCGGCGACCGGCTCGGGCAAGGGGCTGATCGGCATGCGGGAACGAGTCGACGCGGTCGGCGGAACGTTGTCCGCCGGGCCGACCGGCGACGGCTGGGCTGTCGAGGTGCGGGTGCCGTGCTGAGCGACCCCGAGCCCGTCCGAGTCCTGATCGTCGACGACCAGGAGCTGATGCGATCGGCCCTGCGCATGATGGTGCAGAGCCAACCCGACCTGGAGCTGGTCGGCGAGGCGGCCGACGGCGACGAGGCGGTGGCGGCGGTGCGCACCCGCCGGGTCGATGTCGTGCTGATGGATCTGCGCATGCCCAAGCTCGACGGCATCGAGGCGACCGCGCTGATCACCGCCGAACAACCGCGCTGCCGCGTGATCGCGCTGACCACCTTCGACCTGGACGACTACGTCTTCCCGGCCATCCGCGCCGGTGCCAGCGGCTTCCTGCTCAAAGACGCACGGGGAGAGGAGATCATCGACGCGATCCGCACGGTCCATGCCGGGCACGGCGTGATCGCTCCGACGACGACGCGTCGCCTCATCGCCCATGTCGCCGCCGCACCGAGTGCGAATTCCGCTGCCGCGGTGCGCATTCGGGCCGCACTGACACCGCGCGAATTCGGCACCCTGCTCGAGATCGCCACCGGCGACACCAACCGCGACATCGCCGCGCGCCTGCACCTGTCGGAGGCCACGGTCAAGACCCACGTCGGTCACGTGCTCGCCAAGTTGGGTCTGCGCGACCGGGTTCAGGCCGTTGTGCTCGCCTACGAAACCGGTTTGGTGGGGCCGTCGAGGCGTTGAGCTCTCCTCATCCTGGAGGAGGAGAACATCGAGACCAGCGGCCGAAGAACATCGTCGGCGCGCCCGCGATCGTTGAAGCATGAGCGCTATCGCTGCCACGACCGCCGTGCTGCTGACCGCTGCCGGCCTGCTCCACGCACTGTGGACCGTCTCCCCGTGGCCCTGGAAAACTCACCTCGACCTGGCGCACGCCGCCATGGGGTGGACACACGACGAACCTCCGGGGCGCTGGTTCGTCCCCGCCTGCCTCGCCGTCACCGCCGCGCTGACCGCCGCGGGCTACGTCCTTGTGCTGCGCGCCGGGATCTGGGGCTCGCCGTTTCCCGACTGGATGGTGACGGTCGCCGCGTGGACGGTCGCGGGCATCTTGCTCGCCCGGGGTGCATCGGGCCTGTTCGACCCGAGCAGCGGGTCGGCGGATGCCCCGGCGGTCTACCGGCGGCTCAACCGGCGCGTCTACGCGCCGCTGTGCCTGGTCCTCGGCGGCCTCACCACCGTGGTGGCCGTGTCTTGATGCCCCGAGTCCGCTGAAACGACGAAGTCCCCCGCACCGGGATCGGTGTGGGGGACTTCGTGGTGTTGCGACCCTGACGGGACTCGAACCCGCGACCTCCGCCGTGACAGGGCGGCGCGCTAACCAACTGCGCTACAGGGCCTTGCTTCGTTACGTCGGGGGATATTACCCGGTCGGTGCCGGTTTCGGTAACCGAACAGGTCAGCGGGTTGATCAAGTGTTGACATTGACGTCAACATTAATAACACTTGTGACGGTGACCACAAACGAAGCGCGGGCCCGGTCGGCGCGCAGCGACACCGCGGGGCCGCGCCGGGGCGATCAGTGAAGCTGCTCATCGCCAACCGCGGCGAGATCGCCCTGCGCGTCCTGCGCACCGCCGCTGAGCTCGGCATCGACACCGTGGCGGTGTACGCCGAAGACGACGCGGGCAATCCCGATGTACACGCGGCGGGCGAGGCGATCCGGTTGGCCGGCACCGGCGCGGCGGCCTACCTCGACCACGCCGCCATCCTGGCCGCCGCCAAGGAATCCGGCGCCGGCTACCTCCATCCCGGCTACGGATTCCTCAGCGAGAACGCCGAATTCGCCCGTGCGTGCGCGGCCGACGGCGTCACGTTCGTCGGGCCCGATCCGTCGGTGCTCGATCTGTTCGGCGACAAATCCGCTGCCCGCGCGACCGCCGTGGCCGCCGGTGTCCCCGTCCTACCCGCGACCGAAGGCCCGACCACCGTCGCGGACGTCCACGCGTTCTTCGGCGCGCATCCCGGCGCGATCATGATCAAGGCGCTGGCCGGTGGCGGCGGCCGTGGCATGCGGGTGGTGCGAACCGCCGAGGAGATCGACGACGCCTACCGGCAGTGTGCCGCGGAGGCGAAGCTCGGTTTCGGCGATCCGGCGGTCTTCGCCGAGACGCTGTTCGAGAACGCCCGGCACATCGAAGTACAGATCGTCGCCACCGGCGGCACGGCACTGGCGCTGGGTGATCGCGATTGCAGCGTCCAGCGCAGACATCAGAAGCTGCTCGAGATCGCACCCGCGCAGGGTCTTTCGGACAGCCTGCGCAGGCGAGTCCACACAGCGGCGGCCCGGCTGTGCGCCCACGTCGACTATCGCGGGCTGGCCACCGTCGAATTCCTGGTCTCCGACGGCGAATTCGTGTTCCTCGAGGTGAATCCGCGCATCCAGGTGGAGCACACGGTGACCGAGGAGGTGACCGGCGTGGATCTGGTCGCCGTGCAGCTCGCGATCGCCCAGGGCACGCCGTTCGGTGAACTGGGATTGCCGAGTGGAATCGTCTCCACCGGAACAGGATCCACCGGCGACCCGGCCACCGCCGACGGCATCGCGATCCAAGCCAGGGTCAACATGGAAACGATGGCGGCCGACGGTGCGGCGGTGCCGACCGCGGGCACCCTGACCACCTTCGCACCGCCGACCGGTCCCGGCGTGCGGGTCGACACCTTCGGCCGCGCCGGACTGACTCCGAGCCCGCGCTACGACTCGCTCCTGGCCAAGGTGATCACCCGCACCCGCGGGCAGTCCTTCCCCGCCGCCGCCCGCAAGGCCGCGACGGCACTCGCCGAGTTCACCGTGACCGGCATCGGTACGAACATCTCGTTCCTTCGGGAGATCCTCGCCGACAGCACCTTCCAGACGGGACTCACCACCACCGGATTCCTCACCGAGCGGCTGACCGAGCTGGTCGCGGCGGCACAGACCGATCAGCCCGAGGTCGCGGTCACCGCGATCGAGCTGTACCCAGGGCAGGAGGCCGTGCGCGCTCAGCTCGCGGGCACGGTGGTCGAGGTGACCGACGAGGGTGCCCACGTCGGCGCGGGCGGTCAGCTCGTCGTGCTCGAGGCGATGAAGATGCAGCATGTGATCACCGCGCCCGATGCTGTCAGGACCGTCCGAGTGCTGGTCCGCCCCGGCCAGGTCGTCGCACCGGGCGACCCACTGGTCGTCATCGCCCGCACCGGCGCGGACGAAAACGGCGGCGCACACGCCGATCTGGATCCCGGCCGCGCTCGCGCCGATGTCGACGAGATCCGTGCCAGGCACCTCGTGACGCTGGACGAGTCCCGCCCGGCGGCCGTGGCCACACGGCACAAGCTCGGTCGCCGCACCGCCAGGGAGAACATCGCCGACCTGGTCGACGAGGGCAGCTTCGTCGAATACGGCGCGCTCGCGTTCGCCGCGCAGCGCAGCAGGCGCGCCGAAGCGGACCTGATCGCCAACACCCCCGCCGACGGCCTGGTCACCGGCTTGGCGACCATCGGCGCCGACCGCTTCGACAACGCCGAGGCGGTGGTGATCTCCTACGACTACACCGTGCTCGCCGGCACCCAGGGCAAGAACAATCACGCCAAGACCGACCGCGCCTTCGAACTCGCCGAACGCAAACGGGTTCCGGTGGTGCTGTTCGCCGAGGGCGGCGGCGGCAGGCCGGGCGATACCGACTGGACCGGCACGGGCCTGGACGTGACGACCTTCCGCGCGCTCGGCGCCCTGCGCGGCAAGGTGCCGCTGGTGACGATCGTCTCGGGTCGCTGCTTCGCGGGCAACGCCGCCCTGGCCGGCGTCTGCGACGTGATCATCGCGACGCCGGACGCCAATATCGGCATGGGCGGACCGGCGATGATCGAGGGCGGCGGGCTCGGCGCCTACCGCCCCGAGGACATCGGCCCGATCGACGTGCAGCGACGCAACGGCGTCGTCGACCTGGTCGCCCACGACGAGGCGCACGCGGTAACGCTGGCCAAGCGGTACCTCGGCTATTTCCAGGGCCGGGTCGAGGATTTCGAGGCGCCGGATCCACGGCTGGCCAGGCACGTGGTGCCGGAGAACCGGCTGCGCGCCTATGACATCCATCACGCCATCGACGCGATCGTCGACGTGGGCTCGGTGCTCGAATTGCGGCCGGACTACGGGGTCGGCGTCGTCACCGCGCTGGTGCGGGTGCACGGCGAACCGTTCGGCTTGATCGCCAACAGCAGCCACCATCTGGGTGGCGCGATCGATGCCGAGGCGGCCGACAAGATGGGCGAGTTCCTCACGCTGTGCCAATCGTTCGGGCTGCCGGTCGTCTCCCTGTGTGACACACCGGGTTTCATGGTCGGCCCGGAGGCGGAGAAGACCGCGACGGTGCGCCGGTTCAGCAAGCTGTTCGTGCTCGGCGCGCAACTGAGCGTCCCGTTCGGCACCGTCATCCTGCGCAAGGGCTACGGACTCGGCGCGATGGCGATGGCGGCGGGCCACTTCCGCGCGCCGCGGTTCACCGTCGCCTGGCCCACCGGCGAGATCGGGCCCATGGGGCTGGAGGGCGCCGTTCGGCTCGGCTTCAGCAAAGAGCTCGCCGCCGTGGCGGATCCGGACGAGCGCGAGACGCTGTTCCAGCAATTGCTCGCCATGGGCTACCAGCAGGGCAAAGCCCTCACCGCCGCGACGGGTTTCGAACTCGACGATGTGATCGACCCCGCCGACACCCGCACCTGGATCGCCACCCTCGTCGACAGCCGGGCGCGCGCAGGGTCACCGAGCAGCTCGACCACCTGATTCCCGCTCCGATCGGTCCCACCGACCGGGCATGCGCACAGACTTGAAGTTGACGTCAACTTTCAATACATTCAGAAACGAACGGAAGGATTTCTCGTGAGAGTTGCCGACAAAGTGGCCATCGTGACCGGTGGCGGCGCGGGCATCGGCGCCGCGCTGGCCGCCGCACTCGCCGCGGCGGGCGCCAAGATAGTGGTGTCCGACCTCGACGAACCCGCCGCGCTGGCGGTGTCGGAGCAGATCAATGCCGAACACCCCGGCGCTGCTGTCGGCGTCGGCGCCGATGCCGCCGTCACCGAGGAGATCCGCGGTCTGATCGCGGTGGCACAGCGACACTTCGGGCCGGTCGATCTGTACTTCGCCAACGCGGGCATCGTCGGCGCCACCGGACTCGACGTCACCGACGACGAATGGGACCGCTCGCTGGACGTGAACCTGCGCGCCCACATCCGCGCCGCACGGCTGCTGGTCCCCGAGTGGGTCGAACGCGGTGCGGGCTACTTCGTCAGCACCGCCTCAGCCGCGGGACTGCTCACCCAGATCGGTTCGGCCACCTACTCGGTGAGCAAGCACGCCGCCGTCGGGTTCGCCGAGTGGCTCAGCGTCACCTACGGCGACCAGGGGGTGCGCGTCAGTTGCCTGTGCCCGATGGGCGTCAACACGAAACTGCTGTACGCGGGCCAGGATTCGGGCGAGGAGCTCGGTGCCGCGGCGACTCGCGCCGTCGTCTCGGCGGGCGAGGTCCTCGAACCCGCCGACGTGGCCGACATCGTGCTCGCGGCCATGGCCGCCGAGGAATTCCTGATCCTGCCGCATCCACAGGTGCTGGACATGTACCGCCACAAGGGCGCCGGTTACGACCGCTGGCTGCACGGCATGCGTCGCTACCAGTCGTCGCTGCTGTCCGAAACTCACTGAGCGAGAGAGAATGTCATGTCACTGTTCGATCTGAGTGATCGCGCGAAGAAGTACTCCGACGACCTGCTCGCCTTCATGGACGCGCACGTCTACCCGGCCGAAGCCGTCTACGACGCGCAGATGCGCGAATCCGGCGACCCCCACTTCCAGCCGCCCGTCCTCGAAGAGCTCAAAGCCGAGGCCAAACGGCGCGGCCTGTGGAACCTCTTCCACCCGCACCCCGGCCGCGGGCCAGGACTGACCAACCTCGAGTACGCGCCGCTGGCCGAGATCATGGGCCGCAGCCACCTCGCCGCCGAGGCCTGCAACTGCAACGCCCCCGACACCGGCAACATGGAAGTGCTCGAGCTGTTCGGCACCGAGGAGCACAAAGAGAAGTACCTGAAGCCCCTGCTCGACGGCACCATGGCGTCGGCGTTCGCGATGACCGAACCGCGGGTGGCCAGTTCCGACGCCACCAATATCGAACTGTCGATGGTGCGCGACGGCGACGACTACCTCCTCAACGGCCGAAAGTGGTTCGCCACCAACGCCTTGCACAAGAACTGTCGCGTGATGATCGTGATGGGCAAGACCGATCCCACCGCGGCGCCGCACCGGCAGCAGACCATGATGGTGGTCCCGATCGACGCACCGGGCGTCACGATCCTGCGCGGGCTGCCGGTGTTCGGCTACCAGGAACGCGAAGGCCACGCCGAAATCGACTTCGCCGACGTGCGCGTGCCCGCCACCGACGTGCTCAAAGGCGAGGGCGAGGGTTTCGCGATCAGCCAGGCCCGGCTCGGTCCCGGCCGCATCCACCACTGCATGCGCAGCATCGGAATGGCCGAACGCGCGCTGGAGCTGATGTGCAAGCGCGCGCAGTCACGGGTGAGCTTCGGCAGGCCCATCGCCGACAACGCCAACATCAGGGACTGGATCGCCGAGTCGCGCATCGACATCGAGATGATCCGGCTGCTCACGCTCAAGGCCGCGCATCTGATGGACACGGTCGGCAACAAGGCCGCGCGCACCGAGATCGCCGCCATCAAGGTGGCCGCGCCCAACATCGCGCTCCGCGTTGTCGACCGGGCCATTCAGGTGCACGGGGCGGGCGGTGTCACCGACGACTTCCCACTCGCCGCCGCCTGGGCGCACCTGCGCACACTCCGGCTCGCCGACGGCCCCGACGAAGTACACAAGCGTGCCATCGCACGCCAGGAACTGAGCAAGTACAAGGAGAGCAACTGAGATGACCGGACTCGATCTCACCGGCCGCACCGCCATCGTCACCGGCGCCTCGCGCGGCATCGGACTGTCGATCGCCCAGGCGCTGGCCACCGCGGGCGCGAACGTCGTGTTGACCGCGCGCACACAGGAATCCGCTGACGCGGCCGCGGCACAGATCACCGGTACCGCGATCGGCGTCGGCGCGCACGTGGTGGACGAAGACGCCGCACGGCGCTGCGTCGAGCTGACCATCGAACGGTTCGGCAGCGTCGACATCCTGGTCAACAACGCGGGCACCAACCCGGCGTTCGGTCCGACGATCGACCAGGATCACGCCCGCTTCGCGAAGATCTTCGACGTGAATCTGTGGGCTCCCGTGCTGTGGACGTCGCTGGTGACCCGCGCCTGGATGGGCGAGCACGGCGGCGCCGTGGTCAACACCACCTCCATCGGCGGGCTGAGCCTCGAGCCGAACATCGGGCTGTACAACGCGTCGAAGGCGGCGCTGATCCACCTGACCAAGCAGCTGGCGATGGAACTGTCGCCGAAGGTGCGCGTCAACGCGGTCGCGCCGGGCGTGGTGCGGACCAAGCTGGCCGAGGCGCTGTGGCAGGAACAGGAGCAGGAGCTCTCGGCCTCGACCGCGCTGGACCGGATCGGCGAGCCCGACGACGTCGCCGCCGCGGTGGCCTTCCTGGTCTCCGACGCGGCGAGCTGGATCACCGGCGAGACCATGGTGATCGACGGCGGCCAGCGGCTCGGCGACGTCGCCCCGTTCCGCAACGGAGCACCGGTCGGTGCCTGACGTGCACGAGGTGGTCGGCGTCGACCCGGTCGCCGTCGGTCGATGGTTCACCACGATCGGCGTCGAGCACACCGCGCCACTGCGTTTCGACCGGATCGGCCTCGGCCAATCGAACCTGACCTACCTGGTGCGCGACGACGCGGACCGCCGGTGGGTGCTGCGCAGGCCGCCGCTGGGGCACCTGCTCGCCTCCGCGCACGATGTGGTGCGCGAGGCCAGGATCATGGCGGCGCTCGAATCCACCGATGTCCCCGCGCCGCGAATTCTCGGTGCCGTCGACGATCCGGCGGTGTGCGAGGCACCGCTGGTGCTGATGGAATTCGTCGACGGGCAGGTGGTCGACACCATGGCGATCGTGGAAGCGCTGACCCCACAGCGTCGTCAGGCCATCGCCGAGTCGCTCCCGCGCACGCTGGCGAAGATCCACGCGGTCGATCTGGCCGCCGTCGGCCTCGCCGATCTGGCGAGTCACAAGCCCTACGCCGCCCGCCAGCTCAAACGGTGGGGCGGGCAGTGGGAGCAGTCCAAGACCCGGGAGCTGCCGGAGCTCGACGAGCTCACCCGCAGGCTGACCGCCGCCATCCCGGAACAGCGGGAAGTCACCCTCGTGCACGGCGACTTCCACCTGCGCAACGTGATCACGGCGCACGACACCGGCGAAGTCGTGGCCGCGCTGGACTGGGAACTGTCCACCCTCGGCGACCCGCTGGCCGACATGGGCAGCCTGCTCGCCTACTGGGCGGAACCGGGCGAGACCATCGGCGGCGACTTCCCCGCGTCCGCGCTGCCCGGTTTCCCGAACCGCGCGCAGATGTCGGCGGCCTACCTCGCGCTGACCGGGCGCGACCCGGCCGCCCTGCGCTACTGGCACGCCTTCGGGCTGTGGAAGCTCGCCGTCATCGCCGAGGGCGTGCTGCGCCGAGCGCGGGACACACCGCAGAACAGGGCAGCCGCGGGCACCCCGACCGTCGAACGGATCGACGCGATCGTGCACAAGGCACTCGACGTCACCGAACAGATCTAGACAGGAGCAGACATGACTCGCACCGCCATCGTCACCGGCGCTGCCCGCGGCATCGGCGCCGCCATCGCGATCCGGCTGGCCGCCGACGGCATGGCCGTCGCCGTGCTCGACCTCGACGAATCAGGCTGTCAGACAACGGTCGACGCCATCGAGACGGCGGGCGGCACCGCGCTCGCGGTCGGTGCCGATGTGGCCGACGAAGCCTCCGTCGCCGCGGCCGTCGAGCACGTGCGGGCCGAACTCGGCGCACCCACCGTGCTCGTGAACAACGCGGGCATCATCCGCGACAACATGCTGTTCAAGATGACCACCGACGACTGGGACGCGGTGCTGAACGTGCACCTGCGCGGCGCCTTCCTGATGACCCGCGCAGTGCAGCAGCACATGGTCGAGGCGAGCTTCGGCCGCGTGGTCAACCTGTCGAGCACCTCGGCGCTGGGCAATCGCGGCCAGGCCAACTACGCCGCCGCGAAGGCGGGGATGCAGGGCTTCACCAAGACCCTGGCCTTCGAACTCGGCAAGTTCGGCGTCACCGCCAACGCCATCGCACCCGGCTTCATCGAGACCGAGATGACCGCCGCGACGGCCGCGCGGATCGGGATGGACTTCGAGGAGTTCAAGCGGGTCTCGGCCGCGCAGATTCCGGTCAACCGGACCGGGACGCCCCAGGACATCGCGCACACCGCGTCGTTCCTGGCCAGCGCGGGCGCGGGGTTCGTCTCCGGCCAGGTCATCTATGTCGCCGGCGGACCGAAGGACTGATCACCGATGAGAGCATGGCAGGTAACCGAACTCGGTGAACCGCGGGATGTGCTGCAGTTCAACGATATCGACGATCCGGTGGCCGGGCCGGGGCAGGTGCTGGTGCGGGTCCTCGCGACGCCGGCCAACTTCCCCGACGTGCTGCTGTGTCGTGGGCAGTACCAGGTCGAGCCGCCGCTGCCGTTCACGCCCGGCGTCGAGCTGTGCGGTGAAGTGGTGGCGGTCGGCGACGACGCCGGCTTCGCGATCGGTGACCGGGTCGTCGGCACCACGAACCTGCCCGGCGGCGCGTTCGCCGAGCTGGCCGTGCTCGATGCCGACAGCGCGTTTCCCGCGCCGGATTCCCTCGACGACGCCGAGGCCGCCGCCCTCGTCATCGGCTATCAGACGAGCTGGTTCGCCCTGCACCGGCGCACCCAGGTGCGGCCGGGCGAAACGCTGTTGGTGCATGCCGCCGCGGGTGGCGTCGGCAGTTCCGCCGTGCAGCTGGGCAAGGCGGCGGGCGCGCGGGTGATCGGTGTCGTCGGCGGACCGGAGAAGGCCGACTACTGCCGCCGCCTCGGCGCCGACCTCGTGATCGACCGGCGTACCGAGGATTTCGTACCCATCGTCAAGGAGTTCACCGGCGGTCGTGGCGCCGATGTGGTCTACGACCCGGTCGGCGGCGACGCCTACGCCAAGTCCACCAAATGCATCGCCTTCGAAGGCCGCATCCTGGTGATCGGCTTCGCGGGCGGCACGATTCCCCAGCCCGCGCTCAATCACGCGCTGATCAAGAACTATTCGATCATCGGCCTGCACTGGGGTCTCTACAAGCAGTACAACCAGCAGGCGATCGCCGACTGCCACGCCGAGCTGTCCCGGCTGGCCGCGGCGGGCGCGGTGAGACCACTGATCAGCGAACGTCTTTCGTTCGGCGACGTCCCCGACGGACTCGGCCGCCTCGGCGACGGCGATACCGTCGGCAGACTCGTCTTCCACCCCCGGCTATAAATAGGACATGGAACGACGTGCGGAGACCGCAGGCGACAGTGCGCCGCCCTCGATGGCGCGCACCTCGCTGCTGCGCGAGCTGCCCGCCACGCCGCGTGGGCTGCGCACCAGGACAGCGCTGATCGACGCGGGCCGGAAGGTGTTCGAGCGCATGGGGTATCTCGATACCCGCCTCCTGGACATCACCCAGGAGGCCAAATGCTCCTCGGGCACCTTCTACACCTACTTCGCCGGGAAGGACGAGATCTTCGCGGCGATCCTGGAGCACGCCCAGGAAGACATGATGCATCCCGGGATGGAGCATGTGACGGGTGACGACGATCCCGTGTCGATCATCGAGGCCAGCAATCTGGCGTACTTCGAGGCGTACAAGCGCAATGCGAAGTTGATGGGGCTGCTCGAGCAGGTCGCCAATATCGACCCCGAGTTCAGCAAGCTCCGCCAGGAACGGGCCGACGCGTTCATCCGTCGCAACGCACGCAGTATCGCCGATCTCCAGCAGCGCGGGCTGGCCGATCCCGAACTGGACCCGATGCTGTCGTCGCGGGCGTTGTCGGGGATGGTCAGCCGGCTGGCCTTCAACTATTTCGTCATCGGCGACGGGCTTCTCGACGGCAAGCCGCTCCCGATCGAGGAGCTCGTCTACACGGTGACCCGGCTGTGGGCGAACGCGCTGCGGCTGCCGCTGACGAACTGACCGGCGCGGTCGAACGAAAAAATCCCCTCACCGAGTTGTCTGGTGAGGGGATCGAAGGTGGCCAGAGCCGGGATCGAACCGGCGACCTACCGCTTTTCAGGCGGTCGCTCGTACCAACTGAGCTACCTGGCCGGAAGTACCGGATTGCTCTGGTACTACGTGCGACCCTGACGGGACTCGAACCCGCGACCTCCGCCGTGACAGGGCGGCGCGCTAACCAACTGCGCTACAGGGCCATGCTTCTGCAGTACTGCTAGACACAGTCCGAAGACTGTACCCCCTACGGGATTCGAACCCGCGCTACCGCCTTGAAAGGGCGGCGTCCTAGGCCGCTAGACGAAGGGGGCTCGTTCCGAATCTCTCCGGGGCGGCTTCAACGTTTCCGTTGGGAGCTCGCATAGCTTATGACAGGTGTGCGCAGAGTTCCAAATCGCCTGGTCAGGCGCCCAAACCGAGGTCATCCAGGCGTGCCTGCTCGCGCCAGCCCTCGGTGCGGAAGTTCTGGATCCACAGCGGGGTGGCCATCGCCTCCACGATAACCTCCAGCACCTCGGCGAAGCGGGCGCGCAGGTCGGCGGCGGAACCGTTGGAGATCGGGTCGACCAGATAGCGCTGGCCGGCCAGCGCCGCGGACAGGGTCCGGGTGAAGCGGTCGGGGTCGGCGTCGGCGCGCAGGTGACCGTCGTCGATGGCGCGTACCGCGAGCACGCGGGTGGCGCGGCCGACGATCCGTCCGCCGCCGTTGCCGTTGTCGCGATGGAAGTCGGGTTCGATCACGAGGCGGTACTCGGCTTGCACGATGGTGTCGTGTTCCAGGCGGAGGGCGATCTCGTCGACCATGCCGTGCAGCACATCGAGCGGACCGAGGTCGGCGCGCGCGAGCCAGCGCTCCGCGCAGATCCGGTACCGCTCGACCGCGGTATCGAGCACCGCGCGCGCCAAGTCTTCCTTGGAGTCGAAATGGAAGTACATCGCCCCCTTGGTGGCGCGCGAACCTTCCAGAATGCGGTTGAGCGATGCCGCGGCATATCCGCTCTTCCCGAACTCGACGGCCGCGGACTTGATTATCGCCGCGCGTGTCCGGCGTGCCCGCTCTTGCTGCCGTGCCATGCTCGAAACGCCTCCGAACCTTCTCGACGCCGACGGTCGAATACAGACCGTTGGTGCGAATTGTGGTTTTAATTCAAACTTTCGGTATGAAAGACTCGCGGTGCCTCGCACAGCGGCCCCGCCACCAGTGAGAACCGCCTCCTCCTGCGGTAACGACTACCCCTTTGCCGGGAGTTCGCGCACCCATCGCGATCACCTCGGCCTGCGATCTGCCGGTGAATTCCCGAAACGCCACACCCTGCACCGGAACCACGGAAAACGCGGCACCGGTGATTGTTTCGAAATTCACCAGGCGATCACCGTACCCGCATTCGCGAGCCGACACGCGGCGATTGGAGTACCCATCCGAACATCCGGTCCGGTTAACCAAACCAGCAAACGAAGCGCAACCGGAATGGTTACTTCGGGTACGAATTCCCCAGGCGCGCAGCCCGGTTGAACACCGCGCGGGCACCGCCGACGTTCGCCGAACGGTCGCGAGACCGGCGCCCACCTTGGACCTCTCCATCGCTGCTGCACCCCTGCTTGTCGAAAGATGTTGCGATACAACATTATTCGAAGACCATACGCAACCCGAGGATCGAACGGCGCTGGGCACCAGGTGTTTACCGGGAATCGTCGCGCACGTCCACGTCGTTACCGGCCGCCACCAGCGACGATCAGCTGCCCACGACTCGACCCGGGGACCACTATTCGGCTCTTCGGCACAGCGTCCGCTAGACTCCGCTGCGCGCCCCTTTAGCTCAGTTGGTAGAGCTGGTGACTTTTAATCACTAGGTCGTAGGTTCGAGTCCTACAGGGGGCACCACGATTGCCACCGTGACCATCGTCACGTGGCGACGCGCCAAGCACAGACGCCGCCGAAACCGCTGGTTCCGTGTGCCGACTCACCTAATCTGAGCGCGACCCGGGCTTCCGGGCGCCCACAACCTCAGGCGGAGTGAGATGACTTCCTTCGACGATTTGCTCTCCCAAGTACCCATCGCCCAGATCGCCGACCAGCTCGGTGTCGACCAGGCGACCGCCAGCACGGCCGTGCAGGCCGCGCTGCCGACCCTGCTCGGCGGCCTCCAGGCCAACGCCGCCCAGCCGCAGGGCGCGGCCTCACTGCTCGGCGCGCTCGACAACCACGGCGGCCTCGTCGAAGGCGACGGCGCGGTGGATCTGCGGCAGGTGGACGTCGGCGACGGCGAGAAGATCGTCGACAACGTCTTCGGTGACGAGAAGAACACCGTCATCAGCGCGCTCGGCGCGGGCGGCGGCACCGGTGGCAACGACCTGATCGGCAAGCTGCTGCCGATTCTCGCCCCGATCGTGCTCGCCTACCTGGCCAAGCAGCTCACCGGCGGTGGCGGCGCGGCCCCGGCACCGCAGCAGACGCAGTCCTCCGGCGGCGGTCTCGGCGATCTGCTGGGCGGGCTGCTCGGCGGCAGCAGCAACACCGGCGGGCTCGGCGGCATGATCGGCGACGCCCTGTCGAAGAACGCCGGAGGCGCGCTGGGCAGCGTGCTCGGCGGCCTGCTCGGCGGCAAGCGCTGAGATGTTCATCTACCTGTAGTTAACGTCGCGAGGCCCGCAGCGATAGTCCCTATGCTGCGGGCCGAACGCCTAGACTCGTCAGCACGACCATCGGATCTACCGACGAGTTGTGGCGTTGCTCAACATCGTCGGAAAACCGCTCTGTTGCGTTTCGCATCACACCTACGGTGCCGTAAGGTATGGCCGCATCGCGACGTTCGACCGCAAGCACGACAGCGAAGGGTTTTTTACATGGCAAGGGATCTGACTCAACTCGAACTGCTCACGGAGTTGGAGCCGGTTGCCGAGGAAAACGTGAACCGGCACATGTCGCTGGCCAAGGAGTGGCACCCCCACGACTATGTCCCGTGGGACGAGGGCCGCAACTTCGCCGCCATGGGCGGCATCGATTGGGATCCTGAGCAGTCCAAGCTCAGTGAGGTCGCCAAGGCGGCCATGATCACCAATCTGCTCACCGAGGACAATCTGCCGTCCTACCACCGTGAGATCGCCGAGAACTTCTCCCAGGACGGCGCCTGGGGCACCTGGGTGGGTCGCTGGACCGCCGAGGAGAACCGGCACGGCATCGTGATGCGCGATTACCTGGTCGTCACCCGCGGCGTGGACCCGGTGGCCCTCGAAGAGGCCCGGATGATCCACATGACCAACGGCTTCGCCTCCCCCACCGAGGTCGACGCGGGCTTCCTGCACTCGGTCGCCTACGTGACCTTCCAGGAGCTGGCCACCCGCGTGAGTCACCGCAACACCGGCAAGGTGTGCGACGACCCGATCGCCGACCGCATGCTGCAGCGCGTCGCCGCCGACGAGAACCTGCACATGATCTTCTACCGCAACCTCTGCGGCGCGGCGATGGACCTGAGCCCCGACCAGACCATCGAGGCCATCTCGATGATCGTCGAGAACTTCCAGATGCCCGGCGCCGGCATGCCGAACTTCCGTCGCAACGGCGTGCTGATGGCCAAGCACGGCATCTACGACCTGCGTCAGCACCTCGAAGAGGTCGTGCAGCCGGTGCTCAAGAAGTGGAACGTCTTCGACCGCACCGACTTCACCGCGCGTGGCGAGGCCACCCGGGAGCGGCTGGCAGGCTTCCTGGACAAGCTGGGCCAGGACGTGCTGAAGTTCGAGGAGCAGCGCGACAAGATGCTCGCTCGCGAAGCCAAGCGCCGCGAAATGGTGAGCGTCTAGCAATTCCACAAAAAGCGCCGCCCACCTCGATCAGAGGTGGGCGGCGCTTTTTTGTGCGGAATTACTTCATCGGGAGGGCACCGTCGGCGCTGCCGACATCGGTGATCTTCCAGTCCTGGCCCGCGTCGACGGTGATGTTGTAGGTGACCGTGTTGCGCAGACCGTCGGGGTTCTGCGCGTTGGTGGTACTCACGTCCACGAACGCCGCGACCTTGTAGACCTCGCCCTCGTGCGAGAGCACCTTGGCGGTGATCGGCGTGGCGGTGGAGGTCCACTTCAGCGGGATGATGATCTGCTCGAGCTTCGCGCCGGTGGCATCGAACTTCTTCGACAGCTCGGGCGAGGTTCCGGCCTTGAGCTTCGCCACCCAGGCGTTGACGTCCTGGTAGTTCAGGGTCGCCGAGCCGACGGAGTAGTCGAGGGCGATCTGCTCGGCCTTCGCGTCGTCGGCGGCTTGGTCCTTCATGTCGGAGATCTCGGAACGGGCCGAGCCGAGCAGCACGCCGAGCACCAGTGCGAGAATCGCGAGGACGGCGATCACGGCACCGCCCACCAGCGACGAGACGCGCACGGCGACCGTGCCCTTCGCGGGCTCGGCGGAGGTTTTCGTGAGGTCGGTGGCGCCTTCGTTGCTTTCGGCCATGAGGGGTCTTCTCCGATTGAGTGGGGACAGCGCACCGCCGGAGGCGACGATGCCAGCGCGTCCAGGCTACTGAGTCGGGAACAATGCTCGTACTCCGAGTAACAGGTAAAACGAGGCGTGCGGTCGTGATGGCGGTCATGACCCGGGCAAAGTCCTCGATGCGCGAGATCGATCACATCGGGCCGGATGAGAGAATGGCAGCCGTGACCACCACACTGCCCCAGGCGCCCACCGCGCTGCGGATCGGGCCCTACCCGGTCGATCCGCCGGTTGTGCTCGCGCCGATGGCGGGCATCACCAACCGCGCCTTCCGCAGGCTGTGCCGGGAGTTCGGTAGCGCGACCTCGATCTACGTGTGCGAGATGATCACCGCCCGCGCGGTGGTCGAGCGCAACGAGAAGACGCTGCACATGATGTCGTTCGACGCCGACGAGCATCCGCGCTCGATGCAGCTCTACGGGGTGGACCCCAAGACGCTCGGCGAGGCCGTGCGGATCATCGTCGGTGAGGGCTGGGCCGACCACATCGACCTCAATCTGGGCTGCCCGGTCCGCAAGGTGACCAAGCTCGGCGGCGGTTCGGCGCTGCCGTACAAGCGCAGGCTGTTCGCCAATATCGTCCGGGAGATGGTGGCCGCGGCCGAACCGGCGGGCGTTCCGGTGACCTTCAAGTTCCGCATCGGCATCGACGACGATCACCACACCTACCTCGACACCGGCCGCATCGCCGAGGCCGAGGGCGCCGCCGCCGTGGCGCTGCACGCGCGCACCGCGGCCCAGCTCTACTCGGGCGCGGCCGACTGGTCGGCCATCGCCCGGCTCAAGGAAGCCGTCACCTCCATCCCGGTCCTCGGCAACGGCGACATCTTCACCGCCGACGACGCCCTGCGGATGATGAACGAGACCGGCTGCGACGGCGTGGTCGTCGGCCGCGGCTGCCTCGGCCGCCCGTGGCTGTTCGCCGAACTCAGCGCGGCGCTGCGCGGCGAACCGATCCCGGAGGGGCCCACGCTCGGCCGCGTCGGGGAGATCCTGGTGCGGCACGCCACCCTGCTCACCGAACACGACGGTGAGGACAAGGCCATGCGCGATATCCGCAAGCACATGGCCTGGTACCTGATGGGTTTCCCGGTCGGCTCGCAGCTGCGGCGCTGCTTCGCCACCGTGTCGAAGCTGTCGCAGATCGAGGACCTGGTCGGGCAGCTCGATCCGGCCGTGCCGTTCCCCACCGACGCGCTCGGACCGCGCGGACGGCAGGGTTCGCCGCAGACCAAGGTGGTGCTGCCGGAGGGCTGGCTCGACGACCCGGAGGACGACACCGTCCCAGCCGCGGCCGATGTGATGCACAGCGGCGGCTGACCAGCCGGCGCTAACGGGTCGACATCAATTCGTAAGCCGCCGCGTTTTCGTCCGAGGGCACCCGCTCGAGCAGGGCTTTTCAGTGGCGGTTCGACCTTCGCGATCAATTCGTCCGCGATTCCCGTGTGCACTGGAGTGGCCACTCGTGGCGGAATCGTTATCATTGCGGGATCGTTCGACTCTGGTTCGAATCGGAGCCGGGCGGTGACGCGCAGGCTGCGCCAGATAGAGAAGTGAGGTTCGTTGGTGGGTGACGATCGGCGCGGGCGTACGCCCCGGCCCGGAAATCGCGCCCCCTGGGAGCGCTACCCGACGGCCGAACCCACCGAACAACCGGACAGCGGCTCGCGACGTTCGCGTCACGCCGACGCGACGCAGGACGCCGGTTCGGCCCCGCTGACAGTGGCCGACCTGGTGAACCGCGTCGACAGCGAACGCACCAGGCGCGGCAGACGCGTTCCGCCCGCCGAGAGCGCCGAACCCGCGTCACGCGCGGGCCGCCGAGCCCGCGAACAGGCACCGCGCCCCACCCCACGTCCCGACATCGCGCCTCGCACCGACGGCTCCCCCGTCGTCGACGACATCGTGGGCACCGCGCCCCATCGCGCCGAATCCCCCGCCGACCGCACCGCGACCACCGCACTGCCCGCCCAGTCCAAGGAGCCGGTACGCACCGCCGCCCCGGCACGGCGGGTGGGCGGTCCGGTCGATCCGCCCACCGACATCCTGCCCACGGTGAACCCCGCCGCCGAGCCCCAGCGCGCCCGGCCGGCCAAAACCTCGTCCGCGGCACCGCCACGTCGTCCGGACGGCCGTACGGGCACAGGAGAGCGCCGGAACAAGCAGGCACGGATGGCGGGGCGCGTCACGCTCACCTTCGTCGCGGTGCTCACGCTGGTGATCACCGGCGGCGGCTGGAGCTACCTGCAGGCCACCAACAACAGCTTCACCCAGGTCGACGCGCTCGGCGGCGGCGATACCGGCGACGTCCTCGACGGCAATATGCAGCTCGGCGACGAGAACTACCTCATCGTCGGCACCGACACCAGAGCGGGCGTCAACGCCGAGATGGGCGCGGGCTCCGCCGCCGATACCGAAGGCGCCCGCGCCGACACGGCGATGCTGGTGCACATCCCGAAGAACCGCTCGCGCGTGGTGGTCGTGTCGTTCCCGCGCGACCTCGACGTCTCCCGTCCGGTGTGCTCGGAATGGGACAACGACACAGCCACCTATACCGACCAGAAACTCCCGTCGGCCATGAGCGACAAGCTCAACGCCGTCTACGCCCGTGGCGGGCCCAAGTGCCTGGTCGACGTGATCCGCAAGATGTCGGGCCTGACCATCGGCCACTTCATCGGCATCGACTTCGCCGGTTTCCAGGCCATGGTCGATCAGATCGGTGGCGTCGAGGTGTGCTCGACCAAGCCGATCATCGACGGCGTCCTCGGCCCGGTGCTCGAGACCTCGGGCAAGCAGCGGGTCAACGGCGAGACCGCGCTCAACTATGTGCGCGCCAGGCACGTGGTCGGTGAGGAACGCAGCGACTACGACCGGATCAACCGCCAGCAGCGCTTCCTCGCGTCGCTGTTGCGTGGGGCGTTGTCGGGCAAGGTGCTCTTCGATCCGGGCAAGCTCAACGGGTTCATCCAGGCGTTCACCGCCCACACCTTCGTCGACAAGGTGACGCCGCAGGACCTGCTGCTGCTCGGCCGTTCCCTGCAGAAGATGGACGCGGGCGCGGTGACGTTCCTGACCATCCCGACGGCGGGCACCACCTCCTACGGCAACGAGATTCCGCGCGAATCCGATATCAAGGCCATCTTCCGTGCCGTCATCGACGACCAGCCGCTGCCCGGTGAGACCAAGGCTCCCGAGGTGCAGAGTTCGGCGCCGTCACCGGCCCCGGTCGCGCCCAAGCAGTACGCGGTGGCCCCCGGCACGATGTCGCTGCTGGTGTCCAACGGTTCGGGCACGGTGGGCGCGGCCAGGACCGTCGCTTCCAAGCTCGGCTACCAGGGCTTCGGGATCTACAGCACCGGCAACTACTCCGGCGGTACCGCGTCGACCTCGACGATCCGCTTCGCCGCGGGTCTGGAAGCCGAGGCCGCCACCGTGGCGAGCACGATTCCCGGCGCGGTCCTGGAGCAGGCCAACGAGCTGGGCAGCATCATCGAAGTGGTGGTCGGCACCGATTTCGCGGGCACCGTCCGCACGGTGACACCGGTCGGCACGGAACTGCCGTCCGTGCCGATGGGGCAGCCGCACAGCGCGGCCCCGGTCGCTTTGCCCTCCGACCTCGAGCACATGAACGCCGCCGACGACACCTGCAAGTAGGGTGTGCCGCCGCTGTGGAATGGGCACAGCCGCTGACCTGCCACGACACTGCCATGTCGCATTAACCCGGCGTTGGGTGACAGGGGTCCGGGTACCCACTAGGGTCTGCAATCATGCGTGTCATCTACAACGAGCAAATGGCCGACCTCGCCAACCTTCTTGGTGAGATGGCCGGTCTCGCTGGCCAGGCGATGGAACAGGCCACCCAGTCACTGCTGCAGGCCGACCTGGGTCTGGCCGAGCAGGTCATCGGTGAGCAGGATCGAATCTCGGTGATGATCACCGAGGCCGAGGAGAAGGCCTTCGCGCTGCTCGCACTGCAGGCCCCCGTCGCGGGCGACCTGCGCCAGGTCGTCAGCGCGATCCAGATCGTGGGCGACGTCAACCGGATGGGCGCGCTCGCGCTGCACGTCGCCAAGGTGACCCGCCGCCGCCACCCCGCCCACGCCCTGCCCGAGTCGGTCAACGGCTACTTCGCCGAGATGGGCCGCATCGCGGTCAACATGGGCGCGGGCGCCAAAGAGGTACTCGAGTCCCGCGACCCCGAGCGCGCCGCCCAGCTCAACCAGGACGACGAAGCGATGGACGACCTCCACCGCCACCTGTTCACCCTCCTGATGGACCGCGACTGGAAGTACGGTGTGGCCGCCGCTGTGGACGTCACCCTGCTCGGCCGCTACTACGAGCGCTTCGCCGACCACGCCGTGGAGATCGGCCGTCGCGTGATCTTCCTGGTGACCGGTGTTCTCCCCGGCGACGAGGACCTCGAAACCAGCTGAGAATCACGAGTCAGCCCCCGCTCACCGCGGGGGCTTTTTCGTGTCGGTGGCACAACGAAAGCGCTCGACGGCATCGGGGCGATGCCCTACAGGTAATCGACCTTTTTGGCCGGATTCTGCTGCCGCCCTGATCATTTCGATTGTCGACAGCCATTGTTTCCGTCAACACGGTTCGGTAGGCTACCTAACAAGGGGGGTTGGAACAGCGCAACCTCTGTGGGGATCTATTGAAAGAGGTTTCGCGATGGCAATACGATTGTTCGCCGGTGCACTGGTCGGTGCGGCCACGATCTTGACCGCGACGTTGCTTGCCCCGCAAGCTGCGGCCGCGCCAACAGCGCCTTGCGATGCGTATCACGTTGGCAACGTTCAGTACGAGGGCGGGACGAAGTGGTTGTGCTATTCATACGGCCAGGGCGCGTACGGATGGATCATTGCCTGAGAATGATTCGAACTTCGGGATCGTCGCAAACACCGCTGATAACGGGCGGTAGCTAGATCACGCAATACGCTCGGCCGAGGTTTCCCGGTCGAGCGTTTTTGCGTGGACTCCCGTTGAGTTGCAAAGCAAAGCCCCGCACTCCTTTCAGAAGGAGTGCGGGGCTTTCCCTGTGCTCTTTACCCGAAGCGGCCGGAGATGTAGTCCTCCGTGGCGCGCTGGGTGGGGTTGGAGAAGATCTTCTCGGTGTCGTCGATCTCGATCAGCTTGCCGGGCTTGCCCTGGGCCTCGAGGTTGAAGAAACCGGTCTGGTCACTCACCCGCGCGGCCTGCTGCATGTTGTGGGTGACGATGACGATCGTGAACTCTTTCTTGAGCTCGGTGATCAGGTCCTCGATCGCCAGGGTGGAGATCGGGTCCAGCGCCGAACACGGCTCGTCCATCAGCAGGACGTCGGGCGAGACCGCGATGGCGCGGGCGATGCACAGACGCTGCTGCTGACCACCGGAGAGGCTGCCACCGGGCTTGTCGAGGCGGTCCTTGACCTCGTTCCAGAGGTTGGCGCCCTTGAGGGAGCGCTCGGCGACCTCGTCGAGTTCCTTCTTGTTGCGCACACCCTGCAACTTGAGCCCGGCCACCACGTTGTCGCGAATCGACATGGTGGGGAACGGGTTCGGGCGCTGGAACACCATGCCGATGGTGCGGCGCACGCCGACCGGGTCGATCGCCGAGCTGTAGATGTCCTCGCCGTCGAGCAGCACGGCACCTTCGACGCGGGCGTTCGGGGTCACCTCGTGCATGCGGTTGAGCGAGCGCAGCACGGTGGACTTGCCACAGCCGGAGGGACCGATGAAGGCGGTGACGCTGCGCGGCAGCACGGTCAGTTCCACATTCGCCACGGCGTGGAAGCTGCCGTAATAGATGTTGAGATCTTTGACGTCGATCCGCTTGGCCATGAGGAGTATTCCGTTCGCTTCTATCGGTTCCGGGTGAGCAGCTTGTTGACGCCGGCGGCGGCCAGGTACAGCAGGGCGATCATGAGGATCAGCGTGAACGCCGCACCCCAGACACGTTCGCGGCCGGCGGCCTCCGGGTTGGCCAGCTCTTGGTAGATCAACAGCGGCAGCGAGGCCATGTTGCCGTCGAAGATGTTCTGGTTGATCGACTTGCTGTAGCCGACCAGCACGAGCACCGGCGCGGTCTCACCCATGACCCGGGCCACGGAGAGCAGGATGCCGGAGATCATGCCGGGCGCCGCCGTGGGGATGACGATCCGCAGGATGGTCTTCCACTTCGGCACACCCAGCGCGTAGGACGCCTCCCGCAGCTCGTCGGGCACCAGCTTCAACATTTCCTCGGTGCTGCGAACGACCACCGGCAGCATCAGCAGCACCAGCGCCAGCGAGACGGCGAAGGAGCTCTGCGGCATGCCGAAGGTGGCGATCCAGAGCGCGAAGATGAACAGCGCGGCGACGATCGAGGGCACACCGGCCAGGATGTCGACCATGAAGGTGGTGACCTTGGCCAGTCGACCGCGACCGTATTCGACCAGGTAGACGGCGCCCATGATGCCCAGCGGCACCGCGATGATCGAGGCGACCAGCGACTGCACGATCGTGCCGTAGATCGCGTGGTAAACACCGCCGCCGGTCTGATCCGGCAGGATGCCCTTCTGCGAGTTCATCCACCAGTCAGCCGACGCGACCGCGGTGATGCCCTTGGTGATCACGAGGCCGAGCACCCACACCAGGGGAATCAGCGCGATGACGAAACACAGCGTGACCAGGCCGGTGGCGATGTTGTTCTTGATCCGCCGGGCGGTACTGACCTCACGAAATGTGCGAGCCTTGACCGGCTTGTCGAGAGTGGTTGTGGTGGTCATCAGCCGTTCACCTTTCCACCGGAGGCCAAGCGGGCCAGTGCGTTGACGACGAAGGTCAGCGCGAAGAGGACGAAGCCCGCGGCGATATAGGCGCCGGTCGGCAGCGGCGAGCTGAACTCCGAAGCAGCCGAGGCGATCTTGGAGGCGAAGGTGTAGCCGCCGTCGAACAGCGACCATTCGCCGGGCACGGAGGCCGTCCGCAGCACGACGAGGACGGCGATCGTCTCACCGAGCGCACGACCGAGGCCGAGCATGGAACCGGCGATCACACCGCTGCGGCCGTAGGGCAGGACAGTCATCCGGACGACTTCCCACTTCGTCGCGCCGAGCGCTTGTGCCGCCTCGATGTGCGCACGCGGCGTCAGCGAGAACACTTCACGAGACACCGAGGTGATGATCGGCAGGATCATGACAGCGAGCACGACACCGGCGGTGAAGATCGTGCCGCCGCCGCTGATCGAGATTCCGCCTTCGGTGTGGGAGAACAGGAAGAACCAGCCGAGGTTCTCGTTCAGGAACTCCTGGACCGGCACGATCTTGGGTGCCAGCACCAAAAAGCCCCACAGGCCGAACACGATGGACGGCACCGCCGCGAGCAGGTCGACCAGCATCGTGAGCGGCCTACCCAGTCGCGAGGGCGCGTAGTGCGTCAGGAACAGCGCGATACCGACACCGATCGGCACCGCGACGATGAGCGCGAACACCGAGCTCAGCACCGTGACCATGAACAGGTCGCGGATACCGAAGCGCAGGTTGTTCGCGTCACCGGTCGAGAATTCGGTACTGGTGAAGAAGTTGACCTCGTCAGCCCTGATCGAGGGGACCGCGCGGATCAGCAGGAACAGCGCGATCAACGCGATGGCCGCGACGATCGTCGCGCCTGCCGCGGTGGCCGTCCACCGGAAGATCGTCTCGGCGTTCAGGCGGCCGGTACGACCCCCGTCAGGGGCCTTGTCGATTTTCGGTTCGGTCGGCATATTCGCAGTATCTCCGGCCGCCCGTGGGCTCGTCGAATTCGACGAGCCCACTGCGGTCACCTCGGGGTGCATGGTCATGGCCAGAAAGCGATCAGGAGATGGCGTTGATCGCGGTGGTCAGCTTGGTCTTGAACGCGTCGGGCAGCGGCACGTAGCCCGCCTCGGTCAGACCGGACTGGCCGTTGGTGACGGCGGAGGTCAGGAATGCCTTGACGGCCTTGCTGGTCTCGGCGTCGGCGTACTTGGAGCACACGACCTCGTAGGTGGCCATGACGATCGGGTACGAGCCCGCGGCGGTCGGCTTGTAGAACGAGCTGGTGTCGAGAACCAGGTCGTTGCCCTCGCCCTTGATCTTCACGCCGTCGATGGCCTTGGCGGCCGACTCGGCCGACAGCTTGACCGGGTCCTTGCTCGCGGAGGTGATGATCTGCGAGATGGACAGGTTCTGCGCCTTGGCGAAGGACCACTCGTTGTAGGTGATCGAGTTCTTGGTGCTCTTGATGGCGGCCGAGGTGCCCTCGTTGCCCTTGGCGCCTTCACCGACGCCGCCGTTGAAGGTCTTGCCGCCGCCCTTGCCCCACGCGCCGTCCGAGGCCGCGTCGAGGTAGAGCTGGAAGTTGTCGGTGGTGCCCGACTCGTCGGAGCGGAAGATCACGGCGATCTTCTCCGAGGGGAGCTTGGCGTTGGGGTTGAGCGCCTTGATCTCGGGGGCATCCCAGGTGGCGACGGAGCCGTTGAACACCTTGGCGGCGGTCGGGCCGTCGAGCACCAGGTCGGTGACGCCGTCGACGTTGTAGGTCACGGCGATCGGGCCGAAGACGGTCGGCAGGTTCCACGCGGGGGCGCCACAACGCTCCGCGGCCTTGGCCGGCTCTTCCTTCTTGGAGCTCAGCGCCGAGTCGGAGCCACCGAAATCGGTCTGGCCGCCGAGGAACTCGTTGACGCCGGCGCCCGAGCCGCTCGAGGTGTAGTTCAGGGTGTAGCCGTCGCAGTTGTTCTCGTAGGCCGCGACGAAACGCTCCATGGCGTTCTTCTGCGAGGAAGCACCGGACGCCTTGAGCGCCTTCTTGCCACCACAGGCAACGCTGGTGTTGGCGGCATTGCTGGCGTCGCCGCTGGTGGTGTTGTCGTCACTGCCACAGGCGGCCAGGGTCATGGCGCCCACGGCGAAGACGCCGACCAGGGCACTGGTGCGCTTGAAGTTCACTTTTCCTCCGACAATGCTGGGTGTCTCACTCGGTCCCTCACCGGCCCGAGCGAGGCTGGGTGGTACTCGCTGTCCCTGAAGGAACGCGCGCACCAGGCGACGACTGTGCCGCCCAGAAGTAACCTAAAGTCGTCCGGTTGACAGTTGGCCCGATGTGGGTTAACGGAGAATGAACAGCCCGGCGCGATCAATGCCGCGAATGTGACGTTAGCCCCAGTTTTACTCGCACTTACCCGGTCATCCGCGCAATATTCTCCTCGCGCACCAGAATTCACCTCGGATGTGAGGTGACTCGCATCAGGGCAGGGAGTACGCGACGTCGACGTGGGCGGGAGCGAATCCGAGTTTGGTGTAGGTGTTCACGGCGGCGGTGTTGTCAGCCTCGGTGTAGAGCAGGACCTCCGTGGAGCCTGCGGCGCGCAGGTGCCGCAGACCGGCCAGGGTGAGCAATCTGCCCAGGCCACGCCCCTGCGCGGACGGGTCGACCCCGACCACGTACACCTCGCCGGCGGGGGCGGCATCGGGGTGCTGTTTGGTCCAGTGGAAACCGAGCAGGCGGTCCGGGTCGGCGACGTCGAACGCCAAGAACAGACCGGCCGGTTCGAACCACGATTCCGCGCGACGAGCGGCGATATCGCGCTCGGTCCAGCCGCCCTGCTCGGGATGCCAGGCGAAAGCCGCGTTGTTCACCCGCAGGATCTCGAGGTCGTCGACAGGGCCCGCGTAGGTGCGCAGGACAAGGTCTTCGGGAAGCTCGAGTTCCGGTAGCTCCGGGGTCGCCAGCGAGCGGCGCATCTGCCACAACTCGCGAGCCGTGACCAGCCCGAGGCCGGTCGCCAGCGCTGTGGCGGCGGGCAGGTCACCGTGCGCCCACACCCTGGCGCCCGTGCCACCCTCGGCCAGTGCGGCACGGACCAGGTCGGTGCCGATCCCGGCACCACGTGCGGCGGGATCGACGGCGACCTCGGCCATCGCGGGGTGTTCGTCATGTGCCGCAACGAGATTCGCGTAACCCACCACCTCGCCCCCGCGTATCGCCAGCAGATGCCGGGTGGACGGATCGGCTTCGGCGAGCGAGAGCACCGCCTGCTCCGAGACCGGGGCGACGCCGTCGAGATCGGCCGCGCGTTGGAGCAGGGCGCGCACCGTGTTCGCGGTGCCGGGCTCGATCTGATCAGCCCAGGTCAAGGTTGCTGTATCCGGCATCGCCATCCTCCTCGGTGCGCTGCTGCTGCTACTGCGCGGTGCCGTTGAGCGGGGCGAAGGAGTCGTCGCCGTCGATGTCCTCGTCGACGAAGGTCACCGCGGGCTCGCCCTTGGCCGTGGCCGTGCGGGCCGGGCGTACCGCCTTGTAGCCGACGTTGCGCACGGTGCCGATCAGCGACTCGTACTCGGTGCCGAGCTTGGCGCGCAGGCGCCGCACGTGCACGTCGACGGTGCGGGTGCCACCGAAGAAGTCGTAGCCCCAGACCTCCTGCAGCAGCTGGGCGCGAGTGAACACCCGGCCTGCGTGCTGGGCGAGGTACTTGAGCAGCTCGAATTCCTTGTAGGTGAGGTCGAGCGGGCGGCCGCGCAGGCGCGCGGTGTAGGTGCCCTCGTCGATCACCAGCTCACCCAGGGTGATCTTGCCGGTGTTCTCCGGGCTGGCGACCCCACCGTTGCGGCCGACCAGCAGCCGCAGGCGCGCGTCGAGCTCGGCGGGGCCGGTCCCGGGCAGCAGGATGTCGTCCAGGCCCCAGTCCGCGTTGACGGCCACCAGGCCGCCTTCGGTCAGCACCGCGACGACCGGAACCGAGGACCCGGTGCTGCCGAGCAGCCGGCACAGCCCGCGCGCGGCGGCGAGGTCGGTTCTGGCGTCTACCAGCGCGACATCGGCGCTACTCGCCTCCAGCAGTGACGACACCTCGGTCGGCGCGGGCCGGACGTTGTGCGCCAGGAGCGTCAACGAAGGCAGGACCGCATCGGGGTTGGGGTCGGAGGTCAGTAGGAGCAGCTCCATGGGGCTCTCCTCCTATCTCGTTGCTCCGCGGACGACAGCAGCCGCGTAGCTACGTCGCCGAAACACAGGTTAAGTCGTGTGCAACATTAGCGCCTCCACAGCCACTACCTCGCAACACGGCGTCCATTTTGTGTCGTTCGCTCTCGCGCCGGCCGGACCAGGGGCCCGCGACCCGCGGCACCAGCCGCTAGTGTCAGAGCATGCGCAAGCTGATCATCGGGCTTCTCTGCCTGGCCGGTTTGGCGGTGGTCATCGATTTCGGCGCCGCCGCCTATTCGGAGTACCACGTCTCCCGTCAACTGCGGGCAGGCGCGGATCTGTCCGCCGACCCGGAAGTCACGTTCCACGGTTTCCCGTTCGCCGCCCAGGCGATGAGCGGCCGCTACGACGACGTGACGATCCGCGCCCGCGCGGTGCGCCCCGACATCCCCGGCGAGGTCGGCATCGAGGCCAAGCTGCAGGGCTTGCACGCCACGGCCAGCGAGTTGCTCGACGGCGCGGCGCGCACGGCGCAGGTCGACCGGATCGACGCGTTGATGCGTTTCGAGCCCACCGAGCTCGGCAAACTCTTCGGCATCCCGGACCTGCAGGTCCACACCCCGCCGGCCGACAAGTCCGACGGCACGGGCGGCTCCGGCGGGTCCGGGATGACCACCGCGGGCGTCCTCGTCCTCAAGGGCACCCTGCCGACCGCGGCGAACGGGCGCGTCCTGCCCGCCGGTGTCACCCCGTCCAGTTCCGCGACGCGCGTGCCGGTGCAGATCCAGGCCGACCTGCTGCTCGAGGGCGACAAGGTCCGCATCCAGGCGACCGGTTTCTACACCGACACCACCAGCACGGTCGACACGACCGCCGCGGTCAAGACCGATTCGAAGATCCCCGAGACCGATCACGCCGCTGTCCTCGCCCGATTCAGCCGTACGATCGATATCAAGGAGTTGCCGTTCGGTGTCGCACCGACCGAGGTGTCGGCGCTCGGCGGCCAGATCGTCGTCGAGGGTGTCGGCCGCAACGTCACCATCGACCTGGACCGATTGCAGCAACCATGATCGAGATCGTCATTCTGGCCGCCGTCATCGCGGCCGCCGTCGCGGTCGGGTTCTACCTGTCGCGCAAGCAGGGGCAGGTTCGTCCCGCCACCCTCGACCCCGAGACGCAGCAGCGCGCCCGCCTGCTCGACGCCGCCGGTGTGACCGGCGAGGCGCCCGCGGTGCTGCATTTCTCCGCCGACTGGTGCGGCCCGTGTGACGCGGTCCGCCGCGTCGTCGCCGGTGTCACCGCCGACCTGTCGGAGTCCCCGAATGCCCCGCGCGACATCGAGATCGACATCGACGCCGATCCCGCGCTGGCCCGCGAGCTCAACGTCCTCTCCCTGCCGACGACTTTCGTCTTCGACGCCGAGGGCAAGGAGCGCTTCCGTATTTCCGGCGTCCCCAAGGCGGGCGACCTGCGCTCCGCCCTCGAGCCCCTGACAGTGTGATCCAGCCCCCTATTCCGGGGGGCCGAGACATTCTCCGGGGAGACCGGGTAAACTACTTCTCGTGCAAACCGACCACGAGCTGATGCTCACCCGACGCCGCACAGTTGATCTGTGTCGCCTCGGTGGTTGTTGCTGCCTGTGCTGCTGACCGATCGGCTTTTTCTCTCTCGAGATTTCTGACGTCGATCTGTGCCCGCCGTGCGAGTGATCCTCCAGATCCCCCGGTGACCAGGCAGATCCCTCTGACTTATCCAAGCCAAGGAGTGCGCACAATGACCCCTTCCTCTGAATCTCCCCCTCGCGTCGATGTCCGCGGCCCGCGTTTCGTGGCCTGGATCACCACCGGCGTCCTGGTTCTCGTGCTGCTCGTCAGCGCTTTCTCGACCGCCGCGGCCGCGATCCTGATCGGCCTGCAGGCCGTCGTCTTCGCGATCGGCGCGATCGGCGGCCCTGCCAAGCACCCTTACGGCCGGATCTACGCCGCGTTCGTCGCGCCGCGCAACGGTCCGCCCACCGAGACCGAGCCCGTGCCGCCGCTGCGTTTCGCGCAAGCGCTCGGCTTCGTGTTCGCCGGTCTCTCCCTGCTGGGCTTCGCGCTCGGCTCCTCGATCGTCGGCGCGGTGTTCGCCGGCTTCGCCCTGTTCGCGGCGTTCTTGAACGCGGCGTTCGGGGTCTGCCTGGGTTGCCAGATCTATCCCCTGGTAGCCCGATTCCGCCGGCATCCAGCTCCGGCACCGAACTGACCCCCTTGCACGTCATCTCTGAAAGGAACAACATGGCTCGCTCCGATGTCCTGGTCTCCGTTGACTGGGCCGAAGAGAACCTCAACGCCCCCGGCGTCGTCTTCGTCGAGGTCGACGAGGACACCTCCGCCTACGAGGGTGGCCACATCGAAGGCGCCGTTCGCCTGGACTGGAAGACCGACCTGCAGGATCAGGTCCGTCGCGACTTCGTGAACCAGGAGCAGTTCTCCGACCTGCTCTCGGCGCGTGGCATCGGCAACGACGACACCGTGGTGCTCTACGGCGGCAACAACAACTGGTTCGCGGCCTACGCGTACTGGTACTTCAAGCTGTACGGCCACAACGACGTCAAGCTGCTCGACGGCGGCCGCAAGAAGTGGGAGCTCGACGGTCGTCCGCTCTCGCGTGACGCGGTCTCGCGCCCGGCCACCCAGTACAAGGCCGCCGCTCCCGACCTGAGCATCCGCGCGTTCCGTGACGAGGTCATCGCGGCCATCGGCACCAAGAACCTGGTCGACGTGCGCAGCCCCGACGAGTTCTCGGGCAAGATCCTCGCCCCCGCGCACCTGCCGCAGGAGCAGAGCCAGCGTCCCGGCCACATCCCGGGCGCGATCAACGTGCCGTGGAGCAAGGCCGCGAACGAGGACGGCACCTTCCGCAGCGACGCCGACCTGGCCGAGCTGTACAAGGACGCGGGCCTGGACGGCGAGAAGGAGACCATCGCCTACTGCCGCATCGGCGAGCGTTCCTCGCACACCTGGTTCGTGCTGCAGGAGCTGCTCGGCCACCAGAACGTCAAGAACTACGACGGCAGCTGGACCGAATACGGTTCCCTCGTCGGAGCGCCTATCGAGTTGGGAGCGTAATCAATATGTGTGCTGCACCTACCCAGGGTCAGGCCATCCCGGCCGGCGTCGATGTGGAGAAGGAAACGGTCATCACCGGCCGTGTCCTGAGCACCGACGGCCAGCCCGTCGGCGGCGCGTTCGTGCGTCTGCTCGACGGCAACGGTGACTTCACCGCCGAGGTCGTCGCCTCCGGCACCGGTGATTTCCGCTTCTTCGCCGCGCCGGGTTCGTGGACCCTGCGCGCGCTGTCCTCGTCGGGCAACGGCTCCGCCGAGATCAGCCCCGAGGGCGCCGGCATTCACGCCGTCGACGTCGCGGTCGCCAAGTAAGAAGCTCACAACGGCCCTGGTAGTTCCTGTGCGGGAACTACCAGGGCCGTTGTCGTCTCTGTTGCGAGGAGTAGCTAGACTCCGAGGGTGGTCATCTTCTTCGAGGTACTCCTTGTCGCCGTGTCGATTCTCATCGGCTGGTTCGGCCTGTACGTCTTCTACCGGCTCTTCACCGAGTCATGAGCGGGCTCGCCGGCGAAGGTAACGAACGGGCCGAGCGAGCGAGCACAGAGCAGGACGCTCCGGCCGAGCGTCGTAGTGGCGACGAGGCAGTGAATGTCGCCGCTGAACGGGCGAAAGAGACCGGCGCCCGCAATATTTCGGTCCTTCCTGGTCTTCCCCTGCCCGAAGACACCGCCAATCTGCGTCTCGGCCCGGATCTGAACCACGCCATGCTGGCCCTGCTGCCGCTGGTCGGTGTGTGGCGTGGCGAGGGCGAGGGCAATCACCCCACCGAGGGTGACTACCGGTTCGGCCAGCAGATCATCGTCTCCCACGACGGCGGCGACTACCTGGCCTGGGAATCGCAGACCTGGAAGCTCGACGCCGAGGGCAACTACATCGGCCCTGATCTGCGCGAGAGCGGCTACTGGCGGGTCGGCGGCGAGGGCACCGACGAGCTGCTCGAATTCCTGCTCACCCACAGCAACGGCGTCATCGAGCTGTACTACGGCAAGGCCCGCAACCAGGCTTCCTGGGAGCTCGCGACCGACGTCTCCATCCGCAGCACCTCCGGCGCGGTGGTGGGCGGCGCGAAACGCCTCTACGGCATCGTCGACAACGGCGACCTCGCCTACGTGGAAGAACGCGTGGACCCCGACGGCGCGCTCGTGCCTCGCCTGTCGGCGCGGCTGGTCCGCTACATCGGCTGAGATTCTTCGCGTACGGCCCGTCCAGATCGCTCTGGGCGGGCCGTTCTCGTCGGGAAATGGAGCGACCCCCGAGCCTTCCGCCGCATTCTGTGAACGCGATGGTCCCGGTTGGATCGTCCGGGGGCTCGGGGGTCGGGTGACTGCCTGGGATTCGCTCAGCGCACCGCTGGGGAATCTCCCGCAGTGGAGCTGCTAGCGGGCAGCCACCTCACGCATCCGTTGAACATACATTCTTCAGACCACCTCCTCTCTTGTGTACTGATGAATCTATCCGCGCCCGGCGCGCTCGGCAATTGATTTAATTACGGGTCTGACCTGGGCGAATACGTCACGTCGCCGAGTACGTCGTGGCGTGGGGATTCTCGATGTGGCAGGCGCCGGTCGCGTCGACGGTGACGACGGCGCCGGCCCTGTACCCGCGCGGAAGCTGGTGGGTGACAACGACAACGGTGCGATCGGGGGCGACGAGGCCGCTGTCCGGGTCGAGGAGGTCGAGCAGGAGTTGGTCACCTTCGGCGGCGGCCAGGTGTTCGGTCGGTTCGTCGAGGAGCAGGGTGTGCGCAGGGGAAACCAGGGCGCGGGCCAGCAGGATACGACGGCGCTGACCACCGGATACGGCGGCGGCACCCGCGGTGAGCGAGGTGTGCAGGCCGTCCGGCAGTGAATCCAGCCACGGGCCGAGACCGACTGCGCGCAGGGCGCTTTCGGCCTCGTCGAGGGTGAGGTCGCCACGCGCGACTCGCAGGTTCTCGAGAATCGAGGTGCCGAACAGATGCGCGTCCTCCGCGAAGAACGTGACACCGTCCCGGGGCGTATCGAACAGGCCCGCCCATGCCATCAGCAACGTCGTCTTCCCCGACCCACTGGGCCCGACGACAACCACCCGCGACCCTTCGGGCATCGGTGTCAGCTCGCCCCAGGGACCCGGCTCCGGCTCGGCAGCGACCACCGACCGCGCACGTTCTCGAGCCCCCGCTGGTCCCCGGTCGAGGTCAGCGGAAGCAGGCTCGACCTCCGCCCACTCCAAGCACTCGCTCCCGCCGCTGTCGGCGCTGCGGGTTCCTGCCGAGATGCCACGGAGGCGGTGCAGGGCAGCGCGGGACGTGGTGAGGGTGGTCGCGGCGGCGGGAAGCATGCCCACGGCTTCGAAGGCGGACAGCGGGACCAGCACCAGAATCGTCAAAGCCATCGGAGTCATGCCGCCGGGCAGTCCGCCGGTCGGCCCGTAGGCGGCGATGCCGACCAGCAGCGCACCGAACGCGCTCACCCCGATCGACAGGGGCGTGGCCGCAGCCGCCCACGCGCTGCGCGAGGCAGCCGAATCCTCCGCGATCACCGCCCGCTGAGAAGCCTTGTCCGCCACGGCGAGTGCCGCCTCCAGCCGCCCCGCGACCCGCAGCTCGGCAGCGTGATCGAGCACCGTGAGCCCCTCGGCGGTGAACTCGCCCCGATCGGCCCGCACCGCCCGCTCCGCTTCCCGCGCGGCCGCCGCCGACATCCACGGCGCGAGAATCCCCGAAACCGCCAGCGCGACCGCCAAGATCACCGCGGCCAGTGGCGAAATGATCGCGATCAGTCCCACCGCGGCCAGCGACAACACCACCGCGACCGCCACGGGCACCAGCACCCGGACAACCACCGCCCCGAGATCGTCGATATCAGCGCCGATCCGGACGAGCACATCCCCGCGCCGCAGCGCACGCCCCGTGCTGCCGACAGCGCCCGCGCGGTCCGCCTCGCCGGTCGACCCAGCCGACGAGCCGCTTCGGTCTCGCCACCACCGGACATCCGACTGCACCAAGGTGCGATACACCGCGGTGCGCGCCGTTGTCATCGCCCGCAGCGCCACATCGTGGGTGGCCAGCCGCTCCAGGTACCGGCACAGCCCCCGCGAGATGCCCAGTGCCCGCACCGCGACCACCGCGACGCTCAGATCCAGCACCGGCGGCATCTGCCAGGCCCGCGCGATCAACCACGCGGCGAGCGCGGCCAGCCCGAGCCCGCTCCCCAATGCCGCGACACCCCACGCGATCGCCACCGCGACCCGCGCGGGCGACAGCGCGAGCAACCGCCACATCTCCCGCAGATCGCCGATCATGAGACCGCCACCGCCCTGTCCCTCGACGGCGCGTCCGCCGCGACTACCTCGATCACCACATCGGCCGCCGCCAGCACCGTCGGGCGGTGGGCGACGACCACGACGGTCGCACCGGCGGCGGCGTATTCGCGCAGGGTGGTGAGCACGCGCTGCTCGCTCTCGGAGTCGAGGTGGGCGGTGGGTTCGTCGAGGAGCAGGATCGGGCGGTGGGCGGCGAGCACCCGGGTGAGAGCGAGACGCTGGCGTTGGCCCAGCGAGAGGCCGGTGCCGTGCCGGCCGACGACGGTATTCCAGCCGTCGGGGAGTTCGGCCAGCACGCTCTCGAATCCTGTCGCGGCGCTGACGGCTCGAAGATCATCCGCACTCGGGTCCGGGATGGCCCCGAGCAGCTCGACGTTCTCGCGCAAGGTACCGGGAACAAGCACCGGTCGCTGCGGCAGCCAGGCGATCCGGCTCCACCAGCGATCGGGGTCGAGTTCACGTAAATCGATACCGTCTACGAAGACGGCGCCTTCATCGGGTTGGATCAGACCCAGAATCGCCTGCACCGTAGTCGATTTCCCGCATCCGTTCGGCCCGGTCAAGGCGGTCACCAGTCCGGGTTCGAGCACGGCCGTCAGATGAGCGGGCGCGGTGCCCGTCCTGGCGGCGACAGACAGTCCGTGCAGGGCGATTCGCGCCGGTCCCGCACCCGCGGCGGAGGGGCCGGACCCGCGCGCCGCCCGGTTACCGGATACGACGACCTCGCCCCAAGCGGCGCGAGCGGGCACGGCCTCGCCCTGTCGGCGTTTCGGTTCCAGTACCGTGAAAGCCCGGTCAGCGGCGGCCATTCCGTCCTGCGCCGCGTGGAACTTCTCCCCCACCTGCCGCAGCGGCCAGTACACCTCCGGCGCGAGAATCAACGCCACCAGCCCGCTGTACAACGCCATCTCGCCGAACACCAGCCGCAGCCCGATCGCGACGGCGATCAACGCGACACTCAGCGTCGCGAGACTTTCCAGCACCATCGAGGAAAGGAACGCCATCCGCAGCGCGCGCATGGTCCGCTGCCGCAGCGAATCGCCAAGGGCCTGGACCTGATTCACCATCGAGGGCCCGTCCGCACCCTCACGCCCGAGCGCGCGCAAGGTGGGCATGCCCGCGAAAAGGTCGAGGATCTGGTCCGACAACCGCGTGGTCGCGGCGAGCGTCGCCTCGGCTCGCCCCTGGGTGAGCAGCCCGATCAGCACCATGAACATCGGGATCAACGGCACGGTGATCACCGCGATCAGCGCCGAGGTCCGGTCGTGCAGGGCGATGACCACCAACACCACCGGCGGCACCAGACAGGCCAGCAACAGGGCGGGCAGATAGCCGGTGAACCAGCCACGCAACCCGCTCAGACCGTTGCCGACGACGACCGCGATCTCCGTTCGCCGCACGTCCAGTTCCCGGGGCGGCAGCTCGGCGCCTGCCCGCAGCACCGCCGTCTCGAGCTCCGCGACCACCGCGCTTCCGGCCCGATGAGCCAACCGCGCCTGCCACCAACTCGCCAGCCCCCGCACCGCGACGGCTACCGCGAGGACCACCAATTCCGTGGTCCACGCACCGAACTCACGCTTGCCCGGATCCGTGATGACCCCGGCGAGCACCCGCCCCAGCACGATGGCGATCACCACGATCGTCGCCGTGATCACCAGCGCCAGCGCGAGCGCGATCACCAGATGCGGCCGCGCCGACCGCGCGTACCGCCACAACCGGGGATCCACCGGGCCGCGCCTCGACCGTGCCGGCGTCACCGCGCCCGGCTCGGGTCCCTCCTGCGACAAGCTCTCCGACACCACAGCGTCCGACCTTTCGCGAGCGACGATTTCCCGAGACGGGGCCGACGCCATCTGTCAGCCCTTACCGCTGCGCGGCAGACCCACCGGCGGCGGAATCTGTTCGACCCGAATCCGCTGCCGGAAAACCCAATAGGTCCACCCCTGATAAATCAGCACGACCGGCGTAGCGAGCAACGCCGCCCAGCTCATCACCTTCAACGTATACGGCGACGAGGACGCATTGTGGATGGTGAGGTCGTGGAGCGGGCTGATGGTCGACGGCAGCACATTCGGATACATCGACCCGATGATCAACACCGTCGCCGAGACGACACCGAGCGTCGTGCCGACAAAGGCCCAGCCGTCACGCCCCGCGATATTCGCCACCGCGGTGAGCGCGAGCCCGAGCAGGGCGGTCACCAGCACGATCCAGGTCCACCCGGCGCCGTAGGCGAGCTGCGTCCACAATCCGAATCCGCCGACTACCACCGCGGTGGGGATCAGCAGCGACCTGGCGATCCGCACGGCATCCGTCCGAACGTCACCCGCCGTCTTGAGCACCAGGAATACCGCACCGTGCAGCGCGAAGAGAACAGCGGTGCTCAGCCCGCCGAGTAGCGCGTACGGGCTGAGCAGATCCGCGACCGAACCGGTGATCTGCTTCTCCGCGTTCAACGGCACGCCCCGCACCATGTTCGCGAACACCCAGCCCCAGGCGAGTGCCGGAATCCAGGACCCGATCCCGATCCCGATATCGCACCAGGCCCGCCAGGTCGGATCGTTGATCTTGCCCCGGTATTCGATCGCGCACACCCGCAGAATCAAGGCGACGAGCAGGAGCAGCAGCGCCAGATAGAACCCGGAGAACATGCTGGCGTACCACTCGGGAAAGGCCGCGAACAGCGCACCGGCGGCGGTGATCAACCACACCTCGTTGCCGTCCCAGACCGGCCCGATCGTATTGAGCACGACGCGCCTGCGCGTATCGGAGCCCTTACCGAGAATCGGCATCAGCATGCCGACGCCGAAGTCGAATCCTTCCAGCACGAAGTAGCCGGTGAACAGCACACCGATCAGGAGGAACCAGAACTGTTGCAGATCCATCGTCGGCTCCTAGTACGCGAAGGAAAGTTGGGGAGTGTCGGTGCTGTCCGAACTCTCGGCGTGCGCCCCGGTGTCCGGCCCGGCGACGACGTACCGTCGCATCAGGTAGCACCACACCACCGCGAGCGCCCCGTAGAGCAGCGTGAACACCGCCAGCGAGAACATCACGGTCCCGGCGGAGTGTTCGGAGACCGCCTGCTGCACCGTCATCCGGATGTTCGGATCACCGGTCGGATTGGGCACCACCGCCCACGGCTGACGCCCCATCTCGGTGAACACCCAGCCCGCGCTGTTGGCCAGGAACGGCGTGGGGATCGCGAGCAGGCTCAGCCAGGAGAACCACCGCTGATCCGGCACCCGGCCACCGCGCGTCACCCAGAACCCGGCCAGCAACAGCAGCACCGACCCGCCCGCCAGCCCGATCATGGCGCGGAAGGACCAGTAGGTGACGAACAGGTTGGGCCGGTAATCCCCTGGCCCGTAGGCGACGTTGTAGGTCTTTTGCAGATCCACCACCCCGTCGAGCGTCACCCCGCTGAACTCGCCCTTGGCGAGATAGGGCAGCACATAGGGCACCTCGAGTACGTGGATCACGCCGTCGCAATTGTTGTGCGTACCCACGGTGAGAACGGAGAAGTCGGGGTCGGTCGCCGTGTGGCACAACGATTCCGCCGATGCCATTTTCATCGGCTGCTGTTCGAACATCAGCTTGCCCTGAATATCGCCGGTGAAGATCAAGGCCGCACCGGACAGCGCCACCACCACGAGGGCGAATCGCCCCACCGGGCGCCACATCGTCTGCGCCTCTTCGCGTTTCACCGCATCACCACTGCGCGCGTTGCGCACCATCCACCAGCCGGCAATGCCCGCGACGAAGGTGCCCGCGGTGAGAAACGCGCCCGCGACAACGTGCGGGAACGCGGCCAATGTCGTGTTGTTGGTCAGCAGCGCCGAAATGCTTTCCAGCTCAGCGCGTCCGGTCTCCGGGTTGTACCGGGCCCCCACCGGATGCTGCATGAACGAATTGGCGGCGACGATGAAATACGCCGAAGCGTTCACCCCGATGGCGACGATCCAGATGGTCGCCAGATGCACCAGCTTGGGCAGCCGGGTCCACCCGAAGATCCACAACCCGATGAATGTCGACTCCATGAAGAAGGCGATCAGCGCTTCCAGCGCCAGTGGCGCACCGAAGACGTCGCCGATGAAGCGGGAGTATTCGCTCCAGTTCATCCCGAACTGGAATTCCTGCACGATCCCGGTCGCGACGCCGAGGGCGAAGTTGATCAGGAACAGCTTGCCGAAGAATTTGGTCAGCCGGTACCAGCGTTCGTTGCCGGTGATCACCCAGGCGGTCTGCATCATCGCGATCAGCGGCGCGAGGCCGATGGTCAGCGGAACGAACAGAAAGTGGTAGACGGTCGTGATCCCGAACTGCCACCGGGAGACATCAAGGGTGTCCATCCGACCTCCACCGATCTACTACGACAACTTGTAGTAGATCCTACGCGCGGAATCACCCCGTTCGAGCGTGACAACCGCCACGGCCCGCGGAAACCCTTCCCGCAGGGGCACGCCCACCCGTGCCCCACACACGGATCACCAGTCTCCGATGGTCCCCGGCCGGTCGATCCCGAGGTCGACCATGTCGATGATCTCCTGAGCATTGTCGGGCGCCGACAAGCGAATCCCGTCGAGCTGGTTCACGCGCGCGGCGAGCGTGATGCTCGACAGCAGCCAGATACTGTCACAGTCGAAAAGGTCCGCGGTGAACAGTGTCTGGTACTTGCACTCCCAGCCGGACTTCTCCGCCACGTTGAACAGCGCACGCTGTGTGACGCCGGGCAGCACGCCGCTCTTGGCCGGCACGGTGATCAACTGCTTGCCGCGGGCGATCACCACCGACGAGCGCGGGCCCTCCAGGACCTTGTGTTCGGTGCTGTGGAAGATCACGTCCTCGGCGCCCATCCGCCGGGCGAACCGCAGCGCGGCCATATTGGTCGCGTACGACAGGGTCTTCGCGCCGAGCAGCTGCCACGGCGCCGCCTGCGCGAGGTCGACCGAGATGCCGCGCGCCAGCGACATCACCTTCACGCCCTCGGCGCGCGCCGTCGCGACCCGCGCGGGTACCGGGGAGACGAGCACATACGCGGTGGGTTGCGGATCCTCCGGTGCCAGCTCCGAGCGCGGCGCGTCGAATTCCGAGTCGCGGCCGCGCGTGTAGATCAGCCGCAACATTCCTTCCTCTTCCGATCCCCATTCCTTCACGGCCAGCTCCACCGCGGTGCGCCACCTCGACAGGCCGGGCTCCGGCAGTTCCAGCGCCTGAGCCGAGCGACGCAACCGCGCCAGGTGGAATTCCAGCGCGGTGGCCGTGCCGCCGCGCACCAAAATCGTTTCGAATACGCCATCGCCGCGAAGTGCGCCGATGTCGTCGGCATAGAGCGACGGCACGTTCGCGTCAGCGACCGTCCCGTCGAGTGTCACAAGAACCCGTTCTCCCATGTGCCGAGCGTAGGCGTTATCGCTCTGTTATGCCTACGGCTGCATCGAATCGAGCTCGCGACGCGCGCCGCGAAGACGACCACGTGCGGCGCGTGTCGGCAGACGCGCCTACAGTGGGTGTCGTGTCACAGGTCGTCTCCCCCAGTCCTGTTCTCCATACTCCGGGTGCCGTCGCGGGTGCACCCGATACCCCGGACGCCGCGGTCGCCTGGCATTACGGTGATCCGTTCGGTGAGCAGAAGGCCGCCGCGGAGCGGGTCGCGGTCGTGGATCGCTCCCATCGCAGCGTCGCCACGATCACCGGCGCCGAGCGCCTGAGCTGGCTGCACACCATCACCAGTCAGCACGTCGCCGCGCTCCCCGACGGGCACAGCGCCGAGAATCTCGACCTCGATCTCAACGGCCGGGTGCTGCACCACTTCGTGCTCACCGACCTCGACGGCACCGTCTGGCTCGACACCGAAGGCGCGCGCGGCGCCGATCTGCTGTCGTTCCTGCAGAAGATGGTGTTCTGGGCCGACGCCAAACCCGAAGCCGCCCCCGATCACGCCGTGCTGAGCCTGCTGGGCCCCCGGGTGGACACCCTGCTCGACACGCTCGGCATCGAGCAGCTGCCCGAGACCTACATCGCCACGGCGCTGCCCGGCGGCGGGTTCCTGCGGCGGATGCCGAACTCCTTCGACCTGATCGTGCCGCGGACCGAGCTGTCGGCCTGGTGGAGCAAGCTCACCGCGGCCGGGGCCGCACCGGCGGGCATGTGGGCCTACGAGGCGCTGCGGGTGGCCGCGCTGCGGCCCCGCATCGGCGTCGACACCGACGAACGCACCATCCCGCACGAGGCCCGCTGGATCGGCGGCATCGCCGAGCAGGGGGCCGTACACCTCGACAAGGGGTGCTACCGCGGCCAGGAGACCGTGGCGCGGGTGCACAACCTCGGCAAGCCCCCGCGCAATCTCGTGCTGCTGCATCTCGACGGCTCGGCCGACGAGCGCCCCGCCACCGGTGACGACGTGACCGCGGGCGGCCGCACCGTCGGCCGCCTCGGCACCGTGGTCGACCACTACGAACTCGGCCCGATCGCCCTGGCCCTGGTCAAGCGTTCGGTCCCCGCAGGCACCGAACTGGTCGTCGGCAGCACGGCCGCCGCCATCGACCCCGATTCGGTCCCCGCCGACGACACCGTGCAGGCGGGCCGCGCCGCCGTCGACCGGCTGCGCGGGCGATGAACCGTCCGCTCATGCGCGTCGGCGACACCGGCCGCGTCGAGGCCGTCTGCGTGGTGCACGCCGATATCGAGGTGCGCACGCGCGTCGGCCGCAGTGCCATCGACAAGCGCCCGGTCGACGGCCGGGTAGCGGTCGCCGCGCTCGGCCTGGCCGGTGACCACGTGTGCGACACCGCGCACCACGGCGGTGTCGACCAGGCCGTGTACGCCTACGCCGACGAAGACGCCCGCCGCTGGGCCGGCGAGCTCGAGCGCGAACTGCCCGCGGGCTGGTTCGGCGAGAACCTGCGCCTGACCGGTCTCCCGGTCAGCGACGCGGTGCTCGGCGCGCACTGGGCGATCGGCGACACCCTGCTCGAGGTCAGCGCGCCCCGCGTCCCCTGCGCGACCTTCCAGCAGTGGTCCGGCGAACCGCGCTGGGTGAAGCGCTTCGCCCTGCGATCCGACACCGGCGCCTACTTCCGGGTCCTGACCGAGGGCACCATCGGCGCGGGCGACGAGGTCCGCGTAGTCCACGTCCCCGAACACGCCATCACCGTCCGCGACCTGTTCACCGGCGCCGATCCCGCCCGCCTCGAACGCCTGCGCGCCGAGGAACCGACCATCTCCGCCGATGTCCGCATGCAGATCGACCGCCACACCCGAACCCGCACCGTGCAGGTCCGGGCATGAGCGGTCGGCGCCCGGCGGCGGCAGCTCACGTAACCACGCGGGGCGCCCGAGCCTGCCCGAGGGAGACAGCATGAGTGTCGAACTGGTCGAAGTCGTCCGATCCGGCTTTCGCGAGTGCGTGCATCGCGGCTCGGTCGTCATCCTCGATGCCTTCGGCACCCCCACCCTCGAGCTCGGCGAGATCCACGGCCCGATCTTCCCGCGCTCGACCAACAAGCCGATGCAGGCACTGGCCCTGCTGCGCAACGGTTTCGACCCCGTCGACGACGACGAACTCGCCATCGCCACCGCCTCCCACTTCGGTGAACCGGACCACATCGCCCTGGTCCGTCGCCTGCTCGACCGCTTCGGCTGCACCGCCGACGACCTCGCCTGCCCACCCGACCTGCCCTTCGAGGAGAAGGCCCGCGCCGCCGCGATCACCGGCGCGGGCCCGAGTCCGCTGTACATGAACTGTTCCGGCAAACACGCCGCGATGTTGGCGACCTGCGCGATCAACGATTGGCCGCGCACCGGATATCTCGAGATCGAACACCCGTTGCAGCAAGCGGTCCTGGCCACCGTCGCCGACGTCACCGGCGAACCGGAGACCGATCTGGGCATCGACGGCTGCGGCCTGCCGATCGTGCCCGTCTCGCTGATCAACCTCGCGCGCGCCTTCGCCGGCTTCACCACGGCCGAGTCCGGTACCGCGCCGCGCCGGATCGCCGATGCCGTTCGGGCGAATCCACGAGTGATTTCCGGCACGAGCGGCCCGGATCTGCTGGCCATGTCGGCGACCCCCGGACTGTTCTGCAAGATCGGCGCCGACGGCGTGCACGCGGGTGCGCTACCCGACGGAAGGGCCTTCGCGTACAAGATCGAAGACGGTCACGATCGGGCCCGGATGCCTCTGACGCTGGCGATTCTGCGCGAACTCGGCGTCGAGTGGACCGATCAGCACACACAGCTCGCGGCCACCGCGGTATTCGGCGGCGACGCCAGAGTAGGTGTGATCCGCGCGATCCCGGGAGTCATCTGAGACCGGGCGGTCTGGGCGAAGAAGGGGCAAACCGGGGCGCTTCGACAGGTCTTCACCCACTCCTGGGAGCGCGACGCCCTGACACACGCTAAAGTGTCTGTCAGGAAGAGTATTAATTCGAACGGGGCCGCCAACAAACCCCAGGCCGCCCCGCAGTGACGCGAGGGGGTCAGCCATGGGCCGTGGCCGGGCTAAGGCAAAGCAGACCAAAGTCGCACGTGAGCTCAAGTACAGCTCCGCGCCGACCGACTTCGCGAGCCTTCAGCGCGAGCTGTCGGATAGCGATGCTCCGCCCTACTCCCAACCCAGGAGTAGTGCAGTGCTGTCCGATGAGCATGATGCGGACGAGTCGCCGTCTCGTTGGAACGACGAGGACGACGGCTACGACAGCTGGCGCCGCTGACCTGACAGCGACGAAGGGGGAGGCCTGGTGGCCTCCCCCTTCCAGCCGTTCTCAGGTGAGTGACGACAGGCTCGCAGTAGCAGTTACGGCGAATACCTGAATACACGACGAGCGTCCTGTGCACACACAGGACGCTCGTCGTGTTCGCCGCCTCGAGGCCCCGACCACCCCGAGCCGACGGGAAAAACCCTCCGGGTGTGGGTTAGCCACTCGGTGGCCGGAACAAACCCTGAACGCACGTGAGCCGGGCCGCGATCCCTCGCGACCCGGCTCAGTGTGTGGGGCGGATCAGAACCTGGGGTGATCGCCCAGCAGCACCGCACGCGGCGCTTCGACGTCGGCGGCCTTCTTGACCTGACCCAGCGTCCAGCAGTCGATGTGGCGGGCCGTGAGCACCGCCAGCGCACGATCAGCATCCTCGGGCGCCACGATCGCGACCATGCCGACGCCCATGTTGAACGTCTTCTCCATCTCGATCCGCTCGACGCGTCCGCGCTGCGCGATCATCTTGAACACCGGCGCCGGGTTCCAGGTGCCACGATCCAGCTCGGCCACCAGGCCGGCGGGCAGCACGCGAGCCAGGTTGGCGGCCAGGCCACCACCGGTGACGTGCGAGAAGGTGCGCACATCGGTTTCGGCGATCAGCGCCAGGCAGTCCTTGGCGTAGATGCGGGTCGGCTCGAGCAGTTCCTCACCGAGGGTGCGGCCGAACTCCTCGACGTAACCGGTGAGCGACATCCGGTCGATGTCGAGCAGCACCTTGCGCGCCAGGCTGTAGCCGTTGGAGTGCAGGCCCGAGGACCCCATCGCGATCACGACGTCGCCGGGACGCACCCGGTCGGGGCCGAGCACCGCGTCGGCCTCGACGACGCCGACGCCGGTGGCGGACAGATCGTAGTCATCGGGATCCATCAGACCCGGGTGCTCGGCGGTCTCGCCGCCGAGCAGCGCGCAACCGGCCTTGATGCAGCCCTCGGCGATGCCGGAGACCAGCTCGGCGACCTTCTCCGGGATCACCTTGCCGATGGCGATGTAGTCCTGCAGGAACAGCGGCTCGGCGCCACACACCACCAGGTCGTCGACGACCATGGCGACCAGGTCGAGCCCGACGGTGTCGTGCTTGTCCAGGGCCTGGGCGACGGCGATCTTGGTGCCGACGCCGTCGGTGGAGGCGGCGAGCAGCGGTTCCCGGTATCCGCCCTTGAGCGCGAACAGCCCGGCGAAGCCGCCGATCCCGCCCTGCACCTCGGGTCGGCTGGCCTTCCTGGCCAATGGTCCGAACAATTCGACGGCGCGGTCACCGGCTTCGATGCTCACGCCCGCCGCAGCGTAGGAAGCGCCTGCACCGCTGGGTGTCTGTTCAGTCATTGTGGGGGAAAGCTCCAAACCGAATCGGCGGATAGATGCCTAGTAACTCTAGGTGATCCGCCAGTTCGGGTGTCGTGCGGCTCCTAGTGGTCACAGGCGCGCAGCGCTCCTCGGCCCTTCGCGCACGGCCGGAGCGAAGGCGGAGGTGCGCCTAGGTCATTGTTCCAGTTCGGTGGCGAATGTGGCGGCGATCTCGGCGCGCCGGCGCCGCTGTTCGACCGGGTCGGGGACCGGAACGGCGGCGACGAGGCGGCGGGTGTACTCGTGTTGGGGGTTGCGCAGGATCTGTTCGTTGTCGCCTTCCTCGACGCAGGATCCCTCGCGCAGGACCATGATCCGGTCCGCGAGCTGGTCGACGACGGCGAGGTCGTGGCTGATGAACAGACACGCCCAACCGCAACCCCGCTGCAACTCGGCGAACAGCTCGAGCACCGCCGCCTGCACCGACACATCCAGCGCGCTGGTCGGCTCGTCGGCCACGAGCAGATCCGGGTCGAGCACGAGCGCGCGCGCCAGACTCGCCCGCTGACGCTGCCCGCCGGACAGTTCGTGCGGGTACCGATTCTCGGTGCCCGCGGGCAGCTGCACGTCGTCGAGCATGTGCCTGACCCGCGCGCGGATGCTCGCCTTGTCCCCGATGCCGTGCACGACCAGGGGCTCGGCGACGCATTCGCCGACGGTCAGGCGCGGGTTGAGGGAACCGGCCGGATCTTGGAACACGAACCCGAACCGCCGCCGGATCGGCCGCAGCTTGCGCTGGGACAGATCCGCGATGTCCTGCCCGCGAATCAGCACGTGCCCCGCACTCGGCCGTTGCAACGCGGCGACACAGCGCCCGATGGTCGACTTGCCCGATCCCGATTCGCCGACCAGCCCCAGGGTCTCCCCCGGCCGGATCTGCAAGCTGACGCCGTCGACGGCCCGGAAAGCAGGCCGGCCGAACGGCCCGGGGAACGTGACGACCAGATCCTGCACATCGAGCACCGGCTCGACGGTCCGGTCGATCACCGGTCGCTCGCTGGTCGCCGCGCCGAGATGCGGAACGGCATCGAGCAGCGCCCTGGTGTAGTCGGCCTTCGGGTCGGCGAACAGTTCGTGCACGGGCGCCTGTTCGACCACCTCGCCGGCGCGCATCACCACCACCCGATCGGCGAGGTCGGCCACCACACCCATGTTGTGGGTGATCAGCACGATCGCACTGCCGAGCCGATCGCGCAGATCGCGCAGCAGTTCCAGAATCTCGGCCTGCACGGTGACATCGAGCGCGGTGGTCGGCTCGTCGGCGATGATCACCCTCGGCTCACACGAGATGGCGATCGCGATCATCACGCGCTGCTTCTGCCCGCCGGAGAGCTGGTGCGGGTAGTAGTCGACGCGATGCTCGGGATCGGGCAGCCCGACCAGGCGCAGGAGATCGATCGCCTTGGCCTTGGCGGCTTTTCGGCCCATCCCGCTGTGCGCGCGCAGCGCTTCGCCGATCTGGAAGCCGACGGTGAACAGCGGGTCGAGCGCGCGCGCCGGTTCCTGGAACACCATCGACACCTCGCCGCCGCGCAGCGCGGTGAGCTGACGTTCGGTCATCGAGGTGACCGGCCGGTCGCCGATGGTCACCAGCCCGCGCACCGACGCGGAATGCGGCAGCAGCCCGATGGCGGTGCGCGAACTCACCGATTTGCCCGACCCGGACTCGCCGACGATGGCGAGCACCTCACCGGGGAACACCTCGTAGGACACATCGCGCACCGCTTTCACGGGCCCGCTGTCGGTCGAGAAGGTGACCGACAGTCCCGAAACAGCCAGTGCGGCAGTCTTGTCACTCATCGACTGGTTCCTTGTCTGCCGAGGTGACCGCACGCCGGGTGCGCAGCAGCGGGTTCAGCGTTTCGTCGAGGCTCTCGCCGACCAGTGTCATCCCGAGCACCACCAGCACGATCGCGGTGCCGGGGAAGATCGAGGTCCACCAGATGCCGTTGGAGACATCGTTGAGTGCCTTGTTCAGGTCGTAGCCCCACTCGGCGGCCTGGGTGGGTTCGATGCCGAACCCGAGGAAGCCGAGCGCGGCGAGGGTGAGGATGGCGTCCGCGGCGTTGATCGTGACGATCACCGGCAGCGAGCCGGTGACGTTGGACAGGATGTGGCGGAACATGATTCGCGCCGTCGACGCCCCGGTCACCCGGGCGGCGTCCACGTAGGGCTCGGTCTTCACCGCCACCGTCGCGTTGCGTACCACCCGGAAGTATTGCGGCACATAGACAACCGTGATGGCGATGGCCGCCGACAGCATGCCGCCGAGACTGCTCGACGTGCCGCCCGCGACGACGATCGACACCACGATGGCCAGCAGCAACGACGGGAACGCGTAGATGGCGTCCATGATCAGCACCAGTGTCTTGTCGACCCAGCGCCCCACGAACCCCGACAGCAGCCCCAGCGGTACGCCGATCAGCAGCGACAGCGTCACCGAGATCGCGATCACCAGCAGCGCGGTGCGCGCGCCGAACAGCACCCGCGAGAGCACGTCCTCGCTGCGCACCGAGGTACCGAACCAGTGCTCGGCCGAGGGACCCTGCTGCGGCACGAAAGCCACACCGTCAGCGGAGTTCTGGGCCAGCCCGTAGGGCGCGAGTAACGGCGCGAACGCGGCCACGAACACGAACACACCGACCAGCACCAAGCCGGTGATGAGGGTGACCCGTTGCAGCCCCGAGGTTTTCGACAACAGTTCGGCGCCGGGCAGACGCCGGCGTTTCACAGCGGTGCTCATCTAGAACCTCACCCTCGGGTCGATCAGCGCGACGATGGCGTCCACGACGAAGCTCATCACCGCGACGACCAGCGCGATGAACGCCACGATGCCCTGCACGGCGATGAAGTCGCGCGCCCGCAGATACTCGGCGAGCTGATAGCCCAAGCCTTTCCATTCGAACGTGGTCTCGGTGAGCACCGCGCCGCCGAGCATCATCGCGATGCACATGCCCATCACCGTGATGATCGGGATCAGCGCGTTGCGGACCGCGTGCCTGCCGGTGACCACCCGCGAGGACAATCCCCGCGCCCGCGCGGCCTCGACGAAATCGCTGCGCAGCGTCTGGATCAAGTTCACCCGCACCAGCCGCAAGAAGATGCCGCCGGTGAGCAACCCGAGGGCCACCGCGGGCAGCACCGCGTGTTCGAGGACGTCGAGCACATAGGACGGTTCGCCGTAGAGGATCGCATCGACGATCAGGATGTTCGTCTTCGGCGAGACATGTTGCAGCGCGAGCTCTACGTCGGTGCTGGCGCGCCCGCCGACCGGGAACCAGCCCAGCCACACCGAGAAGACCAGCTTGAGCAGCATGCCCACGAAGAACACCGGCGCCGCGTAGGCCAGCACCGCGGCGAACCGCAGGAACGCGTCCGAGGGCGTATCCCGGTGTGTCGCGGCGTATCTGCCCAGCGGAACACCGACGGCGAACGCCACGAGCAGACCCCAGAAGACGAGCTCGAACGTGGCGGCGCCGTAGGTGATCACCACATCGCTGATCGCCTGGTTGTCCTGGGTCCGTCCGAAGTCACCGTGCAGGAAGCCGGTGATGTACTCCCAATACTGCGTCAGGATAGGGCGATTGAGTCCTGCGGCTTCCTTGCGGTCCTCGATCTGGTCCTGGGTCAGCCGGCCGCCCATGGCCGCGCTGATCGGGTCACCGATCACCCGCATCAGGAAGAACACCACTGTCACCAGCAACCACGCGGTCGGCAGAATCAGCAACAGCCGAATCAGCAGGTACCGCAGCAAAGCCACCTGGCGGGAACCCCCGCCGCGCATCCACCCGAAACGCCGCGCCCGGATCGGTGATCCGGGCGCAGCGGCAACGTCACTCACTTGCTCAGGACCGTGAACCGGAACTTGAAGGAACCGTCGAGGGTCTGATCGACACCGTTGACGCCCGGCTTCGACACCGCGACCTGCTTACCCGAGAGCAACGGCAGGGTCGGCAGGAAGTTCTGCGCCAGATCGGTCTGGATCTTCTTCAGCAACTCGGCCCGCTTGGCGGGGTCGCCCTCGGTGGTCTCGGCGGTGAGTTGGGCGTTGATGCCGGGGTTCTCGAAGTGCGACTGCAGGAAGTTGTTCGGGCCGAAGAACGGCGTCAGGTAGTTGTCGGCGTCCGGGAAGTCCGGGAACCAGCCGAACTGGTACATCGGGTACCCGTCGGAGGCACGCTCTTTCTGGTAGGTCACCCACTCGGTGGACTGCAGGTTCACCTTGAACAGCCCCGAGGCCTCCAGCTGCGACTTGACCGCCGCGTACTCCTCCGAGGAGCTCGAACCGTAGTGATCGGGGTTGTACTGCAGGTTCAGCGTCACCGGGGTGGCCACGCCCGCGTCGGCGAGGAACTTCGCGGCCGCGGCCTTGTCCGGCTTGGCGCCGTAGAGATCCTTGAGCGGCTCGGCCGCACCGGCCATGCCCGCGGGCACGTAACCGAAGGCGGGCTGATAGGTGCCCTTGTAGACGCCGTTGGCCAGCGCCTCGCGGTCGACGGAGGACGCGAAAGCCTTGCGTACGGCCAGCTTCTGCTCCGGGGTGTTGCCCGGCATGGTGTTCATGTTGAACACCACGTAGCGCAGCTCGCCGCCGGGGCCGTCGGTGACCTTCACCTTGGAATCGGCCCGCAGGGAGTCGATGTCGGTGGGGGTGAACGAGCGGTAGCCGACGTCGATGGCGCCGTTCTGCAGGTCCAGCTTCAGGTTGTCGGAGGTGGCGTAGTACTTGGTCGACACCGTGCTGTTCTTCGGCGTGCCGAGGATGCCCTGGTAGTCGGGGTTGGCCTGGTATTCGACCAGCTTGTTCTTGTCGTAACTCGAGATCGTGTACGGGCCGGAGTAGCCCTTGGCCTTGACGACCTCGTCGTCGGTGGCGACCTTGTCGGCAGGCAGCGACTTCTCGTCGACGATCGGACCGGCCTGGGTGGGCAGGATCGTCGGGAAGGTCTGATCGTTGGCGACCTTCAGAGTGAACGCGACGGTGAGATCGTCGATCAGATCGGTCTTGTCGAGATTGCCGAGCAGCGAAGCGGGACCGTGCGGATCGTTGATCTTCACCATCCGGTCGAAGGAGAACTTCACGCTCTTGGCGGTCAGCGGGTTGCCGTTGGCGAATTTCAGCCCGGGCTTGATCTTGCAGGTGTACACAGTGGGAGTGGTGAATTCGCACTTTTCCGCCGCATCGGGCTTCGGCGTGGTATCGCCCGGCGCGAAGTTCAGCAGATACGAATAGATCTGGTTCTCCACCAGCAGCGAACCGTTGTCGTACGCCGCGGCGGGATCGAGCGAGAAGATCTTGTCGGTGGTGCCGACGACCAGGCCCGCACCGGAGCCCGCTTCATCGGTGCGGCCGGAGCCACAGCCGGCCAGCGCGGCGGCGACAGCGGCGGTAATACCCACTGCGGCAATTTGTTTCGCGCGCATGCTTCGTGCCTTGTTCAACATCAGGTCCCATTCTCGAACGCCGCGCAGCCGTCGCACCCGGATCACGGAGGCGACGACTACATGGTGAGCTAGCGATATATCGAGGGACCGTACAGGTGAACCATTACCGCCCAGTTTCAAATGGTCCGAATTATTGCCGCCACGTTATGAACTAATCTTACGAAATTGCCGGTTACCGGAATTACTCTCGTACACAACACAAAAGGGGCCGATCAGGTTTATCCTGTCCGGCCCCTCTCGGGCGGCGTCTTACGGCAATGCGTGTTACGGACGACTGAGCGCGTCCACGTTGGCGTTCTCACCGAGCAGCTTCGACTCGGCCTTGCCCGAGAGCATCCCCTCGAGCACGTTCTTGCCGATCGCGGCCTCCGGTGGCAGTTCGATCGGGTAGTCGCCGGTGAAGCAGGCGGTGCACAGGCGCGAGCGCGGCTGCTCGGTGGCGGCGATCATGCCCTCGGTGGAGACGTAGCCGAGAGTGTCGGCGCCGATGGAGCGACGCACGTTCTCGACCATGTCGGCATAGCTGTCGTCGGCGCCGGTGCCGTTGGCGATCAGCTCCGCGCGCGAGGCGAAGTCGATGCCGTAGAAGCAGGGCCACTTCACCGGCGGCGACGCGATGCGCACGTGGATCTCGAGGGCACCGGCCTCGCGCAGCATGCGGATCAGCGCGCGCTGGGTGTTGCCCCGCACGATGGAGTCGTCGACGACGATGAGTCGCTTGCCGCGGATCACTTCGCGCAGCGGGTTGAGCTTGAGGCGGATGCCGAGCTGACGGATCGTCTGGCTGGGCTGAATGAAGGTGCGGCCCACATAGGCGTTCTTCATCAGGCCCTGGCCGTACGGAATGCCGGAGCCCTGGGCGTAGCCGACCGCTGCGGGCGTACCCGACTCGGGCACCGGGATCACCAGGTCGGCCTCGACCGGATGTTCCTTGGCCAGTTTGCGGCCGATCTCCACGCGGGTGGAGTGCACCGAGCGACCGGCGATCGTGGTGTCGGGGCGCGCCAGGTACACGTACTCGAAGACGCAACCCTTGGGCTCGGGATTGGCGAAGCGCATGGAGCGCACGCCATCGGAGTCGATGGCCAGCAGCTCGCCGGGCTCGATCTCGCGGACGAACGCGGCGCCGACGATGTCGAGGGCGGCGGTTTCGGAGGCCACGACCCAGCCACGATCGAGCCTGCCAAGCACCAGCGGGCGCACACCGTGCGGGTCACGCGCGGCGTAGAGGGTGTGCTCGTCCATGAAGGTGAGGCAGAACGCGCCGCGCAGCTGCGGCAGCAGTTCCATCGCGGCGGCCTCGATGCTGGAATCGGCCGAGGCGTGCGCCAGCAGAGCGGTGACGATGTCGGAGTCGGAGGTGGCGCCCGTCATCTGCGGGCGGCCGTCGATCACCCCGGCGCCGATCAGGCCGAGTTCGCGTGCGCGACCGGCCAATTCGGCGGTGTTGACCAGGTTGCCGTTGTGGCCGAGCGCCAGGCCGGAGCCGACGGAGGTGGTGCGGAAGATCGGCTGTGCGTTCTCCCAGGTGACACCACCGGTGGTGGAGTAGCGACAGTGCCCGACGGCGATGTGCCCCGGCATCGCCGCCAGGGTCTGCTCGTCGAAGACCTGGGAGACCAGGCCGAGATCCTTGAAGACCAGGATTTGGGAACCATCGGAAACGGCGATACCGGCCGCCTCCTGCCCGCGATGCTGCAGGGCGTACAGGCCGTAGTAGGTGAGCTTCGCCACGTCTTCGTCGGGAGCCCAGACGCCGAAGACGCCACACTCCTCGCGCGGCTCGTTCTCGGGCTCGTCGGCAAGAGTGGATGTGCTGTCGATCGTGCGATCGGCGTCGGTCACCGTTTGCTCCCTGTTCGGGCGGGCTGGGGGCACCCGTCATTCTACGGGTGATTCGGGCCTCGACGTACACCACGGCGCAAACCCGGCGCAATCGAGGCGTTCTGATCACCCGAATTCCGGAGTCCCAGCTGTTACGGTGCGGTTCGTGACCACCGATGACAGTGCGCACGAACCTGCTGATTCCCCAGCGTCTCCCACAGACAACGTCGATTCGGTAGCGAAGGATTCCGATTCGCCGCGGCCAAGGGAAGCGACGTTGGACACAGTCCGGATTCCACCCCGGCGGTGGGCCCGGATCGTACTGGCGCCGACCGTAGTCCTCGCGATCGTGTTGTCCCTGCTCGGCGTGATGTATCTGGCCTACATCTCCGATCCGGAGGCGAATCTGCACGATTTCCCGATCGCGCTGGTCAATCAGGATGTCGGTGACACCACCGACATCAACGGCCGGACCGAGCAGGTCAATTTCGGCAAGCAGGTGGCCGACGCGCTGGTGGCGGGCATGCCCGCCGATCAGGTCGACGTGCGCGTGGTCGGGATCAGCGAGTCCGAGCGGCTGATGCGCACCGCCCAGATCTACGGCGCCATCATCATCCCCAGCGACTTCAGCAAACGACTGGGCATCCTCGGGGTGGGCAGCGTGGTCGGCGGTGAGATCGAGCGCCCGATCATCACCGTGCAGACCAATCCCGGGATGGGCCCGTACTCCGCGGGCATCGTGACCCGCATCGGCGAGCGGGCGATGACGGAAGTGAACAAGCAGGTCGGACAGCAGCTGACCACGCAGGTCCGCGACACGCTCGCCGCGACACCGGAGGGCGCGCCGACGCCACAGATCTCCGGCGCCGCCCAGTTGACGCTGACCCAGCCGATCCAGGTGGTCGAGCAGGAGTGGCGACCGCTGAGCCCGGGTGCCGGCCTCGGCCTGACAGCCTTCTTCTACGCGCTGTTGATCCTGATGGCCGGCGTGGTCGGCGCGATGGTCATCCACACCATGGTCGACGCGCAGCTGGGTTTCCAGCCCACCGAGTACGGCCCCTGGTACGTGCACTATCCGCCGACCCCGATCTCGAGATTTCACACCCTGTTGATCAAGTGGGGCGTGATGGCCTTCGTCACCGTCGTGGTCTCGCTGATCTATCTGGTCGTGGCGAAGATCCTGGGCGTCGCCGGGCACCAGCCGATGCAGCTGTTCCTGTTCTCGGTGCTGGCGCTGGTCGCGGTCGGCATGACCTGCATGGCCTCGCTGGCTGCCTTCGGCACCGCGGGCCTGCTGATCAATCTGGCCGTCTTCGTCATCCTCGGGCTGCCCTCGTCGAGCGGCACCGTCCCGATCCAGGCGACCCCGACCTACATCGCCTGGCTGGCCGAGTTCGAGCCGATGCACCAGGTCTACCTGGGCATGCGCTCGATCCTGTACTTCGAATCCGACTACACCGCGGGCCTGGGTCGCGGAATCTGGATGTCACTGCTCGGCCTGCTCCTCGCCCTGGTCGGCGGTGTCGTCATCACCAAGTACTACGACTACAAGGGCTTGCACCGGGAGAACCTGATCGACAAGAAGAAGGCCGCGGCCTGACCTACCCGAGGGCGGGGTCGTCGGCCGTGCGCAGCGGCACGATCGGCAGCCACCCGGCGATCTCGCCCGCCCTTGTCCCCGACGCACTCACGACCCCGGCCCGCACCGCGTCCTCGAACCCGAGCAGCCCGGTAGCCAGCAACAACCAGGTCCGCGCGTCCGTCTCCACCACGTTCGGCGGATTCCCCCTGGTATGCCGAGGCCCCTCGATACATTGCACCGCCACGAACGGCGGCACTCGCACCTCCACCGAATGCCCCGGCGCACTCCCCGCCAGGGCCCGCACCGTCCCCTTCACCGCGGCCCCCAACTCCCGCCGCCCCGGTTCCGGCAACGCCGGATCCCGCAACCACTCCCCCACACCCAGCACAGCCGCCCGCACCTGCGCGGGATCGACCACATTCCGTCCAGCCATACCGCGAAACGCTACCGACGTTCACTGACATTCCGGCGCCCGAGCCGACTCCGTGACTCGAACGGCGAACACCCGCTAGCGTGATTTCCGATGAGACGTGCGACAGCCTTGATCTCGATCCCCGCGGCGACGCTGATCGCCGCCTGCCAGACGCCCGACGACCTGCTCCCGGTCGCCACCGACCTGGCCCGCGACCTCAAGGCCGACGAACTCGGCTCCCGCACAGCCGCATTGACCGTCGCCTGCGTCTGCGCCCACCTCCCGGGCCGTACCGAAGTGCGCGACGAAAATTTCCTGGAGCACCCTTGGAACGGCACGCCGTCCCGCGACGCCGAGTACCTGACCTGGACCAGGTCCGACAGCTGACCGAGGGGGCTCACGGCAAACGCCCCGACTGCCGATCGAACGCCCGACGGCGCCGATCGGTGGGACTCGTCGTACATTCGTCCTATGAGTGTCACCGATCCCCTCGAGCCGACAACGCTGCGATTGCGCGCGGCCGACGGGCTCACCCTGGTCGCCGACAGCTTCGGTGCGGAGGACGGCCCGCTGGTCGTGATGCTGCACGGAGGTGGACAGAACCGGTATTCGTGGAAGCGGACGGGACGGGCGCTGGCCGCGGCGGGGATGCGGGTTGTCGCCGTCGACGCGCGCGGACACGGTGACAGCGATTGGTCGCCGGAGGCGGACTACTCCAGGACCGTGATGGTCGCCGACCTGCACGCCGTGCTCGAGCAGCTCGGCGCGACGCGGGAGGCGGGCGCGGTGGTGGTCGGGGCCAGTATGGGCGGGATCACCGGACTGCTCGCCACCGCGACGCCGGGCGGGAGCGCGATCCGCGCACTGGTCCTGGTCGACATCGTGCCCCGCTCGGAGTCCACGGGCGTGGCGCGCGTGATGGACTTCCTCGGCAGGCACCGCGACGGTTTCGACACCCTCGACCAGGTGGCCGACGCAGTCGCCGCTTACCTGCCGCACCGCCCGCGCCCCGACAACGCCGAGGGTCTCCTGCGCAATCTGCGTCAGCGCGACGGCCGCTGGTACTGGCACTGGGACCCCGACCTGATCAGCGACGTCAACGACGACCCGGACGCCCGCATCATCGAGATGGAAGCCGCCGCCGAGGCACTCACCATCCCGGTCCTGCTGATCCGCGGCGGCAAGTCCGACGTGGTCAGCGACGAGGGCGCCGCGGCGTTCCTGGCGCTCACACCGCACGCCCGCCTGACCGAGATCAGCGCCGCGGCCCATACCGCCGCGGGCGACGACAACGACGCCTTCACCGAGGCCGTCGCCGATTTCGTCGCGACTGCCTGAGCGGGGTTACCGCCGCAGCCCGTCGACCCATCGAGCGGCGGCGGGCGCGAGCGCTCCCCCGGCGTTGATCGCCAGATGCAGGAGCGCGGGCGCGGTGGCGCTGCCCGACCGGCGGCGGAGTTCGGTGAAGACGAGACCGGCGAGGGTGGTGGCCGCAACCGTGGGGACCACCGGATCGCCCGCGGCTCTTGCCGGTTGGATGTGCCAGAGCCCGAAATCGAGGGCGCCGATCACGGGCGCCGGCGATCCGGCGCTCTCGGCGAGCACCCGATCGAGGGTGCCCCGGAAGACGGCTTCCTCGGCCAGGACGGTGCCGACGGGAATGTGCAGGCCGATCCATTCGAGGGTCGATGTCTCCGGTGCGCGGACCGCGATCTCGAGTGGCAGGCGTCGCAGGGACGGGATCGACAGGGCGACGGCATAGCCTGCGGCGACGATGGCCGCGCTGCCGAGACCCCAGCGGAAACCACTGGGCGACAACCAGTTCGGATGGCCCCGGAAGATTTTCGTGTATCCCGTCGCGAAGGCGATGTTCGCCGCGGTGCGACCACGCAGCGGGAGATCGAGGCCAGGCAGAACCCGGTTGTTCCACAGCAGCGGAAGGGCCAGCGCGGCAACAGCTTCGAGCCTTCTCACTTCACCTCCCGCTCGTAGATCTCCGCCGATTCCAGTGCGGCACGGATGTTTTCGACTTCATCGCGGTCCACCCCCGGTGGCGCCGCGACGGCCAACCACCCGTCCAGCACCAAACTCCCGTACCGATGCCCGTGCCCGTCGACCACTCCCTGCGCGTTGGTGAGATCGGCTGTGACCTGCCAGAACGTCACGAACGGTGCCCACCGCATCTGTGTCGACACATCGGGACCGCGTGGCTCGCTCAACCAATCCGGCTGCGTGAAGATCAGATCGGCCGACCACCACACGATCGGGTCGGACGGATGTTGCAGGTAGGCGATGCGGGGTTCGCGCCACGGCTCCGAACCATCGAAATCCGTTGCGTCATCGGCGAATCGAACGACGAGTCCGTCCGCGTACACGGGCGCCACCTCGGGTGACCCCGGGTCGCGGCGATCGACGAACTGGCTCCACAGCCGATTCGAGTTCGGCGGCCCCACCCACAACGCGCCATCGACCTCCTCACGAAGATCGGCCAGCCCGTCGAACGCCTCCTCCGACCCCTGTGAACCCAGACTCTCCCCATAGACGAACAGCTTCGGCCGATGACCCTCCGGCTGGGCCGACCACCGCTCGTACACCGCGTCGAACAGCTCCCGGCTGGCCGCGGCCGCCTTCTCCCGGTCCGACAGGAACGAGAGCACGCTGGGCAGATACGAGAACTGGGTCGCCACGATCGCCGTGTCACCGCCGTAGAGGTATTCCACCGCGCCCGCCGCCATCCCGTTGACCCACCCGGTCCCGGTCGTCGTGACCACCACCATCGCCTCACGTTCGAAGGCTTCGGTCCGCTCTAGTTCGGCGACGGCCAACTGCGCCGCGGTCTGGTCCCGAGCCATCGATTCCAGCCCCACGTACGCCCGGATGGGTTCGCGCGCGGGCTTTCCCGTCACCTCGGTGATCGCGGCGGCACTGGGACCGTTGGACACGAACCACCGCCCTTCGAACCCCAGCGTCACCCATGGCGCGAGCGACCCGGGACTGCCCGAACGCTCCGGCGCGATCGGCTGCACCGCGTACGGCGTGGTCCGGTCGTTGCGCACGCTGAACGCCGAGTTGGCCACCGCGAAGAACGCCCGCGAGGCGACGCCGTTGAAGATCGTCACCGTGAGCACGACCAGCACCAGCAACCCGGCGGCGGGCGCCACCTCACGCGGCACCCGCACCCACCGATTGAGCTGACGAGCCAGGCCGAGCACCATGACGCGCACGGTCCGATACGCGGCCACCACCGCCACCCCGACGGCCACGCTGAGCAGCCCGGTTCGCAGATAGGCGGGCGTGGTGGTGCCCGCCATCCCCATCAGTGAGGTGATCTCGCGTTGCCACCGCGCCGACTGCACCAGCATCAGCGCCGCCACCAGCGCACATCCCACCAGCACGATCGCCTTGATCGCGTACCGCACCCGATCGGAAGGGCTCGGAATCGGAATCCGCGACCGCACCCACCACCGGAACAACCACTCGAGCACACATCCGAGCCCGTAGCCGATCGCGGCGTTGATCCCGCTGATCAGCCCCTGGAACAGCCAGTCACGCGGCACCAGCGAGGGCGTCACCGACAGCCCGAAGAACAGCGTCGCCAGCACCAATCCCACGTAGTTCAGATCGATGACGACCTCGACGCGCCGCAGGACCGCGGTGCCGCGCGCACGCAGCATCGCTGAAGTCGAAGCGTGCTCGGTCACCGCCCCAGTATGGCGGCCGGTAGAAGACAATCACCGGATTTGTGACTGCGGAGCCGCTCACAAACTACGTACCGCACTCGAGTAGTTGTACGCGCGATCGCGCCATCGCGGATCAGCACACTGAGAACCATGAGCACAAACACCAAGCCGAAGAACACCTCGGCCTACATGGCCCAGGCCGCGATCGCGTTCGCTGTCAGCCTGTTCGGGACCGGCGCCGGAATCGCCTATCTGCCGCTGGACGGCTGGCAGCGCGCTTTCCTGGCGATGTCGGGCCTGTTCCTGGTGACCAGCTGCTTCACCCTCGCCAAGGTCGTGCGCGACCAGCAGGAGACTCAGTCACTGATCGGGCGGATCGACGAGGCGCGGCTGGAACAGCTGATCGCCGAACACAATCCGTTCAAATCGGTGTCGTGAGCCGAGCCGGGCGGCGCCGATCGAGGGGTTCGGCGCCCCCGGTTCGTCACTTCAACTGACGCTCGGTGGCCATGGATTCTTCGAGGAACACCCGAATCCGGGCAGCCAATTCCGGTGTGTAGTCCGATGGCTGGGCCACCGCGGCCCACGCGTCGGGCACCAGGTTGCCGTAGTTGTGACCGTGCCCGTCCGAAACCGTCTGCGCGCGCGGCAGATCCGCCGCGACCTGCCAGAACGTGACGATCGGATACCACGACATCGCCGGCGACACATCGGGTCCGCGCTTCTCCCGCAACCAATCCGGCTGGCTGAACAGCAGATCCGGCGACCACCACACCACCGGGTCGGAAGCGTGTTGCAGGTAGGTGATGCGCGGGTCGTTCCAGGTCGGCGTCGGCCGGGCCAGCTGATCGGCGGCGGCGGCGAACCGCACCGACATCCCGTCGGCGTAGATCGGGGTGATCTCGTCGGTGCCCGGGTCACGTCTGGCCACGAACTCCGACCACAGCCGGTTGGAGTTGGGCGGTCCCACCCACAGCACGCCGTCGGTGCGGTTACGGATGTCGGCCAGACCGGAGAACGCGCCCTCCGACCCCTGCGAACCGAGGCTCTCGCCGTAGACGAGCAGCTTGGGCCTCGCGTCTTCGGGCAGCGCCGACCAGCGGTCGTACACCTTGTCGAACAGCGTGCGCCCCATGGTCATCGACTTGTCCCGGTCGGACAGGAACGACAGCGCGCTGGGCAGATACGAGTACTGCGTCGCCACCAGCGCGGTGTCGCCGCCGAACATCAACTCGATCGCCTCGGCGCTGATCGTATCGACCCAGCCGGTGCCGGTGGTGCTGATCACCACCAGCACTTCGCGTTCGAAGGCCTTGGTGCGGTCGAGTTCGGCGATGGCCACGTCGGTCTGCGCCTCGACCCCGTCCGCGGATTCCAGCCCCGCGTAGACCCGAATCGGTTCGCGCGCAAGCTTTCCGGTGACCTGCCCGATCGCGAGAGCGGTCGGCGCGTTCGCGACGAACCATCGGCCTTCCGAACCCAGCGTGTCCCACTTGGCCAACGACTCAGGGCTGCCGGAACGTTCGGGCAGGGTCGGCTGGACCGCGTTCGGTGAGGTGTGGCTGTTGCGCGCGCTGAACGCCGAATTGGCTACGGCGAAGAACCCTTTCGCCAGCACGCCGTTGAACAACAGCACCGCGGCCACCAGCACGACGATCACCCCGAGTGGCCGCGCGAACGCCGCCGGAATCCGCACCCACTGGTTCAGCGCCCGCGCCACCGCGCGCACCAACCGCACCGCCAGACGCGAGATCCAGATCAGCAGACCGACCACCACCGCGCCGACCAGTACCGTGCGCGGATACCCCGCGTCCGACACCGGCTCCATCCCCATCAGGTCGGTGATCTGCCGTTGCCACTTCGAGGACTGGACGCTCATCAGCACCGCGAAGATCAGGCACGCCACCACGACCGCACTCTGCAGCGCCACCGGCAACCAGCTCGGCCGCCGGGCCCATGCCGTGCGCACCCGCTCGGGCCAGGTGATGCGTGGCGCGACCCATTTACGCCAAGCCCACGCCAGCAAGCAACCGAGCCCGTAGCCGATCGTGGCGTTGATGCCGCTGACCAGACCCTGGAAGAACCAGTCACGCGGCAGCAGCGAGGGTGTCAGCGACAGCCCGAAGAACAACGTCGCCACGACAAGGCCGACGTAGTTGGGATGAAAAAACCTCTCCACCAGGTGAATTCCCCTGATGAAGAGGTTCTCGCGAACTGCCGGTGGAGAAGCCGTGCTCGTATCCTCAGTGGTCACAAGCTCGACTCCTCTGTCCGATCAGGCGGTGTGCGCTCCGAACAGCTTAGGCAGCGTGGCTTCGAATGCCTCGCGCAATTCGGCGAGTGTCACGGAGAACTGACCCTGGACCTCGACCGAGTCCGAGCCCTGGTCCACCACACCGATGCGCACCCACGGCAGCTGCCGCGCGTCGCACATCTTGGTGAACCGGGTCTCCTCCGAGCGCGGCACGGCGACGAGCACGCGCCCGGCCGACTCGGAGAACAGCTGCACGAACGGGTCCGAACCTTCGGGGAGCACGATGCGGCAACCGGTTTCGCCCGCGAGCGCGGCCTCGATGACGGTCTGCGCCAGACCACCCTCGGACAGGTCGTGCGCGGCGGAGATCATGCCGTCACGCGAACCCGAGGTGAGCACCTCCGAGAGCAGCTGCTCACGGGCGAAGTCGACCTGCGGCGGCACGCCACCGAGGTGGTCGTGCACGACCTGCGACCAGATCGAGCCGTCCAGCTCGTCGCGGGTGTCGCCGAGCAGGATCAGCGACTCGCCCGGCTCGAGGCCGAGGCCGGTCGGGATGCGGCGGTGCACATCGTCGATCACGCCGAGCACGCCGACCACCGGGGTCGGCAGGATGGCGTCCTTGCCGGTCTGGTTGTAGAAGCTCACGTTGCCGCCGGTCACCGGAATGCCAAGAGCCGCACAACCATCCGCGAGACCGCGCACGGCCTGCTGGAACTGCCACATCACGCCCGGATCCTCCGGCGAACCGAAGTTCAGGCAGTTGGTGACGGCCTTGGGGGTGGCGCCGGTGGTGGCGACATTGCGGAACGCCTCGGCCAGCGCCAGCTGCGCGCCGGTGTACGGGTCGAGCTTGGTGTAGCGGCCCGACGCGTCGGTGGCCAGGGCGATGCCGCGGCCCGAGGACTCGTCGATGCGCACGACGCCCGCGTCGGCGTGCTCGGCCAGCACGGTGTTGCCGCGCACGTAGCGGTCGTACTGCTCGGTGATCCACTTGCGGCTGCACAGCTGCGGGCTGGCGATCATCGTGAGCAAGGTCTCGCGCAGCTCGTCGCCGGTCTTGGGCCGGGTCAGGGTGGCGGTGGTGTCGGCGATCAGCGCGTCCTGGGTGTCGGGGCGCTGCACGGGGCGCTCGTACACCGGGCCCTCGTGGGCGACGGTGCGCGGCGGCACGTCCACCACGGTCTCGCCGTGCCAGGTGATCACGAGGTGGTCGCCGTCGGTGACCTCACCGATGTCGGTGGCCAGCACGTCCCACTTCTTGCAGACGGCCATGAACGCGTCCACGTTCTCCGGTGTGACGACCGCGCACATGCGCTCCTGCGATTCGCTCGACAGGATCTCGGCGGGGGTCATGTGCTTGGCGCGCAGCGGGACCTTGGTCAGGTCGATGTGCATGCCGCCGTCGCCCGCGGCGGCGAGTTCGGAGGTGGCGCAGGACAGCCCGGCGCCGCCGAGGTCCTGGATGCCGACGACCAGCCCGGCCGCGTACAGGTCGAGACAGCACTCGATGAGCACCTTCTCGGTGAACGGGTCGCCCACCTGCACGGCGGGCAGCTTCTTGCGGCCGGTGCCGGACTCGTCGCCGGAGAAGGAGTCCGAGGCGAGCACGGAGACGCCGCCGATGCCGTCGAGGCCGGTGCGCGCGCCGAACAGGATGATCCGGTTGCCGTTGCCGGAGGCGAAGGCCAGGTGCAGGTCCTCCACGCGCATCGCGCCGGCGCACAGCGCGTTCACGAGGGGGTTGCCCTGGTAGGAGGCGTCGAAGACGGTCTCGCCGCCGACATTGGGCAGGCCGAGCGAGTTGCCGTAACCGCCGACGCCGCGCACCACGCCGTCGACCACGCGACGGGTGTCGGGGGCGTCCGCCGCGCCGAAGCGCAGCTGGTCCATCACCGCGATCGGGCGCGCGCCCATGGCCATGATGTCGCGCACGATGCCGCCGACGCCGGTGGCCGCGCCCTGGTACGGCTCCACGTAGGACGGGTGGTTGTGGCTCTCCACCTTGAAGGTGACGGCCCAGCCGTCGCCGATGTCGACCACGCCGGCGTTCTCGCCGATCCCGGCCAGCATGGATGCCTTCATCTCGTCGGTGGTGGTTTCACCGAAGTAGCGAAGATGCACCTTGGAGGACTTGTAGGAGCAGTGCTCGCTCCACATCACCGAGTACATCGCCAGCTCGGCATCGGTGGGCCGACGGCCCAGAATCTCCTTGATGCGGGCGTACTCGTCGTCTTTGAGACCGAGTTCCTTGTACGGCTGCGGAGCATCCGGGGTGGCTGCGGCGGTAGCGACGGTGTCGACCTGCAGTGTCACGGGAGACCAGGGTCCTTTCGGCCGGGGGGAACTTGATCTGCAGAGTCTAATGGTTGCGGGGTAACCGTCTGCCGCCCGTACTGCCCTCACGCTGGGGAGGTGGCCGGATTCGGTCTGGTCACACTTGCGGTTGGGGCATCGGAGTACCCGTTATTCTGGCGCCGTGAACGAAAGTCCGGGGGTTACCGAGCAGGTCGAGCCGCGTATTCCCGATCCCGGCAACCCGGACCGCCAACGACGCCGGCTGACCGTTGCCATCGGCTTGTTCGTGGTCTCCGCCGCCGTCGCGCTGCTGGCGCACTGGTGGCACGGATTCATCGACCTGCAGGTCTACCGCAACGGCGCGCGGGTGTGGCTCGACGGCGGCGACCTGTACGGCCCGATGCCGCCGGTGTACGGGCTGGGGTTGCCGTTCACCTATCCCCCGCTGGCCGCGATGTTCTTCGTGCCGCTGGCCCTGATGCCGTTGGTGGTGGCCGAGGTCGTCGTGCTGCTGACCTCGCTGGCGAGCCTGGGGATCGTGCTGTGGCTGGTGCTGGTTCGCGTGCGCCCCGAGCTCGACCGGATCTCGGTCCTCACCGTGCTGATCGCCGGACTCGGCCTCGCCCAGTACCTCGAACCGATCCGCCAGACCGTGAACTTCGGCCAGATCAACCTGATCCTGATGGCCGCGGTCGCCCTCGACATTCTCGTGCGCAAGCCGTTCTGGCCGCGCGGGATGCTGATCGGCATCGCGGTGTCGATCAAGCTGATTCCGGCGGGCTACCTGCTGTATTTCCTGCTCCGCCGGGACTGGAAGGCCGCGGCCACCATGGTCGTCTCGGCCGCGGGCGCGGTGGGCGTCGGCTTCCTGCTGTTCCCCAAGGACTCGGTCGAGTACTGGTTCCACACCGTCTCCGACACCGGCCGCATCGGCACGCCCTACTTCGCGGGCAACCAGTCGATCAAGGGCACCCTGTTCCGCCTCGGCATGAACGAGTCGCTGGCGACGGGCCTGTGGCTCGGCCTGTCGGCGGTCACCATCGCGCTGGCCGCGGTGTGGATGTACCGCCTGATCGGGGTGGGTAACGAAGTCGGTGCGCTGCTGGTGAACGCGGCGGCCGTGCTGTTGATCTCACCGGTGTCGTGGTCGCATCACTGGGTCTGGGTCGCGCCCGCGCTGGTCGTCGCGGTCAGCCTGGCCGTCAGCCGCCGCTCCCGCGCCTTCACCACTCTCGTCGCCGTGTTCACGGTGATGTTCATCGTGGGCCCGCAGTGGGTGTTGCCACATTCGGGCGACAAGGAACTGGCCTGGGCCTGGTGGCAGCAGATCATCGGCAGCAGCTACGTGTGGACCACGTTCGCCGTGATCGTCTACGCGGTGATCACCTATCACCCCAGCCGAAAGCCCTCGGCTACCCCGGAACTCGCGACGGCCTGACCCCGGTATCCGAGGCCGGACCTCGCCGCTGTCAGTCCGCCGGTTCCGGGGTCAGGAACGCCGCGAGGGCCGAGGCGTAGGCGGGAACGTCGGCGGCGCCCATGAGTTCGCGGCACGAGTGCATGGCGAGCTGGGGCGCGCCCACGTCGACGGTCGACATGCCGGTGCGAGCCGCCGTCATCGGGCCGATGGTCGAGCCGCAGGGCAGATCGGCCCGATGGACATACCGTTGCAGCGGCACGCCTGCCTGCGCGCACGCGAGAGCGAACGCGCCCGCGCCCGCCGCGTCGGTGGCGTAGCGCAGGTTCTGATTCACCTTGAGCACCGGCCCACCGCCGACCTCGATGCGATGCGCCGGCTCGTGCCGGTCCGGGTAGTTCGGGTGCGTCGCGTGCGCCATATCACCGGAGGCGACCACCGAACCGGCAAGCGCGGCAAGGTAATCCGCGCGCCCACCACCACGGGCCAGCACGATCCGCTCCAGCACGGCGGGCAGCAGATCCGATTGCGCCCCACGATCGGACTGGCTCCCGACCTCCTCGTGGTCGAACATCACCAGCACCGCCGTCGCCGCACCCGGCTCGTCGGCGGCCGCGAGGAAAGCCTGCAATCCGGCGTAGCAGGTGCCCTGGTTGTCGAGCCGCGGCGCGCTCACCAGATCGAGGTCGCGACCGACGATCGTGCTCGACGCGAGGTCATGGGTCATCAGTTCCCAGCCGAGCACATCGGCGCCGTCGACCTCGGCCCGCTCGGCGACGAAGTCCAGGAACGAGGCCGGTGCGTCGCCGATTCCCCAGATCGCGTTCACGTGCCGCTGCGGGTCGAGGGTGACCCCACGCCGGTCCTCGGACAGATGGATGGCCAGCTGCGGCACCCGCAGGATCGGCTCGTCGATCCGCACCAGCACGTCGCGCATCCGCGCGCCCTCGCGCACACTGAGCCGCCCCGAGAGACCGAGCTCGCGGTCCAGCCAGGAGTTCAACCAGGCACCGCCGTACGGCTCCAGCCCGACGAGCTGCCACCCCGCCCCCGCCAGATCGGGATGTTGCTTCACGCGCAGGTTGGGGCTGTCGGTGTGCGCGCCGACCACCCGGAACGGAGCAGCGGGCACGGCGTCGTAGTCGGCCCACGCGATCAGCGAACCACCGCGCACCACATAGTGTTTCCCGCCCGCGTCATCCCACGCCGACGCCTCCGTCAACGGCGTGAACCCGTTGCCGTCGAGCTCGGCCGCCACCGTCGCACACACGTGGAAGGGCGAGGGTGACGCATCGATGAAGGCACACAATCCGCTGGCCGTGGCCGCTGTCAGGGAAACCGGCATCCTGCGATCCTAGGCACGATGCCGCGCCCCGGCACCCCGTCCCGGAATACCGCGCTCGGATCAGTCGTCGTGTTCGCCGATCACCGCGAGCGCGGTGAGTAATTCGCCGTAGCGGCGATTCCCCAGGCGGCAGCGCAGTTCTTCCTCCGCGAGCTTTTCCTGCGCGCGGATCCTGGCGGCCAGTTTGGCCCCGAGACTGCTCAAGCCGATCAGGATCCGGCGACGATCGTCGGTGGCGGCGACCCGGAAGATCAAGCCGCGTTCGGCGAGATTGTCCGCGTGCCGGGTGGCCGAGGACGGGGCCAGCCGCGCCTGGGCGGCCAGTTCCGACATCGTCATCCCGTCGTCGGTGGACAACTGCGACAGGATCGCCCAGTGATCGGCCGTGAGATTGTCAGCCGACAGCGCCGATTCGAGCCGGCCTACCCAGTTGCGCTCCGCGGAGCGCAGGGCGCCGTGCAGCGTGGAATACCCACTTATGATGGACACCGATCGCATTCCCACCTGCCGAGAAATTCATTCGAACAACCCTGTTCGCACTTGGCGATAGAGTACAGAATGCCCTCGTCGGATCAGAGCCGGGATGAAACGATCGAGATTCTCTCGATTGTGCCCACACAAGGCCCCGGCGGCATCATCGCGCCATCGTGTACCGCGGCGATTTCCCTGGCAGTAGACGAAATCAATAGCGGCACAGGAATTCTCGGCCGTGAAATCCGTCTCACCACCCTCGACGGCGGCCGCGAACCACACGAGGTCGCCACCGAGGTAGCGGCCTTCCTGGCCACCGGAATGGTCGGCGCGATCACCGGTTGGCACACCTCGGCGGTACGTCGAGCCGTCGCCGAGGCCGTGGACGCCCGCGTTCCCTACCTCTATGCCACCGATCACGAGGGCCTGCCCGACGAACGCCCCGGCGTCCTGCTGGTCGGCGAACATCCCGACCACCAGACAGTTCCCGCGGCCGCGTGGATGGCCCGCGAGCTGGGCGTGCGTCGCTGGGCGGTCATCGGCAACGACTACATCTGGCCCCGCCGAACCGCCCGTGCCCTGCGCCGGTCCCTGCCGAATCCCTACGACATCATCGTCGAGCACTACGTGCCTCTCGGCACCACCGATTTCGGCGATTTCCTTGGCAACCCGACGCTGCTGCTCGCCGACGCGGTCCTGATCCTCATGGTCGGCGCCGACACCGCCCGCTTCAATCGCCAGTTCTCTGCCACCGGCCTGCCCGCCATGATGCCCCGGCTCAGCCCGGCGGTCGACGAGAACGTCCTGCTCAGCGCGGGCCCGTCGGCGAACGCCAACCTCTATGTGGCCTCGAGTTTCTTCCTCGACAACCACAGCGCCGAGGGCCGCTCCCGGCGCGCCCGCTACCACCGGCATCAGGGCCGATTCGCCCCCGCGCTGACCACTTTCAGCAATTCCACCTACGAAGCGATCCACCTGCTGAACACCCTGGCCGACACCACCGGCACCCTCGACGTGCAGACCATCATCGCGGCGGCGGAAACCGGCCTGGTGCTGGACGGCCCCGCCACCCGCCGAGGTTTCCTGGGCAATCAAGCAGTAGGCCCCGCCCACCTGGCAATGGCGAACGGGGTCGACTTCGACATCATCGACACGCTCTAGTGCCGATGCGGGGTTGTCAGGCCTTGACGAAACTATCGATCACCGAGAAGAACATGCCGAGGCCGTCGTCGCTGGGACCCGTCAATGCCTCGGTCGCGTGCTCGGGGTGCGGCATCAGACCGACGACGCGCCCGTTGGCCGAGGAGATCCCGGCGATCCCGCGCTGCGAACCGTTCGGGTTGTCACCGGCGTAGCGGAACACCACGCGGCCTTCGCCTTCGAGTTCGTCGAGCACCTTCTCCGAAGCCTGGAAACGCCCCTCGCCCGACTTCAGCGGAACGAGAATCTGCGCACCCGGCTCGTACCGCGAGCTCCACGCGGTATCGGTGCCTTCGACCTTCAGCCACTGGTCGCGGCAGATGAAGTGCAGCCCTTCGTTGCGGGTCAGCGCGCCCGGCAGCAGCCCGGCCTCACACAGCACCTGGAATCCGTTGCAGATGCCGAGCACCGGCAGACCCTGCCCGGCCGCGCGAACGACCTCGCCCATCACTGGCGCGAACCGTGCGATCGCCCCACAGCGCAGGTAGTCGCCGTAGGAGAACCCACCGGGCACGATCACCGCGTCGACACCCTTGATATCGGCATCGGCATGCCACAGGCTCACCGCCTCAGCGCCGGCCAACCGCACCGCGCGCGCAGCGTCGACGTCATCGAGCGTGCCCGGGAAGGTAATAACACCAATACGTGCGCTCACGAGACCCGAACGACCTTCCAGTCCTCGATCACCGTGTTCGCCAGCAGCGCCTCGGCGATCTGCTCGAGCTGAGCGTCCGACACGCTGTCGTCCACCTCGAGCTCGAATCGCTTGCCCTGCCGCACATCCGAGATTCCGGCGAATCCCAGACGCGGGAGCGCGCCGACCACGGCCTGTCCCTGGGGGTCCAGAATCTCGGCCTTCGGCATGACCTCGACCACGACTCGTGCCACGCGTTGCTCCTCAAGTGATGTGGGGGTTACCTCGGAAATCTTAGTTGACCGGGCCGTCGTGCCCGCGTTCCGGGGTCACGGCGGCTTAGCATCGGGTATGCGCATCGCCCACTTCGGTCATTCCTGCATCCTCGTGGAACTGCACGGCGTGAAAGTGCTGTTCGACCCCGGAACCTTCGCGCACGGTTTCGAGGGCATCACCGGCTTGGACGCGATCGCGGTGACCCATCAGCACCCCGACCACATCGATCCGAATCGGATCGGCGCTCTCATCGAGAACAATCCCACGGCCCGGCTGCTCTCGGATCCGCAGACCGCGCAGCAGCGCAGCGAGGGCTGGGAGCCGGTGTCGGCCGGTCAGGTGCTCGATATCGGTGAGTTACAGATCACCGGCGGCGGTGGCAGGCACGCGGTGATCCACCCGGAGATCCCGGTGATCGACAACACTGTCTTCCAGCTCGGCACCGAGGCCGACCCCGCCCAGCTGGTCCACCCCGGCGACTCGCTCTGGGTGCCGCCGGTCCCGGTCGGCGTACTCGCCATCCCGGCCGTCGCCCCGTGGATGCGCATCGCGGAGGCCGTCGACTACCTACGCGCCGTGAACCCCCGCACCGCGGTGCCCATCCACCACGGCATCATCACCCCGTCGGCCCAGGGCATCTACTTCGGCAGACTGACCGAGATGGCCCCGGCCGGCACCGAGTTCCGGGTCATCGAACCCGAGGACCAGGGCCAGTTCTGAGTCAGCGGTAGCTGGTCAGGAACAACGCCTCGGCCAGTGCCATGTGCTCGATCTCGCTGGGGTCGACGCTCTCGTTGGGCGCGTGGATCAGGCATTTCGGCTCTTCGACGCCGATCAGCATGATCTCGGCCTTCGGGTAGGTATCGGCGAAGACGTTGCACAGCGGGATCGACCCACCCTGCCCCTCGGTGGTGACGTCACGACCGTAGGAGGTCGCCATCGCCTTTTCCATGGCCGAGCGGGCGGGGCCCTGCGTGGACGCGACGAACGGCTCGCCGAGCGCCTCGACCTCGATGTCGAGTTCGGCGTTCCACGGCACGTGCGCGCGCAGGTGCTTCGCCAGCAGGTCGTAAGCCTGCTCGGGCTCGGTGCCCGGCGGAATGCGCAGGTTGAGCCTGGCCCTGGTGCTCGGCTGGATGGCCGCCGACGAGCCGACCACCGCGGGCACGTCCATCCCCAGCACGGTCAGCGCGGGCCGCGCCCACAGCATGTCGGACACGGTTCCGCTGCCGAGCAGGCCGACACCGTCGAGCACACCCGCGTCCGATCGGAAGTCCGCCGGCGGATACTGCGCGCCGGTCCACGTCTGATCGCCGGTGAGCCCGTCGATCGTGGTGTTGCCCTCGGCATCGCGCAACGACGACAGCAGCTGGATCATCGCGGCGAGCGCGTCCGGCGCGGGGCCACCGAACATTCCCGAATGCATCGGCCCTTCCAGCGTTGTCACTGTCAGCACCACATTCACCATTCCGCGCAGGGTCTGGGTGAACGTCGGCACCCCGACCGCGAAATTGCCGCAGTCGGCGACCAGGATCGCATCCGATTGCAGCAGAGCGGGATTGGCGACGACGAACTTCTCCAGACCGCCGGTGCCCTGCTCCTCCGACCCCTCGGCCACCACTGTGATGCCGATCGGGAAGTCGGGTCCGATCGCGCGCAGGGCGGTCAGATGCGTGACGATATTGCCCTTGCAGTCGGCCGCACCACGCCCGTACCAGCGTCCGTTCTTGTCGGTCAGCGTCCAGACCGGTGTCTTCCACGCGGCATCGTCGAGCGGGGGCTGTACGTCGTAGTGGCAGTACAGCAGCACCGTCGGCGTTCCGGGCGGCCCCGGCTTCGACGCGATGACGGCCTTGCTGCCGTCGGGCGTCTCGTGCAGGCCGACCTCGGTCAACCCCGCCGCGGCGAACGCGTCGGCCACCCACTGCGCGGCCTGCTCACACCCTTCCGGTGGGAACTGGCGCGGATCGGCGACCGATTCGAACGAAACGAGCTGGGCCAGATCCTTTTTCGCCTGGCCCATCAGCCCGGAAACCTTGCCGCGCAGCGCCGTCACATCGTCGGTCATCTCTTCGCGCCTCACTTCGTCGTATCGTCGAGTTTCAGGGTGTCGAGATGAGAAAGATAGTCCTGCAGGCGATCCGGGCAGTAGGTGGCGATCGTGAGCGCCACCGCCTCGGCGGTGGCGCGCGGGCCGATCACCGGACGCTGGCCCGGCCCGGCCGCGCCGTTGGTGATCGAGGCCTGATACTTCGCCTTGATCATGGGCGAACTCGGGTCCTGGCAGACCGACCCGCCGTCGTCGCCGAGCGCGTCGGCGATCACGTTCGCCTCGGGTGCGGGCAGACCCGCGGCGACCAGATTGCTGTGCAGCTGTTCGGCTTTCGCGCTCGCCTGGGTGTTCTCGCGGATCGCGGTGAAGGTGAACAGCCCGATCAGGGCGAACACCACGAGCAGCCCACCGGAGGTGATGTAGATCCAGCGTCGCTTGTGGTCGGGGGCGTCTCCGGTCGTCATGCCTGCTGCCCTTCCGGTACGGCGAATTTCCAGCTGTCCCTGCGGTTTCGGTAGAACAGATACGGAATGAGCAGGCCGACGATGCCGAGGCCGCCACCCACGATGAGCACGTACACCCACGGGCTGCCCGCGCCGAACTGCGAGGGCGGCACGAAGCCGATCGTGAACGCGGCGATCGAGGAGGCCGCGCCGAGCGCGCACAGCGCCATCAGCGCGGGCGCCCGGTAGCCGCGCGGGTGGTCCGGATCGTCGCGACGCAGCTTGGCGGCCGCGGCGAACATCAGCACGTACATGATCAGATACACCTGCGTGGTGATCACCGACAGAATCCAGTACGCGCTGGAGACATCGGGGATGAAGGCGTAGAGCAACGCGATGAACGTGGTGAACACACCCTGCGCCACGAGCATGTTCTGTTGCACGCCGTGTTTGTTGAGCCGGGTCAGGAACGGCGGCAGATACCCCTCGCTGCGCCCGATCAGCAACAGCCCCTTCGACGGTCCGGCCAGCCAGGTCAGCATGCCGCCGACGGCCGCGGCCACCAACGCGATGCCGACGATCGGGGTGAGGAAGCCGATTCCGAAGTGCGCGAAGAAGGCGTCGAAGGCCTGCATCACACCCGCGGTGAGGCTGAGGCTCGCCGCGGGGACGACCCAGCTGATCGCCAGCGCGGGCAGGATGAAGATCACCAGCACCAGGGCCATGGACAGGAACATCGCCTTCGGGAATTCCTTGGCCGGGTTCCTCAGCGACGACACGTGCACCGCGTTCATCTCCATGCCCGCGTAGGACAGGAAGTTGTTCACGATCAGCACCAGGCTCGCCAATCCGGCCCAGGCGGGCAGCAGATGCGACGAATCCATCGGCGCCGCGGACGGATTGCCCTGCGCCAGGAAGACCAGGCCGAGCACGACCAGCAAGGTGCCCGGGATCAGCGTGCCGATGATCAGGCCCATGCTCGACAGCCCCGCCACGGTCTTGGTGCCCTGCGAGGACACGTACACACCCGCCCAGTAGACGGTGATGATCACGATCGCCACATACAGGCCGTTGGAGGCCAGCGACGGATGAATGATGTACGCGAAAGTGCTTGCCACATAAGCGAGCAGGCTCGGATAGTAAAAGATCGTCATGGCGAACTGGCACCAGACGGCAAGAAATCCGAGCGGCTTACTCAACCCCTGACTGATCCATTGATAGACACCGCCCTGCCATCCCGACGCGAGTTCCGCGGCGACCAGCGAGGTCGGCATCAGAAATAGAATCGCGGGAATGACATAGAGGAATACACAGGCCAATCCGTACACGGCCATGGTGGGCGCTGATCGCAGACTCGCCACCGAACTCGTGGTCATCAGCGCCAATGTCACCCAGGACATATATTTCGTCGTCGTCGCGACTTTCGTCGACGTGCCCGTCATCAGCGCTGCCTCCTGCTGTGTTCACACAACTAGCGGAAACCACTCGATCAACGGATGAATGATAAATCGCGTAGGGAGGTATCGAGGCCACCGCCGCGCGCTCATCGCCGGTACGCGCGCGGCGGTGGCGGGGTCAGGCGGCTCGAACAGCCGGGAAGGACTCCCAGCGGTACACGTCGCTGTGGGCGCCGTGATAGAGCGCGAGGTCGACAGCGTCGAGCATGGCCTGACGCGGCCCCGACCGCTGCAACTGCGCCGCCGACACGGCCAACCGCAGCACGCCGCCGCGTCGAGCGGTGCGCGCGGCGCCCATCACCAGCGCCCGGCACCACCACGGCTCGGCACGAAATCCCTCGCCGATCCCGTACACCCGAGCACGCTGGGCGACATCGCGTTCCAGGTCGAGCATGCTGGTGAGCCCGAACGCCATTCGGAAGCCCACGTCGGGCAGCGCCGCGAGCGCGCCGCTCGAGGCGTCCCAGCGCGGCGCGGCGAACAGCCGGGTGCGCAGTTGCACCCGCTCCATCACCCGATCAGCGGCCTTGAGTCGCAGCGTCGCCTCGTGGCGGGGCAGATCGGCGAACTCCGCGCGCCGCGCCTTGGTGGCGGCCTGGTCGTAGCCGTGCAGCACGATCGCGTCGCCCTCGAGGCGCCGACCGCGCAGCCACGACTGCGTCGCCGGGTCGTCGACCAGCCGGTACTTTCCTTTCAATCGCGGCGCGACCAGCAACGACAGCCGCACGCCCCGCGCGTCCATCTCCGCGGCGAACTCGATCGCGGCATCGCGAGTCGTATCCCGGATCCCCGACACCGAAACGATCAACTCAGCGTTCATGGACCCACGGTGACAGCTCGAGGTGACGCAGGCGTGCTACCCCGATGACGCCACGACGAATTCCGCCGCACTTCTCACCATCCCTGCCAGTGCAGTACCTGTTCGCGCGGCACCCGCACCGCGGGTTTGAAGTCGGTGCCGATCGTGAACGCCAGCGGCAGAAAGGCCGCGAGCATGACCTTGTCGTACGGAACGCCCAGTACCGCGGCGAGTTCCCGTTCCAGGGGCGCCTGCGCGGTGGTCCACACGGTGCCGAGGCCGCGGGCTCGCGCGGCGAGCATGAAACTCCACACCGACGGCAGGATCGAGCCCCAGGTACCCGCCTGGACTTCCACCGAGGCGCGGTCGGTGCGGCCTTCCACAGCCGGGATCACGAAGGCGGGCACCCGGTGGATGTTGGCCGTCAGATAGCGCAAGCCGTCGAAGACCCGCTCGGTGGAGCGCGGGGACACGTTCATCCGTTCCGCGTCCCGCGCGGTGAGCGGCGTCCCCTGGCTCAGCGGCAGCGACCGCCGGAAGATGTCGGCCAGCTCGCCACGGCGCGCCTTGTCGGTGACGACCAGAAAGTGCCAGCGCTGCCGGTTGCGCCCGGTCGGCGCCTGGGTGGCCAGGTCGACGCACTCCTCGATGAGCGACCGGGGCACCGGCCGATCGAAGTCGAGCCGTTTGCGCACCGCGCGGGTGGTCGACAGCAGCTGGTCCGGGGTCAGATCGAGAGTCATGGGCGCTCCTCGTGCCACGCAGGAATCGTCTGGCACCGGACAATCTGCGCTCAGACGATTATGACGCTAGAGCGCTAACCATCTTCCGTCAAACAATCTGTGCACAGATGATTTAATGAAGGCACGGACCCGAGGAGTCACATGCCGCCCAAGCCGACCTACTTCCCCCAGCTCGCCGCCGAACGACCCGACATCGCCCTGTGCCGGGCATCGACAGCCCTCGCGCGCGCGGCGGAAGCACACGCGAGCGCGCAGGGTCTCGGCGTCGGCCAGCACCTGGTACTGAAGATGCTCGCCGAGGTCGGCGCCTGCTCCCAGCAGGCACTGGCCGAGGAACTGCGCATCGACCGCAGCGTGATGGTGACGGTCTGCGACGACCTCGAATCATCCGGATACGTTCGGCGCGAACGCAACCCGCTCGACCGCCGCTCCTACGCCGTGACTCTCACCCCCGCGGGCACCGATCGCCTGCGCAGCGCCGAGGCCGCCACCCCCGCCTTCCTCGACAGCGCCTTCGCCGCGCTGACCCCCACCGAACGCACCCAGCTCACCGCGTTGCTCGGCAAGCTTCTCCTCACCGAACCCCGGTCCTGACAGAAAAGTGGGCCCCGGCCGAAGCCGGAGCCCACGCGGATCACGCGTCCGCGAGACCCACTCGGTCGAGGACCCAGGCGTACTCGAAGCCGACTTCCTTCCACTTCTCGTAGCGCCCGCTCACACCACCGTGGCCTGCGGTCATCTCCGTCTTGAGCAGCACCTCGTTGTCACCGGTCTTGGTGGCGCGCAGCTTGGCGACCCACTTGGCCGGTTCCACGTAGAGAACGCGGGTGTCGTTGAGGCTGGTGATCGCCAGGATGGCCGGGTAGTCCTTGGCCTCGACGTTCTCGTAGGGCGAGTACGACTTCATGTACTCGTAGACGTCCTTGTCGGCCAGGGGATTTCCCCACTCGTCCCATTCGATCACCGTCAGCGGCAGCGACGGGTCGAGGATGGAGGTGAGGGGGTCGACGAAGGGCACATTAGCGAGAATGCCGGTGAACAGTTCCGGCGCCAGGTTGGCGACCGCGCCCATCAGCAGCCCGCCCGCGCTGCCGCCGTCGGCGATCAAGCGGTCGGACGCGGTGGCGCCGGTATCGATGAGATGGCTCGCGCACGCGACGAAGTCGGTGAAGGTGTTCTTCTTCAGCAGCGTCTTGCCGTGCTCGTACCAGAGTCTGCCCATCTCGCCGCCGCCGCGCACATGCGCCACCGCGAACACCATGCCGCGATCGAGCAGCGAGAGCCGCGACACCGAGAACGACGGATCGATGCTGGCCTCGTAGGAGCCGTATCCGTACAGCAGTGTGGGTTTCGGCCCGTCGGGCAGCCCGCTGCGCTTGATGATCGAGATCGGAATGCGGGTGCCGTCGGTGGCGACAGCCCAATCCCGGTGCTGCTCGTAGTCATCGGCGTCGTAGCCGCCGAGCACCGGCTGCTCCTTACGCAGCAGCAGCTCGCCGGTGGCGGGCACGTAGTCGAACACCTGCATCGGCGTGATGAACGAGGTGACCCCGACGCGCAACGTCGGCTGCTCCCACTCCGGGCTCGAACCAGCACCGGCGGAGAACAATTCGAGGCCGAAGTCGAGCTCGGTCAGCTCGCCGAAGCCCTCCGGCGTGAGCGGCCACACCGACAGGCGCGGCAGCGCGTCCCGCCGGTAACCGAGCACCAGATGGGTGGCGAAGGCGTCGATGTCCTCGAGCCGCACGTCCTCGCGATGCCCGATCAGGGTCGTCATGTCCGACGGATCGGTGGCGGGCGCGACGGCGAGGACGAAGTTCTCCGCCTTCACTCCGTCGACCACGTCGTTGTGCAGGATCAGGAATTTGTCCTCGCCCGCGATCACCGCGTGCTCGGCCGAGTACTCCACGCCTTCGCGACGCGGCAGCAGCACCCGGAACTCGCCCTCGGGGTTGTCCGATTCCAGGACCCAGCCCTCGGTGGTGATCTTGGAACCGAGCCAGACCATCAGGTACTTCTCGGAGCGGGTCGCGCCGACGCTCACCCAGTAGCGCTCGTCGGGCTCGTGGAACACCGTCACATCGGCGTCGGACCCGGTGCCGACGCGGTGGCGCCACACGGTGTCGGGCCGCCACGACTCGTCGACCGTCTGATAGAAGATGTGCGTGCCGTCCAGCGACCAGGTCGCCCCCGGCGCCGCGCCGGCCACCTCGTCGGCCAGCAGCTCACCGGTGCGCAGATCCTTGATGCGCAGCGTGTAGCGCTCGTCGCCGGAGCTGTCCACGGAGTAGGCGAGCAGGTTGCCGTCGTGGCTCAGCGAGAACGCGCCGAGCGCGAAGAAGTCCAGCCCCTCGGCGAGGATATTGCTGTCGAGCAGCACCTGCTCGCCCTCGATCGCCGAGCCGACCTCCAGCTGGGGCGGCGTCCAGGCGTCGATGCCCTCGGCTTTCGCGTCGACGGGACAGCGGCAGTGCACGCCGTACTGTTTGCCCTCGAAACTACGCGAGTAGTACCAGTAGTCGCCCAGTCGCGTCGGCACCGAGAGATCGGTTTCCTGCGTCCTGGCCTTGATCTCGTCGAAGATCTTGTCCCGCAGGGGCTGCAGCTGGTCGGTCTGCGCCGCGGTGTAAGCGTTCTCCGCCTCCAGGTACGCGATGACCTCGGGGTCTTCCTTGTCCCGCAGCCACTCGTAGTCGTCGACGAACGTGTCACCGTGGTGGACCCGCTCGAAGGGCGCCCGCTTCGCGATCGGCGCCGACACGGTCTCATTCTCGCCAGCCATCCGTCCACCGTAGCCGCCCCACTCCAACCGGGCCCGCCAACTCGGCCGTCAACGACCGGCGGCACCGGGCTCACGCCGGCCGCGCACCCCATGACTGAGTATTTCTGCGCATCTGCCGAAGGCCCGGTGTGCGTAGCCTGACCCGCATGGGGATGCGGTACGCAGTGCGTTCGTTGGTCGTGACCGCCGGGGTTGCTCTGGCCGCTGGATCGGGGGCGGTGCTGCCGGCGAACGCGTGCGCGTGCGGCGGCGTGGTGAGCGCGGACAGTTCGGCGCGGGTGAACAACGAGTCCGCGATCCTGGGCTGGGACGGGCGGCGTGAGACCGTGCTGATGCGGTTGGGAATGCAGTTCACCGGCGCCGACGCGGCCCTGATCGTGCCGACGCCCACCCCGGCGACCGTCTCGGCAGGCAGTGCGGACTCGTTCAGGGAGCTGTCGCGCATGACCGCACCCGAGCGGGTCACCGAGTACGACTGGTTCGGCAGCGGTTCGCTCGGCGGCGACGCGTCCGGCGCCGCTCCGGGTTCAGGTCCCGACGTGCTGAGTCAGGTGCAGTTGGGCCCGCTGCAGGCGACCACTTTGCGCGGCGGCGATCTCACCGGTGTCCGAGAGTGGCTCGACACCAACGGTTATCAGCTCCGACCCGAGGTGAGCGCCACGCTCGATCCCTATCTCCGCGAGGGCTGGTCCTTCGTCGCCATGCGCCTCACCAGCGCGAAGCCCCTCTCCGGGGCCCTGGACCCGGTCCGTCTCACCTTCGACTCCGACCGCCTCGTGTACCCGATGCGCATGTCGTCCGCGGCGACCACACCACAATCGGTCCACCTCTACGTCTTCAGTGACCACCGGGTGGCACGCATCGACCCCGATGTCGAACCCCACACCATCACCACCGAATTCGCCTCTCCGGTCGGCGAACCCGGCGACCCGGTCCTGAAAGAGCTTGCCGCGAGCGGCAACTACCTCACCGAACTCTCGATCTACATCCCCGATCCGGCGACGATCACCAGCGATTTCCTCCTCGGCCCCGCGCCCGAGGATGTGCCGGTACGGGACCGGGTGGTGAGCAAGGAATACGTCGAAATCCTCGGTCTGCCCGCGGGTTACGTCCTGATCGTCGCCGGGCTGTCGCTGATCGGCGTGATCGCGAGCGTCGTCCTGCGTCGACGCTCCGCGAGGTGACCCGAACGCGTGGGGAGATTCTCAAGCCCCGAGCGCGGGGGCGAGGACCGGCCACGACGCGTGCAGGGCGTCCTGCCAGTAGGACCAGGAATGTGTGCCCACCGGGTGGTAGTCGATCCTGGCACCGATGCCCGCGGCGCGCAGGCGCTGGTCGAAGGCCACCATGCAGGTGTTGACGCCGAGCTCGATGGGTCCGCCGAGGAAGATGTTCTCGGCCAGCGTCGGCTTGAGTTCGGCCTCGTGCGGGCCGGGGATGCCGGTGCCGGTCGACATGTACAGCGCCTTGCCGCGCAGCCCATCGAGCATCAGGGCCGGATCGTGCGCTGCCCACTCGGGGCTGCCGGGCGCGCCCCACATGTTGCCGGGATTGCCGCCACGGTTGACGATGGAGAACATCATCGCGCCCGCCGCCATCGCGATGTCCGGACAGGCGCTGTAGCCGGCTACGGCACGGTAGAGGCCGGGGTGGCGAGCGGCCAGGATGTAGGCCGCGTTGCCGCCCATCGACAGCCCGCCGATGCCGTTCAGCCCGTTGCCGTTGAACTGACCGTCGATCAGGCCCGGCAGTTCCTGGGTGAGGAACGTTTCCCACTTGTACCGGCCGAAACGCGGATCATCGGCGATCCAGTCGGTGTAGTAGCTGGCCTGGCCGCCGATCGGCAGCACCACGTTGACGTTCTTGCCGCGGAAGAAGGCCTCGGCGTCGGTGGCGTTGGTCCAGGTGCTCTGGCCGATGCCGGGGTCGAGGCCGTCGAGCAGGTAGTACGTGCCGCGCGAGCCACCGCCCGCGGGGTGCAGGACCTGGAGATCAACGTTGCGGCCCATCGCGGGCGAGGTGACGGTGATCGCCGTCCGGTGCGGACTCAGTTCGGTGACTCCGATGATCTGCGCCGCGGACGCCGTCGTGGGGTGAACCACCGCCGGTCCGAGCACACCGAGAGCAACTGTCAGCACTGCAGCAGCAACACCTGTACGACGCACGATCTACCCTCCGTAACCGCATGCCAGTGACAGTCCAAGGTAACCCACGGATGAACGAATCGGAAGCATTCGGCGTTTCGGGCGTTTCTTCAGCAAACTTCACGGTTTCCCACGACCGCTCCGCCCGGAATTCGGATCAGCGGGTGAGGGCGCCCCGAATCGAACCGGCCAGGTAGTCGAGATCCGCCCGCGCGGGCGACGTCGGCCGCGCACGCAGACCGAAGCCGTCACCGGGCGTTCGCGGGATCACGTGCAGGTGCACATGGAAGACCTCCTGCCCCGCCGTAACCCCGTCGGCGAGAAAGAAATTCACCCCGTCGGCCGCCACTTCACTGCTGCGCAGCGCGGCGGCGATCCGCTGCCCGACCTGAAAGAGCTTGCCGCCCAACGCGGGATCGAGATCGGCCAGACTCGGTGCGGGCACTTTGGGCACCACGAGCACATGCCCCGGCGTCACAGGACGGATGTCCATGAAGGCGAGCATGTCGTCGTCCTCGTAGACCTTCGAGGACGGGGCGGCTCCGGCGATGATGTCGGCGAAGATCGTGTACGGATTCACCCGGACACGGTAGCGGCCTCGACGCACGAAAGCCCGCCACCGGCGCCGAAAAGGCGGCAGTGGCGGGCTGATTCGCACGGGACTACAGAATCGGCGACGGCGTGTAGCGCGCGGCTTCCGGATTCGCCTCCACCAGCTTCTGCACCTGCGCGACGACCTCGGCGACCTGGTCCGATGCCGCGCCGATGAACGCCGCCTTGTCGGCCAGCGCCGCGTCGAGTCCGGCGCGGTCCAGCGGCATCCGCGCATCGGCGGCGAGACGATCCAGCAGGTCGGGTTCGCGGCCCTGCTCGCGCATGGCCAGCGCCACCGCCACCGCGTGCTCCTTGATGACCTCGTGCGCGGTCTCGCGGCCGACGCCCGCGCGCACCGCCGCCATCAGGATCCGGGTGGTCGCCAGGAACGGCAGGTAGCGGTCGAGCTCACGCGAGACCACCGCCGGGTAGGCGCCGAACTCGGCGAGCACGGTCAGGAAGGTCTCCATCTGCCCGTCGATGGCGAAGAACGCGTCGGGCAGCGCGACGCGGCGCACCACCGAACAGAACACGTCGCCCTCGTTCCACTGGGCACCCGCCAGCTCGGCGGCCATCGAGCCGTAGCCGCGCAGGATCACCTGCAGGCCGTTCACCCGCTCACACGAGCGCGTGTTCATCTTGTGCGGCATCGCCGACGAGCCGACCTGGCCCGGCTGGAACCCCTCGGTGACCAGCTCATGACCGGCCATCAGCCGAATCGTGTGCGCGAACGACGACGGCCCCGCGCCCAGCTGCACCAGCGCCGACAGCACATCGTGATCGAGCGAGCGCGGATACACCTGCCCCACGCTGGTGAACACATTCGCGAAGCCGAGGTGGGTGGCCACCTGCTGCTCGAGGGCGGCGAGCTTGTTCGCGTCACCGTCGAGCAGGTCGAGCATGTCCTGGGCGGTGCCCATCGGGCCCTTGATCCCGCGCAGCGGGTAGCGGTCGATCAGGTCGCGCACGCGCGCCAGGCCCACCAGCATCTCGTCGGCGGCGGAGGCGAAGCGCTTACCCAGCGTGGTGGCCTGCGCGGCGACATTGTGCGAGCGCCCGGCCATCACCAGGGTCTGGTATTCGGCGGCCCGCTCGGCCAGTCGCGCGGCGATGGCGATGCCGTGGCGGTAGACGTGCTCGAGCGACAGCCGGATCTGCAGCTGCTCGACGTTCTCGGTGAGGTCACGGCTGGTCATGCCCTTGTGCACGTGTTCGTGCCCGGCGAGCGCGTTGAATTCCTCGATCCGCGCCTTCACGTCGTGGCGGGTGACCCGCTCACGCTCGGCGATCGAGGCCAGGTCGACGTGGTCGATGACGCGTTCATAGTCGTCGACAACCCCTACGGGGACATCGATTCCGAGTTCGGCCTGCGCACGCAGCACCTCCAGCCACAGCCGGCGCTCGAGCACGATCTTGTGCTCGGGCGACCAGAGCGCGACGAGCTCCGGGCTGGCGTATCGGGTGGCGAGGACATTCGGGACGAGGCTCACGAGCACTCAGTCTAATTGCCGCACCCGTTCGGCCTGCTGGGGCATCATGTTGGGGACCACGGGCGGGGCGACGATATCGATCATTTCGAGCAGACCGGCCCTGGCGGGCCTGCGAGGTTCGGGGTGGCCTTCGATCAGCGCGGCGACCACCGCGCCGTCGACGACGGCCACCATCCTGCGTAACTGCTCGGGGCGCACCACTCGGTCGGAGCGGCGCAGCACGTCGGCGAGCAGTTCTTCGAGCTGGGTGCGTAGTCGGAGCTGGACCTCACGTAACTCGGGGTGACGGGCCGACGCCACGGAACGCTCGTAGCGGGCGATGAGCTGGCCGCGGGCGTCGAGGTCGCCGTCGTCGGGGCCGACGAGCACGTCGAGCACGAGCTCGACCGTCGCCTCGGTGCCGCGCCTGCGATGACTGACCTCACCGACGCGGCGGCGCATCGCGTCGAGTTCGATCGCGCCGCTGAACTCGACGGCGCGGGCGATCAGATCCTCCAGCGATTCGAAGTAGTAGGTGGTCGACGCGAGTGGAAGATCGGCTCGGGAGGCCACCGAACGATGTCGCACGGCGTCGAAGCCGCCTTCGAGCAACAGCTCAGCCGCCGCCGCCACCAGAGCCTGCCGACGTCGTTCGCCTTTCGGGGTCGTTGCGGTGGTCACCGTGCAGGAGTGCCAGTCATCATCAGTTCAACCGTGCGCAATCGTCATCGGGGAAACACTGGGAATTCGGGATAACTGAGTTTTACCGTATCCCGGCACAGATGTGTTCGTACTACGCAAAGTTGTTGTCGCACATCACTGTTGACAAGTGTCCAGATCAGCCCTTCAGGTACCGTCCCAGACGCTCCAGTGCTGCGGCGATGTCGTCGGTGGCACCCGCGAAGGAAAAACGGACCGTGTGGTTTCCATTTGTGGTGTCGAAATCCAGTCCGGGCGCCAGCGCGACGCCGGTTTCGGTGAGTACCTCGGCGCACCAGGCGCGGGAATTATCGGTCAGATGACCAATATCGGCGTAGGCGTAGAAGGCGCCGTCGGCGGGCGCGAGATCGGTGATTCCGATCGCGGGCAGACCCTCCAGGAGCAGCGCCCGGTTGCGCGCGTACCGGCGCACATGCCCGTCCAGCTCATCCTTGGCTTCCGGCCCGAAAGCGTGCACGGCCGCGTACTGGGAGATGGCGGGCGGGCACACCGTCATATTCGACGCCAGCCGTTGCAGCGCCGGGCGCAGGTCGGCCGGGGCCAGCATCCAGCCCAGCCGCCAGCCGGTCATCGAGAAGTACTTCGACACCGAACCGATCACCACCGATTCGCGGGAGAACTCCCACGCCGAGGAGGTCGGCGTGCTCGCCCCCGCGTAGGTGATGCCGTGATAGATCTCGTCGGAGATCAGCAGCGTGCCGTGCTGTTCGCACCAGCGGGCCAGCGCGGCGAGTTCGGCGGGGTCGATCATGGTGCCGGTCGGATTGGCCGGACTGGCCACCACCAGACCCGCGGGCGGTTCGGGCAGGGCCTCGAGCATCGCCACGGTCGGCTGGAATCTGGTCTGCGGGCCGCAGTCCAGTTCGACGACCTCGCAGCCGAGCGCGGACAGCGTGTTGCGGTAAGCGGGATAGCCGGGGCGCGCCACCACCACGGTGTCGCCCGCGTCGAAGGCGGCCAGGAAGATCAGCGTGAAAGCACCCGACGACCCGGTCGTCACCACCACCTCGTCCGGGTGCACGTCGTAGCCGTAGGTCTCGCTGTGATGCCCCGCGATGGCCTCGCGCAGCGGCAGAATGCCGAAAGTCTCGGTGTAGCCCAGCAATTCGTGATCGATCGCGGCCCTGGTCGCCCGCAGCACCGGCGCGGGCGCCTGCGTGGACGGCTGCCCCGCCGCGAGCACCAGCACATCGCCGTGCGACCTGGCGCGTTCAGCGGCCGCTTTCCACACATCCATGACGTAGAAAGGGGCAATGGCCGACCGGCGCGATTCTCTGGACACCCGAGAGACGGTAGAGCACCCGATTGCCGACGTTCACGGATATGGTCGGCACAATGGCTCCGACAGCGAATACGCAGCCACCGACGCGACCCCCGCGGTCACGTCGGGGCCGGGGCGCGGGGGCGGGATGAAGCGGACAGGAACGGCGCGGAACGTGCGGGCGAGCACGCCCGAGGACAGCGTGGACACCGAATCCGGGCAGCCCGCCGCCGACATTCGCGCGTCCGGCGGGGACGCGGAATCGACAGCGACGGGCGGGTCCGCGGGAGACACTGAGACGGCGAACGCGTCGACAGCGGGTAGCGGCTCAGCCGAGTCGACGCGATCGAGAACCGGTGCGCGTGCGAGCCGTCGGGCTGTCAGCGTCAACGGCCGTATCTTGCAGGCGAACTGGCGGGAGCAGTTGCCGTCGAAGGTAGCGGCGCGCGATCGTATGACGGAGTGGGCCGCGCGGTACCCGATGGTCGGGGAGATCGCCGGTGAGCTGCGCAGCGGTGAGGTGCGCAAGGTCTTCTGGCGGCGGCCGAAGGCGCAGGCGCAAGACCTGTGGGCGCGCCGGCCGAGTCGCGATCGGGTGCGTGAGGTGCTGGTCGAGCGGCGCGTACTCATCGCCGGGATGGCCGCGGTGGCGGTGTTCGTGGCAGCCGACGGACAGTTCGGCGCCGTCGTCGACGGTCCCCCACCCGCACCCGGCGAAGCGATCCACGTCGCCATCGCCTATCCCCCGCAACTGCTCCCCAACCCACAGTCGGCGACCCGCCTGCTCGCTGCCATCGACGCGGGTGAGAAGCGCCGCGAGGCACAAGTGGTCGCCGCGGCGGCCCGTGCCACGCTCGAACGCGCGAAAGCGGAAGCGGCGGCCGCGGCATCGGGCGCATGGCAGGACTGGATGGGCCAGCGCGCCCCGGTGGTCCCCGGCGCGATGGTGCCGGTGCCCGGCTCGACCCCGTCCGTCGGCGGGTTCAGCCTGCCCGCCAAGGGCGCGTTCACCTCCGGCTTCGGCTCGCGCTGGGGCACCATGCACCGCGGCATCGACATCGCGGGCCCCATCGGCAGCCCCATCTACGCCGTCGCCGACGGCACCGTGGTGGAGGCGGGTCCGGCGCAGGGTTTCGGCCTGTGGGTGCGCATCCGCCACGACGACGGCACCATCAGCATCTACGGCCACATGTACGACTTCTTCGTCTCCCAGGGCGAGCGCGTCCCCGCCGGAATGCAGATCGCGCGCATCGGCAATCGCGGCGATTCCACCGGCCCGCACCTGCATTTCGAAATCGTGCAGAACGGCCAACATGTGGATCCGCAGGCCTGGCTCGCGATGCATGGATTGCGTCTCGATTGACATCGCGTCGAGACCACCCACATCACGAGAACGTTAATGTGAGACCTGTCGAGTGTTTTCCTCCGAACCGAAGCGAGGCAACCATGGCAGGCAAGTTCGAGGTGTTCAAGGACAAGGCGGGAAAGTTCCGTTTCCACCTGAAGGCCGGCAACGGCGAAATCGTCCTCGAAAGTCAGGGATACGAAAGCAAGGAAGGCGCCAAGAAGGGGATCGCCTCCATTCAGACGAATGCTCCGAACGCCCAGATCCTCGACCTCACCGCCTGATCGGCGCAGCCGCGCAACGGTTCTGTGCCACCTTTCCCGCACGATCGTGATCAGCGGTCGCGCACCGCTGATCACCGATCGCGCGATTACCCCGTGACGCTGTTACGTTCCGGGACGACAACTTCGGTCGCGCCGATATCGGTCCGGAAATGACTGCCGGGGAGCTTGATTCCCGCGAGTCGCGCGTAGGCCCGCTCCCGCGCCTGCGCGAGATCCGCACCGACACCGACCACGTTCAGCACCCGCCCGCCCGCCGACACCAGCGCCTTGTCCGCGCGCTGATCCGTACCGGCGTGCAACACCAGCGTTTCGCCCTCCAGCGCGCCGTCGTCGGCGCCGGTGATCACATCGCCGGTGCGCGGTCGCGCCGGGTAGTTCTCGGCGGCGAGCACGACGGTGATCGCGGAACCGTCCTTCCAGCGCGGTGCGTCGACCTCGGCGAGGCGCCCGGTCGCGGTGGCGTGCAGCAGTTCGGCGAACGGGCTGTCCAGCAGCGCGAGTACCGCCTGGGTCTCGGGATCACCGAAGCGGCAATTGAATTCGACGACAGCCGGACCGTTCGTGCCGATCGCCAGACCCGCGTACAGCAGGCCGGAGAACGAGCTGCCCCGCGCGACGAGCTCGGCGGCGACGGGCTTCACCACGTCGTCGACGATCTCGTTCAGCGTCTCCGCGGGGAGCCACGGCAGCGGCGTGTAGGCGCCCATCCCGCCGGTGTTCGGGCCGGAATCGCCGTCGCCGACCCGCTTGTGGTCCTGCGCGGGCAGCAGCGGAATCACGGTCTCGCCGTCGACCAGGCAGAACAGCGACACCTCCGGCCCGTCGAGGAACGATTCCAGCAGCACCGGATGTCCCTGCTCGAGCAGTTCGGCGCCGTGATCGCGGGCCGCGCGCCGGTCGGCGGTCACCACCACGCCCTTGCCCGCGGCGAGACCGTCGTCCTTGACCACCCAGGTCGGGCCGAAGCGGTCGAGCGCCGCGTCCAGCTCGGCCGGATTGTCGACGATCTCGCTGTGCGCGGTCCGCACCCCGGCCACCGCCATCACGTCTTTCGCGAACGCCTTCGACCCTTCGATCCGCGCCGCGTCGGCCGACGGGCCGAACACCGGGAATCCGGCCGCGCGCACGACGTCGGCGACGCCGAGCACCAGCGGCACCTCGGGGCCGATCACCACCAGGTCGGCGGCCACTTCACCGGCCAGCGCGGCGACATCACCGGCGGAGCAGGGATCGACCGGACGTAGCTCGGCGTGCTGGCCGATGCCGGGATTGCCCGGGGCAGCGATCACCGCCGTCACGGACGGATCCCGGCGCAGCGCCAGGACGAGGGCATGTTCACGGGCTCCGGAACCGATGACGAGTACGCGCACTGCCTCAGATTAGTCGCGCACTTCGCACGCACTTCGCACGCCCCGTGCCGATCCGAGGTCCGCGATCGGGTAGCGCGATCGTCACCCGCCGCGAAGGCGCCGCGGGCAGGCGATCGGGCCGTGACGATGCGGTTCAGCCCTCGCGACACGGGTTCGATTGCGCCACAATGGAACCAGGTGTGGCGCGGCGGCCGCCACCGAAACGGGGGAATGTCATGGGCCTGCTCGACGGGATGATGGGCAATGCCGGTCGCATAGATCCGGCCGCCGCCCAGCAGGAATACGCGAAACTGTTCGGCCAGGGCGAGCAGGTGTACGCCGCGTTCATCCTGGTCCGCGACGCGATGCTGTTCACCAATCGCCGCCTGATCATGGTCGACAAACAGGGCGTCACCGGCCGCAAGGTGAGCTACCACAGCATCCCCTACCGTTCGATCAGTCACTTCGCCGTCGAAACCGCGGGCACCTTCGACCTCGACGCGGAGCTCTACATCTGGATCGGCAGTGGCGGCGAGCCGGTCAAGCAGCGTTTCAACCGTCAGGTCGACATCTACGAGGTGCAGGGCATCCTGTCGCATTTCGTGTCGATCTAGCTACGCTCACCGGTATGGCATCCGTCTTCAGCGCGATCATCGCAGGTCAGATCCCCGGCCGCTTCGTCTGGGAGGACGACGAGTTCGTCGGCTTCCTCACCATCGGCCCCGTCACCCAGGGCCACACCCTCGTCGTCCCGCGCGCGGAGATCGACCAGTGGCAAGACGTGGATCCCGCCGTGATGGCCCGGATGATGGGCGTCGCCCAGACGATCGGCCAGGCCGTCCGCGCCGCCTTCGACGCCCCCCGCGCCGGCCTGCTCATCGCCGGCCTCGAGGTCCCCCACCTGCACACCCACGTCTTCCCCGCCTACACCATGGGCGACTTCGACATCTCGGGCGCGAACACCGACCCCACCCCCGAATCCCTCGACGAAGCCCAGTCCAAGATCAAAGCCGCCCTCCGCGACCTCGGCCACGGAGCGAACGTCCCAGCCTGAGTTCTGCCCTGGATGGAACCGAAACGACCGGGCACGCGTCTAAGACATCGAGTGGTCGTTGTGTGCGAAAGAGGAGAGACGATGCGACTGGTTGGCTTTGCCGCCGGGGTGTGCGCTGTAGTGGCGCTCGCCGGATGTTCCAAGGCGGTCGACGGGCAGCCCGAGGCCAGTGGGGCTCCGCTGACCAAGGAGCAGCTGTTCGATCCGTGCACGGTGTCGGACAGTGTGCTGCAGGCGGCGGGTCTTGACCCCGCGTCAAAGGACAGCAACTTGTTCTCGGTTCCCCGCGCTGAGTGGAAGGGATGTGGTTGGCGCGCGGATGGCTACTTCATATCGTTCATGTCGACGGTCTACACCACTGACGAGATCCGCTCGAACGACCGATACCACGACTTCAAAAATGTAGCAGTCAACGGCCGGGATGGCCTCCAGTTCTATATCGGCAACGAGACGCCCCCAGTGGAATGCGAAATAGCGTTCGATACCACTCAGGGCCGGGCTCTCATCAACGCGAGCAAATTCGTGGATAGTAAATCCTCGACCGATCCATGCACGCTGGCCACGAATGCCGCCCCGCATTTCGTAGGGTCCATTCCACGCTAGTCGTGGCCATATCTACGGGGAGACAGTTACAGCAATGGCAGACATGAATGCACTAGCAAAAGACTTCCAGACTTTGTCCGGCGAAGCAGCTGCAGGCCGACTCATTATCGAGTATGACGCAGCGGAGCGTTGCGCAAAGTGGTGCGACGACTACATCAACGATCTTCGAAACCTGTCTTCGCGCACGAGGAGGATGGTCGACGCCGACTCGTTCGGCAACCTCAACTCCGCCAAGACCCTAGCGAAGAAGTTCGCCGACCTGGCTGACGGCGGCGAGGGGACCGGTTCCTACCTCGACGCGGCCCGTCAGCATATCGAGATACTTACACAGATGGCGGATATGTACCGCAAAGCCGGTGCCGCGTACAAGAACTGCGACGAAGCCACTCAGCTCGCCATCAAGCAACAGACCAACAAAGTAGACTGAATCCGGGGGGATAAATGACTTTCTCAGATTTCATGAGCAAACTGGGCAGCGTCGCATTGACAGCGTCGAGCCCGTCCAGAATTAGCGACCGAATCGGCTCGTTGTTCGATTCCGACATCTCCGCCACGCAGTCCGAGCTTGACGCCCAGGCTGCCGGAAACAGCGCACGCTCTCGCATCTACGCCGAGAATTCCAGCCTCGCCACCGGATTTTCCGGCGAGTTCACGCCGCAGGTCGTGCCGCCCGTCATGGAACCGTTCCTCACTATGAGCCACTCGGACATCATGAAATTTGTCGAGTCGATCAACCCCGCGACGATGAGCACCAGCGTTCAAGCCTGGCGGCAGTTGGCGACCGATACCACAACGAAAGCCACTGCGTTCCACGACAATATCCAGAAGGAAATGGAACGGGGCTGGTCAGGGAGCGCGGCGAGCCAGGCGCTGGCAAGCACCAAAAGCTATCTCGCCGACGTACACAAGGTCGACCAGGCCGCATCCCTGATCGGCAACAAGATGGAAGAGGCCTACTCCGGCTTCAACCAGGTGAAGTACTCGGTACCGCACGAGTCCGACAAACAGAGCAGCACCGTAGCCGGAATAGCCTTGTCCACGCTCGCATCTGCGATCGTGCCCGGCAGCGGCGGCGCCACTTCACTCCTCATGGACAGCACCAGCGCAGGCCGCTCCGAGGCCGCCCAGGCCGCGGCTCGCCAGGTGATGGAGACCGTCTACAAGCCAGTCGCGCAACAGTCCGACACCCAGGTGCCGAAGGTACCGACACCGGCGAAACCCCAGTCCGACAAGCCGACCGGCGACACCACCAAGGACAAGCCGACCGGCACCACCACCGACAAACCCACCGGCACCACCAACAAGCCGAGCACCGACGACACCACCCCGTCTACCACGGAGCCGGAAACCTCCACCACCACCGACCCCGGTGACGACACCACCGACGACAGCACCACTGACGACACCACCGGCGACGAGACCACCGCCGCCACGACAACTCCGGAAACCCCCACGACCACTACCCCGTCAGGAACCACTCCGGGCACGACCCCGGCCGGCACGTCCACCGGCGGACTCGGCTCCGGTGGCGGAGCAGGCGCGGGCGCTGGTGCCGGAGCAGGTGCGGGCACACCCGGCGCGGCTGTCCCCGGGACCGCCGGTCAGAAGCAGGGCGCCGGTGCGGGAGCGGGTGCGGGTTCCGGTGCGTCGTCGGGCCGCTCTGGCATGTCCGGCATGGGCGGAATGGGCGCCCCCGGCGCGCGCGGCGGCGGCAAGGACGACGAGAACGAGCACCAGGCCCCCGACTACTTGCGCGGCGTCCACGAAGAACTGCTCGGCCCCGAACGCCTGCACGTTCCGCCGGTGATCGGCGGCGACGCATGACCGACACCTGGGAGCTGACCCCGTTCGAATTCTGGGTCGCCTGGGAAACGCTCGGCCGCGATCGCATGCCCTGGCCCCTCACCTTCACGGCGGGTGTCGAAACGCAGGTCGAGTTCGACCGGGAATGCCGGCGCGCCGCGGATTCGCTGATTGCCAAGATGGGCACCGACGAATCCCTCTACCACGCCTTACACGCCCTGGCGCACCCAGATATCCGCGTGGAACTGTTCGGGCACCGCTTCGACGGCCGCACCCGGATGGTCCGCGCGTGCGCGACCACCGAAGCGAGCAACGGCGTCGTCGCCGCCCAGCTCCCCGGTCCGGAATACGGCCAGGGCGGCAACATCCTGATCTCGCTGCGCCCGGCCCACGCCATCGTCACCCGCCTGCTGGCCATCCTCCCGAAAACCCCGGCGGGCACCACCGGCGGCTTCAACGTCCACCGCGACGACTTCACCACCACCCCCGACCCCTACGCCCGCCACCGCACCCCCGCCGAACACGCCCTCAAATTCCTCAAACGCCCCTTCACCGCCTACGCGGAATTCCGCGTAGCCACCGGCCCGGCCCTGGACGGCTGGCAAGAAGGCGGCACCACACTCCAACTGGTCGACTACACCGACGACGGCCGCTACCTCATCCAAGAAGGCGAACGAGTGGAAGTAACCCCCACCACCCCCGACCGAATCGAAGCCCACCTCCATCACCTGATCGAGAAGGCCACCGCCGCCACCCGCCAATCAGCCTGGTAGCCAACGGCACTGGTGGAGAATCCACAGCGGAAATCGTGTACAGCCCGGGGTGTCTGGGCACGATTTCCTCTGTAGCCCGGTTTTCTGACACTTGTTCTTTCGCTCAGGAAACGATGTACTGGGTTCCGGTTCGTTCCTATCGGGAGGTTTCGCGGATGCGTTTGATCGTTGGGCTCACCACCATCGTCGCGATGTCCCTGCTCGGGGCCGGAACTGCGGCGGCGGAGGTACGCGAGGCGAAGGTTCAGTGCCTCGGTTCGAACGCGAATTTTCATCTGTACCCGTTCTATCTGTCGCTGGTGGCGACCTCGTCGGACGACCGGCCCGGCACCGTCTCGGTCCAGCCGCGCGGCGAGTCGAACTTCGGCCCCTTCGGCTACCACGCGACCGTGAACTGGACCAATCTCGATACCGGCGAATCCGGCGTCGTCGCCCAAGACGGCACCGTCGGCGGCAACATGCCCAGCTTCGACGTGAACACCGGCTGGGGCACGGTCCGTCTGACCGGTGCGGTAGGAACCTCCGGCCTGTCCGCGGGGCAAACCATGCAGTGCTCCGGCGCAGATCTCTCCGTGCTGTAGCGCTCGTCAGCCAGCCGATGGACACTCCTCTTCTGCACCAACGTTTTCCACGCCTACGCGAAACCCTGCCGCATATCGGACTGAGCTCCGGTCCGACACCGGTTCGCCGGCTCGAGGCGCTGCCTGCCGGTGGCGCGCCGGTCTGGCTCAAAGACGACGGCGCATTCGGTGACGGCGGGTGGGGTGGCAACAAGGTCCGCAAGCTGGAATGGATTCTCCCCGACGCACACCGGCGCGGCGCCCGGACGATTCTGACCGTCGGCGGATAGGGGACGAACTGGGGACTGGCCGTCGCCCTGTACGCGCGCGATCACGGGCTCGCCACCGTGCTCGCCCTCGTCGACCAGCCCGTGGACGAGCACGTACGCGCCCAGCTGAGCCGACTCGAGAACTGTGGCGCCGAGCTGTATTTCACGCATTCGAAGACGCGGACCATCCTCACCGCGCCGATGCTGTTCGCCCGGCACACCAGCGGGGGCCATCTGCCCTACTACCTGCCGCCCGGCGGATCTTCGCCCGTCGGTGTCCTCGGATACGTCGAGGCCGCGCTCGAACTGGCCGGACAAGTACGCCGCGGCGAGCTACCCGAGCCCACCCACATCGTGACCGCCGTCGGGTCCGGCGGCACGATCGCGGGACTGCAACTCGGTTTGCGGATGGCGGGCTTGACCACCCGAGCAGTCGGTGTCGTCGTCAACGACACGCTGCGGTTGGACCCGGCGACGATCACCCGGCTCGCCCGCCGTACTGCGCACCTGCTGCGTCAGCGCGGCGCGGATCTGTCCGGCCTCGAACCACGAGTCGAGGACATCGACATCGTCACCGACTGGCTCGGCAGCGGCTACGGCCACCCCACGCCGGAAGGCGCACGCGCCCAGACCTTGTCAGCCGACGGCGAGCACCTGCACCTCGAACCCGTCTATACCGCCAAGGCCATGGCGGCGCTCCTGGCGATGAACGAGCGGGGCGCATTCGGCGACGGCCCTGTCCTCTACCTCAACACGAACGGGCCGCGATGACCGAGCATGCCTGCGCCGACGCACACTGCGCGCTCTCCCCTGGATAGCCCCCGGCAGTTCTACACAAGATGCTCGCGCCTCCTGGTCAGGTACGCGCGCTCAGCCGGGTTCTGGGTGGCGGCGATCGCGGCGTCGTAGGCGGACCTCGCCTCGGCACTGCGCCCCAGCCTGCGGAGCAGATCGGCGCGGGCGGCGTGCCAGGCGTGGTAGCCGTCGAGTGGCAGTGAATCTATCTGTGCCAGGGCCACATTGGGGCCGTCGAGTTCGGCGACGGCGACGGCTCGGTTGAGAGCGACGATCGGGGTCGGGGTCACGGCGTAGAGCTGGTCGTAGAGGGCGACGATCTGGTTCCAGTCGGTGTCGCGGGCATCGGCCGCGTCGGTGTGCACCGCGTTGATCGCCGCCATGATCTGATAGCGACCAGGCGGGTCACCGCCCGCCGCCACTCGGCGCAGGCATTCACGTACCAGCGTGTGCCCCTCCGCGATGAGGGTGTGGTCCCAGCCGCCGCGGTCCTGCTCGTCGAGCGTCACCAGCTCCCCGCCCGCGAAACGTGCCGCGCCGCGGGCGTCGATGAGCAACATCAGCGCCAGCAACCCGGCAACCTCACCGTCATCGGGCAGCAGATCGCGCATGATGCGGCCGAGCCGAACGGCCTCCGCCGTCAAGTCGGCCCGCACAGACTGCGTGCCGGCCAGATAGCCCTCGTTGAAGATGAGGTAGATGACGGCCAGCACACCGCCGAGCCGATCGGTGACGTCATCGCGATCGGGTACCCGGAACGGGATGCGCGCGGCTTTGATCTTGGCCTTGGCGCGGGTGATGCGTTGCGCCATGGTCGTTTCGGCAACGAGAAACGCACGAGCGATCTCGCCGACCGTGAGCCCGCCGAGCAGGCGCAGTGTCAGCGCGACTCGCGCCTCCGGCGCCAATGCCGGATGGCAACAAGTGAAGACGAGCCGGAGACGGTCGTCGTTGATCGGTCCGGTCGGTTCGTGCGGTGTGTGATCGTCGATGATCATGGCTGCCTGGTGTTTCGCGTCGCGCAGTGATTCCCGGCGGATCCGGTCGATCGCGCGGTTGCCCGCGGTCTTCGTCAGCCAGCCGCCCGGGTTGGGCGGTATGCCGTCGACCGGCCACCGTTCGATGGCGGTGAGCAGGGCCTCGCCCGCGGCGTCCTCGGCGAGGTCGAGATCGCCGAAACGCCGGGCGAGCGAGGCGACCACCCGGCCGTACTCCTCGCGATAGATCCGATCGATCCTGGCGCGAGTGCCGTCGCTCATGCGCCGTCGAACGTCCTGATCTCGATCTTCTGCTCGCAGACCTTCGACGCCCTGGCGGCGATCTTCAGCGCGGCATCGAGGTCGGGCGCCGTCACGACCCAGAACCCGCCGAGGCATTCCTTGGTCTCGGCATACGGCCCATCGGTGACAACAACGTCAGCACCGGTGTTGTCGACCGTGGTCGCCTCGTCGATCCGCCCGAGCCCACCCGCGAACACCCACGCCCCTTCGGCCTTGAGCTCGTCGTTGAACCTCCCCGTCGCCTCGTACTGCGGCTGCGCCTCCTCCTGCGGAATGTCATAAACACTCGGGTCGACAACAACGGAAAGCAGGTACTGAGTCATGGCGATTTCCCTTCCTCGGTGGCTGCCGGTCGGCCGCCTCTACCCACACCACGAACAGACCGACCCGGATACGACAACTCTCGACGAGATTCCTCGATTTTCTCCGAAATAGGCGCATCGATCCACGAGGCTCGCGTATTCCGGTACAGCAGCTTTGCTGCTTGACGGCTTTACTGCTCAATGGGATAGTGAGGCGATGGGCAATTTTCGCGGATATGCGGCAATCCAGGGACGTGGCACGGTCGCACTGCCCGCCGAGCTCCGGAAGAAGTACCGGCTGGACGAGCCAGGTGCGCAGCTGGAGATCACCGAACGCGAAGACGGCGTGATCGAGCTACGGCCCACGTTGCCGGTCCCGGTCGATGAGATCTGGTTCTGGAACGAGGGCCACCAGGCAGCTGAACGCGAGGCCGAAGCCGATGTCGAGGCTGGGCGGCACAGCACCTTCGACGACGCCGAATCGTTCTTGGCGCACCTCGACACCCTGGCATCGGGTCCCACCGAGGCAGTGGAGTGAAATACCGGACGCTGGCATCGTTCGATCGAGATCTGCGACGTCTGCCCGCTGAACATCAACGCATGTTTCAGCAAGCCCTACGCTCACAATTCCTGCCCGCCATCGACGCCGGAGCGTTCGCGGGCTCACCACCCTGGCCGACACGCCTGCGGATTCACAAACTGAGCAACTGCGAGGTCTACTCACTCACGTGGAATTTCACCTCACCGGACGGTAGGGCCACGTTCCACCTGGAGAAGACGAACGAGAGCGAGCCGATCCTGGTCTGGCGACGAATCGGCGACCACGGAATCTACGACCGCCCATAGCGCGGATCAGAGCACCGCATACAGAAGGCGCCCCGGGAAGAACCCGGGGCGCCGGTTGAGCCCCCTGTCAGGATTGAACTGACGACCTTCGCTTTACAAGAGCGGTGCTCTACCACTGAGCTAAGGAGGCGGGTGGTGCGCGACTATCTTAGCCGCGCACGCCAACCGCGCGACACCGGATTGGTATCACGCGGTGGCGGAGGAGATCAGGACTGGGCGCGGGCTGCGTCGTCGGCGGCCATCGCGTCACGCAGGCTCTTGGGCCGCATGTCGGTCCAGTTCTTCTCGACGTACTCGACGCACGCGGCCCGGCTCTCTTCGCCGAACACGACACGCCAGCCCGCCGGGACCTCCGCGAACGCGGGCCACAGGGAGTGCTGCTCTTCATCGTTGACCAGAACGAAGAAGCGGCCGTCCTCGTCGTCGAAGGGGTTGGTGCTCATTTCACCTCACTGGATACTGGCGCTGTGTACAGGATCACTGCGCGGCCGCGAAGCCACGAGCGTTGTGTCGACCCTAGCAAGGCATACGTTACTGGTAGGGAGTTACCCGATGCTGCCCCGGTCGGGTCGGTCAGGCGGCGAAGAAATCGAGCAGGATCTTGTTGACCGCCTCGGGTCGCTCCAGGTAGCCGTAGTGACCGGTATCCGGGACCTCCTGGTAGCGGGCGCCGGGAATGGCCTCGGCGACCTCGCGCGAGAGGTACGGCGGAATCATCCGATCATCGGCGAACCCAATTGCCAAGCAGGGCACCGTAATCGAACGGTACGCGGCGACCCGATCGAATTCGTGGTCCATCGCCCGCTGGGCACGGACACCGGCTGAGGGCGTCCCCACGCTGAACTCGAACAGGTCGAGCCAATCGCGCGCCGTGTTGGTGTCGGCCATCGTCGCCGGCGACAGATTCATCACGGCGCTCAACGCCGCCTCGAATTTCGCGGGCAGCTTCACCGCCGAGGCGTCGAGCTCCTGCTCACCGACCGACAGCGTCTTCTGGAACTGGTCCAGCCTGCCGTGTCCGGCCATGAACACGGCCTTGCGCACCAGGTCGGGGCGGGCCAGCGCCAGCTCCTGCGCCACCCGCGCACCCATCGAGGTACCCGCGATCAGCGCGGGGCCTTCGTCGAGGAACTCGATCAGCGCGGCGGTATCGGCGACCAGCTCCTCGATCCGCATCCCGCCCGGGGCCTCGAACGACGGCGCGATTCCGCGGTTGTCGAACACGCAGACCCGGTAACCGGCCGCGACCAGCGCGGGAACCTGATGCAGCTCCCACACTCGCCCCGGCGAGCCCGTCCCCATGATCAACACCACCAGCGGACCACCGCCCTTGACGTCGGTGCCCTTGGTACGGTCGCCCTTGACCTGATAGTTCAGTGCGATGCCGTTCACCGTGGCCAGTGGCATGAAAGAAACCTCTCTCCGGGGTCGATCGTGTACTCCCCCACGGTAACGGGACCGCCACGACACGGCACCGGGGCGGGGTGTTCCGCGTCGCTACTTCATCGGCCGTGCGCCGGCGCCCGATAGTATTGACCACTCGCAGGTAGAGCGCAGGGAAACCGGGAGGACGAACCCATTATGGCCGCGAAGAGCACCGCCAACGACATCGCCGACGACGAACTCGAGCCGCTTGCCGACGAGACCGCCCGCCAGGCACAGAAGGTCGTCGCGGCACACGCCGAAGACGCCGACGAATGCCGCATGCTGCTGTCGATGCTCGGCATCGCCCCCGCCTGACACAGCGCACCCCTGCGACGCATAAGGATGCGTGAGTGGACCAAATGATCGATCAACCGTCCAACGACCGTCCGTCCGAAAACAGTGAAACCCTCGTGCCGAACGGCGCTGGTTCGGGATTCGTTGTCGTCGCCAACCGGCTGCCGGTCGATCTCGAGCGACTGCCCGACGGCACCACCAGGTGGAAGCGCAGCCCCGGTGGGCTGGTGACCGCGCTGGAACCGGTGCTGCGCAGCAACAAGGGCGCCTGGGTCGGCTGGGCAGGTGTGCCCGACGTCGAGGTCGAACCGATCATCGAAGACGGGCTCGAGCTGTACCCGGTGCCGCTCACGGCGCAGGAGGTGGAGGACTACTACGAAGGGTTCTCCAACGGCACGCTCTGGCCGCTGTACCACGACGTGATCGTGCGCCCGGTGTACGACAGGGCGTGGTGGGCAGCCTATGTCGAGGTCAACCGGCGGTTCGCCGAGGAGACCGCGAAGGTGGCCGCCGAGGGCGCCACGGTGTGGGTGCAGGACTACCAGCTGCAGCTGGTGCCCAAGATGCTGCGCATGCTGCGCCCCGATCTGACCATCGGTTTCTTCCTGCACATCCCGTTTCCGCCGGTCGAGCTGTTCATGCAGATGCCGTGGCGCACCGAGATCGTCGAGGGCCTGCTCGGCGCCGACCTGATCGGCTTCCACCTGCCCGGCGGCGCGCAGAACTTCCTCTACCTGGCCCGCAGACTGGCCGGTCAGCCCACCTCCCGCGGCACGATCGGGGTTCGCTCGAAATTGGGTGTCGTGCAGGTCGGTTTCCGCACGGTGCGCGTTGGCGCGTTCCCCATCTCGATCGATTCGGCCGAACTCGACGAGTCGTCCCGGCGTCGTTCGGTACGGGAGCGTGCCGCGAAAATCCGTGCGGAGCTGGGCAATCCCAAAAACATCATGCTCGGCGTCGACCGCCTCGACTACACCAAGGGCATCGACATCCGGCTCAACGCGCTGCAGGAACTGCTCGAGGAGGGCCGCGTCGACCCGACCGAGACGGTGATGGTGCAGCTGGCCACCCCCAGCCGCGAACGCGTGCAGAGCTACATCAAGATGCGCGGCGACATCGAACGTCAGGTGGGCCGGATCAACGGCGAATTCGCTCGCGTGGGCTACCCGGTCGTGCACTACCTGCACCGCCCGATCCCCCGCGACGAGCTGATCGCGTTCTTCATCGCCGCCGATGCCATGCTGGTGACGCCCCTGCGCGACGGCATGAACCTGGTCGCCAAGGAGTACGTGGCCTGTCACAGCGACCTCAACGGCGCGCTGGTGCTGAGCGAGTTCACCGGTGCCGCGGCCGAGCTGCGTCAGTCCTACCTGTGCAACCCGCACGACCTGGACAGCGTGAAGGACGCGATCATCGGCGCACTCGACGACGACCGCGACACCAAACGCCGCCGGATGCGGTCCCTGCGCCGCCAGGTGCTCACCCACGATGTCGAACGCTGGGCGCGTGCCTTCCTCGACGCTCTGTCGCAGGGCAACGTGGCGGGTTCGGCGCTGATGAGCGACGAGCAGACCTACCCCGCCGACCAACGCTAGCGGCACACAGCGACCTCACAGCGTCGGTCCAGCCACTTCCCAGCGGGGTGGTGGAGCATAGGGGCATGAGCGGTGTGCCTGATGTGCCCGAGGCGCGGGTACTCGTCGTCGACGACGAGCCGATGATCGTCGAACTGCTGGCGGTGAGCCTGCGCTACCAGGGGTTCGAGGTGGCGACGGCGGCCGACGGCGCCGAGGCGCTGGATCGGGCCCGCACGTTCCGCCCGCAGGCGCTGATCGTCGACGTGATGATGCCCGGCATGGACGGGTTCGGCCTGCTGCGCCGGCTGCGCGCCGACGGGATCGACGCGCCGGTGCTGTTCCTGACCGCGCGCGACGAGGTGGACGACAAGATCACCGGGCTCACCCTCGGCGCCGACGACTACGTCACCAAGCCGTTCAGCCTGGAGGAGGTGGTGGCGCGGCTGCGGGTGATCCTGCGTCGCGCGGGCCACACCGAACCCGAGAAGGCGAGCACCCGGTTGCGCTTCGCCGACATCGAACTCGACGACGACACGCACGAGGTGTGGAAGGCGGGCGAACCGGTGGCGTTGTCCCCCACCGAGTTCACGCTGTTGCGCTACTTCATGGTGAACGCGGGCAGCGTGCTGAGTAAGCCTCGCATCCTCGATCACGTGTGGCGCTACGACTTCGGTGGCGAGGTGGGCGTGGTGGAGACCTACGTGTCGTATCTGCGCAAGAAGGTCGATACCGGCGAACAGCGATTGATCCACACGCTGCGCGGTGTCGGCTATGTGATGCGTGAGCCCACGCGGTGAGCAGACTCCCCCTGCGGGTGACGCTGGTACTGATGCTGGTCGCGCTGGCCGGATTCGGTTTGGTCGCTTCGAGTTTCGTGGTGACCAAGGCGATGGAGAACTCGCTGCAGAACCGCACCGATCAGCAGTTGCAGGACGCGGCGATGGAATGGGAGCGGCGGGTGGGGCTGCCCGCGCCGAATCTGCCTCCGCCCTCCTCGGAGTCCGGTCAGCCGCCCGGGCGCTATTTCGTGAAAGCCGAGAGTATCGACGGGACCCGAAAGGTACTTCTCGACAACGTCTTCGGTACGGACGCCCAGCCCGATCTTCCCAACCCGCCTGCGCTACAGCCGGTGACGGTCGGCTCGTCGGACGACTCGGGCGATCAGTGGCGGGTGCTCACGGTCAACGGTCATCGCGCCTCGGCGACGGTCGCGTGGCCGCTGGCCGAGAACATCGAAACGGTGCGCAAGCTCGTTGTGCTGCAACTGATCGTCGGCGCGATCGTGCTGCTCGCGCTGGCTGTCGCGGCCTATTTCGTGGTGCGCGGCAGTCTGCGACCGCTGCATCGGGTCGAAGCGACAGCGGCGGCGATCGCGGGAGGCGAGCTGCACCATCGAATCCCGGTGCACGGCAACGTCACCGAGGTCGATCGACTGTCACGATCGCTGAACAGCATGCTGACCCAGATCCAGCAGGCGTTCGCCGCCACCGAGGCCTCCGAGACCGCCGCGCGGGCTTCCGAGGCGAAGATGCGCCGTTTCGTCGCCGACGCCAGCCACGAACTGCGCACCCCGCTCACCACGATCCGCGGCTTCGCCGAGCTGTACCGCCAGGGCGCGACCACCGACCCGGCGATGTTCATGAACCGCATCGAACACGAGGCGCAGCGCATGGGCCTGCTGGTCGAAGACCTGCTCATGCTGGCCCGCCTCGACGCCCAGCGCCCCGTGGAACTGGGCCCGGTGGACCTGCTGGCGGTGGCCGGCGAGGCCGTCCACAGCGCCCGCGCGGTGGAAGCCGCCGCGGGACAACACCGTCCGATCACCCTCGAGATCGCCGCGGGCACCGGCACCCTGGAAGTCCGCGGCGACGAACACCGCCTCCGCCAGGTCCTCACCAACCTCCTCGACAACGCCCGCTCCCACACCCCCGACGGCACCTCGATCACCGTCCGCCTGACCCCCGCGGCCGACGAGGTTCAGCTCGAGGTCGTCGACACCGGCCCCGGGCTCACCGACGAGGAAGCAGACCACGTTTTCGAGCGCTTCTACCGCGCGGACATCTCCCGCACCCGCCGCGGCGACAACCGCAGCGGGAGCGGGCTCGGTCTGTCGATCGTGGCCGCGCTCGTCGCGGCGCACGGCGGCACAGTGCGCGTCGAATCCACGCCGGGCGGCGGTGCGACGTTCGTCGTGCGCCTGCCGCGCGGCGAATAAGTCAGACCGGCGTGACCTGGGAGACCAGCCAGCGGTTGCCGGACTTGTCCAGCGATACCCGGACGCGGCTGCCCGAAGTGGCGCCCTCCGGTGAGTCCTTGCTGGTGGTCAGCTGGTTCAGGTAGAGCAGGACGACCGCCTTCTCCGGGTCGGCGGAGACGACGCCCTCGGCCTGGGTGGTGGCCTTGACGGTGAGCTGCTTCTCCTTGGCGCCCGGCGCGATGGCCTGCTCGATCAGTTTCAGGTAATCGGCCCGGAACGACTCGGTGAGATTGTCGGCGGCCCTCGGCAGTTCGGTGTCGACGGTGGCGGGCTCATAGGTGAACATCGCGCTCACCGTCCGGCTCGCGGTGCTCATGGCGTCGGTGCGCGCCTGCTCGGTCTTGTCCTGCTGCCACAGCTGATACCCGCTGACGCCCAGGACAACGGCCGCGATCACGCCGGCCGCGGCGAGGGCGCCGAAGACCATCTTGATGTGCTTGCTCATCCCACGAACTCCACTTTCGACACGGTCATCCCGGAATCGCCCTTCGACACGGTGATCCGGAATCGGTACTGGCGCGCCTGCGGTTCGGCCGACCCGGTGTTGCTCACCATCTGCTTCGCGGCGACCAGCACCTTGGCCGAGTTCTCGTCGACGGACTCGATCCCCGACTCGACGACCTCGCCGGTGGAGACCACCTTCGCCTGCTTCACCACATCCATGAACGGGTCGACGCGACCGTCGAACTCGTTCTTGAACTCGCCCGAGGCCACCGCCAGAATCCGGTCGATGTCCTCCTTGGCGGAGTCGGCGCGGATCGTGGTCAGGTTGATGACCGCCTGCCGCGCGGTCTGGGTGTACTGCGCGCGCAGATCCTCGTCCTGATTGCCCGACCGCGCCGCGAGCGCGGTGAACGTGGCACCGGCGACCAGGGCCAGCACCAGCACCGCGGCGGCGGCGAGCCCGATGATCTGCCCGAGCCGCGTCAGCTTCGCGTCTTCCTCGTCGAGCTCGGCCGAGTCATCGTCGGCCTCCTCGTCCACCACCGCGGCCTTCGTCAACTCGACGGGAGCCGCGACGACTGTGGCTTGCTCGTCCGTAGCCACCTCGGCATCGGCCACTGCAGCCGATTCGACCGCAGCCGCGTCGACTGTCACGTCGACGACCCGCACATCCTCCACCGGCGGACCCGCCGACCTGGCTGCCCGCCGACGCGGGCGGCCGTTGTTGCTCTCACTCATCTCTGCTGCTCCTCCAACATCGCCTGCCAGCTGGCCGGGACAGCGCCCGAGCCATCGGAGGCGATATCACCTTGGCGGTACATGCGTCCGTCCGGGCCGAGATAGCTGCCCGTGGACGGATCATAGGGGCGCGCGACGGCGGGGGTGACTCCGCCGGTGGACGCGCCGGTGGGGGCCGAGGCCGGGGCTACCGGCTGCGGCGCGCCGAACGGCGGGTTCGTGCCCTGCGGCACGTACCCCGTCCGGCACAGTTCGGGAGTGGGTGCCCGGACACCGGGATACTCCATGCACGGACTGTTGCGAATACCGCGCACTTCGATCGGAGAATCCTGCGCTACCTTGCAGTACAGCCCTTCCGGAGTGTCGATCGGGCTGAAGTCACTCGGCTCACGCCACTGATCGGGGGGCAGGAAGCCGGTGGTGCAGGCGGGCGGGTCGTGGACCACGGTCATGAAGTCGACCATCGCGCCGTACTTGGTGGGTCCGCGCAGGACCGTCCGCAACGCCGCGATCAACGGCGGGAAGACGACCAGAAGTTGTTCGAGACCAGCGTGATACGTCACCCCTACCTGGCCGAGGCTCACCAGATTGCTCGCCAGCAGCGGCAGTGTCGGACGCAGACTCTGGAACTGCTCGGTCACCTTTTGCATCGCGGAAGGGCTGTCGCGCAACAGGTTTCGCAAGGTCGGGTCGGACTGGCGGAGCTGATCGGTGAGGGTCGCGAGATCTGTTGTCCAGGAACGGATATTGGCATCGGACTGGATCTGGGTGTCCAGCAGCGGGCCGATCTGATCGAGCAGCTTCTTCGTCGGTTCCACATCGGTTTCGGCCTGCTGCACCAGCAGCGCCGCCGAGTCGATGAACCGCTGCAGGTCGGGGCCCGCGCCGTTGAACGCCAGGAACGCCTCGTCGATCACCTGGCGCAGCCGGGTATCGGCGACGGTCGAGAGCAGCTTGTCGGTCTGATCGAGCAGCGAGCCGACGTCCTGCGGCAGCTTGGTGCGCTCCACCGGGATCACCGAACCGTTACGCAGATCGCCCGAGGTGGAATTCGCCTCCGGCACCAGGTCGACGTACTGCTCGCCGATCGCCGAAACACTGCGCACCCAGGCGATCGAGTCCGACGGCACCTTGTAGTCGCTGTCGATCGACAGGTCCGCCTCGACCCCCGCCGGGGTGAGCCGCACTGCCTCGACCTTGCCGATATTGGTGCCGCGGTAGGAGACGTTGGCGGTCGGATACAGCCCGCCGGTGGCGGCGAGCTGGACCGTCACCCCGTAGCGGCCGATCCCGAACATCGCGGGTAGCTGGATGTATGTCCCGCCCATCACGACGAGACCGATCACGGTGAGTACCGCGAAGATCGCGAGCTGAACGTGAACGAACCTGGTGAGTTTCATCGTCCCGCCCCTTCCTGGCCGGGCAGCGGCACGGTGATTCCGGGGATGGCAGGCAGGCCGGGAATGGACGGCAATCCGGGCAGAGTGGGCGTCGGCGCCGCACTGGGCGCGGGCGCCTGCGGGAGCTTGGTCGGATCGCCCGCGTCGGTTGCCGTCGACGGCGCGAAACTACCGAGCACGCCCTCGACGCCACCGAAGCGCCCGCCGAGCGGTGTGCCGGTGAGCCAGTTGCTGTCCAAGCGCTTACCGGTCAGGTCGAAGGTGATGTAGAGGTTGAGGTAGTCACCCTTGATCGCGTTGCCGATGTTCTTGATCGGGAACGGGAAGGAGGGGATGATGCCCATCGCGTCGACGAGGTTGGTGCCGGTGTTCGCCAGGGTCTCCAGCACCGGGCCGAGGCTGGCCAGGTTGGCCTTCAGATCGTCACCGCTGGTCTGAATGATCCGCTCGGTGACATCGCTGAGCTCACCCAGCGCGGTAACCGCCCTGGTGATGTTGGCGGTGCGGTCGGCGAGCGCGGTGAGCGCGGGATGGATCTCGTCGATCGCGCGGGCCAGCACGTCCTTCTGGTCGGCGAAATTGCCCGCCAGCCGATCGAGGCCCTCCATCGCGGCGATGATGTTGCCGGTCTGCCGGTCCAGGCCGGTGGTCAGCTCGTTGAGCTGCGGCAGCAGGTCGGCGATCTCGGCCTCGCGACCGTTGAGCGCCGCGTTCATCTCCCTGGTGATGGTCTCGAGCTGGGCGATGCCGCCGCCGTTGAGCACGACCGACAGCGAGGACAGCACCTGCTCGGTGGTCGGGTAGGCACCGGCGCGCTCCAGCGGGATCACGTCGTTGTTTCGCAGTTGGCCCTCGGCGGGCGTCTCGGTCGGCGGGGACAGTTCGACGTGATTGCTGCCGAGCAGACTGGTCTGCCCGATCTTGGCGATCGCGTTGGCGGGCAGTTTCACCTCGGGATTCAGCGACACCGTGACCAGCGCGTGCCAGCCCTCGACCTCGATCCCGGTGACATTGCCGACCTCGACGTCGTCCACGCGCACCGGCGAATTCCGGGTCAGCGTGGTGACATTGGGCATCTGGATCCGCACCGTGTACGAACCGGGGCCGGAGCCCTCGGAGCCGGGCATGGGTAGCGAGTTCAGCCCGTCCCACTGACAGCCGGTCACGCCGAGCGTCACGGCGACGCCCACCGCCAACCCGGCGAGCATCCGTTGGGGCGTCATCGTTGTCCTCCTGGAACCGCGAGTCCGGCAAGACCGTTCGGCACGGTGATCGGCGCCGTCGCCGGGGACGCAGGCGCGGACGGCACCTCCGCGGCCAAACTCGGCGGGCTGTACGTCAACTGGCCGGGCAGGACCTGCGCGCCGCCGACCGGGTTGAGCATGATCGGCACATAGTTCATCGCCAGCGAACTGATCACCGGGGCGATGAATTCCGCGCACAGATCCGCCGACCGGTCCGAGTCGTTGTGCTCGAGCGCGCGGATGGAACCGCAGAGGAAGGTCAGCGGGCTGGACGTATTGTTCAGTGACACAGAGCCGCTGAGCGAACCCTGGGCCGGCTTGTAGATCTGGTAGAAGTTCACCAGCGCGGTCGGCGCGGAATGCAGCAGCCGTTCGATCTCCGGCCGCTTGTCGACCAGCGTCTGGGTGACATCGGCGAGCCGCTCGACACCTTCGGTGAGCTCGGCGCCACTGCCTTCGAGGAAACGCTTCACATCGGCGAGCGCCACATCCAGACTGTCCAGTCCCGCACCCAGCTCCTCCGACGCACCGGCGAGAACCGAGGCCACCGAGGCCAGACGGCCGCCGAACTGCACGATCTGCTCGTTGCTCGCCGAGAGCACCTCGACGAACTTCTGCAGGTTGCGGATGGTGCCGAACAGGTCGGTTCGCCCGTCGGACAACGTATTCAGCGTCGCCGACAGCTCGCGCAGGGTGTCACGGAACCTCTGGCCGTTGCCGTCGAGGTTGTTGGCGGCAGTGTCGACGAAACGCCCGAACGAGCCTTGCGGGTCATCGCCGACCGGCCCGAGAGCGGTTGCGAGATTGGAGAGTTCGGCCTTGATGTCGTCCCACTCCACCGGGACGGCGGTGCGCTCGATCGGGATCTGCGCGCCGTCGGCCATCTTCGGGCCACCGTCGTAGGCGGGCGCGAGCTGGATGAACCTGGCCGACACCAGCGAAGGCGCGATCAGCACGGCGCGGGCGTCGGCGGGCAGGTCGATGCCGCGGTCGACCGACATCCGCACCTGTACCCGGCCCTCGCCGGGCTCGATCGAGTCGATCTTGCCGATCTTGACTCCGAGCATCCGCACCTCGTCGCCCTCGTACAGGCCGGTGGTCGAGGTGAAGGCGGCGGTGATCTTGGTCTTGCCGATGCCGAGGGTGGTGTAGACCCCGACCGCGACCAGCGCGACGATCACCACCACAGCGACCGCGAGCGTCCAGCGCGGCACGCCGCGGATTTTCGATGCGATGGTCATCGCGGCGGATCCTCCTCGGTCGGCTGGATGCTCGGCGTCCTCGGGTGCGTGAAGATGTCGATCAGGTCCTGCGGCAGGTGCTCGGGCCAGACCAGCGCATCCACCAGTGGTCGCAACTCGGTACTCGTCGCGTTCACCACGTAGGCGTTGAACCACGGACCGTTGCCGACCTGCTCGCCGAGTGCCGAGGCGTAGGGGCCGATACCCTCCAGCGCCTCCGTCAGGTTCTCCTTGTTGCGCTGCAACAGGCCGAGCACCGAATTGAGCCGGTCCAGTGTCGGTTTCATCTGCGCCTCGTTGTCGGCGACCAGCCCGGAGAGCTGCTTGGCAACCGAGTCGACGTAGACGATGAGCTGGTTGATGGCAGCACGACGGTTGTCGAGTTCGCCGAGCAGGTTGTTGCCGTCCAGCAGGAGCGCGTTGAGCTGCGAACTACGGTCGGCCAGCACCTTGGTGACGTTCTGCGCCCGGCCGAGCAGATCGGTGAGCGCCTGGTCGCGCGTGTTGATGCTGCGCGAGAGCGCGGTGACACCGTCGAGGGCGTTGCGCAGTGGGCCCGGCGTATCGGCGAAGGCGGCCGAGAGCACATCCAGGGTCTGGTCGACCTGATCCAGGTCGAGATCGCGGACGGTCGCGCCGAGGTCGCTGAGGGCCTCGTTGAGCGAGTACGGCGAGGTGGTCCGGTCGAGCGGAATGGTGTCGGAGGTACGCAGCGCGCCCTGTCCGGTCGGCACCACATCCAGGGATTTGCGACCGAGAACCGTGTTGGTCTTGATCGCGGCGGATGTCTTCTGGCCCAGCACAATCGACTCGTCGAGGGTGAACTTCACCAGCACCTTCGGCCCGTCGAGCGACACCTGTTCGACTTCGCCGGAACGCACACCGGCCACGTGCACCGGGTCGCCCGGCACCAGCCCGCCCGCGTCGACGAAGAACGCGGTGAAGGTGGCGCCGGAGCGGATGAACGGCAGCTTCGTGTACTGCAGGGTGGCGAGCGAGATCGTCACCACCAGCACAATGCCGACGATGCCGATGGTGACGGCCGACGACTTCTTCTCACTCATTGGGCGTACACCTTCCGGTCGCCTGCAGGCCCGGCATGTGCACTTCCATCGGCTGGCCGTTCGGGCCGTCGACGACGAGGTTGGTGCCGCAGATGTACAGCTGCAGGAACGAACCGTAGGCACCGACGCGGACGAGTTGCTTGTAGGTCTGCGGCAGCTTCTCGAGCACCCATTGGAGATGGTCGGAGCCGTTGTCGAGGTTGGTGGCGAGCCTGCCGGTCTGCTCGATGGTGTTGCGCAGATCGGGGCGTGCGGTGGTCAGCAGGTCGTTGAGTTCCTTGGTCGCACCGGCGATCCGCGGTAGCGCGGCGCCGATCGGATCGCGCTCGGCGGCCAAACCGCTGACCAGGCGCTGCAATTCGTCGATCGTGGTGGCGAACTGCTCGTCGCGATCGTCGATGGTGGCCAGCACCGTGTTCAGGTTGTCGATCACGCTGCCGATCAGGGCATCGCGGTCGGCGAGGGTCTTGGCGAAGCTGCCACCGCTGTTGAGCAGCGAGACCAGCGTGCCGCCCTGACCCTGGAAGATCTGCAGCAGCGCCGAGGTCAGGTCGTTGACCTGGCCGGGATCGAGCCCACGCAGCAGCGGCTTGAAACCGCCGAGCAGCAGGTCCAGATCCAGTGCGGGCGTGGTCTGCTCCTTGCCGATGGTGGCGCCGTCGGGCAGCTCGCGGGCCGAGCCCGGACCTTCCTTCAGCTCCAAGTACCGGTCGCCGACCAGGTTCTCGTACTTGATCGCCAAGCGGGTGCTGGAGAGCACCGAGTACTTGGTGTCCACGTCGAACTCGACATGGGCGAGATCGTCGTCGCCGACCTTCACCGAGGTCACCGAGCCGACCGGCACGCCCGCGATCCGCACCTTCGATCCCGGCAGCATGCCCGAGGAGTTGGTGAACACCGCCTTGTACCCGTTCTCGCTGGAGAACCTTGCCTGACTCAGCACGATCGCCAAGCCGGCGAACACCAACGTCATCACCACGGTGAAGATCGCGAGCTTGACCGTCGTCGCCGTGTTTTTCACCGTGTCACTCCCGGCAGTCCTTCCAGCAAGAGCTGGAAAACCTTTGGTGCGCTGTCGTTCAATCCGAGCGGCGTGGTGCTCGGTGTGTACACCGTGCCCTGACTGGTATCGGTCACCACATAGTTCGAGTGGCTGTCCGGTGCGCGGGTGACCACGCCCTCACAATGCGGTCCGCCGGTGGCGTTCACCTTGGGCAGGTCCTTGGGGTAGGTGTAGGGCTTGGAGCCGGGCATGAGCGAGGCGTTCATACCGACGCCGGGCAGCAGGCCGCCGAATACCTCCTCGGCCAACGGCATCAGCGGGCCGAGGCCGTCGATGATGCAGCTCAGCGCGGGTGCGTACTCGAACAGCAGGCTGGTCGTCGGCCGCAGCAGGTCGAGCGCAGTGACGAGGTCGGCTTCGTTCTCCCGCAGCACCGAACCGGTGGTATCCGACAGCCCGATCACGTTCACCAGCACATTGTCGAGCTCGGCTTGCATCTGCGACAGCGTCTTCGCGGTGACCGTGGCGTTGTCCACGGTGCGTAGCAGCGCGCCGGAGGCATCGGCGTAGATATTGGTCACCTGAGCCGTCTTGTCCAGATCCTGTTGCAGCGTGGGCAGATAGGGGTTGATCTCGCGCAGGTAGCGATCCGACCGGACGAGCAGGTCGCCGAACTTGTCGCCACGGCCCTGCAGTGCGGTGCCGAGCGCGGTCAGTGTGGCGTTGAGCTTCTCCGGCTCCACCTGGGCGAGCACATCGGACAGGTGCTGGAACAGCGTGTTGAACTCCACCGTCACCGACGTCGCCGCGACCGTGCTGCCGGGCTGCAGCGAGCTCGACGACGGTTGTTCGGGGACAACGAAGTTCACGTACTTGGCGCCGAACACCGTGGTCGAGCGAATGTCGACACCCGCGTTCGACGGCACCAGCTTCAGCTGTTCGGGGTCGACCTCGAGCAGGATCTGCGCGCCGTCGTCGCGCAGGCTGATCTCGGCGACGCGGCCGATCTCGACGCCGCGCACCTTCACCTTGGCGTCGGGGTCGAGCACCAGGCCCGCGCGCGGAGCGTCGACAAGCACTTTGGCGGTGGTGGTGAACACACCTTGAAAAAGGGCGAACGCGAAGGCCGCGAGCCCGACCAGCAAGCCGACCATTGTGAGCGCGGCGAGCTTGCGCCCGAGCCCGCCCTGCAATGCGGCAACGATCCGTGAAGTGTCCATCACGCTATCCCGAGAGGTGGAAGTTGCCGGAGGTGCCGTAGATGGCCAGCGAGATCAGCAGCGTCACTGTGACGACAGCGATCAGCGACGACCGCACCGCGTTACCGACCGCGATGCCGACGCCGACCGGACCACCCGCGGCGTGGAAACCGTAGTAGGTGTGGATGAGCATCACGGCCAGTGCCATCACGATCGCCTGCGCGAACGACCACAGGATGTCGCTCGGGATGAGGAAGGTCGAGAAGTAGTGATCGTAGACGCCTGCCGACTGCCCGTAGATCACGACGGTCGCGAACCGGCTGGCGATGAACGAGGCGATCACCGCGAGGGCGTAGAGCGGCACGATCGCGATCATGCCGGCCAGCACCCTGGTGCCGACCAGGAACGGAATCGGCCGGATCGCCATCGATTCCAGCGCGTCGATCTCCTCGGCCACGCGCATCGCGCCCAGCTGCGCTGTCGCGCCGGCGCCGATGGTGGCGGCCAGGCCGATGCCCGAGATCACCGGTGCCGCGATGCGCACATTGATGAGCGCGGCGAAGAAGCCGGTCAGCGCCTCGACACCGATATTGCCGAGCGAGCTGTAGCCCTGCACCGCGATGGTGCCGCCTGCCATGAGAGTCAGGAAGCCCACGATCACCACAGTGCCGCCGATCACGGCCAATGCGCCACTGCCCATGCTGATCTCGGCGATGAGGCGGATGGTCTCGGTGCGGTAGTGCACCAGCGCGCGCGGCACCGAGCCGAGCGCCTTGACGTAGAAGATCGCCTGATCTCCCAGGGAATCCACCGATTTCGACATCCGGTCGAAACGGCGGACCGTGCGCGGAAACTTGCTGCGAACTATGAATGCCATCGTGGTCACCGCACCGTGAATTTCAGGCCGATCGCGGTGACAACGACATTCACCACGAACAGCGCCATGAACGCGAATACCACTGTTTGGTTCACCGCGTCACCGACGCTCTTGGGTCCGCCTTTGACCTGGAGCCCGAGATAACAGGCGACCATTCCGGCGATCAGACCGAACAGGCCCGCCTTGATTTCGGAGATGATCAGCTCGGACAGATTCGTCAGCAGCGGAATCCCGTTGACGAACGCACCGGGGTTCACGCCCTGGAGGAAGACCGAAAACACGAAGCCGCCGGCGATGCCGATGGTGCACACCAGGCTGTTGAGCATCAGTGCCACGAACATCGAGGCGAACACGCGCGGCACGACCAGCCGGCTGACCGGGTCGATGCCGAGCACCTTCATCGCGTCGATCTCTTCGCGAATCGTGCGTGCGCCCAGGTCGGCGCAGATCGCGGTGGCGCCCGCGCCCGCCACGATCAGCACCGTGACGATCGGGCCGACCTGGGTGACGGCGCCGAACGCGGCGGCCGCGCCACTGAGGTCGGCGGCACCGATCTCGCGCAACAGGATGTTGAGCGTGAAGACCACCAGCACCGTGAACGGGATGGCGACCAGCAGTGTGGGCACGATCGAGACGCGCGCCACGAACCAGGCCTGGTCGACGAATTCACGCCATTGGAATGGTTTGCGGACGGTGGCACGTGCCACTTCCGCGCCGAGTTCGAAGAATCCGCCGACCGCCCGCAACGGGACAGCAAGGAGGTTGTTCATACCGAGTCCTCCTCTTTCGACGGGCGGACCGATTTGTCCGCGTACCCGTACTTCACCGCCACCCCGATCTGAAGACTGCCCAAAGACTAGAACATGTTCCTACTAATGTCTGCCATATTCGTAGACTCAGAGCAGGACTTTTTCTCGTAAAACGCTGTCAAAACTGAAACGGATACTTATTCAAATCGGCGGCCTTCCTGTGAGGCGTCACACACCCCGACGGTCATGTCTACCAATACCTGGACTGGTGATCAACACGACAGGCGAGACAAATCCGGCGGGGTGTGCGGCCGGCCAACATCGGGCAAACCGTGGACCGGGCTACTCAGCCCAGATCGCGGAGGTCGCGCGCCGAAAAGGTGTGATCCGCGGGGCGCTCCGCAAAGTAGCCACCGAGGGTGGCGGCGAGGTCGGCCTCGGACCATTCCGCGCCCGCGGCATCGAAGCGCTGCTCGACCGTCGGCGCCGCCATCAGCGCCACCATCGGTCCGTAGACGACGAAGACCTGACCGTTCACGGCGTCGGCGGCGGGCGAGGCGAGGTAGGCGACGAGCTTGGCCACGTGCTCGGGCGCCAGCGGGTCGACCGCGCCGTCGGGCGCGTCCGCGAAGACCGCCTCGGTCATCGCGGTCCTGGCCCTGGGGCAGATCGCGTTGGCGCGCACGCCGTACCTGGACAGGACGCGCGAGGCGGTCAGCGTGAGAGCGGTGATGCCGGCCTTGGCCGCACCGTAGTTCGCTTGGCCTTCCGGTCCGAGCAGGCCCGCCTCCGAGGAGGTGTTGACCAGTCGGCCGTAGACCGGCTCGCCCGCCGCCTTGGACGCCGCGCGCCAGTAGGCGGCCGCGTTGCGGGTGAGCAGGAAGTGTCCGCGCAGGTGCACCGCGATCACCGCGTCCCAGTCCTCGTCGGACATGTTGAACAGCATGCGGTCGCGGGTGATGCCCGCGTTGTTGACGACGATGTCGAGCCCGCCGAGCGATTCCTGCGCGGTCGAGACGAGCGCGTCGGCCGTCGAGCGTTCGGCGATGGAGCCGCCGACGAATTCGGCCTTGCCACCGAGCTCGCGGATGGCGGCGATGGTCTCGGCCGCCGCGTCCTCGGTCAGGTCATTGACGACCACCGCCGCACCGGCCGACGCCAGCGCGAGAGCTTCGGCCCTGCCGAGCCCGGCGCCCGCACCGGTCACGACGGCGACCCGGCCCTCCAATGAAATCTGCGTCACACTCATTCGGCCGACTCTAGAACGTGTTCCACCATCCGACAAGAGCGGATCACGCCAACCTCAGCGCGGCCTTGGGGCACTGCGCCACGGCCTCCTCCGCGTCGGCGAGTCGATCGGGCGCGACATCGCCCTCGGCGACGGTCAACATGTCGTCGTCATCAAGTTCGAACATGTCAGGGGCGATTCCTACACAGACGCCGTTCGCTTCACATCGGTCGAAATCGACGATGATCTTCATGAGAACTTCCTTCCACACGGTCTTCGCGACACTAACCCAGACAGCCCGGCCCCCGAGGCGGAACAGGCACCGAATCACCTTCAATACTGGAACATGTTCCAGTTCATATGCAATGATCGGTTTCGGCGGGGCTCGCCCCCTGCGCCCCGCCACCCGCCCTTTCAGCTCGACACCGAGGTAGGAAGCATGCGCGTCGCGTATACGCCGCAGCAGGAAGAATTGCGCGCCGAGCTGCGCGAATATTTCGCGAAGCTGATGACGCCGCAACGCCGCGCGGCGCTGAGCATGACGACCGGCGAATACGGCTCCGGCAATGTCTACCGCGAGGTCGTGCGCCAGATGGGCCGCGACGGCTGGCTCACCCTGAGCTGGCCCAAGGAGTACGGCGGCCAGGACCGCACCACGATGGATCAGCTGATCTTCGTCGAGGAAGCGGCCATCGCGGGCGCGCCGGTCCCCTTCCTGACGCTCAATTCCGTGGCGCCGACGATCATGCAGTACGGCACCGAGGAGCAGAAGAAATTCTTCCTGCCCAAGATCGCCTCCGGTGAGCTGCACTTCGCCATCGGCTACTCCGAGCCGGGCGCCGGTACCGACCTGGCCTCGCTGCGGACCACCGCGGTCCGCGACGGCGACGACTTCGTCATCAACGGCCAGAAGATGTGGACCAGCCTCATCGCCTACGCCGACTACATCTGGCTGGCCGTGCGCACCGATCCGGCCGCCAAGAAGCACAAGGGCATCACGATGCTCATCGTGCCGACCGATGTCGACGGGTTCTCCTGGACGCCGGTGCACACGATGGCTGGGCCCGACACCAGCGCCACCTACTACCAGGACGTGCGGGTGCCCGCCTCGGCGATGGTCGGACCGGAGAACGGCGGCTGGTCGCTGATCACCAACCAGCTCAATCACGAGCGCGTCGCCCTGACCTCGGCGGGTCCGCTGAGCCTCGCGGTCGCGCAGACCGTCGAATGGGCCAGGGAAACCACCCTGGCCGACGGCAAGCGCGTGATCGATCAGGAATGGGTACGGCTCAACCTGGCTCGCGTGTACGCCAAGGTCGAATACCTCAAGCTGCTGAACTGGGAGATCGCCAGTCGCGCCGATCTGGGCGGCGAAGCGGCGCCCAAGCCGTGGGACGCGTCCGCGTGCAAGGTCTACGGCACCGAACTCGCCACCGAGACCTACCGCCTGCTGATGGAAGTCGTCGGCCCGCACGCCTACCTGCGCCAGGACTCCCCCGGGGCGCGCATGCTCGGCAGGCTCGAGCGGATGCACCGTGCGGCACTGATCCTCACCTTCGGCGGCGGCACCAACGAGGTGCAGCGCGACATCATCGCCATGACCGCCCTGCGCCAGCCCGCCTCAGCCCGCTGATCTCGAAAGCCGGTATCTCCCCATGGATTTCACTCCTACCGAAGCCCAGACCGATCTCGCCCGGCTGACCGGCGAGATCTGCGCCAAGCTCGTCACCGCCGATCGCCTGCGCGAACTCGACACCGCCGACCGCTTCGACGAACAGCTCTGGAAGTCGCTCGCCGAGACCGGCGTGCTGGCCGCCGCGCTGCCGGAAGCCCTGGGCGGCAGCGATTTCAGCATCCTCGAGCAGTCCGCGGTCCTGCGTGAACTCGGCCGCGTCGTCGCCGCGGTGCCCTACCTGTGGTCGATCGTCCTCGGCGCGGGCGCGCTGGCGAAGTTCGGCGACGCCGACCAGCAGCAGCTGGCGGCGCGGGCGGGAGCGGGCGAGATCGTGCTCACCGCCGCGCTCGCCGAGGAACTGCGCGCCACCACCGACGCGCCCGGGATCGTCGCCGAGGCCGCCGGTGCCGGGTGGACGCTCACCGGTACCGCGACCACCGTCGCCGTCGCCGATCGCGCCGAACGAATCCTGGTGCCCGCCATCACCTCCACCGGTGTCGGCGTCTTCGTGGTCGATCCGGAACACGCTTCGGTGACCCGCACCGCCCAGCAGATCGTGGACCTGAGCCCCGAGTTCGTCGTCGACCTCGCCGCCACCCCGGCCGCACTGCTCGGCAGCATCGAGGCCGGCGCCGACATCCTCACCTGGCTGCGCGAACACGCCTGGCTCGGCCTGTCTGCCCTGCAACTCGGCACGCTGGAGCGCGCGCTCGAGCTGACCGCCGAGCACACCCGCACCCGCGAACAGTTCGGCAAGCCGATCGGCTCGTTCCAGTCCGTCGCCCAGCGCCTGTCCGACGCCTACATCGACATCGGCGGCCTGCGCCTCACGGTCACCCAGGCCGCCTGGCGCCTGGCGGAGGACCTGCCCGCCGCCGAGGCCGTCCACATCGCCAAGTTCTGGGCAGCCGAAGCGGGCCACAAGGTCGCCCACACCGTGGTCCACGTCCACGGCGGCCTCGGCATCGACCGCGACCACATCACCCACAACTACTTCACCGCCGCCAAGCACCACGAATTCGCCCTCGGCGGCGCCACCCCGCACCTGCTCGCCCTTGGCGCGGAGCTGGCGAGCTAGCTTCACTCTCGCTCCAGGGCCGGTACCGATCGAATCCGATCCGTACCGGCCCTGTCGCGTCTTGCGCCAAAGCCCCGGTCATGCCGCTGCGGTCAAGTAGCGCTGAAGGGTGGGGGCGATGTCTTCGATGATCTGTCGCGGAGTGAGCGCGACCACCGGGGGCAGTCGCAGGACGTAGCGGCACAGGGCAAGGCCCAGCAGCTGGGTGACGATCAGCGCCGCTCGACGGGGGGCGTCGGCGGGGGTGCCGAAGCGGAGGACGGCGGGTAGGACCTGGTCGGCGAAGATCTCTCGGAAGCGGGCCGCGACCGCATCGTCGGTGATCGAGGAGCGGAGCAGGATCAGCAGGACCGTGTTGTCGTTGCCCTCCCAGATCTCGAGGAAGCGGCGGATCATCAACTCGCCCATGGTGTTCGGGTCTGCGGCGCTCAGGTCGGGGAGGTCGAGGTCGATCTGAGCGGCGGCGGCGAAGAGGCCGTCCTTGCTGCCGAAATAGCGCATCACCATCGAGGGATCGATCTCGGCGTCGGCGGCGATCGCGCGGATCGTGGCCTTGGCGTAGCCGTCGGCGGCGAAGCGGGCACGGGCGGCCTCGAGAATGGCAGCCTTCGTCGCATCGGAACGACGGGTGGGAATCTCCTGGTCAGGCATGTCAACGATTGTAGGCCAACAACTGTTGACTTTCATCTGTGAGCGGGTTTACCGTTATGCCTACAAGAGTTGGCAAACAAGCGTTGACCAGGAGTCGAAATGGCCGCCATCTCCCTGCCCGAAGCCACCTCCGTTGTCATCGTCGGCGCGGGGCCCGCGGGGCTCACCGCCGCGATCGTGCTCGCCGAAGCCGGCGTCGACCACGTGCTCATCGACCGGATCGGCGAGGGCGCCAACACTTCCCGGGCCGCGGTGGTGCACGCCAGGACGCTCGAGGTGCTCGACGGACTCGGCGTCACGAGCAAGCTCGTCGAACTCGGAATCCGGGTGCCCACCTTCAAGCTCCACGACGGCGCGAAGACGCTGGCCACCATCGAATTCGGCGATCTCCCCACCGCCTTCCCGTACACGCTGATGGTGCCGCAGAACGTCACCGAGCAGGTGCTCCTCGACCGACTGCGCGAACTGGGCGGCACGGTGCACCGGCCGCTCACCGTCACCCGGGTCACCGACGAGAACAACAGCGTCACAGTCGAATACCTCGACGAGAACGACCAGCGAGGCGAGATCGAGGCCGACTACGTCATCGGCGCCGACGGCATGCACAGCGTCGTGCGCGAACACGCGGGCATCGGCTTCACCGGCGACACCTACCCGGCCTCGTTCATCCTCGCCGACGTCCACATGAGCTGGCCGGCTCCGCGCTCGGAAGTCTCGCTGCACCTGTCCCCCGAAGGCGTCACCGTGGTGGCGCCACTGCCCGACGAGGCGAACAACCGCTACCGCGTGGTCGCCACCGTCGACGAGGCACCGGAGCACCCCACCCGCACCGACATCCAGGCTCTGCTGAACACCCGCGGCCCGGCAGGCGAGATCCGTGTGGACGAAGTCCTGTGGAGCTCCCGTTTCCGGGTCCACCACCGCGTGGCCGACCACTACCGCGCAGGCCGCGTTTTCCTCACGGGCGACGCCGCCCACGTCCACAGCCCGGCAGGCGGCCAGGGCATGAACACCGGCATCCAGGACGCGGCCCTGCTGGGCACCCTGCTGACGAAAGTCACCGCAGGCGAACCGGATTCGATTCTCGACACCTACGAAACCATCCGCAGGCCGATCGCTCGCGACGTCGTCGCCTTCACCGACCGCATGACCACGATGGCCACCGTCCAGTCCGCCCTCGCGCGCACCGCACGCAACACCGTCTTCCGCCTACTCACCCGCATTCCCGCAGTCCGCACCACGCTGGCCTACCAACTCGCCGAACTCGGCAACCGCTGACCGCGCTCGCACAATTACTCCGTGCGACGAACTGAGCGACCGATGACAACCGCTCAGCGAAGGGCGTCGGCGCGGAACTGGCGAGCTTGCCCTTCACCGACAATTCGTACGAACTATCGGTGAAGATGTACAATTCATGGCATGACCGCCGCATCCTCGTCCGAGAACTGGGAGCTCCCGGTCAGTGAAGCCAGGGAGCGTTTCGCCGAAGTTATCGCGGCTGCCGAAGGCGGCACCGTTGTGCACTTGACCCGCCACGGCCGCCGCGTAGCAGCCGTGGTGCCGGATTCGATGGCAGAGACCGCAGACAGCCAAGTCCGCGCACTGTCGCGACAATTCGCCGAGCGTCACAGGAGCCTGCTCGACAGGCTCGCCGAGTGAGCGAAACGAAGATCTACTACCTCACCGTCGCCGACCTGCGAGCGATCACCGAGGATGTGGCAGGGCCGTACGTCGTACGCGACGCAGGCCTGCTCGCGTCTGCGGCCGCGCGCCCGGCGACCACAGTGTTCGGCACCGATGCCTACCCTGGCATTTGGCAGAAGCCCGCAGCGCTCCTCCATTCGATTGCGGCCAACAATCCACTCGTCGACGGCAACAAACGCCTTGCCATCGCGGGCGCGATCGTTTTCCTGGCCTACAACGGAATCGACACGCACGCCCTCGACGAAGACCTCGCCTACGACCTCGTGATCGACGTCGCCAGTGGCACGGTTGTAGACGTCCCCGAGATCGCATCCCGCCTCGCCACCGCGCTGAATCACTGACCGGAACGCTTTCCCCACAAACGGTTCCGGACACGACGAAGGCCCGCCCGGCGATACTGCCGGGCGGGCTATTTCGTGGTAGAGGGTTCTACGCCGAGCCCGCCTCCGCGTGCTCGTCCGCAGGCCGCTCATCGGTCTGTGACTTGGCCCAGCGGTAGTCCGGCTTGCCCGCGGGCGAGCGCTTGATCTCGTCGACGAACCACAGGCTGCGAGGCTGCTTGTAGGACGCGATCTCCTGGGAGAGGATCGGTTTCAGTTCGGCCAGGGTGGGGCGGTTCTCGCCACGACACTGGACGACGGCGACGACTCGCTGGCCCCAGCGGGCGTCCTCGACACCGACCACCAGCGCGTCGAAGATCTCGGGGTGCGCCTTGAGGGCGCCCTCCACCTCTTCCGGGTAGATCTTCTCGCCACCGCTGTTGATGCTCACCGAACCACGGCCGAGCATCGTGACCGAGCCGTCCTCCTCGACGCGCGCGTAGTCGCCGGGGATCGCGAAGCGAACGCCGTTGAACTCCTTGAACGTCGCGGCCGACTTGACCTCGTCCTTGTAGTAACCGAGCGGGATGTGCCCGCTGCGCGCCAGCAGACCGACGACGCCGGAACCCGGTTCGACCGGATTGCCTTCCTCGTCGAGCACCTGGGTGGCCGCGTCGATCTTCACCCGGGGGCCACCGGTGTGGGTGGCGCCCTTGGCGACCAGGGAAAGACCACCGAAACCGGTCTCCGAGGAGCCGATGGAATCGGAGATCATCCGGTTGGGCAGCACGTCGAGGAACTTGTCCTTGAGCGACGGCGAGAACAGCGCCGCACTGCTGGCCAGCACGTACAGGGTCGAAAGATCGTAGGGCTCACCGGTTTCCGGGTTGCCTTCGGCCAGCGCGTCGAGCATCGGCTGCGCCATCGCGTCGCCGGTGATGAAGATCAGGTTGATGCCGTGCTTGTCGACGGCCTGCCACACTCCGTGCCCGCTGAACTCGGGAATCATCACGGCCTTGCCACCGCCGAACAGGCTGTGGAAGGTGGCCCACTGCGAGCCGCCGTGGATCATCGGCGGGATCGGGAAGCGCACCATCTGCGGGTTGGCCGCGCCGACCTTGGCCAGCTCCCATTCGTCCTTGGTGTACTCGCCGGTGACGAAGTTGATGCCGGCGCCGAGCACCCGCCAGACATCCTCGTGCCGCCACATCACGCCCTTGGGCAGGCCGGTGGTGCCGCCGGTGTAGAGCATGTAGATGTCGTCGGGCGAGCGCTCCCCGAAGTCACGTTCACCCGACGAATCGGCCAGGGCCGCTTCGTACTCCACAGTGTCCGCGCCGGTGGGCCCATCGGTGCCGTCATCGACGACGATCACCGTCTTCAGGGCGGACACCTTCTCCCGAACCGCCGCCACCTTGTCGGTGTAGCGGCGCTCGTGGATCAGCGCGACCATGTCGGAGTTGTCGAAGATGTGCAGTAACTCGTTCTCGACGTAGCGGAAGTTGACGTTGATCATCACCGCCCGCGCCTTGAAGACGGCCACCATCGCTTCGACGGCCTCGACGGTGTTCCTGGAATAGATTCCGACTTTGTCGCCGGGACGCACACCCTGTTCCAGCAGGTAGTGGGCCAACTTGTTGGCCCGCTCCTCCAGTTCGGCGTAGGTCGACTCTCGATGTTCGCCGACCAGCACGATCCGGTCGGGCATCAAGTCGACGGCATGTTCGACGAGATCGGCTATGTTGTAGCTCACAAGGACAAAAATAGAACGTGTTACTGTTTCTGACAAGACTCAACTTGTCAGGAGTACGAAAATGGCCGACTGCCTGGTCGAGAAACGCGACCATGTCCTCATCGTCACCATGAACCGGCCGGAGGCGCGCAACGCCCTGTCCGGCGAGATGATGGCGATCATGCGCGACGCCTGGGACCAGGTGGACAGCGATCCCGACATCCGCGTCGCGATCCTCACCGGTGCGGGCGGGGCCTTCTGCGCGGGGATGGATCTGAAGGCGATGAGCTCGCAGCATCCGGGAGACACCGCCTCCGCAGGCAGCTGGGACCCCGCCTACCTCCCCGCGTTGCTGAAGGGGCGGCGCCTGGCCAAGCCGCTGATCGCGGCCGTCGAGGGCCCTGCCATTGCCGGTGGCACCGAGATCCTGCAGGGCACCGATCTGCGCGTGGCCGGGGAAAGCGCCAAGTTCGGCGTCTCCGAGGCCCGCTGGGGCCTGTTCCCGCTGGGTGGTTCCGCGGTGCGGCTGGCCCGGCAGATCCCGTACACGGTGGCCGCTGATCTGCTGCTGACCGGTCGGCACATCACCGCCGCCGAGGCCAAGGAGATCGGCCTGATCGGCCACGTCGTCCCCGACGGAACCGCCCTCGACAAGGCCATGGCGCTGGCCGGCCAGATCGCCGACAACGGCCCGCTCGCCGTCCAGGCGATGCTGCGCACCCTGCGTGAAACCGAGGCCATGCCGGAGAACGAGGCGTTTCCCATCGAGGCGAAGATCGGCATCGAGGTGTTCCGATCAGCCGACGCAAAGGAAGGGCCGCGAGCCTTCGCCGAGAAGCGCAAGCCGAACTTCACCGGCTCCTGACACGCCTCAGGGCGCCGGGCTCTGCGCCCGGCGCCCTGACCGCGCTGAGGACCTACGCGCCCGGGTAGTTCATGTAGAACGGCTCCCACTGGTGGCCGTCGGGGTCGAGGAAGGTGCGGCCGTGCATGCCGACCTGGGCCTCCTGGGCGCGCTTGTCGTCGTTGGTCTGTTCGGTGGCGCCCGCGGCGACGGCGGCGTCGGTCAGCGCGTCGACCTCGTCGGCGCTGGCCAGCGACAGTGCGTACCCGGCGGCGGCGGTGTTGATGGTGTCGGCGATCGGGCGCGTGCTGAAGGTCGAGAAGAACGGCTTGGTCAGCAGCATCAGGCAGATGTTGTCATCGATGACGATGCACGACGCGTTCTGATCGGTGAAATCCTCGTTGACCTTCCAGCCCAGCGCCTCGTAGAAGCTCTTCGAGCGGTCGAGGTCGGCGACGGGGAGGTTGATGAAGATCATCTTGTTGGTCATGGGATTCAGCCTTTCGGGGCGTCGTTGCGGTCTCGAACATGTAGACGTGGCGGTCGACGCGAATTCATCGCATCGGCGCGAAGTTCGCGAAATCGCGATAGTCCGTTTTCGCCTCTGTCGACTGTCGGACCCCTGTGGCATCGTGAAACTATGAGCGACGCCACAACCGCCACCACCGGCCCCGATCCCGCTGTACTCGCCGAATTCGAGACGCATCGGCGCGAGTTGTGCGCGTATGCCTACCGGATGCTCGGCTCCTCCTTCGAGGCCGAGGACGCGGTGCAGGAAACCTTCACCCGCGCCTGGCGCTCCTACGATTCCTTCGAAGGCCGCGCGAGTCTGCGCTCGTGGCTGTACAAGATCGCCACCAATATCTGTCTGGACATGCTCGACCGTCCCCAGAGTCGCGCCAGACCGATGGATCTCAACGGGCCGGGCCGCCCGGATTCCCCGCTGCCCATGCCCCAGCCCGATTACGTGTGGATCGAACCGATCCCGAACGCGCTGGCCTTCGGCGCCGACCCGGCCGACCACGCCTCCACCAGGGACACGCTGCGCCTGGCCTTCGTCGCGGCCTGCCAGCACCTGCCCGCCACCCAGCGCGCGATCCTGATCATGCGCGAGGTACTGCGCTTCTCCGCCGGTGAGACCGCCGAGGCGCTGATGATGTCGCCCGCGTCGGTGAACAGCGCGCTACAGCGGGCCAGGGCCACCATGTCGAAGGTGCAGCCCACCGTGTCCGACAGCTTCGACGAGACCGATCCGGACCAGCGCAAACTGATCGACGATTTCGTCAAGGCGTTCGAGGCTTACGACATGGACACGCTCACCACCCTGCTCAAAGCCGATGTGGCGCTGTCGATGCCGCCGTTCGATCTGTGGATCTCGGGCCCGGAGAACGTGGCCGCGTTCATGCTCAGCACGGGCAGCGCGTGCCGCAACTCGCGGATGGTGCCGCTGGTCGGCGCCAACGGTTCGCCCGCCTTCGGCCACTACAAGCCGAGCGAGGAGCCCGGCGTCTGGGTGCCGTGGTCGATCACGGTGCTCGAACTCGAGGGCGACACCATCGCCGGCCTCAACTTCTTCCTCGACACCCAGCGCCTGTTTCCGCTCTTCGGGCTCGAGCCGGAGTGGCGCGAGCCCGTCTGAGCGGGAACGCAATTCACAGCAGGCGACGCTTGTACAGCTTGCCGTTGGGATCGCGGGGCAGCTCCGCACGGTATTCCACCGTGCGGGGCAGCTTGTACTTCGCGAGCTGCCCGGCGGCGAATTCCAGGAGTTCGGCGGTGAATTCCTCGCCGGCGAGCCCTTCGACGGGCTGCACGAACGCCTTCACCTGCTGGCCCCAATCCGGGTCCGGCACACCGAGAACCGCTACGTCGGCCACCTTGGGGTGGCTCATCAGCACGCCCTCGATCTCGGCCGGGTAGATGTTCACGCCACCGGACAGGATCAGATCCGAGCGCCGGTCGCACAGGAACAGATAGCCGTCTTCGTCGAGGTAGCCGATGTCGCCGACGGTGAACAGGTCACCGACGCGCGACTCCTCGGTCTTCTCCTTGGCGTGGTGGTACTCGAAACTCGAAGCGCCCATCCGCATGTAGACCAGGCCCTCTTTACCCGCAGGGAGTTCGGTGCCGTCGGTCTCGTCGAGCACCTTGATCACCGACCACGGCCACGCCTTGCCCACCGAGCCCGGCTTGAGCAGCCACTCGGCGCCGTTGATCACGGTGCCGCCGCCCTCGGTCGCCGCGTAGTACTCGGTGACGACCGGGCCCCACCAGTCGAGCATCTGCCGCTTGGTCTGCTGCGGGCACGGTGCCGCGCCGTGCACCATGCTGCGCAGCGAGGACACGTCGTAGCGGGCTCGGACCTCGTCGGGCAGGGCGAGCAGGCGATGGAACTGGGTGGGCACCATGTGGCTGTGCGTCACCTTGTGCCGCTCGATCAGCGCCAGCATGTCCTGCGCGTCCCAGCGATCCATCAGAACGAGCTTGTGCCCCAACTGGATCGAGATGGTGGAGAAGTTCAGTACAGCCGTGTGGTACAGCGGCGAACCGCAGATGTGGACGTGCTCGTCATAGGGCGCGAGCCCGAACAGGCTGAAGAAGGCCTTGTTCGGTGCGGGGACCTCATCGGGGTCGGCCCCGGTCAGGGGACGGCGAACACCCTTGGGCCGCCCCGTGGTTCCCGAGGTGTAGAGCATCGGCGCGCCGACCGAACGCTCCGAGGGCCTGCCGGTATCGGCCGCGCCGAGCCACGACACCGGCCGGAAGCCCGGCACCGTGCCGACCGCGAACCGGGCGTTCTCCGGCAGTTCGGCGAGGTCGGCGGCCTCGGCGGCGGTGGCCGCGAACCGCTCGCTGGCCAGGAACGCCGCGGCGTCACTGTCACCGAGGATGTAGGCGATCTCCGGCGCGGTCAGATGCCAGTTCACCGCGACGATGTACAGCCCCGCCTGATACGCGGCGAAATACGCGGCGATCGCCTCGACACCGTTGTGCAGCATGCTGACAACGACGTCGCCGGTCTTCAATCCGATGCCACGTAGCCCGTTGGCGTAGCGGTTGGCCAAGGTCGCCAATTCTCGGTAGGTGATCTCCCTGCCGTCCGGGTCGACGACGGCGATCCGCTCGGGATCCGTCGCGGCGATATTCCACAGTCCGAGGACTTCCGTTGTCTGCTGGCTCACCCCTCGAATTTAGAACGTGTTCTACATGGCGGCAAGGGGTTGGAGCCTACGCATTTGTTCGGCGTCGGAGACCGAGATCAGCATCATCGTCACGCCCGCGTCCTCCCATTCCTTCAACCGGGAGCGCACGTGCGCCTCGTCGCCGAAGATCGCGGTGTCGGTGATCAGCTCGTCGGGCACCGCCGCCGCGGCCTCGGCCTTGCGCCCCGCCTGGAACAGCGCGGAGATCTCGTCGACCTCGGCGCCGTAGCCCATCCGCCGGTACACCTGGGCGTGAAAATTCAGCTCGGGTGCGCCCATGCCGCCGATGTAGAGCGCGCTCACCCAGCGCATCCGCTCGATCTCCGCCGCCGGATCGTCGGTGATCACCACCTGCGCGCTCGCCGCGATCTCGAAATCGTCGCGCGAACGACGCGCGCCCGGCCGCGCGAAGCCCTCGTCGAGCCACTCGTTGTACATCCCGGCCAGTCGGGGTGCGTAGTAGATCGCGAGCCAGCCGTCGGCGATCTCAGCGGTCTGCGCGACGTTCTTCGGACCCTCCGCACCCAGCCAGATCGGCAGATCAGCGCGCAGCGGATGCACGATCGGCTTGAGCGGTTTGCCGAGCCCGGTCGCGGCGGGGCCGGTGTACGGCAGGCCGTAGTGCTTGCCGTCCGACGTCACCGGCGCCTCGCGAGCCAGCACCTTGCGCACGATGTCGACGTACTCGCGCGTGCGCCGCAGCGGCTGCGCGAAGGGCTGTCCGTACCAGCCCTCCACCACCTGCGGACCGGAGACGCCGAGGCCGAGAATGGCCCGGCCGCCGCTGAGGTGATCGAGCGTGAGCGCGTGCATCGCGGCCGCCGCGGGAGTGCGGGCCGACATCTGCGCGACCGAGGTGCCCAGTCGCACGCGCTCGGTGGACGATCCCCACCAGGCCAGCGGAGTGAAGGCGTCCGAGCCCCACGACTCGGCCGCGAACACCGCGTCGAAGCCGGTTTCCTCGGCCGCGACCACCAGCTCGCCTGCGTTGGCGGGCGGCCGCGCGCCCCAGTATCCGAGTTGCAATCCGAATTTCATGATCGGCGCCCTTTCGGCGAATCCTTGCGAGCAGAATAAGAACCTGTTCTACTCGATATCGTGACCCAGGGGAATACCGCAGTGGAAGTATTGAGTGCACCCCTGAGGGTGCGATTCGACTACACCAGGTCCGTCGGACCCATCATCGGCGCCTTTCTGACCGGACTGCGCGAACGCCGGATACTCGGCGCGCGCGGCAGCGACGGGCGAATACTCGTGCCACCGCCCGAATACGATCCGCACACCAGCGCACCGCTGGCCGAACTGGTCGAGGTCGCGGCGACCGGCACCGTCACGTCCTGGACGTGGGTGTCCGAGCCGTTGCCCGGCCAGCCGTTCGACCGTCCGTTCGCGTGGGCGCTGATCCAGCTCGACGGCGCCGACACGTCGTTGCTGCACGCGCTGGATGTGACCGACCCAGCACAACTCAGCACCGGAATGCGGGTCAGTGCCCGCTGGGCCGACGAGCGCACCGGCCGAATCCAGGACATCGCCCACTTCGAACCCGGCGAGAGCACCAGCCCCGCCGACTACTCCGAACAAACACCGATCACCATCTTGACCACGCCCGTCGACCTCGATTACAAGCACACGGCCTCTCCCCAGGAGAGCGTCTACCTGCGCGGGCTGGCCGAAGGCAAGCTCATCGGCGGTCGCTCCGAAGCGGGCGGTCGGGTGTACTTCCCGCCGCGCGGCGCCAACCCCACCGACGGCAGGCCCACCGACGACCTGGTCGAACTGCCCGACAAGGGCACGGTGACCACGTTCTGCATCGTCAATGTGCCGTTCCTCGGCCAGCGGATCAAGCCGCCGTACGTGGCCGCCTACGTGCTCCTCGACGGCGCCGACATCCCGTTCCTGCACCTGATCCTCGGCTGCGAGGCCGACGAGGTGCGGATGGGCATGCAGGTCGAGGCGGTGTGGAAGCCCCGCGAGGAGTGGGGCCACACGCTGGCCAATATCGACCACTTCCGGCCCACCGGGGAGCCCGACGCTCCCTACGAGTCCTACCAGCACCACCTCTAGAGAGGCGACGTTGACCACATCAGCATCCTCCGGCAGCGACGCGAGCCTGCCCGAGATCGCGGTGGTGGGCTTCGCCCACGCACCCCACGTACCCGAAACCCACGGCACCACCAACGGCGTCGAGATGCTCGTGCCGTGCTTCCAGCAGCTCTACGCCGAGCTCGGCATCACCAAGTCCGATATCGACTTCTGGTGCTCGGGATCCTCTGATTTCCTGGCCGGACGGGCGTTCTCGTTCATCTCGGCGATCGATGCGATCGGCGCCGTCCCACCGATCAACGAGTCGCATGTGGAGATGGACGCCGCATGGGCCCTCTACGAAGCGTGGGTGAAGCTGCGTTCCGGACAGGCGCAGACCGCGCTCGTGTACGGCTTCGGCAAGTCGTCGGCAGGCACGCTGCGCCAGGTGCTGACCATGCAGCTCGACCCCTACCTGGTCGCGCCGCTGTGGCCCGACGCGGTCTCGGTCGCGGGTTTGCAGGCGCGGGCCGGTCTGGATTCCGGCCGGTGGACCGAGCAGGACATGGCGGCGGTCGCGGGTGGTGATCTCGGCGCACCCTATGTGGCCGACCCGCTGCGCGCCCACGACATCGCGCCGATCACCGACGGCGCGGCCGCGATCGTGCTCGCGGTCGGCGATCGCGCGCGCGAGCTCTGCGAGCGACCCGCGTGGATCACCGGAATCGCGCACAACATCGACGCCCAGGCACTGGGCGGTCGCGATCTGACCCGCTCGCCCTCCACCACCAAGGCGGCCGCGTTGGCGACCGGCGGCAACACCAGCTTCGACGTCGCCGAGCTGCACGCGCCGTTCAGCCACCAGCAGTTGATCCTCGCGGAAGCGATCGGGCTGTCCGCGGACACCCGCATCAACCCCTCCGGTGGCGCCCTCGCCGCCAACCCGATGTTCGCGGCGGGTCTCGAACGAATCGGCAGCGCCGCCCAAGCCATCATGTCCGGCACCGCGAACCGGACCCTCGCTCATGCGACCAGCGGCCCCGCGCTGCAACAGAATCTGGTCGCCGTCATGGAGGTCAAGTGAGCTTCCCCGCAGCGGTGCTCGGCACCGGCCAAACCCATCACGTGACAAAACGTGCGGACGTGTCCATGGCGGGCATGTGCCGTGAAGCCATCGATCGCGCACTCGATGACGCGGGTCTGACCATCGCCGACATCGACGCTGTCGTCGTCGGCAAGGCCCCCGACTATTTCGAGGGCGTCATGATGCCCGAGCTGTACATGGCCGAGGCGCTCGGTGCGGCGGGCAAGCCGTTGATCCGCGTGCACACCGCGGGCTCGGTCGGCGGTTCCACCGGCGTCGTCGCCGCCAACCTGGTGCAGGGCGGGGTGCACAAGCGTGTTCTCGCCATCGCCTGGGAGAAGCAGTCGGAGTCGAATGCCATGTGGGCGTTGTCGATTCCGGTGCCGTTCACCATGCCGGTCGGCGCGGGCGCGGGCGGGTACTTCGCTCCGCACGTGCGCTCCTACATCCGGCGCTCGAACGCACCACTGCACATCGGTGCGATGGTGGCGGTGAAGGATCGGCGCAACGGCGCGAAGAACCCACTCGCGCACCTGCATCAGCCCGACATCACCATCGAGTCGGTGCTGGCCTCCCAAATGCTGTGGGACCCCATCCGTTTCGACGAGACCTGCCCGTCGTCGGACGGCGCGTGCGCCGTGGTGATCGGAGATGCCGAGGCCGCCGCGGTGGTCGAAGCCGAGGGCAAGAAGGTGGCCTGGGTACACGGCACCGCGATGCGCACCGAGCCGACAACCTTCTCCGGTCGCGACCAGGTGAATCCGCAGGCGGGCCGGGTCGCGGCCGCGGCCCTGTGGGAGTCGGCCGGGATCACCGATCCCCTGGAGGAGATCGACGTCGCCGAGATCTATGTGCCGTTCTCCTGGTTCGAGCCGATGTGGCTCGAGAATCTCGGCTTCGCGGCCGAGGGCGACGGCTGGAAACTCACCGACAAGGGTGAAACCGAGATCGGCGGACGCATTCCGGTGAACCCGTCGGGCGGCGTCCTCTCGTCCAACCCGATCGGCGCCTCCGGCCTGATCCGGTTCGCCGAAGCGGCCAAGCAGGTGATGGGGCGCGCGGGCGCGTACCAGGTGCCGAATGCGCGCAAGGCCCTCGGGCACGCGTACGGCGGTGGCTCCCAGTACTTTTCGATGTGGGTCGTGGGAAGCGAGCGTCCGGCGTGAAGTTCACCCTCGGTGTCGCCCTGAGCCCCTTGGACCAGCTCACCGAGCTGGCCAAGACGGCCGAGGAATGCGGGTTCACCTCCATCGGCCTGCCCGATTCGCTGTTCTACATGAAGTCGCAGGCCGCCGACTACCCGTACACCCCGGACGGCAGCCGCTTCTGGGGCCCGGAGACGCCGTGGGTGGATCCGCTGATCGCCGCCGCGTCCATGGCGGCGGTCACCACGGACCTGCGGTTCTACACCAATGTCCTCAAGCTCGGCTCGCGCAATCCACTGCTGCTGGCCCGCCAGGTCGGCTCGATCGCCAACCTGTCGGGAAACCGGTTCGGGTTCGGCATCGGAATCGGCTGGGCACCGGAGGAATTCGAATGGTGCGGCGTCCCGTACGCGCGCCGCGGCGCCAGAGTCGACGAGATGATCGAGGTCATCCGGCTCGTTCTCGACGGCGGCATGGTCGAATTCCACGGCGAGTTCTTCGATTTCGACCAGTTGCAGATGAGCCCGGCGCCGAGCGAGCGAGTGCCGTTCTACATCGGCGGGCACACCGGTCCGGCGCTGCGCCGGGCCGCCCGCATCGGTGACGGCTGGACCTCGGCGATGATGAAGTTCGACGACCTGGTCACCACCATCGACACGCTGCGCGACCTGCGTGCCGAATACGGCCGGTCCGAGGAGCCCTTCGAGATCCAGTCCGTCTGCATCGACAAGTTCGGCCGCGACGGCTATCAGGATCTGGCCGACGCGGGCGTCACCGACAACATCGTGGTGCCCTGGCTGGCCGACGGTATCGGGTTCGACGGCGAGCTGGCGGCCAAGCAGGACTCGGTGCGCAAGTTCGCCGAGAAGTACATCGCCGACCCCATCATCGCGAAGGTGTAGCCATGACCACCATCGAACGCACCGCCCGTGCCGCGGGCCTGGCATCCCAGGCCGCGGTCAGAGCGAAGGACCGGGCGGCCTGGGTCGCCCTGTTCGCCGAGGACGGCATCGTCGAGGATCCCGTCGGTCCCTCTGGTTTCGATCCCGAGGGCGTGGGCCACCGCGGCCACGAGGCCATCGGCGCCTTCTGGGACAAGGCCATCGCCCTGACCGAATCCATCGAATTCCGCTTCGAGGACTCCTTCGCCTGCGGGAACGAAATCGCCTTCACCGGCCTCATCCGCACCACCATGGCCGGGCACGTCATCGACGCCGAGGGTGTGTTCACCTACAAAGTCGACGCCGACGGAAAGATCGCCGCCTTGCGCGCTTTCTGGGAAGTAGACCGCGCGGTCGCAACTACGCGCCCCGTATAGCGGTAAACGCGAGAACAGCCCGGGACCTTTCGGTCTCGGGCTGTTCTCGTTGTCAGTGACTCAGTGCGCGACGGGGCAGCCGGCGGGCTTGTAATCGACCGGCAGCTCCTTGATCCCATTGAGCCAACCCGAACGCAGACGTTTCGGATCACCGATTTGCGTGATATCGGGCAGATGGTCAGCAATCGCGTTGAAGATCAGATCGACCTCGAGCCGAGCCAGGTTCGCGCCGACGCAGAAGTGGGCGCCGGTGCCGCCGAAGGCCAGGTGCTGGTTGTCGGCGCGGGTGATGTCGAACTTCTCCGGGTTCTCGAACACGTCCTCGTCGAAGTTTGCCGAGCGGTACAGCATCACGAGCCGCTGACCCTTCTTGATCTGCACGCCGCCGAGTTCGGTGTCCTCGAGCGCGGTGCGCTGGAAGGAGGTCACCGGGGTGGCCCAGCGGATGATCTCGTCCGCCGCGGTGGCGGGGCGCTCCTTCTTGAACAACTCCCACTGGTCGGGGTTCTCCATGAAGGCGATCATGCCGTGGGTGATGGCGTTGCGGGTCGTCTCGTTGCCCGCGACCGCCAGGACGATCACGAAGAAGCCGAATTCCTCCGGTGTGAGGTGCTCGCCGTCGACGTCCGCCTCGATCAGCGTGGTCACCAGATCGTCGGCCGGACAGGCCTTCCTGGCCTCGGCCATCTGGTAGGCGTAGCCGAGGATCTCCATCGACGCGGCGACCGGATCAGCGGTGCTGTCCGGATCGTCGTAGCTGGTCATGTCGTTGGACCAGTCGAAGACCTTCATCCGGTCCTCCTGCGGCACGCCGATCAGTTCGGCGATCGCCTGCAGCGGCAGCTCACACGCCACCTGGGTGACGAAGTCACCGCTGCCGGACTCGAGGGCTCGCTTCACAATGCCCTCGGCACGGGCCGAGAGTTCGGCGCGCAGGCCGTTGATCGCGCGCGGGGTGAAGCCCTTGGCGATCAGCTTGCGCAGCTTGGTGTGCTCGGGGGCGTCCTTGTTCAACAGGACGAAGCGCTGCAATTCGATCTGCTCGCGCTGGATGTCGTCGTTGAAGCGCGGGATCGCGGTGTTCTCGAAGGTCGAGAACACATCGCTGCGCCGCGACACCTCTTTGACGTCGGCGTGCTTACTCACTACCCAGAAGCCCTCGTCGTGGAACCCGCCCACTTCGGGCGACTGCTCGTTCCACCAGATCGGGGCCGTCCGACGCAGCTCGGCAAACTCCTCGGCCGGAATCCGCTCGGCGTAGATGGCCGGGTCGGTAACGTCGAACCCGTCCGGCAGGTTCGGCCGGGCACCCGTCACAGGGCCGGCGTGTTCGGTGCTCGGATCTACCACCAGATGTCTCCTTCGACAAACTGAAACACGTTCTATAATCATTCAAGCATAGCGGTCGCCGCGACGGAAGAACCTCGCGGTTTTACCCTGAGCTCAAGATCAGAACCTGTTGCAGTTATGAGGGAGAATCACATGGGCACACCCGTGATCGTCGAGGCCGTGCGGACCCCCATCGGCAAACGTCGAGGGCAACTTTCGGGACTGCACGCCGCCGAACTACTCGGCTTGGCCCAGCGCGGACTACTCGACCGAGCCGGCCTCGACCCGGCCGAGGTCGAGCAGGTGATCGGCGGCTGCGTCACCCAGGCGGGCGAGCAATCCAACAACGTCACCCGCGTGGCCTGGCTGCACGCGGGCCTGCCGTGGCAGACCGGCGCGACCACGATCGACGCCCAGTGCGGCTCGGCCCAGCAGGCCAATCACCTCGTCGCGGGCCTCATCGCCACCGGCGCGATCGACGTCGGCATCGCGTGCGGCGTCGAGGCGATGAGCCGGGTGCCGCTCGGCGCCAACGTCGGCACCGAGGCGGGACCGCGACGGCCCGCCTCGTGGTCGATCGACCTGCCCGACCAGTTCGGGGCCGCGGAGCGCATCGCCCGCAGGCGCGGGATCACCCGGTCCGATATCGACGAATTCGGCTTGCGCTCTCAGCAATTGGCCGCCAAGGCGTGGGCGGAGGGCCGCTACGACCGCGAGGTGCTCCCGGTCTCGGCGCCGGTGCTCGACAGCGAGGGCGTGGCCACCGGGGAGAAGGTGGAGGTCGCCCGCGACCAGGGTCTGCGCGCGACCACCCGCGAAGGACTGGCGGCACTGAAACCGGTCGTGGCCGACGGCATCCACACCGCGGGCACCTCGTCGCAGATCTCCGACGGCGCCGCGGCGGTGCTGCTGATGGACGAAACCGTCGCGCGCCGAAAGGGTTTGCGTCCGCGCGCCCGGATTCACACCCAGGTACTCGTCGGCGCCGAACCGGAGTTCCATCTGGACGGTCCGGTACAGGCGTGCGCCCGCCTGCTCGAGCGCTCCGGAATGACGATTGGCGATATCGATCTATTCGAGATCAACGAAGCATTCGCATCGGTTGCACTTTCGTGGGCCGCCGTACATCAACCTGACATGGAACGGGTAAATGTCAACGGCGGCGCGATCGCAATCGGGCATCCTGTCGGCTCTACCGGCTCCCGATTGATCACGACCGCGTTACACGAACTCGAACGCACAGGTCAGGGCACTGCCATGGTGCTGATGTGCGCAGGCGGCGCACTCGCGACGGGGACCATCATCGAGCGTCTGTAGACTGCCCCTTACCGAAACCGGGCGCCCAGGTTGAACATTCATCCCAGGGCGCCCGGAACGTGTCGTACGCCACAAAGTCACGGGGGGCAGGGGGATCATGAGATGTCAGCTATCTTTGGGCTATCATGGGTGCGTGGTGGAAGAACCCCGCGACGGGCACGAACCCGGGTACCCCAGCGCTCGACAAGAGTCGTTGGGGTGACCCGCAAACACGCTCACCGCCGCCCCTGCACGCAGGTGAGCGTCGGAAATCGTAGAGAAATCCCCAATCAGGCGTAGGTTTTCAGTTACTGAGCCGCTAATATCAATGATACGTATCCGAGATAACGACTGTTAGTACAGTGAAGGGAATTGGGCGGCTCACAATGGCTGATTTCGCGGCGCGGCTGAACAAGCTGTTCGAAACCGTGCATCCCCCGGGGCGCAAGCCGCACACCAACGCAGAGGTTGCGGCTGCGCTGACTGCCTCCGGGCATCCGATCTCGAAGCCGTATCTCTCGCAGTTGCGGTCGGGACAACGAACGAATCCGTCCGATGAGACGGTGGCCGCCCTGGCGAAGTTCTTCAAGGTCAAGCCTGACTACTTCTTCAACGATATCTACGCGGCCAAGATCGATCACGACCTGGAGCTGCTCGCGCAGCTACAGGGTTACGGACTTCGTCGACTGTCGAGTAGGGCATTCGATCTGTCCGAAGAATCACAGAATCTGCTCACCTCGATGGCGGAGAAGCTACGGGCCAGCGAAGGCTTGCCCGAAATTCCTCCGGACGGAACAGAATAGGATCCACACAGCGGCCGGCCTGACGCACCTGATGGTGTCCTGGGTACGGCCGTAAACACGTCGGATACGCAGACAACGGGCCTGAGACGGTGGAAAACCACCAGCTCAGGCCCGTTTTCTGCGTATCGGCCTAGGTCGGGGAAGCGGCGGTCCGCGGTGCCGCCTTCGCGTCCGCCACGGCGTACTCGTACTGATTCGCGAGCGCCAGCACCCAGCCGCGGGGGCTGATGCCGGGCGGCGGAGCGATCCAGCGCGCGTCGACGAACAAGTCCCCCAACGGATTTCGCGCCCACTCGGCCACCACCGCGGCCCGCTGCGGCACCGAATTCGGCGGCTCACCGGCCGCCGAAATCACGATGCCGCTGCCCGAGAGCAGATACAGCGAGTCCATCACCTGTGCCATGTGATCGGAAGCCTTGAGCTGTGCGGAGGTGGCGTTCTGTTCGGGCGCGACCACCTCGGGGAACCGGCCGACCATCAACTGGTGCAGCGGCCGGATCTTGCGCAGCAGGAGCTTGGCCCGCCACCACAGCTCGATCACGATCGACACGGCACCGAGCGCGATCAGCAGCGCCGCGATCTCCCACGCGGCCCAGCCCCACAGCGGTTCGTTGGGCGGCGTCGGTGCGGCGTGCTGGAACGCGCGGCCCACATTGGCGACCGCGAGCACCGCGACCAGAGCGGTACCCGTGATGTAGACGGCGATGCCGCGACCGAGGATGGTCCAGTCCAGGTTGCGCAGCCCGGTGGTGACGATGAACACCGCGCCGAGCGCGACCGCGATCCAGCCGAAGGTGAACGACCACGCCAGGGTGATGGCGATCGCCACCGCGCCGATGCCGTAGACGACCATCGCGACCTGGCGCAGATTGCGCCGCGAGACCACCGGCCACGCGGCCGAGGCCACCACCGAGGTGGCCGTGGTGAACAGGATCCAGGCGGAGATCACGAGGCCGGTGGACAGCCAGCCGCTGTGCACACCGCTCTTCATCAGATTGTCGATGGCAACCGCCATCTCGGGAATGGCGACGGTGACCGCGAGTGCCACGGCGGCGACCGCGACGACGATCGCCACACGGGCGGTCGTCGCGGGCTTCACCAGCACGCGACCCACTCGCGCTCCCGCGGCAACCCAGACCAGCAGGGCTGTCAACCAGAGTGTCATCCGAGTGCCTCATCGAATCGAAGGACCGAGACGCCTGCGCCCCGGTTGCTGAACACGCGCAGACGGGTCATGAGCATGGCCGCGAAGGTCTCGGCTTCCCATTCGGCCAGATCGTCGGCGCCGTCGTCGACGATCTGCGCGTGGGCGCGCTGGCTGAGCATGTAGGCGATCAGATCGTCGCTGACTTCCAGCGTCGTCTCCGCCGCGGGGGCGCCTTCGTGGTCGAAGACGATGTGGCCGAGTTCGTGCGCGAGGGTGTGATCGCGACTCGGCAGGGCGTCGGCGAGCACGATGATGTCGCGTTCCGGATAGAACCGGCGCTGACCGCAGACGCCGGGGCCCAGGTTCGCGCTGGTGATCTCGATCTCGCGTTTGCGCTCCAGCGAGATGGCATAGACCACCTCGTCGAGGCTGGTGGCGTCGGAGTCGGCGGCCACCGCGCACACCGCGTCGACGGCGGCGGCGACGCGGCGATAGGACCGGGAGGTGCTCTGGGTCGTGCTCTTACTCATCGAAGATCCCCTCACGACCTCGGTCCGAAGAATTCGGCACGCGCCGCGTTCACCCGCGCTTGGGCCGCCGCCGCACCTTGGAAACTCACTGCGCCCGAGCCGGTTCCGGCCAGCGTCAGCGCGATCAGGCCGCCGATCACCGACAGCAGCTCGGGTTCGGGCAGGCCACTGTTGTCACTGGTCGGCTTGAACTCGTGGTTCGGCTTGGCCGCCGGCACCGGTGCCGCCGCAGCGGGCGGCGCGGCAGGTGCCGGAGCCTCGGCCGCCGGCGGTGCTGCGGCCGGAACAGGCACTGCCACAGCGATATTCGGGACACCGGGAACCGCGGGCGTGGGTGGGATCGCGATCGACGGAAGAGCGGGTACGGCCGGTACCGAAGGGATCGGGATCAGGAGCAACAGCAGGGGCGAGGCCGAGCCGACTGCCGCCGAACCGACGGCGGCGGAACCGACAGCGGCCGAGCCCGCGCCCGCGGAACCTACCGCGGCAGAACCGGCAGCAGCGGAACCCACTGCCGCAGAACCTGTTCCGAGGACCGCCGAGCCCGCGCCGAGGGCGGCCGAACCGGTCCCCGCGGCGGCCGAGCCGACCGCGGCCGAGCCGGTACCGAGTACTGCCGCGGCACCGGCCGAACCTGTGCCGAGGACCGCGGCCGCACCCGCCGAGCCGGTGCCGAGGATGGCGGCCGCGCCCGCGGAGCCGGTGCCGAGGACCACCCCGAGTCCCGCCGAGCCGGTACCGAGCAGCACTCCGAGGCCAGCGGAACCGGTGCCGAGGACCGCGCCCGCGGCGGCCGAACCCGCGCCTGCGGCGGAGCCGACGGCGGCTGATCCGGAGAGAGGGCCCGCGACTTCTTTCTTGGGGACGTCAGCGCCGGCCTGGCCGGGGATGGTGAGCGGGGTCCATTCGCCTTCGTCGGCAACCGGGGCGCCCGACTGCGAGGGAACCGGGTCGACACCGGGAGCCGGGTTGGTCGCCTGACCGGGCAGGCTCAGCTCATCGGGTTTGGGCCCCGGAGTGCCCTGACCGCCGCCGTTGCCCTGCCCGGCGCTGCCGCTACCGGGAGGCTGGGCGGCGGGCGTCGGCGGCTTTTCCGGGGCGGCCATGGCGACCGCGGGCCCTAAGAGCGCACAACCGGCCAGCACACTCGCAGCGGCAAATACGCGCAACATGCGACCAATGGCCATGCGCTAGATCATCCCCTTAGTTATTCAGCGCAGAATTACCCCCGGTCGCGACACATTCCGGGATCGACGAACAGTAGCCCATAGTAAACCCACGGTCCCGGGACCGCAGAAGAGAGCAAGAGTCGTCCAGCCCCCTGGACGTGTGTGACATGCCATAAGTGCAGGCCGGGGACTTTCCCCGGCCGCACGACTCAAAGTTTGCTATGCACCGTACACAGGCTCCGGCGGGGTGCTCTTCTCGATCAGTTCCTTGACGACCGGACCCAGTTCGGCGGGATTCCAGCGGGCGCCGCGATCGACCGGAGTGCCGTGCAGCCAGCCCTGCGCCAACGCCACCTTTCCGCCTTCCACCTCGAACATCCGGCCGGTCACGCCGGCGGAATCGGCGCTGCCGAGCCACACGACCAGCGGCGAGATGTTCTCCGGCGCCATCGCGTCGAAGCCCGCGCCGGGGGCGGCCATGGTGTCGGCGAAGACCGTCTCGGTCATCCGGGTGCGGGCGGCGGGAGCGATGGCGTTCACGGTCACGCCGTAGCGCCCGAACTCGGCCGACGCGGTGAGTGTGAGACCCGCGATACCGGCCTTCGCGGCGCCGTAATTGCCCTGGCCGACGCTGCCCTGCAGGCCGGCGCCGGAGCTGGTGTTGATCACGCGGGCGTCCACCGGGCGGCCCGCCTTCGACTCGCCGCGCCAGTACTCGGCCGCGTGCCGCATGGTGGCGAAGTGGCCCTTGAGGTGCACGCGAACCACGGCGTCCCACTCGTCCTCGCCGAGGTTCACCAGCATGCGATCGCGCACGAAGCCCGCGTTGTTGACCAGCACGTCGAGCCCGCCGAAGGTGTCGACGGCCTGACGGATCAGCCGCCGGGCGCCCTCCCAGTCGGCGACGTCGTCGTAGTTGGCGACGGCCTCGCCACCGGCCGCGACGATCTCGTCGACGACCTGCTGAGCGGGGGTTTCCGTGGTCGCGGCACCATCGAGCGCGGTGCCGACATCATTGACCACCACGCGGGCGCCCGCCGCGGCGAAGGCGAGGGCGTGGGCACGGCCGATACCCCGGCCCGCGCCGGTCACGATCACTGTGCGCCCGGCGCAGATCTGGTCATCCATCTTGAGCTCCTGTGTTTATTGGCGGCTGGCGCCGCGGGATTTTCGGCCCTGGGGGCCTCACATCCGAAGGGCGATACTGCGCCTTCGGCGTTCCGTCTCGCCCTTCGGATGCGAGGCGGCCGAAAATCGTGGTGGTTGGGGTGGGTGGGTGGCGTTGGTTGCGGTAGGTGGGGGATGTTCAGTCGCTAGGCGGGGTGACTACTGAGGGTTCGCATGGGCGTCTAGTGGTTCGTGTTGGCGGCGTCTAGGAAGGCGGGGCGTTCGCCGCCGCCGTGGACGAGCAGGGCGGCGCCGCTGATGTGGGTGGCCAGGGGCGAGGCCAGGAACAGGGCGGCGTTGCCTACGTCGGTGGGGTTGGCGAGGCGACCGTGCGGGACCGTCTTCGCCACGGCGGCCACGCCGTCGGCGTCGCCGTAGTGCAGGTGGCTGAGTTCGGTTTCCACCGGGCCGACGACGACGGAGTTGAGCCGGACTTTCGGGGCCCACTCGACGGCCAGCGAGGAGACCAGGTTGTCCAGGCCCGCCTTGGCCGCGCCGTAAGCGGCGGTGCCGGGCGAGGGGCGATGGCCGCTGACGCTGGTGATCATCACGATCGAGCCACCCGCGTCCTGCTTCTGCATCAGCGCGTTGGCCTGCTGGGAGATCAGCAGGGGCGCGAGCAGATTCAGCTCGACGATCTTGGCGTGGAATTTAGGGCTCGCGGCGTCGGCCATCGCGAACGGCGCACCACCCGCGTTGTTCACCACATGGTCGATCCGGCCGTGCCTGGCGACGATCTCGGCGAACATGGCCGCCACCGCGTCGACATCGCGCACGTCGCAGGTGAGGTGTTCGGTGCCGCGCTCCCCCACCGCGATCGGTTCGTCGGCCGGTCTGCGCGCGCAGGTCAGCACCGTCGCGCCCGCGGCGAGGAAGGCCCGGCTGATGCCGGCGCCGACACCGCGTACGCCGCCCGTCACCAGAACGATCTGCTCGGAAAGGTCGATTTCTACAGCCACCGTGTTAACCTACCAAGCAATTGCTTGCTTTGTCTCGGGTTCGCCGGGGCGCGCACGAGGAGACATCGCGATGGGGATAAACCGTCACACCGAAGCCGACGGGGTAGAGGTCGTCACAGTCGACTACCCGCCGGTCAACGCCCTGCCCTCGGACGGCTGGTTCGCACTGGCCGACGCTGTCCGGGCCGCGGGCCGCAACCAGCAGACCCGGGTGGTCGTGTTGCGCGCGGAAGGCCGCGGGTTCAACGCGGGCGTCGACATCAAGGAGATGAACGCCGACGCCGACCACACCGCGCTGATCCGCGCCAACCACGGCTGCTTCGACGCCTTCGCCGCGGTGTACGACTGTGAGGTACCCGTGGTCACCGCCGTGAACGGCTTCTGCCTCGGCGGCGGCATCGGCCTGGTCGGCAACTCCGACGTCATCGTCGCCTCCGACGACGCCACGTTCGGCCTGCCCGAAGTGGACCGTGGCGCGCTCGGCGCCGCCACACACCTGGCCCGGCTGGTCCCCCAGCACCTGATGCGCACCATGTTCTACACCGCGGGCAAGCTCACCGCCCAGCAGCTGCACCACTTCGGCTCGGTGTACAAGGTGGTGCCGCGCGCCGAACTCGACGCCGCCGCGATGGACGTCGCGAAGAATATCGCGAACAAGGACGGCCGCGTGATCCGCGCCGCCAAACGCGCGCTCAACGGCATCGATGTGCAGGACGTGCACCGTTCCTACCGCTACGAACAGGGCTTCACGATGGAGCTCAACCTCGCCGGTGTCGCCGACGAGATCAGGGCGCGCTTCGACGACGATCTCGCCGCGCAGAAGAAGGAGAGCTGAAAGCCATGCGCGACAAGAGAATGACCCTCGACGAGGTGGTCGGCGAGCTGCGCAGCGGCATGACCATCGGCATCGGCGGCTGGGGTTCACGGCGCAAGCCGATGGCGCTGGTGCGCGCGCTGCTGCGCTCCGATGTCACCGACCTGACCGTGGTCACCTACGGCGGTCCCGACCTGGGTCTGCTGTGTTCGGCGGGCAAGGTCCGCAAGGCGTACTACGGGTTCGTCTCGCTGGATTCGGCGCCGTTCTACGACCCGTGGTTCGCGAAGGCGCGCACCGAGGGCGCGATCACCGTGCGCGAGATGGACGAGGGAATGGTGAAGTGCGGGCTGCAAGCGGCCGCCGCACGACTGCCCTTCCTGCCGATCCGGGCCGGGCTCGGCTCGTCGGTGCTCGACTTCTGGGAGGGCGAGCTGAAGACCGTCGCGTCGCCGTATCCCGCTGCCGACGGCCGCGTCGAGACCCTGGTCGCGATGCCCGCCCTGAACCTCGACGCGTCGTTCGTGCACCTGGATCTGGCCGACAAGCACGGCAACGCCGCCTACACGGGCGTCGATCCGTACTTCGACGATCTGTACTGCCTCGCGGCCGAGCGTCGCTATGTCTCGGTGGATCGCCTCGTCGAGACCGAGGAACTGGTGAAAGCCGTTCCGCAACAGTCGATCATCCTCAATCGCATGCTGGTCGACGGCGTGGTGGAGTCGCCCGGTGGCGCGCACTTCACCTTCTCCGGCAGCTATGGGCGCGATGAGAAGTTTCAGAAGCACTATGTGGCGGCCGCGAAGACGCCGGAGTCGTGGGCCGAGTTCAAGGCTCGCTACCTGGATGTCTCCGAAGAGGAATACCAGTCCGCCGTAGCCACTTTCGCCGAGGAGCAGAAGTCATGACCGCAGTGCAGAGCGGAACCATCACCCGCGCCGAGGTCTGTGTCGTCGCGGCGGCGGAGATCTTCCGTGGCGCGGGCGAGATCATGGCCAGCCCGATGTCGACGATCACCACCATCGGCGCCCGGCTCGCCCGGCTCACCTTCGAACCCGATCTGCTGCTGTCCGACGGTGAGGCGCTGTTCTTCGCCGAGGTACCGGCGATCGGCGCGAAAGCTCCTGTCGAGGGCTGGATTCCGTTCTCCCGGGTGTTCGACGTGGTCGCCTCGGGTCGTCGCCATGTGGTGATGGGCGCCAACCAGATCGACCGATTCGGCAACCAGAACCTGTCGGCCTTCGGCCCGCTCCAGCAGCCGACCCGGCAGATGTTCGGTGTACGTGGCGCGCCGGGCAACACGATCAACCACGCGACCAGCTACTTCGTGCCCCGGCACAACAATCGGGTGTTCGTCGAGAACGTCGACATCATCTCCGGAATCGGTTACGACAGAATCGATCCCGAGAACCCCGCCTACCGTTTCCATCACCTGCACCGCGTGGTGACCAACCTGGGCGTGTTCGACTTCAACGGCCCCGATCACACCCTGCGCGCGCTGTCGCTACACCCCGGCGTGAGCCCGGAAGAGGTCGCGGAGAACACCTCCTTCGAGATCGCCGAGCTGGGTGCGGCGGGCGAGACCAGGCTGCCGACCGAGGAAGAGCTGCGGATCATCCGAACCGTGCTCGATCCCAAGGGTTTCCGGGAGAAGGAAGTAGCGGCATGAGCGCGCGCTTGCGGACTCCGCTGACCGAACTGGTCGGCATCGAACACCCGGTCGTGCAGACCGGGATGGGCTGGGTCGCCGGCCCACGGCTGGTCGCGGCCACCGCCAACGCGGGCGGACTCGGCATTCTCGCCTCGGCGACAATGACGTTCGAGGAGCTCGAAGCGGCGGTCGCCAAGACCAAGTCGCTCACCGACAAGCCCTTCGGCGTGAACATCCGCGCCGACGCCACCGACGCGGGCGAGCGCATCGAACTGCTCATCCGCGAGCAGGTCCGCGTGGCGTCGTTCGCGCTCGCGCCCAAGAAGGAACTCATCGCCCGGCTCAAAGACGCCGGTGTGGTGGTTGTTCCGTCGATCGGTGCGGCCAAGCACGCGGTGAAGGTGGCGTCCTGGGGCGCCGACGCGGTGATCGTGCAGGGCGGTGAGGGCGGTGGGCACACCGGTCCGGTCGCCACCACGCTGCTGCTGCCGTCGGTGCTCGACGCGGTCGATATCCCGGTGATCGCGGCGGGTGGCTTCTTCGACGGTCGCGGCCTGGCCGCCGCGCTGTCCTACGGTGCGGCCGGTGTCGCGATGGGCACCCGCTTCCTGCTCACCCAGGAGAGCACCGTTCCCGAGGCCGTGAAACAGGAGTACCTGGCACGTGGCCTCGGGGACACGGTGGTGTCGGTGAAGGTCGACGGCATGCCGCATCGGATGCTCAACACCGAACTGGTGACCAGGCTCGAACACTCCGGCGGCTGGCGCGGTCTGTCGGCGGCGGTGTCGAACGCGGCCAAGTTCAAGAGCATGACCGGCATGAAATGGTCGACGCTGATGCGTGACGGTCTGGCCATGCGAAAGACCAAGGACCTCAGCTGGTCTCAGGTCGTGATGGCGGCGAACTCGGCGATGCTGACCAAGGCCGGTCTCGTCGAGGGTCGCACCGACGCGGGCGTACTGCCCGCGGGCCAGGTCACCGGCATCATCGACAGCCTGCCCACGGTGGCGGAGCTGATCGACGGAATCGTCACCGACGCCCTCGCCCGGATCGAGGCGATCTCGGCGCTCACCGTCGAGTCCGCCGCCGAAGCCCACTGACCCGGAGCCACACCCCGCTCCCGCCACGAACTCGCCCCGATCGACGGCCCTGAGCCAACCGTCGCTCCCACGGGGCGATCGAGCACCGGACCCGATGCCGCACTCACGAGGTGCGCATCGGGTCCGGTGCTGTGTCGGTTCAGGGTGTCTCGTGGTCGCGACACGCGCCCGAACCCGCTCCCGACGGTGCCCGGTCGCCTAAAGTTTGCCGTACATCGACATCGCACCGGGAGGTCGCATGGACGCCGAGTTTCCACGGCAGGTCCATGGCTCGACGGTGCCGGTATGCGCGATGATTGCCACCCTCCTCACCGCGGCCCTCGGCCCGTGTCCGCCCCATCGCCAGCACCGACCCACAGGAGTAGCGCGATGACAGCCTCGGAACAGACCGCGACCAAGAAGATGCCGCTGCTGACCTTGTCGGCGATGGTGGTCGGCTCCATGGTCGGGGCGGGCGTCTTCTCGCTGCCGCGTAACTTCGGCCAGGCCACCGGCGGATTCGGCGCGATCATCGCCTGGACGATCGCCGGCACCGGAATGCTGATGCTGGCCTTCGTCTTCCAGACGCTGGCCGTGCGCAAACCAGACCTCGACGCCGGTGTCTACGCCTACGCCAAGGCCGGCTTCGGCGAGTACCTCGGCTTCTTCTCCGCGTTCGGGTACTGGGCCAGCGCCTGCGTCGGCAATGTCAGCTACTGGGTACTGATCAAATCCACCCTCGGGCAGGTGCTGCCCATCTTCGGCGAGGGCAACACCGTTCCCGCGGTGCTGCTGTCGACGGTGTGCATCTGGGCGTTCCATTTCATGGTGCTGCGCGGGATCCAGGAAGCCGCCACCATCAACCAGATCGTCACCGTGGCCAAGCTGGTGCCGATCCTGGTGTTCATCGTGGTGCTGCTGTTCTACTTCGACGCCGGTGTCTTCGCCGACAACTTCTGGGGCGGCGACGCGTATTCCGAATCGCTGGTCGAACAGGTGCGTTCGACGATGCTGGTGACAGTCTTCGTGTTCCTCGGTATCGAGGGCGCGAGCGTGTACTCCAGGTACGCGCGCAAGCGCGAGGACATCGGTCGCGCCACCGTGCTCGGATTCCTCAGCGTGCTGGCTATTTTCGCGTCGGTGACGATGGTGTCGTTCGGCATCATGCCGCGCGACGAACTCGCCGTGGCGCAGCAGCCGTCGATGTCGCCGGTCTTCGAATCCGCCGTCGGCACCTGGGGCGCCTGGTTCATCAGTATCGGGCTGATCATCTCGGTCCTCGGCGCCTACCTGGCCTGGACGCTGATGGCCGCCGAAGTGTTGTTCGTGGCGGCGAAAGACCGGGACATGCCGTCGTTCCTGGCCCGGGTCAACGCCGCGAACGTGCCGGTGGTCGCGCTGATCTTCACCACCGTGCTGATCCAGATCGTGCTGGTCACGACGCTGTTCTCCGACGACGCGTTCACCTTCACGCTCAAGCTGTGCAGTTCGCTGTCGCTGGTGCCGTACCTGCTGGCCGCGGCCTACGCGCTCAAGCTCGCCTACACCAGGGAGACCTACGAGCGGATCCAGCCGGGCGATCGCACCAAAGAGCTCGTGATCGCCTTCGTCGCCACCTTCTACACCGCGTTCATGCTCGTCGCGGCCGGCCTCGAATTCCTGCTGCTGTCGTGCATCATCTACGCGCCCGGCACCATCTTGTTCGCCCTGACCCGTCGCGAAGCGGGCAAGCGAGTCTTCTCGCTCTGGGAGGGGGTCCTGTTCGGTGCCGTCGCCCTCGGCGCCGTCATCGGCATCGTCGGCTTGGCGACCGGCGCCATCTCGATCTGAGTCCGCCCGATCTCGAGGAGCAGAAATGACGGCAACCCCCGCCACCGCGTTCGGCGTCCATTCCGAAGTCGGCACCCTGCGCAAGGTGCTGGTCTGCGCGCCCGGCCTGGCGCACGAACGGCTCACCCCGACCAATTGCGATGACCTGCTCTTCGACGACGTGCTGTGGGTGCAGAACGCCAAACGCGACCACTTCGACTTCATGACCAAGATGCGCGACCGCGGCGTCGAGGTGGTGGAGCTGCACAATCTGCTCGCCGAGACCCTCGCCGTGCCCGGCGCGAAGGACTGGATTCTCGACCGCAAGATCGTGGCCAACGAAGTCGGGCTCGGGCTGATCGACGACACCAGGGCCTACCTGGACTCGGTGGACGACCGCACCCTGGCGACCTACCTCATCGGCGGACTCGCGACCGCGGACCTGCCCGCCGAATTCCGTTCCGGGTACCTCGCGCTGGCGCGCGAGCAGACCGGGGTTCGCGAGTATCTGATGCCGCCGCTGCCCAACACCCTCTACACCCGCGACACCACATGCTGGCTCTACGGCGGGGTCACCCTCAATCCGCTGTACTGGCCCGCCCGGCACGACGAGACGCTGCTGATGGCCGCGATCTACGCCTTCCATCCCGACTTCACCGGCGCGAAGATCTGGTGGGGCGATCCCGAACAGGACTGGGGCCTGGCCACTTTCGAGGGCGGCGATGTGATGCCGGTCGGCAACGGGGTGGTCCTGGTGGGGATGAGTGAACGAACGTCGCGGCAGGCGATCACCCAGGTCGCCGCGTCGCTGTTCGCGGCTGGTGCCGCCGAGCGGGTGATCGTGGCGGGGATGCCGAAGCTGCGCTCGGCCATGCACCTGGACACCGTGTTCACCTTCGCCGACCGCGACCTGGTCACGGTGTACCCCGACATCGTCTACAGCATCCACCCGTTCTCCCTGCGGCCCAGCGACCGCGCGCCCGGAGTCGAGGTGATCGAGGAGACCGCGCCGTTCCTCGACGTGGTCGCCGCGTCACTGAACCTGCCGAAGCTGCGGGTGGTGGAGACCGGCGGCGGCTACTACGCCAACGAACGCCAGCAGTGGGACAGCGGCAACAACCTGGTCGCCGTCGAACCCGGCGTCGTGTTCGCCTACGACCGCAACACCCACACCAACGCCGCCCTGCGCAAGGAAGGCGTCGAGGTGATCACCATCGTCGGCGCCGAACTCGGTCGCGGTCGCGGCGGCGGCCACTGCATGACCTGCCCGCTGATCCGCGACGCCGTCGAGTTCTGAGCGGGGCCCGGCGGCGCGGCGATCAGCGGGGACGCACCTCGACGCGGTTGTCGTGGAACACCGCGCCGCCGCCGTAGTCCGAATCTCGTTCGGCGATCGTGGCATTCACGGTGGCGCCGCCGGTGAACTTGGCCCAGCGGCCCTTGGTGGTACCGGCGACCCCGGGTCGCACCCGGTCCGATACCTCGGCGACAGCCTCGAAGGAGCCGCGATCGTTGGCGACGACCACCGCGGCACCATCGGCGATGCCCCGCGCGGCGGCGTCTTCGGGGTGCAGGGTGATGCTGGATTCACCTGCGCGACGGCGTAATTCGGGGTTGGAGCCGAAGGAGCTGTTCAGGAAGTAGTGCGAGGCGGCGGAGATCAGCACCAGACCGTCGCCGGTATCGGCGGGGGGTGTGTAGCCCGGCAGCGGGTCGTGGCCTGCCGATTCCGCTCTGGCGGACACGAACTGGAGCTTGCCCGCGGGCACCGGACCGGCCTGCACCTTGAGGAAACCGTCGGTTCTGAGCCGGTCGAGGTCGTAGCCCTTCAGCAGCTGCCTGGCCAGTTCTTCGTCGGAGTCGTACAGCGCCGGTTCGGTCAGACCGAACCGATGCGAGAGCCTGCGGAAAGTCTCTGTCGTGGAAAGGCATTCGCCCGGCGGCTCGACGGCGGGCTCGTTCCAGATCAGGTACAGGTGGCCGTAGCCCGCGAGCACGTCGAGGTGTTCGGGCTGCATGGTGGCGGGGAGCACGATGTCGGCGTAGTCGACGGTGTCGGTGCCGAAGTGTTCGAGGACCACGGTGAACAGGTCCTCGCGAGACAACCCCTCGATCACGCGACGCTGGTCGGGATTCGAGCCGACCGGATTGGCCCCGATCACGAACAGTGCCTTCACGGGTGGCTCTTCGGCCTCGAGCAGGGCTTCGCCGAGTCTGGTCATCGAGAGTGTGCGGACCGGCTGCGCCAGCAGGTCGTCGCGGGTCAGCGCGTCGACGTCGAGCCGGAAGTGCCCACTGGTCGAATAGTGCAGTCCTCCGCCGGGTATCGCCCAGTCACCGGTGACGCCGGGCAGGCAGGCGAGCACGCGCAGGGCCATCCCGCCACCCGCGTGGCGCTGCATGCCCTGGGAGGCGCGGATCGCCGTCGGCCTGGTGCGCGCGATCCGCTCACCGAGCGCGACGATCCGATCCTGGGCAACGCCCGTGATCGCCGCGGTGCGTTCCGGCGTGAATTCGGCGATGCGGTCCCGGAATTCGGGCCAGCCCTCGGTGTGCTCGGCGATGAACTCCTCGTCCTGCGCGCCGAGCGAGACGATCACGTGCAGCAGGCCGAGTGCGAGCGCCGCGTCGGTGCCGGGCAGTGGGGCGATGTGCTCGTCGCAGCGTTCGGAGGTCTTGGTGCGCACGGGGTCGATCGACACCAGGTACGCGCCGCTGTCCTGCACGAACTTCCACAGATGATGGCCGGAGGTGAGCGGGTTGGTACCCCACAGCAGGATCAGCTTCGACTGCGCGAAGTCCTCGGGGTCCATCCCGCCGGAGGTGCCGAGGGTATAGCGCAGCCCGGCACCGCCCGCGACCGAGCAGATGGTCGGCCGGTGATGCGAGGCCCCGAGCAGGTTGAACATCCGGCGGCCCGGAAAGCCCTCCATCCCCTGGATGTAGCCTAGGCTGCCGGTGCCGTGGAACGGCCAGACCGCCTCACCTCCGAATTCGTCGATGATGCCGGTGACGCGCGCGGCGATCTCGTCGAGCGCGTCGTCCCAGCTGATCCGCTCGAACTGTCCCGACCCCTTCGGCCCCACCCGGCGCATCGGATACCGGAGCCGACCCGGCGCACCGACCTGCTCGAGATACCGGTTCACCTTCACGCACAGCGCACCGCGCGTGACCGGGTGTTCCTTGTTCCCACGCAGCCCCGTGGCGGCCCCGTCCTCGACGGTCACCACCCAGGAGCACGCGTCGGGGCAGTCCAGCGGGCATGCACCGAGCACCTTCACCAGGCCATCATAGGTGGGATGAATTCCCCGGAGCTACTTCACGCCGGCGTCCAGCCGCTCGATGATCGTCACGTTGGCCGTGCCGCCACCCTCGCAGATGGTGAGCAGGCCGTAGCGGCCGTTCACCCGCTCGAGCTCGTTGAGCAGTGTGGCGAACAGCTTGGCGCCGGTCGCGCCGAGCGGGTGGCCGAGCGCGATGGCCCCACCGTTGACGTTCACCTTCGCCGGATCGGCGCCGATCTCCTTGATCCAGGCCAGCACCACCGGGGCGAAGGCCTCGTTGATCTCGATGACGTCGATGTCGTCGATGGTCAGGCCGGTCTTCTCCAGCGCCCACTGGGTGGCCGGGATCGGCGCGCTGAGCATGAAGATCGGGTCGGCGCCGCGCGCGCTGACGTGATGGATGCGGGCGCGTGGGGTGAGGCCGTACTCCTGGACCGCCCATTCCGAGGCGAGCAGGGTGGCGCTGGCGCCGTCGGAGATCTGGCTGGCGACGGCCGCGGTGAGCGGGCTGCCCTCCGACAGCGGCTGCAGCGATGCCATCTTCTCCAGACTGGTCTCGCGCGGGCCCTGGTCGACGGTGAACTCGCCGACCGGCACGATCTCGTTGTCGAAGCGGCCCTCGGCGATGGCGGTCTTGGCGCGCTGATGGCTCTGCAGCGCCCAGTGCTCCATGTCCTCGCGGCTGATGCCCCACTTCTCGGCGATCATCTCGGCGCCCTTGAACTGGGAGACCTCGCCGGTGCCGTAGCGCGAGTCCCAGCCCTTCGCGCCGATGAACGAGGACTCGAAGCCGTACGGCTTGGCCGCGAGCATGGCGGCGCCGATCGGGATGGCGCTCATGTTCTGCACGCCGCCTGCCACGATGACCTCGGCGGTGCCGCTCATGATGGCCTGCGCGCCGAAGTTGATCGCCTGCTGACTGGAACCGCACTGCCGGTCGACGGTGACGCCGGGGACCTCTTCGGGGTAGCCGGCGACCAGCCACATGGTGCGGCCGATATTGCCCGCCTGCGGGCCGAGGTTGTCGACGCAGCCGACGATCACGTCGTCGACCACGGCCGGGTCGATGCCCGTGCGCTCGACGAGTCCACGCAGCGCGGCCGCACCGAGGTCGGCGGAATGCACCTCGGCCAGCGCGCCACCGCGCTTGCCGACCGCGGTACGCACCGCATCGATCACATAGGCCTCCCGCAACGGGGCGTAGGGGCGGCGCTCGGCGGATGCGGTCATGATGGAACTCCTATTTCGCGGTGCTCTCGGGCAGGGTCAGCCCGTCGAGCACGATGGTGAGATATTGCTGGGCAAGGTTTTGCACGGTGATCGGGCCACCGGGGGTGTACCAGCGGACCGCGACCCACACGGTGTCGCGCAGGAAGCGGAAGGCCAGTTCCACGTCGAGTTCGGGCCGGAAGCTGCCGTCGGCCACGCCCGCGGCGAGCACGCGGTGCCACAGGTCGCGGAATTCGGTGTTGAAGTCACGGATGTAACCGAACCGCTCGGCGTCGCGTAGGTTCTTGGCCTCGGCCTGGTAGATCGCGACGGCGGCGTGATGGCGGTCGAACGACTCGTAGGACGCGATCACCAAGGACTCCAAGGTGTCTCGCGAGCTCATGCCCGCGCCCGCGATCTCGCGGTAGCGGCCGAACAGGTCGTCGAGGAATCCGCGCAGGATCTCGTCGACCATCGATTCCTTGGAGTCGAAATGGTGATAGAGACTGCCCGACAGGATGCCCGCCGAGTCGGCGATGTCGCGCACCGTCGTGGCGCGCAGTCCACGTTCGGCGAACAGGTCGGCGGCGAGGTCGAGGAGTTCGGCGCGGCGGGTGCGTTTCACGGTGTCGGGTGCGGTCACACCCGTCATCGTACAACCAAGCACTTGCTTGGTTTCGGAGAACCCGCGACGGCGATCATGCGCGCTGGCTGCTCACCGAGACGACCTCGCCGGTCAGATACGAGGTGTAATCGCTGGCCAGCATGGCGATCGTCGCCGCGACTTCCCACGGTTCGGCGGCGCGACCGAAGGCCTCGCGCTCGCTGAGCGAGTCGAGCAGCTCGGTCGAGCTCACCTTGTCCAGGAACGGGTGACGGGCGATGCTCGGCGCGACGGCATTGATCCGCACCCCGAATTCGGCGGCTTCCACCGCACTGCACCTGGTCAGCGCCATCACACCCGCCTTGGCAGCGGCGTAGTGCGCCTGGCCGTGCTGGGCCCGCCAGCCGAGGACGGAGGCGTTGTTCACGATCACGCCGCCGTGGCCCGCGCCGCGGAAATACCCCAGCGCCGCACGGGTGCAGCGGAAAGTGCCGGTGAGCGTGATGTCGAGAACCTGGTCCCACTGCTCGTCGGTCATGTCGACCACCGGGGTCTCACCGCCGAGACCCGCGTTGTTGACCATGATGTCGATCCGGCCCAGTTCGGCGGCCGCGTCGGCGAGCAGCTGATTCACCTGCGCGGTGTCGCGGACATCACAGACCACGGCGCCGACCCGGCGCTCGGGGAACTCCTTGGCCAGCAACTCGGCGGTCTCGGTCAAGCGGCGCTCGTGCCAGTCGGAGACGACCACATCGGCGCCTTCCTCGAGCAGCCTGCGCGCGGTGGCCGAGCCGATGCCGGTGCCCGCGGCGGCGGTGATCACAGCCGTCCGGCCGGCGAGCAGACCGTGCCCGGAAATCGAGGCCGGCGCGATCGACAGCGACTGCGGCGCACCCGAAAACTTCTGCTCACTCACGGGCGTGCCTCTCGCGGGAGACCGAGCACACGCTCGGCGATGATGTTGCGCTGCACTTCGTTCGAACCTCCATAGATCGTGTCGGCGCGGCTGAACAGGTACAGCCGCTGCCAGGCGGTCATGTCGTCGGGGCCGGTGACCAGGCCCGCCGCGCCTTGGACGGCCATCGCCAGTTCACCGAGGTCGCGATGCCAGTTGGCCCACAACAGCTTCGACACCGAGGCGCCGCCCGCGTCGTCGTGGTCCTCGCTCATGGTGCGCAGCGCGTGCGCGCGCAATACCCGGAGCCCGACCCAGGCGCGATCGAGGCGATCAGCGATCAGCGGGTCGCCGGCGGCGCCGGTGCGCCGCGCCAGGTCCTCGATGTCGGAGAGTTCGCGCGCGAAGCGGATCTGCTGACCGAGGGTGGAGATGCCGCGCTCGAAGGTGAGCGTGCCCATCGCGATGCGCCAGCCGTCGCCCGGCGCGCCGACCACCAGGTCCGCGTCGGTGACGGCATCGTCGAAGAAGACCTCGTTGAATTCGGAGGTGCCGGTGAGCTGTTCGATCGGCCGCACTTCGATGCCCGGCTGGTTCATCGGGACCAGCAGATAGGACAGGCCCTTGTGACGGCTCGAACCGCGCTCGGTGCGAGCGATCACGAAGCACCAGTCGGCGACGTGGGCGAGCGAGGTCCAGATCTTCTGGCCGTTGATCACCCACTTGTCGCCGTCGAGGCGCGCGGTGGTCGCGACGGCGGCCAGGTCGGAACCGGCGCCGGGCTCGGAGTAGCCCTGGCACCACAGTTCGCCGACCGAGCGCACGCCCGGCAGGAAGCGCTTCTTCTGCTCCTCGGTGCCGAAGGCCAGCACGGTGGGGCCGAGCAGTTCCTCACCCACGTGCGAGACCCGCGCGGGCGCGTCGGCCTTGGCGTATTCCTCGTGGAAGATCACCTGCTGACGCACACTCGCGCCGCGACCGCCGTATTCCACCGGCCAGCCGAGGCAGGTCCAGCCCGCCGCGGCGAGGTGGCGGTCCCAGGCCAATCGCTCGTCGAAGAATTCGTGTTCACGGCCGGGTCCACCGGTGCCGCGCAGGTCAGCGAACTCGCCCGAAAGATTTTCGGCGAGCCAATCGCGTATTTCCGCGCGAAACTCCGCGTCGGAAGTCGCGGTATCGGAATCTGAGGTCTGGATCACGCCCACCTCGGTAGGATAACCTACCAAGCACTTGCTTTGTTAGCTGCTTCGGAAGAACAGCGAACCGCACAACGGTGAGGACCCCGTGACACCCCCTGCACAGACCACTCCGCGGGCGCTGCGACACATCGCAGCGGCGCATCCGCACGAGCCTGCCCTGATCGACGGCGCGATCCGCCTGGACTGGACCGAGCTACTCGACCAGGTCCGGGTGGCCGCCCGCGCCCTGATCGCCCGCGGCATCTCCCCCGGCGACCGGGTCGCGATGTGGGCGCCGAACACCTATCACTGGGTGATCGCCGCCCTGGCCGCGCACTCCGCCGGGGCCGCGCTGGTTCCGCTGAACACCCGCTACGTGGCAGCCGAGGCTGTCGACGTGCTGGCCCGCGTCGACGCGAAGGCCTTGTTCGTGGCCGGTCCGTTCCTCGGTCGCGATCGGGCCGCCGAACTCGCGGCGGCGGCGCCGGAACTGGGCATCGGGACCGTCGTCGTCATCCCGATCGAGGACGACGACGCCCCCGCCGCGGCCGCGCCCGACCGCACCACGGTGACGTGGAACGAGTTGCTCGCCCAGGCCGCGACCGTGCCCGACGCGGTCGGCGAGGAGCGGGCGGACCAGGTCCGTCCCGACGACATCTCCGACATCCTGTTCACCTCCGGCACCACCGGCCGCAGCAAGGGCACGCTCGTCGCGCACCGGCAGGCGCTGGGCGTGGTGCGCGGCTGGGTCGAGTGCTCGACCCTGCGCGCGGGCGACCGCTATCTGGTGATCCCGCCGTTCTTCCACAACTTCGGTTACAAGGCGGGCATCCTCGCGTGCCTGGTCACCGGGGCCACGATCGTGCCGCAGGCCACCTTCGACGTGCCCGCCGCGCTGGCGCTCATCGAGTCCGCACAGATCACCGTGCTCACCGGGCCACCGACGATCTACCAGACCATCCTCGAGCATCCCCAGCGCACCGAGCGTGACCTGAGCTCGCTGCGGGTGGCGGTGACCGGCGCGGCGACCGTGCCGGTGGTGCTGATCGAGCGGATGCGCGACGATCTCGCCTTCGAGGTGGTGATCACCGCCTACGGCCTGTCCGAGACGGCCGGTTTCGGCACCATGTGCCGCCCCTCCGACGACGCGGCCACGATCGCCAACACCTGCGGCGGGCCGATCGCCGATTTCGAACTGCGCCTGTCCGACGCCGGTGAGGTGCTGCTGCGCGGACCGAACGTGATGCTCGGCTACCTCGATGACCCCGAGGCCACCGCCGAGGCCATCGACGCCGAGGGCTGGCTGCACACCGGCGACATCGGCATCGTCGACGAGCGCGGCTATCTCAAGATCACCGACCGGCTCAAGGACATGTACATCACCGGCGGGTTCAACGTGTACCCCGCCGAGATCGAACAGACCCTGGCCCGGCTCGACGGCGTCGCCGAGTCGGCGGTGATCGGCGTGCCCGACGAGCGGATGGGCGAGGTCGGCAAGGCCGTCGTCGTCCGCAGGGCCGGGTCGACGCTGAGCGCCGACGAGGTCATCGCCTTCGCCGCGGGCAAATTGGCCAACTTCAAAGTGCCAAGGCTTGTCGAGTTCCGCGACCAGCTGCCCTACAGCGCCGCGGGCAAAGTGCTCAAGCGTGAGCTACGTGAGGAGAAGTCGTGAGTTCCGAAACCGAGACCGAGGTCGTCACCTACGCGGTGCGCGGATCGGTCGCCGTCGTCACCATGAACCGGCCCGACTTCCGCAACGCGCAGAACTCGAAGATGACCTACGCCCTCGACGCCGCCTTCGTGCGGGCCGTCGAGGATCCCGAGGTCAAGGTGATCGTGCTGGCGGGCAACGGAAAACACTTCAGCGCGGGCCACGACATCGGCACGCCGGGCCGCGACCACGACGTGCACTACGAGAACAAGGCCGCGCTGTGGTGGGACCACCTCGATCGCCCCGGCGGTGATCAGCGGTTCGCGCGGGAGTCCGAGGTGTATCTCGGCATGTGCAGGCGCTGGCGGGAGATCCCCAAGCCGATGGTGGCGATGGTGCAGGGCGCGTGCATCGCGGGCGGGCTGATGCTGGCCTGGGTGTGCGACCTGATCGTCTGCTCCGACGACGCGTTCTTCTCCGATCCCGTCGTCCGGATGGGCATTCCGGGTGTGGAGTACTTCGCGCATCCGTGGGTGATGGGCCCGCGCGCGGCCAAGGAGTTCCTGTTCACCGGCGACCGCTTCGGTGCGGCGCAGGCCAAGGAGTGGGGCATGGTCAACCGGGTCGTGCCGCGCGAGGAGCTAGAGGCCGAGGTGATGGGCCTCGCCGAGAAGATCTCCGCCATGCCGCAATTCGGGCTGGCACTCACCAAGAAAGCCGTCAACCAGGCCGAGGATCTGATGGGCATGCGCAGTGGCATGGACTCGGTCTTCGGGCTGCACCATTTCGCGCACGCGCACAACGCCGAGGTCGGCACCGATTCGCTCGGCGGGATGAACGCCCGCTCGATGAAGGCCACCTCCACCGAACAGAACGGGACGAAGTAAGTGGATCTCGAGATCGACCCGGCTGCCCGGGAATTCCAGCTGGAGGTGCGCGAGTTCCTCGCCGCCAATGTGCCGGCCGAGCCGTTGCCCTCGATGGATACGGCGGAAGGCTTCGCCGCGCACCGGGAATGGGAAGCGAAGCTGGCGCAGGCCAGGCTGTCCGCGGTGTCGTGGCCGCACGAGTTCGGCGGGCGTGACGCGTCGATCCTGGAATGGGTGCTGTTCGAGCAGGAGTACTACGCCGCGGGTGCACCGGGCCGGGTCGCGCAGAACGGCATCTTCCTGCTCGCGCCGACGCTGTTCGAGCACGGCACCCCCGAACAGCTCGCGCGGATCCTGCCGCGCATGGCGCGCGGTGACGACATCTGGGCGCAGGCCTGGTCCGAACCCGAGTCGGGCAGCGACCTCGCGAGCCTGCGCTCCACCGCTCGGCGCACCGAGGGCGGCTGGCTGCTCAACGGCCAGAAAACGTGGAGTTCGCGTGCGTCCTTCGCCGATTGGGCGTTCGGCCTGTTCCGCAGCGATCCCGAGGCCCAGCGCCACCACGGACTCACCTACGTGATGTTCCCGCTCACCGCCGAGGGCGTGAGCGTGCGGCCGATCCCCCAGCTCGACGGCGAACCCGGCTTCGCCGAGATCTTCCTCGACGACGTCTTCGTGCCCGACCACGATGTGATCGGCGGGGTGAACGAGGGCTGGCGCGTCGCGATGGCGACCTCGTCCAACGAACGTGGCCTCTCGCTGCGCAGCCCCGGCCGGTTCAGCGCCACCGCGCGGCGGCTCATCGACCTGTGGACCGAGACCACCGAACCGGCCGACACCGCCGCCCGAAACGCGGTGGTGGACGCCTGGATCGGCGCCGAGTCCTATCGCCTGCACACCTTCGGCACCGTCACCCGGCTCCAAGACGGTGGGCAGCTCGGCGCGGAATCGTCGATCACCAAGGTGTACTGGTCCGAGCTCGACATCGCGATGCACGAGACGGCGCTCGACCTGCTCGGCGGGGCCGCCGAACAGCGCAGCAACTGGACCGACGGCTACCTGTTCTCGCTCTCGGGTCCGATCTACGCCGGTACCAACGAGATCCAGCGCAACATCATCGCCGAACGCATCCTCGGCCTGCCCCGCGAGAGCAAGCGATGAACGTCAATCATTCGGGCCGAATCGCCCTTCCGAACACAGGAGGTCTGCGATGAGATTCGCGCTCAGTACCGAACAGCTCGACTTCGCGGCCGAGCTGCGCAAGATCCTCGATGCCGGACAGGTGCCCGCGGCAGTGCGGGCCTGGGCCGATGGCGACCCGGCCAAGGGACGATCGCTGCTGCGGCAGATCGCCGAGATGGGCGTCTTCGGCTTGATCGTCGATGAGAAGTACGACGGTGCGGGCGCGACCACCGTCGATCTCGTCGTCGCGCTGATCGAACTGGGCCGCGGCGCCGCGCCCGGCCCGGTGATCGAGTCCGCCGCCGTGCTTCCGGCGCTGCTGCAACGTCTTCCGGACGACGCACCCGCCCAGCGATGGTTGTCCGCCCTCGCGAGCGGCGAGGCGCTGGGCACCATCACCTTCGAGGCGCAGCGCGGCATCGCTCTCGACGCCGATATCGCCGAGCCGGTGCTGGTCGCCGCCGACGGCCGACTGACCCTCGGCGTTGCCGCGCCGGATGCGCTGACCTCGATCGACGCCGCCCGCAAGCTGTTCCGCGTCACGCCCGACGAGCTGATCGCCGAAGGTCCCGAGGTCGAAGCGGCCATCGACTACGCCTTCGACGCCGGCGTTCTCGCCTGTGCCGCCCAGCTGCTCGGTGCGGGCCGGTCGATTCTCGAGCAGACCACCTCTTACGCGAAGCAGCGCAAGCAGTTCGGGCGCGCGATCGGCGAATTCCAGGCGGTGAAGCAGCAGCTCGCCGATGTGCTGATCGCGTTGGACCTGGCCGAACCGCTGGTGTACCGCGCGGCGCTCACGCTGGAATCGAACGACCGCGCCCGCGACGTCTCCGCGGCCCTGGTGGCCTGCGGCGACGCCGCCCACCGCGCCGCACGGGTGGGCCTTCAGGTCCACGGCGCGATCGGCTACACCGCGGAATTCGACCTGTCGCTGTGGCTGACCAAGGTCGCCGCGCTGCGGACTGCCTGGGGCACCGCCGATTTCCACCGCGGCAGGATCGCCGATGCCCTGCGCGCCGCCGAACCCGCGGCCGCGACGAGCTGAGACCCGCGATGCCACCGACGGCAGCACCTGCCGAATGCCGCACAGGCGTCTGTCGCGGTGGCAGCCGAATCCCGCCGAACCGCCGCCGACACTCCCCCAGCGCCGCCTGCGACGCGATCACCGAGCCTTACGAGGGACCCCATGTCATCGAATGAACTACTCGAATTCCGGACTTCCGTGCGTGCGCTGCTCGGCAAGCACGCCACGTCAGCCGCGCTGCGTACCGCGATGGACACCGAGCTCGGGTACGACCCGAAGCTGTGGCGGATGCTGTGTGAGCAGGTCGGGGTCGCCGCGCTCGCGGTGCCGGAGGAGTGGGGTGGCGCGGGCGCGGGCCTCGTCGAATCGCTGATGGTCGTCGGCGAAGTGGGGCGCACGCTGGGCGGGGTGCCGATGCTCGGGTCGGCGGTGCTCGGGGTGCAGGCGATCCTGCTGGCCGGTGACGAGCAGACCTGCGCCCGGCTGCTGCCCGATCTGGCAGACGGGTCACGCACGGCGGCCCTGTGCTGGGCAGACGCCAGCGGCTGGGATTCGGCCGGGGTCGGCGCGACTGACGGGAAGCTCAGTGGCGCAGCCCATTACGTGTTGCACGGAGCGCAGGCCGACCTGCTGTTGGTGCTGACCGATGACGGACTGTTCGAGACGACAGCGGACGCCCCCGGCGTGACCGTCGCCGCGACGCCCGCACTCGACCCCACCCGCAAGCTCGCCACCATCACCTTCACCGATGCACCGGCCACTCGGATCGGCACCGGCGACCCGGCCGCGCTGCGCCGCCGTCTGCGCGAAATCGCCTGGGCGGCACTGGCTGCCGAGCAGGTCGGCGCGGCCAGGCACTGCCTCGAGATGACGGTCGAGTACACGGCCTCGCGCGTGCAGTTCGGCCGTCCGATCGGCAGCTTCCAGGCGCTCAAGCACCGGATGGCGGATATGTACGTGCTGGTCGAGTCGGCCGAATCGGCGGCGCTGGCCGCCGCCCTCGCGGTGGCCGAGGACAGTCCGTCCGCCGCGGAGGACGTGTGGGTCGCCCGCAAGCACTGCACCGAGGCCTTCTCCACAGTGGCGGCCGAGACCATCCAGTTGCACGGCGGCATCGCCATCACCTGGGAACACGACGCCCACCTCTATTTCAAGCGGGCCCATGCCACCGCCGAGCTGTTCGGCACCGGCCGACGTCCGGTCGCGGCTTAGCCGAATTCGCCGAAAGCCCTGGTCGCAGCCTTGCGGCCAGGGCTTTCGGCATGCTGTGCGCCATTTCACCGTGGCCGCGGGGCCGACCGGCCTAGATTTAGATAGTTAGCTTATGTAATATTAACTCCCGTGAAACAGACACCGCAGCCATCGGCAGACGACATCGTGGTCGACCTGTTGGTCACTGCGGGTCGACTCACCCGGCTGGCCGGGGCCATCAGCAACGACGACCTGCCCCGCGCGGTCCTGCGGGCCCTTTCCGTGCTCGACGAGCACGGCGGGCTGCGGGTCAGCGACTTCGCCCGGATCGACAGATGTTCCCAACCGGCGGCAACGGCGCTGATCGGTCGACTCGTCACCGACGGCTTCGCCACCCGCACCAAAGACCCGCACGACTCCCGGGCAGTGCTCATCGAGCTCACCCCGGCCGGCCGGTCCCGCCTCACCGAGGCCAGGCGCGCGTTCGCCGCCGCCATGGCACCCGGACTGGCCGATTTCGATCTCGATCGGCTGATCCGCCTCGATACCGACATGAACGACCTGCTGACAGCCCTTCGCGCGGTTGCCCGCGGTCATCAGTGATGCAACCAGGAGCGCCAGTGAGCACCCGCCAGCTGACTCGCGACGACAACGCCGCAACCACCAACTCCCAACCCAAGGCCGTGTGGGCCGTCGCCTTCGCGAGCGTCATCGCGTTCATGGGCATCGGCCTCGTCGATCCCATCCTCAAGCCGATCGGCGAACAGCTGAACGCGACGCCGTCGCAGGTGTCGTTGCTGTTCACCAGCTACATGGCCGTCACCGGCGTCGCCATGCTGGTCACCGGCGTGATCTCGAGCCGCTTCGGCGCGAAGAAGACGCTGCTGTCCGGGCTGGCGATCATCATCGTGTTCGCCGCGCTGGCGGGCATGTCCGGCAGCATCGGCGAGATCATCGGCTTCCGCGCGGGCTGGGGTCTTGGCAACGCCCTGTTCATCGCGACGGCGCTGGCCACCATCGTCGGCGCGGCCACCGGCGGCGTCGCCAAGGCGATCATTCTCTACGAGGCCGCACTCGGCATCGGCATCGCGACCGGTCCGCTGCTGGGTGGCGTGCTCGGTGGAATCAGCTGGCGTGGACCGTTCTTCGGAGTCTCGGTGCTGATGGCCGTCGCGTTCATCGCGATCGTCGTGCTCCTGCCCGATATGCCGAAGGCAGCGCATCCGACCTCGATCACCGCGCCGTTCAAGGCGTTGCGACACGAGGGATTGCTGACCGTCAGCATCACCGCGCTGCTCTACAACTTCGGCTTCTTCACCCTGCTCGCGTTCACCCCGTTCCCGCTGGACATGGGCACCTACGCGATCGGCTTCATCTTCTGCGGCTGGGGCATCCTGCTCGCCCTGTCCTCGGTGTTCCTCGCCCCGAAACTGCAGGCGCGCTTCGGTTCGCTGCCGATGATGGCCCTGTCGCTGGCCCTGTTCGCGATCGACCTGGCGGTGATGGCGATGTTCACCGAACACAAGATCGTGCTGATCGTCGGCGTCGTCATCGCCGGTGCGTTCCTCGGCGTGAACAACACGCTGATCACCGAGGCCGTGATGATCTCGGCGCCGGTCGAGCGCTCGACCGCGTCGGCGGCGTACAGCTTCGTCCGATTCGGTGGCGGTGCGGCCGCGCCGTGGGTGGCGGGCAAGCTCGGTGAGCACAACATGTCGCAGCCGTTCTGGCTCGGCGCGGTCTGGACGGCCGCCGCGGTCGCGGTCCTCTACATCGGGCGCGGGGCGCTCGCTCACATCGACGACCACGACCCCGCCCCGCACTCCGTCGAAGAAGCACAGGTCATCACCGTCGGCGATTGATCCATCCCCGTCGGTGCATCCGAATCGCCCCTGGTACCACGAGTGTCAGGGGCGATTCGCTGTCTCGAGCGTAGCGTCGATGACATGACCGAGGACCGACGCGGGCGCGTCAAGGTGGAAACGGGACAGAAGCGAGTGCGGGTGTATCTGCGCGGGAAGTTGGTGGCCGATACGCTCCGGCCGCTGCTCGTCTGGGAGATCCCGTACTACCCGACCTACTACGTGCCGCTCACCGACTTGCGCGCCGACCTCGATCCGAACGGGATCACCGAGCACTCCCCCAGCCGCGGCGATTCGACGGGGTACGACGTGACGATCGAGGGTCTGCGCGCCGACGGTGCGGCGCTGCGCTATCTCGATTCACCGCTGCCCGAGCTCGAAGACGCTGTGCGCCTGGACATCGCCGCGTTCGACTGGTTCGAGGAAGACGAGCAGGTCTTCGTCCATCCGCGCGACCCGTATTCGCGCGTGGACATTCTCGGCAGCTCCCGGCACGTGCGGGTGGAGATCGACGGAGTGACCGTCGCGGACTCGCATTCGCCCCGGATCCTGTTCGAAACCGGCTTGCCCGCACGGTATTACCTGCCGCTCACCGATGTCCGGATGGATCTGCTGACCCCCTCGGACACCCACACCAGCTGCCCGTACAAGGGCACCGCCGACTACTGGAACGTGCGCGTCGGCGACACCGAGCACGCCGACATCGTCTGGATCTATCGCACGCCGCTGCCGGAGAGCCAGAAGGTGGCGGGGCTGGCGTGCTTCTACAACGAGAAGGTCGAGATCTACCTCGACGGGGTGCGACAGGATCGTCCGCACACCCCGTTCGGCTGACTATTCGCCGACTTCGAGCACACCCTCGTCGACCGCCCACTTGATCGACTTCTCCAGTGACGGACACGTTTCCGGCCGTCCTGGTCGCGCGCCGTGCGCGGTCAGCTGCGCGAAGATCGGGCAGTGCGCGTCGGGCCGCTCGGTCCACTGCACCGAGGTCTGGTGCTGGCTCGCCTTACGCACCAACACCTGCGCCGAGCACGCCTGGCACCGCAGTGGCGTCAGACCCGTGTCGAGATAGTGCTGTTTGTCGACCACGGTTTGCGCCCGCACCGCGGCCTGTCGCGCGGGTTGATCAGCGAAATCGGGGGCTTTCGCCCAGGTCGGGCGAGTCCCCGCACGCTGCGGAGACTCGCCCGACCCGGGCTCCGCCGAAGCGAGCTGCGACGGATCGCCGGACCTTTGCGGCTCGCTCGAGCTCATCTCAGACGCCCGCTTCCTCGGATTCGGCCTTGCGGCGCAGGTTCTCCGCCACCTCGGCCTCCCACGCCTGATTCGCCTTGGTCGTATCGACCTCGAATTCGAAGCGCTGGGTCATCTTCTCGGTCACGTCGGCGACGTCGACGTAGAACTGGTCGTACCAGCGACGCAGCTGGTAGACCGGGCCGTCCTCCTCGCAGAGCAGTGGGTTCTCGACCTTGGACTTGTGCTTCCAGATCTCCACGTCCTGCAGGAAGCCGTCGCCGAAGAACTTGGCCATCGTGTCGGCTAGCTTCTTCGCGGCCTCGTCGGGGATGCCCTTGGGCTTCTCGACGCTCAGGCCCCACTGCAGCACGAACGAATCCTGGCTCACCGGGTAGTGGCAGTTGATCAGCTGAACCTTGATCTCGTACCCGCTGTAGATGTTCACCAGCGGATTGATCATGTAGGACGGGCCGAAGTAGGACGCCTCCGACTTCAGCAGTGTGTCACCGCCGTGCTTGGCGGCCATACCGACGTCGGGGCGGCCCTTGGTCTCCAGGAACTGCGTCGCCACATGCCCTTCGAAGACGTTCTTGAAGAACGTCGGGAAGGCGTAGTGGATGTAGAAGAAGTGCGCCATGTCCACGACGTTGTCGATGATCTCGCGGCAGTTGGCGCCCTCGATCAGCAACGAGTCCCACGTCCAGTCGGTCCAGCCGCTGTTGTGAGTCTCGGTCGGATTGCCCTGTTCGTCGGTGTACGGTCCCTCGATATGCGGGATCGTGACCTCCGGCGGTGGTTCGTTGCCCTCGTGGTCGTGCCAGATGAACAGCTGACCGTTGCGCTCGAGCGTGGTCCACTTCCGGGTGCGGGCCAGCGGCGGCACGCGGCGCGCGTACGGAATCGCGGTGCACTTTCCGCTGGCGCCCCAGCGCCAGTCGTGGAACGGGCAGGCGATGTCGTCGCCCTTCACCGTGCCCATGCTCAGGTCGCCGCCCATATGCCTGCAGTAGGCGTCGAGCACGCGGATCTGGTCGTCGGTATCGGTCCACACGACAAGCTTGGTACCGAAGATCTCTACCGCGTGCGGTTTACCGTCACGGAAGGTCGACGCCAGGCCGACACAGTGCCAGCCGCGCGCGAACCTCGTCGGCGGTGCGCCGACATCGAGTTCCCTCACCTTGGGGTTGATCGCCATCCCGAACCCTCCTCGTTCACTAGAACACGTTACAAAACTGAGCCACTTCACGCCAGTTGTCCAGCGAACTTCCTTGTTGACTCCTGTTATATCCGAGGTAGGGCGATCTTCTCGACAGAAACGAGAACCTGTTCTAATCTCAGAGACGAATAGAACCGGTTGTCGATCCGACAAGGGCAGGAGCGGGCTCCGAAATGACGCAAGAAGTGACCGAACGGGTCGAGGCACTGCTGCCGACGCTGCGCGAGCGTGCGCAGGAGGCCGAGGACCTGCGCCGCATTCCCGACGAATCCATGAAGGCGCTGCAGGAGACCGGTTTCTTCCGGCTGCTCCAGCCCAAGCAGTGGGGCGGCCACGCCGCCGACCCGGTGGTCTTCTACGACACCGTGCGCAAGATCGCCAGCGCGTGCGGTTCCACCGGCTGGGTGGCGGGCATCATCGGGGTGCACAACTGGCACCTCGCGCTGTTCGATCAGCAGGCCCAGCAGGACGTGTGGGGCGAGGACACCGATGTGCGCATCTCGTCCTCGTACGCGCCGATGGGTGCGGGACAGGCCGTCGACGGTGGGTACATCGTGCGCGGCTCGTGGGCGTGGTCCTCGGGCTCCGATCACGCCACCTGGGCGGTGCTGGGCGGTCCGGTGATCAAGAACGGCAAGCCGGTCGACTTCGGCAGCTTCCTGATCCCGCGCTCGGACTACCGCATCGATGACGTCTGGAACGTCGTCGGCCTGCGCGGCACCGGCTCCAACACCGTGGTCGTCGAGGACGTCTTCGTCCCGTCGCACCGGTTCCTGAGCTTCCGCGCGATGAGCGAGGGCCGCGCGCCCGGCCTCGAGCAGAACACCGACGCCGTGTTCAAGATGCCGTGGGGCACCATCCACCCCACCACCATCTCCACGCCGATCGTCGGCATGGGCTACGGCGCCTACGAGGCGCACGTCGAGCATCAGGGCAAGCGCGTGCGCGCCGCCTACGCCGGCGAGAACGCCAAGGACGATCCGTTCGCCAAGGTGCGCGTCGCCGAGGCTTCCAGCGATATCGACGCCGCGTGGCGTCAGCTCTCGGGCAATGTCGCCGAGGAGTACGCGCTGCTGGTGGCGGGCGAGGAGGTGCCGTTCGATCTGCGCGTGCGCGCCCGTCGCGACCAGGTGCGCGCGACCGGTCGGGTGATCGCCTCGATCGACAAGCTCTTCGAGTCCTCGGGCGCCACCGCGCTCGCCAACGGCACGCCGCTGCAGCGCTTCTGGCGTGACGCGCATGCCGGGCGGGTGCACGCGGCCAACGATCCCGAGCGCGCCTACGTCATGTACGGCACGCACGAGTTCGGCCTGCCCGTCACCGACGCCATGGTGTAGCCGATGACCCGGACCGCTGAACTGACTTACGCATCGACCTCACGCTTCGCGCAGGTCACCCCCGATCTGAAGCTGCACTACCACGAAGCCGGTGTGGGCAACGGGCCGACGATCGTGCTGCTGCACGGTGGCGGACCCGGCGCCTCGGCGTGGTCGAACTTCGCCCGCAACATCCCGGTACTGGCCGAGCGCTATCACGTGATCGCGCCCGATCAGCCGGGATACGGCAAGTCCGACAAGCCGATCGACCACCCGCAGTACTTCGTGCACAGCTCGAACGCGCTGCTCGCGCTGCTCGACCATCTGGAGATCACCGACCGGGTGCACCTGCTCGGCAACTCCCTCGGCGGCGGCGCCTCGGTGCGGTTCGCGCTCGACCACCCCACGCGCGCGGGCAAACTCGTGCTGATGGGTCCGGGCGGACTGAGCACCAACCTGTTCGCGCCCGACCCCACCGAGGGCGTGAAGCTGCTCTCGAAATTCACCTACAAACCGACCAGGGACAACCTGGAGAAGTTCCTGCGGATCATGGTCTTCGACCAGTCCCTGGTGACCGAGGAACTCATCGACGAGCGGTTCGCCTTCGCGAGTACCCCCGAGTCGCTGGCCGCGATGAAGGCGATGGGCAAGTCCTTCGCCGGTGCCGACTTCGAGAAGGGCATGCTGTGGCGTGACGCGTACAAGCTGCGTCAGCCGGTGCTGCTCATCTGGGGTCGCGAAGATCGGGTGAACCCCCTGGACGGCGCGCTCGTGGCCACCAAGGTGATCCCGCGCGTCCAGCTGCACGTGTTCGGTGGCTGCGGGCACTGGGCACAGCTGGAGAAGTTCGACGAGTTCAACCGGCTCACGGTCGATTTCCTCGGGGAGAAGTAATGAGCATTCGCGCCCTTGGCTACATGCGCATCGAGGCCACCGACATGGCGGCCTGGCGCGAGTACGGCCTCAAGGTTCTCGGCATGATGGAGGGCACCGGGCTCGACCCCGACGCGCTCTACCTGCGCATGGACGATTTCGCCGCGCGACTGGTGATCGTTCCCGGCGAGCAGGACCGGCTGCTGGTCTCGGGCTGGGAAGTCACCGATGGACCGGGCCTGCAGCAGCTGCGGGAGACCCTGAGCAAGGCCGGCGTCGCCTTCACCGAGGGCACCAAGGAGGAGCTGGGTGAGCGCCGCGTCGAGGGCATGATCCGGTTCCAGGATCCGTCCGGGAACACCCTCGAGGCGTTCTACGGCGCGCAGTACCTGGGCCGCCGCTTCGTGAGCCCCTACGGCCACAAGTTCGTCACCGCCGAGCAGGGTCTGGGCCACGTGGTTCTCACCTGCACCGACGATGCCGCGGCGCAGGCGTTCTACCAGGACATCCTGGGCTTCCGGCTGCGCGACTCCATGCGGCTGCCCCCGCAGATGGTCGGCCGTCCCGCCGACGGCGACCCGGCCTGGCTGCGCTTCTACGGCTGCAACCCGCGCCACCACGCGCTGGCGTTCCTGCCGCTGCCCAACCCGACCGGCATCGTGCACCTGATGGTCGAGGTGGAGAACGCCGACGACGTCGGCCTCTGCCTGGATCGCGCCTACCGCAAGAAAGTGAAGATGTCGGCCACCCTCGGCCGCCACATCAACGACAAGATGCTGTCCTTCTACATGAAGACTCCCGGCGGATTCGACATCGAATTCGGCTGTGAAGGACTGGAAGTCGACGACCACGCCTGGGTCGCCCGCGAATCGACCGCGGTCAGCCTGTGGGGTCACGACTTCACCGTCGGATTCAAGCAGCAATAGGAACGGCGGCGAAGGACATGACTGAACAGACACCGGCGATCGACGGCAGGCAGTTCCGCACCGTGCTGGGACAGTTCTGCACCGGCATCACCGTGATCACCGCGCTCGATCCGGCGGGTGAGCCCATCGGGTTCGCCTGCCAGTCCTTCGCCGCGCTCTCCCTCGACCCGCCCCTTGTGCTGTTCTGCCCCACCAAGGGGTCGCGGTCGTGGGCGGCGATCGAGGCGGCGGGCAGGTTCTGCGTGAACGTGCTCTCCGAGGAACAGCAGCCGACGTGCGCGCGTTTCGGCTCGCGGGAGACCGACAAGTTCGCCGGAGTCGCGTGGCGCACCTCCGCACTCGGGGTTCCGGTGATCGACGATTCGCTGGCCACCATCGAATGCACGGTCGACTCCGTCGTCGACGGCGGCGACCACTACATCGTGATCGGCCGGGTCCACGCGCTCTCGGAATCGGCCACCACCGGCGGTCGTCCGCTGCTGTTCTACCGCGGCCAGTACACCGGCATCGAGCCGGACAAGACCACCCCCGCCCCCTGGCGCGCGGACCTGGACCACTTCCTCACCACCACCAGCCTCGACACCTGGCTGTGAATCGACCGGCCTGACCAGGCGGTCACGGCCTCCGCGGCGTGCACTGTCGCAGCCAGCTCATCTCGCGGTGAGCAGTGCGGTCAGCAGCGCGGACGACAGTGCCGCGGCGTTGGCCTCCTCGGTGTCCCAGCTGCGCGTGGTGACCGTCATCGCGGCCGGGCCAGGGGCGCCGAGACAGTGCGGGGCGAACGCGGTGAAGAATTCGTGCGGATCGAGCAGGGTCTCCGGCGTGTGGACGCCGGGGCTCTTCGCCCGCAGCAGTGCCGCGACCGCCAACGGCACGCCGGTGTTGTCGGCCATCGTGAGACCGGGGACCTGACACAGCGCCGTGGCGGCGGTCGCGGCGACTCCAGCCCGCAGGCCCGTCGCGACGGCGAACAGCGGTGGCAGGCCACCGGCGGTGATCAGTTTCGCCGGATCGGCGGGGAGGAGTCGTTCGACGCGGGCTGCCACCCCGGCCGCCTGATCGAGCGTCAACAGGCGAGCGCCCATGACCCAGCGCAGTGCCAGCAGCGCCGCCGAGGTCGAGCGGTCGCCGACGACCACGGTGGTCGCGTCGCGGAGTTCGGGGAAGGCTCGCGCCACGGTGATCGCCTCCGGGTGACCGAAGCTGCGGCCTTCGCCGGTGCCGAGGCCCGGGTAGTCGATGCGCATCCGTTCCAGCGCCGGGCGCTGGGCGCGCACGCCGTCGCGGACGACCGGAATGTCACCGGCGATCTGCCGCATGCCGTGCACCACTGCCGCGCTCGCCCCCGGACCGGCCGGTTCGGTGTGCGCGGAGTGAATGTTCCAGCCGGTGATCACGGAGTCGACCCGGTCGAGTTCCCGGCCCGCCAGCACGGCGAGCAGATTGGCGATACCGGGGCTGGCGCCCATGCCGACCAGCGCCGTCACCCCCGCGCCTCGCGCCGCCGCGTCCAGTTCCAGCATGTCGAGGGTCGGCTGGGGATCGTCGCAGATGTCGATGTAGTCGCAGCGCGCGGCGATCGCCGCCGCCAGGATCGGTGGGCCGAAGCGGAAATACGGGCCGACGGTATTCACCACCAGGTCGAAATCCCGCATCGCCGCGGTCAGCGCCGGGCCGTCGGTGGCGTCCAGGCGACAAGCGCTGGCGCCGAGTTCAGTGGCGAGCGCGCGCGCCGCGGCCTCGTCCCGGTCGGCGATCGTCAGTGCTGTCACCCTGTCGTCGCCGTACATGATGCGGGCGGCGACCCTGCCCATCTCCCCTGCCCCACCCAGTGCCAGAACTCGCATGACTGCCTCCCCGTCGAATATATTGACTAACATGACAGTAAATAAAGTCGGGCGGCCGAGCAAGGCCAAGGAGCGGATCGGTCAGATCCTGCGGGCCGCTCATTCCGTCGTGGCGACCGACGGTTTCGCCGCGACGACCCTGTCGCGGGTGGCCGCGGCGGCCGGGGTGCAGCGCACGCTGGTGCTGCACTATTTCGGCAGTCGAGACGGGCTGATGCGGGCCTTCGTCACCGAGGCCGTCGCCGCCTACGGTGACGCGCAGCTGCGGCTGGGCGCCGAGGGGCCGATCGAGGATCGAGTGGCACGGATGTTCGCACCGGGCGCTTACGGAAACCGCGACGACCTGGTGGTGTGGAGCGAACTGGTGAATCTCGCGGCACGCGATGAGGCGGTCCGGCACAGCCTCCGGGAGTTGTGGACCGAGCGGTGGCTACCCGAACTGGAGCGACAGCTCGCCGCCGCGTACCCGGCCGCCCCGGCGGATCGCGTCGCGACCAGCGCCTACGGGCTCGCGTGCCTGTTCGAGGCGCACTGGGCATTTCACCTGCAGGCAGTCGTCGATTCCCGGCGGACCGAGCAGGCCACCCGAGCCGCCGGCGCCCTGCTGGCAACACTCGAACCGGAGTGATTCAAAGTGCTCATTCGGTGAGCGCTTTGAGTCGGAGGATAGGAGGCATGGACATCGAATTCATCACCTGCCCCGACGCCGAAGCCTGGGACACGTGGTTGGCGGCGAACCACGCCGACGCCCGCGACGTGTGGGTGCTGATCTCGAAGAAGAAGGCCCCCGAGAAGTCGGTGACGATCAGCGAAACCCTGGACGGCGCACTCTGCTACGGCTGGATCGACAGCCATCGCCGCAGCTTCGACGCCCACCACTACCTGCAGCGATACTCGCCGCGTCGCGCACGGAGCCCCTGGTCGCAGCTCAACGTCGCCAAGGCCGAAGCTCTCATCGCCGCGGGGCGGATGCGCCCGGCCGGGTTCGCGGCCATCGAAGCGGCGTGCGCCGACGGCCGCATCGCCCAAGCGATCACCGCACTTGAAAAATGATCACCAGGCCACCGGAGTTTTCACGCTCCGGCGACCTGGTGATCAGTGGTCCAGATCAGGCGATACGCAGGGCGACGTCGCTGAGGACAGGGGCATCGTCTCGTTCGACCACGGTGACGACCGCGATCAACTCCTCGCCCTCGCGCCACACCTTGGTGCGCAGGGTCTCGCCCGGGTAGAGCACGCCGGCGAACTTGGCCCGGAAACCGCCGACCCGGCCCGCGTCGCTGTCGAGCAGGGCGTCGGTGATGGCCTTGCACACCGTGCCGTAGGTGCACAGCCCGTGCAGGATCGGGGCGGGAAATCCTGCGCCACGGGCGAATTCGGGGTCCGAATGCAGCGGGTTGCGGTCGCCGGAGAGGCGGTACAGCAGGGCCTGCTGCGGCAACGTGGGGGTGAGCAGTTCCGCGTCGGGGGCACGGTCGGGCAGTTCGGTGCGGGCACTGGGACCACGCTCGCCGCCGAAGCCACCTTCACCCCTGGCGAAGATGGAGGACCGCGCGGTCCACAGCGGTTCACCGTCGGATCCGGTGATGGTGTGCTCCTGCACGATCACCGCGTTGGCGCCTTTATCCCAGATCTCGACGATCCGGCCTGCCCAAAGCGCCTTGCCCGCAGCCGGAATCGGCTTGTGCGCCACTACTTCCTGGTGCCCGTGCACCACCTTGGCCAGGTCGATCTCGATGCCGGGGAAGCTCACGCGCGGCGGCTCGGTTTCGCCGAGGGTCGGCGCCACCGTCGCGAACGTCGGCAGCACCTGGGGTGCGCGATCGTCCAGATAGGCCAGCTCGGCCGGGTCGGTCTGGCGGGCGCCCGCACCCAGACCCAGGTGATAGAGCTGCACGTCGGTGGGGGTCCAACTGAACTCGCGCGTAGGCAGAGTCGCGCCGAGCGCGGTCGCTAGATCAATGGGCACGGTGTACTCCTGTGGATGTCGGCTCGTCTGTCGAACCGGTCGTGGCGAGGTCGAGCACCGCGAGGTAGCCGATGGTGATCGTCGGGCTCACCCTCATGCGCTCGCCTTCGCCGATTCGGTCGTCTTCCTGGCGACGATGTCGAGCACCGCCAGGTAGGCGAAGGTGATCGCGGGGCCGATGGTGGCGCCGGGGCCCGCGTAGGTGTGGCCCATCACCGGCGAGCTGGTGTTGCCCGCGGCGTAGAGGCCGTCGATGACGGAATCGTCCTCGCGCAGTACCCGTCCGGCCGTGTCGGTGACGAGGCCGCCCTTGGTACCGAGGTCGCCGGGCACCATCTTCGCCGCGTAGAACGGGCCCTGCGACAGTTCGGCCAGGCACGGATTCGGCTTCACGGTCGGGTCGCCGTAGTAGCGGTCGTAGTGGCTGTTGCCGCGCCCGTAGTCCTCGTCCTTGCCGGTGGTGGCGAAGCCGTTGAAGCGCTCGACCGTCGAGGTCAGGTTCTCGACGGGCACGCCGATGCGCTCGGCCAGTTCCGCGATCGAGTCGGCCTTGACGATGTAGTCGTTCTCCAGCCAGCGCGACGGAAAGCGCTGCCCCGGTTGCAGGCCCGCGAAGATGTAGCGGTTGCGGTAGCGCTGGTCGAACACCAGCCACGACGGCACGTTCTCGCCGGGCCCCGCGCCCTGACCGTACTCACCGCCGTACATGGTGTGCACCGCCTCGACGTAGGGGGCCGACTCGTTGCCGAACCGCTCGCCCCGGTCGTTGACCATGATGGTGCCGGGCAGGTTGCGCTCGGCCAGCGCGAACCAGGGCTTGCCGCCCTTGAAGATCGTCGGACCCCACCAGGCGTCCTCCATGAACCCGACCGTCGCACCCACTGCCATGCCCGCGACGATGCCATCGCCGGTGTTGGCCGCGGCACCGGTTGTCCACTCAGTGGTTATCGGCTGACGCTGGTACTTGGCCCGCATGTCGGCATTGTGCTCGAACCCGCCCGCGCCGAGGACCACGCCGTAGCGCGCGGTGAAGGTGACCGGTTCGCCGTCGGCCACGGCCTTGACGCCGGTGACGCGTCCGTCGGTGACCACCAGTTCGGTGAGCGGAGTGTTGAGCAGCACCGGCACGCCGGCGTCGAGCAGGCCCTTGCGCATGGCGGCGATGATGGCCTGCCCCATGCCGAGCAGATGCTTGCCGGTCCACTTGGCCAGGTAGGTGCGCGCGCCGACGCGCAGCGCCCGCATCGCACCCTTGGGATGACGGCGGATCAGGTTGAGCCGCACGAAGTCGGCCTGCATGACGACCACGTTCAGCGGCGCCTTGGCGTAGGGCGGTTCCAGATTGACCAGTTCCGCGCCGAGCACCTTGCCGTTGAACGGCGTCGGCTCGCACGAACGTCCCTGACCGAGCCCGCCCGGCGCCTCGGGGTAGTAGTCGGAGTAGCCGGGAACCCACTTCATCTTCAGCGGGGTGTGGTCGAGGACGAAGTCGAACGCCTCGGCGCCGCGATCGAGGTAGGTGTCGATCTTCTCGGCGGGCACCACGTCGCCGATGATGCTGTGCAGGTAGGTGCGCGCGTCCTCGCGGTCGTCGGGGCGGCCGGAGGCGAGCAGCGCCTTGTTGCCCGGAATCCAGACGCCACCGCCGGATCGGGCCGTCGACCCGCCGTAGTGCGCGGCCTTCTCCAGCAGCACAACGCTCAGTCCCTTGTGCGCCGCCGCGAGGGCGGCGGTCATCCCGGCGGCGCCGCTACCGACGACCACGACATCGTATTCCCGATCACTCATGTAGAACACGTTATAGGAGGGGTCCGAAGTTTGACCCGCCAAACTGAAACTCGTTCTAGTGGTCTCCGCAGTTTGCCTTCAAAACAGTGGAACGTGTTATAGAAATCACCTTTGGTTGCGTTGTATTGTCAGGTGAAAGGCTGACGTAGTCGTTCGACACCGGTTACAGTTTTGGCGTCTAGATCCTTCCGACCGTGCTGCCAAGGAGGTCCGCGTGCTGCCTGACGCGGTACGAACCCATCTCGCCGACGAACTGGCACGCGCCGAAGACGAGCGCGTGGCCGTGTTGCCGCTCGTCGACCGGTTCCCCGATATCGATGTGGTCGACGCCTACGAGATCCAGCTGCTCAACATCCAGCGCAGGCTCCGGTCCGGCGCGAAGGTCGTCGGGCACAAGGTGGGGCTGTCGTCGAAGGCGATGCAGGAGATGATGGGCGTCGACGAGCCCGACTACGGTCACCTGCTCGCCGACATGGAGGTCTACGAAGACGTCCCCGTCGACACCTCGAAATTCCTGCTGCCGCGCGTGGAGGTCGAGGTCGGATTCGTGCTCGGCGCCGACCTGCCCGGCGAGGACTGCACCGAGGCCGACGTGCTGGCCGCGACCGTCGCGTACGCGCCCTCGATCGAACTCATCGACTCGCGCATCAACGACTGGAAGATCGGCCTGACCGACACCATCGCCGACAACGCCTCCTCGGCCGGGTGGGTGCTCGGCAAAGAACGCGTCGCACCCGGCGACATCGACATCAAGGCCATCGACGCCGTACTCACCCGCAACGGCGAGGTCATCGCCGAGGGCCGCAGCGACGCGGTGCTCGGCGATCCGGTGATCGCGGTCGCGTGGCTGGCGCGCAAGGTCGCGACCTTCGGGGTGCGGTTGAAGAAGGGCGACATCGTGCTCCCCGGTTCCTGCACCCGCGCCATCGACGCCCGCCCCGGTGACGACTTCCTCGCCGAGTTCACCGGACTCGGTTCCGTCCGTTTGCGTTTCCGCTGAACCAGACTTCCCAAGGAGTACACCGTGACCAGCAAAGTCACCGCCGCGATCGTGGGGTCCGGCAACATCAGCACCGATCTGCTGTACAAGCTGCTGCGCTCGGACAAGATCGAGCCGCGCTGGATGATCGGCATCGACCCTGATTCGGAGGGGCTGAAGCGGGCACGCGGGCTGGGTCTGGAAACCTCCGCCGAGGGCGCGGACTGGCTGCTCGCCCTCGACGAGAAGCCCGATCTGCTGTTCGAGGCCACCTCCGCCTACGTGCACCGCGCGTACGCGCCGAAGTACGAGGCCGCGGGTATCCGCGCCGTCGACCTCACCCCGGCCGCCGTCGGCCCGGCCGTGATCCCCCCGGTGAACCTGGATTCGCTGCGGGACGCGGCGAACGTCAACATGATCACCTGCGGTGGCCAGGCCACGATTCCGATGGTCAACGCGGTCTCGCGGGTAGTCCCGGTGTCCTACGCCGAGATCGTGGCCTCGGTGTCCTCGGTGTCGGCCGGTCCGGGTACCCGCGCGAACATCGACGAGTTCACCAAGACCACCTCCAAGGGTGTGGAGACCATCGGTGGCGCCGAACGCGGCAAGGCCATCATCATCCTGAACCCGGCCGAGCCGCCGATGATCATGCGCGACACCATCTTCTGCGCCATCCCCGAGGAGGCCGATCGCGACGCGATCTCCGAGTCGATCTTCCGGATGGAGAAGTCCATTCAGGAGTACGTGCCCGGCTACCGGCTGCTCAACGACCCGCAGTTCGACGACCCGTCGCTGGTATCCGGCGGCTTGGCGAAGGTGTCGATCTTCGTCGAGGTCGAGGGCGCGGGCGACTTCCTGCCGCCGTACGCGGGCAACCTCGACATCATGACGGCCGCGGCCACCAAGGTCGGCGACGTGCTGGCCGATCAAATCCTCTCAGCTCGGGTGTAAGGAGATTCGACCATGAACAACATCCTGAAGCCCTACTCGGGCGAACTCGATGTGCGCGTCACCGATACCTCGCTGCGCGACGGCTCGCATCACAAGCGTCACCAGTTCACCGTGACCGAGGTTCGCGACATCGTCGGCGCGCTCGACGCGTCCGGTGTCCCGGTCATCGAGGTCACCCACGGTGACGGCCTGGCCGGGTCCTCGTTCAACTACGGGTTCTCCAAGACCCCGGAACAGGAACTGATCAAGGCCGCCGCGGAGACCGCCAAGCAGGCCAAGATCGCCTTCCTGATGCTGCCCGGCGTCGGCGTCAAAGAAGACATCAAGATCTCGCAGGACAACGGCGCGTCCATCTGCCGCATCGCCACCCACTGCACCGAAGCCGATGTGTCCATCCAGCACTTCGGCTACGCGCGGGATCTGGGCCTGGAGACCGTCGGCTTCCTCATGATGGCCCACTCCACCACGCCGGAGAAGCTGGCCCAGCAGGCCCGCATCATGGCCGACGCGGGCTGCCAGTGCGTCTACGTCGTCGATTCCGCGGGCGCGCTGGTCCTCGAGCAGGTCTCCGACCGCGTCTCGGCGCTGGTGGCCGAACTCGGCGACGACGCACAGGTGGGCTTCCACGGCCACGAGAACCTCGGCCTCGCCGTGGCGAACTCGGTCTACGCCGTGCGCGCGGGCGCCACCCAGATCGACGGCTCGGCTCGCCGCTTCGGCGCGGGCGCGGGCAATCTGCCGGTCGAAGCCTTCATCGGCGTCTGCGACAAGCTCGGCGTCAAGACCGGCGTGGACTTCTTCGCCGTCACCGACGCCGCCGAGGACGTGGTCCGCCCGGCCATGCCGTCGGAATGCCTGCTCGACCGTCAGGCGCTGATGATGGGCTACGCGGGTGTCTACTCCAGTTTCCTGCGCCATGCCGAACGCCAGGCCGAACGCTACGGTGTCTCCGCCGCCGAAATGCTGGTCCGCGCGGGCAAGCGCAAGCTCGTCGGCGGCCAGGAAGACCAGCTGATCGACATCGCCCTGGAACTCCAGCGCGAAGCTTCGGTGACCGCCTGATAGTTCCCCACCAGCACCGGGCCGGCACACATCCTGCCGGCCCGGTACGGGTTCGACTCGATCCCATTGGATCGAGTCCGTCACCGCCGCGATGCCATCTGGTAGTCGTGACCGCCGACGTAGAACGTGTGGCCGTCGGCGACCGCTTCGGTGCCTGCCCGAACGATCACGCGCGCGAAGTCCTCGATCGTGGGCAACGGGCCTGCCGCGCGGCGGGATTCGACACTGCCAGGGTCACGCCGTTCCAGCAGGCGGACGATGATCGTCCCGTCGATCATGTCGCCGGACACCACCGTGAAACCGACTCCGCGCTCGCGGAATTCGGGGATCAGCGCCCGCAGCGCATCTTCGCCTGCCCGTTTGCTCCGTGCTATCGGCGTGTAACCCTGTGGCACGTTGTCGTTCTCGTGGATGAAGTGCGCCTGATGGCTGGTGACGAACACGATCCGGCCGCCCTCGGCCATCAGCGGCAGCATCGCTGTCGCCAGGTTCACCTGCGCATCCCGGTTGAGCCGTAGCGCGTACCCCGGATCGGCATCCCGCTCGAGTCCGCCGGATGCGTTGAGCACCAAAGTATCCAGCCGCCCGAACGTCCGGCCGACCTCCTCGGCCAACGTCTCGACAGCCGCCGGATCGGAGACATCGGCACCGAGCACCGAGGCGCTCCCGCCGGCCGCGACAATCCCGTCGACGACATCCTGGGCCCGCTTGCGCTTCTCCCGGAAGTTCACCACGACATGCGCCCCCGCCGCGCCGAACTGCGCGGCCGCCTCCGCCCCGATCCCCCGCGAGGCCCCGGTGACCAGCACGATCCGCTGATCGTGCCGCACTGTCGAATCCATCGTCGATCTCCTCGTCCATCCCCGACCGGCCGTCATGCTTCTGATTCAGAAGCAACTATCGTGCTTCTGAATGAGAAGCGCAACCGGCGACGAACCCTCGCCAGCGATCCTGGCCGCGATCGACCTCCTCGGCCAGCGCTGGATGCTGCGCGTGATCTGGGAACTGGAGCCAGGCCCCCTCGGCTTCCTCGACATCCGCCGGCGCATGGGCAACTGCTCGTCGAGCATGCTGTCGGACCGGCTCCAGCAACTCCAGTCCGCGGCGCTGATCCGCAAGAACGGCCAGCGTGGCGCCTACGAGCTCACCACCGAGGGCGCGCTCCTCGCCGAATCCCTCCAGCCACTGTGGGACTGGTCCGAGAACCGGACCCCCACCGGCGACGGCAACGGGCACATCCCCTGGCGGCCCGACCGATAGTCCGCCTCGGAAAACTCGCTGGACAGGGGCGATATAACTGGCTGATGAGCGAGGAGACGGCCGCGTTGTTCTGCGATACCGGCATGGCCGGTCGGATCGAGCGGATGGAGACCGAGGCCATTGCCGGTGGGGTGCGCGCGGGACTCCGTCGGGCGACCTCGGCGGCCAGTGGGTTCACCCAGGAGATCGCCGGTGGCGCAGCGTGTTTCGCCGGACCGAACTCGCCGTTGAACAAGGTGGCCGGGGTCGGCTTCGCCGGGGTGCCCTCGTCGGCGCAGTGGGAAGCGGTCGAACAGGCTTATGCCGAGGTCGGAGCGCCGGTCCAGGTCGAGTTGGCCCATCTCGCCGACCCGCGGATCGGCGCCGAACTGACCGCGCGGGGATACCGGCTGACCTCCTTCGAAAACGTTCTCGGCCTGCGCCTGCGCGGACGTGCGTGGCCGGTTCCGGAGTCGGTCGAGGTGCGCCGCGATGACGACGACGACGCGGATACCTGGCTCGATATCGTCGTCGACGGCTTCGCCCACCCCGACGACGACGGCCTACCCGCCACCGAGGACTTCCCTCGCGATGTCCTCGCCTCCGCCGTCCGAGACCTGGCTGCCACCAACAACACCCATCGTTATCTGGCCTACCGCGCCGGCGAGCCCGCGGGCGGCGCGAGCCTTCGCCTGACCGGCGGCATCGCCGCGCTCGCCGGGGCGTCGACGCTGCCCGAGCACCGTCGGCGAGGCGTCCAGACGGCGCTGCTCGCCACCCGGCTCAACGCGGCGTCCGCGGCCGACTGCGACCTCGCGGTCGTCACCACCCAGCCCGGATCGAAATCCCAGCAGAACTCCCAGTCCCAAGGCTTCGCTGTGCTCTACACCCGAGCGGTGCTGGTCAAAGAGCCCGCCTGACCACGTCCTACTCGGTACGGATCTCTTCGACGGTGGGGCCCTTGGCCGAGAGGCCGCTCACCAGCAGGGCGTAGATCGCGACGATGAGGATGGGAGCGGCCAGTGGCGCCCAGATCAGCTGGACGGGGACCCAGGCGGCGGTGGCGGCCGCGATGGTGAACAGGATCGCGCCGCCGACCGAGGGGATGGTGGTGGGGACCACGCCCTCGGGGGCGTGCAGGACGGCGGCGTTGAGCAGATAGGTGGTGGCGACCAAACCTGTTGCCGCTGCCGCTATTACGCCGACATCGGCGAAGGCGAGAGCGGCGACGGTGATCAGCACCGCGCCGACCGAGGCCGGGCGCCACCACCAGCTCGCGATCACCAGCACCAGCGCGGGCACGCCGGCGAGGGGATTGATCAGCGCGACCGCGGCCACCAGGAGCAGACCGGCCAGCAGGGCAAGAAATCTCGTCATCGGCGTACCCGTACCGCTCGGCGATGCTCAGGCAGCAGCCGCATGGCCTGGTCGAGGCGGGTGTCTTCGGGCCAGGCGATGATGTCGACGCCGACGGTGCCCATGTCCCGATACATCGAGGCGCGTTCGAGCTGCCACATCTTGGCCATGGTCGGGTCGAGGCCGTCCGCGAAAGGCGTACCGCGCAGGACGTCGACCGCGACCACCACGTGCCCGCGTTTGCGCAGGTCGATCAGAGCCAGCGCGAATTGGGTGTCGAGCAGGGTGGAGAAGGCCACCACGATCGCGCCGATCGGCACGGCGGCGTGCGGTGCGAGGGTGCCGGTGGTCTCGACGTGTTCGTCACCGACGCCGAGGACGGTGTCGACGATGCGATAGAACTGTCTGCGGCCGATGTCGGGGCGCAGCCAGCGCGGCGATTCGCCGAGGCAGACCACGGCGGTGCGGTCGCCGGATTGCAGGGTCGACTGCACCACCTGGGCCGCGCCGCGCACCGACAGTTCCAGCGACGCGCTGGCGGGGCCGGGCGCCTGCAAGGACGTGTCGACCATGACGACCACATCGGCGGAGCGGTTGGTGAACCGCTGGGTGACGTAGAGCCTGCCGCGCCGCGCGCTCACCGGCCAGTTGACGGCCCGCAATTGATCGCCGGGCGTGTAGGCGCGGATGTCGGCGTATTCGACGCCGGGACCGTGCCTGCGGGTCAGATGGGTGCCGATGCGGTCGGGAAGTTCGGTGCGCGGCATGCGCATGCGCTGCGGATCGGCGATGGGGTACACGTAGAGCTTGGCCGCGGGCAGCTCGGTGGTCGCGACCGCGAGACCGGCCGGGCTCAGCGCGGACACCTTCACCTGCACCGGATACCGGCCCCAGCGGGTGGCCGAGAGGCCGAGTCGCATGCCCGCGGGCGCACCGCCGGAATCGTGGGCTTCCTCGACCTCGAGTTCCAGGCCGGGCATCGCCAGGGCGGTCATCCGCAGCAGCGCGTGCCCGCTCTCGACGAAAGCGACCGCGCTGCACCCGATCACCTCGTTCTCGAAACAGCGCACGGTGCCGCTGCCGTCGACCTGGACTCTGGTCGGCGCCTGCTGCCACGGCGCGGTGGCGAGCACACCGAGCATCGGCGCCGCGAAGACGACCAGCTGCCACTGCCCCAGCAGCACCGCGACGACCAGTGCCGCTGCCGCGCAACCGGCCAGGATGAACACCAGCGGCGCGGGCCGCCACCGGAGGTCGACCTCGACCGATCTGGATTCGTCGCGGTGCTTCATGTGCTCGTGGCGCGGGGCACCGGTAGCCGGCGGAGTAGTTCGGTGATGACGTCCTCGCCGCGGATACGGCGCACCCACATCTCGGGGCGCAACGTGATGCGATGCGACATCGCCGCCACCGCCAGGGCTTTCACGTCTTCGGGAATCACATAGTCGCGTCCGAGGAGCAGCGCCCTCGCCCGCGACATCTGCACCAGGTCGAGTTCGGCGCGCGGGCTGGCGCCGACTTCCACCTGCGGATGACTGCGGGTGGCCGAGGCCAGCGCGACGACGTAGCTCACCACGTCCGGGTGCACGGTGACGAACTCGACCGACTGCCGCATCTCCATCAGACCCTGCGCGTCGACCACCTGGCCCACTTGCGGTGCGGTGGAGCCGCGTTCGAGCCTGCGCCGGATCATCTGCGTCTCGTCGGCCTCGGAGAGGTAACCGAGGCGCAACTGGATGGCGAAGCGGTCGAGCTGGGCCTCCGGCAGCGGGTAGGTGCCCTCGTACTCGATCGGGTTGTCGGTGGCCAGCACCACGAAAGGCTGTGGCAGCAGGAAGGTTTCGCCGTCGATGCTCACCTGCCCCTCGGCCATCGCCTCCAGCAGCGCGGCCTGGGTCTTGGGCGGAGTGCGGTTGATCTCGTCGGCGAGCAGCACATTGGTGAACACCGGACCGCGACGGAAGTTGAACCGGCCCGACGCCATGTCATAGATCGTCGAACCCAGCAGGTCGGCGGGCAGTAAATCGGGCGTGAACTGCACGCGGGTGAAGTCCAGGCCGAGCGCGGCGGCGAAAGACCGCGCGATCAGGGTCTTTCCGAGGCCCGGCAGGTCCTCGATGAGTACGTGGCCTCCGGCCAGCACGGCGATCATGATGAGCTGCAACTCATCTCGCTTGCCGACCACGACTCGGCCCAGCTCACGCAGTACGGCATCGGAGCGCTGGACGGTCACGTTCAACGGCATTGTCATCGGTGGCCTCTAACCCCTCACATCGTCTGCAAACGGCGCAGGATCTCATCCAGCGCCTCTCTACCCGGTGCGCGACCGGTGTGATCGCGCAGCGCGGAGTTCGCCGGATCCACCCAGCGCCACAGTTCAGGTCCGAACTGCAGCTGACCGGCGGCCTCGGTGGCCCGGCGATTCTTGGAAACCCTCAGTCCGGTGGACAGCTCGAATTCCTTGGCGAGCAGCGGCCGCAGGTGGCGGTCCCAGTCGGCGCGGGTCCCGTCGGCGCGGGCGGTGAGCATCTCGGCGCGCGCATGCCAGCGACCGAGCATCTCCGCCGGACCGTTGTCGATGTACTCGGTGAGCGGTTCCTCGCGGATCACCCGGTGCCGCAGCGACCAGACCAGCATCGCGAGCGCCGCGGCCACCGGCACGGCGACCGCGAGCAGCACCGAGTCACGATCAAGACGCACCAACGTCACTTCGATCACCGCGACCGCGAGCACGGCCGTCACAATCACCGAAGTCCGATTCACGCTGAGCCCTCCTGGCGTGCTTCGGCGACCTGCGTGATTACGCGAGCTACCGCTTCCGATCCGCTCATGCCGTCACCAGCCTGCGCTGCAGGTCTGTGAGCACGATGCGCAGCAGTTGTTCGGCGCGCATGCGCTGCCATTCGAGCATCGAGTGCGGGCTGAACCGCGCCTCCTCGAACAGCGCGACCAGCTCGCGGGCCGAAGCATCGTGGAGCACACCACTTTCGAAGGCCCTGGCCAGTACTTCCATCGGGGTGTCCGAGGCCAGCGGGCGGGCGGCGCGGTCGCTGGACAGACCGCGCTCCATCGCCACATAACAGGCGATGATGGCGGTGCGCGGATCCTGGCCCGGGGCGTTCATCGCGGCCAGGCCCATTTCGGCGGCGCGCGTGAGGGAGTCGACCTCGCTGGGGGTCGGCTCGTCCTCGACGGGCGCGACGGGGGCCGGTTCGCGACGCGCGGCGACAGCCACGACGACCAGGCCGACCAGCGCGACCACGATCAGCACGATGGCCAGGATCGCCGCGATCACCAGGGCGGTGCCGGTGAGTTCGGTGGGTCCGGTGGTGGGGTCCGCGGCATGGGTGTCGGTGGTGGGGACGGGGCCGGAGCCCTCGGTCAGCGTCTCGGAGGCCGGGCGCATCGGGCGGGCGCCGGGCAGCAGGAACAGCGCGGTGACCCCGCCGGCGAAGATCAGCGCCACCGCGGCGACGGCGATCGGGACCAGCAGCGCCAGCCTGCGCCACTGGATGCGCGGCATGGCCTCGCGTTCGGCCTCCGGCATCGCCAGGGGCAGGCGATGCTGGCTGGCGATCACGCCCGCGACCAGGATGACGATCGAGACCAGCAGCAATACCGGCATCACGGCGATGAGCAGCGCGGAGGGGGCTCCGGTCGAGGTCGCGCCGGAGCCGGGCAGCGTGCCCTGCAACGCGATCGTCGAAGCGACGACCAGTGCGATCACGACGATCGCCCGCGTAATGGGCTGATTCACCCCGATCACAGCTGTACCACCAAACCCCAGAGACTGCACAAAACAGCCACATAGTTACATGCCGAGTGGTCCGCTCGAGAGGAAATCGATGCTTTTGGACCTCTCCCCTCTCATTGTCCCCCCGCGATCAAGGGCTTGCTACGCAGTGCGAACGTTCGACACGCGAGTTAATGGCAACTCACCGAGGCGGCTGGCCGTGCGAGCCAGATCGGGGATCGCCGGGACGCCCGCTGTCAGGTCGTGTGCGGGCTCCGGTGCGTGGATGGTAAACGGGAGATCGGCGTCGTAGAGGACATCGACGAGATTCACCAGGCGCATCGACCAGTCCGGCGGAACCTCGCGCAGTGGCGGGACCTCGCGCAGGGTCCAGCGGCGGTAGCGCTCGGTGAGGCGGAGGTAGTCGGCGGCGCTGGTGGGAGCGGCGCAGATGTCGTGGAAGTCGAGGGTGATGGCGTCGGCGGCGGCATGGGCGCGGATGGTGCGGCCGTTGCCGAGGGGCACGTCGGCGAACAGTTCGATGTCGTGACGATTCGCCCGAGCCACAGCGGCCGATCGCGAGCCCGCCGTGCGGGGTGAGTCCGACCAGGCACCCGCGGTGAGCACATAACGACCCGCGAGGAAGCCGGTGTCGCGGTGTGGCGTGCGAGTCCGGTAGTCGAGTGGTCCATCGAGGGCGACGGTGCCGAGGTTGGCGAGGATCAACTCGATGGTGGGCACGAAGGCGTCGTGGAACAGCGGGTTGGGCAGGAGATCGGAGGGACGGTAGTTCGAGGTGACCACGAGGGTGCGCCTGTCGGCGAAGAGGGCCTCGAGCAGGCGGGCGATGAGCATGGCATCGCCGATATCGGTGACGTGGAATTCGTCGAAGCAGACCAGGTCGGCGTCGCCGAGGAGTTCGTCGATGGCACGTTCGACCGAGCCCAGGGTGTGGGTGGCGGCGTGGAGGGCCGCGAAGAAGGTGTGGAAGTGGAAGCGGCGCTTGTGCGGTGTCTCGACCGCGCCGAAGAACCGGTCCATCAGCATCGTCTTGCCGCGACCCGGTCGGCCGTGCAGGTAGATACCGGCGCGATCGGCCCGCAGGGCACCGCGCTCGGCGGGTCGAGCTGTCTGCTGGTTGCCTCGGGCGGCGGAACGCGCGCGCGGTGCGGCCATGACATTCCAGCGTCGACCGCCGCTCTCAGCGAGGCGCGGGATGCCGAACGGGCCAGTGCGTCGAGCGGGGTGCCCACCGCGTGTGCGGTGCCCGTCGACCGGAGAGAGCAGGGATTCGAGCGCGTGTAGGGCCGCTTGCTGTGCGGGATCGAGCATCACGGTGTCGGGTTTCATGCGTACCTCCTCGTCCTCTACAGTTGTAGAGGACGGGCCTCGCCGACGGCCAGGAGAGGTGACGATGTCCACAGACCGACGGGGACAGATCGTGGCGGCGGCCATCGAACTCATCGCGACCCGGGGAATCCGCGCGCTCACCCACCGCGCGCTGGATACCCAGCTGACCCTGCCACCGGGTTCGACCTCGTACTACTTCCGCACGCGACGAGCCCTGATCGAGGCGGTAGCCGACGGGATCACCGCTCGTTCACGCGCGGATTTCGTTGCCGCACAGCGCGAATCAGCGACCAACCTGGGAGACCTGACACAAGTCACGCGCGAAGAATCGGTCACTCGGCCCATGGATCCCGTGCAGGTCGCGCACGACATCGCGGTCTGGCTCGATCATCTACTCGCACATCGCCGTCACGAGCTGATCGCCCGGCACGCCCTGATCATCGAGGTCCTGTCCGACCCGGAACTCCATGGCCGCCTGGCAGGCAGCCTGTTCTCCCTCGATCGCGCAACAGACCTGTTCAGCGCCCTCGGTGCCGCCGAACCGCGCGAGTCGGCCCACGACTTCCTCGCACTGCTGGAAGGGCTCGTCTTCGACCGGTTCGCCGGGCTGCGCGCGGGATCGCCGGGCAGTGTGGACCAGCTCGCCCGACCGCTCACTGAATTTCTGACGAGCGGTCAATCCCGCCAGCCGAATTCGGAATAGGTGGCGGCCGAACGCAGCGCGGCCAATCCGAGCGCGGAATACTCGATCAGTTCGTCGGGCAACTCGGCCAGCGGAAACCATCGCAGCGCATAGCATTTATCGGGTTCCCGATTGACAGGCTCACCGCGCCAAGCCTCGACGCGGAAGAACAGGCCGAGACGGGAGTCGCGACCGGGGGCAGTGACGTGAGCGACGTGAAACAACCGCAAGGCGGCGGGATCGATGTCGACCCCGACCTCCTCCGCCGCTTCGCGCACCGCGGCCGTCGCCACCGACTCGTCGGCTTCGAGCTTTCCCGACGGCAGGTGCCAGCGGTGATCGAACGCGTCACCGCTGCGGCGCAGGCTCAACAGAACCTCGTCACCGCGGATCAGCAGGATGTGCACGTCGACCAGGTGGCGGGGAGTCACCCGGTCGAGCGTACGAGAGCCGAGGCTACGAGGTCAGAACGAGTCCGGAGGTGGGGACGCCGGTGCCCGCGGTGACCAGGATGCGTTCCAGGGCGTCGACCTGGTTCACCGAGGTGCCGCGGATCTGGCGAACCGCTTCGGCGATGCCGTTCATGCCGTGGATATAGGCCTCACCGAGCTGGCCGCCATGGGTGTTGAGCGGCAGGCGGCCGCCGAGCTCGATGGCGCCGTCGGCGATGAAGTTCTTGGCTTCGCCACGGGGGCAGAAGCCCAGTTCCTCGAGCTGCATGAGAACGAACGGGGTGAAGTGGTCGTAGAGGATCGCGGCCTGCATGTCGGCGGCGGTCAGGCCGCTCTGCGCCCACAGCTGGTCGCCCACGAGGCCCATTTCCGGCAGGCCGGTCATGGCGTCGCGGTAGTAGCTCGTCATCACGTACTGGTCGGCGCCGCTGCCCTGGGCGGCGGCCGCGATGATCGCGGGGCGCTGCGGGAGGTCGCGGGCGCGTTCGGCGCTGGTGACCACGATGGCCACGCCGCCGTCGGACTCCTGGCAGCAGTCGAGCAGGTGCAGCGGTTCGGCGATCCAGCGCGAATCCTGATGCTGTTCCAGGGTGATCGGCTTGCCGTAGAAGAAGGCGTTGGGGTTCACCGCGGCATGCTTGCGGTCGGCGACCGCCACCGCGCCGAAATCGGCACTGGTCGCGCCGGTGACGTGCATGTACCGGCGGGCGACCATGGCGACCTGCGCGGCGGGCGTACCGAGCCCCTGCGGGTAGGCCCAGCCCGCGTCGATCCCCGACGACGTGGGCGCGGCGGCCAGCGCGGGCGAGAACTGACCGAACCGGGCGCCGGATCGTTCGTTGAACGCGCGATAGGCCACCACGACATCGGCCACCCCGGTGGCCACGGCCATCGCGGCCTGCTGCACGGTCGCGCAGGCGGCGCCACCGCCGTATCCGATGTGGCTGAAGAACTTCAGGCTCGGAATGCCGACCGCCCTGGCCACCGCGGCCTGAGTGTTGGTGTCCATGGTGAAGGTGGTGAGGCCGTCGACGTCGGCGGGCGTGAGACCCGCGTCGGCCAGCGCCGCGCTGACAGCCTCCGCGGCCAACCGCAATTCGCTGCGTCCGGAGTCCTTGGAGAAGTCGGTGGCACCGATGCCGACGATGGCGGCGCGGCCGGAAAGGCCGGTGCGGTCGGCGGATTCGGCTGAGGTGGTGCTCATTTCGGCTCCAGATCGGGAAGGACGATGACGGCCGTGGCGGTGATGTGCTCGCCGAGGCTGTCGGTGCCGTGCACGTCGATGGTGACCTGGGTGCCGTCGATCTCGGTGACCGTGCCGGACAGGGTCAGCGTGTCACCGGCGTACAGCGGCACACCGAGGCGAAGGGCGATGCGCTTGACCAGCGCGCGCGGGCCCGCCCAGTCGGTGACGAAGCGCTGCACCAGACCGGTGTCGGTGAGGATGTTGACGAAGATGTCGCTGGACCCGCGCTCCACAGCCTTGTCGCGGTCGTGGTGCACATCCTGGAAGTCCCTCGTGGCCACGGCCGTACTGATGATGAAGGTCGGGTCGGCATGGATCACCAACTCCGGCAGAGTGGTTCCCACCGCGATGGTGGCGATCTCGACGGTGGGGGTCATCGTGGCGTCCTTTCCGGACGGGCGGAGCGAGTCGGCACGGCGAGGCGGGCGCCGAAGCGGCGATCGGCGGCGGTCATCACACGGCCTGCCAGTACGGCAGCACGGTGCCGTCGGCGAGCTTCTCGAAGGCGGCACGCACCGGCAGGTCGATGGCGACGTCGTTCGGCTCGACGCCGCGCAGTTCGCCGAGCATCCGCACGCCCTCGTCGAGTTCCACCAGGGCGACCACGAAGGGCAGGTCGCGCCCCGGCACCTTGGGCGCGTGGTGCACGACGAAGCTGAACACCGTGCCGGTGCCCGCGGCGACCACGTAGTCGGTCGTCTCCGATTTGTCCTGCCACAGTGCGGGAATGGGCGGGTGACGCAGCGTGCCGTCGGGCAGACGCTGAATCCGCAACTCCCCGACTTCGGTTCCCGCCCAGAAGAACTCGGTATCGCGCGAGATGACCGGGCCGACCCGACCTGCCGGTGCGATGCTCGGCGCCGACGTCTGCCCCTGCGCCGTTACTCCGGATCCATCGGTCGTCGGCTCGGCGGTGGCGGCGGGAATCGGCGCGAACTTCAGAATGCGGAACAGCATTTCGGTGACGACCTCGTCGCCGACCGACCAGGTGGTGGCGAAGGTCAAGAACCAGCCGTCGCCGAGTCCGGTTCGCTTGGGGCCCTTGAACTCCGAGAGCCTGCTGGCAACAGTCACCTCCTCCCCTGGCTCCAGGTAGCGGTGGTAGGTCTGTTCACAATTGGTGCCGACAACGGAGGTATAGCCTGCGTCGTCGAGCAGCTGTGTCGCCAGGCCGAGCGGGTCGTCGGCGGTGCGCGTACCGTGCAGGCCGTTCATCGTCCACACCTGCGCCATGGCGGGCGGGGCGACGATGCCGGGATGGCCTGCCGCCCTCGCGGCTTCGGCGTCGACGTAGATCGGGTTGGTGTCGCCCAGCGCCTCGACCCAGTTGTGAATCATCGACTGGTTCACCGGGTCACGGCCGGCCCGCGGCGCCGATTGCCCCGCCGCCGACAATGTCGCCAGCGCTTCCGGGAGATCTTCGGGGGTGATGCTGTCCGGCACGCGCCGCTCCTTGTTCATCGGGGCACGCGCGGGAGGTCCAGGCCCGCGGTGGCCACCAGTTCGCGCATGATCTCGTTCACGCCGCCGCCGAAGGTGACGACGAGGTTCTGCTTGGTGCGCCGATCCAGCCAGTCGAGCAATTCGGCGGTATCGGGCTCGGCCGGGTCGCCGTAGCGGCCGATGATCTCCTCGACCACACGACCCGCTTCCTGCAGCGACTCGGTGGAGAAGATCTTGGTGGCCGAGGCGTCGGCGATCACCGCGTTCTGCGCCGCCGCGGTGTCGGCCGCCGCGACCTGCCAGTTCAGCAATTCGTTGAGCCGCACCATGGTGCGCACCCGGCCGAGCGCGCGACGGACCTCGGGCTCGCCGAGCAGCCCGTGCTGGGCCGACCAGTCGCGCAGGCGGTCGTAGAGCTGTTCGATCTTGCCCGACGGGCCGAGGCTGACCCGCTCGTGGTTGAGCTGGGTGGTGATCAGCCGCCAGCCGCGGTTCTCTTCACCGACCAGCATGTCGGCGGGCACCCGCACGTCGTCGAAGTAGGTGGCGTTGGTGTGGTGGGCGCCGTCGCAGGTGATGATCGGCGTCCAGGAGTAGCCGGGGTCCTTGGTATCGACGATGAGGATCGTGATGCCGCGGTGGCGGGACTCGACCGTGCCGGTGCGGCACGCCGTCCAGACGTAGTCGGCTTCGTGGGCGCCGGTGGTGAAGATCTTCTGCCCGTTGACGATCCAGTCGCCGTCGCCGTCGCGCACCGCGGTGGTGCGCAGCGCGGCGAGGTCGGTACCCGCCGACGGCTCGGAGTAGCCGATGGCGAAATGGATGTCGCCGGACAGGATTCCGGGCAGGAACTTCTTCTTCTGCGCGTCGGTGCCGTACTTCTGCAGGGTCGGCCCCACGGTCAGCAGGGTGACCAGCGGCAGCGGGACATCGGCGCGGACCGCCTCGTTGAAGAAGATCTGCTGCTCCATCGGGCCGAAACCCTGGCCGCCGAACTCCTTGGGCCAGCCGACACCGAGCCAGCCGTCGCGGCCCATCCGGCGCACCACCTCACGGTAGGTGTCGCCGTGCCGGTCCACCGCCATCGTCGCGGCTTCGGCCGGGCTGATGAGGTCGGCGAAGTAGGAACGCAATTCTTCGCGCAACCGCCGCTGTTCGGCGGTCAGATCGATGAACATCTTGCTCCCAGGAGGTCGAGCCGCAGACCCGCACCGCCGAGTAGCCGGGCGAGGTCTTTGGCCTGCGAGTAGTAGCGGTGCATCGGGTGGGTGATATCCACACCCAGTCCACCGTGCAAGTGGTGACATTTCTGCATGGCGCGCGGAACTTCGGCCGCGGCCCAGTAGGCGAGCACGTCGAGGTCCTCGTCGGTGCGGTACTGATGCTCGGGCGAGGTGTCCGCCTGCGCCAGCGCCCAGCACGCCGACTCCGCGGCCACGTGCAGCGTGCGCGAGACCACGTACAGGTCCGCGATCTGCTGGGCCACGGCCTGGAATTCGGCCAGCGGCCTGCCGAACTGTTCCCTGGTGCGCACGTGCTCGGCGGTGAGCGTGATCGCACCCTTCAACAGGCCGTCGGCGACCGCGCCGATACAGGCCAGGGCGTGGCGGTGCAGTCCGGGCAGCGCGTCGGGCAGCAGCTGGCCGGCCGGGATCTCGACGTCGTCGAGGACCAGCGTCGCCTCCGGGATGCCCGCCGAACCCGCCACCGGGATGATCTCGAGCCCCGGCGCCACCGAATCGACCAGTGCCACACCGGCATCGGTGGGCACCAGAATCCACCGGGCCTGCGCGGCGTAGATCACGCCGGACTTGCGGCCGGTGATCCGCACCGTGTCGCCCGCGCGCACAGCCTTGGTGGTCGGCGCGGTGGTGAACGGCGCGCCCGGTTCGTTGAGCGCGGCGGTGAGCACGGTGCCCTTGCCGACCTCGGCGAGCACTCGTTCGGCCAGTTCGTCCGACAGCACGCCAAGCAGCGGCAGCACACCAAACCCGAAGGTCGGCAGTGCCGGGACCGCCGCGGCATCGGTGGCCAGCTCCATGAGCAGGGCCGATACCTCCAGCAGTCCCATACCGTCGCCGCCGAACCGTTCCGGTACCGGCACGGCGAGCAGGCCGGAGTCGACCAGGCTCGGCCACAGGGCCATATCCCTGGCCGACTCACGTTCGAGCAGGCTTACCACTACCTCGGCTACGGCGTCGGCGCTTTCGTCGCGGGTGAAATCCACGGCGTCCTCCCTCATCGAGCTAACTGTCCGCATCGCGCGGCAGGCCGAGAATCCGTTCGGCGGCCACGGTCAACAGGATCTGCTCGGTACCGCCCGCAATCGAGAGACACCGCGTAAGCAGGAATTCTTTCAGAGCATCGTTGTCCAGGGAACCTTCTTGGCCGACAAGTTCCAGCGCGTATTCCGCCAGCTCCTGCCGATGCCGGACCCCGACCAGCTTGCGGACGCCGGCTTGGGCGCCCGCGTCGACGCCCGCCATCGTCGCTACCGCGATCCGCTGTTCCAGCAACGATCCAGCAACCGATGACGTGATCAGTGCGCCGAAACGGTCCTCACGCAGTTCCGTTCCCCAGCCACCGACCGGGAAACGATCGAGCAGGGCCTCGAGCGCACCGCCGATACCGCCGCCACCCATGGCGACCCGTTCGGCCGAGAGCGTGGTGCGCGCGATCTTCCAGCCGTTGTTCAGCGCGCCGACCAGGCAATCGTCGGGCACGAACACATCGTCGAGGAAGACCTCGCTGAACTTCTCCTCGCCGGTGATCTGCACCAGCGGCCGCACCTGCACGCCCGCGGCGCGCATATCGACGAGGAAATAGCTGATGCCGCGATGCTTGGCCGCGGCCGGATCGGTGCGAGCCAGGCAGATGCCCCAGTTCGCGGTGGACCCGAGCGAGGTCCACACCTTCTGGCCGCGCAGCACCCAGCCGCCGTCGACCTTCTCCGCGGTGGTGCGCAGGGCGGCGAGATCGGAACCCGCGCCCGGCTCGCTGAACAGCTGACACCAGATGACCTCGCCGTGCAGGGTCGGCCAGACATAGCGTTCGATCTGCTCCTCGGTGCCGAAACGCAACAGCGTGGGCACGGCCCAGCCCGCGACGGCGAGGTCGGGGGTCGCCAGCTCGGCACGACGTAGCTGTTCGGCGATCTGGAGGCAGGTCATCGGATCGGCGGCGCGGCCGTAGGGCCGCGGCCAGTGCGGCATCACCATGCCCGCTTCCACCAGCGCGCGCGCCTGGTCGGCGGGCTCGAGGGCGGCGATCGCGGCGACCTCGTCCGCCAGCGCGGTGTCCACGGCGGCGTCACCGAGCACCCGTTCGGCACCGGTGGTGCGACGCTGACCGGCCCTGGTGAGCTCGGCGACCCGGGCACGCCAGCGCGCCGAACCACCGAGGAGCTGGCGCAGCGAGCTCGCCCGGCGCAGGTAGAAGTGCGCGTCGTGTTCCCAGGTGAAGCCGATGCCGCCGAGCACCTGGATGGCGTCCTTGGCGTTGTCGACGGCGGCGTCGAGGGCCACCGAGGCGGCCACGGCCGCGGCGATCGCAAGCTCGTCGCCGCCTTCGTCGATCGCGGCGGCGGCGTCGGCGGCGACCGCGCGGATCAGCTCGGTGCGGCACAGCATCCAGGCGCACAGGTGCTTGATCGCCTGGAAGCTGCCGATCGGCTTGCCGAATTGTTCACGGACCCGGGCATATTCGACCGCGGTGCGCAGGGTCCAACCGGCGATGCCCGCCAGTTCCGAGACCGCGAGCGCGACGAAGAGATCGGTGACGTCGGCCGTCGGCGCGAATCCGTGATCGGCCGGAACGGCCACCTCGGCGGCGCTGACCCGCGCCAGCGACACGGTGTGGTCACCGTGTGCCAGCGGCGTCACCGTCACCGCGTCGGCGGACAGCAGCAGCCAGCGGGTGCCGTCGATGGTGTTGGCGGGCACGAGAACTCGGGTCTGCTCATCGGCGCCGTAGACGAAATCCCAAGTGCCGGAGACAGTCCAGCCCGCATCGGTGGCGACCGCCTTCGCCGCCCGCTCGTCGCCGGGCACCGCGACCGCGCACGGTGTGCCGTCGGCGAACGCGCCCTCGGTGATCAGCCCGGCCAGCGCGGTGGCCAGCACCGGACCGCCGACCAGGTCGTCGCCGGTCTGCTCGAGCATCACCGCGAGGTCGGCGACCGTGCCGCCGAGACCGCCATTGTCCTCGGGCAGCGCGACCTCGAACAGCCCGAACTCGCTGAGCCCGGTCCAGTACCCCCGCCAGGCGGCCGAGCCGCCGGCCCGCATTGTTTCAATCGGCGCGACCGTGCTCGCCCAGCCTCGCAGCGACGCCGCGACGGCTTTGTGCTCGTCAGTGGTGGCGATGGTCACAAGAAGATCCGCCCTTCCGGCGTGGTTCACACTTCTAGAACATGTTCTAATATCTAAGCCGGGTATAAGTCAAGAGACCTACACTCGCACTAAGCTCCGGGCACGGCTCGGCCGATGAATTGCCACTGCAGCGAAAGGGTTTCCACGATGGACAGTCCCGCACCAACGCCCACCGTGACGACGCTGTCCGAGGACGAGCTCAGCTCCAGCGCACAGCGCGACCGGCGCAAGCGCATTCTCGACGCGACCCTGGCGCTCGCCTCCAAGGGCGGCTACGACGCCGTGCAGATGCGCGCGGTCGCCGAGCGGGCCGACGTGGCCGTCGGCACGCTGTACCGCTACTTCCCGTCCAAGGTGCACCTGCTCGTTTCGGCGCTGGCCAGGGAATTCGAGATGTTCGAGGGCAAGCGCAAGCCACTACCCGACGGCGACGGCCCGTCCGAGCGCATGCACACCCTGCTCACCCAGATCACCCGGATGATGCAGCGCGACCCACTGCTCACCGAGGCGATGACGCGCGCGTTCATGTTCGCCGACGCCTCGGCCGCCGCGGAAGTGGATCGGGTCGGCAAGGTGATGGACCGGGTCTTCGCCCGCGCGATGAGCGACGGCGAACCCGACGACCGTCAGCTCGCCATCGCCCGCGTCATCTCCGATGTGTGGCTGTCGAACCTGGTGGCCTGGCTCACCCGGCGCGCGTCCGCGACCGATGTCACGGAACGACTCGAGCTCACCGTCGACCTGTTGCTGGGCGATCGCGGATAGCCCAGCAACCCGGCAAAGCTCACTACCGCAACATCACAAATCGCCCATCGCTGTTGACACCCGTCGGCTGTGCGCCTTCCAGTAGGAAGATGCATAGCCGACGTCGCATATGCGAAACAGCGCATCTACCGGGCGCGCGTGCCTCGCCGTGCCCCCGTATGCCCGGTGAGCTCGACGAATCCGACGGAGGGCGGTGGGCCGCCGGTACGGAATTTGCCGTAAGGTCGCGAGCAAACGACCGGGGATAGTGCGCACAACGCGCCGCGCCGCTCGCGCGGCAAAATTGACGCAGTATTGTTTTTCGCGCCCCCTGATCAACTCCTCCCATCACTAGGTTGGATGCGTGAGCGCACAGGAACTGCCCTTGGATGTCCGCCGTGCACTGGCGTCGGTTGCGCGCGTGCCACGGCTCTTGGTTGCCTCGGACTACGACGGGACCATCGCCCCGATCGTGTCCGACCCGTCGAAAGCGTTTCCCCAGCGGGAATCGGTGAGCGCGCTACGCGCGCTGGCGGGGTTGGCGAACACCACCGCGGCGGTGATCTCCGGTCGAGCGCTACGAGATCTGGCAGCGCTGTCGCGCCTGCCGGTCGAGGTGCAGCTGATCGGTAGTCACGGCTCGGAGTTCGACGTCGGCTTCGTGCACGCGATCGACAACGACGCCAAACAGCTACTGACAGAAATCAATTCCGCGTTCTCGAAGATCGCCGCCGCGAACCCGGGCGTGACCGTCGAGATGAAGCCGGCCAGCGCCGCGCTGCACGTGCGCAACGCCAGCGCCGAAATCGGCAGGCGCGCACTGTCCTCCGTGCGCCAGGGTCCGGCGTGCTGGGTGGGCGTGCAGGTGACCGAAGGCAAGTCGGTGATCGAGCTCGCGGTGATCCCCACCGACAAGGGCTCCGCGCTCGACACCATCCGTCATCAGGAAAGCGCTTCCGCCGCAGTGTTCTTCGGCGACGACGTGACCGACGAGAAGGCGTTCCGGGTGCTCTCCGGACCCGACGTCGGCATCAAGGTCGGCGAGGGCGAGAGCATCGCCAAGCTGCACGTGGACTCCACCGAGGACGTGGCGCGCGCGCTGGCGTTCCTCGTCGAGGAGCGGCGCACCTGGCTGGCCGGGGCGAGCGCCCCCCGGATCGAGCGGCTGAGCATGCTGGCCAGCCCGCGCTCGGTCGCACTGCTCACCCCCGACGCGACGGTCACCTGGTTCTGCCACCCCGAGCCCGATTCGGCGGCGGTGTTCGCACACCTGCTCGGCGGCGCGGCGGCCGGGCACTTCACGGTGGCGCCGGAGCGGCCGAGCCTGCCGCTGTCGCAGCGGTATGTGGACGGCACGATGACGGTGGAAACCCGGTGGGCCAGTTTGCAAGTGGCCGACTATCTGCCGCACGACGTCGCCCCCGATCGTACCGATCTGACCAGGGTGATCACCGGCACCGCCAAGGCCGTGGTCACCTTCGCGCCGCAGCCGGAATTCGGCCAGGTGCCGGTGCGAATGCAGGCGGTGCGCAGCGGAATTCAGGTCAGCGGCACCAATGATCCGATGGTGCTCCGCTCCCCTGGCGTGAAGTGGGAGATCCTGTCCGACGGCATCAACGAGCAGGCGCACGCGGTGGTCGACCCGTCGCTCGGGCCGGTTGTGCTCGAATTGCGCTGCGGAACAGCCGATTTCGCACCCTCGATGACCCCGGAGCCGCAGCGTCGCCAGCTCGCCGAGCAGTACTGGTCGCAGTGGGCGTCGGGGTTGCAGCTCCCGCCGCTCAAGCCGGATCTGATGAAGCGTTCGGCGCTGACGCTGCGCGGGCTGGTGCATCGCCCGTCGGGGTCGATCCTGGCCGCGGCGACCACCTCGCTGCCCGAGGACATCGGCGGCGTGCGCAACTGGGACTACCGTTACTGCTGGCTGCGCGACGCGTCGCTGACCGCGCAGGCACTGGTGACTCTTGGCTCGCTGACCGAGGCCGAGGAATTCCTCGGCTGGGTGCACAAGGTGCTCGACACCCTGCCGGGGCCGGAACGCCTGCACCCGCTGTACACCATCTACGGCGAGACCCTGCCGCCCGAGGCCGTGATCGACGCGCTGCCCGGTTATGCCGGTTCGCGACCGGTGCGGGTGGGCAACGCGGCCAATATGCAGGTGCAGCTCGACGTGTTCGGGCCGATCGTCGACCTGATCACCTCGATGTCACACGAACGCGAGCGCCAGGGCATCACCGCCCCGGCCAAGGCCCTGCCGGATGCCGACTGGGAACTGGTGCACGCGATGGTGTCGGCGGTGCAGCGTCGCTGGACCGAACCCGACCACGGCATCTGGGAGATCCGCGGCAACCCACGCCACCACGTGTACTCGAAGGTGATGGGCTGGCTCACCATCGACCGCGCCCTGACCCTGGCGGACCGCTTCGACCGCCCCGCCGATCCCGACTGGGTGACACTGCGCGACACGATCGCCGACGAGGTGAAGGCGAAGGGCTGGAACGACGAGGTCCAGTCCTACACCGCCGCCTACGACGGCACCGACCTGGACGCGGCCACCCTGCACATCGGCCTGAGCGGCCTGATCGACCCCGCCGACCCGCGCTTCGCCGCGACGGTGGTGGCCACCGAGGCCGAATTGCGCAGCGGCGCCACGGTGTACCGGTACCACCACGACGACGGGCTGCCCGGCGGCGAAGGTGGCTTCCACCTGTGTGCCGCCTGGCTGGTGGAGGCGTACCTGCTGATCGGCAGGCGCTCCGACGCCGAGGCGCTGTTCGCCCAGCTCGTCGCCGCCGCGGGCCCCACCGGCCTGCTCAGCGAGGAATACGACCCGGTCGCCGAACGTTCCCTGGGTAATCACCCCCAGGCGTACAGCCACCTGGGTCTGCTGCGCTGCGCCCAACTGCTCAGCCAGCCGGTCAACGCCCTGGTCTGACAACGCTCGACAAAGCCGGGTTCGAATTTCGAGCCCGGCTTTTCGATGCGGTTCGTACTGGGTATTCGATGCTGCTAATCTAAAACGGTAACGATTTCCATTATGATCTACAGCTTGCTCGCCAGGAGTGCCGCGTGAACCCTCGATTCGCCCGCTTGTTTGCCGGTCTCACGGCGGGAGTGGCGGCCGTGGTCGTCCTCAGCGCCTGCGGCACCAGCTCCTCCGATTCCGGCACCCCCCAGATCGTCGCCTCCACCAACGTGTGGGGTTCCGTGGCGTCCGCTGTCGCCGGGCCGGACGCGCAGGTGACCTCGATCATCAGCGATCCCGCCGCCGACCCGCATTCGTTCGAGACCTCGGCCACCGACACCGCCAAGATCAGCGACGCCGATCTCGTCGTGTTCAACGGTGGCCACTACGACGAGTTCATCGAGAAGGCCATCTCGGGCAAGGACAAGCGGACGGTCGAGGCGTTCGAGCAGCGCGCGAACAAGAACGACGAGAACGAGCACGTCTGGTACGACGTGAGCACCGTCGCCGCCGTCGCCGACCAGATCGCGGCCCAGCTCGGCCAGGTCGACGCCGCACACGCGGATGCCTACACCGAGCGCGCGGTGGCCTTCAAGAATCAGCTGATCGGCGTCAGCACCATCACCGGCACCATCGCCACCCAGACCCCGAACGCGCCGGTCGCCCAGTCCGAGCCGCTCGCGCACTACCTGCTGACGGCCGCGACCGCGCAGGACAAGACCCCGCACGAGTTCCAGGAAGCGATCGAGCAGGAGACCGACCCGGCCCCGGCCGCCGTCGCCGCCACCCGCGACCTGATCACCGCCAAGCTGGTCAAAGCGCTGATCTACAACACCCAGACCGAGGACAAGATCACCCAGGACCTGCGGGCCACCGCGCAGTCCGCGGGCATCGCCGTGGTCGAGGTCACCGAAACCCTGCCCGCCGGAATGGATTACATCCAGTGGCAGACCGCCAACGCCAAGGCGCTCGCCGCGGCCCTGCGCTGAGGACCCCCATGACCGAGGCAACCGCACTGTCGGACACCACCGCCGCACCCGACATCGAGACCGCCGACGCGGCGATCCGGCTGCGCGGGGCGAGCATGGCCTTCGGCGACCGCACCCTCTGGCGTGACCTCGACCTCGACGTGCGGCCGGGTGAGTTCATCGCCGTCCTCGGACCCAACGGCTCGGGCAAGACCTCGCTGCTGCGCGCGCTGCTCGGCACCCTGGACCTGAGCGCGGGCAGCGCGGAGATCGCGGGCAGGCGAGCCGGGGTCGGCAATCCGGGCATCGGCTACATCCCGCAGCAGAAGACCATCGACGCCGGCGTGCAGCTGCGCGGGGTCGACCTGGTCGGCCTCGGCGTGGACGGGCATCGGTGGGGGCTCGGCTGGCGTGGTCGTCGCAGCCGGGCCGAGAAGGTCGAGCGAGCCGTCGCCGCGGTGGGCGCCGGGTCGTTCGCGCACGCGTCGCTGGAGACGATGTCCGGTGGCGAGCAGCAGCGGTTGCGGGTCGCGCAGGCCCTGGTCGGCGATCCGTCGGTACTGCTGTGTGACGAACCGCTGCTGAGCCTGGATCTGGCGAACCAACGGCTGGTCGCCGAACTGGTCGACAAGCGCCGCCGCGAACACGACACCGCGGTGCTGTTCGTGACCCACGAGATCAACCCGATCCTGCCGCTGGTGGACCGGGTGCTGTACCTGGTGGACGGCGGCTTCCGGATCGGTACCCCCGATGAGGTGATGACCTCGCAGACACTGTCGGAGCTCTACGGCACCGAGGTCGAGGTACTGCGAGTGCGCGGCCGCCTGGTGGTCGTCGGAACCGGTGACGATATGGACGCGCTGGGCGGTACCGCCTGATGGAAAAGCTCGTCAAGGTGTTCCAGCAGATGTTCGACTTCGGCACCACCGCGAACCTGCTCGGCTACGACTTCGTGCAGCAGGCGCTGGTGGCGAGCGCCCTGCTCGGGTTGCTGGCCGGCTTGATCGGGCCGCTGATCGTCGCCAGGCAGATGTCGTTCGCCGTGCACGGAACCAGCGAGCTCTCGCTCACCGGCGCGTCGGCGGCGCTGCTCGTCGGTATCGGGGTCGGATTCGGGGCGATCGCCGGTTCGGTGGTCGCGGCCGTGCTGTTCGGGTGGCTGGGTTCTCGTGCGCGCGAACGTGATTCGGTGATCGCGGTGGTGCTGTCGTTCGGGCTGGGGTTGTCGGTGCTGTTCCTGTGGCTCGCGCCGGAGCGGGCCGGGTCGAAGTTCTCGCTGCTCACCGGGCAGGTCGCCGGGGTCGGCTACGACGGGCTCGCGCTGCTGGTCACCTGTACCGCGGGCGTGCTCGCCGTGCTGGCCGTGGTGTACCGGCCGCTGTTGTTCGCCAGCTCCGATCCCGAGGTCGCGATCGCGCGCGGGGTTCCGGTGCGGGCGCTGTCGGTGGTGTTCGCGGTACTGCTCGGCATCACCGCCGCGTTCGGCGTGCAGATCGTCGGCGCGCTGCTGGTGCTGGCCTTGCTGATCACCCCGGCCGCCGCGGCCGCGCAGGTGACCTCGAGCCCGATGCGGGCGACCGTGCTGTCGGTGATCTTCGCCGAGATCGCCGCGGTCGGCGGGCTGCTGCTGTCGCTGGCGCCCGGCGTCCCGGTGTCGACCTTCGTCACCGCGATCTCGTTCAGCATCTACCTGGTGTGCCGGTTCGCCGGACATCGCAATCGGCAACTCGCGCACGCGCGCTGAACCCACACCAGATCTCGCCCCGATGCCCGAACGGCCGCGAGCCGGGTGGCTCGGCGCGCAGAATGGCCAGCATGATCGACTTCACCGTTCCGGATGATCTGGCCGCGCTGCGAGATCGGGTTCGCGCCTTCGTCGTCGAGCAGATCGTGCCGTTCGAGCGCGATCCCCGGCTCACCGCGCACGGCCCGAACGACGACCTGCGGGCCGAACTCGTCGAACTGGCCCGCGCCGAGAAGCTGCTGACCGTGCAGGCGCCGGTGGAATACGGCGGCCTCGGCCTCGGCCACGTCGAGCAGGCGCTGGTGTACGAGGCGGCGGGGTGGTCCACGCTCGGCCCGGTCGCCATGAACTGCGCCGCGCCCGACGAGGGGAACATGTTTCTGCTCGGCAAGGTCGCCGATCCCGAGCAGATCGACCAGTATCTGATGCCGGTGATCCGGGGCGAACAGCGCTCGGTGTTCGCGATGACCGAACCCGGTGGGGCCGGTTCGGACCCCGGACAGCTCAGCACCGAGGCGGTGTTCGACGGCGAGAACTTCGTGATCAACGGCCTAAAATGGTTGATCACCGGCGCCGACGGCGCCAAGACCTGGATCATCATGGCCCTGCTCGCCGAGAATCCCCACCTGCCCGCCGGACCGACCCTGTTCCTCGCCGACGGTGACGCGCCGGGCATCGTGATCGAGCGGATCATGAACACGATGGACCGCAACTACGTCGGCGGGCACGCGGTCGTGCGGTTCGACAATCTCACCCTGCCGCCCACAGCCGTGCTCGGACGCACCGGGCAGGCCCTGCGGTACGCGCAGTTGCGGCTCGCCCCCGCCCGGCTCACACACTGCATGCGCTGGCTCGGCGCGGCCGCTCGCGCCCAGTCCATCGCGCTGGACTACGCGCGCACCCGCACCGCGTTCGGCAAGCCGATCGGCGAGCACGAGGGCGTGTCGTTCATGCTCGCCGACAACGAGGTGGCGCTGCACCAGTGCAGGCTGACGATCTGGCACGCCTGCTGGCTGATGGATCAGGGGCAGCAGGCCAGGCACGAATCGTCGATGGCCAAGTCGTATGTGTCCGAGGAACTGTTCAAGGTCACCGATCGCTGTGTGCAGGTGCTCGGCGGGATCGGGATCAGCGACGAGACGGTCGTGGAGATGTTGTTCCGGGACATGCGCGCGTTCCGTCTGTACGATGGCCCGACGGAAGTGCACAAGTACGCGATCGGCAGACACTTGCTGGCCGGTCGCTAGTACGATTCGATCCCATGAGTTCGGAATTGCTCGTCGATGTCGAAGGCGGCGTCGCCCTGCTGACGCTCAACCGGCCAGCCAAGCAGAACGCTGTCACCCCGACGATGGCGGCCGAGCTGAGCGCCGCGCTACGCCGGTGCGATACCGAGGACGCGATCCGCGCCGTCGTGATCACCGGCACGCCACCGGCCTTCTGCGCGGGCGCCGACCTGGCCGCGCGCGGTGGCGACGTGAGCGCCACGCTCGATCCGCCCCCCTGGCAGGTCCGTAAACCGGTGATCGCCGCGGTGAACGGCCACGCTGTCGGTATCGGACTGGCGCTGGCGCTGCAGTGTGACCTGCGCTATTTCGCGCGCGACGCGGTGTACGGGCTGAACCAGGTGCGTCGCGGCGTGCTCGCCGACGGGTTCGCGCACTGGACGGTGCCGCGACTGGCCGGCCTGGCCAACGCCGCCGACATCATGCTCACCGGGCGCACCTTCGACGGCGACGAAGCCAAGTCACTCGGACTGGCCAACGCCGCCCTGCCCGCCGACGAGGTGCTGATGACCGCGATGGCGGTGGCCAACGACATCGCCACCGGCACCGCTCCCCTTCCGGTCGCGCTCACCAAGCGGCTGCTCTGGGAGAGTCTCGGCATGACGCCGGCGGTGGTCGGGCAGCTCGAGTCCGAGCTCAACGCGCAGGTTGCCAAGAGCATCGACGGTGGCGAGGCGATGGTGGCGTTCAAGGAGCGCCGCCCGCCGAACTGGACCGGCAGCGTCAGCGGCGAGTGGCCGGCCTGGGACGCTCCCAGCGTGCGCCCCAGCCTGGACTGAGCCTAGAAGTTCCCGTTGCAGGACCCCGCCAGGTACAGCATCGCGAACAGCAGCATGCAGATGGTGCCGATGATGCCGGCGATATAGCCGATCACCACCTGCGACCGGCCACTGAGCGCACCGTAGGACGCGTCGATGTCGTTGAGTGCCCGCTTACCGAGCACCCACGCGACCGGCCCGAAGATCCCACAGCAGAACGGGCTGAGCAGCCCGAGCACAAGGATCAGGTTGGCCTGCGGGTGCTCGACCGTCTCACCGATCGGCTGATTAGGGATCGCCACCCGCCGAATCTTACTGTGCCGGAAGGCTGCTGACCCCCTCTACACACCCCACACCCCAAATCCGCCATGACCGCACTCCCCAACCCCCACGACCCGACCTCGAGGAGGGTCCCGCCGCGCAGCGGCGGTAGCGGCCCGGCCGCGAGTTAGCCGCCGTTGCGTCCGCGGCGCAGCCGCCAGCAACGGCGGCTAACTCGCGGCCCCCCAGGGGCCGCGCTCGAGCGCGCCAGCGCTCCAAAAACACAGCGTCAAACCATCTGGGACTACTCAAACCCAGAATCGACGCATCACCCCAACCGGCGCTGTCGGGCGATATCAGCCAAAACCACACCCGCCGCGACCGAGGCATTGAGCGACTCGACCGGACCCGCCATCGGAATGCTCAGGATCGAGTCACAGTTCTCGCGCACCAGACGCGACAGGCCCTTGCCCTCCGAACCCACGACAACGACCGTCGGGACACTGCCGTCGAAGTCGTCGAGGGTGGTGTCACCGTCGGCGTCGAGACCGACGATCTGGATGCCGTTGGCGGCCCAATCCTTCAGCGTGCGAGTCAGATTGGTCGCCCGCGCGACGGGCAGCCGGGCGGCGGCACCGGCGCTGGTCCGCCAGGCCACGGCGGTGACGCTCGCGCTGCGACGCTGCGGGATCACCACGCCCTGGCCGCCGAACGCGGACACCGAGCGGATGACGGCGCCGAGGTTGCGCGGGTCGGTGATGTTGTCCAGCGCGACCAGCAGGGCGGGTTCGGCGGTGGACTTCACCCGGTCCATCAGGTCGTCGGGGTGGGCGTAGCGGTACGGCGGCACCTGCAGGGCCACGCCCTGGTGCAAACCGTTGGCGCTGAGCCGGTCCAGATCGGTGCGGGGCACCTCGAGGATGGAGATGCCCATATCGGCGGCGCGCTGCACGCTCTCCGAGAGCCGGTCGTCGTTCTCGGTGCCGACCGCCACGTACAGGGCGGTCGCTGGCACGTCGGCGCGCAGACACTCGAGCACGGGGTTGCGGCCGAGCACCAACTCGGGCCCCTCGTCGGACTTACGACCCGCGCGCGGCACGCCGGACTTACCGGTCGGACGACCCTGTGCCGCATTGGCTTTGGCGGCCGCTCTGGCCCGCTTGGCGGCGGGGTGCTTGGTGCGCTCGGACGCGGGCGGGGTGGCGCCCCTGCCCTCGAGACCGCGGCGATGCTTCCCGCCGGAACCGGCGACGGCGCCCTTCTTGGTGCCGCTCTTCCTGACTGCTCCGCGTCGCTGTGAATTGCCTGCCATCAGTTCGCCTTTCCGCTCGATGCGCCCAGCGACCATTCCGGCCCCTGCGGGGTATCGGTTACCTCGATACCCGCGGCGATGAGCCGATCCCGTGCGGCATCGGCTTCTGCCCAGTTCTTGTCGGCCCGCGCGTTCGCGCGGCGATCCAGCTCCGTGCGGACGAGCACGTCGAGCGCGTCGATCGCCGCCGAATTGTCGGCGGGGGTGTACCACTGTTCGTCGAGCGGGTCGGCGCCGAGAATTCCCAGCATCGCCCGCACCTGACCGGCCAGTTCGACCGCGGTCTCCACCGCACCCGCTTCCAGCGCGCGATTGCCTTCGTGCACCACGTGGTGAATTTCGGCGAGCGCCTTCGGGACTGCCAGATCGTCGTCGATCGCGGCGGCGAATCCGTCGGTCCATTTACCGACGGGCACCTCGCCCGCTCGGTCCAGCACTCGCTGCACGAAGGCTTCGATGCGCTGATACGAGGCGACCGCGTCGTCGAGTGCCTTGTCGGAGTATTCGAGCATCGAGCGGTAATGCGCGCTGCCCAAGTAGAAACGTAATTCTACCGGGCGCACCCGGGTGAGGACATTGGGCACCGAGAGCACGTTGCCGAGTGACTTCGACATTTTCTCCCCGCCCATCGTCACCCAGCCGTTGTGCAGCCAGTAACGCGCGAAACCGTCGCCTGCCGCTTTGGACTGGGCGATCTCGTTCTCGTGGTGCGGGAAAATCAGATCCATTCCACCGCAGTGGATATCGAATTCGGAGCCGAGATAGAACTCGGCCATCGCGGAGCATTCCAGGTGCCAGCCGGGACGCCCGGGACCCCACGGCGACGGCCAGCTCGGCTCGCCGGGCTTGGCGGCCTTCCACAGCGTGAAGTCGCGGGGGTCGCGTTTGCAGCGGGTGGGGGTCTCGCCCTGGTGCACGTCGTCGAGGCGGTGACCGGACAGCTCGCCGTAATTCGGCCAGCTCATCACGTCGAAATACACATCGCCCTCGGCGGCATAGGCATGCCCGCGCTCGATCAGGCGCTGCATCAGGTCGACCATCTGGGTGATGTGGCCGGTGGCGCGCGGTTCGGCCGACGGCGGCAGCACGCCGAGCGTCTCGTAGGCCTTGTCGAACGCGCGCTCGTGGGTCGCGGCCCATTCCCACCACGGCCTGCCCGCTTCGGCGGCCTTGTTCAGGATCTTGTCGTCGATATCGGTGACATTGCGGATGAACTGCACGTCGTAGTCGTGCGCGAGCAACCAGCGACGCAGCACGTCGAAGGCGACGCCACTACGCACATGGCCGATATGGGGTTGCCCCTGCACGGTGGCCCCACACAGATACACCGAGGCACGGCCGGGGACCAGCGGGGTGAATTCCCGCATGGTCCGCGTGTCGGTGTCAAAAAGGCGCAAGGTCACGGCATTCGATCCTAGTCGGTGGGATTGGGGTGGGGTTGACCGGCCGGTTCGTGGCGCCGTGGTGAACGGAACGGCTGATCGAATCGGCGAAAAGCGATGCGCGGAAAGAAAGGTTCAGTGGCCCGTCGGGGCTACGAACACGCCGCGATCAGACAGGTGGCGATGGCGGCGATTCCCTCACCGCGACCGGTCAGCCCGAGACCGTCGGTCGTGGTGCCGGACACCGAAACGGGAGCGTCGAGAAGTTCGCCGAGTACTTTTTGCGCCTCGGCGCGGCGCGGGCCGATCTTCGGGCGATTACCGATCACCTGCACCGCGGCGTTCACGACTTCGAAGCCTTCCTCGGCCAGCAGCCTGCGGACCTCGGCGAGCATGGCGGCGCCGGTGACACCGGCCCATTCGGGGCGGCCGACGCCGAAGACGGCGCCCACGTCACCCAGGCCTGCGGCGGAGAGCAGGGCGTCGCAGAGCGCGTGGGCGGCGACGTCGCCGTCCGAGTGGCCCGCGCAGCCGTCGGCATCGGGGAACAACAGACCGGCCATCCAGCAGGGTCGTCCCGGCTCGATGGGGTGCACATCGCTGCCGATGCCGACTCTCATCGGGCAACCGCCTGCTCGACAGAGGGCGTGCCCGCGACCGTGGACCCGGTGCCGTCGGCGAGAAGCGCCTCGGCCAGGCGTAGATCGAGCGGGGTGGTGATCTTGAAGGCCAGTGGGTCACCGGGGACGGTGTGCACGGCGGCACCGAGGCGTTCGACCAGGCCCGCGTCGTCGGTGGCGCCGTCGTCGGTGGCGTAGGCGCGGCGAAGCAGGTCGGCGGCGAAGCCCTGGGGAGTTTGGATGGCGCGCAGGTGGGCGCGATCGGGGGTCCCGGTGACAATGCCCGCGTCGTCGACCGATTTCACGGTGTCCACGACGGGCAACGCGGGAACCACGGCCTGGCTGCCTGCCTGCAGCTCGGCGGCCACCCGCGCGATCAGCTCCGGTGGGGTGAGCGCGCGAGCGGCGTCGTGCACGAGATAGAACGCGGCGTCGGGCGCGGCGGTGATGCCCGCGCGCACCGAATCGGTGCGCTCGGCACCGCCCACCACCACCTGCACCGGCACAGGGGGCATCGAACCGCCGGTCAGCGAGGTGGTGGTGGACAGCAACGCGGATGCGGCCTCGACCAGTTCGGCGGGCACGACCACGACAACCCGGTGCACGGCACCGGACGCGATCAGACCGTCGACGGCCAACCGGACCATAGGTGTGCCGCCGACCGCGACGAACGCCTTCGGGGTGGGTTCACCCAGGCGCACGCCACGACCGGCGGCAGGGACCAGTGCTACGACAGGTCGCACTTGTTCGTTTGTTTCTAGGACGCCGCGGCGAGAACCTCGTCGAGCAGCGATTCGGCCTTGCCGTCGTCGGTGCCCTCGGCGAGCGCGAGCTCACCGACGAGGATCTGACGAGCCTTGGCAAGCATCCGCTTCTCACCGGCGGACAGGCCGCGGTCCTGCTCACGACGCCACAGGTCACGCACCACTTCGGCCACCTTGTTCACATCGCCGGAGGCGAGTTTCTCGAGGTTGGCCTTGTAACGGCGGGACCAGTTGGTCGGCTCCTCCGTGTGTGGCGCGCGCAGCACCTGGAAGACGCGGTCGAGACCTTCCTGGCCGACGACGTCACGGACGCCGACGTATTCAGCGTTCTCTGCGGGAACCCGAACGGTCAGGTCGCCTTGCGCAACCTTCAGGACCAGATACTCTTTCTGCACACCCTTGATGGTGCGGGTCTCGATTGCTTCGATCAGCGCCGCTCCGTGGTGGGGGTAAACGACGGTGTCTCCGACCTTAAAAATCATGTGTCCCGTGCCCCTTTCGATGTTCACAGTTTAACATGCGACTCGATAACGGCGCGATCAACTGTGCAGGTCAGGGCCACAACGAGGCCATCGCAGGGGTTGACAATACAGAATTGTTGTGCATTGTGTTGTGGCAGAACGGGTTAACCACCAGCACAGCGACAGGTTATCGCGCAGCGCGATCCCGGCATCGATCCGGCAAACTCCCCCGAGACACCGAACTGTTACTTCCGCACCCGCGCGTCGCGAGCCCGAACGTCACCCGCGCGAAGTGAACTACTACGCTGCCTAGTTACTACCCTCCGATCCCCGTGTGGACGGAGTGAGCCCGGTCGACATGGAGGACAAACCGTGACTGCCCTGAAAGCTGTGACCGCCCAGTCGGCGCGACGTCGCATGGTGACGGTTGCCGCGCTCGCCGCTGCCGCGGGCATCGCCCTGACCGGCTGCAGTGCCGGCCAGCACACCCAGACCTCGTCGCAGGCCGCCGCGATCAACGGCAACCACGCCAACGTCGGCGCCATCGCCCTGCGCAACGTGCACATCGTGTACCCGGAGGCCGCTGCCGAGCACAACAAGGGCGGCAAGGCGGTGATCGCGCTGTCGATCATCAACAACAGCGAGATCGTCACCGACGAGCTGACCAGCGTGAGCACCGACCTGGGCCAGGTCAAGATCACCGGGCCCGCGGGCGACCCCAAGTTCGTGCTGAAGCCGCAGCAGACCGTGGTCGTGGGACCGGGCGAGACCCAGCCCGCCGCGGCCGACGATCACCACGGCACCACCTCGGCCGCGCCGACCACCACCTCGGCCGCACCGACCACCACCTCAGCCGCGCCGACCAGCGCCGCCGCGGGCGTCGACGTCCCCTCGAAGGATCCGGTGAAGACCCCGGGCACGATCGAGATCACGGGCCTGACCAAGGACATCGTCCCCGGCCTGACCTACAACGTCACCTTCAACTTCAAGGACGCGGGCACCGTGCAGGTGTCGGTCCCGGTCGATGCCGCGGCCGTCCCGCGCATCGAGAACGAGAAGTCCGGCCCGGCGCCCGAGGGCGCGGGCGGTCACTGACACCAGCCACAGGGAAGAGCCGTCGCGAACTTCGCGGCGGCTCTTCCTTTGTGTGTCGGTCCGGGTCCGTAGGGTGCGCGTGTGGCCAAGACCAAAGCAGTCTTCCAGTGCTCCGCGTGCACGCACGAGGTGTCCAAATGGGTGGGTAAGTGCCCTGATTGCGGTGCCTGGGGAACGGTGAACGAGGTGGCCGTTTCGGCCTCCACCGCCGCTCCGGGGCGGCGAGCGATGCTGCCGAGTACCGCGGCGGCACCGTTGTCGCAGATCGACGCCAAGGTCACGCGGGCGCGGTCGACGGGGGTGAGCGAGCTCGATCGGGTGCTCGGGGGCGGCGTGGTGCCGGGATCGGTGGTGCTGCTGTCCGGCGAGCCGGGCGTCGGCAAGTCGACACTGCTGCTCGAGGTCGCGTTCCGGTGGGCGGCGGCGCGCGAGGAGACCGCGCTGTATGTGACCGCCGAGGAATCCGCTGGGCAGGTGCGGCTGCGGGCCGATCGCACGGGCGCGGTGCACGACCGGGTGTACCTGGCGGCCGAATCGGATCTGTCGATCGTGCTCGGGCATGTGGAGCAGGTGCGGCCGTCGCTGCTGGTCGTCGACTCCGTGCAGACCATGCTGGCGCCGGAGGTGGACGGTGTGATCGGCGGCGTCACCCAGGTGCGCGCGGTCACCGCGGCATTGACCTCGCTGGCCAAGGCGACCGGGATCGCGGTGCTGCTGGTCGGGCACGTCACCAAGGACGGGAACGTGGCGGGCCCGCGCACGCTCGAACACCTGGTGGACGTGGTGTTGCAGTTCGAGGGCGACAAGAATTCGTCGCTGCGGATGGTTCGCGGCATCAAGAACCGGTTCGGCAGCGCCGACGAGGTGGGTTGCTTCGAACTGCACGACGACGGCATCGCCTGCGTCGACGATCCGTCCGGGTTGTTCCTGCACCACCGCACCGACACCGTTCCCGGCACCGCGGTGACCGTCGCGATGGACGGCAAACGGCCGCTGGTGGCCGAGGTGCAGGGACTGACCGTCAAGACCGAGATCCCGCAGCCACGCCGGGCGGTGAGCGGGCTGGACTACAACCGCGTCGCCATGGTGCTCGCGGTGTTGCAGAGCCGGGGCCGGGTCTTCCTCGGTAAGCACGATGTGTACGCCGCGACCGTCGGCGGGATGCGCCTGCTCGAGCCGACCGCAGATCTGGCCATCGCGTTGGCCATCGCGTCCGCCGAGGCCGACATCGCCCTGCCCGCGGGGTGGGTGATCCTCGGCGAGGTCGGGCTGGCAGGTGAGGTTCGTAAGGTCACCGGGCTCGGCAGGCGCCTGGCCGAAGCCGAACGGCTGGGGTTCACCACCGCGCTCGTTCCGCCCGGTTCGGAGAAGACCAAGACCACCACGATGCGTATCCACGAGGTCGGGGATCTGCGATCGGCACTGCGATTGGCCGAACTCCGCAAATCCCGCGCACCCCGCGAGGTGGTGGCGGTGGAATAACTCCGGCAACCGCCCGATTCTGCGCCGGTTCGCCATTGCCGCGCCAATGTCCATTGACGGGATGGTCGATCCTGCGAACGCTGCAAATCAACCCATCTTGAACATGTGACCTATGGCGCACCCGCACAATGCCCCGGCACGCGGGAGCACGACATCACGAGGCGAGGTTGAACGGCTCCGCGGCACTGCGTACGGCACCGAGCTGGGCCACGACCATGTACGCACCCGCCGGCACCTGGAGGCGGTCGCCCGCGCACTGCGGCTGCGAGGTGGTGCCGAACCAGGTGCCCTTGTACGAGAGTTGTTCACCGGCCTTGAGCGTTTTCATCTCCGCCGGGTCGTCCTGGTTGCAGTCGTTGCTCGCCCAGAGCCTGCGCTGGCCGTCCAGGGTGTAGACGAGGAACTGCGGGCCAGCGCCGAGATCGCGAGCGCAGGCCGCGGACGAGATATTGGTGATGACGGTGCCGAACGCGGGCTGGTCGCCGACCCGGTAGGTCGGCTGGCCGACCGTCACCTTCAGCGCCAGCGACTGATCCGAGCACGGCTGTGCCGCCGGCTCGGCGGCGGCGCTCGTCGTCGCGCTGGGTGTGGCCGACCCACTGCTGGGCGTGGCCGACGCGCTACTCGACGGCGCGCTCGTCGCGGACGCGCTCGACTCCGCCGACGTCGTCGTGCTCGCGGCCGCCTTGTCGGCGCCGGCCGAGTCGCCACCGCGCGCGACCATGGTGACGAGCCAGATCACGATCGCGAGCGCGACGATGATGACGCCGATCGCGAGTGCACGGCGGCGCCAGTAGATCTCCGGTGACAGCGGTCCATTCGGTTCCAGCACGCCTCAACGGTAAGCGCAGCGCGCAGGGGCGCGCTCGATGACCTCGGCGTGTCGGGGGGCGAACCGGGTAGGAGTCCCGGTTCAGGCCACCTCGCCGATATTGCCGACGGTGCGCCGCAGCTGCGCGCGACCGTCTTCGAGCTTGTAGGTGACGCTCGCGATAGCGCACTGACCAGTGGCAACGCGCTGGGAGATGATCATCGAGCGCTGCATGAGCAACTTGCTGGTCTCCACCACGTGGCGCGCCTCGAGTTCGTCGAGCGTAGTGAGGCCTTCGCGGCGTCCCACCAGGATCGACGGGGTCACCCGCTCGACCACGCTGCGAATGAACCCGCCGGGCACCTCGCCGCCGTCGAGGGCGTCGATGGTGGCCTTCACGGCGCCGCAGCTGTCGTGCCCGAGGACGACGATCAGGGGCACATTGAGCACCTCGACGCCGTATTCGATCGAGCCGAGCACCGAACTGTCCACGACGTGGCCCGCGGTGCGCACCACGAACATGTCGCCGAGCCCCTGGTCGAAGATCAGCTCAGCGGCCACGCGGGAATCACCGCAGCCGAACAGGATCGCGTGGGGGTTTTGGCCCTTCACGAGTTTGGCTCGGTCCGCGGCCCCCTGGCTAGGATGCTGGAGGGTGCCGTTGACGAAGCGCTCATTGCCTTCGCGCAACGACTTCCAGGCGCTTATCGGATTGGAACCAGGCATACCGACCATTGTGCACAGACCCTTGGTTACCAGCGAGTCCGCCACGTTACGCGTCGGCAAAGAGAGACTGGCTCAGAGGAAACGGGAACAGTGAGCATCGACGCGCAGGCCCTGCTCGACTGGTTCGACGACACGGCGCGCGCGCTGCCGTGGCGCGAACCGGACGCGACCGCATGGCACATCCTGATGAGCGAGATCATGCTCCAGCAGACGCCGGTGGTGCGAGTGGAACCGATCTGGCGCGAATGGGTGGCGCGCTGGCCGGTGCCGTCGGCGATGGCGGCGTCCTCGCAAGCGGAGGTGCTGCGAGCGTGGGGCAAGCTGGGATATCCGCGGCGGGCGTTGCGGCTGCACGAGTGCGCGCGGGTGCTGGCGGCCGAGCACGGTGATGTGGTTCCCACCGATGTCGAGGTGCTGCTGAGCCTGCCCGGCATCGGCGCGTATACCGCTCGCGCGGTGGCCTGTTTCGCCTACGGACAGCGAGTTCCCGTGGTGGACACGAATGTTCGGCGCGTTGTCGCCCGCGCGGTGCACGGCAGGGAACCCGGGAACCCGTCCTCCCGCGATCTCGCCGAAACCGAGGCGCTGCTCCCTGTTGCGGTGCCACGAGCCGCGAGATTCTCGGCCGCCCTGATGGAACTGGGCGCCCTGGTGTGCACGGCCCGCAACCCCGATTGCACCCGCTGCCCGTTGCCGAGCTGTGCGTGGGTCACGGCGGGCAAACCGGCCGCCGACGTGGTGCGCAAGGTGCAGAAGTACGAGGGCACCGACCGGCAGGCCCGTGGGCGGCTGCTCGATGTGCTGCGCGACGCGTCGGGCCCGGTCGAGCGGATTCGCCTCGACCTGGCCTGGACCCGCGACCCGGGTCAGCGCGCACGGGCGCTGGACTCGCTGCTGGTGGACGGTTTGATCGAGCAGACCGACGATGGGCTGTTCGCACTCGCGGGCGAAGGAAGCCCCACCGGCTGACGTCGGGCCTCGGTACGTGCCGAGGGATCGGGACGGCTGCCGACCACCTCACCGCGTAACGCGCTCCAGGAACTGGCCGACGTGTTCGCGGTATGCCCCGGGTTGTTCGTCGTGCACGAGGTGCCCTGCTTCGGCGATGCGCACATACTCCGCATCGGGGTGCACCTGGGCCATCGTCCGCATCTGTCCCGGCGGGGTGATGGTGTGCTCACCTTCGATGAGCAGCGCGGGCACCCGCAGCGACTTCCATTCGGTCCAGAACTCGCGCGTGCCCCACTCCTCGGAGATCGCGCGGAAGGTGTCCACCTCGCCGTGCAGCCGGTAGCCGTCGGCCCCGGCGGTGAACGCGCGCAGGAAATACGCGCCCGCTACCGGGCCGAAATAGTCGAGCACCGCCTGTTCGCCGGCGAACGGTTGCGGCCAGGAGTGGATCAGCTCGGCCCAGTGGGCGGCGGTGCGGCCGGTGAAATCGGGCGCGATGTCCTCGACGACGATCGCGCGCACCCGCTCCGGCCAGGTCGCCGCGAAGACCCACCCGTGGATCGCGCCCATCGAGTGCCCGACGATCACCATCGGCTCGGTGATCGCGGCGGTGCGCTCGGCCAGATCGGCCACGAACGCCTCCGTCGTGAGCTCGGGCGGCGCCGGCCGACCGTGACCGGCGGCGTCGACCGCGTACACGTGCCCGTACTCCCGCAACCACGGCACCTGATCGGCCCAGGTCCGTGCGCTGCCCATCAGCCCGTGCAACAGCAGGATCGGAACCCCCGACCCACCTTCGTCATACAACACACCTCCGATACTGCCCCAGCTACGGCCGGCAGAGATACTGTCTCCATGGCTGTTGTGAAGATCAATGCGATCGAAGTTCCCGAGGGCGCGGGCCCCGAGCTGGAGAAGCGGTTCGCCGCTCGTGCGGGGGCGGTGGAGAACTCCCCCGGTTTCCTCGGGTTCCAGTTGCTGCGTCCCGTCGCCGGCGACAACCGGTATTTCGTGGTGACGCAATGGGATTCGGAGGATTCGTTCGCCGCGTGGCGTGACGGTCCGGCCCGTGCGGCGCATGCCGGAAACGGTGGCGACGGCGAGCGTCCCAAGCCGGTGTCGACGGGCGCCTCGCTGCTCGAGTTCGAGGTCGTCCTCGACGTGCCCGCGAAGTCCTGACAGCGGCGTTTCCGCTGGACATGCGGTTGCGTGTATTGACGTGGGTGGCTCGCGGCTGTCACAGTTCGAGGGAACATCCGCGAGGGTGCGCGGTAATTCCGGTGTAAATCCGGAGCGGTCGCGCCACTGTGTCCAAGTACCGGGTCCCCGGTGCCGGAGAGCCAGACACCGGCACCTTCGCACCACACTTCAACCGTGGGACGCGTATCCCCAGAGGAGGACCCGAATGGCTATCGCGCATTCACCCAGCCGGTCTACCGGCCTCGACACCCTCGCAACCGTGCTCGTCACGGTCGGTGTCGTCCTGCTTGCACTGCTCACCCTGTACCTGGTCGGTTTCGACCAGGGGGCCGTCTCGCGTAGCGGGATGTACCTGCACGAGCTGATGCACGACGGACGTCATCTGCTGGGTGTTCCGTGCCACTGATCGGATCACTCAAGACCCTGCTGTTGCGCGGCCTGCTGGCCGGCCTGATCGCCGGCCTGCTGGCCGCGACAGTGGGCTACTTCGTCGGCGAGCCCCAGGTGGACGCCGCGATCGCCATCGAAGAGGCCGCGGCCGCTCCGGCCGAACACGGCCACGAAGCCGCGGAACCAGCGGGCCACTCCCACGGTGACGAGGAAGAACCACTGGTCAGCCGGTCGGGCCAGAAGGCGGGGCAGTTCCTCGCGCTCGGTGTGGCGGGCATGGCGTTCGGCGCGTTGTTCGCCTCGGCGGTGAACGTGGCTCGCCGGTTCACCAACCTGTCGGGGCCGCAATTGTCGCTGACCTCGGCGGTTCTCGCGTGGGCCGCGATCGTCGCCGTGCCGTTCTTCAAATATCCGGCCAACCCGCCCGCGGTGGGTGATCCGGACACCATCAACGAGCGCACCTGGCTGTGGGTCGCGGCTGTCGTGCTCGGCCTGCTGGCCGTCGCCGCCGCCGTCGCGGCCTACCGTGCGCTCGCCGCGTCGGACACGCTGCGGCTCATCGCCGGGGTTGGCGCGTTCGTCGTGGTCACCACGGTCGGTTACGTGCTGCTGCCCGGCGTGAACGAGGTGGCCGACGACTTCCCCGCCACCCTGCTGTGGAACTTCCGGGTGGCCTCGCTGGCCGAAACCACCACGCTGTGGGTGAGTTTGGGGCTGGCGTTCGCCGCGCTCACGGAATTCGCTTCGCGGCGTAGCACTCCGGTAGTGGACCAGGTTCCTACCGCAGGGTGATCCTCGCGAGCAGCTGAGAACGGCAGTGTCGGTGTCATGACCGGCACTGCCTTTCTTGTTTCCAGCACTCGACCCCGCGCCGTGAATGTCGCGTTCGGCGGGCTCATCACCGCCCTCGCCGCCGGGGTCGCCGAAGGACTGTTGCGCGCCGTTCGTGGTGGTGGTGAATTCGGCGCCACCGCAACGGGTCTGCTACCCCGTCTCGCCATCTACCTGGCCGTCGCCGGGGTGGCCCTGTACATGCTGAACGGCAGCCGGGTGGCCCGTGCGCTGCTGACCGTCGGGATCGGCGTGGTGGGCCTGGTCTCGCTGATCATCGAGCCACTGGCGGTGGTGCTGTCGGCCGACGACTACGCGACCCTGCTCGACGACCTGTCCCCCAGCTCGACCGTGCTGGCAGGCTGCCGGACCGTGCACATCCTGGCCGTCGTCATCGCGATCCCGGCCATGTACACCCCCGCCGCGCACCGCTGGTTCACCCAGCGGTGACGGCGGGCGCCGGATCAGGCCAGTGCCGCGTCCAGCTCGATCTCGGCCACACCGGTGAGGGCCTTGCTGACCGGGCAGCCGTTCTTGGCCGCGAGGGCAGCCGCGGCGAACCCGTCGGCGTCGAGCCCCGAGGCCCGTCCGCGCACGGTGAGCTTGATCCTGCTGATCTGGAAGCCACCGGCCGGGTCGGGCGCGAGGGTGACATCGGCACTGACGTCGAGGCTTTCCGGTGTCCCGCCCGCATTGGCGATCTCCGCCGAGAGCGCCATCGAATAGCACGACGAATGCGCCGCCGCGATCATCTCCTCCGGGCTGGTGCCCTCGGCCGTCTCGGCCGCACGGCGCGGAAAGCTCACATCGAACTTGCCCACACCCGAGCTGACCAGTTCGACCTGTCCGGACCCGTCCTGCAGTCCGCCTGACCAGAGTGTGCGTGCGCTGCGAGTCGGCATCGCGATCCTTTCGGTTCGAGTTGTCTTACCTGGCGATGACGAACCTACTCGGGTGCTCAGTCGGTGGCGCTGGTGATTTCGTCGAGACGCTCGAGTTTGGCCGGCCAGACCTGCTGGTGCAGGTCCCGGATCGCCGCGGTGGGGAATCCGGTGTGGCGTAGGCGCAGGCGGATGCCGCGTGGTTGTTTGAGGAATTCGGCGGCGACCACCGTTTCCACCCCGTCGGTGGCGGCGGTGACCCAGGTGAATTCGATCCGCCGATTCGGCTCCAGCAGCAGAATGCGGCCGTAATGGGGGTTGCGTTTGTCGGGCGAGCCGGTGTCGAAGTAGAGCGGCTCGTTGACGGCGGGGCGCATCAGCACCGATCCGGGAACGGCCAGCCACAAATCCAGGCCTTGGGTCCAGGCCGCGTAGAGCAGGCTGGGCTGGGCTTTCATCACGCGCTCGACCGTGAGCTCGTGTGGCCGCGTGGACAGGTCCGGGGGGCGAACTGGCTGGTCCATCAGCCGACCTTACCGGTCATGACCGGCCGATCCTCGCATCGGGTGTGCGACGGAGTTACTCAGGATTCGTCACGCGCGCGAGCACGATGCCGCCGAGGATCAGCGACAGCGCCAGCGCGCGGCCCGCACTCAGCGGATCCTTGTGCACGAGCACACCGAGACTGATCGCGCCGAGCGCGCCGATTCCGGTGAAAACCGCGTAGGCGGTGCCCACCGGCAGGGTCTGCATGGCGCGCGAGAGCAGATACACGGCCAGCGAACCGAGCGCGATGCAGAGCAGCGTCGGGCCGAGTCTGGTGAAATTCTCGGTCGGTTTGATGGTCTGCGACCAGACGATTTCGACGAGCCCGGCCAGTCCGAGCACTATCCAGCTCATCGCACGTAATCCTTTGCGATCGAACGAACTTCGGCCCGTGCGGCCGCGAGCGAGGCGGCGTGGGCGTCGCGCAGATGGGCCAGGTTCGGATCCTGTGCGGCATTGGCCAGTTCCGCGTTGACGAAGACCGTGTCGGTGACGGCGAAGTGGCCGGCGAAGAAGTCGCGCAGAAAGCGTTCCTGATAGTCGAACGCCGCTTTGGGCGCGCCGGGCGAGTACGCGCCACCGCGGGCAGTCACCACGACGAACCTGCGTTCCCCCAGCGACATTCGCGGAAAGGTGACCTGGTCGAGCCATGCCTTCAGAGCCGCGGGGACGGAGTAGTTGTACATCGGTGTGCCGATCAGGATCACGTCGGCGGCCAGCACCTGCGCCAGCAGCGGTTCGACCACCTGCCACGCGGCCTTCGCCGCGGGAGTGACGGCGAGTTCCGCGAGCCGGTCGAGGTCGGTGGACCCGGCGGCGAGGACGGCGTCGCACAGTTCGGTCCAGCCCTCGTCGATGAACGGCGTCGGTTCGGCGGCGAGGTCGCGGTAGGTGTAGGTGCCGCCGGGTTCGGCGTCGCGCCAGGCCTGGACGAATTCGGCGCCGAGCCGGCGGCTGAGGGAGTTCGTCCGAGCGCTGGCGTCGAGGTGCAGCAGGTGCGTCATGACCGATTCCTATCTGGACATCATGTCCACTTGTTGATTTCTCGACGATAGAACACAAGTGGACATGTTGTCCATATATTCGTGGTCGGGTTACAGTCGACCCATGGAGCCACGATCCGACCTGATCACCGGCTTGGCGCTCGATGCGCAGCCACCCACCGAACGCACCGACGCGGCCCGCAATCGCGCGAAGGTACTGACAGCGGCCACCGAACTCTTCGCCACTCGCGACCCACGCACGGTCACCATGGACGACATCGCCAAGGCCGCGGGCGTGGGCCGCGGCACCCTCTACCGCCGCTACCCCGACCGCAACGCGATCGCCGTAGCCCTCCTCGACGAGCACGAACGCGCCCTCCAGGAACAGCTCCTCCGCGGCGCGCCCCCGCTCGGACCCGGCGCACCCCCGGCCGAACGCCTCGCCGCCTTCTACGCGGCGATGATCGAACTCCTCACCGCCCACGCCCATCTGGTGCTCGGCGCGGAGACCGGCGGCGCCCGCTTCGCTACCGGCGCCTACGGGTTCTGGTCGGTGCACGTTCGATCGCTGCTGGTCGACGCCGATGTGGCACAGCCGGATTCGCTGGTCGACACGGTTCTCGCGCCGCTCGCCGCCGAGGTGTACCTCCAGCAACGCGAACGTGGCTTGTCACCCGAGCAGATCACCGCCGGGCTGTCCACACTCGCCCAGCGCCTCCTGCGCGCCTGATCGATGACCCGCTACCTGTCGGACCCGAGCAGTACCGTCCGGCAGGTGACTAGCACCCCCGAAGACATCTCCCGATTCTGGAATCTGATCGCGTCGGCCTGGACGGCCACCGGTACCGAACCGTCCGCCGCCCTGCGGTTGACGGAAGGCGACCTCGAGCGCCGACTGGACGCCTTCCTGGCCCAGTTGAGCACCCTGTCAAAAGATTTCAGCAGCGCGGAACTGACCGCGCTCGACCGCGTCGCCGAGCGCGCGCTCTACGACGTCGACCGGGCCGACCTCCAGGCGATCACCGGCGGCTCCGACGACGGTTTCCTCTACGCCCGCGGATTCATCGTGGCCATGGGTCGCGACTACTACGACGCCGTCAGCTCCGACCCCGTGACCGCGACCGCCGACGCCGAATGCGAGGAGATGTGCTATTTCTTCGCTCACCTGCACAATGAGCGCTTCGGCACCTTCCCCGATACGGGCTCGGGCATCTCCCGCGAGACGGCTTCGAACCCGGTCGGCTGGTCCTGACCCGAAGGTCTCAGGTGAGATCGCGGCGGGTCATCAACCAGATGGTGCCGCCGGCGAAGGCCGCCACGTACACGGCCAGAAGAGCGAAAGATTCGCCGCGGGTGAGGATGTCGAGGACACCGGGGTTGGCCGGTCCCTGCACCGTGCGCATCGCGCCCGCCAGCGAGCCCGCGGCCGTACCGGGGAGCACGTTGGTAGCGGCTTCGATCGGACCGAAGATCCCCGCCACACCGCGGAGCAGGTTCTCCACCACCAGAACCCAGAGCAAGCCGAGGCCGACGGCAAGGGCAGGGCCACGAGCGACGGCGCCGATGAGCGCTCCCGCGAGGGTCCACATACCGAGAATCGCTGTACCGGTGCCGATTCCGATCAAAGAGTCGTCGAGTGAGGGCATCGTGACCGGCTGGGATTCGCCGACCGCGATCACGGTGGCGATGCCGACATCGACGGCGAAGGCCACCAGGACGAGAGCGACGACCACTGCCAGCAGCGTCAACAGCAGACCCGCTACCGCCGCAGCTCGGCTCGGCCCCTGGGTGAACACGGTTTTCCACGTACCCCAGCCATATCCGCTGCCCACCGCGAGAGCGCCGAGGATCAGCACCAGCGCGCCGCCGAACATCGACATGCCCTGCGTGAACACCTCGGGGACAGCGGCGGGCATGAGTTGGCCGAGCAACACATCACGCGGCAGGCCGTCCGACATCGCACCGTTTTCGCCCGAGGTGTAAGCGAGGTAGTTGAAGAGGTAGGCAAAGGTCAGATTGAGCAGGATCCAGGTGCCGAGGACGATCCAGAATGCAGGCCATCGGCCAAGGCGTACCGCTTCCGCGCGGACGCTGGCCGTGAGATCCCTTGTCATGGCGTTCATTTCGCTACCTCCACAGCTGTCATCTCGAAGAACACTTCTTCCAGGGATTTCTCGTCCACCCGCAGTTCCAGCAGGTCCGCGCCCGCCGATACGACGGCTCGCGCCACCTCGGGGGCCAGCGCGGCGCTGGTGTCGACTCTGATGCCGTCCGCGCCCGCGCGAGCGGGGGCATCGGTGACGGCGCGCACGGCGTCCAGAGCCACGTCCACCGGCTCGGCGCGCACCAGCAGGGTCGCGGTGCCGCGCAATTCGGCCACCGTCGATTCCGCGAGCAGCCGACCACCGGAGATCACGCCGACGCGGTGGCAGATCTCCTGCACCTCGGTGAGCTGGTGGCTCGACAGCAACACAGTGTGTCCGTCGGCAGCGAGATCGGTGATCAGCGTGCGCATTTCGGCCAAGCCAGCCGGATCGAGGCCGTTGGTCGGTTCGTCGAGGATGAGCAGGTCCGGATCGCCGAGCATCGCCGCGCCGACGCCGAGACGCTGTTTCATGCCGAGCGAATAGGTCCGGAAGCGGTCGCCCGCGCGGTCTGCCAGGCCGACGCGGTTCAGTGCCCTCTCGACCTCGGCCTGACCGAGGCCGCGATAGCGGGCCAGTACCCGCAGGTTGTCGCGGCCGGAGAGGTAGGGGTAGAAGCCGGGCCCCTCGATGAGTACGCCCGTTCGGCGCAGCACGTCGGGATGGCCCGGCGGCAGGCCCTGCACGGTCGCGGTGCCCGCGCTGGGCCGGATGAGACCGGCCAGCATGCGCAACGTGGTGGTTTTGCCCGCGCCGTTGGGCCCGAGGAATCCGTAGATCTCCCCGGCCGCGACCCGCATGCTCACCGCGTCCACCGCGCGGTGCTCGCCATAGCGTTTGGTCAACCCGGTGGTGACCACGATCGATGCGTTCATGGGAATCAGAATCCGCGCTCAGCGGCGCCGGGACATCCGTCCCGCGGCGTGTACGGCGCTACGCCGCGCGGACTACGCCCGCTCCCGCGAGAAATACGTGCGCAGGCCGACGCGGTGGGTGGGCGCACCCAATAGGGTTGGGCACGTGGGAGCGTCTGCGAAGTGGGAGCGTGGCTCAGTCGTGCGGGACTGGGGCCTGGCAGTGGTGGTCGCGGTGATCCAACTGGCCGGTAGTTCCGGTGCGAATTCGCATCAAACCGGAGTGCGGTCGCTGGACGCGTTCGCGTATCTGCTGCTACTGGCCGGGCCGGTGGCGCTCGGTTTCCGGCGGATAGTGCCCGAAGTGGTGCTGGCGGTGACGCTGATCGCCACGGTGACCTATGTACTGCGCGACTACGGGTACGGGCCGATCTTCCTGTCGCTGGTGATCGCCTTCCTGTCGGCGGCCATCGTCGGACCACGCTGGCGCACCTATCCGGTGGTCGCGATCGGGTACCTGACGATGGTCTGGCCGTTGCCCGCCCTGCTCGGGCGGCACACCGACGCGTGGCAGATCTTCGGCCTGCTGGCCTGGATGGGTGTCCTGGTCGCGATCGCGGAGGGCGTGCGGCAGCGGCGCGCGGTGGTGCTCGCGCGCAAGCAGCGGGCCGAGGCGGCAGAACGCGACGAGCAAGCGCAGCAGGCCAGGGCGGCCTCCGAGGAACGGTTGGCGATCGCTCGGGAACTCCACGATGTGCTGGCACACAGTCTTTCGCTGATCAATGTGCAGTCGTCGGTGGCGCTCGAGTTGTTCGATCGCAAGCCGCAGCAGGCGGCCGCGGCCTTGGCGACCATCAAGACGACATCGAAAGAGGCACTGACCGAGGTGCACACGCTGCTGCACGCGATCCGCAGTGGCTCGGCGGTGGTGCCGGAGTACCCGGAACACAGTGCTGTCGTGGCGGATTCGCCCCCGCCCCCGCCGCCGCGTCCCGCGCCGCGCGCGCCCGCACCGACCCTCGACGACCTCGACACGCTGCTCGAGCGCACCCGCGCGACCGGGCTCGACGTCGACACCAAGATCATCGGTACGCCCAAGAAGCTGCCGAGCGTCATCGATGTGGCCGCGGCCAGGATCGTGCAGGAATCGCTGACCAATGTGGTGCGCCACGCGCCCGGCGCGACAGCCCTGGTCACCCTGCGATACACCCCGGAATCGGTCGACATCACCGTCGACAACACCCGGCCGACCGGGACGGCTGTCCGCACCGGGACCGGCGGCAACGGGATCATCGGGATGCGCGAGCGGGCGCACGCGCTCGGCGGGGCACTCACCGCGGGGCCGCGACCATCCGGCGGGTTCCGGGTGGCGGCCCGATTGCCCGCTCGGCCAGTGACTTCGGCGACGTCCGCGCGATCGTCGGATTCACCCGCCACAGGGGCAGGCGCATGACCGAACTGCCGTCGGTCGGCGCGGGGCCTGCCAAGATCCGGCTTCTCGTCGCCGACGATCAAGCGCTGGTGCGCGGCGGTTTCGTCGCGCTGCTGGACGCCCAAGACGACATCGAAGTCATCGGCGAGGCCGAGAACGGCGAGCAGGCCGTCCGGATGACCCGCGCGCTGGTCCCCGATGTGGTGCTGATGGACATCCGCATGCCGATCCTCGACGGGCTCGCCGCCACCCGCATGATCGCCGACGATCCCCAGCTCGCGCCGGTTCGCGTCGTCGTCCTCACCACCTTCGAACTCGACGAGTACGTCTTCGAGGCGATCCGCGCGGGCGCCGCGGGCTTCCTGGTCAAACACACCGAACCCGCCGACCTGCTCCGCGCCGTCCGCGTCGTCGCCGCGGGCGACGCCCTGCTCTCCCCCGGCGTCACCCGCCGGCTCCTCGCCGAATTCTCCACCCACGCCAAACAACCACCCCCCGCCGCTTTCACCGAACTCACCGACCGCGAACGCGAAGTGATGACCCTGGTAGCCGAAGGCCTCACCAACGCCGAAATCGGTGCCCGCCTTTACATGTCCCCCGCCACCGCCCGCACCCACGTCAGCCGGATCCTCACCAAACTCGACGCCCGAGACCGCACCCAACTAGTAGTCCTCGCCTACGAATCAGGCCTGGTCCGCCCGGGCTGGCAGTAGTCGGCTACTCACCCTGGTCGGCCTGTCGGCGTTCGGCGGCGGAGAAGCGGGCGCGGCGGGGGGCGCCCGCGGGGGCTGCTTGGGCTCGGGCGGAGTAGGCGGCGAGGGCGTCGAAGGCGCCTCGGACGCCGCCTGCGACCGGGGCGTAGGTGATGGCGGAGCCGGGGTCGAAGCCGAGGTTGGACCCGACTTCGACGGCGTCCATGTTGGCGCCGAGGAAGACGAAGGTCCAGTTGTACACGTCCTGCTGCTGGGTGATGAGGGACTTCACGGCGGCGTGGGTCCATTCGCGGCTGGAATTCTCGTGACCGTCGGTGAGAACGACAATGATCACGGTGCCGGGCCGCTCGTGTTCGGGGCGCTCGGCCAGTTCGCTGCCCACACTGGTGACGAGCTTGCCGAGCGCGTCGTAGAGCGCGGTCCCGCCACGCGGCTGCAAGCTCGGCGCGGGCACCTGAGCCAGCGGCACATTCGCGTAGACCACGTCATAGGTGGTGTCGAACTGCGCGAGCGTGACCTCGATCTTCTTCGGCACACTGCGTTGCTGTTCGAAATAGGCGGCCAACCCACCTTCGGTATCGGCCTTGATCGTCTGCATCGACCCCGAACGGTCGAGCAGAACGGCGATCAGCGTGCGGTCGGAATCAGTCATGTGTGCGAACACCCCCGTGTCGGTGTGGATAAGCAATTCCCACCGTACGCCGCGAAATAGCCCTGTCCGACCCGCGAAAAGAAGACGCCAAGGTATCGCCAAGCCGGGATTTCTACCTTTCCGGCCATGGGACCAGTACTCGCATTCCATCGCATCTCCGACGCCGACGCCGCCCGCATCACCGCCGATGCCGAGGCCGCGTTCGAACTGATCGAAGCCGCCGACCGCATCGGCGAACCGTGCGGCGACATCGACAAGGCCTGGGACGGACTGCGGTACCTGCTGGCGGCCGCGAAAGTAGACCTCGACCTGCTGCGCGATCTCGACCCGTGGGCAGGCGACGGCGAACCTCGGATCTGGACAGCCGACGAGGTGTCGGTAGCGGCCCGCACCATGGCCTCGACGCCGTTCACCGTCCTCGCCGCACACTTCGACTCCGACGACATGGATGACAACGACGTGTACCCCGACATCTGGAACACCGAGTTCTGCCACGAATACCTGCGAGAACACTACGAAGGGCTGCTGACCTTCCTGGCCTTCGCCGCCGAGCAGAACTCGCCCGCGCTGAGCCGATTCGAATAGCCGCGACCATCGCGGCTGGTCGACACCGCGGCGTTTGAGTCGGATGCGGTGGCGTTTCGGGCGAGTGCGGCGCCGTCGGGCGATGTTGCATCTGGCATGACTACGACTTCGACGGCCGATGCGGCGGTGCAGAGCACCGAGCGCCGGGTCTGGCCCGCCCTGCTGACCATGTTCCTCGGCAGCTTCACGCTGGTGACCGCCGAATTCCTGCCGCCCGGTGTACTCACCGCGCTGGCGACCGATCTGCATGTGGCGGAGGGCGTGGTCGGGCTCTCGGTGAGTGCGACGGCGCTCACCGCGCCGGTGGCCGCGCTCGGATCGGGCGCGCTGTTTCCCCGCCTGGATCGGCGCACCCTGCTGATCTGGTTGACCATCGGCGCGGCGGTATCGAACGTGGTGGTCGCCGTTGCGCCGAACATCGTGCTGTTGCTGATCGCGCGGCTGCTGCTCGGCCTGGCTGTCGGCGGCTACTGGTCGATGGCGCTGGTGATCGCCGCGAAGCTCGTCCCCGCCGAACGGCTCGGCAAGGCGATGATGATCGTGAACGCGGGAACCACGGTCGCGACGGTGGCCGGAGTGCCGCTCGGCGTGCTGCTGAGCACCTACGCGGGCTGGCGGACGACCTTTCTGGTCGCGGCCGCGCTGACCGCCGCCACCGCCGTCGCCGTGCGGCTGATGCTGCCCCCGATCGCGCCGAGCAAGGGCATCGGGTTCGCCGCGCTCGGCAACGCCCTGCGAGCCCCGGGCGTGACGCTCGGGCTGGTCAGCATGGTCGCCGTCGTCGGCGGGCACTTCGCCGGATACACCTACATCCGCCCGGCCCTGGCCGAACTGCTCGGCGCGGGCCCGGCGGTGATCCCGGTCCTGCTCGCCCTGTTCGGCGTCGGTGGTCTGCTCGGCAACTTCGTCCTCGGCGCACTCGCCGACCGCCACCTCGGCGCCCTGCTGCTGGCGGTGCCGACGGCTATCGGCCTGTCGTTGCTCGCGATCATCGCCTCCGCGACGTTCGCTCCGCTCGCCTACCTGGCCGTGGTCGTCTGGGGCGCCGCGTTCGGCGGCATCCTCAACCTCGTGCAGGTGTGGGTGTCGCGGGTGCTGCCCGATCGGATGGAAGCGGGTAGCGGGCTGATCGTCGGCGGTTTCCAGCTGGCGATCATCCTCGGCTCGGCGATCGGCGGCCGCGGGGTGGACAGCATCGGCCTGGCCGCCACCTACGGTCTCGGTGCCATCGCCGCGGTCCTCGGCGGTGTGCTGATCCGGCACTCACTCACCCGAGCGGGGCACTGACACCCGTCTGCTCCCGGGCCGCCCGCCGCCACTGCGACGGTGTGCGGCCCGTGTGCCGCCGGAACGCGCGCCCGAATGCCGTCTCCGAGCGATAGCCGAGGCGGCGGGCTACCGTGCCGACCGGCACAGCGTGATCGACCAGCAGCAGCTGCGCCCGCTCGATCCGCAGTTTCGCCAGGTACCGGCCCGGCGTGAGGCCGGTCGCCGCCTGGAACCGGGCGGCGAACCCGGACCGCGAGGCCAGCGCGATCTTCGCCAGCCCCTCGACGGTCCACTCCTGTCCCGGGTCGGCGTGCATCGCGGCCACCGCCTGCGCCACCCCGGGCTCGTTCACCTTCAGCAGCCACCGGGGCGGCGCGCAACCACGCGCATGCCAGGACTCGATCGCCATCGAAGTGAGCAAGGTGGCCACCCGGTCGCCCTGGACGCCGAACGGGTCAGGGCATTGCTGGACCAAGTGGCGAAACATGGTCGCGGCCAAGGGCGTGTGGTCGACGAAACCGGTGAGCAGCAGCCGTTGTGGCAGCGCGGTCATGGCGCTGCCCGTCCCGACGGGTTCCAGTCGCACCCGAAGCACCCGGCCGGCCGACAGCGCGTTGATCGCGAATCGGTCTGTGCCAGGAACGAACAGGAAGTCCCCGCTCGCCAGGTCTTCGGTCTTGCTGAGCCCTTCGACCCGGACCAGCCCGTCCAGCACCACCAGCGCGCTCGGCTCGGTCATGAACTCCCACTGACCCGCCGTCAATGCGAACTCGTCGCGCCCCGCGAACCGCCACTGCACACCGGCCAGCACATCATCGAGGCTGTGCGCGCCATCGATCTGCGTCACTGTGGCCCCCCTCCTGATGGAACTCCGATCCACTGCACGGTACCGGTCGGCGACCTGTACGCGCGGTGACGTACGCCGGATCAGTTCTCGCGGCCGATGTCGTCGCTCATCGCGCATTCGCGGCGAGCGGGCCTCGAATGCGCGACGCGAAAAGCCCGCCCCCTGGTGCAGGGGGCGGGCTTTTTCGGTTCAGCTGGTTACTCGCCGGAGGCGGCGGCGTCGGGCGCGGTGCCCTCGGCTGCTCCGGTGAGAACCACCTCGGGCTTGTCGTCGGTCGCGGAGGCCTTGGTCAGCTTCGTCTTGCCCTCGAAGGTGAACTTGGCGTCCTCGCCGAGACCCTCGCCGTTCCAGCCTTCGACGTCGACCAGAATGGTCTGGCCCGCGCCGATCTCGCCGAAGAGGATCTTCTCCGAGAGCTGGTCCTCGATCTCGCGCTGGATCGTGCGACGCAGCGGACGAGCACCCAGGACCGGGTCGAAGCCGCGCTTGGCGAGCAGGCTCTTGGCCTGATCGGTCAGCTCCATCGCCATGTCCTTGTTCTTCAGCTGCTTCGAGACGCGGGCGATCATCAGGTCCACCATCTGCACGATCTGTTCGCTCGTGAGCTGGTGGAAGACGATCACGTCGTCGATGCGGTTGAGGAACTCGGGCCGGAAGTGCTTCTTCAGCTCATCGTTGACCTTGAGCTTCATCCGCTCGTAGTTCGAGCCCTCGGCGTTGGACTGGGTGAAGCCCAGCCCGACTGCCTTGGAGATGTCGGAGGTGCCCAGGTTCGAGGTGAAGATCAGCACGGTGTTCTTGAAGTCGACCGTACGACCCTGACCGTCGGTGAGACGGCCGTCCTCGAGCACCTGCAGGAGCGTGTTGTAGATCTCCTGGTGCGCCTTCTCGATCTCGTCGAACAGCACCACCGAGAACGGCTTGCGGCGCACCTTCTCGGTGAGCTGGCCGCCCTCCTCGTAGCCCACGTACCCGGGAGGGGCACCGAACAGACGAGAAGCGGTGAAGCGGTCGTGGAACTCGCCCATGTCGATCTGGATGAGCGCGTCGTCGTCGCCGAACAGGAAGTTCGCCAGCGACTTGGCGAGCTCGGTCTTACCGACACCCGAGGGACCGGCGAAGATGAACGAGCCCGACGGGCGCTTGGGGTCCTTCAGACCGGCGCGAGTGCGGCGGATCGCCTTGGAGACGGCCTTGACGGCATCCTCCTGGCCGATGATCCGCTTGTGCAGCTCCTCTTCCATCCGGAGCAGACGGGTGGTCTCCTCCTCGGTGAGCTTGAAGACGGGGATGCCGGTCCAGTTGGCCAGCACCTCCGCGATCTGCTCGTCGTCGACCTCGGCCACGACGTCCAGATCACCGGAACGCCACTGCTTTTCGCGCTCGGCACGCTTGGCGACGAGCTGCTTCTCCTTGTCGCGCAGACGCGCGGCCTTCTCGAAGTCCTGCGCGTCGATCGCGCTTTCCTTCTCCCGGCGAGCATCGGCGATCTTGTCGTCGAAGTCGCGCAGGTCCGGCGGAGCGGTCATCCGGCGGATGCGCATGCGCGCGCCCGCCTCGTCGATCAGGTCGATCGCCTTGTCCGGCAGGAACCGGTCGTTGATGTAGCGGTCGGCCAGGGTGGCGGCGGCGACGAGCGCGCCATCGGTGATGGAGACCCGGTGGTGCGCCTCGTAGCGGTCGCGCAGACCCTTGAGGATGTTGATGGTGTGCTCGACGGTCGGCTCGCCCACCTGCACCGGCTGGAAACGGCGTTCCAGAGCGGCGTCCTTCTCGATGTACTTGCGGTACTCGTCGAGAGTGGTGGCACCGATGGTCTGCAGCTCGCCACGGGCCAGCTTCGGCTTCAGGATCGAGGCCGCGTCGATGGCGCCTTCGGCAGCACCCGCGCCGACGAGCGTGTGCAGCTCGTCGATGAACAGGATGATGTCGCCGCGGGTGTTGATCTCCTTGAGCACCTTCTTGAGGCGCTCTTCGAAGTCACCGCGGTAGCGGCTGCCCGCGACCAGGGAGCCCAGGTCGAGGGTGTAGAGCTGCTTGTCCTTGAGGGTCTCGGGGACCTCGCCGTTGACGATGGCCTGTGCCAGGCCCTCGACGACCGCGGTCTTACCGACACCGGGCTCGCCGATCAGCACCGGGTTGTTCTTGGTGCGGCGCGAGAGCACCTGCATCACGCGCTCGATTTCCTTCGAGCGCCCGATGACGGGATCCAGCTTGCCTTCCAGAGCCGCCTGAGTGAGGTTGCGACCGAACTGGTCGAGCACCAGCGACGTGGACGGGGTACCCGCCTCGCCGCGCGGACCGGCGCCCTCGACGGGCTCCTTGCCCTGGTACCCGGACAGCAGCTGGATGACCTGCTGACGGACACGGTTGAGGTCGGCGCCGAGCTTGACCAGCACCTGGGCCGCGACGCCCTCGCCCTCGCGGATGAGGCCGAGCAGGATGTGCTCGGTACCGATGTAGTTGTGGCCGAGCTGCAGCGCTTCGCGCAGGCTCAGCTCCAGCACCTTCTTGGCACGCGGGGTGAAGGGGATGTGACCGGACGGCGCCTGCTGGCCCTGCCCGATGATCTCCTCGACCTGGCTACGCACACCCTCCAGCGAGATGCCAAGCGACTCCAGCGACTTCGCCGCCACGCCCTCGCCCTCGTGGATCAACCCAAGCAGGATGTGCTCGGTGCCGATGTAGTTGTGGTTGAGCATCCGGGCCTCTTCTTGGGCCAGGACAACGACACGCCTCGCGCGGTCGGTGAACCTCTCGAACATCGCTCCCTCACTCTCCTGCTCCGACATTCTGGCAACAGACGCCGCAGTATGCTCGATACAACCTAGGGCGTCGGACCGACAACTTTCGCCGTCAGCCTGCCATGAAGCCCGGGGGTTGCGGCCCCCGCCATCCACTCTAGTTGGCAGGGGATTCCGCCGCCGCCGGTCCACCCTATTGGGGACCGGCGACAACATGGTCACCTACTGACAACGCGCACGTCGCGGTATTCGTTTCCCTGTCAGTTTTGCCTACAGCGAAATCGCGCCGTGCGGCTCACCCGGTGAAGGGTGGGACGAATTCGCACGCGACCGCGGCCTGCCTGGCGGGATCGAGGGCGTTCAGGACATGGCCTGCCGCGCGCGGGCTGCCCGCGATGGCCAGATGTTCGGAGTAGTCCTGCGAGCAGCCGTCCTGCACCACGATCGAGGTGGCGTTCGGGCCCGGGACCAGGCCCGAGGTATGCGGGACGACCAATTCGTCGAAAGCGGAGACGATGTTGGTGTAGGTGACCCGTGGGTCGTACACGCCGTCGACGTTGAGCGCGGTCATGAAGGGCGAGCCGGTGAACATCTGCCCGCAGGCCTGACACAGCGACGAGCTGACCGCGTCGAAGGCGGGACCCGCGCCGAGCGCCCGGCTGAAGTGGGCGATATCGCCCGCCCCGAACGCGTTGGTGCCGAGCCAGGGCGGCGCGATCCCGACCAGCTTGCCCACCTTGTCGCCGCCGCCCAGCCGCTTGAGGTAGTAGTTGCCGACGATATTGCCCTGCGAATGGGCGATCAGGTCGACGCGCTGGGCGCCGGTGCGGGCCAGGACGCTGTCGACGAAGGCCGAGACCTCGGCGGCGCTCTGCTCGATCGGACGCATGCCGCCGATCGCCGAGACGGGCCAGGGAAGGGCGTAGGCGCCGTAGGTGAGGGAGAAGACGCAATAGCCCTCGTTGGCCAGCAGCGGGGCGTACACGCCCCAGTTCGTCTGCCCTCCGCCGCCGGTGCCGTGCAGCAGCACCACCGGGTCGGGGTGTTCGGGCGAGGGAACGCAGGCCGGATCGTTCGCGCCGGGGAGCGAGCCGCCCGGGTTGGTGAGCTCGGGCGGGATGCCTGCGAAGAAGTTGTAGTCGACCGGGAGGGGCTGGGCCGACGCGGTGGCGGGCAGGCAGGCGAACAGGGCCGCGGCCAGCACCAGAAGCGAACTACGTCGCATGAACGACTCCTCACTAGAACGTGTTCCACTCATCATGGAACACGTTCTAGTGATCGCGTGGCACTACCGGCCGTAAACCATCGACACCGGCGCCGCGGCCACATCGGTGGCCGAACTCGACTTGCCCTGCTGCACGCCCGCGGCGAACAGCGCGCCACACAGCACCAGGAACGCGGCGGTGTGCAGCACCGCGCGGACGATGTTCCAGCGAACCCAGGTCGCCTCGAAATCGGCACGGACAGCGGCGGTGTCGGCGATCGAGGCCGGATCGCCCGCGGCGGCGAGCGCGTCGTTGAGCGGCACGTTCAGCCCCGCGGTGACGGCGAACGCGATCACGTTGAGCGCCAACGCGATTCCGATCCAGATCAGCGTCGTGCGCTGCTCCTTGCCGAGGTGCACAGCGGCCGCCAGCGCGGTGAAACCGACCGTGCCCATGAAGCCGAACATGAACCAGGGGTTGATGATCACGACGTTGATCTTCTGCATCACGTCGATCAGCGTGCGGTCGTCGGTGCGGGCCAGCGCGGGCATCACCGAGATCGCGTAGGCGTAGAACACGCCGGCGACGAGTCCGGTACTGAGCACGGCCAGCACCATGGTGGCCATCCGAACTGCGAACATGTGATGTCTCCTGACTCGTGGTCCGGAGCTTCGATCTCGCGCTCCGGTGATACGAGTAAGTCAACCGCCCAGACCGGATCCGCGACATAGTTCAGACGCTCACCGACCTACGCGAACGTCGCGCTCACAAATCGTGGTCGGAGATCAGGCCGCTCTGCATCGCCAGCGCGGCCAATCGGGTGCGCTTCTGGTTCTGCGGCAGGTTTTCCACCCCGAACTTCGCGAACAGGGCGCGCAGATGGGTTTTGATGGCGTCGATCGAGAGGAACAATTCCTCGGCGATCTGCTGATTCGACGCGGGGGTCGCGAATCCGGTGCCGTGTTTGTACGGACGGCACAGCGCCACCAGCACCGCGCGCTGGGTCTCGGTCAGTGAGCGCATCGTGGGGATGGACCCGGACGCGGTATGCGTCGCGTCGTCCACCACACCGCCGAAATCGAAGAAATGCACGAGCGTGGTCCCGACCCGAATCCGGTCGCCGGGACTCAGCCGGCGCCGTCCGACCAGCCGCTCGCCATTGACGAAGGTGCCGTTGCGCGAAAGTCCGTCATCGATGATGGTCCAGTGCGCACCGAGATGTTCGACCGCCGCGTGCAGCCGGGAAACCTCGGCATCCCACGCGAGCACCAGGTCGGCCTGCACATTGCGCCCGATGGTGACACGCTGCTGCCCGGCCTCCAGGGCCAATTCATGCTGCTTACCGGTGTCGTCGGTGTACCGCAGGAAGGAACTCACCGCGCAACACCGCCGGATACTCGAAACACCTTGTGCACGGCCATCAGTCTACGTCCCGAGACCCCACACCCGGGACAACCCCAACCCCCTTGTTCCCCACACCCGGCACAACCCGGGCCCTTCGTTCCCTCGTTTTCCCCGCCAACGCAACCCCGCACGCCCCGACCTCGAGGAGGGGCAGGCAGGCGCAGCCTGCCGTTCGCGGCCGTCCCGCTGTTGAGGTGCCGTTGCGTACGCGACGAAGGAGCAAGCAACGGTGCCTCAACAGCGGGACCGGCGGGGCCGCGAACCACGCGGCGCCCGCGCCGCCGATATCTCAGCTCTTGCCGACCTCTTTGTTGTATGCCTCGGTGATTTCCGCCGAGATACGGCCGCGGGCCGAGACCTTGTGGCCCTTACGGCGTGCCCATTCGCGAATTGCGGCGCTCTGTTCGCGGTCCATGGAAACGCGGCTCTTACCCTGCGGCGCGGGCGCACCGGCAGCCTTCACCCGACGACGGCCACTCACACGGCGGGCGTTGGCGACCCACTCGTCCAGGCCTTCGCGCAGGCGCGCCGCATTTGCGTCCGACAGATCGATCTCGTACGACACCCCATCGATAGCGAACTCGATGGTCTCGTCCGCGATGGACTCACCGTCGACATCGTCGATCAGGCTAACGGTGACCTTCTTTGCCATGAGATGAACGTCCTCTCGAAATCGTCAAGCCTGCCTCCAGGCCGAATACCCGAGGCAAGAATACCCCGAAATGCGAAATTTCCAACACGGGGTCTTCACCCCGTGAATTCACTGGTCAGCGACTAGTGGGCCGCACAATCGGGAACAGGATCGTTTCCCGGATTCCCGAACCAGTCAGTGCCATCAACAAGCGATCGATTCCCATACCGGTTCCGGTGGTCGGCGGCATACCGTGTTCCATCGCGGCGAGGAAGTCTTCATCGAGCACCATGGCCTCGTCATCGCCTGCCGCGGCCAACCTGGCCTGGTCGACGAAGCGTTCCCGCTGGATCACCGGGTCCACCAGTTCCGAATAGCCCGTTGCCAACTCGAAGCCGCGAACATAGAGGTCCCACTTCTCGGTGACACCGGACTTGCTGCGATGCTGGCGGGTCAGCGGTGAAGTCTCGACCGGGAAGTCGCGAACGAAAGTCGGCGCGTAGAGCTTGTCGCCATACGCGTGCTCCCATAGTTCTTCGACCAGTTTCCCGTGACCGTAGCCCTTGTCGGAAGGAATTTCCAGACCTACCCGATCAGCGAGTGCGAGCAATTCCTCGACAGTGGTTTCCGGAGTCACCTCGACACCGATCGACTCCGACAGCGAGGGATACATCTCGACGGTCGTCCACTCGCCGCCGAGATCATATTCAGTGCCGTCGGCAAGTGTCACAAGGAGGGTGCCGAATGCCTCTTGCGCGACTTCCTGGATCAATTCCCGGGTCATCGTCGCCGAGTCGTCATAGGTGCCGTAGGCCTCGTAGGTTTCCAGCATCGCGAACTCGGGTGAATGGGTCGAGTCGGCGCCTTCGTTGCGGAAGTTCCGGTTGATCTCGAAGACCTTCTCCAGGCCACCGACCACGCAACGCTTGAGGAACAGCTCCGGCGCGATGCGCAGGAAGAGATCCATGTCCAGCGCATTGGAATGGGTGACGAAGGGGCGCGCGGCGGCGCCACCGTGGATGGTCTGCAGCATCGGGGTCTCGACCTCGAGGAAGCCGCGGCGCTCGAGCGCGTTGCGCAGGGCACGGACCACGTTCACGCGGGTACGGGCCATTTCCCTGGCCTCGGGGCGCACGATCAGGTCGACGTAGCGCTGACGAACGCGCGACTCCTCGTTCATCTCCTTGTGTGCCACCGGCAGCGGGCGCAGCGACTTGGCCGCCATCGACCAGGAATCGGCCATCACGCTCAATTCGCCGGTGCGTGAGGAGATGACCTCGCCGTGCACGAACACGAAGTCACCGAGGTCGACATCGGCCTTCCAGGCCGCCAGCGCGTCGGCGCCGACGCCGTTGAGGCTGATCATCGCCTGCAACTTGGTGCCGTCGCCTTCCTGCAGCGTGGCGAAGCACAGTTTGCCGGTATTACGAACGAAAATGACGCGACCCGCGATACCCGCCTGCAGACCGGTCTGGGTGTCGGCTTCCAGATCCGGGTAGGCGGCACGGATTTCGGCCAGCGTGTGAGTGCGTGGCACCACCACCGGATAGGCCTCACCACCCTCGGTGAGCAGCCGTTCGCGCTTGTCCCGGCGAATCCGCATCTGCTCGGGAACATCGATGTCCACAGCGGATGTGGCGGCGCGGCCGGGTGCGGCGGGGTTAGGAGTGCTCACATCCGACAACATTAGCGGCACCCCGAAATGGATTTACTCCCGCCCACAAAGAACGAGAGGCAAACCCCGGCCCGCACCGACCATTCCCCCGCGAGATGCAATCAACGTCACATAACTGAAACACACACGGCCCGTGACGACCTCTGATTCGCCTCGTGGACAACCGAACTCGCGGACGTCGACCCTACAGCGAAGCCAGCGCGTCGACCTCACGGGCGAAATGCGGGACGCCGATGCCCACGGTCAACAACCCCGCCGACTTCAGCGCCTGGTATCCACCGATCACATCGCTGGCCCGGTGCAACCCCAACTCCTGCAACGCGGCCGCCGCCAAACTCGACGTGTACCCCTCCGAGCAGAAGACGATCCATTCCACATCATGATCAACGGCGAGGGACAGCCGGGCCGACGAGGTCGGATCCAGTCGCCATTCCAGGACATTCCGCTCGATCACCAGCGCGCCGGGCAGCGAACCTTCGCGCACCCGCTGCGCGGCAGGCCGGATGTCGACCAGAATCGCGCCGCGCTCCAGCGCGTCGGCCACGTCGTACACATACACCCGGCGCAATCGCGCGCGAGCGTTCTCGAGCATCTGATCAATCGTCAAACGGCTCATCACAGATCACCTTCGGGCTGGTCGGTGAGGACGGTTTTGGTTCGGCGCAACGTTCCGTGGCCGGTCACTTCGTAATACGACATCGCCGACAGCGGCGGGGAATAGGCGTGCACGCTCAGGGTGGGATCGAGCGGACCGACGGATTCCGCGGCCGCGGGCGCGCGTACCACGTCGTGCACCCAGCCGATCGGGAACGACGCCTGATCACCCGCGGCGAGCGTGCGTCTGCGTAACTCCGTGCCATTCCAGCGGTATTCCGAGAGCGCGCCGCTCAGCACGGTCAGGGCGCCGAGCGAGCCGGCGTGATCGTGCAAATCGGTGAATTTTCCCGGCGTCCAGCTGATCAGCCAGACATCGACCTCGTCGTCGTGCGAAAGGCGGGTCGCCCAGCGCTCCTCGGCCGGCCAGATGCCGTCGGCGGGCAGGAGGTGGTCGTAGCGACCGGAGAGGACGTCTTCGGCGCCTTCGTCGGTGAGTCGCAGCAGGTCAGCAGGCCGCAACCGAGTCGGCAACGCCGAGGCGATCGCCCGGTCGAGCGGGGGCGTCGCGGAGTATTCGTCGCGTGCGGACGAGAGGGAAAGGACAGAAGAACGCATGAGCGCATCTCCAGGAGGTGAGAAATCGGTCGAGGGAAAACGTCAGCCTCGAACGGTCGAGGCAGATTAGCCTCGACAACACTCCTGGGTGCTCACACGGAAGATCACGAGCGCAAGTTTAGCAGACACTACTTTTTGTTGCGCTCGTAGACATGGCGCAGACCGGTCAGTGTGAGATGTGGAACGTGCTGGTCGATGGTTTCCGACTCCGGCACGATCAACGGTGCGCCCGCCCCCGTGGCGACGACGGTGACATCGGTACCCGCGAACGCGTCGAATTCGTCGCGGATGCGGTCGACCAGCCCGTCCACCAGCCCGGCGAATCCGAAGATCGCGCCGGACTGAATGCATTCCATGCTGTTCTTGCCCACCACCGAACGCGGCCTCGCCAGCTCGACGCGACGCATCGCACTACGTTCCACCAGCGCCTCGGCCGAGATCTCCACACCGGGCGCGATCACGCCGCCGAGGAACTCCCCTTTGGCCGAGACCAGGTCGACGCAGATCGCGGTGCCGAAATCGACGACGATCGCGGGCCCGCCGAAGCTGCGGAAGGCGGCAAGGCAGTTGACGATGCGGTCGGCGCCGACTTCCTTCGGATTGTCGACCAGCAGCGGAATGCCTGTTCGGACACCGGGTTCCACCAGCACGTGCGGCACATGGGACCAGTAGCGCGCCAGCATGGCGCGCAGTTCGCGCAGCACCGGCGGCACGGTCGACAGCGCCGAGACACCGGCGATCTGATCGAGATCGTCGCCGACCAGGCCGCGCACCTGCATGGCGAACTCGTCCGCGGTGATCAGCGGATTGGTGTGAATCCGCCAGTGCCGCACCAGTTTCGCGTGGTCGCCGCTGCCGGAGAACAAGCCGAGTTCGATCCCGGTGTTGCGGACGTCGATCGTCAGCAGCATGGTCCTGGGTCCCCCGCCCGGCTCAGACGAACGACAGCGAGCGCGGTGAGGTGAGGCCGGAGCCCTCCGGTGCGTGCGCGGGGTCGCTGCCCAGCTCCACCGGACGGTTGTGGTCGTCGACGAAGACCACCTTCGGGTCGTACTCGCGGACCTCGGCCTCGTCCATCTGACCGTAGGCGATGAGGATGACCAGGTCACCGGGGTGCACGAGGTGGGCGGCGGCACCGTTGATGCCGATCACGCCCGAACCGCGTTCCCCCGCGATCACGTAGGTCTCGAGGCGGGCGCCGTTGTCGATGTCGACGATGCAGACCTGCTCACCCTCGAGCAGATCGGCGGCGTCGAGCAGATCCTGGTCGACGGTCACCGAGCCGACGTAGTGCAGGTCGGCATGGGTCACGGTGGCACGGTGGATCTTCGACTTCATCATGGTGCGCAACATCGTCGTCGCCTTTCAGTGCGCCTGCGAGGCAGGGAGGGAGTTCGCGTCGGGATGCCCGTCGATCTGGGCGCCGAGTACTACGGGAGCGTTGTCGATCAGGCGAGTGTCGCCGACTTTGGCCGCGACCAGCAGGCGGGCGTTGCCCGCGGTGGGAGCCGGACCCAGGTTCGAGTCGCGCAGCTCGAGGTAGTCGACATCGAGGCCGTCGACCGCGTCGAGAACCGAGCGAGCGGTCCGGACGACCGCCTCCGCGCCGAGACCGGCGGCGTGGCGGCCCGCGGCGAGTGCGGCCGACAGCGCCAGCGCCGACTCGCGCTGGGTGGCGTCGAGGAAGCGGTTGCGCGAGGACAGCGCCAAACCGTCGGGTTCGCGGACCGTCGGGTAGGCGACGATCTTCGCGTCCATGTTCAGATCACGCACCATCTGGCGGATCAGCGTGAGCTGCTGGTAGTCCTTCTCACCGAAATACGCCTCGGAGGCGTGGGTGATGTTGAGCAGCTTCGCGACGACGGTGAGCATGCCCGCGAAATGCGTCGGCCTGCTGGCGCCTTCGAGCTCGGCGCCGAGGGCGCCCGGCTGGATCGTGGTGCGCATGCCGTCCGGGTACATATCGGAAACGGTCGGCGCGAAGACCAGGTCGACGCCCTCGGTGCGGAGCAGTTCGAGGTCGGCGTCGAGGGTGCGCGGGTAGGCGTCGAGGTCTTCGTTCGCGCCGAACTGCAGCGGGTTGACGAAGATCGAGACGATCACGACCTGGTTGTTGAGCTTGGCCTGACGGATCAGCGCGAGATGCCCCTCGTGCAGCGCGCCCATCGTCGGCACGAAACCGACCGTGCGACCGGCGCCGCGCAAGGCCCTGGCGACCGTGTCGAGCACCTCGGGATTGTGATGCACGGTGAGCACGCCCGCCTTGAAAGCGCCGGTCGCGCGGGCCCCACCCTGGTGGTGATGCACTTCTCGGGGTTCCATCAGTGGCCTTCCTTGGCGAGGAGCTCCAGCAGTGCCGGATCGGTGTGGGCGAGTTGGGCCGTGCGCAACGAGTTGGCTCGGTAGGCCTCGGCGAGGCGGTCGTCGACCTGCTCGAGCGCGGCGAGATGCGCGGCGACGGCGTCGACATCGCCGCGCGCGACCGGACCCGTCAGTGCGGCCTGGCCGCGCCGCAAGGCGTTGTCGAGGGCAGCCGAGGCAAGCGGAGCGAGCAGCCGTTCGGGCAGGCCGCCGGGCTGATCGTCGACCAGCGGCTGACCGAGCAGACCGGGGCCGGCCAGGGATTCGCGCAGGGCCGCGACGGCGTCGACGATCACCGTGACCAGGTGATTGCTGCCGTGGGCGAGGGCGGCGTGATAGAGCGAACGCTGATCTTCCTCGACGCGAACCGGTTCACCACCCATCTCGATCACCAGCGCCTGCGCGATGGCGTAACCCACCTCGTCGGCGGCGGTGACGCCGAAACAGGCGTTGGCGAGCCGGGCGATGTCCTCGTCGTGGCCGGTGAAGGTCATGGCAGGGTGGATCGCGAGGCCGAGCGCACCCTGCTTCGTCAGCGGTTCGAGAATCGCGACGCCGTTCGCGCCGGAGGTGTGCACGACGATGGTGCCGGGGCGGACCACGTTCGCACCGGCGAGGCCGCGGACCAGCCCGGCCAGCTCGGCGTCGGGAACGGCGAGCAGGAGCAGCTCACTGCGCTGGGCGATCTGCTCGATCGGCAGCACCTGGGCTTCGGGCAGGCGGGTACGGGCGCGATGCACCGAGGCGTCGGAGATCGCGGCGACGCCGAAGACCACGTGGCCGGCTCGCTCCAGCGCTACGCCGAGCGCGGAACCCACTCGTCCCGCCGAGACGATTCCTACCGTCAGTCGTGCGGGCGCTGGATCCATTCGTGCGGGTACGGCGTCGGCGCTCGTGTGCGCGCCATCAGGGTTGACACTTCTCGAGGTCAACGTTGTCCTCTCGATTTGCGTTCCAGTCCCGCGGTGCGGGTACCAGACGTTCGCTTCGAGAATAGAGGGAGTTACTCGAGGATCGCCACATGCCCCCACCGTGATCTAGCGCTCACCTGATCCGCCACTCCGCGTATTCAGGCCAGACCCAGGTGCGTGGTGACAGGGGGACGCGGCCGAGGGTTTGCCGGTGGGCAAGCTGGCTGTTGCCGGTGAGTTACCCATGTTCTCGCGCGAGAACGGTGTTGCGATCAGCTAGGTGCGCGGTGAGGCGGAGCCGGTGGACTCCGATTCGAGGTTGGCCATGATGTCTGCCACCGATAGTCGAGCGGTGCCCTCGGTCTCGGCGCGGCGGCGTCGACGGGAGCTGGTGCCGACCGCGGGGGCCTTCTCGGGGCGGGTAGCCGGGGGCTGGGCGGGCTCCGGGGAGGGCTCGGCCGTCGCTACGGGAGCCGGGGCGGGTTCGGCCGTGGCGATCGGTGCCGGGGTGGGCTCGGCCGCAGCCGGAGCGGGCTCGGGAGCAGCGGTCGAGTTGCCGTTGGTGGTGGGCTCGACCGGGAGGACCGTGTCCGTCACCTGGCGGGTGTTCGGCGAGGACAAGCGCGGCGGCGGCGTCTTCCCCGATGGCGTGGTCGGTGCGGCGGGCGGCGCGGGGACGGTCGGCTGCTGGGTTTCGGCGTACTCGTCGAGCTGCACCGCCGAGGTCTCGGCGGTGACCGGATCGTCGTACGGGTCGGCGAAATTGGCCGAAACCGGTTGCATGAAGACAGGTTTCAGTGCGCTGGGCGGTTGCTGCCACGGGCCGAACCAGGCGGCTGTGGCATCCTCGGGGCTAACGTCGAAATCGTGGTCGGGCTCGTCGAAGGCATTGAAGCCACCGGCGGGCAACGCGTCGATCCGCACGGCATCGGCCTGCAGCGCAGGTTGCTCGTCGAGCAGGGCACCGTCGAAGAGAACCTGCAGATTCTGGCGCAGCAGGGTCAGCTCGGCGCGCAGCGCGGCGATTTCGGAGGAGTCGGCGCCGACTTCGGCGCGCACCCGCGCCTCGACACCCATCTCGTACTCACGGCGCGCGTTGATCTCGCGCTCGAGCTGCAACTCGTACACCGTCTGCAGATCGCGCACCTTCGCCTTGTCGACGTCCGCGTCCTTGCGGTAGCGAGTAGCCGCGAGCGCGCCGATCACCGCGGCCCACAGGGCTGTTACCAGGCCGATCCGCACGTATTGGACGTTTTCGCTGAAGATCAGGAAAACACTGGCGGTCAGACCGAGCAGGATGAGGAAACCGACGAAGAATTTTCCCGCGTCGTCCCGCCGTCGTCGGGGCGCCGTGCTGCGGGAGGGTGAAACCATGAGGGCCAGGGTAGCCGGAATCGGCTGGTCGGCCCACCAAAGGCTACGGAGATTCCATTCGCAAGTTGCTATGTAGTAGCGGGGTCGTCGGTCGGGTCCTCGGGTGCCCGGCAGCAATACTCCAGCCACAAAGCCGCAGCAACCAGGGCCGAACCGGCCAGCAGGCCCACCACCGCACCCGGCGAATCCGTAGCGGCGGCGGTGACGGTCCCGCGCTGTGGGAAAACCCACAGCAGGAAACCCAGCCACACACCCGCGGCCAGCGAACCCACCTGCAACGACGCCTTCGCCAGCGCCACACCCCTGGCCACGTTGATCGGATGCATCTGGCCCGATCCGTCGCCGATCTGCTCATCGGCGATCTTGGCCTTGATCGCGAAGCCGAGCGCCGCCTCGATCGCGGCCACCGGCAGCAGCGAGGCGCCTGCGGCCACCGAGATCGACGGGAAGCTGGAATAGGCGAACCGGGTGGCGACCCAGGCGACCGCCGCGGCCACCACCACGTTCAGCGCGAGGTCGAGTACCCGGGTGGGTTTCAGCACGAGCCCGCGCTTTCCTCGCGTAGCGCCAGATCGGTGCGGATCACGCCGTCTTTCTCGGACTGGTCGAGTCCGGCGAGCAGCTCCGCGATCGGACGGGCGACCCCGTCGACGAGAAGGCGCGCGGACGGTTCGACGGCCAGCCACGGGATGAGGACGAAGGCCCGGTTGTGGGCCTGCGGGTGCGGCAGGATCAGCGTCGGATCGCTCCCGCGGGCGATCGGCGTGCCGGTGCTGTCGGCGCACTGCACCACGTCGACGTCGAGGGTGCGCGCACCCCAGCGGACCTCGCGAACCCGGCCCGCCGCCTGCTCCAGCTCCTGGCCCACACGCAGCCAGGCGTAGTCGTCGAAAGCCGGATCTTGCACGGTGACAACAGCATTGAGGTAATCGTCTTGGTCGACGCCACCCCACGGCGCGGTCGTGTAGACCGGCGATACCGCCTCGACCCGCTCCCCCAGCGCGTCGAGCACGCTGCGCAGATGCGCGAGCCGATCGCCCAGATTCGAGCCGATCGAGAGCACCGCACGAGTCATCGGCGATGCCCCGGGGCCTCCGTGCGATTCCGGGTGGCCACCACGCGCACGTCTTCGAAGGTGTGCGGGATCGGCGCCGACGGCTTGTGCACGGCCACCTCCACCGCCTCGATCCGCGGGTCGGCCATCACGTCGTCGGCGATCTCGGAGACCACTGTCTCGATCAGATTCCGCGGCGGACCGGTCACGATGCGCACAGCACGCTCGGCGAGCGCTCCGTAGTCGACGGTGTCGGCGAGGTCGTCGGACGCGGCGGCCGCGGCGAAATCGACCCACACCGTCAGATCGACGACGAATTCCTGGCCGTCACGACGCTCGAAATCGAACACTCCGTGCCTGCCGAAGGCACGCAGGCCGCGCAGCTCGATCCGTGACGAAGCGGGCCTGCCCGCGGGCGGCGGCAGCAAATACGAGTTCATCGGACAGCTCCTCGGAGAGTGACTCGGACGCCTGCGGCGGTTCGGGTAGCGAGGATGTTCACGGCGTGTGCCCAGCGGACGCTCGGGCGCCGACGGCTCGACGCCAGGCATCGACGACGGCGATGGCGTCGAGGGATGCCCGGACATCGTGGACCCGCACGCCCCAGGCGCCGTGGGTGGCCGCGAGGGCGGACACGGTGGCGGTGGCGGTCTCGCGGCCGTCGGGCGGGCGAGGGCCGGATTCGCCGGCCAGCAGAGCGCCGAGGAAACGCTTGCGTGAGGCGCCGATCAAGATCGGGAAACCGCCTGTGACCAGTTCCGGGAGAGCGGCGAGCAGTTCCCAGTTGTGTTCGGCGTTCTTGGCGAAACCGAGGCCGGGGTCGAGGATCAGCCGGTCCGTGGTCACACCGGCGGCGACAGCCAGGTCGACCTGGGCGGTGAGTTCGGCGCGCACCTCGGCGACCACGTCGTCGTAGTGATCGGCGGGACCGGTGTGCCGGTAGTCGGCGGCTGCCCGCCAGTGCATGAGGATCCACGGCACGCCCGCTTCGGCGACGACTTTCACCATGTTCGGGTCGGCACGGCCGCCGGAGACGTCGTTCACCACCGAGACGCCCGCCGCCAGCGCGGCCTCGGCGACCTCGGCGCGCATGGTGTCGACACTGGTCGGCACCCCGGCGGCCACCAGCCCGCGGATCACCGGAGCGACCCTGGCGGCCTCGGCGGCCGGATCGACCCGGTCAGCCCCCGGCCTGGTGGATTCACCACCCACATCGACGATGTCGGCGCCCGCCTCGTACAGCTCGACACCGTGCGCGATCGCGAGTTCGGGATCGAGGTAGCGACCGCCGTCGGAGAAGGAATCAGCGGTCACGTTGACCACACCCATGACCACGCAGGAGCGGTGGTCACGGGCGGTCACCAGTGGCTGGCTCATTTGCGCAGGATCAGGTCCAGCGCCTCGGCTCGCGAGGCGGCGTCGGTTTGCAGCTGGCCACGCACCGCCGAAGTGGTGGTGCTGGCGCCGGGCTTACGGATTCCCCGCATGGCCATGCACAGGTGCTCGGCCTCGACCACCACGATCGCGCCGCGCGGATCGAGCCTGCGCATCACCGCGTCGGCGATCTGGCTGGTCAGCCGCTCCTGCACCTGGGGGCGCTTGGCGTAGAGATCGACGACGCGGGCCAGCTTCGACAACCCCGTCACCCGGCCGTGCGAGCCGGGGATGTACCCGACGTGCGCGACGCCGTGGAACGAGACCAGGTGATGCTCGCAGGTGGAGAACATCGGGATGTCGCGAACCAGGACGAGTTCCTGGTGACCCTCGTCGAACGTGGTCGCCAGCACCGCGTCGGGCTCGGTGTAGAGACCGGCGAACATCTCCCGGTAAGCACGCGCCACCCGCGCGGGCGTGTCGAGCAGGCCGGGACGGTCGGGATCCTCACCGACCGCGAGCAGCAGCTCACGCACCGCGTTCTCGGCACGCGCCTGATCGAACGGCAAACCGGTCGCCAGCGCCGTCAGCACCGACGGACTGGTCGCACCCAGCTCACCTGCCGGATCGAGATCCTGCTTGTTGGCCGACAACTTCTCCGCACCTCCGTGATATTTGCGGCTGCCGCCGCGGGTTCTCGGCCCTGTCCACCCGTCGGCCGAGAACCAGAGCCGAACGCCGGCGACCACCCGACATTCGACGGCCGAGCGTAGTCCGAGAACCAGTGCCGAACGCCGGTACTTGTCCGGCGTTCGACGTTCGAGCGTAGTTGGCCACCGGTCAGTGGCGGCCGTTCGGCCCTTCCCAGTCCTTGTTCTCCGGATCGGCGTCACGCGCGGGCGGCTGCGGCTGGGCACCCCACGGCTGGAAACCGTCGCTGGCGTGCCGCGGCTGCTGCTGCTCGGGCCTGCCCCAGGCACTGCCCTGGTCCTGCGGCGGCTGGGGCTGCTGTTGGGGTTGCTGCTGCTCCTCGCGCGGCGGCCAACCCGGAGCCGACCAGCCGGCTGGTGCGCCGTAATCGGGCCGCGAACCGTGCGTCCCCGACTGCCGGGGGAACGCCTGGGTCGGCGCGGCGGGCAAGGGGTAACCGGCCGCGGGCGGCGCGGGCTGACCGTAGGGCTGCCCCGGGTAGCCGTTGGGCTCGACCGGCGGTGCCCCGTTGGGTACCGGTACCGGCGCGGGCTGCACCGGCGGCCACGGCTCGCCGCGCTCCACCGCCAGCTCGCCCGGCGTCTTCACCGGCGGCTTGTCCGACGGGTGCCGATCACCGAAATCGTTGAACGCGGTGATCCGCGGGCGCTTCTCCACCCCGGCCAGGATCGTCTCGAGATCCTTGCGGTGCAGCGTCTCGCGCTCGAGCAGCGCGGTGGCCAAGGCGTCGAGCTGCTCGCGGTACTCGCTGAGGATGGACCAGGCCTCGGTGTGCGCGGCCTCGATGAGGTTGCGCACCTCCTCGTCGATCTCGCGAGCGACCTCGTGCGAGTAGTCGGCCTGTACGCCCATCGAGCGACCCAGGAACGGGTCACCCTGCTCCTGGCCGTAGCGCACGGCGCCGAGGCGGGCACTCATGCCGTACTCGGTGACCATCCCGCGGGCGATCTTGGTGGCCTGGTCGATATCGGAGGACGCGCCGGTGGTCGGCTCGTGGAACACCAGTTCCTCGGCGGCACGGCCACCCATCGCGAAGACCAGCCGGGAGATCATCTCCGAACGGGTCATCAGGCCCTTGTCGTCCTCGGGCACCGTCATGGCATGACCACCGGTGCGGCCGCGGGCCAGGATGGTGACCTTGTACACGGGCTCGATATCGGGCATCGCCCACGCCGCCAGGGTGTGACCACCCTCGTGGTAGGCGGTGATCTTCTTCTCGTGCTCGCTGATGATGCGGCTCTTACGGCGCGGGCCACCGATCACGCGGTCGACCGATTCCTCGAGCGATTCGCCGGTGATGACCGAACCGTTCTCGCGGGCGGTGAGCAGCGCGGCCTCGTTGATGACGTTGGCCAGATCGGCGCCGGACATGCCGACGGTGCGCTTGGCCAGACCCTCGAGATCGGCTTCCTGCGAGATCGGCTTGCCCGCCGAGTGCACCCGCAGGATCGCGCGGCGACCGGCCAGGTCGGGGTTGCCGACCGGGATCTGCCGGTCGAATCGGCCCGGACGCAGCAGCGCGGGGTCGAGGATGTCGGGCCGGTTGGTGGCCGCGATCAGGATGATGTTGGAACGATCGCCGAAGCCGTCCATCTCGACCAGCAGCTGGTTGAGGGTCTGCTCGCGCTCGTCGTGACCGCCGCCGAGGCCCGCACCGCGCTGGCGGCCGACCGCGTCGATCTCGTCGACGAAGATGATGCAGGGGCTGTTCTGCTTGGCCTGCTCGAACAGGTCGCGCACGCGCGAGGCGCCGACACCGACGAACATCTCGACGAAGTCCGAACCGGAGATGGTGAAGAACGGCACCCCGGCCTCACCCGCGACCGCGCGGGCCAGCAGCGTCTTACCGGTTCCCGGCGGCCCGTAGAGCAGCACGCCCTTGGGGATCTTCGCGCCGAGCGCCTGGTAGCGGGCCGGATTCTGGAGGAAGTCCTTGATCTCGTAGAGCTCTTCGACGGCCTCGTCGGCGCCTGCCACGTCCTGGAACGTGGTCTTGGGCATGTCCTTGGTCAGCAGTTTGGCCTTGGACTTACCGAAGCCCATCATCCCGCCACGGCCACCGCCCTGCATGCGCGACATCACGAAGATGAACAGGCCGACCAGCAGCACCATCGGCACGATGAACAGCAGCAGCTGCGACAGCCAGCTCTCCTGCTTGACCACGGTGTCGTACGGGGCGCCGGACTTCTGCACGGCGTCGAGGACCTGCGCGGAGTTCTCCCCACCACTGGGGTACTTGGCGACGATCTTGGCGTTGTTGCTCGTGGCCTCGTTGCCGTTGTTCAGTTCGATGCGGAGCTGCTGCTCCTTGTCATCGATCTGCACGTTCTTGACGTTCGCTTTGTCCTCGAGCTGGGCCAGCGCAACGGAAGTGTCGACACTCTCCCAACCGCGCGTGTCATCGCTGAGAAAGCTGAACAGCCAGATCATGAGCATGATGCCCGAGATGATCGCCAAGGTGCGAAACACTGTCTTGCGGTTCATAGAGCGTCGGCCGGACGGCCCAGTCCTTTCCGGTTATTACTCCGGGTGTGCTTGCGAAGCGTCGAGATCGGCGGGTTTCGGATGCGGACATGCCACGTTACCGCGTACGGTCTAGTTCGATACATCGCGCAGTTCGGCTGCTGGTGCAGTTGCACTGGTAAACGGCCGGAGAACGCAAGAGGTTCCCGAACGCTCCGACCGGGTTGTGGCAAGTGGCCACAATCATGTCATGCCCGCCTTATCGTGGGCGACGACACAACTACAGCGCAGGGGGTATAGACATCGTCGAGCTACGAACACCCACAGCGATTCTGCGCCACGGCGGTGGACGGCTCGTCGTCCTCCGGCCGGGTACCGACGGCGAACGTGTTCTCGACGTTCCCATTGCCGACCTGCTCAAAGTGCGCCTCAATCGGCGCGCCGACGAAGCAGTGGTGATCGAGATCTATCTGCGTTATCCCACCGCGGTCCTCACCGGCGTTCCCGCCGACCGCACGCCCCTTCCGGTGCTCATCGCCGAGCACGACGTGCCTGCCGCCCTCGGCATCGTCGACCGGATCAACGACCAGATCATGACGACCCAGCGCATCGACGTGGCCGCGCCGGATCTCACCCCACCGGCTCCCGAGTGGGGCAAATCGGGTCCCACCCGCGCCGATGTCGAGCGTGCAGTGCGCCGGATGGCGCCGCGCAAGGACGCGCGTTCGGCGGTCACCGCGCTGAACCGGTATGTCACGCCCGACGAATACGTCTTGGAAACGGCCATCGCCGTCGCCGCCCCGCCCGCGGGATCGGGCACCGGACTGCTCGCCGCGACCACCTCTCGCGTGCTGTTCATCTCCATCGGCGGCGACGAACGCTATGCCTTCGAATTGGCGGTGGCCGCGATTCTCGGCGCCCGCACCATCGAAGGCGCGCGCTCGGCACCCGGCGAGGTCGATACACGCCACGGCGGATCGGGCATCGATATCAACGACGGCAATCGCACGCTGCATTTCGCCGGCGTGGATCGCGCCGATACCGAGCGGGTCACCTGCGCGGTGAATTTCGCCATCCGCAGGCAGGCCGCCGACGGTGCCGCCGGGCCCGCCGACCCGGGGGTCAACCAGCTCTACGCGGAATGGGAATTACTGGTCGAGCGGCATTCGCTCGGCATGGTCGACGACACGCAATTCCAGCGCTACGGCCGCGGGATCCTGCGCAGCCTGTAGGGCCGGTGGCCGGACCGAATGCTCAATTCGGTTCGGCCGCTTCGGTTTCCGCCTTCTGCTCCGGCTCGTTGAGTTCGATCCGGCGCCACGGGCTGGTGGGCCGGGTCCATAGTCGCACCAGTTCCATCCGGCGGTCGACGCCGCCGTTCTTCAGCTCGGCGAGGTCCTCGGTGGCCTGCCAGTAGGTCCAGCCGGTGAGGTAGGCGTCGCCGAACTGGCGCCAGTTGCGGTAGCGACGCTGCGCGGGGACCAGCGCGCGCATGCAGTATTCCCACGCCACGTCGGCGTCGATGTACCCGGCGGTGAACGCCATGCGGGCCACCGCGACGACGCGGGCCAGATCCCAGGCGTGGATGTCGTTGGGTAGCGGGCGCGACAGGTGGTCGGTGAAGCCGATCTTGATGGCCTGCGCCCAGATGTCGTAGTCGCGGACCAGCGCCTCGGGATTGTCCATCCCCCGAAACGAACCGACCTGCCGTAGGAACGCGCGCTGCTTGTCGGCCCGCTCACCGAAACGGTCGCGCTCGCTGGCGTTGACCGAGGCCATCACCAGCGGATGCACCAGCGAATACAGGGGCCCGTGCATGCCTTCGAGCAGCTGCTCCATCGAGGCGCGGGCTTCGGTGCCGTCGGTGATGCCCCAGGCGCCGGTCAGGGTGTCGATGGCGAGTTCGCGGCGGTCCCCGAGCGGGTGCTCACGCTCGGGGCCGAGCAGCATCGCGTCGTGGAAGGCGTCCCAGCGCGTGGAGTAGAAGGCACCGAGGGCGAGCGCGCGCAGTTCGTCGTCGCTCACCCCCGCGCCCGACCAGTGATCTTCTTCGCGCTCGTCTAGTTCCGGGTAGGGAAAGGTGGTCAGCGCTGGTACTCCCCTGGCAGGCATGCGGCCGAGTCTAGTGCCGTGACCGCGATCACGGGTGGCGTGCGAATCTCACGTGTATCACGAGATTTTCAGATCCCCTTATTCTTCGCCTGTCGTGTCATGCCTCACAGGTCTATGGTTCTGTCATGTGTAGAAATATCACCGTCTTGCGTGGTCTGGAGCCTGCCGCCACCGAGCAGGAGATCTACGCTGCCGCCTTGCAATATGTGCGCAAAGTCGGCGGCATCTCCGGCCTGAGTAGCGCCACCAAACCCGCGGTCGACAAAGCTGTCGCGGCCATCGCCGCGGCCACCACCGCGCTGCTGGCCGAACTCCCCGATCGCCGGGTCCCGCCGCCCACCGAGCCGCCGCTACGCCGGATCGCAGCGCGCGAGAACGAGGTCAGCGAGACGACGTAGGAATCAGCGCGAGCCAGAATTGAAACGTGTTCTAATTATCTGAGGCACGCCACTTCCTCCTGGCCGCGCCGTGATAGTCGGTGAACCGAATTCAGCAGACGCACGAGGAGAACGACCAGTGAGCGAACTCGACAAAGACGTCGCGGTGATCGAAGTACACAATCCGGCCACGGGCGACCTCGTGGGCACCGTGCCCGTCACCACGCCCGACGACGTGGCGGCCGCGGTCCGCGAACTGCGCCTCTACCAACCCGAATGGGAAGCGATCGGGCCGGCCGGGCGTAAGCAGTGGCTGCTGAAGATGCAGGACTGGCTGATCGACAACACCGAGCATCTGGCCGCGGTGCTGCAATCGGAGACCGCCAAGCCGCGCGTCGACGCGATCATCGATCCGGCGTTCGCGGTCGACATCCTCGGCTACTACGCGCGCCGGGCGGGCAAGTTCCTCGCCGACGAGCACCCGTCCCCGCACAGCCCGCTCGCGCGGGTGAAGGCGCTGACCGTGGCTTACCGCCCCTATCCCGTGGTCGGGGTGATCACGCCGTGGAACTTCCCGCTCGCGATGCCCGCGATCGACGTGTTCCCCGCACTGGCGGCGGGCGCCGCGGTGATCCTCAAGCCGTCGGAGGTGACGCCGCTGTCCGCGGTGGAGCTGGCCCGCGGCTGGGCCGAGATCGGTGCGCCGCCGGTGTTCAAGGTGGTCACCGGCGCGGGCGCGACCGGCGCGGCGGTGGTCGAGAACGCCGACTACATCCAGTTCACCGGCTCCACCGCCACCGGCCGCAAGATCGCGGCCGCCTGCGCCGAGCGGATGGTGCCCTACAGCCTCGAGCTCGGCGGCAAGGACCCGGCGATCGTGCTCGCCGACGCGGACCTCGACCGCGCCGCGCACGGCGTCGCCTTCGGCGGCATGTTCAACGCCGGTCAGGTGTGCATCTCGGTCGAGCGGGTCTACGTCGAGGCGCCGGTCTACGACGAGTTCGTCACCAAGCTGACCGCGGCGGTCGCCGCCTTGCGCCAGGGCGCCGACGGTCGCGAGTCGAAGAACGACGTCGGCGCGCTCGCCAACGAGAACCAGGTGCTGATCGTGCAGCGCCACGTCGACGAGGCGGTGGCGGCGGGCGCCCGGGTGACCACCGGCGGCAAACGCACCGGCGTCGGCACCTTCTTCGAGCCGACCGTGCTCGTGGATGTGGACCATTCGATGTCGTGCGTCGCCGAGGAGACCTTCGGCCCGACACTTCCGGTGATGAAGGTGGCCGACGAGGCCGAGGCGATCCGGATGGCCAACGACTCGATCTACGGGCTCTCGGCGTCGGTGTGGACCGGCGACAAGGCGCGCGGCGAGCGCGTGGCCAGGCAGCTGAACACGGGCGCGGTGAACATCAACGACGTGTTCTCGAACCTGTTCAATCCCGCGATGCCGATGGGCGGCTGGGGCCTGTCCGGCGTCGGCGCGCGCTGGGGCGGTGCGTCGGGACTGCGGAAGTACTGTCGCGCGCAGGCGATGACGAAGCCGAAGCTGCCGACCATGAGCAAGGAATTGTTCTGGTACCCCTCCGACATGAACAAGCTGGTCGTCGCGGTCGCGGCGATGCGGGCGGCCGGTGCGCGCGGGTTGCGCCGGATCGACCTGCCCGCGGTGCTGCGCCTCAAGAAGAGCGAGTAGCCGATTCCGGCTGCGACGCACGTTGGCGCGCAGCCGGATTCGTCGCTTCGAAACTTCTTTGTGACTAAGATCACTCACGTGAACCTGCTGGTTGGGCTCGCCGTGGTCAGCGGCACCTTTCGACGCGCAGGACAGCGACGCGGCGCGGCCCACATCCGGCCAGGTGATGTGAACGCCGACGCGTTTTCGCTGGTCAGCTGCCCAGATGTGACACAGATCCACTCGGCGGCAGATCGGCACGAACAATAGACAATCCGATGGTGCAGCTCACCATGTCAGGCCATATGCTGTGCAATACCAACCTGGTGACTGTTTTGATCCACCTCCGCGAACTTCCTTGCCCGTTTTGGCTGGATTTTCCCGACCGATTCTGATAGCAAGGTGCTATGGACCCGCATTTGCGCGATCTGCGGTATTTCGTCGCCGTCGCTGAGGAACTGCATTTCACGAACGCCGCCCAGCGGCTGCATATCGCTCAGCCGACGTTGTCACGCCAGATCCGCCAGCTCGAACGCCAGCTCGACGTGGTCCTGTTCGACCGCAACCAGCGCAGTGTCGCCCTCACCGTCGCCGGTAAGGAACTGCTCGAAGGCGCACGCAAGATCCTCGAGCTGTGGGAGGTGACCAACGTGTCCCTCCAGGAAGCAGGCGAGGTGCTGCGCGTCGGTATCCAGTCCGCGCTCGGCCGGGGTCTGCTCAACGACCTCGAGAGCGCGAGCGGTCACCGCCTCGCCCTGCACGCCGCGTCGTGGAACGACCCGTCCAGCGGCCTGGCCGGTCGACAGGCCGACCTGTCGCTGGTCTGGCTGCCGCTGCCCGACCCCAACCGTTATCGCTGGCAGGTGCTGCGCACCGAGCCGCGCTGGGTGTTGCTGCCCGAGTCGCATCCGCTGGCCGAGCAGGAAAGCATCGAGTTCGCCGATCTGCTCGACGAGCCCTTCGTCGCCCTGCCCACCGAGGCGGGCGCGGTCCGCGACTTCTGGCTCGGCAACGATGCCCGCGGCGGCAAGGCGGCCAAGATCGGCGCCGAGGCGGCCACCCCCGAGGACAAGCTCGAGGCCGTGAGCCTGGGCCTCGGCGTGTGCCTGCTCGCCGAGAACAACGTGCCGATGTACCGCTGGCCCGGCTTGACCGCGCGTCCGGTCGCCGGTCTCACCCCGTGTGAGCTGGCGGTGGCGTGGCGGGCCGACGACACCCGCCCGACCATTCTGGAATTCGCCGGTCGCGCCGTCGACGGCGGTTTCTCCGAGCCGGCACCGCAGCCGCAGCCGATCGCGGTCTAGTTCGACAGTTCCAGTTGGGCAGCGAGACCGAGCAAGGTGGACTCGCTGCCCGGCGGACCGACCAGTTGCGCGGCCAACGGGGTGTGCGCCTCGGGATGGGTGCCCATCGGCAGTGACGCCGCCGGCCAGCCGAGCAGATTCCACAGTCCGGTGAACGGTGCGTAGCGCGCCGAGGACACGACATTCGCGGCCCACCCGCGCCCGCTCCACTGCTTGGCCTTGGGCGGTGGCGCGGCCAGCGTCGGGGTGATCACCACGTCGAAGTCCTCGAAGAATTCGAGCAGCCTGGCTTCGGTCCGGTCGATCTGGCTGGGGCGGACCAGGCCGAGTCGCCGGATCACCCTGCCGATCGCCAGATGACGTTTGGTGCGTTGCTGGAGGAGGTCGGGATTCTCGAGTGTGTCGGCGTCGGCCAGACCCGCGCTCGGCCAGCGCAGCAGCATCAACAGCGCCGTGTCGCCGTAGGGCAGTTCCACCGGTTGCACCTCGTGTCCGGCCACTGCCGCGCGCGCACCCGCGGTGCGCGCCGCCGCCGTCCAGTGCCGATCCATCCGGACCAGTCGCGACGGCGGAGCCACGGCCAGTCCGATGCGTAGTCGCTGCGGCTTGCGTAGTTCGGCCAGGTCGGAACGGCCCGCCAGCACCGAAAGCGCCAGCGCCGCGTCCGACACCGTGGTCGCGAGGACGCCGTTCTCGGCCAGTCCCGCCCAGGAATCGGCGCCGATCTGTGCGGGCACCACGTGTCTACCCGGCTTGATCCCGAAGACCCCGCACGCGGCGGCGGGCACCCGGATCGAGCCGAGGCCGTCGTTGCCGTGCGCGATCGGCACGAGTCCGGCGGCCACCGCGGCGGCCGCGCCACCCGAGGACCCACCCGTCGACCGGCCGACATCGCGCGGATTGCGGGTAACGCACCCCGCGGAGTCGGTACTCGCCCACAAGCCGAGTTCGGGCATCGCCGTCAACCCCACAACGATCGCGCCCGCGGCGCGCAGCCTCGCCACGACCGGGTGATCGACGCTCGCCGGTTCGGCCGAGGTGGCCGCCGAACCGGCCCGGGTCGGTTCGCCTGCCACCGCGATGTTCTGTTTCACCGCCACCGGCACCCCGGCCAGCGGCAGCTCGTCGAGATCTTGCCTGGCGGCCAGTTCCCGCGCCTCGGCCCTGGCTCGCTCGGCGCGCACCACCGTGAACGCGTTGATCTTGCGATTCTCCGAACCGATTCGGGCGAGCGCGTCGGCGGTGACGTCGGCGGGCGTGATGGTGCCCGCGCGGACCCGGGCGGCCAGCGCCGCGGCGGGGCCGCCGATGGGGTATTCGTCGGCAGGAGGGCGAGACGAGTCCATCGTCACCTCAGCGTCCGTTACGCCGTCGTCGTCGACGGACTCCCATGCTACCGCTGTGAGGTCTTCATTCATCTGCGGATTCGCCCCCGTCGCATGGTCGTCGAAATTCGGGTGATCAGCTCTAGAGGCGCAAGTTATCATTTCAAGTACAGCTCTCCGGCGATGGCGGCGGGTGTGGCGGAATGAATTTCGCACCGATCCGCGCGAACCCTTTAGGTCGGTTGATGAGCGATAACACCGGAAGCGGGGAACAACCCGACGCAACAGCCGGTCGGGCCACGAATCTGCGCGTCGACATGGTCGAGGCGTTCGCCACCGCGTGGGGCGCGGCCGACGAGCGCCCGCCCGACATCGCCGAGTTCCTTCCCGACGCGGCCACCTTGCGCGCGCAGGCGCTGCACGAGCTGATCCGGGTCGACCTGCGCCATCGCTGGCTGCATCACGCAGGCACCGGCATCGACCGCAAGCGGCTGGCCAACTACTGCGCCGAGTTCCCCGAACTCGACCGGGCGTCGCTGCCCGCCGGGCTGGTGTTCGAGGAATTCGTCATCCGCAGGCACAGCGGCGAACGGGTCGACCCGCGCGAGTGCCTGCGCGAGTACCCGGAGCAGGCGGCCAGTCTGCGCGGCCTGCTCAACACCGAGGACCTCGACCAGAGCACCCACCGGGCCGACGATCCCGACGCGACGATGAACCGAACGCCGGACCCGACTCGTAGTACCCAGATGACCAGCCCGCAGCTCGACCTCACCGCGACCGCCACGTCGGCCGCGACGGCGTCGACGGACCCACTCTCGAATCCCGGGGTGTTCGAGCCGCTCGACCGCATCGAAATCGGCCAGCGAATCGGCGACTTCGAGCTGCTCACCGGGCTCGGTTCGGGTGCGTTCGCGCGCGTGTTCCTGGCCAGGCAGACGTCGATGCAGCGTCTGGTCGCGGTGAAGATCTCCGCCGACCGCGGTACCGAGCCGCAGACGCTTGCCCAGCTCGACCACGACTACATCGTGCGCGTGTTCGACCAGCAACTGATGGACACCGGTTCGGCGCCCTCGGGTTCGCGGCGCCTGCGCCTGCTCTACATGCAGTTCCTGCCCGGTGGGACCCTGCTCGGCCTGCTGCGCTGGGTCCGCGCGACCCCACCCGCCGAACGCAGCGGCGAACTGCTGCTCGACGCGGTGGACGCCGCCATGGCGGAGAAGGGCGAGATCCGCCCGACCGATTCGAGCGTGCGCTCCGAGATCGCCGCCCTGAGCTGGCCGGAAACGGTGGCCTGGCTGGGCAGGCGGCTGGCCGAGGCGCTCGATTACGCGTCCTCGCACGGTGTGCTGCACCGTGATGTGAAACCGGCGAATGTGCTGCTCACCGCCGAGGGCGTGCCGAAGCTCGCCGACTTCAACATCAGCTTCAGCCGCTCCGTCGAGGGCACCAGCCCGGTCGCCTACTTCGGCGGTTCGCTGGCCTACATGTCGCCCGAACAGCTGGAGGCCTGTCACCCCGGCCTGAGCCGCACCGCCGCCGACCTCGACACCCGCAGCGATATCTACTCCCTCGGCGTGGTCCTGTGGGAACTGCTGACCGGCGCGAAGCCGTTCGACGACGACACCGCCGCGGCCGAGGGTCGCGGCGACGAAACCACCCTCGAGGCGATGCTCGAGCGACGAACCGGCGGCGTGGACCCCACCGCGCTCGACCGGGTTCCGGCGAACTGTCCCGCTGCCCTGCGCCGCGTCCTGCTGACCTGCCTCGACCCGGACAGGTCGCGGCGCTGGGCCGAGGGTGCGGTGCTGGCCAAGCAGTTCGACCTGTGTCTGGACGCCCGAGCCCGCGACCTCGTCGACCCGCCGCCGAACAGCTGGCGGATGGTGTGGCGCAAGTGGCCGCTGCTGGTGATGATCTTGGCGATCGGCATCCCCAACGCCCTGGCGTCCTGGTACAACATCCAGCACAACCAGAATCTGGTGGTGAGCCGACTCAGCGAGTCCGCTCAGCAATCGTTCGTCGTGATCACCGCGGGCGTGAACGTGGTCTTCTTCCCGCTGGGCGCCGCGGTGCTCATCTACCTCGCCCGATTCGTGCTCTCCGTGCCGCGCGGCCTTCGCCATGGCCGCCGTTACGACCCACAGATCCTGCGCCGCACCAGACACGACACCTTGCGCATCGGCGACCGGGTGGTGATCGTGGTGTTCTCGCTCTGGGCGATCTCCGGAATGACCTTCCCGATCGCGCTGCAGCTGGCCGCCGGTGATGTCCCCGGCCACGCCGTGGTCCATTTCCTCGCATCCCTGCTGGTCTGCGGGGCGATCGCAGTGGCCTACCCGTTCTTCCTCGTGACGTTCTACCTGGTCCGCTGTATCTACCCGATCTTCCTTCGCCACGGCGAGATCAGCACCGACGACAGCACCTGGCTGCGCGAGCTGAGCCGCCGCTGCACCTGGTACCTCGCGGTGGCCGCCTCGGTCCCCCTGCTCGCCGTCGCGGGCGTCACTTTTCTTCCGCCCGGTGACATCCCGGCCGTGATCGTCGCCGTTCGGGTGCTCTGTGTCGGCGGCATCGTCGCCTTCGTCGGCTCCTACCTGCTCTTCCGCGCCCTCGAAGCCGATTTGAAAGCCCTGGAACGCGTCGTCAGCTGACGATCGCCGGCGCGGATGAACTTCCGTGCCGGTCCGCGCGTATGACCCGTCGTGAGCTCGACAGTCATCACCGAGGCGACCCGCCCCTCGCTCGACCGCACCGCCACCATGCACTCCACCGATCGTCGCGGGCTCGACAGGTTCGAGGTGGGCGACCGCGTCGGCGACTTCGAACTGCTGACCGAGCTCGGCGCGGGCGCGTTCGCCCGGGTCTTCCTGGCCCGGCAACGATCGATGCAACGTTTGGTCGCGGTGAAGATCTCCGCCGACAGCGGCACCGAGCCGCAAACCCTGGCCCAGCTCGACCACGACTACATCGTGCGCGTCTTCGATCAGCTCGTCCTCGATCCACCCGGCGACGGATCACCCCGGCTGCGCCTGCTGTACATGCAGTTCCTGCCCGGCGGCACCCTGCTCGGCCTGCTGCGCTGGGTCCGCGCGACCCCACCCGCCGAACGCGGCGGTCGGCTCCTGCTCGACGCGATCGACGCGGCGATGACGGAGAAGGGCGAGATCCGCCCGACGGATTCGAGCGTGCGCCGCGAGATCGCCCAGCTCAGCTGGCCCGACACCGTGGCCTGGCTGGGACGTCGCCTGGCCGCGGCGCTGGATCACGCGGCTGATCGGGGTGTGCTGCACCGTGATGTGAAGCCGGCGAATGTCCTGCTCACGGCCGAGGGTGTGCCAAAGCTCGCCGATTTCAACATCAGCTTCAGCGAGACCGCGGGCACCAGCCCGCTCTCGTATTTCGGCGGGTCGCTGGCGTACATGTCACCCGAGCAGCTCGAGGCCAGCCATCCCGGCTACGACCGCAGCGCCGCCGACCTCGAAGCACGCTCGGATCTCTTCTCACTGGGCGTGCTGCTGTGGGAATTGCTCACCGGCACGAAGCCGTTCGACGACACCGGCGCCGACAACCCCGCCTGGGGCGATCAGACCAGACTCGAAGCGATGCTCACCTCGCGCAGCGAGGGCGTGAGCGACTCCGCGCTACAACACCTTCCGCCGGACTGTCCGCCCGCACTGCGCCGGGTGCTGCTCCGCTGCCTGGAACCGGATCGAGGCGACCGCTGGTCCGACGGCACCGTCCTCGCCGAACAGTTCGACCTCTGCCTTGACCCACGCGGCAGGAACCTGGTCGACCCGCCTGCCGGTTCCTTTCGAATTCGCTTGCGGCCCTTCATGGTTGTGCTGATGACGCTGGCGATCGCGGTGCCCAACGCGCTCGCCGTGAAATACAAGACCTGGCAGAACTCCGGCTTGCTGGTGCAGCGGCTCGAGCCCGCCGCTCGCGAGGCAGTGCACATCGTCTCGGTGGTGACCAACGTGATCGCTTTCGCGCTCGGCGCGGTGATTCTGGTCTACCTGTCCCGCCACGCGATCCTGGTTCCGCGCGCGTTGCGGGCGGGGCGGCGCGTGAGTACCGAGACATTGGGCCTGGCAGGCAGACAATCGCTGTATCTGGGTGACCGGGCGGTTGTCGTCGCCCTGTTGTTCTGGGTCACCGCCGCCGCGATCCTGCCCGCCACGGTGAAGGTCAGCACCGGCGAACTGGAGACGCGCACCACGGTGCAATTTCTGACATCGAACGCCATCGGTTGCGCCGTGGCGGCGACCTACGCGTTCTTCCTGATCACCTTCTACATGGTCCGCTGCGCCTACCCGGCCTTCCTGCAGCAAGGCCACCGGTTCCACACCGATGCCGCGGCGCTGCGCGGACTCCTGCAGCGCTGCGGCTGGTACCTGGCCGTCGCCGCGTCCATCCCGCTGATCGCGATGGTCGCCATCACCCTGCTGCCCACCGAGGACCTGCTGCCGACCATGGTCTCGCTGCGCGTGGTCTACCTCGGCAGCGTCGTGGCCTTCCTCGGCTCGTACGCGCTGTTCCGCGCGATCGACGCCGATATCCGGGCCTTAATCAGAGTCGTCGATCCCCAGCCCCGACCGCCCCGACCTCGAGGAGGGGCCGCCGACGCAGTCGGCGGTTCGCGCCCGTCCCGCCGATCAGGTGCCGTTGCGTAGGCGACGAAGGAGCAAGCAGCGGTACCTGATCGGCGGGACCGCCGGGGGCGCGAACTCGAGCGCGCCAGCGCTCCAAGATTACGAATAGACCGCGGGATTGAGGGTGCCGATGTAGGGGAGGTCGCGGTAGCGCTCGGCGTAGTCGAGGCCGTAGCCGACGACGAATTCGTTGGGGATGTCGAAGCCCACGTGCGCGACGTCGACGGGGGTGCGCAGCGCGTCCGGCTTGCGGAGCAGGGTGACTACTTCCAGCGAGGCCGGGTTGCGGGTGGACAGGTTGCGCTTGAGCCAGGACAGGGTCAGGCCCGAGTCGATGATGTCCTCGACGATCAGGACGTTACGGCCCGCGATGTCCTTGTCCAGGTCCTTCATGATCCGCACCACGCCCGAGGACGAGGTAGACGAACCGTAGGACGACACGGCCATGAATTCGAGCTGGGTGGGGATCGACAGCGCCCTGGCGAAATCGGTCATGAAGAAGATCGCGCCCTTGAGGACGCAGATCAGCAGGAGGTCACCTTCGGGGGAATCGGGCGGGTATCGCTTGGCGACGAGCTCGGCCAGTTCCTCGATCTTGGCTTTGATCTCGTCTTCGGTGATCAGCACCGATGCGATGTCGTCTCCGTACACGGAAGTGGGTGTCCCTTCGTGGCATCAAATGCGCGGCTGTGCTCGCACCGCCAGCGTGCCATGTTCGCGCGTCACGACCAACCTGTGGTCCCTCGAGCCGCCCGTCACCGCCACCGCGCCCTGTCCGTGCCAATCGCTCACCAGCTCGTCGATCGCCTGTAAATGGGCGTTCACGAGCCCGGTCACGCCCTGATCGGCGAGCCAGGCGCGCACGGCCCTGCGACGCAACGCGGGCGGCGCAGTGGCAAGGATCTCGATCGAAAGGGCGGGCCGATCGATGTCGTCGAGCCCACCGCCGCAGGTGGCGCCGGGCAGTTCGCCACCGGCATCGGGAGGGCGCGCCACGGCACCGTCGGCAGGTAGACCCGCGCGATGCGAACGCGCGTTACGCAGCAGCTCAGCGGCATAGACATCGAGCACCGCGCCGTCCTCGCGTAGGTGGCTCGCGGTGCGGACCAGTGCCTGCGCGACCCCACCGCCGAGTACGTCCTCGAGCAGCGGCAGTACTTCGTTGCGCACCCGCACCCGGGTGTATCTGAGGTCCGCGTTGTGCGGGTCGTCCCACGGTTCGATCCCGAGATCCGCGCACATCCGCACCGTGTCGGCCCGCCGCACCCCGAGCAACGGCCGCCCCCACGGCGAATTCCACGCCACCATCCCCTGGATCGACCGCCCACCCGATCCACGCGCCAGCCCCAGCAGCACGGTCTCGGCCTGATCGTCGAGCGTGTGCCCGAGCAGCACCGGCCGCCCGCCCCGGACCGACTCCAGCGCCGCGTACCGAGCCGACCGCGCCGCCGCTTCCACACCCCCCACCCGACCCACTTCGACGGGCACAACCCTCGCACCCACACACCCGAGCCCCAGCGCCTGCTCGACCGCCCGGTCGGCCACAGCGGCCGAGCCGTCCTGCAACCGATGATCGACGACCACCGCGCTGACCTCGCCCGCCTCGACCACAGCGGCGGCCACCAATGCCAGCGAATCAGCTCCGCCGGACAACCCCACGACCACCGGCCCCCGGCCACCACGCGCGGCCACCCATTCACGCACACCCCGTCGCACGGCGAGCACCGCCGCCGTCTCCGGTAGGCGCATCGGCCGAGGCGATGTCATCGGCTATACCGAACGATCGCATCTCGATCCTCGGTCGGCAGCCACGATCCACGAGCAGGCTGCGCGGCCCTGCCCGGCGGTCGACCGTCCGCGTATGTCACGTGTGCAGGCTACCGAGACCTACCCCAGCACCCGGCGGATCCACCGCTCCGGATCGTCGACCTCGTCCAGCAACGGCAGTGTGTCCGCGTTCGTCCACACCGTGTTGAACTCCGCGACCCCCACCCGCTCGACCACCGCGTCGACGAACTTCTTCCCACGCACGTACTGCGCGACCTTGGCATCCACCCCGAGCAACGCCCGCAGCAGCCGCTGGATCGGATTCGACGGTCGCTGTCTGCGCCGATCGAAAGCCGCCCGGATATCGGCGACAGTCGGCACCACAGCGGGTCCCACCGCGTCCATCACATGATCGGCGTGCCCCTCGAGCAGCGTGCCGAGCATCAACAGCCGATCCAGCGCCTCACGCTGCGGCGGCGCCTGGGCCGCACGTAACAGCCCGACCACTCCCCGGCTGTTCGGATCGTCGGCGTTGTCGCCGTTGCGCCGCGACCGCACCTCACCGAGCAACCGGGTGAGCATCTCGCTCATCGGTTCCTCGCCGACCTCGCTCAGGATGTCCACGTTGGTGCGCATGTACCCGGCCAGCCAGGGCGCCGACGAGAACTGCACCCGGTGGGTCACCTCGTGCAGGCACACCCAGAGCCGGAAGTCGCTCGGATCCACGCCGAGCGCCTGCTCGACGCCGAGGATATTGGGGGCGACCAGCAGCAAGGTGCCGTCCTCGCCGGTGAACGGGTCGTACTGCCCGAGGATCGCCGTCGACAGGAACGCCAGCATCGTGCCCGCCTGGACGCCCGCGGGTTTCCCGACGAACTTGCCCCCGTCGGCGGATTCGGTGCCGGTGAGCACAGCCATCGAGTCGGCGGCCGCGGAGATCCACCCCGGCCGGTCGACGATCCGGGCCTCGGGCACCGGCCGGTCGTCGAGCAGCCCACTGACCTCACGCACCGGCAGTTCGGCCAGTACCGAGGCCGCCGCCAACTCGGCGACGACCTGTTGCGCGGTCTGCCGGGACGCGCGCGGTCCGGCGGGGGCGAGCATCGCCCCGGTTCGCGCGGCCAGCCGCCAGTCCACCGCTCCGCTGAACCCGGAACTCTTGCGCTCGGTCTTGTCGGTCATAGCCACCTGTTCTCTACGAGCATCCGCAGTTGCGCAGGGCACCCGCCACCGCGTCGAGCGCCGGTCTGCTCTGCTCCGGCAATCGGTCGTTCGACATGAGTGCGAAGGTGAGTACCCGGCCGTCGCGGTCGAGTACATATCCGACCAACGCGCTGGCCACGCTCAGAGTTCCGGTCTTGGCCCGCACCCACCCCGCACCCTGCCGGTTCTGCGTGACGAAGCGCGGCGCGAGCGTGCCGGTGCCGCCCGCGACGGGCAGGTAGTCCAGCATCGGTGCGAGAGCCGCTGCGCGCGGGTCGTTTTCGGGCCTGGCCTGCGTTCCGGTCGGCACCAGTGCCGCGTTGCCGGTCGGCTTCGCCGCGGTCGCGATGATCGAATCGAGCAGCTTCGGCGTCACCCGGTCGTCGACGGAAAGCCCACTGTTGTCGGCCAGACGCAGCCCGGCGATATCGAATCCGGCCGCCGAGAGAGCCGCTGTGGTAGCCGCGACCGCGCCGGCGAAGGAGGCGGGCTGTCCCGATGCCGCCGCCAGCTCACGTCCGATGGTCTCGGCCAGCACATTGTCGGAGTGAATCATCATGTCGTGCAAGCGGACTCGCAGGGGCGCTGATTCGACCTTCGCGACCTGAGCACCGGTCTGCGCGGCCGGTCCCACGCGCACCGCGGCGGGATCGACACCCAGCTCGGCCGCCAGCGCCCGCCCCGCGTCGAGCGCGGGGTTGGCGGTGCGCGGGGAGTAGTCGGCCGAGGGATCGAACCGGCCACCGTCGAGCATGATCGGCTCGATCGGGGCGATGGACCCTTCCGGGATGTCGATCGGGTCCCAGCCCGACGCCATGGTCGGGCCCGAGTAGGCGGACGTGTCGACCACGATCGCGGTCACCTGCCGGCCCGCGGCCCGCACCTGCGCGGCCAGATCCGCGATCCGGGCACCGTCGGTGTAGTAGCCGCCCGCTGCCCGTGTGGTGAGCGTCGGATCTCCGCCCGCGACCAGCACCAGCTCGCCGGGCGCACCGGCGAGCACCTTCGTGGTCACCCGCTGATCATCGGGCAAGGTCAGCAGTGCGGCGGCGACCAGCATGATCTTCGCCGTCGACGACGGAATCATCGCCTTGGTGGGCTCCTGGCTCCACAGCACCGTCCCGCTGCCCGGATCGGTCACCTGACCCGCGAACGCGCCGAGATCGGGATTGCCGACGACCGGAGCGAGCGCCGCGGCGATGCCGGCCACCGTCGGCGCGGGGGCGTCGGGTCGGGCCGGGGCCACCTCGGGAAACACCTGACCCGTATCCGGCGGAGGCGCCACGGTGAGCCCGCCGTGCCGGAATTCCGGTGTCCACGGCTGCGCGATCGCCGCGAACCCGCCCGCGATCACCAGTAGCGCGACGACCACTGCCGACAACCAGATCCAGCGGGACTTCCGGCGCCCCTGCACCGGTGATCCCGGATTGCCGCCTGTATCGACCACGACAGTGTCTCCCTCAACGCCGACCGACACGCCTCGACTGCGCGACTACAGCCGCCTGCCGCACCGGTGTACCAGCACACCACACTATCCTCGTTGCGCAACGGTTCCCCAGAACGATCTGGCGATTCGGCACAGACCAGCACTCGAACGAGCAAGGAGATGGCGTGGAGTTCGACGTCACCATCGAGATTCCCAAGGGTTCTCGGAACAAGTACGAGGTCGATCACGAGAGCGGTCGGGTCAAGCTCGACCGGTACCTGTACACCTCCATGGGCTACCCGGCCGACTACGGCTTCATCGAGAACACCCTCGGCGAGGACGGCGACCCGCTCGACGCGCTGGTGCTGCTGCCCGAGTCGGTGTTCCCCGGCGTGATCGTCGAGGCCCGCCCGGTGGGCGTGTACCGCATGACCGACGAGGCCGGCGGCGACGACAAGGTGCTGTGCGTCCCCGCGGGCGACCCGCGCTGGGAGCACATCCAGGACCTGGGCGACGTCTCGGAGTTCGAACTGTCGGCGATCAAGCACTTCTTCGAGCGCTACAAGGATCTCGAGCCCGGCAAGTACGTCGAGGGTTCGGAGTGGCTCGGCCGCGCCGAGGCCGAGAAGATCATCGACGAGTCCTTCACCCGGCTGAAGGAATCCGGCCACTGAGCCGATAGACCTACGAAAAACGGGAAGTCCGAAGAGTTTTCGGACTTCCCGTTTTCGTGTCAGTACCAGATGTAGAGATCCCAGCCGTCCCAGCTCTCCGTGCACTCCCAGTAGTACCCGCCGGTGTAGGGATCTTCCCCGGCCGCACGGCACTGGTAGAGCTCGTAGTAGGTGCCGTAATACGTTCCGTACGGGGCCGCGGCGGCACTGCCCGCACCGACCGCCGACACCCCGGCGACGGTCGCGACGGCCAGCAAAGCGGCGGCGATGGTGGATTTGATGCGCATTGTGTTTCTCCTGACGCGGACAACTTCGACTTCTCGAAGTTATTGCGGCACAGAGGTTTGAACAGCCACCCCTAGGGGTAGGTTCCCTCTCCCCTTGGTCGCTTCACCCACCCCACCCTCGGGTTGGTAGCGCTGGCACCACCTTCGATTCGGGTGCGCGCGGCATGGGCACGGCCGCCGCTCGTTCCTAGGCTCGAATCATGCAGCTCAACACCACTTTTCCGGGCCGGTCACTGCGCGCCTTCGCGGCCGGAGCAGGCTTGCTCGCACTACTCGCCGTCACCGCGTGCGGCCCCGAGACCGGCGCCACGGCGGCACAACCGGATCGGCCGGAGATCCGGCAGGCGCTCGAATCGGTGGTGCAGGCCGGGTTTCCCGGCGCCCAGGCCGTGATCACCACCGCGATCGGCGAACAGACCGTGTCCGCCGGAGTCGGTGACATCGATACCGGCGCACCGATTCCCGACCGGGCGCACGTCCGAATCGGCAGTAACACCAAGAGTTTCGTCGCGACCGTGGTCATGCAGCTGGTCGCCGAGGGCAAGGTCGAACTCGATGGTCCCATCGAGCGATACCTACCGGGTGTCGTGCAGGGCAGCGGCAACGACGGCACCCGCATCACGGTGCGCCAACTGCTCCAGCACACCAGCGGTCTACCGGACTACCTGGCCGGTGGCGACCCCAGCCTGCGCACCGACCCCGGCTCGCGGCAGATCCGACCTGATCCGGAAGTCATCCGCCTGCGCCACTTTTCGCCCAGCGAGCTGGTCGGCATCGCGATGACGATGCCGCCACGGCACGAACCCGGCGCCCGCTCGGTCTACACCAACACCAACTACATCCTGCTCGGCATGCTGATCGAGCAGGTCACCGGCCGCTCCGCCGCCACCGAGATCACCACCAGGATCATCGAGCCACTCGGCCTGCGCGACACCTACGTTCCCGCCCCGGGCGACCTCGGCCTGCGCACACCACACCCGCGCGGCTACCAGGAAATCGACGGCACTCGTGTCGATTTCACCGACTTCGATCCTTCCTGGGGCGATACCGCGGGTGCGATGATCGCTACCGGCTCGGATCTGAACCGCTTCTTCCTCGCTCTGCTGGACGGCAAGCTGCTGCCCGCGGCGCAACTGGAACAGATGCGCCGGACGGTGACGTTCGATCGAATGCCCTCGGCTGGTTACGGTTTGGGCTTGGTCGAGCAGACCACCTCGTGCGGCAAGAAGACCGTCGCGCACGGCGGCAGCATCCCCGGTTTCGACACCCGCACCGGTGTCACCGCCGACGGCGTCGCGGTGACCCTCACCGTGAACGAGCTGCCGAAGAGCAAGGACCAGGCAGAGGTTGTGGAGAAGGCCTTCGACACCGTGGTGTGCGCGGCGTGAGAACCACGATCGCCGAGCTGTCAGGACGATTCAGGGCGCGAGTCCAGGTAGGCCAGTACGGCGAGGACCCGGCGGTGGCCCGATTCGTCGGCGGCGAGCCCGAGCTTGGCGAAGATGCTGCGAATGTGTTTGAGCACAGCGCCTTCGGTGACGACGAGACGTGCCGCGATGGCGGAGTTGTCCTGCCCTTCGGCCATCAGCGCGAGCACTTCGCGCTCCCGAGCGGTCAGGGTGGACAGCGGATCGCCGGCCTTGCGGCGCACGAGCAACTGTGCGATCACTTCCGGGTCCATGGCGGTGCCACCGGCGGCGACGCGGTGCAGGGATTCGAGGAACCGGTCGACCTTGCCGACCCGCTCCTTGAGTAGATACCCGACGCCACCGGCACCGTCACCGAGCAGTTCGGAGGCGTAACTGTCCTCCACATAGGACGACAGCACCAGCACCGGCAGACCGGGGTGGACTGTCCGTGCGCGCACCGCGGCGCGCAGGCCGTCGTCGGTGAAGGTGGGCGGGAGCCGCACGTCTACCACCACCGCGTCCGGCCGGTCGGCGGTGACGACGGCGAGGAAATCGTCGGCATTGTCGACGGCGGCGACCACGTCTATCCCGGCCGTCTTCAACAGCAAGGCGAGGCCTTCCCGCAGAAGGGCGTCGTCCTCGGCGATCACGACCCGCACGGCAACTCCACCCGCACCACAGTAGGCCCTCCGGTGGGGCTACTCAGTGTCATCTGCCCATCGAGCGCTTCGGCTCTGCGGCGGATGCCGGCCAGACCACCCCCGTCGGTCGCCCGCGCCCCACCCACGCCGTCGTCGCGGATCTCGACGGTGAGCAGATCGGGCGGCCCACCCAGGTCGATCGACAGTGTGCCGGCACCGGAGTGTTTGGTCGCGTTGGTGATGGCCTCGGCGATCACGAAATAGGCGGCGGCCTCCACCGCCATCGGCCGCCGGGTGATGCCGTTCGACTCGAGCAAGCACGGGATCGGACTGCGCGCGGCCAGCGCGGCGACCGCGCTGTTCAGGCCCCGATCCGAGAGCACCGGCGGGTAGACGCTGCGCACCACGTCGCGGAGTTCGGCCAGGGCCGCCGACGCCGTGTCCTGCGCGGTCCGCACCATCCGATCGGCGGCCGCGGAATCACGGTCGCGCAATTGCTCGGCGAGTCCGAGTTGCATGATCACCGCCGCGATTCTGGCTTGGGCGCCATCGTGCAGGTCTCGTTCGATACGGCGCAGTTCGGCGCCGTGCGCGTCCAACGCGGCGGCCCTGGTCACGGTCAGCTCGGCGACCCGATCGGCGAGCACGGCGTTCTCGTCCGGCGCGAGCAACGCCCCCGCCACCCGGGCCTGCGCGTTCGCCCCCTCGGGCGCGCGCAGTGCGAGGGCGCCGTAGACGATGCCGACCGCCACACTCACCACAGCGGCGGTCCACGAATCGATGACGATGCCGCTGCTGGACACCGGGCCGTCGGCCCGCGCACCCCAGTAACTCGCGATGGCGAGATGCTGCACCGCGCTCAGCGGCAGCGCCACCGCCAGCGCGGCCAGTGGCAATCCGATGATCGCGTGCAGCACCAGCCACGCGAGATCACGCCGATTCGCCGGATCGGCGGCCAGCGTCGCGAGCTGATGACGCAGGTCACCGGTCAACGGCCGGTAGGCGGCCAAGATCGGCGTGCCGAGTAACTTGCCCGCCCTTCGCCGCTCGAGCCCCAGCAGCGGCCGGATCAATTTCACCGCCTCCGGCAGCGCGGGAATCCCGATCCCGATCAGGCTCGCGGCCGCGACGATCGCCAGCGCGACCACCGCCAGCAACGACGCCACCCCGGTCAGCCCGCCCACCAGCAGATAGCCGACAGCGGCGGGCAGACGACGTAACCGCCGCACCACACCGCCGCTGCCGAATCGACTCACCCGATGATCATGCCGGGGGTGCACCCACTCGGCCTCGACCACCCTTGTCCCCGTCGCTCAGGTCCCCATCCGGAGCGGCGGACTGTGCGGCGGTGTCGATCAGCGCTCCCACCCCTTCGGCGGCCTTGGCATCGCCGTCGGCCTGGATCCCGCCCGACATCCGCAGCGGAACTTCCTTCCAGAACAGCACGAGCAGCAGGGCGATCAAGGCCACCGCGGACGCGACCAGGAACACCGTCGACATCGCGTCGGCGAAGCCCACCTGGAAGGGTTTGGCGAGTTCGGGGTCGAGCTGCTGGATGATCGAGCTGTCCTGGAGCACCTTGCCCGCAGCCGAAGTGTCGTGCGCCAGCAGGCCCTTGGCCAGCGCGGCATCCGCCGGGTTGGTGCTCTGCGCGCCCTCGATCACGGCCCGCTGGTAGGCGGGGTCTGCCGCCGACTGCTGCAATTCGGTGGTGATGTTCGGGGTGAGCAGCGAGAACAGGATCGACAGGAACACCGCGGCGCCGAGGGTGCCGCCGATCTGGCGGAAGAACGTCGCCGACGCGGTCGAGACGCCCATGTCCTTGGGCGGCAGCGCGTTCTGCAAGGCCAGGGTCAGCGGCTGCATGAGATTGCCGAGGCCGAAGCCGGTGACCGCCATGAACAGCATCGCCAGCCACAGCGGGCTGTCGGCGTCGAGCAGGTGCAGCAGGAACAACCCGAGCGTCAGCATGATCGCGCCGATCACCGGGAATGCCCGGTAGCGACCGGTTTTCGAGATCAGCCGACCCGAGAGGATCGAACCGGTCATCAGCCCGAGCACCATCGGCAGCATCTGCAGACCGGCCTCGGTCGGCCCAGCGCCACGCACCACCTGCAGGTACTGCGGCAGCAGCAGCATGCCGCCGAACATCGCCGCACCGACGACGAACGAGATCACCACGCCGAGCGTGAACGTCACATTGTCGAAGATCCGCAGCGGGATCAACGCCGCGTCGCCCATGAACTTCTCGACCACGACGAAGCCGGCCAGCCCGATCGCGCCGATCGCGTAACAGACCACCGAAGAGATACTGCTCCAGCCCCATTCGCGACCCTGTTCGGCCACGATCAGCAGCGGAACCAGTCCGATCGCGAGCACGATCGCCCCCGCGAAGTCGATGCGGTGGGTGGCGTGCGGCTTGCGGGGCAGGTGCAGCACCCGGGTCACCACCACCAGGGCGAGCAGCCCCAGCGGCACGTTCACCAGGAACACCCAGCGCCAGCCGGTGATGCCGAGAATGGTGTCCTGCCCGGCCAGCAGACCACCGAGCACCGGCCCGAGCACACTCGAAATACCGAACACCGCAAGGAAATAGCCCTGGTAGCGGGCGCGTTCACGGGGTCCGATGATGTCGCCCATGATGGCGAGCGCCAGCGACATGAGCCCGCCCGCACCCAGACCCTGGAACGCGCGGAACGCGGCCAGCTGATACATCGACGTGGCCAGCGTGCACAGCAGCGAACCGACGATGAACAGACCGATCGCGGCCAGGAAGAACGGCTTGCGGCCGAACATGTCCGAGAGCTTGCCGTAGAGCGGAGTGCTGATCGTCGCGGTGATCAGGTAGGCCGTGGTGGCCCAGGCCTGCAGCGAGTAGCCGTCGAGGTCGTCGGCGATGGTGCGGATGGAGGTCGACACGATCGTCTGATCGAGCGAGGCCAGCAGCATGCCGAGCATCAGGCCGGACAGGATGGTCAGGATTTGGCGATGGGTGAAGCCGGCCGGTGATTCCACCGGTGCCGCGGTTGTCGTCACGAAAGGTTCTCCGTAGTGCTCAGTGCGGGCGGCTGGGTCAGCAGGACCGGGCGGGCCGCGTCGTAGTCCTCGACGAACCGCGTCAGCAGCCCGGCGAAGAGCTCGCGATCGTCGGTGGACCAGCTCTCGGTGATGATGGCGATGGAATTCCGGCGTCGCGCCCGGATCCGGTCGGCGGTCTCGCGCCCGTGGTCGGTGGCCTCGAGCACGGTGGCTCGGCCGTCGTCGGGGTCGGCGGCGCGCACCACCAGGCCACGCTCCACCAGTTGCGCGACCTGCCTGCTCACCGTCGACGCGTCCGAATGCACCGCCTCGGCGAGCGCGCCAGAGCGCATCGGCCCGTCACACACCAACCGGAACAGCACCATGAACCCCGCCGGGTCGATCCCCGAGTGGTCCTTGATCTGGGCCATCGCCCGATCGCGCAGCCGGTGCAGTCGCACGAGCTGGATCGCGATCGCGTCGATCGCCGGCTCACTCTCACTCACACTTTTACCTTTACTTGCATCAATCAATTAGTTGTGTGATGCAAGTATGTCGGCAGCACGGTCGCCGGGGCAACCGTTTGAACTGCCTTTACTCGCCCTTGAACTCCGGCGCGCGCTTCTCGAAGACCGCCGCGATCGCCTCGGGGAGGTCCTTCGACGGCAGGAACGCCGCGTTCCACGTCGACACGTAACGCAGACCGTCGGCGATCGCCGGGCTGGTCCGCTGCTCGAGCACGTCCTTGATGCCCTGCACCACCAGCGGCGGGTTGCCCGCGATCTCGCGCGCCATCGCGTGCGCGGCGGCCAGCACGGCCTCCTGATCGGCGAACACCTCGTTCACCAGACCCATCCGCTCGGCGCGGGCCGCGTCGATGTCCTTGGCGGTGAAGGCCAGCTCCCGCAGATTGCCCTCCCCGATGATGCCGGGCAGGCGCTGCAGCGAACCGATGTCGGCGACGATCGCCACCTTCGCCTCACGCAGGCTGAACTTGGCATCCGCGCTGGCCAGGCGAATATCGGCAGCGGCGATCAGGTCCAGACCACCGCCGATGCACCACCCGGACACCGCCGCGATCACCGGCTTGGTGCACTCGGCCAGCGCCGTCACCGAGGCCTGCATCCGGCGGACCTCCTTGAGGAACTCCGTGCGCGGCCCCGCCTTCGCGTCGTCGGCCAGTACCGGCGCCAGCGTGCCCGCGGTCGCCGCCAGGTCGAGACCGAACGAGAAGTGCTTGCCCGCCCCGGTCACCACCACCGCCCGAACCTGCGGATCCGCGTCGAGCTCGGCGAAGACCTCGGGCAGCTCGCGCCAGAAGTCGGGTCCCATCGCATTGCCCTTGCCCGGCCCGATCAACGTGACCTGGGCAACGTTGTCGGCGATCTCGACGGTAAAGGCCTTCCATTCACTCATGCCCTGATTATTGCCACCGCGCCAACATGCCGCCCACCCAGCCCCGCCCCCCGACCCTTAGGGAGGGGCCGGCCGCGCAGCGGCCGGGTTCGCGTTCGCCAGAACTCCAAGTAACACAGCATATTTCCCGCAATCGACCTACTCTGGATGACATGCGCAGGTCGTCATTGCCGCCGGTCGCATGCCGGGTCGCGGAAACTCTCATCGCCCGCGGGCACCACGGCGTCATCGTCTGCCCCGAGACGCCGGCTCCCACCGCGGCCGACGCCGCCCGCGCCATGGGCGCCCAGCCCACCGCCATCCTCACCGCCCAGGTCTTCCTCCTCGACGACGACCCCGTCCTGCTCCTGGTAGCCGATCACCACCACGTCGACCTCGTCCGCACCGGCAAACGCCTCGAGGGCACCCTCACCCCCGCCCCCACCGCCCTGGTCGAACGCATCACCGGCCAGCCCATCGACGGCACGGCCCCCCTCGGCCACCCCACCAACCTCCCCACCTGGGTGGACACCGCCCTCGCCGCCCACCCCGAAGTCTGGGCAGCCGGCGGTCACCCGAACACCGTGTTCCGCACCAACTTCCGCGAAATCGTCCGCATCACCGCGGGCCTACCCATCGAGATCGACTGAAGCGTTTCGGATCAAACGGACACAGCGGGAGGGGTAGAGCCGACAGGCGGGCGTATGTTGGGGGCGGTGGGCGATGTGCAACCTTCTTCCGAGACCGGGCTGGTCGTTCCCGACGATTTGAGCGGGATCACAGCTGAGCAGTATCGGGCTTCCATGCGGCACTATCCGTCCGGTGTCACCGTGGTGACGCTCGGAGCGGATTCCGGACCGGTGGGGTTCACCGCCACGTCGTTCGCCTCGTTGTCCCTGGAACCGCCCCTGGTGTCGTTCAACATCGCGCACACCTCATCGAGCATCAACGCCCTGCGGGCCGCCGACTCGGTGGTGATCCACTTCCTGGGCGAGCATCAGCACCACCTGGCCCACCGCTTCTCCCGCACCGCCGCCGACCGCTTCACCGACCGCTCCCTCTGGACCACCCTCGACACCGGTGAACCGGTCCTGCACGGCACCCCCATCTGGCTGCGCACCACCCTCCACAAACTCATCGACCTCGGCGACCACACCCTCGCCGTAGGCCTGGTCACCCGAGTCCACGACCAAACCGAAGAGTCCCCCTCAGCGGCCCCGTTGCTCTACTACAACGGCAAATACCACCGCCCCACCGCCCTCGACACCTGATCGGAGCGTCTACGTCGGCCGGTGCGCCAGCTGCTACAGCTAGTGTTGGTCCGGTGAGCGAGGCATACGACTGGTCGTGGTTGCGCGCTGGTGTTCCGGGTATCGACCTGGACACGTATTTGGCGATGCCGGAAGACCTCTCTCGGGTGATCGAGGTCAAAGACGGCCTGCTGGTGCATTGCGACTCACCTTCGCCGAATCACATCGCCATCGCCGACGCGATCAAACAGTCCCTGCGGGAAGCGATCCGGAAACGCGCCACCGGACAACCCTGCCTGAAGGCCAGCGGCGAACTGGACATGCTGGTCTCCGAGGTTCCGTTCAATTTCCGCCGTCCCGACGCCATCGTGTACCGCTGCATCGAAGACCCGCGCGACAAGTGGAGAACCAAGCCGACAGCAAGCGACACCATGCTGGTGGTCGAAGTGGTTTCACCAGCGACGGTTACCGCCGATTGTGTGGACAAACGAGCGGAATACGCACGCCTGGGTATCGAGCAGTACTGGATTGTTCGCATGGAGAACAACGACGGCCGCGTGAAATCCATCGAGATCCTGCGTCTCAATACCGCGGGTGTCTACGTCTCCGCCGAAACCCGTTTCCGCTCCCACAACCCCGTCGCGATCGCCATCACTGATCCGCTCGACGTCTCCATCACCTGGGACGCCCTCGACGCGGACCTCGACTGACGGCCTCGCCAGCTGATCGGCGCTATTCGCAGGCCACGCCGTCGCCGTCTCGGTCCAAGCCGGAGCGGTAGCCGGGATCGCCTGTGTGCAGCGGGGCTGCGCCGGCCGCTTTGGCCGCGGCGCAGTTCTTGTAATAGGCGCTGGCGGGTGCCGGTGCTTCGGGCTGCGGGACGGCTGCGACCCGTGGGGCGGGGAGATCGACCGTCGTTGGCACGGGGACGATGACCGGCGGTGGAGGGGCGATCGTGGTGGTCGGCGCGATGGGTGCCGGTGGCGGATCGATCGTGGTCGCCGGAGCGAGTGACAACACGGTGGATGCCGTGGTTGTCGGGGTGGCGGTGGTCGTCGACGGCTTCGTAGTGGTCGATGATTCGACGATGCGGGTGGTCGAGGTGGGTGAGGTCCGCGCGGCCGGAGAGGGGTTGTCATCACCGAGACCGGCGACGACCGAGAGACCGAGCACGCCGGCGACTCCGATCCCGGCCAGCAACGGCCAACGCCGTTTCTTTTCGGGCTGCCGGGGCGGGCGGGCCCACGGGTCGGGCGGCTGAATCGGTCGAGTCACGGTGTCCCCTTTGATTGTCGGGCAATCTCGGGGGCTTCATCGCGACAGGTTCACCAGGCGTTACCCAGCTGGTAAGCATTCCAAACCTGGAATTTCAACGAAGTGTTCCGGCCGGATTCTCTGGCCGCTGCCGCTCACCGAGGGGAACGAACATCGGCCGCCGAGAGCAGGTCTCGACGGCCGACGTTCGGCAGATCTCGTTGTGTGACGAGTTCAGCCGATCAGGCAGGGGGCGGCGCCTTCGGGGGAAGAGGCACTCAGGGGGCGGGTTTCGGGGGTGGGGTTCCAGTGGCCGTCGGTGGCGGCATAGTTCCAGGCGGGGCCGTGGGTGACCAGGGTGGCTACCGCGCTGATCAGGCGGTCGACGTCGGCGGCGGTGGTGCCGAGGCCGATGCTGGCTCGCAGGGCGGCGTCGAGGCCGAGGCTCGCGAGGAGAGGGTGGGCGCAGAAGCGGCCGTCGCGGACGCCGATGGCGTGTTCGGCGGAGAGATACGCGGCGACTTTACCGGGGGCGAAATCGGCGATCGTGAAGGCGACGATGCCCACACAGTCGGGGCTGTCGGACCAGATGCTGACCAGGTCGACACCGGGGATCGCGGACAGCCCGTCACGCAGCCGGTCGGCCAGGAAGCGTTCGTGTGCGACGAGTTCGGTGGGGTCGATGGCGGCGAGCGCATCGCAGGCGGCGGCAATAGCGGCCGCGCCCAATACGTTCGGCGAACCGGCCTCGTGCCGCTGCGGCGCGCACGCCCATTCGACCTCTGCCACCCCGACATTGCGCACCGCGCCACCACCGGCCAGGTACGGCTCACCCGCGTCCAGCCAGTCCCGCCTGCCGACGAGCACACCCGAGCCGAACGGCGCGTACAGCTTGTGCCCGGAGAACGCGAGGTAGTCGACCCCGGTCTCGCGCAGGGAGATCCGGCGATGCGGAGCCAGCTGAGCGGCGTCGACGAGGATGCGCGCACCACACAGATGGGCGATGGTCGCGAGGCGCTCCAGCGGGAGCACCTCACCGGTGACATTGGAGGCCCCGGTCACCGCGAGCAACGCGGCGGGCTTGCTGCACAGCTCGGCGACCACACGCTGAATCGTCTCCTCGACCGTGGCGGCGGCCCGCACGACGCGACGACCGTGCGCGGCCCACGGCAGGAAGTTGGCGTGGTGCTCGATATCGAGGACCACGGTCTCCCCCGGCACGCACCCGGCCAGCAGGTTCAGCGAATCGGTGGTGTTGCGCGTGAACACCACGACCTGGTCGTCGTCGGCATCGAGGAACCGGGCAACGGACCCACGCGAAGCCTCGTAGCACTCGGTGGAGATCCGCGAGGCGTATCCCGCACCCCGATGCACGCTTGCGTAGAACGGCAGCAACTGCGAAATCCGGTCGGTGACCTGCTTCAACGCCGGCGCACTGGCCGCGTAGTCGAAGTTGGCGTAGGAGCTGGTACCGCCCTGAACGAGCGGAACCTGCAGGTCGGCACCGGAAACGGCGGCGATGGCACAGGTGGGGTCGATTACAGCAGTCATGACGAAATCCCGTCGGCTCAGGGACCCGCTCCTGAAGAGGTGGCCCGCGCTTGCCGCGCCCCATTCGGACGTCGGCCTGGTCGTCACCCGGAGCACCCCACCGCGGAGGAGGGTTGCCGACCAGCAAGCCGGGGCTGAACGCTGGTACTCGTGACCTGCAACGAGAGTGACAGACGACCACCGGGGCTGTCAACCACCCACCACGAATCCCCTGAGCGACGGGCTTGATTCACGACCCCGGCCTGTCGCTGTTCGACCTGTAGCCGGATTCGCCCGCCACGAGGCACGCCGACGCGCAGGGAATCGCCCATGGGGGCGCGTGGCGGAACTAGCATCCGACGAAGGGAATTGCTGCGCTGAGGGCTCGGCAGATCAATGTGGCGCTGTGGGTGGGGTCCGATGTCAAACCGGTACACAAGGGGTGAACTTTGCCCGTGATGGACGCCGTACGATCGAGTGAAGCGAAAATAGTCCACGTATTTGATCGGAAGAAGACCATGTCACACGCCTTGAGCTCCAGTTCGGCGGACGTGAGCGCCGATCTACCCGATGAATTCGTCCACCTGGCCAGATTGGCGCTCGCCGGGCGCGAGCAGGATGTGGCGATGTTCGTTCGCCGGGCCGCGCGCCGACACCGGCATGCCAGTCCCGACCTCGCCGATGCGCTGGTCGCGCTGCTGCGCCAGAACCCTACACGCGCCAATCCCCTACGCGCGGAAGTGGATACGCCGATTCCGGTCGACAGCGACAGCCGGCTGCCGCTGGTGCGGGTGATCCCGCCCGGCTCCGTCGCCGAAGTACCGATCCTCGCGGCCGAAACCTACGACGTGCTCACCCAGATCGTCGACGAACGCAAACAAGCCGACCGGCTGGCCGCCGTCGATCTGACCCCGGCCCGCAGCTTGCTGTTCGTCGGTCCGCCCGGCGTCGGCAAGACGATGGCCGCGGCCTGGCTGGCCCACCAATTGTCGCTGCCGCTGGTGGTTTTGGACTTGGCGACCATCATGAGCAGCCTGCTCGGCAAGACCGGCACCAATCTGCGCCACGCCATCGACTACGCCAAGCAGCGACCGTGCGTGCTGCTGCTCGACGAGCTCGACGCCATCGCCAAACGTCGCGACGACGATCGCGACGTGGGCGAGTTGAAGCGACTGGTGACGGTGCTGCTCCAGCAGATCGACGACTGGCCGACCGGCGCGGGCCTGGTCATCGGCGCCACCAACCACGCCGATCTGCTGGATCCGGCCGTGTGGCGACGCTTCGATGTGAGCGTGGAGTTCGCGCTCCCCGAGGCCGAGCAACGCTGCGAGGCGATTCGCCGGTTCGCCGGGCAGCCTTTGCCCGACGGCGCGGTGGACGCGGTCGCGCTCGCGTCGAAGGGCTTGTCGTTCAACGACATCGAGCGCACGATGCTGCGATTGCGCAGGCGTTGCGTGCTCGAGGACCAGCTGCTGCCCGGGTTGATGGCCGAGCATTCCGCGCGACTAGCAGCTGAACTTCCCAAAACGGATCGGTTACGGCTGGCACAGACGCTGACCGGCGTGTCAGGCTTGTCTCAGCGCCAGATCAGCGCGCTGACGGGGGTGTCGCGCGACACCATTCGTGGTTTCACGCATCGACGGGAATAACGTGGCAGCTGGGGGGATTCACGGTGGCGGGACCGCGATTTCTGATCGGCTTCGGTGAGCGACTGACCGCGCCCATCACTCCCAGCAGATCCGGTGGCTCGCCGCAGTCCCCGTACACGGTGGAGCAGGCGCGAGCCCGGCTCGCGCCGATGCTGAGCGCGGCCACCTCGAGTGCGGACGCGTTGCCCAAGACGGCCTGCCCGGAGGACGAAACGGTGACGGCGGTCACGCTGCACCCGCAGTTCTTGTCCAAGAGCGGCTATCCCACAAGACTTCTCACCTCGATGCAGCTGGACCCACTGGGCAGCAGACCGGTGGCCATCGCGCCGGAGCACGGCAAACCACGGGCGAGCACCCTGCTGTTCCTCGCCACCACCCGCGTCAATCTGCAGTTGCTCACCGCGCGGATCAACGCCGACGCACCGCTGGGCGGCGCCGAGATCGGCATCATCAGCCTGGCCGAATTCCGGCTCAACAACGCTGCCGACAGGCTCAGACTCACTGCGGCGCCGCGTGATTCGGAGACCGTCGCCGAATTGGTGCTGCACTCCGATCGCGATGTCGCCCTGCAGGGTCTGCTCGACTTCTCCCGCGATCTCGATCTCGACGTGGCCATCGACCGCCGGCTCGACAACGGCGGTCTGGCCTTCGTCCCCGTCACCGGAACCCACGCCGCCATCGCCGCGCTCGCCGGCTACTCGTTCACCAGGGTGATCCGCCGGATGCCGCGCATGCGCACCCAGCTCGGGCGCGACACCGCCACCAGGACAACACTGTCGACGTTCCGGCCGGCCTTGCCGACGGCCGAGCCGACCGACCGGGAACTCACCATCGCGGTCTTCGACGGCGGCATCCCCGCGCGCACCCCGCTGACCCGCTGGGTCGACGCCCACACCTTCGCCGACAGCGCCGCACCGCAGCGCACCTACCTCGACCACGGCCATCGCGTCACCTCGGCACTGCTGTTCGGCAGCGTCGACCCCGTCCAGCCGGTCCCGGTCCCCTACGGCTACATCGACCACTACCAGGTGCTGGACGAGGACACCGACGACGACCAGTGCGAGTTGTACTCGGCCATCGAGCGCATCGATACCGTGCTGCGCCAACGCAAATACGAGTTCGTCAATGTGAGCATCGGCCCCGAACTTCCCATCGAGGACGACGAAGTCCATGCCTGGACCGCGTTCTGGGACGACTACCTCAGCGACGGCACCACGCTGGCCACCATCGCGGTCGGCAACAACGGTGAGGCCGACAAGCCCAGTGGCAATGCGCGCGTTCAGGTTCCGGCGGACAGCGTCAACGCGCTCGCGGTCGGTTCGTCGGATCGGGTGGGAGCGAACTGGAACCGCGCGCCGTACTCCGCGATCGGGCCGGGCCGTTCCCCTGGCACCGTGAAGCCCGACCTGCTCGCCTTCGGCGGCAGCGATCACGAACCGTTCCACGTCGTCGGACCCGACGGCACCGCCGTTCCCGACTCCGGCACCAGCTTCGCCGCCCCGATGGCCCTGCGCGCCGCACTGGGCGCCCGCACCCTGTTCGGCCCGAAACTCGGTGCGCTCGACCTGAAGGCCCTGCTCGTGCACACCGCCGAACGACGCACCAGCTCACCGGATTCCGATTCCGGACACGGCCGGATCGCGGCCACCCTGGCCGACCTGGTTCTCTGCGGCGACGGCGAAGCCAGGATTCTCTACCAGGGTGAGCTCACCCCCGCGAAATACCTGCGCGCCCGGATTCCGCTCCCCGCAGCGCTTCCCGCCGGCATGGTCCGCATTCGGGCGACCCTGGTCTTCGCCACCCCGGTCGACCCCGCCGACCCCGGCAGCTACACCCGCAGCGGCCTCGACGTCACGTTCCGTCCGCACGACGAGCGGTTCGCCGAACCGACCAGAATCCACCCGGATTCGGCCCCGTTCTTCCGCGCGACCGAACTCGACCCCGAAGCCGTGCTGCGCCGCGACTCCCACAAGTGGGACACCGTCCTGCACGCCGAGCGGAGTAAGCGCGTCAACAGCCTGCGCAACCCGGTCTTCGACATCCACCACACCGCCAGGGAATCCGGCCATCCCACCGCCAACGCCCAGCCGATCCGCTACTCGATGGTGATCACGGTGCGCCACGCCAAGGTCGACGACCTGTACGAGCGAGTGCTCAGCGCGTATGTCACCCAGCTCGAAGCGCTACGCCCGGCGATCGAGATCCCGCTCGATGTCTGAGTTCCCGGCGGAGATCTTCGTCGACCCGATCGCGGCGCGGCGCTTGAGTTGTCAGAGTGTGTACCGGCTGCAGCATCTGGGCGCGCGGCTGTTTCCGTGGCAGGAGGAGACGTTCACCGAGATCCTGCTCGGCCACCTCACCGGGGTCGACTACCGCATCGACGCGCCGTGCCCCGACTGTGTGCCGCCGCGTCGGTGTAGCTCGTGGGGTTCGGCGACGCAGGCGACCGGATCGGGCGGGCTCCGGCTGCTGACACGACCGGAGGAGGGCGGCAACCGGGCCAGGGGCAGGCGCGGGGTCGGTGCGGATTTCATCTACAGCGTGCAGGAACCCTCGGGTGCGAGCGAAGTGCGATTGCTCATCCAGGCCAAGCGGGCCAGACGCGGTGAGCCGCTCAAATCGGCTGCCCTGCCTGCTGCGCAGCGGGCCGATCTGCAGGACGCCGCGCGACATTTCGGCGCAACCGCGTATTACCTGTTCTACGCCGAGTCCGAGTCGGCGCACGTCGGTCACCTCACCCGGTGCGCCGAGCACACCAGCGCCTCGGATACCTCGATCGTGGTCGTGCCCGCGCAGGTCCTCACCCGCGCGTTCGACGAGCAGAAGCGGGGGTCGATCGCGGCGGACCTCGTCTTCGCACTCGGTCGCACCCTGCTGTGCCTGGACGGTTGTGCCCCCGCACCGGGCCTGTCGGCCTTCGACCGCGTCCTCGGCTTCGTCCGCGAGGACAATCCCGACTACCGACCCGTGGACCCCGGGACGAGACTGCCCGGCACGCCCGCCGTCACCGTCATCGGCACCCGGGCCAAACCACCACGCCGCCCACCATCGCGCCGCGTGACCCGCGCGGGCAAGCAGGTCGGAGACGGCGAAATCCTCTGGGTCGACCTGAGCGCCGCCGACCGCTGGGCACGGCAATCCGCCGAACCACGCGCCACGCCCCTAGCGCGGGAGATGGCGCCCAGCTGGTACGACGGCATCAGCGCCGAGCGATTACGCGAGCGCACCGGAAAGTACTGGCGCCTCGCACTGCACCGAGCCACAGCGGTGCGCTACGTCGCGGCCTGGGCCGACGGTGAGGTGCGCGCGATCTACCGCGTGCTCGACGATTCCCTGGTCATCCACCACGACCACGGCGGCAAGATCTCGTTCGACCTCGCCGACCTCGATCCCGCGTCGAGCGTCCACACCGAGGTCCGGCGCCGCGCCGAGGCCTATCAGTCCGCGCGCTCGCCACGCGCACGCAATGTGGTCGGTTACCCGTGACCGATTGCCCCCGAGTTGCCTGATCACACCCAGTTTCCAACCATCTGAACACCCCATGATGGAAACCCGAGATGATTGGGCACCTCCACCATTTGCTAGAGTTCCCTCTCATGTCCACGAACACGAACTCCGTCCGCGGCCTGCCGCGCTACCCGGTGTACGCGCTCGGACGGCTCACCAAGGCGCTGCACGCCGAGATCGGCATCCCGTTGCGCGATCACTGGGTGCTCACCTTCATCGAGGAAAACGCCGACCTGACGCAGAAGAAGGTGGGCGACGCGCTCGGTATCGACCGCAGTGAAGTCGTCCGGCTGATCGACGCACTGGAACGAGCCGACCTGGTAGAGCGCACCCGCGACGGCAAGGATCGCCGCAAATACCGGCTGCGGATCACCGAGGCCGGGCGCAAGCAGTGCACACGCACCGACAAGCTGATCGCCGAGGCGACCGCGCGCGTGCTGGGCGGCCTCGACGAAGACGACCAGCGAACGCTGCACCGGCTGGTGGTCACGGCGCTCGGCGAACTGCCGGAATCGCCGTCGTGAACAGTGCGGACGGCACGCCCCGCGCTGCCATCCGTCCACACCCGCACCGAGTACCGTTGGCATCTGGTGACCATCCTGTTTGCCCTCCGGTAACCCGCTCATGAAACAACAGACACCACCGATGGGGGTCAACCGATGAGAGGTGGACTGAGCACGATGCTCGAGCCACACACTGAGGTACCGGCGGTCCTGCGCGACCCGCTGTTGCGCGCGGATCTCGCCGCGCCGCCGCGCACCCTGGTCGACATCCTGACCAGCACCGCCCTCGCACACCCGGACGCACCGGCCATCGACGACGGCACCGTCGTGCTCAGCTACATGGAACTGATCGCCGCGATCGAAGCCAGGATGGCCGAGCTCACCGAGGCGGGCGTGCGACCGGGCGACCGTGTCGGCGTCCGCATGCCCTCGGGCTCCGCCGCGCTGTACGTGACGATTCTGGCCGTGCTCTACTGCGGCGCCGCCTACGTGCCCGTCGACGCCGACGACCCGCAGGAGCGAGCCAGGCTCGTGTTCGGCGAGGCGAGGGTGAGCGCGATCGCCACCGGCGACGGCATCGAGTCGGCCACCACGGCCGCAGGCGACCACGACTGGAACACCCTGCCCACCCCCGCCGACGACGCGTGGATCATCTTCACCTCCGGCTCCACGGGCACCCCGAAAGGTGTTGCCGTAACCCATCGCAACGCCGCCGCCTTCGTCGACGCCGAGGCCCGGCTCTTCCTGCAACAGGCCCCGATCGGTCCCGGCGACCGTGTGCTGGCCGGTCTGTCGGTGGCCTTCGACGCCTCCTGCGAGGAAATGTGGCTGGCCTGGCGCAACGGCGCCTGCCTGGTTCCCGCGCCACGTGATCTGGTGCGCACCGGCGCCGACCTGGGCCCGTGGCTGATGCGCCGCGAGATCAGCATCGTCTCCACGGTGCCGACGCTGGCCGCGACCTGGCCCGCCCAGGCACTGGAATCGGTGCGACTGCTGATCTTCGGCGGCGAAGCGGTACCCCCGGAGCTGGCCGAACGGCTGGCGGGCGCCGACCGCGAAGTGTGGAACACCTACGGCCCCACCGAGGCGACGGTCGTCGCGTGCGCGGCGCTGCTCACCGGCGAGATGCCCGTGCGCATCGGCCTGCCCCTCGACGGCTGGGACCTGGCCGTCGTGGACGCGCAGGGCAACCCGGTGGCCGAGGGTGAATCAGGCGAACTCGTGATCGGCGGCGTCGGTCTTGCCCGCTACCTCGATCCCGCCAAGGACGCCGAGAAGTACGCCCCGCTGCCCTCGCTCGGGTGGGAACGCGCCTATCGCAGTGGCGATCTGGTGCGCAACGACTACCAGGGCCTGATCTTCCTCGGCCGCGCCGACGACCAGATCAAGATCGGCGGGCGCCGCATCGAACTCGGCGAACTCGACAACGCGCTCCAGCACCTCCCCGGTGTCAGCGGTGCGGCCGCCGCGATCCGCACCACCAAGGCGGGCAACAAGATCCTGGTCGGCTACCTCACCGGCGCCGGACCCGACTTCGACGTGAAGAAGGCCAGAGAGATTCTGGCCGAACAACTTCCGGCCCCGCTGGTGCCGCGCCTGGCGATCGTCGCCGACCTGCCGACCCGTACCTCCGGCAAGGTCGACCGCGACGCGCTGCCGTGGCCGCTGCCGAGCACCGACGAGTCCGCCGAGACCGGACTGTCGGGCACGGCGGCCTGGGTGGCGGGCCTGTGGGACGCGATCCTGGGCGCCGAGGCCACCGATCTCGACGCGGATTTCTTCGATCTGGGCGGCGGTTCGCTGTCGGCGGCGCAGCTCGTCGGCGCGTTGCGTGAGCGGTACCCGCACGTCACCGTCGCCGATCTCTACGACCACCCGCGGCTCGGTTCGCTGGTCGAACTCCTCGACGGCAGCGCACCGGTCGCGGCCGTCGACGTGCGCGTCGTGCAGCCGACACCGGTGCGCGCGCAGATCACCCAGGTACTGGCCACGATTCCGCTGACCACCCTCACCGGGTTGCAGTGGGTCACCTGGCTGACCGTCGTGTCCAGCATCGCGGGCTGGTCGGGTTCGCTGCCGTGGCTGCCGCGCCTGTCGTGGTGGTGGATTCTGCTGGCGTTCGTGCTGTTCATCTCGCCGATCGGCCGGATGACGATCTGCGTGGCAGGCGCCCGAATCCTGCTCGCCGGACTCCGCCCCGGTTCCTACCCTCGCGGCTCGGCCGTGCATTTGCGTCTGTGGGCCGCCGTACGCCTGTCCGAGGCCAGCGGCGCCGAAAGCCTTTCCGGCGCACCGCTGATGGTTCCGTTCGCCCGCGCGCTCGGCGCCAAGATCGGCAAGGGCGTCGACCTGCACAGCCTGCCGCCGGTCACCGGCATGCTCGAACTCGGCGACGGCGCCAGCGTCGAACCCGAGGTGGACCTGTCCGGCTACTGGGTCGACGGCGACATCGTGCACATCGGCGGCATCACCATCGGCGACGGAGCGGTGATCGGCGCCCGCTCGATCCTGCTGCCCGGCACCAAGATCGGCAAGAAGGCCGAGATCGCGCCCGGCTCCGCTGTCTCGGGCAAGGTCAAGGGCGAACAGGAATGGGCGGGTTCGCCGGCCACCAAGACCGGGAAGGCGCCACGCCGCTGGCCCGACCACTCCCCGGAACGCGCCAGGCACTGGCTGGTCGTGTTCGGCCTGTCGTCGATGGTGCTGGCCGCGATGCCCGTGTTCGGCCTCGCCGTCGGCGGCACCTTCATCGCCTGGTGGGTCCGCGAGGAGACCACCATCGGCGCCGCCGCCCTGCGCGGCTTCGCCATCCTGCCGCTGGCCACCCTGCTCAGTCTCGCCGTGTACGCCGTGGCGACCGTGCTCGCGGTACGCCTGCTCAGCATCGGTTTACGCGAGGGCTACCACCCGGTGCGCAGCCGGACCGGCTGGCAGGTGTGGGCCACCGAACGCCTGCTCGATTCCGCCCGCACGTTCCTGTTCCCGCTCTACGCCAGCCTGCTCACCCCGATCTGGCTGCGGCTGCTCGGCGCGAAGATCGGCAAGAACGTCGAGGCGTCGACCGTACTGATGCTGCCCAAGTTCACCGTGATCTCCGACGGCGCGTTCCTGGCCGACGACACCATGATCGGCAGCTACGAACTCGGCGGCGGCTGGCTGCGCATCGGCGAATCCAAGGTCGGCAAACGCGCCTTCCTCGGCAATTCGGGGATGACCGCGCCCGGTCGGCGCGTGCCGAAGAACGGTCTGGTCGCGGTGCTCTCGGCCGCGCCGAACAAGGCCAAGGCGGGCTCGTCCTGGCTGGGCAGTCCGCCGGTGCGGCTGCGTCGCGCGACCGAATCCAGCGACACCTCACGCACGTTCGATCCGCCGCTGCGGCTGAAGCTGGCCCGCGCCTTCGTGGAGACCTGCCGGCTGATCCCGGTGATGGTGACCTTCGCCATCGGTCTCAGCGTGCTGCTCGTGCTCGCCTCGATCGCCCAGCACACCGATTACCTTGTCGCAGCTCTTGCTTCGGGCCTGGTACTGATGGCCGCGGGCGCGGTCGCCGGGGCCATCGCGGTGGCCGCCAAGTGGTTGATCGTCGGCCGGATTCGCGCGGTGGAGTACCCGCTGTGGAGCTCGTTCGTGTGGCGCAACGAGGTCTCCGACGCCTTCGTCGAGACCGTCGCCGCGCCATGGTTCGCGCGTGCCGCCACGGGTACGCCCGTCATGAATCTGTGGCTGCGCGGACTCGGTGCCAAGATCGGCCGCGGGGTATGGTGCGAGTCCTACTGGCTACCGGAGGCGGACCTGGTGACACTCGGTGACGGCGCGACCGTGGAACGCGGCTGCGTGGTGCAAACACACCTGTTCCACGACCGCATCATGTCCATGGACACGGTGACACTCGACGCGGGCGCCACCCTCGGCCCGCACTGCGTCGCCCTGCCCGCCGCCCACATCGGCGCGGGCGCCACCATCGGCCCGGCATCGCTGGTCATGCGCGGCGATGTGGTTCCGCCCTCGACACGCTGGTGGGGCAACCCCATCTCGCACTGGACCGATCCCGCCGTGACGCGGGAGTCGAGGCAGCGCGGAGCCGCCTGATGCGGAGCAAGTTCTACGAGGATCCCATCGATGCCTACCTGCCGCAGAACGGCAATCGCGGCTACCGCGTGTCCCGCTACGAGCTGGAGCTGAGCTACAAACCGGCCAGCAACCGGCTCGCCGGACGCGCGGTGGTCATCGCGGTCACCACTGCGGTGCGGCCGTGGTTCACCCTCGACATGTCGCAGGCGCTGATGGTGTCGAAGGTGCTCGTCAACGGATCGAAGGCGGTGAAATTCGTCCATCAGCAGGGCAAGCTCGCGCTCACGCCGCAGCAGAAGATCCCCGCCGGTGGCGTTCTCGAGATCACCGTCCACTACGCGGGCACCCCCAAGCCGGTGCGCGGGTTGTGGGGCGAGGTCGGCTGGGAAGAGCTCACCGAGGGCGTACTGGTCGCGAGCCAGCCCAACGGCGCCGCCTCCTGGTTCCCGTGCGACGACCACCCGAGTTCCAAAGCGTCCTACCGGATTTCGATCACCACCGACAGCCCGTTCCACGCGCTGGCCAACGGCACCCTGGTCGGCAAGCAGGCCAAGGCCAGCCAGACCACCTGGGTGTACGAGATGGCCGAGCCGATGGCGTGCTATCTGGCCACGATCCAGATCGGCAACTACCGCAGGTACCGGGTCGGCGCCGTCGGCGAACCGATACCGATGCACGCAGTCATCCCGCCGCGGCTGCGGGCGAACTTCGACCACGACTTCGCGCGTCAGCCCGAGATGATGGCGCTGTTCACCGAGAGGTTCGGGCCGTACCCGTTCGGCGACTACACCGTGGTCGTCACCGACGACGAGCTCGACATCCCGATCGAGGCGCAGGGCATTTCGATCTTCGGCGCCAACCATTGCGATGGCAAGCGCGGCGCGGAACGTCTTGTCGCACACGAACTCGCGCATCAGTGGTTCGGCAACAGCCTCACGCTGAAGCAGTGGCAAGACATCTGGCTGCACGAAGGTTTCGCCTGTTACGCGGAATGGATCTGGTCCGAAGCCTCCGGTGGACCGACCGCCGATCAGCTGGCCAGGGCGGCGCGCGCGAACCTGGCACGTCAGCCGCAGGACATCATCATCGGCGATCCCGGACCCAAGGACATGTTCGACGACCGGGTCTACAAACGTGGGGCGCTCACCCTGCACGCGCTGCGGCTGGAACTGCGCGATCACCTGTTCTTCGAACTGATCAGGGAGTGGACCGCGCGGTACCGGCACTCCTCTGTCACTACGGAGGAATTCGTCGACCTGGCCGGTCATTACAGTGTGGCGCCGTTGCGCGGGCTGTTCGCGATCTGGCTCGGCACCAAGCCGCTGCCGCAATTACCGCCACTGGGTGGGCAGGCGCATCAGAACACCAGATAGCGCTGGGCCAGTTCCTCGATGAGCGGATCGTCGGCCTGCACCATCTCGAGCGCCTCGAGATCGTCGGCCACCGCGATGGTCCTGGCGTCATCCTGCTCGGGATCGGGCCCGTCCTGGGCGAGCTGACGCTGCAACTTCTGTCGAACTCTGTCTTTCAGTGAATCGCCCATAGGTCCAGGTTGCCCGGTAATCGGCTTGCGAACCAGTGTCAGACGGGAGTGAGCCACGTTCCCCATGGCGTGTTGCGGAGCACGGTATAGAGGGCGAGCAGACCGAAGAAGGACCAGACGGTCACCGCGCTGAGGCCGGGCACGCGCCATCGTTGCCCGCGGCGGGCGCGCAGGATCCAATCGATGACGAAGACCGCGAAGGCCACGGTCAGCGGCAGGGCCAGCAGATTGCTGTGCAGCGAGTCGACGATATTGCCGTCGGTGAGGTTGTGCATCGCGCGCATGCCGCCGCACCCGGGGCAGTACACCCCGAACAGCGCGTACACCGGGCACAGGCCGTAGGAACCCTCGACGTGCGGGTCACGGAAGTGCAGCAGGGCCAGCGTGCCCACGCCGAGTCCGGCGGCGATCAGCGGTGGCGTCATCCGCTGCCAGGTCGAGCGCGCGGCACCCCGGCTCGGGTCCGCGCCGGAAAACTCGGCCGTGACGTGCGATTTGTCCACTCCATTACGGTAGCGGCGGCCGTTCGCCGCCGCCAGCGCGGCCGGTGCCCGATCGTGCGATTTCACAATGCAGGCACGCTCGGTAACCCACTTCACAACAAGTGGGACACTGTGACCCGCTAACACTAGCTAGCACCCCGGCTTGCACTGTACGGTGGCCTACGACACAAAGGAGTGCCGACAATGCTTGCGAAGTCGATGATGACGCTCGCGGCAGCGCGATCCATGGTCTCTCACCTCGAGACCGGCGCACTGACCGCACAGTTCCGTGCCGGGCTGCGTACTCGCAGTTTCGCCACCGCGAAATTCAACGCCCCCACCGTCGAGCACCGGGTCGTCCCGGTGACCACCACGGACGGCGCGCAGCTCCGGGTCCACGTCTACGGTCCCGATACCGCCCCCACCCTGGTCCTCATCCATGGCTGGGCCTGCAGTATCGAATACTGGAACCCGCAGATCACCGCCTTCGCCGGCGAGTACCGCGTGGTCAGCTACGACCAGCGCGGCCACGGCGCCTCCACCCTCGGCACCGCCGCCCCCAGCGAACACACCCTGGCCGACGACCTGTCCGCGGTCCTCGACGCGACGCTGCGTGGAGACGAGAAAGCGGTCCTGGCCGGGCACAGCATGGGCGGGCTCACCATTCAGGCCTGGGCCAAGCATCACCCCGAGCAGGTCTCGCGCCGCGCGTCCGCCGTGCTGCTCGCCAACACCGCCAATGCCGCGATCCGCTGGGAAACCGACATGCTGCCGCTGCTGAACAAGCAGCTCACCGTCGCGCAGTACCCGGTCACCCTGCTCGGCGCACCGGTGCGGATGCCGCAGCCGGTCAGCGAGTCGCTGCTGTTCGCACCCTTGCCGATCCCCGGCGGCTGGCTCACCCAGCAGGTTCTCCGCAGTCGCATTCTCACCCCCGAGGCCACTGCCGACGAGGTCGACTTCGCGATGGGCATCATCCGGTCCTGTCGTCCGATCGCGCGCGGGCGCCACGCTGCCGCCATGGCCGACATGGATCTGTCGGCAGGCACCGCCAACCTGACCGTCCCGACCACCGTGATCGCCGGCGCCAGGGACCGGCTGCTGCCGCAGCGCCTGTCGCGCCCGATCGTCGACACCCTGCGCCGCACCGGCCACCTGGCCGACTTCCACGTACTGCCGCACGGTCACCTCAGCAATGTCGAAGACAGCGACGCCTTCGACGCCGTTCTGCACCAGATCCTGCGCAGCACCATGAACTCTCGGGCCACCCGCCGCAACGTCGCCGCCCGCTGACCCGAGCCAGTTCTCCTGAGACCGATCAACGGCGATCGGCTCAGGAGTAACCGCGAAGAAGGCCCCCGACCTGGTCGGGGGCCTTTCTCGTTCGGTTCAGGGGAGCAACAGACCCCAGTACAGTGCCCAGAGCACGAAACCTGTTCCACCGCAGACCAAGAGGGCCCATCGGGTTCGTCCGCCGACGCTCGCACCGGCAAGGGTGTGACGGGCGCGCGCGAGCACGAACCCGAGCGCGACCACGGCGCCGAGCGCGATCAGCTGCAATGTCAGCCAGGGCATAGTGCGCCCGAACAGCAAGGGACCGAACGAGGTTGCGCGAGTGGTGAGGATGTAGCCGAGCTGGACGATCGTGCCCACGATGCCGATCACCGCCGCGCACAGCAGCACTCGCGCCGGCAGTCGATCGGGCAGTCGCCACGACCCGACTGTTCCGGTGATCGCGTAGCCACCAAGCGCCAGGATCATGCCGAACAGCAGGATCAGTTGCACCGCGGTCGATTCCCACCATGCGGAGGGAGTCAACGACTGCACCGAATGGCCCTGTGCCGCTGGCTGATCTGCCGTCGGTGGTGTCGACGAGCCGGGCAACCCGTTGACCCAATCACCCATGAGCTCGCCGTATCCCGGCGCCAAACCGGGAAGCTTGTCGAACCCATCGGTGGTCGGCTGTCCGGCGTGCTGGGCATTCGGGAGCGTGCGCAGCGTGTAGTTCGTTTTCCCGACGTGCTCGAAGGCGGTCCGGAAGCCACGCAGACTGTCACCGGGTGGGGTGAGACGGTCCTGATCACCCCAGATCGCGAGGACCGGCTGGGTGATCCGTTCCAGCACCGGGATCGGGTCGTAGTCGGCTTGCGCGAACTGACCAGCGGCGACCAGTTGACGAATACCGTTGCGGGCCAGCACATCGACCATCGAACCGCGCACGCCCGCCGCCCCGAACCGAGTCTCGTTCGCCCAGTTCTGTTGCGCGGCGGGTGCGGCCGAATTCGCACCGATGGTGATCAGGAAGGCCACGTCGGCGGATCGCGACGCCGCCAGGGGCGCGACCCATCCGCCCTCGGACAGTCCCCACAGGCCCACTCGCGCCGGGTCCACCTCGGGCCGATTCCGCAGTGCGGCAACGCTTGCCAGCGCGTCATCGGCCAGGAGTGAATAGTCACGGTGCGAGGGCGTGTATTCCTCGGTGCGCTTGCCGTAGCGCAACGCGACGATGCCCGCTCGGGCGAACGCCTCGGCGACATGGTCGTAGTGCTCGCCGCTGCCGTCGCCCGATCCATGGACGAGCACGACTGCCGGCCTGCCCGTCGCGCCTGCCGGGGCGTGCACGGTGCCTGCGGTGGTCGTGCCGTCCGAGCGGGTGACGGTGATGTCGACGGCGGTGGTGTTCCGCGCGTGCGCCGCCGGAAAACCGGTGACGGCGGCGATCATGAAGGTGAGCAGGATGATTCGTCGAAAGAGCGAGAGCACGCCAAGTCCTAGTTTGCGGTGTTCGTGCGAGGTGCGGGGAAGGCGAGGAAGCGCGTCAGCACACGGCGGGCACCCGGGCGATCCTGCGGGTGAGACTGCTGAAAACGCTTGAGCAGCGTCATGTAGTCCTCGAAGAACTCCTCGAGTTCGGCCGGCGTCGCGTAGATCGCGCCCCGCGAGAAGGGCATCATGTCGGCCCACTCGCCCAGCTCGGCACGCTCGGCCTGGAAGCGCTGGAACATCTCGATGTCTTCGGTGATGTGCTGCGCGACAAGACCTTCCATCAGCTCGCGCAGCTCCGGTGACTGGTCGCGATCCATCCGGTAGCGCAGATCCTTCGGCGGCGAACGCCACCACCGCTGCTTGCCCTTGGCCAGTTCGGGCGCCTCTTCGATGAAGCCGTGTTCGGCGAGCTGGCGCAGGTGATAGCTGGTCGCGCCGGTGTTCTCACCCAGCAGGGCGCCCAAAGCTGTCGCGGTGGCCGGTCCGTTCTCGGCGAGCGCGCGCAGGATGCGCTGACGCAGCGGATGCGCGAGCGCGCGCAGCGCTGCGGGATCGGTGATCTCTCTGGGCGGTATCTCGTCGGCCATAGTTACAAAGTACTCTTTGCACAAACAAGTGTGCAAAGAAATTTATGCAACATTCCCAGCGAACTACCAGGTGAGATCCCGATTCGGGACCTGGTGCTCGTCGAACCAGGTCGCGACCATCTCAGCAGTGGCTGCGATGAGTTCACGGCGCTCGCTGCCATCGACATCGAGAGCCGAGGCGCGCAGCACCGCCGCGAATCCGGTGTTGACCACGACCGAGGCCATCACGTCGTATTTGTGGTCATCGCCAGGACCCAGGATCTGGATGACCAGCATCTTGATCATCAGCCGCAGCCGCGGCTCGAACTCGGGAAGGCCGCTGCTGTAGAACTGCACGCCCGCGATCAGCGCCCGCAGCAGCCCGGCATTGGCGACCAGTACGTCGGTGATCACACCGAAGATCGCGGTGAAGCTCTCCTGGGTGGACATGCCTTTGAGGCTGAACATCGAGGTGGTGAACGCGGTTTCGATGTCGGTGAGTAGCCGGTCCAACAGCTCGTCGACCATCCGCGAGCGGTCGTTGAAATAGCGGTACACCGTGCCGATACTGACCCCGGCCGCCACCGCGATCCGATTGGTCGAGGTCTCGGTGATCCCACGCTCCCCGAACAACTTCGCGGCGGCGTCGAGGATCTGGTTCCGCGTCGCCTTGGCTCGATCCTGCGTGGGCTGACGGCGACTACGAGGGGTCGGGGGCACGCTTCGATCCTTACCGTTCACAACACTGAACTGCCGCAACACAGCGTAGACCGAAGAAGACCACCCGATCGGCACACATCTATCGCGACCAGCCCACGGCGTACAAGGACTGGTTCACCTACAGCAAGGGCGGGCACCGGAACTTTCCGATACCCGCCCTGCACGCGTCTACGGGCGCTGGGGGTAGATGCCCTCGGTGGCGATGGCGTAGAGGAGGTTGTCGCCGAGCGTCTCGCCGGCAGCCTTGAGGTTCGGCAGGGCGAAGGTCGTCCTGCCGTCGCCACCGAACTTGTTGCCGATCAAGCTGAACAGCGCCTGATGGTCGGAGACCTTCAGGATGTCCCCATTGCACGGGTACCAGCCCTGCGGTGTCCAGCCGTAAGTGAAGATCGCGATCTGACCGAGAATTGGATCCATGTGCTGAAAAGTCCTCTCATACAACGGATGTGAAGATCGGACGACCGCGTCTGCGCGGTCGCACATGTTTTACCGCAGCCCTCGGCCCGGTCACAAACTCCGCCGCCACACCCCCTTCGCAACCCGTTCCGCGCCGGGAACCTCGGCATGTTGCCGCCCGGTCCGACCACCGCTGTCGATGTTCGAAGTCCTCTTCGGCGATGTAGGGAGTCCATTTCAGCCGAGGGGTCGATCAACGATCTGCAGCTGACGTGACCGACTTCCCGGTCACCGCCGTGCACTATCCGGAACACGATCAACGCGACGAAGGCCACCGAGGCAGAGCAGGTCAGAGCTAGTTTCAGCCACGACCCGACAGGTCGATTCGAGGTCGCGTGGTGCGCGTGGTCGGCCGCTTGGCCCGCGCCGTGCACCACGCACACGGTTTCCTGCCCGCCGGTTCCAGTTCGGCTGGCGGGGTCTGCTTACCCTCGTGCGGGCCGCCCGCACCGGTGCCGCGAGTAACTCACCACACGCCACCCACGGTCCCCGAGGGTGTTCGCACCTCAGGGACATCTCGTGCCCAGGCACCCTCGTACGAAAGCGTTCATTAAGAATCCGACATTCCGCGCTGGCTACGTTTCCCTCATCGAAGTGGGAAAAATCCGCTGCAGCAAGGCAATTCGCACCGATAGGTGGATGCGCCATGAAGGGAATACCAGTGAAGAATCCACTTTCTGCCGGGGTAGTACGTGCGGGACGTAATCGGCCCGAGCGCTCGGCTCGACGACTCGTCGGCCTGCTCGGCCGGGGGGCCGTTGTAGCTGCCGCGGCGATGATGGTGTTCGCGCCTGCCAGCTCGGCCGGGGCCGGCATCACAATGCCCAACGGCCTGAATGAACGCGTGTGTCTGGATGCGCTAACCCGCGACGGGCGCACGCTCACCGGAGTCGTCCAGGTATGGACCTGCAACAACGGAGCGCAGCAGCGGTGGATCCCCGGGCCCAACGGCAGCCTGCGCAACGCTCTCGATGAACGCCTGTGCCTGGATGCGCTGACCCGCGACGGGCGCACGCTCACCGGAGTCGTGCAGGTATGGGCCTGCAACGGCGGCGCGCAGCAGCGGTGGATCGCCGGGCCCAGCCACAGCCTGCGCAACGGCCTGAATGATCGCCTGTGCCTGGATGCGCTGACCACCAACGGCCATACGCTCACCGGGCGGGTCCAGGTGTGGTCCTGCAACAACGGAGCACAGCAGCAATGGTGACGTCGAGATGCGCTGTCGGCTCGCATCTCGCGGCGCCCGAGAAGGCGCAGCGCGCCGAGTTGCTGGCGCTGGGTGTCGCGTGTCGGACGACCGCCTGATTGCCACGCACGCGGACGAATTGAAGGCGGCGGGGCCGCTCTCCTGAACCGGTGAGCCGCAGGACGGATTTCCCGCCGGTTGGCACACTGAAACGAGAGAGGCCCTCCCCGGCGAACCGGAAAGGGCCTCTGAGCTGGAGCCGCCTGGGGGAATCGAACCCCCGACCTTTTCATTACGAGTGAAGCGCTCTACCGACTGAGCTAAGGCGGCGTGCCATTTCGGCGACGCGAGTCTATCGCGGGAAGGGGTAGAACGCGAAAACGGGTGGTCAGGTGGTGCGGGCGGTGATGAGGGTGGCGGTCATGGCGGCGATGGCGAAGCGGGGCTTCACGTTGAGATCGAGGGCTTCGCGGCAGGCCAGGACAGCGTCGATGCTGCGGAGCAGGCCTTCGGGTCGGACATTCGTGGCGAGGTCGGTGATCTCGTCGGCCATGTCGGGGTGGGTGAGGGTGATGGGGGTGCCGCGGCCGGCGAAGCGCATGGCCAGGGCGTCGCGGTACATGCCGGCGATGTCGATCAGGGCGCGGTCGAGTGCGTCGCGACCGGTGCGGGTGGCGCGGGATTTCTGGCGGCGTTCGAGTTCTTTGAGGACACCCGCCGAACCTCGGGTGGCGGAGGCGGCGCCCTTACCGGTGCCGCCCGCGCCAAGGGCGGTCGCGAGTTCGTCGCGTTCGCGGTCGTCGCGGTCGGCGCTCATCAGTTTGGCTTCGTCGTCGGCCGACTTCACCAGTTCGTCGGCGGCGGCGTAGGCGGCGCCGGGACGCTCGGTGGCGGTGACCAGAGCGAGGGCGCGCTTGCGGCGCTGGCGTGAGTCCTCGTCGGTGGCGAGGCGGCGGGCTCGGCCGACGTGGCCACCGCTGACCGAAGCCGCCCAGTCGGCGGACTTCGCGTCGAGGTGGTCGCGCTCGCGCAGAACCTGGGCGATCGCGGGCACGGTCGGCGTCACGAGGTGGACGTGCCTGCACCGCGAGCGCAGGGTGACGGAGATGTCCTCGGGGTCGACGGTGGGAGCGCACAGGAGGAAGACCGTGCGGTCCGGTGGTTCCTCGACCACCTTGAGCAGGGCGTTCGCCGCGCCCTCGGTGAGCCGGTCGGCGTCTTCGACGACCACGACCTGCCAGCGACCGGTGCTCGGGCGACGAGCCGCGATCTGCACGATGGCCCGCATCTCCTTGGTGCTGATGCTCAGCCCCTCGGGGATGATGCGCCGCACGTCACCGTGGGTTCCGGCCATCGTGGTGGTGCAGGCATGGCACTGTCCGCACCCGACGGTGTCGGGATCGGTGCACTGAAGGGCCGCCGCGAAACACAGCGCCGCCACAGACCGCCCCGAACCGGGCGGGCCGGTGAACAACCACGAATGCGTCATCGCCCCGGTGACCACACCGGCGCGCGCCGCCTTCGCGGCAGCGGCCAGCTCGGTCTCGACCACGTCCTGGCCGACCAGTCGATCGAAGACACCTGCCACGCACTACACCCTAGCCGCGGGGTCCGACAGGATTCGCCGAGGCCGGGCCGGTTCGCGGGCGAGCGATCAAGCCTGGTCTGTCCCAGCTGATTTCGCGGCGGTCTTCTTGGCCGGAGCCTTCTTGGCGGCGGTCTTCTTCGCGGTCGTCTTCTTGGCCGCGGTCTTGGTCGCGGTCTTCGTCGCCGTCGACTTCGCCGCCGCCTTCTTGGCGGGCGCCTTCTTGGCCGCCTTCTTCGCGGTCGTCTTCTTCGCCGCCTTCTTCACCGGCCCACGGGCCCGGCGATCGGCCAGCAGCTCGGACGCGCGCTCGTCGGTGATCGACTCGACCTCGTCGCCCTTGCGCAGGCTCGCGTTGGTCTCACCGTCGGTGACGTACGGACCGAAACGGCCGTCCTTGATCACCATCGGCTTGTCGGTGGCCGAGTCCTTGCCCAGCTCACGCAGCGGTGCCGCGGCCGCGGCCTGACGCCCGCGACGCTTGGGCTCGGCGTAGAGCTTCAGCGCCTCCTCGAGGGTGACCGAGAACAGCTGTTCCTCGGTCGCCAGCGAACGGGAGTCCGTGCCCTTCTTCAGGTACGGGCCGTAACGGCCGTTCTGCGCGGTGATCTCCTCGCCGGAGGTGGGATCGTTGCCGACCACCCGGGGCAGCGAGAGCAACATCAGCGCGTCGTCGAGGGTGATCTCGGCCAGGTCCATCGACTTGAACAGCGAACCGGTGCGCGGCTTGACCTCCGCGGCTTTCTTGGTCTTCTTCGCGGGGGCCGCATCCGGGTCGGGCGCGGGCGGTTCCGGCAGCACCTCGGTGACGTACGGGCCGAAACGTCCTTCCTTGGCGACGATTTCGTTCCCCGACACCGGGTCGACGCCGAGCGAGCGGCCCTCCTGCGGCGTCGAGAACAGCTTCTCGGCGACCTCGGGCGTCAGCTCGTCCGGCGGCAGATCGTCGGGCAGGTTCGCCCGCTGCGAGATCCGATCACCGTCGGGGTCATCAGGATTGATGACCATCCGCTCGAGGTACGGACCGAAGCGGCCGACGCGGACCACGACATCGCGACCCTCCTCGTCGACGAACATCTTGATCGAGTTCACTTCGCGCGCGTCGATGTCGTCGAGCTGCACGGAAACCATCTTCTTGAGGCCACCCGACCGCGCGACCGAACCCTCGGCGCCGGATTCGCCACCGAAGTAGAAGCTGGACAACCAGTTTCCGCGCTGCTCGCGTCCACCGGCGATCGCGTCGAGGTCGTCCTCCATCGCGGCGGTGAAGTCGAAGTCGACGAGTCGGCCGAAGTAGGCCTCGAGCAGACCGACCACCGCGAACGCCACCCACGCCGGGGCCAACGCGCTGCCGCGCTTGTAGACGTACCCGCGATCGAGGATCGTCTTGATGATCGAGGAGTAGGTCGACGGACGGCCGATGCCGAGGTCTTCCAGCGTCTTGATCAGCGAGGCCTCGGTGTAGCGGGCGGGCGGGTTGGTGCTGTGGCCGTCGGGAGTGAGCTCGACGGCGGTGACGCTCTGGCCCTGTTCCAGTGCGGGCAAACGGGATTCGGCGTCGTCGGACTGGCCGCCCGCCTCCTCGTCCACGCTCTCGACGTAGGCCTTGAGGAACCCGGCGAAGGTGATGGTGCGACCCGAGGACGAGAACACACACTCCTCGCCGGTTCGCGCGGTGCCGGTGATGCGCAGGGTCAGCGTGGTGCCGCGCGCGTCGACCATCTGCGAGGCGACCGTGCGCTGCCAGATCATCTCGTAGAGCTTGAACTCGTCGTTGTCGACCTTCGAGGCCAGCTGACCGGGCGTCATGAAGGTGTCACCCGAGGGACGGATCGCCTCGTGTGCCTCCTGCGCGTTCTTGACCTTGCGGGTGTACTGGCGCGGCGACGGCGAGACGTACTCCGCGCCGTAGAGCTGGGTCGCCTGCGAGCGAGCCGCCGCGATCGCCGACTCCGACAGCGTCGTGGAGTCGGTACGCATGTAGGTGATGTAGCCGTTTTCGTACAACCGCTGCGCGACCCGCATCGTGCGCTCGGAGCTGAACCGCAGCTTGCGGCCCGCCTCCTGCTGCAACGTGGAGGTCATGAACGGCGGGTACGGCTTGCGCGTGTACGGCTTGGCCTCGGCCGAGCTGACCTCGAGCGCGGCGCCGTCGAGCGCCTCGGCCAGTCTGCGGGCATAGGCCTCGTCGAGCACGACGACGCCGGTGGCCGACTTGAGCTGACCGTCGGAGCCGAAGTCACGACCCGAGGCGACGCGGTCGCCCTTGACCTGCACCAGGCGCGCGCCGAACGTGCGCGGGTTGGTCGAATCGGACTTCTCGTCCGGACCGGCGTCGAGCTTGGCGGCGATATCCCAGTACCCGGCGGAGCGGAACGCGATGCGCTCGCGTTCACGCTGCACGATCACCCGGGTGGCGACGGACTGCACGCGACCGGCGGACAGCCGCGGCATCACCTTCTTCCACAGCACCGGGGAGACCTCGTAGCCGTAGAGGCGGTCCAGGATGCGGCGGGTTTCCTGCGCGTCGACCAAATCGTTGTCGAGCTCGCGCGTGTCGGCGGCGGCGGCGAGGATGGCCGGCTCGGTGATCTCGTGGAAGACCATCCGGCGAACCGGGACCTTCGGCTTGAGCGTTTCGAGCAGGTGCCAGGCGATGGCTTCGCCCTCGCGGTCGGGGTCGGTGGCGAGGTAGAGCTCGTCGGCGTCGGCCAGCAAGCTCTTGAGTTCGGCGACCTTGGCCTTCTTATCCGGGTTCACCACATAGATCGGCTCGAAGTCGTGATCGACATCGACGCCGAGGCGGGCCCACGCTTGCCCTTTGTATTTGGCGGGCACATCGGCGGCTCCGCGCGGCAAGTCGCGGATATGGCCCACCGAGGCCTCGACCGTGTAGTTGCGACCCAGGTAGGGCGCGATCTTGCGGGCCTTGGTCGGCGACTCGACGATCACGAGACGACGCAGGGGTCGGCCCTGGTCGGCTGAACTGCGGTCTCGTGTTGCCACCGGCGAACACCTTCCTTCTAGATCCGCGCGTCGGGAGGTCCGCTCGGTGCGCGGCTGGGGCAGACGGCGACGTTCGGACATCACCACCAGTGACGTTTATACCCTGCGCACTTGGGGTAGAGGCATTTGCGGCGTTTCACGACGCGGGCGCTGTCCTGGGCGATGGTACCCGGAAATGACTCGTCCCCCTCCTCCGCATGCGGAGGAGGGGGACGAGGCGTTGTTGTGTTTCGCAGCTCAGGAGAGCGCGCGAACGCCGGTGGCCTGCGGGCCCTTGGTGCCCTGGCCGACCTCGAACTCGACCTTCTGGTTTTCCTCGAGGGTACGGAAGCCCGTGCCCTGGATCTCCGAGTAGTGGACGAAGACGTCAGCGGAGCCGTCCTCGGGCGCGATGAAGCCGAACCCCTTCTCCGCGTTGAACCACTTCACAGTTCCCTGTGCCATTCTGTTTCCTTCTCTTTCTACCGGAAACGGCGGACAACTGGGTTCGTCCACCGGGCCCGTTCCGACCGCTGTACTGTTGGTCCCCCTGCAAGGAAATCCTGAGCACGGCGTTCGCAACAACGATCCTGCTGATGGTCTGGACCTTGGATCCGTCCCTCGAACACAGAAGCTTGCGACCGAGACCCAGTGAACCATGTCTCTGCGCAATTCGACAGTCGAGTTACCGACTATTTGCAAAATTCCTGATCTTGCGAATGTGCAGGTAAGGGACAGATTGGGTGTATCCGTACTTTCGGTCTGTTTGCTTCTTGATAACCGAGTGAGCTTCTAGCAAACATGCTGTGACCCAGATCGCTACTGGGTTACGAAATCCCAGGTAGTGGTTGTCGCACACACACGTTTCACACTTCGCGTGTCGTGTGAGAGGAGGACTTGATGAATCCGCCAGACCGGACCGAGGTTCGAGAGCGCGATACCGGCGAGAGCTATGGGCGATCGTTGCTGAATCGTGTCCTCGCCGAGGCGGCTGCCGGCGGTAACCCGTTGACCCATCTCGCCGAGCTGCCCGCACGGCGCGCCCGCACCACCGCGTGGCCGGAATGGGTGCCATCGGACCTGGTCACAGCCCTGGACGCGCAGGAGATCACGCTGCCATGGGAACACCAGACCCGCACGGCCGAGCTCGCCGCGGCCGGGAACCACGTCGTGGTGAGTACGGGCACCGCGTCCGGAAAGTCACTCGGATACCAGTTGCCGGTGCTCGCGGCGCTGCACGACGATCCGCGCGCCACCGCCCTGTACCTCTCCCCCACCAAGGCACTCGGCGCCGATCAACTCCGTGCTGTCGGCAGCCTGATCCATGACAATCCGCTGCGAGAGGCGCATCCGGCGAGCTATGACGGGGACACTCCTGCCGAGGTCAGACAGTGGGTGCGGGCCAACGCCCGCTGGATTTTCACCAATCCCGACATGCTGCACGTCGGGATTCTCCGTTCCCATCAGCGCTGGGCACGGGTGCTGCGCAACCTGCGCTATGTGGTGGTCGACGAATGCCACGCGTATAGAGGAGTGTTCGGTTCGCACGTCGCGCTGGTTTTGCGCAGGCTGCGTCGGCTCGCCCGGTTCTACGGCGCCGACCCGGTGTTCATCCTGTGCTCGGCGACCAGTGCCGATCCGGGCGCGTCGGCGAGCAGGCTGATCGGGGCGCCGGTGGTCGCGGTCACCGAGGACGGGGCGCCGCGCGGGGCCCGGACCGTCGCCCTGTGGGAGCCGCCGCTGAGTGCGATGCGGACCGGCGAGAACGGAGCGCCGGTGCGGCGCACCGCGACCAGCGAGGCGGCCAAGATCATGGCGGCGCTGGTGGCCGAGGGCGCCAGGACACTGACCTTCGTTCGCTCGCGGCGCGGTGCCGAACTGATCGCGCTCGATGCCCGTCGTGTCCTCGCAGAAACCGCCCCCGAGCTGCAGGAACGGATCGCCGCCTACCGGGCGGGCTATCTGGCCGAGGACCGGCGGGAGCTCGAACAGGCACTGTCGCAGGGGACATTGCTCGGCGCGGCCAGTACCAACGCGCTCGAGCTCGGCGTCGACATCGCGGGCCTCGACGCCGTGGTCATCGCCGGTTTCCCCGGGACGGTCGCCTCGTTCTGGCAGCAGGCCGGGCGGGCGGGCAGACGCACACAGGGTTCGCTGGTGATGCTCGTGGCTACCGACGACCCGCTCGACACCTACCTGGTGCACCACCCGGAAGCGCTGCTCGACCGGCCGATCGAGGCCACCATCACCGACCCGTACAACCCGTACATCCTCGGCCCCCAGCTGCTGTGCGCCGCGATGGAGCTGCCGCTCACCGACGAGGAGGTGAGCGAGTTCAGAGCCGACGAAGTGCTCGCCGACCTGGCCGATCAGGGCCTGATCCGGCGCAGGCCGGGCGCCCGTGGCGCGGGTGCCCGCTGGCACATCACCGCGCACACCCACCCGCACGACGACGTGGATGTGCGCGGTGGGCTCGGCTCGCCGGTCGCGATCGTCGACGCCGAGACCGGACGACTGCTCGGCACCGCCGACGCGGGCCGGGCCCCCGCCACGCTGCACACGGGGGCTGTCCATCTGCACCAGGGCGAGACCTATCTCGTCGACGAACTGGATCTCGAAGGTGGTGTCGCGTTCGTCAACGAGGTGGATCCCGGCTTCACCACCAGTTCCCGGCAGATCACCTCGATCATCGTCGAAGGAGTGATCGAGGAGCGCGTGCTCGGTGCGGTCACGGCCGCATCCGCGCAGGTCGCGGTGACCAACCAGGTCGTCGGCTACCTGCGGACCCTGGTGACCGGTGAGGTGCTCGACCAGGTGGAGCTCGATCTGCCCGCGCACACCCTGCACACCAAGGCTGTTCTGTATACCGTCACGCCCCAGCTGCTCGCCGCCGCGAACATCTCCGACGAGCAGCTCCCCGGCGCGTTGCACGCCGCCGAGCACGCGGCCATCGGGATGTTGCCGCTGGTCGCGGGCTGCGACCGGTGGGACATCGGCGGTGTCTCCATCGCTGAGCATCCCGATACCGGCGCGCCGACGGTGTTCGTCTACGACGGCCAGCCCGGCGGCGCGGGCTTCGCCGAGCGCGGATTCGCCCAGCTCACGGACTGGTTGTCGGCCACGTTGAGCGTGATCCACAGCTGCGCGTGCCAGGACGGCTGCCCCTCGTGCGTGCAGTCGCCCAAGTGCGGAAACGGCAACAACCCCCTCGACAAGGACGCCGCCGCGCGCTTGCTGGCCGCCGTTCTCGGCGAGCTGCGAGCTCATGGCGAGCTACCTGCGGATTCATGATGTACGCGCGCTCGTGGCGTGACCGGCGATACACCGCCTTCGCTGAATGCTGGTCACCCGTCCGAATTAGTGTTGACCAGCAGAGATATGTCGGCCGGCGCCCGGTGTCCGAATAAAAAGGACCACTCTTCTATTAACTGGCGCATAGCCAACTTGACCCACGGGCGCTACTACATCGTTCTTTTCATTTTTTTCTCGCTGAGATCAAAGAATGCGCATGAAATAGCGCAACGGTGGATCCGGTTAATTCCGAATTGGTTCGGTGCGGAACAACCACCGTCCAGTGATAACACTTCCCCGTCACTCATTCTCTTCCACGGGACCCGCCCGTGCCGAAGCCCGCACAGTGCGCATACCGAACACTCCCACTGACACATTCGCCGCGACATCTACAACAACATCCCACTGCGCGACCGAGCACCGCTGTACTCGAACCCCCATCCGCCGGGCGATCTCCCCGGCCTCCGCACATCCCGCCTCCGCACCCTGCGCCAAGAGACCCGCCGCGGCCAGCGCGCCCAGATCAGCGGCCCCCTGCGCCCGATGCCGAGCCACCACCGCCCCGCCCACCTGGCCCACCAACAATGTCAGGCAGATCAGCCCCGCCAAGGCCACGCACACGAACGCCGTCGCCCCACCCCCATCCGCCGCGATGTCGCGCCTCGCCGTCACGAAACCACTCCAGGCTCGGTGACGGCTACCGCATCAGCGCGAAGGCGCAGGCCGGGAAGGAGTGGGGTGTTCGCGGTGACGGTGGCGACCACCCGGTCGCCTTCGGTACGGAGGTCGACCGTCGCGCCTGGTGGGGCAACCGATCGTCCCGCGGCGATCGCGCGCGAGGAGTCACCGCGGGCAGCGAGGCGGGCGGTCTCGCGGGCCGCGTCGGTGCAGCGGACCTGGGTGGATCCGGCGAGCAGTGCGCCGATACACAGGGCTACAGCGCACACCAGCGCCGCGAGGGCGATGGCGGCCTCGACCGTCACCGCACCCGCGTCGGCCCCGAGAGTGCTGGTGTCGCAGTGGTTTACACGCTCGTGTTGAGTGCCTTGTCGATGATGCCGGTCAACGCGTTGATGATGCTGTCCCCGGTGACGACCCCGTAGAGCACGGCCCCGAAGGCCGCCGCGGCGATGGTGCCGATCGCGTACTCCGCCGTCGACATGCCGTCGTCCTCGAGCAGCAGACGCGTGATTCGAGTGCGGGCCCCCAGGTATACCGTGTGCGCGAAAGTCATCGTGATCCCCTCTCTGGTTGCACCACGCGGCCGATCCGCGCGGTGAAGTTTCGGTGGCCTCGTCGCGGCCGGTCACAGCAGCCCACCGCCGCCGAGCACGCGGTCGGCCAGGCCGATGACGACCGGAACGATGCCGAGACAGACGAAAGCGGGCAGGAAGCACAGACCGAGCGGGCCGCCGATCAGCACGCCCGCGCGTTCGGCGCGCGCGACCGCAGCGTCTTCCACGGCTTCGCGGCGCTGGGTGGCCAATTCGCCGACCGCCGCGGCCAACGAGGCGCCGGAGCGAGCCGAACGCCGGGCCATCCTCGCCAGCGACTCCACGTCATCGGCGCCCGCCGACCCCGCAGCGTCCGCGACCGCCCGCTCCCATGCCGTCGCCGCGTCGGCGCCCAGCGCGAGGAGGTCCGCGGCCCTGAGCAATGCCGCCCGAAGAACCGGCGGCGCTGTCGGCGCGGCGGCTCGCGCGGCCGCGGCCATCGGCAGTCCCGCTCGCAGACATGCGGCCAAGAGATCGAACGCGGACGCAGACCCGAGTGGATCAGCCTTCGCGGTGTCGCCCGGCACCCCGGAGACGCCGACCGTCGTCGGACCGAGCGCACGCACTCGTCGACTGACGGCAACCCGCCCTGGTAGCAACACAATCGCCACCGCCGCGATCAACAACGCCCCCGGTGGAACAGCACCATCCATCCCCTGCACAGCAATCCCCTCCTCGAAGTTTGATCCACATCCGTCCACACCCCGATCCGAACTGCTCCACATGCGACACCGAGGTCAGCTCGTGGTCTTGTTCGGTTATCACACCTGTCCACAGGCATCCGGAACGGCGACTACTTCCGTCTACCGCGGGTCGTGACGCGACCCGGGTCAGGCTGTGCCCTCGCGGTGGGCGCAGCTGTCCACAGGGCGTCCACACCAGTTGTCCACTGCCACCGACTGTTCGACACCGTCCGATGCCGATCAGGCTGTGCTCTTGCGGGTGATGACATCTGTCCACAGCAGTCCACAGCAGGCGAGGGCGGCGCCCAGCGGGAGGAGCAGTTCGCCGGCCGGGGAAGTGAACAGGATGGTGAGCGGAGCCGCGCCCATCAGTTGACCCAGGCCGATACCTACCAGTGGAAGGCCGGCCAGGACGGTGGCCGATGCTCGGGCGCCGGCCAGTGCGGCTTCGGTGCGGTCGCGGAAGCGGATGCGTCCGAGCAGATCGGACCTCGCGGCGGCGAGTAGTTCCGCGAGGGCAAGGCCGTGTTCCTCGGCCACCCGCCACGCGGCGGCGACCCTCGACAGTTCCTCGGCGACGAGCGAATCCGGTTGGACCCAGCCGTCGGCTCCGGAACCACCGAGCCGGCTGCGGCCGGCACTGATCGCCAGTACACGCGCCGCTTCGCCGCGCGACTCGCCCGCGGCGGATTCGGCGGCCGCGCTCGGGTGGGCGCCGACACGGAGCTCGCCGACCACCGCTTCCAAGCCGGCCAGGAGGTAGCCACATTCGCGGCGTCGTTCACGGTCACCTCGACCACGCCGTTCACGTACCGCCACAGTGGCTCCCAACATGAGAGCCGCCAGCCCGACGCCGGGACCGAACGCGAATGCCGTGCACCCCAGAGCGATTCCTGCACACCACTCCACAGGCACGCGTTTTCGCGGACTGCTCCCGCTCGGCGCGAACAGCCGGGTGAACCGCCGCTGACCGCCTGCCACGGGCAGCACCAGCACCGCGATCGCGCAACAGAGCAACGCACTACCCATGAGCCCACCTCCTTTACGCCGAAACCCGCACCTCGCTCGCGCCACTCGTCGGCGGCTCCGAGCATTGCCCGCTGCGATCGCCGCGCCGCATCGCCGACCACCGACTGCCCCTCGGGAGATCGCCTTGACCTACGTTGCATGTTGTCCGACCAGGCTTTTCGCCGAGATCGACACGCACAACGCGACGCCGCCACCGCGTACCAGACAGGGCTTCTCATCCGAGTCGCACCTCGAGTAGCCGGTGGAGTTCGCCGACCGCGGGAGTGGGGTGGTCGTCCGAGCGCCAAGCCGGGATGATGTGGACCCCCTCGGAATCACGATGCAGGACTCCGATTTCGTGGAGGGCGCGGGTTCCGTCGGGGCGGCGGCGAACGTGCAGGACCACCTGGACAGCGGCAGCCAGTTGGCTGTGCAGGGCCGCCCGGTCCATCCCCCCGAGTGCCGCCAGTGCTTCCAGGCGCGCGGGAACTTCCTGGGGCGAGTTGGCGTGAACGGTCCCCGCACCGCCGTCGTGGCCGGTGTTGAGGGCCGTCAAGAGATCGACGACTTCGGCACCACGGACCTCGCCCACGACGATGCGATCCGGGCGCATCCGCAAGGCCTGGCGGACCAAGTCGCGCACCGTGACAGCGCCTACCCCTTCAACATTGGCGGTCCTGGCGACCAGCCGAACAACATGCGGATGGACCGGAGCAAGCTCGGCGGCGTCCTCCACGCACACGATTCGCTCGGCAGGGTCGACGGCGGCGAGCAGAGCCGAGAGCAAGGTAGTCTTGCCCGCTCCGGTACCTCCGACGACCAGGAACGCGAGGCGGGCGCGGACGATGTCACCGAGTAGGCGGCGGGCGTCCGGGGGAATCGAACCGGCTGCCGCCAGCGCGTCGAGGCCCTGGGTCGCGGGGCGGAGGATGCGCAGGGACAGGCACGTGCCGTCGTGGGCGACGGGGGCGAGCACCGCGTGGAGCCGGACACCGAACGCTTCACCCAGCGTGGCTTCGGTTCCGGCGAGTTTGCCGTCGACCCAGGGTTGAGCGTCGTCGAGGCGGCGGCCGGCGGCCAGGGCCAGGCGCTGCGCGAGGCGACGAACAGCGGCTTCGTCGGCGAAGCGGACATCGGTCAGCTCCAGGCCGCGGCCACGGTCGACCCAGACCGCCTCCGGCCCGGTGACGAGCACATCGGCCACCCGAGGATCGTGCAGCAGCGGCTCCAGCAACCCAGCCCCGGTCATCTCGGTCTGCAACAGTCGCAGGGCCCGGAGCAGATCGGTGTCGGCGAGCACGCCGCCCGCTTCCGTGCGGATCGCGGCCGCCAGTTGAGCGGCATCGGGGACGCCAGGGTGTTCGGCGAGACGCTCACGGACGCGTTCGAGGAGGTCGACGGTGACAAAGGAGGTCATGTCGCGGTGGCTCCGTCCCGGCGAAGAGCCGCATGGGGGACGCTCGAATATCCGGCGCTGACGGAGCTGGTCATGCTTCGGCTCCGACCACGGCGAGGACGGCGTCGGCGGCGTCGCGCAGGGGGCCGCGGCGGCGGACGCTCAGACCACCGCGTTCGAGCCGGGAGGCGAGGCCTGCTTGCCCGCGAACCGCGGCGAGAAGGGGCAATCCGAGAAGTTCGGCGACTTCCGCGCCGCGCAGTCCGCCGGGCGCGGGACCGCGGACAACCAAGCCGCGGTTGGGGTTTCGTTCTCCGAGATAGGCCGAGACGACTTCGGCCGCAGCGATGGAGCGCAGCCTGGCCGGGACTACGAGAACGACCAGATCGGCAGCGTCGAGCATCGCGTCGGCCGCTGGGCCTCGCTCACACGACACGTCACAGACCACGAGATCTCCTGCATCCCTTCCTGATTCGATGACCGCACGCACAGCCGCCGGAGCCAGTCCGGCGAACGCGTGTCCCACCGAAGCCGTGTCGGCCCGTGATCGCGCCGGGCCTACACCGATGGCGGGCCGCGCTCGGCCGCAGGACAACACCGCCAAGCCGGGAGCCCCGACGGGCAACGCGTTGTGCAGCGCCGCCGCCGACACCCGCCCGTCCTCGATGATCAGGTCCGGCCAGCGCAGCCCCGGCACGTTCTCCATGCCCAGCACCAGATCTATCCCACCGTCGAGCGGGGCACCGTCGATCAACACCGTGTCGCGACGCACCCGCCGCGCGGCACCGCGCAGCGCGGTTGCCGCGGCGAGCGTGGACGCCCCGGCACCGCCACCCGCGCCCACTACCGCGACGACTATCCCTTCGCCCGTGCGTGATTCGGCGTGTTCGGCGAACTGTTCGACCAGCGCGACCGCGGCCGAGGGCAACGCGACAACGCGTTCGGCACCCACTGCCGTCGCCGCTTGCCAGTCGGGCACGGCAGGTTCCCCCTCGGTGACCAGGACGACGCCCGCCCGCCGCGGGAATCCGCCGACGGCGGCGGCAACTGCGGCGGCGGTATCGAGGATGACCATGCCCGCCCCGGCCCACGCGTGCCTGCCGACCGGCATCACCCGTTCATCGGTGACACGCTCGGCGGCCGCCGCGACTCGACGCACCTCCGCGCGCAGCCGTTCGTCACGCACGAGCACGAGAGCGGGCGCGATCGGTGGCGGGCCACCGCGCATCGGGACTGAGTTCATGCGACTCAGCGTTGCCGAGCGAGGAGTTCATCAACACCCCGAAAACACCGATTGTGGATAACTCGGGGGTGTGGAGAACTTTGACGATCGTCCCGGAAATAGAGGACGGCCCCAGCCGGGGGGGAGGAGGCTGGGGCCGTCGGGTTCAGCCCCGGGGGGTCGGGCTGAACGCGCCTGGACTAAGTCCAGGTGCCAGCAATACTACACCCACCCCCTGCTGCGGGCGCAAGTAGCATTCGCCGACATTCTTCGGCGATTCGCGCCACCCGGCGTCCCCGGGGCAAACCCTTTTCCACGGTGCGGACAGTCGATCCTGCGGCGAGCGCAGGTCGTGCCTATTCTGTTGACGTGACGCCAGAACGCGACCAGACCTCGCCTACGGACACAAGTCTCGGCAAAACGGGCCGAGCCCCGGTGCCGGGCGGGCGCGTCGCCGCGTTCTTCGATCTCGACAAAACGGTGATCGCGAAGTCGAGCGCATTCGTCTTCAGCAAACCGTTCTACGCGCAGGGTCTGCTCAACCGCAGAGCCGTGCTGGAGAGCAGCTACGCGCACTTTTTGTTCCTGCTTTCCGGTGCGGATCACGACCAGATGGAACGGATGCGGGCAAACCTCGCCAACATGTGCGCGGGCTGGGATGTGGAGCAGGTGAAAACCATTGTGGCCGAGACTCTTCACGATCTGGTCGACCCGCTGATCTACGCCGAGGCCGCCGATCTGATCGCCGATCACAAGATCCGCGGCCACGATGTGGTGATCGTATCGGCCTCCGGCGAGGAGATCGTCGGACCGATAGCTGAGGTGCTCGGCGCCTCGCACACCGAGGCCACCCGGATGGTCGTCGAGGACGGCAAGTACACCGGCGATATCGAGTTCTACTGCTACGGCGAGGGCAAGGTCGCCGCCATCGAGAAGCTCGCCGCCGAGCAGGGCTACGACCTCTCGCGGTGCTACGCCTACTCCGACTCGGTGACCGATGTGCCGATGCTGAGCGCCGTGGGCCATCCGACCGCGGTGAACCCCGACCGCGGGCTGCGCAGGGAGGCGGCCGGCCGCGGCTGGCCGGTGCTCACGTTCTCCAACCCGGTGTCGCTGTGGTCACGATTCCAGACGCCGTCGACCACCACCGTCGCCGCGACGGCGGCCGTCGGATTGAGCGCGATCATCGCCGGCGCGATCAGCTACCGGCTGCTGCGCAAACGCCGCTGACCGGCCCCCGTACAGCACGAATCTCCGGGCGACACGCCGAATTCACGGGGATTCGGTAATGCCTTCGAAACCCTTGATGTGAGTGCTGTCACAGTGTAAGAATGGAGTCACGGAAGGACGGAAGGCCAAGACGGAGCCGGAAGAGAAGGTTTCGCCTCCCATCCCACCCTTCCCAGCACGGACACCAGGCACCCACGCGGAGCGCGCCGCGACAAGGCCGAAAGAGTTGTGGGCCTGCGAAATTCGAGCCGACGTCGGCGAACGCCTCGCACAGGTTGCGGGGATGAACCGGCGGGGTTGGGATGATCGCCGAGGCCACCGAACACAACCCACCCTGCACGCTTGGTAACCGGGTGTTCCGTGCTAGCGGGCGGTGAGGTCGAGCAATCGGCAACGCCGCCCGTTTCGATGTGTAGGGCCGGGTTCAGCCGGCCGCCGCGTCGGCGATCGAGTTCGCTTCCCGAGCCCCGTCTTCCAGCGCGCCCGCGCAGAACAGCACCCAGCCGCCCACGCCCTCCGCGGTGCCCATTCCGAATCCGGCAGCCGCGTCGAGGTAGGCCTGGCGACGGCGCAGCCAGAACACTTCGGGCACGCCGAGGCTGTGCGGGTCGAGTCCACTCGATACCGCGACCAGCCGTGAGGCAGCGCGCGCGACGACACCGTCGCCGGTGCCGAACGGTCGCAACGACAGCAGCTCGCCGTGCACGATCGCCGCGATCACGGGGGCGGGCGCCTTGCTCGACTGGACAGTTTGCGTGAGCATGTCGAGCCGCTCGGCGACGCCGGGAGACGAGCGCGGACGACCGAGTTCCTGCTCATCGGCCACCAGGTCGGCCGCGGCGAGCAGGTGCAGCCGGGCCAGCGCCTGCAAGGGCGCGCGCCGCCAGGTGCCGACGAGGTTGGTGAGCGCGTCGCCGTCGAGCGCCTGACCCACCCGCAGCGCGCCGGCCAGCACCGGGTCACTGACCTGACCGTCGGCGGGCAGGTCGGTGCTCGCGCCTTCGATGGCCGCCGAGGAACGGGCGGCCCGCACGGCGGCTTCGGCGGCGGTGGTCGCCCAGCCGCGCCGGTTCGACTTGTGCCGGTGCACGGCCGCGAGCGCGTCGCGTGCCTTGTCGGCGGCCTCGCGCACGCCGGGCAGGTCGACCAGGGGCTGGAGCGGATCAGTCACGGCATGGAGGTTACCGCTCGTACAGTGCGGCCCCCACGGTCACATACAACCCGCGCACCGTCGGCCAGCTGCGATCCGGCCACGGCACCTCGGCAAGCCGCTTAGCGGCCGGAGTCACCGCCCTGCGCCGCCGCGCTTCCCGCTCGGCCAGCCGTTCCGCATCGATTCGATCCACCGGCGTCTCCAACCCTGCGATCCACACCGCACCACCTCGGACAAAACCACGGTACGCCGACAAGCCGGTCACCCGAAGAGTTTCGAGAGCCCCACACCCAAGACCCACCCAGCCCTCAAAACCCCACCCCGCACTCCCGCCCACACACCCTGCCCGTCATCCACCCCCAACCCCACAACCACCTACCGACCACACCGCGCACCCAGCCCGTCCCCTCCTTCAACACCACACCGCGCACCCCGGCATGTCCCCGCCTTCAACATCCACACCGCGCACACCCAGCCCGTCCCCCGCCTTCCACAACCACACCGCACACCCAGCCAGTCCCCGACTCCACAACCCACCACCCACACCCAGCCAGTCCCCGACTCCACAACCCACCGCCCACACCCAGCCAGTCCCAGACTCCACAACCCACCGCGCGCACCCAGCCGGTCCCCGACTTCACAACCCACCGCGCGTACACCCAGCTAGTCCCTGACTTCAACAACCGACCGCGCGTACACCCAGCCTGTCCCCGTCTTCAACAACCCACCCAACCCGGCCCCCGCACTCCCGACCCCTAGGGAGGGACGGCCACGAAGTGGCCGGTCCGCGGCCGGGCCGCCGGTTAGGCGCCGCGGAGATGCGACGAAGG